>NZ_JIBO01000037.1 GCF_000688655.1 Lonsdalea quercina subsp. quercina | reverse complement strand
GCTTACCACTTTGTGATTCATGACTGGGGTGAAGTCGTAACAAGGTAACCGTAGGGGAACCTGCGGTTGGATCACCTCCTTACCAAAGTGAAGTGCTAGTGAAGTGCCCACACAGATTGTCTGATGAAAAAGCAAGAGCAAAAGCGCACCTGTTGATGATGAGTCTCTGACTCATGCTGATGCGGAACGATTGAGCCGGAAGGCTGAGTCGGATTTCGTGTCCCCATCGTCTAGAGGCCTAGGACACCGCCCTTTCACGGCGGTAACAGGGGTTCGAATCCCCTTGGGGACGCCATACCGATAATGAGTGAAAGGCATTATCACCTGAATATCTTAAAGATGACTTTAACGAGTCGTGTTTAAGATATTGCTCTTTAACAATCTGGAACAAGCTGAAATTTGAAACGATACAGCTGAACATATCTCTCCGTGCAGTATTGAGATGTGATTTTGTTGTATCAGAGTCTCTCAAATAATCGCAGCGCGAAGTGTTTTACGAAACACATTCGGGTTGTGAGGTTAAGTGACTAAGCGTACACGGTGGATGCCTAGGCAGTCAGAGGCGATGAAGGGCGTGCTAATCTGCGAAAAGCGTCGGCAAGGTGATATGAACCATTATACCCGACGATACCCGAATGGGGAAACCCAGTGCAATCCGTTGCACTATCGCAACACGAATACATAGTGTTGCGAGGCGAACCGGGGGAACTGAAACATCTCAGTACCCCGAGGAAAAGAAATCAACCGAGATTCCCCTAGTAGCGGCGAGCGAACGGGGAGGAGCCCAGAACCTGAATCAGTTTGTGTCTTA
>NZ_JIBO01000036.1 GCF_000688655.1 Lonsdalea quercina subsp. quercina | reverse complement strand
TTTGAAACTGGCAGGCTAGAGTCTTGTAGAGGGGGGTAGAATTCCAGGTGTAGCGGTGAAATGCGTAGAGATCTGGAGGAATACCGGTGGCGAAGGTGGCCCCCTGGACAAAGACTGACGCTCAGGTGCGAAAGCGTGGGGAGCAAACAGGATTAGATACCCTGGTAGTCCACGCTGTAAACGATGTCGACTTGGAGGTTGCGGTCTTGAACTGTGGCTTCCGGAGCTAACGCGTTAAGTCGACCGCCTGGGGAGTACGGCCGCAAGGTTAAAACTCAAATGAATTGACGGGGGTCCGCACAAGCGGTGGAGCATGTGGTTTAATTCGATGCAACGCGAAGAACCTTACCTACTCTTGACATCCAGAGAACTTGGCAGAGATGCCTTGGTGCCTTCGGGAACTCTGAGACAGGTGCTGCATGGCTGTCGTCAGCTCGTGTTGTGAAATGTTGGGTTAAGTCCCGCAACGAGCGCAACCCTTATCCTTTGTTGCCAGCACGTAATGGTGGGAACTCAAAGGAGACTGCCGGTGATAAACCGGAGGAAGGTGGGGATGACGTCAAGTCATCATGGCCCTTACGAGTAGGGCTACACACGTGCTACAATGGCGCATACAAAGAGAAGCGAACTTGCGAGAGTGAGTGGACCTCATAAAGTGCGTCGTAGTCCGGATTGGAGTCTGCAACTCGACTCCATGAAGTCGGAATCGCTAGTAATCGTAGATCAGAATGCTACGGTGAATACGTTCCCGGGCCTTGTACACCCCGCCCGTCACACCATGGGAGTGGGTTGCAAAAGAAGTAGGTAGCTTAACCTTCGGGAGGGCGCTTACCACTTTGTGATTCATGACTGGGGTGAAGTCGTAACAAGGTAACCGTAGGGGAACCTGCGGTTGGATTACCTCCTTACCAAAGTGAAGTGCTAGTGAAGTGCTCACACAGATTGTCTGATGAAAAAGCAAGAGCAAAAGCGCACCTGTTGATGATGAGTCTCTGACTCATGCTGANGCGGAACGATTGAGCCGGAAGGCTGAGTCGGATTTCGTGTCCCCATCGTCTAGAGGCCTAGGACACCGCCCTTTCACGGCGGTAACAGGGGTTCGAATCCCCTTGGGGACGCCATACCGATAATGAGTGAAAGGCATTATCACCTGAATATCTTAAAGATGACTTTAACGAGTCGTGTTTAAGATATTGCTCTTTAACAATCTGGAACAAGCTGAAATTTGAAACGATACAGCTGAACATATCTCTCCGTGCAGTATTGAGATGTGATTTTGTTGTATCAGAGTCTCTCAAATAATCGCAGCGCGAAGTGTTTTACGAAACACCTTCGGGTTGTGAGGTTAAGTGACTAAGCGTACACGGTGGATGCCTAGGCAGTCAGAGGCGATGAAGGGCGTGCTAATCTGCGAAAAGCGTCGGCAAGGTGATATGAACCGTTATACCCGACGATACCCGAATGGGGAAACCCAGTGCAATCCGTTGCACTATCGCAACGTGAATACATAGTGTTGCGAGGCGAACCGGGGGAACTGAAACATCTCAGTACCCCGAGGAAAAGAAATCAACCGAGATTCCCCTAGTAGCGGCGAGCGAACGGGGAGGAGCCCAGAACCTGAATCAGTTTGTGTCTTAGTGGAAGCGTCTGGAAAGTCGCACGACAGAGGGTGATAGTCCCGTACACGAAGAGGCATGGATTGTGAGTTCGATGAGTAGGGCGGGACACGTGTTATCCTGTCTGAATATGGGGGGACCATCCTCCAAGGCTAAATACTCCTGACTGACCGATAGTGAACCAGTACCGTGAGGGAAAGGCGAAAAGAACCCCGGCGAGGGGAGTGAAATAGAACCTGAAACCGTGTACGTACAAGCAGTGGGAGCCTTGATTAATCAGGGTGACTGCGTACCTTTTGTATAATGGGTCAGCGACTTATATTCTGTAGCAAGGTTAACCGAATAGGGGAGCCGCAGGGAAACCGAGTCTTAACTGGGCGTTAAGTTGCAGGGTATAGACCCGAAACCCGGTGATCTAGCCATGGGCAGGTTGAAGGTTGGGTAACACTAACTGGAGGACCGAACCGACTAATGTTGAAAAATTAGCGGATGACTTGTGGCTGGGGGTGAAAGGCCAATCAAACCGGGAGATAGCTGGTTCTCCCCGAAAGCTATTTAGGTAGCGCCTCGTGAACTCATCTTCGGGGGTAGAGCACTGTTTCGACTAGGGGGCCATCCCGGCTTACCAACTCGATGTAAACTGCGAATACCGAAGAATGTTATCACGGGAGACACACGGCGGGTGCTAACGTCCGTCGTGAAGAGGGAAACAACCCAGACCGCCAGCTAAGGTCCCAA
>NZ_JIBO01000035.1 GCF_000688655.1 Lonsdalea quercina subsp. quercina | reverse complement strand
AATCTGGCTGATTGCGTTATAGAGAGGCTGGCAGACCTGCCAAAAGCCATAAAAAGCATAAAAAACAAACGTTGAGACCGAAAAACAAGCGAATGGCAAAAAAGATTAAAAAAGGGGTTGTGCAACTCGGAGAGATCCCTATAATGCGCTCCCACTGACACGGCGCAGCGGACAACGCGACGCGGTGACAGTCGGAGAAAAACGAAGAAAGTCGTTGACTCTGAATGAGGTAAGCGTAGTATACGCGGCCTCACNTTAGTCGCCACGGCGGCAACGAAACGCTCTTTAACAATTTAATCAGACAATCTGTGTGGGCACTCACAAGACACTATCGCAATCAGATACGAAAAANNCTTGAAGAGTGAACAACAGTTAATTNATTACGAATGAACAGTAAATTCTTTGAGCANCGCTATTAACTTAGCAAATCAAGCTTTTAATTGAAGAGTTTGATCATGGCTCAGATTGANCGCTGGCGGCAGGCCTAACNCANGCAAGTCGAGCGGCAGCGGAANGAANCTTGCTTCCTTGCCGGCGAGCGGCGGACGGGTGAGTAATGTCTGGGGATCTGCCCGATGGAGGGGGATAACTACTGGAAACGGTAGCTAATACCGCATAACGTCGCAAGACCAAAGTGGGGGACCTTCGGGCCTCACACCATCGGATGAACCCAGATGGGATTAGCTAGTAGGCGGGGTAAAGGCCCACCTAGGCGACGATCTCTAGCTGGTCTGAGAGGATGACCAGCCACACTGGCACTGAGACACGGTCCAGACTCCTACGGGAGGCAGCAGTGGGGAATATT
>NZ_JIBO01000034.1:0-2500 GCF_000688655.1 Lonsdalea quercina subsp. quercina | reverse complement strand
ATTGGCGACAGTATGCTGTGAAGTATTTTGCTCTTTAACAATCTGGAACAAGCTGAAATTTGAAACGATGCAGCTGAACATATCTCTCCGTGCAGTACTGAGATGTGATTTTGTTGTATCAGAGTCTCTCAAATAATCGCAGCGCGAAGTGTTTTACGAAACACCTTCGGGTTGNGAGGTTAAGTGACTAAGCGTACACGGNGGATGCCTAGGCAGTCAGAGGCGATGAAGGGCGTGCTAATCTGCGAAAAGCGTCGGCAAGGTGATATGAACCGTTATACCCGACGATACCCGAATGGGGAAACCCAGTGCAATCCGTTGCNCTATCGCAACATGAATACATAGTGTTGCGAGGCGANCCGGGGGAACTGAAACATCTCAGTACCCCGAGGAAAAGAAATCAACCGAGATTCCCCTAGTAGCGGCGAGCGAACGGGGAGGAGCCCAGAACCTGAATCAGTTTGTGTCTTAGNNGAAGCGTCTGGAAAGTCGCACGACAGAGGGTGATAGTCCCGTACACGAAGAGGCATGGATTGTGAGTTCGATGAGTAGGGCGGGACACGTGTTATCCTGTCTGAATATGGGGGGACCATCCTCCAAGGCTAAATACTCCTGACTGACCGATAGTGAACCAGTACCGTGAGGGAAAGGCGAAAAGAACCCCGGCGAGGGGAGTGAAATAGAACCTGAAACCGTGTACGTACAAGCAGTGGGAGCCTTGATTAATCAGGGTGACTGCGTACCTTTTGTATAATGGGTCAGCGACTTATATTCTGTAGCAAGGTTAACCGAATAGGGGAGCCGCAGGGAAACCGAGTCTTAACTGGGCGTTAAGTTGNAGGGNATAGACCCGAAACCCGGNGATCTAGCCATGGGCAGGTTGAAGGTTGGGTAACACTAACTGGAGGACCGAACCGACTAATGTTGAAAAATTAGCGGATGACTTGTGGCTGGGGGGGAAAGGCCAATCAAACCGGGAGATAGCTGGTTCTCCCCGAAAGCTATTTAGGTAGCGCCTCGTGAACTCATCTTCGGGGGTAGAGCACTGTTTCGACTAGGGGGCCATCCCGGCTTACCAACTCGATGAAAACTGCGAATACCGAAGAATGTTATCACGGGAGACACACGGCGGGTGCTAACGTCCGTCGTGAAGAGGGAAACAACCCAGACCGCCAGCTAAGGTCCCAAAGTCATGGTTAAGTGGGAAACGATGTGGGAAGGCCCAGACAGCCAGGATGTTGGCTTAGAAGCAGCCATCATTTAAAGAAAGCGTAATAGCTCACTGGTCGAGTCGGCCCGCGCGGAAGATGTAACGGGGCTAAACCATGCACCGAAGCTGCGGCAGCGACACTTAGGTGTTGTTGGGTAGGGGAGCGTTCTGTAAGCCTGCGAAGGTGACCTGTGAGGGTTGCTGGAGGTATCAGAAGTGCGAATGCTGACATAAGTAACGATAATGCGGGTGAAAAACCCGCACGCCGGAAGACCAAGGGTTCCTGTCCAACGTTAATCGGGGCAGGGNGAGTCGACCCCTAAGGCGAGGCCGAAAGGCGTAGTCGATGGGAAACAGGTTAATATTCCTGTACTTGGTGTTACTGCGAAGGGGGGACGGAGAAGGCTAGGTTATCCGGGCGACGGTTGTCCCGGTTTAAGCGTGTAGGTGGATGTTTTTGGTAAATCCGGAACATCGTTAACACTGAGGCGTGATGACGAGTCACTACGGTGATGAAGTGACCGATGCCAAGCTTCCAGGAAAAGCCTCTAAGCTCCAGGTAACACGAAATCGTACCCCAAACCGACACAGGTGGTCAGGTAGAGAATACCAAGGCGCTTGAGAGAACTCGGGTGAAGGAACTAGGCAAAATGGTGCCGTAACTTCGGGAGAAGGCACGCTGGCGTTGGTGAAGGGACTTGCTCCCGGAGCTGATACCAGTCGCAGATACCAGCTGGCTGCAACTGTTTAATAAAAACACAGCACTGTGCAAACACGAAAGTGGACGTATACGGTGTGACGCCTGCCCGGTGCCGGAAGGTTAATTGATGGGGTCAGCCGCAAGGCGAAGCTCTTGATCGAAGCCCCGGTAAACGGCGGCCGTAACTATAACGGTCCTAAGGTAGCGAAATTCCTTGTCGGGTAAGTTCCGACCTGCACGAATGGCGTAATGATGGCCAGGCTGTCTCCACCCGAGACTCAGTGAAATTGAACTCGCTGTGAAGATGCAGTGTACCCGCGGCAAGACGGAAAGACCCCGTGAACCTTTACTATAGCTTGACACTGAACCTTGAGCCTTGCTGTGTAGGATAGGTGGGAGGCTTTGAAGTGTGGACGCCAGTCTGCATGGAGCCAACCTTGAAATACCACCCTTTAATGTTTGATGTTCTAACGTGGGCCCCTGACCGGGGTTGCGGACAGTGTCTGGTGGGTAGTTTGACTGGGGCGGTCTCCTCCCAAAGAGTAACGGAGGAGCACGAAGGTTAGCTAATCCTGGCCGGACATCAGGAG
>NZ_JIBO01000033.1 GCF_000688655.1 Lonsdalea quercina subsp. quercina | reverse complement strand
GGAGCTGACGCCATCAGGTGGCCCTGATGGCGTCGTAGCGAGTTAGGCTGCCGGTTTGGCGATGATGCTGCGCGTCTCCAGACGCACTTCTTTCAACATCACGTCCAGCTTGTCGCTCTGGCGGTAGACCACCTCACCTTTGATAGTGACGGTTCCGGTTTCTTGACTGCATACCAGTTCGTCGCGGACGGCATGGATGAATGAGGCCGGGATAAATGCCGTTGCGCCGTTGTCCAGCAGACGAACCCTCAGACCGCCGCCGTGACGGTAAACGTCAGCAGCCGCTGACCGCGCACCTGCATCACCACCACCTGATGCATCGGCCCCTCCGTCGAGCGCCAGGTGTACTCCAGCGCGCGCGCCGGTTCGCCATCCAGCGTGAGTTCCCAGGCGGCGCGCTCCTCATAGTTTTTCAGGTGCGCGGCGAACTGCTCCAGCGTCTGCTGATACACCGTCTCCGGCGTCAGGCCGAACTCAATCGGCGTGCGGTTGACCACCAGATTGGCGGTGTCGCCCGGCAGCACAAAAACATGGAGAGATTCGTCGCGCCAGTCCGCCGGGATCGCCAGTGTGCCTTCATTCATCTGATACATGCTGTTGCCGTCCTTTAGTTCAAATCGATGCGGGTACCGTTGAGTACGATGTGCTTGCCCACGATATTGATGTCGCCATCCTGAGTGATGAGGATATAGCCGCTGCCGGTGCCAATCTGGATGCTGCCTTCCCGCGACTGAATGGTGATGTTGCCCTTGACGTGCAGCGTCTCGGCCTCGTTCACCACCGTGCTGCGGTTTCGGGTCACGGCGATGGTCTGCTGCCCCTGAATTTCCGTCACCTGGTCGCCCTGTACCGACACCGTCTGATTGCGCTGCACCACCTGCGTCTGGTCGCGCCCGACGTTCTCGCTGTGGTCAACGTTGACCGAGGTGCTGCGGTTATTCAGCACCACGGTGTTCATGTCTTTCTGGGCATGCAGGAACAGCTCTTCCTGCCCGGCCTGATCTTCAAAGCGCAGCTCGTTGAAGCCGACCCCTTTGTGGGTCGCACTCTTGATGCTCATGCGGGTCTTGTGCGCCGGCAGTTCATACGGCGCGGGATGGGTGGCGTGATAGGTGCGCCCGGTGACGATCGGCTGGTCCGGGTCGCCCTCCAGAAAACTTACCACCACCTCATGACCGATGCGCGGGATGGCTATCATGCCGTACTGACCGCCCGCCCAGCCCTGACTGACGCGTACCCAGCACGAGCTCTGGTCGTCGCTCGAACCGTAGCGGTCCCACGGGAACTGCAGCTTCACCCGGCCGTATTCGTCGCAGTAAATTTCTTCCCCTGCCGGACCGACCACCGTCGCAATCTGCGGGCCGTCGACCATCGGGCGATGCGGCATTTTCGCTCGCCACGTGGTGCTGGCCTTCACCACCCCAAACGTGTTGGTCAGCGTCGTCGGCTCGCCGCCGCCTTCCTCTTCCAGCGCCTGCGGCTGGGTGCCGGTGTGGCTGACATTCACCACCTGCCAGCCGATGTTCAGCGTCAGGTTCGGGTGCTCCGTCAGGGTAAACGCGCTGCCGGGCATCAGCGTCGCGCAGTTCGACGCGCCTTGTCCGGTGACCGCGTCGGCGCGCAGCGCATCCAGCCGGTGGCCGCTGAACGCCTTGCCGCTCGGGTCCTGCTTGAAACGTCCCGGGTAGTCGTAGTGCTGGTAGCTTTCACGCTGGTGGTCCAGCGCCTCGCCCAGCTTCTTGTGCGNCAGGCCGTAGGCCGGGGTCTTGAAGCTGTAGTCTTTTAGCTCCACTTCCGCCGTGCGCACCGCTTCCCGGTAGCTGAACTGGCGCACGTACGCGCCTTCTGATAAGCCCTGACTGGCGAGGTTGAAGAACAGGTCCGGGCCTTTTCCCAGCGCCACCGCGTCGTCCGCGAACACCACCCGGTGTTTGCCCGCCTCGAATTCGTGGAAGTAGAACAGTCCTTCCTCCGCCGCCAGCCGGTTGATAAACGCCAGGTCGCTCTCCCGGTACTGCACGCAGTATTCCCGCTGGGCGTGCTCGTTGCGCAGGGCAAAAGCAAAGTCGGTAATGCCCGCCTCCTGCAACAGGACGCTGATAATCTCTTCCGGCTTCTGCGCCTGGAAGATGCGGGCGTTGGTGCGCAGACCCAGCCGCCACAGCGCCGGACGCACCACCGCCTGATAACGCGTACGCCGAAAGCCGGTGTCGCCCTGACCGAACTCGCTGACGATACCGCTCACCCGCCGTTGCAGCTCGCCTTCGTACCNCACCCGCAGCTCGCACGGCTGGCCCAGCACCGCGCCGAAGTCCACCGCCGGCAGCGCGCTCGCCAGCGACAACCCCAGCGCAAAGGGCTGGTTCAGCTCCTCGTCCAGCTGAAAATCCACTACCGAGAAGGTGCTCTCCGGCAGTGCGCCTATCGTTACGGTAAACTGAAGCCCGGTCATGCTTGCCACGTTATCCCTCTCCTTTTTCCCTGACGCCACGGCTACCGCACGCCCCGGAGTGTGGCTCCGTGCGCCTGCGATGCCGCCGTAATGGTGGTCGGTACTCTTGTGTGCTTTTATCTTTTTGCTTTTGCTTTTGCTTTTGCTTTTGCTTTTGCTTTTGCTGTGGCCTGGGTCTGCCCACGCCGCAACACCCGAATACAACGGAAAAACCCGGGCCGCAGCCCGGGTGGTCGGTATTACGCTTCGACCGGCACACGCCAGTCGTCGGAGCCTGAAGTTCCGGCGACGGTGTGTTCCCAGTCGATTTTGCGGTAGGACATGGACACCTGGATCAGCTGGGTGTAGTCCAGTTTGGACGGGTCCTGGCAGTGCGGCATCTGGCAGTCGATATCCACGATGGTGGCGTCGGTCAGCGTGGTGGAGAAGAAGTGCTCCTGCTTGCCTTCAACCGAGGTGCGGTACCATTTCAGGGTCACGGTCGGCAGCATTTCGCCGGAAGCGAGGGCGTTGTACATCAGCGGAACGGCTTTGTTCAGCGCCACGGTGAATTTGAACGGCTTGTGCACACGCTGGCCGGACGGCTGACCGGACTGCGGGTCGGTCGGGACGGTCACGATGTGTTTGAATTCCTGCACCAGCATTTCATCTTCGTGGCCCTGCACGTAGATGTTGCCGACGGAGTCGGACGTGAAGGCACCGGCGGTGATGTTGCCCTGAGTTTTCCCTTCAATGCTGATATAACATGGGGTTGGCATAGTCTTGCTCCTTGTTGTTGAACGGTTTTTACTTTCGCCCGCTTGACAATGCAATGGCTATGCCAACTTTTATCCTATTGTTTTATAATGGAATTTAAAATATACATTTC
>NZ_JIBO01000032.1 GCF_000688655.1 Lonsdalea quercina subsp. quercina | reverse complement strand
GGTCGGGATACCGGCCGCATCCGTGGTAGTCACTTCAGCATGAATTTCATTGTTTCCGGCCAGTCCCTCGCCCGGCACGCTCACGCTCCACACGTTGCCGCTATCGGAGGCGCTCACCGTAGTCTGGTAAGCCTGATCGCCGATGGTCACGGTCACTGTGTCGCCCACCTGCACGTCGTTGCCGACGCGACCGGTGATGGCCTGCGGCTGCCCCNCTTCCGCGATATTCACGGTGTTGTCTGCCGTCACATCGTCGATGGTGATCGAAGCTTCCGGCGCGGCGGTATCGACCGCGTAGCTGTGGTCAGCACCGGCAGTCGTGGCGTTGCCTGCACCATCGGTAGTGGTCACTTCCGCGTGGATCTGCGCGTTACCAGCCAGTACCTCGCCCGGCACGCTCACGCTCCATACGTTGCCGTTATCGGAGGCGGTGACGGTGGTCTGGTACGACTGATCGCCAATGGTCACGGTGACCGTATCGCCGACCTGCACGTCGTTGCCGACGCGACCGGTCACATTCTGGTCCTGTCCCGCTTCCGCGATATTCACCGTGTTATCACCGGTGACGTTATCGATAGTGATGGACGCTTCCGGTGCCGCCGTATCAACGGAGTAACCGTGGTCGGCAGATGCCGTGGTCGGGTTACCGGCCGCATCCGTGGTGGTCACTTCCGCGTGGATCTGCGCGTTACCAGCCAGTACCTCGCCCGGCACGCTGACGCTCCACACGTTGCCGTTATCCGACGCGGTCACCGTAGTCTGGTAAGACTGATCGCCGATGGTCACGGTCACCGTGTCGCCCACCTGCACGNCGTTGCCGACGCGGCCGGTCACATTCTGGTTCTGACCCGCTTCGGCGATATTGACGGTGTTGTCTGCCGTCACATCGTCGATGGTGATGGAGGCTTCCGGCGCGGCGGTATCGACCGCGTAGCCATGATCGGCAGATGCCGTGGTCGGGTTACCCGCCGCATCCGTGGTAGTGACTTCGGCATGGATCTGCGAATTACCGGCCAGCACGTCACCCGGCACAGACACGCTCCATACGTTGCCGTTATCCGACGCGGTGACGGTAGTCTGGTACGACTGGTCGCCGATGGTCACGGTCACCGTATCGCCCACCTGCACGTCGTTGCCGACGCGACCGGTGATGGCCTGCGGCTGTCCCGCTTCGGCGATATTGACGGTGTTATCACCGGTGACGTTATCGATAGTGATGGACGCTTCCGGCGCGGCCGTATCTACCGCATAACCGTGGTCAGCAGATGCCGTGGTCGGGTTACCGGCCGCATCCGTGGTAGTCACTTCGGCATGAATTTCATTGTTACCGGCCAGCACCTCGCCCGGCACGCTTACACTCCACACGTTGCCGTTATCGGAGGCGGTCACCGTAGTCTGGTAAGACTGATCGCCAATGGTCACGGTCACCGTATCGCCGACCTGCACGTCGTTGCCGACGCGACCGGTGATGGCCTGCGGCTGTCCTGCTTCGGCGATATTCACGGTGTTGTCACCGGTGACGTTATCGATGGTGATCGACGCTTCCGGCGCGGCCGTATCTACCGCATAACCGTGGTCAGCAGATGCCGTGGTCGGGTTACCGGCCGCATCCGTGGTAGTCACTTCGGCATGAATTTCATTGTTACCGGCCAGCACCTCGCCCGGCACGCTCACACTCCACACATTGCCGTTGTCCGACGCGGTGACGGTGGTCTGGTAAGCCTGATCGCCGATGGTCACGGTCACCGTATCGCCCACCTGCACGTCGTTGCCCACACGGCCGGTGATAGCCTGCGGCTGACCGGCTTCGGCAATGTTCACCGTGTTGTCTGCCGTCACATCGTCGATGGTGATGGAAGCTTCCGGCGCGGCGGTATCGACCGCGTAGCTGTGGTCAGCACCGGCAGTCGTGGCGTTGCCTGCACCGTCGGTAGTGGTCACTTCCGCGTGGATCTGGCTGTTACCGGCCAGTACCTCGCCCGGCACGCTGACGCTCCACACGTTGCCGTTATCCGACGCGGTCACCGTAGTCTGGTAAGCCTGATCGCCGATGGTCACGGTCACCGTGTCGCCGACCTGCACGTCATTGCCGACGCGACCGGTCACATTCTGGTTCTGACCCGCTTCGGCAATGTTCACCGTGTTGTCTGCCGTCACATCGTCGATGGTAATGGACGCTTCCGGCGCCGCCGTATCGACGGTGTAGCCATGATCGGCAGATGCCGTGGTCGGGTTACCCGCCGCATCCGTGGTAGTCACTTCGGCATGAATTTCATTATTACCGGCCAGCACCTCGCCCGGCACGCTGACGCTCCACACATTGCCGTTATCGGAGGCTGTCACCGTAGTCTGGTAAGACTGATCGCCGATGGTCACGGTGACCGTATCGCCGACCTGCACGTCGTTGCCCACTCGGCCAGTCACGTTCTGATTCTGACCCGCTTCCGCGATATTGACGGTGTTGTCACCGGTCACATCGTCGATAGTGATGGACGCTTCCGGCGCGGCGGTATCGACCGCGTAGCCATGATCGGCAGATGCCGTGGTCGGGTTACCCGCCGCATCCGTAGTAGTGACTTCTGCATGGATCTGCGAATTACCAGCCAGTACATCGCCCGGTACGCTGACACTCCACACGTTGCCGCTATCGGAGGCGGTCACCGTAGTCTGGTATGCCTGATCGCCGATGGTCACGGTGACCGTATCGCCGACCTGCACGTCGTTGCCGACGCGGCCAGTCACATTCTGGCTCTGACCGGCTTCGGCGATATTGACGGTGTTATCACCGGTGACGTTATCGATAGTGATGGAGGCTTCCGGCGCCGCCGTATCGACCGCGTAGCCATGATCGGCAGATGCCGTGGTCGGGTTACCGGCTGCATCCGTGGTGGTGACTTCAGCATGAATGTCATTGTTTCCGGCCAGCACGTCGCCCGGCACGGAGACGCTCCATACGTTGCCGTTATCCGACGCGGTGACGGTGGTCTGGTAAGCCTGATCGCCGATGGTCACGGTGACCGTATCGCCGACCTGCACGTCGTTGCCAACGCGGCCGGTGATAGCCTGCGGCTGACCGGCTTCCGCGATATTGACGGTGTTATCACTGGTGACGTTATCGATAGNGATCGACGCTTCCGGCGCCGCCGTATCGACCGCGTAGCCATGATCGGCAGATGCCGTGGTCGGGTTACCGGCCGCATCCGTGGTAGTCACTTCCGCGTGGATCTGGCTGTTACCGGCCAATACCTCGCCCGGCACGCTCACACTCCACACGTTGCCGCTATCGGAGGCGGTCACCGTAGTCTGGTAAGCCTGATCGCCGATGGTCACGGTCACCGTATCGCCCACCTGCACGTCGTTGCCGACGCGACCGGTCACATTCTGGCTCTGACCCGCTTCGGCGATATTGACGGTGTTGTCACCAGTCACATCGTCGATGGTGATCGAGGCTTCCGGCGCGGCCGTATCTACCGCGTAGCCATGATCGGCAGATGCCGTGGTCGGGTTACCGGCCGCATCTGTGGTAGTCACTTCGGCATGAATGTCATTATTACCGGCCAGCACCTCGCCCGGCACGCTCACGCTCCACACATTGCCGTTGTCCGACGCCGTCACCGTAGTCTGGTAAGCCTGATCGCCGATGGTCACGGTCACCGTATCGCCGACCTGCACGTCGTTACCGACGCGACCGGTGATGGCCTGCGGCTGTCCCGCTTCCGCGATATTCACCGTGTTGTCNCCGGTCACATCGTCGATGGTGATCGAGGCTTCCGGCGCGGCGGTATCAACCGCGTAGCTGTGGTCAGCACCAGCGGTAGTGGCATTGCCTGCACTATCGGTAGTGGTCACTTCCGCGTGGATCTGGCTGTTACCGGCCAGCACGTCGCCCGGCACGCTCACGCTCCACACGTTGCCGTTATCGGAGGCCGTCACGGTGGTCTGGTAAGCCTGATCGCCGATGGTCACGGTCACCGTATCGCCCACCTGCACGTCGTTGCCGACGCGGCCGGTGATGGCCTGCGGCTGTCCCGCTTCGGCGATATTCACCGTGTTGTCTGCCGTCACATCATCAATGGTGATGGAGGCTTCCGGCGCGGCGGTATCTACCGCGTAGCTGTGGTCAGCACCGGCAGTCGTGGCGTTGCCTGCACCGTCGGTAGTGGTCACTTCCGCGTGGATCTGGCTGTTACCGGCCAGCACCTCGCCCGGTACAGAGACGCTCCACACGTTGCCGCTATCGGAGGCGGTCACCGTAGTCTGGTAAGCCTGATCGCCGATAGTCACGGTCACCGTATCACCCACCTGCACGTCGTTGCCGACGCGACCGGTCACGTTCTGGCTCTGACCCGCTTCCGAGATATTGACGGTGTTGTCGGCCGTCACATCGTCGATGGTGATCGAAGCTTCCGGCGCGGCGGTATCGACCGCGTAGCTGTGGTCAGCACCGGCAGTCGTGGCGTTGCCTGCACCGTCGGTAGTGGNCACTTCCGCGTGGATCTGGCTGTTACCGGCCAGCACCTCGCCCGGTACAGAGACGCTCCACACGTTGCCGCTATCGGAGGCGGTCACGGTAGTCTGGTAAGCCTGATCGCCGATAGTCACGGTCACCGTATCCCCCACCTGCACCTCGTTGCCGACGCGACCGGTCACGTTCTGGCTCTGACCCGCTTCCGAGATATTTACGGGGTTGTCGGCCGTCCCATCGTCGATGGTGATCGAAGCTT
>NZ_JIBO01000031.1 GCF_000688655.1 Lonsdalea quercina subsp. quercina | reverse complement strand
ACTTCTGCATGGATCTGCGAATTACCGGCCAGCACGTCACCCGGCACAGACACGCTCCATACGTTGCCGTTATCCGACGCGGTGACGGTAGTCTGGTACGACTGGTCGCCGATGGTCACGGTCACCGTATCGCCCACCTGCACGTCGTTGCCGACGCGACCGGTGATGGCCTGCGGCTGTCCCGCTTCGGCGATATTGACGGTGTTATCACCGGTGACGTTATCGATAGTGATGGACGCTTCCGGCGCGGCCGTATCTACCGCATAACCGTGGTCGGCAGATGCCGTGGTCGGGTTACCCGCCGCATCCGTGGTGGTGACTTCCGCGTGGATCTGCGCGTTACCGGCCAGCACCTCGCCCGGTACAGAGACGCTCCACACATTGCCGTTGTCCGACGCGGTCACCGTGGTCTGGTAGGCCTGGTCGCCGATGGTCACGGTGACCGTGTCGCCCACCTGCACGTCGTTACCGACGCGACCGGTGATGGCCTGCGGCTGACCCGCTTCGGCGATATTGACGGTGTTATCTGCCGTCACGTCATCGATAGTGATGCTCGCTTCCGGTGCCGCCGTATCAACGGAATAACCGTGGTCGGCCGTGGCAGTCGTTGGGTTACCGGCCGCATCCGTGGTGGTGACTTCGGCATGAATTTCATTATTACCGGCCAGCACCTCGCCCGGTACGCTGACACTCCACACATTGCCGTTATCCGACGCGGTCACCGTAGTCTGGTAAGACTGATCGCCGATGGTCACGGTCACCGTGTCGCCGACCTGCACGTCGTTGCCGACGCGGCCGGTGATGGCCTGCGGCTGTCCCGCTTCGGCGATATTCACCGTGTTGTCGGCCGTCACATCGTCGATGGTGATGGAGGCTTCCGGCGCCGCCGTATCGACCGCATAACCGTGGTCTGCCGCGGCAGTGGCCGGGTTACCCGCCGCATCCGTGGTGGTGACTTCCGCGTGGATCTGGCTGTTACCGGCCAGCACCTCGCCCGGCACGCTCACGCTCCACACATTGCCGCTATCGGAGGCGGTCACCGTAGTCTGGTATGCCTGATCGCCGATGGTCACGGTCACCGTATCGCCCACCTGCACGTCGTTGCCCACACGGCCAGTCACGTTCTGGTTCTGACCCGCTTCCGCGATATTCACGGTGTTGTCACCGGTGACGTTATCGATGGTGATCGACGCTTCCGGCGCGGCGGTATCGACCGCATAACCGTGGTCAGCAGATGCCGTGGTCGGGTTACCGGCCGCATCCGTGGTAGTCACTTCGGCATGAATTTCATTGTTACCGGCCAGCACCTCGCCCGGCACGCTCACACTCCACACATTGCCGTTGTCCGACGCGGTGACGGTAGTCTGATAAGCCTGATCGCCGATGGTCACGGTCACCGTGTCGCCCACCTGCACGTCGTTGCCGACGCGGCCGGTCACGTTCTGATTCTGACCGGCTTCGGCGATATTGACGGTGTTGTCTGCCGTCACATCGTCGATAGTGATGGACGCTTCCGGCGCGGCGGTATCGCCCGCGTAGCCATGATCGGCAGATGCCGTGGTCGGGTTACCCGCCGCATCCGTGGTAGTGACTTCGGCATGGATCTGCGAATTACCGGCCAGCACGTCACCCGGCACAGACACGCTCCATACGTTGCCGTTATCCGACGCGGTGACGGTGGTCTGGTAAGCCTGATCGCCGATGGTCACGGTCACCGTATCGCCCACCTGCACGTCGTTGCCCACACGGCCGGTGATAGCCTGCGGCTGACCGGCTTCGGCAATGTTCACCGTGTTGTCTGCCGTCACATCGTCGATGGTGATCGAAGCTTCCGGCGCGGCGGTATCGACCGCGTAGCTGTGGTCAGCACCGGCAGTCGTGGCGTTGCCTGCACCATCGGTAGTGGTCACTTCCGCGTGGATCTGCGCGTTACCAGCCAGCACCTCGCCCGGCACGCTCACACTCCACACATTGCCGTTGTCCGACGCGGTGACGGTAGTCTGATAAGCCTGATCGCCGATGGTCACGGTCACCGTGTCGCCCACCTGCACGTCGTTGCCGACGCGGCCGGTCACATTCTGGTTCTGACCCGCTTCGGCGATATTGACGGTGTTGTCTGCCGTCACATCGTCGATGGTGATGGAGGCTTCCGGCGCGGCGGTATCGACCGCGTAGCCATGATCGGCAGATGCCGTGGTCGGGTTACCCGCCGCATCCGTAGTAGTGACTTCTGCATGGATCTGCGAATTACCAGCCAGTACCTCGCCCGGCACGCTGACACTCCACACGTTGCCGCTATCGGAGGCGGTCACCGTAGTCTGGTAAGCCTGATCGCCGATGGTCACGGTCACTGTGTCGCCCACCTGCACGTCGTTGCCGACGCGACCGGTGATGGCCTGCGGCTGACCCGCTTCGGCGATATTGACGGTGTTATCTGCCGTCACATCGTCGATGGTGATCGAAGCTTCCGGCGCGGCGGTATCGACCGCGTAGCTGTGGTCAGCACCGGCAGTCGTGGCGTTGCCTGCACCGTCGGTAGTGGTCACTTCCGCGTGGATCTGGCTGTTACCGGCCAGCACGTCGCCCGGTACGCTGACACTCCACACATTGCCGTTATCCGACGCGGTGACCGTAGTCTGATAGGCCTGATCGCCGATAGTCACGGTCACGGTGTCGCCGACCTGCACGTCGTTGCCGACGCGACCGGTCACATTCTGGTTCTGTCCCGCTTCGGCGATATTGACGGTGTTGTCACCGGTCACATCGTCGATGGTGATCGAGGCTTCCGGCGCCGCCGTATCAACGGCATAGCTGTGGTCAGCACCGGCAGTCGTGGCGTTGCCTGCACCGTCGGTAGTGGTCACTTCCGCGTGGATCTGGCTGTTACCGGCCAGCACGTCGCCCGGCACGCTGACACTCCACACATTGCCGTTATCGGAGGCCGTCACGGTGGTCTGGTAATCCTGATCGCCGATGGTCACCGTGACCGTATCGCCCACCTGCACGTCGTTGCCGACGCGGCCAGT
>NZ_JIBO01000030.1 GCF_000688655.1 Lonsdalea quercina subsp. quercina | reverse complement strand
GGTGACGCTGTGTTCGTCGTAGACTCTGCGCACTTCCGTGCCGTTTTGCCACTCGCGCACCACCCGGTCGCGCAGGTCGTATTCCAGCTGCACGTGGCTGACCGACGACGTCACCTCGGTCAGTCGTCCCACCGCGTCATAGCGATAGTGCACCGTCTCTTCCGGCGAGGTTTCCTGTATCAGCAGACCGCGTCCGTCGTACTGGAAGCGACGCCGTTCGCCTTCGCCGTTGCGCACCTCGATGCAGTGCCCGTCTTCGTCGTAACCGTAGTGGGTGACCGTGCCGGCCATATCCTGTTCGCGGATGACTCGGCCGTCCGCATCCAGCCACCACTGCCAGCGGCTGCCGTCCGGGGCGGTGACCGATGTCAGCTGCTGCGTCTCCGGGTCATAATCGTAGCGCCAGGTCCGGCCCTGTGCATCGGTGCGCGAGCGCAGCAGGTCGAACGCGCCGTAGCTCTGACGCCACATCGCCCCGTTGCCGTCCACATAGCTCAGCAGATTTTTGTGGCGGTCGTACTGACGCTGCTCATCGCGTTCATCCGGGCGCAACAGCTGCTCCGGCAGACGCCAGCTGGCCCGCCGGTAGCCAAACCGATACGCCGCGCCGTCCGGGCGCAGCCACTGCACCACCCGGTCCTGCGGGTCGTAGCGCAGGTGCTGCATCCGGCCTTCCGCGTCCGTGGCGCTCAGCAGGCGCTGGCGATGGTCATACTGCAACCGCGCCTGCACCTCGCCGGCCCGGTCGCTGACCTGGGTCAGCAGCCCGTAGCGATTCCACGTGAAGTGCACTTCGCGGGCGTCGGGGCCGGTCAGCCGCACCGGGTCGCCCGCCGCGTCATACTCCCACGCCCAGGTGCGCCCCAGCGGGTCCGTCACGCCGCAAAGCCGTTCCTGCTCGTCATAGTCGTAGGCCCACATCTGACCACCGCCGTCGGTGAAGGTGCTGACCAGTCCGGTTTGCTCCAGATAGCTGAAGGCGGTGACGCGCCCCTGCGGCGAAATCTCCCGCAGCAGGTTGCCATGCTGGTCATACTCGTAGCGGGTCTCGTGGCCCAGCGGCGAGCGCTGATAGCTCATCAGCGACAGGTCGTTAAAACCGTATTCGCTGCGGTGTCCCTGACCGTCGGTCATGATGACGCGGTTGGGGTAATATTCGAAGCGTCCGGTCAGAAAGCCATCGGCGCAGGTGGNGAAGACGCAGCGCCCCTGTTCGTCATACTCGTAACGCGCCCAGGTCTGGTCGTGGTCGTCCCAGCGCGTCAGCCGGTTGGCCGCATCATACTCGTAGTAGAGGTGGTACAGCTGGGTGGCGTCCGCCTCCATCAGGCGGCCCAGTTCGTCCTGACGGTACAATGCCAGCTCGGTGCGCTGGGCGCCGTCGGTGCGGATAAGCTGATGCACGAAGTCACCCTGCCACACCAACCGTATTTCGATACCGTCGCTGTGCCGCACCTGTTGCAGGCGGCCCTGCCTGTCACGCAGCAGGGCGATGTGGTTGTCATGGGTGTCGCGGATTTCACTCAGCAGCCGCGTATCGCCTTGCACCACGCTGAATGTGCGCCAGGTCTGGCTGTCCCGGTGCCACAGGCTGAAACCTTCGCCGCGGCGGTGGAGGGTAAACGCGGGGTAGAGCGGGCAGAACACCGCCTGGATGTCCTGATGGAAGGTGAAGTCGATGTCAAAGCCCTGTGCCAGCGTGATGACGACATGGGTATTCAATCCTTCCTGACTGACCCGGGCGACTTCGCTCCAGCTGTCGTGCCAGCCGTGTCCCAGCAACCCCGAATGCGACGAGGCCGAGCGGTAGGTGCGCTCGAACACCAGCGGCAGCGTCTGTCCCAGCGCGATATCCTGCCGCGACTCAATCACGTCGCCGCTGGCGATATACACCGGGTCTTTCAGGAAGGCTTTTATCGATTCCTTGACGCGTGCCAGCCCCTTACTCTCGCGAAAGGCGCGACTGGCGCACCCCGCGATGCGCTTTAACTCCCGGGCGGTCACCAAGGCGCCGGCGTACATCCCCCTGAGCGCGGCCCGGGGGTGGGTCAACAATCGTCCCAGCCCTTTGAACAGGCCCCGGCTCGGCGGCACCAAAAACTCAACGCCAATCAGAATGGCTTTCTCCCACCAGCTGAATTCATCCTGAATGTCCAAAAGGGTCTGCTGTCCCGCACCGAAGTAAACGGTAGATGCCCCTTCCTTCAGGGTGCCGCCGCATACGGTTTTATCATCGATGCGCGCCGCGGCGTGCTGAT
>NZ_JIBO01000029.1 GCF_000688655.1 Lonsdalea quercina subsp. quercina | reverse complement strand
TGCAACGCTGGCGCACCTTATAAAGACATCATAGAAAAAAAATATTATTGGTCTGGGGGAGGCGGTTTACCTACCGACGGCGTCCCTGTTCCTGATAAGGCTGAGATAGAAATGGTGTCCTTTCATGATCGAAAACGGTATCGGATCAAAGTTGATTTACCCGCTGATTTGCCACAACAGATGCAGCAGCAATATCAGGTTAGAGGGAAAATTGACCAACGCAATTGGCTCTACTTTGGTCTGGCTCCCGGAGGCTATTATGAGGTGTTGTTGAAAGGCGATAAGTTACGAGTCAAACCAGACTTACTGCTTGCACGCGGCATCGCCAAAGAGGTGACCGATGACTGGTACGACAAAAAAGTATCTGTGGCAGAACAATATGGCATTGAGGATTTTGACAAAGAGTACGGCGAACTCTTCAAGCAACATCCCATCCCCCGTGGCATGGAATGGGCGCCGATCATGGATGCCTACCGCGCCAGGCAGCCGAAAACCGATCAGTATCCGGTTCAATAATTAAATAAGGTCACAACACAGCGGCTGATATAAACAGCGGCGTTCAATCGGGAACCAGAAGGCATGATGTTGAGATATCTTTCCGTCTTATTAGGCCTAAGCTTGTCGTTGATGGCCTGTTCAACAGGCAATGCGGCAATAAGGGCCAATTGGAGTTATGGTTCAGGCAGCAATATTGATAGCTTTTGTACGACTAAAGCGACTTTTTATCTCCACGGGAAAACGGTTTTTAGTTATCCCGGAGGGGGATGCAACGCTGGCGCACCTTATAAAGACATCATAGAAAAAAAATATTATTGGTCTGGGGGAGGCGGTTTACCTACCGACGGCGTCCCTGTTCCTGATAAGGCTGAGATAGAAATGGTGTCCTTTCATGATCGAAAACGGTATCGGAT
>NZ_JIBO01000028.1 GCF_000688655.1 Lonsdalea quercina subsp. quercina | reverse complement strand
AAGTGGACGTATACGGTGTGACGCCTGCCCGGTGCCGGAAGGTTAATTGATGGGGTCAGCCGCAAGGCGAAGCTCTTGATCGAAGCCCCGGTAAACGGCGGCCGTAACTATAACGGTCCTAAGGTAGCGAAATTCCTTGTCGGGTAAGTTCCGACCTGCACGAATGGCGTAATGATGGCCAGGCTGTCTCCACCCGAGACTCAGTGAAATTGAACTCGCTGTGAAGATGCAGTGTACCCGCGGCAAGACGGAAAGACCCCGTGAACCTTTACTATAGCTTGACACTGAACCTTGAGCCTTGATGTGTAGGATAGGTGGGAGGCTTTGAAGTGTGGACGCCAGTCTGCATGGAGCCAACCTTGAAATACCACCCTTTAATGTTTGATGTTCTAACGTGGGCCCCTGACCGGGGTTGCGGACAGTGTCTGGTGGGTAGTTTGACTGGGGCGGTCTCCTCCCAAAGAGTAACGGAGGAGCACGAAGGTTAGCTAATCCTGGTCGGACATCAGGAGGTTAGTGCAAAGGCATAAGCTAGCTTGACTGCGAGAGTGACGGCTCGAGCAGGTGCGAAAGCAGGTCTTAGTGATCCGGTGGTTCTGAATGGAAGGGCCATCGCTCAACGGATAAAAGGTACTCCGGGGATAACAGGCTGATACCGCNCAAGAGTTCATATCGNCGGCGGTGTTTGGCACCTCGATGTCGGCTCATCACATCCTGGGGCTGAAGTAGGTCCCAAGGGTACGGCTGTTCGCCGTTTAAAGTGGTACGCGAGCTGGGTTTAGAACGTCGTGAGACAGTTCGGTCCCTATCTGCCGTGGGCGTTGGAAGATTGAGGGGGGTTGCTCCTAGTACGAGAGGACCGGAGTGAACGCACCACTGGTGTTCGGGTTGTCATGCCAATGGCATTGCCCGGTAGCTAAGTGCGGAAGAGATAACCGCTGAAAGCATCTAAGCGGGAAACTTGCCCCAAGATGAGTCTTCCCTGGGACTTTAAGTCCCCTGAAGGGCCGTTGAAGACGACGACGTAGATAGGCTGGATGTGTAAGCGTAGCGATACGTTGAGCTAACCAGTACTAATGACCCGAGAGGCTTAACCTTACAACACCGAAGGNGTTTTTAGAGAGACGAGATTCAGCTTGTTCAAAGATTGGTTCTGGTGGTTGCACGGGAAGAGAGTGTAACGGCTGGAATGAAACAGAATTTGCCTGGCGGCGATAGCGCGGTGGTCCCACCTGACCCCATGCCGAACTCAGCAGTGAAACGCCGTAGCGCCGATGGTAGTGTGGGGTCTCCCCATGTGAGAGTAGGGAACTGCCAGGCATTAAAATTTTGGTGCGCTGATATGGCTCAGTTGGTAGAGCGCACCCTTGGTAAGGGTGAGGTCCCCAGTTCGACTCTGGGTATCAGCACCACCTCTTAGATAAAGAAGATGTTCGGCGATTTAAAAGAATTTGCCTGGCGGCGATAGCGCGGTGGTCCCACCTGACCCCATGCCGAACTCAGCAGTGAAACGCCGTAGCGCCGATGGTAGTGTGGGGTCTCCCCATGTGAGAGTAGNGAACTGCCAGG
>NZ_JIBO01000027.1 GCF_000688655.1 Lonsdalea quercina subsp. quercina | reverse complement strand
CGGTACTGCACGCAGTATTCCCGCTGGGCGTGCTCGTTGCGCAGGGCAAAGGCGAAGTCGGTGATACCGGCCTCCTGCAACAGGACGCTGATAATCTCTTCCGGCTTCTGCGCCTGGAAGATGCGGGCGTTGGTGCGCAGGCCCAGCCGCCACAGCGCCGGACGCACCACCGCCTGATAACGCGTACGCCGAAAGCCGGTGTCGCCCTGACCGAACTCGCTGACGATACCGCTCACCCGCCGTTGCAGCTCGCCTTCGTACCACACCCGCAGCTCGCACGGCTGGTCCAGCACCGCGCCGAAGTCCACCGCCGGCAGCGCGCTCGCCAGCGACAACCCCAGCGCAAAGGGCTGGTTCAGCTCCTCGTCCAGCTGAAAATCCACTACCGAGAAGGTGCTCTCCGGCAGTGCGCCTATCGTTACGGTAAACTGAAGCCCGGTCATGCTTGCCACGTTATCCCTCTCCTTTTTCCCTGACGCCACGGTGACCGCACAGTGAGAGATGCGGCATTCTGCGCCGTGATAAGACGACAGTTCGATTACCTGAATGGATGCTGTGGTCTGCGTCCACGCACACCGCAACACCCGAATACAACGGAAAAACCCGGGCCGCAGCCCGGGTGGTCGGTATTACGCTTCGACCGGCGCACGCCAGTCGTCGGAGCCTGAAGTTCCGGCGACGGTGTGTTCCCAGTCGATTTTGCGGTAGGACATGGACACCTGGATCAGCTGGGTGTAGTCCAGTTTGGACGGGTCCTGGCAGTGCGGCATCTGGCAGTCGATATCGACGATGGTGGCGTCGGTCAGCGTGGTGGAGAAGAAGTGCTCCTGCTTGCCTTCAACCGAGGTGCGGTACCATTTCAGGGTCACGGTCGGCAGCATTTCGCCGGACGCCAGGGCGTTGTACATCAGCGGAACGGCTTTGTTCAGCGCCACGGTGAATTTGAACGGCTTGTGCACACGCTGGCCGGACGGCTGACCGGACTGCGGGTCGGTCGGGACGGTCACGATGTGTTTGAATTCCTGCACCAGCATTTCATCTTCGTGGCCCTGCACG
>NZ_JIBO01000026.1 GCF_000688655.1 Lonsdalea quercina subsp. quercina | reverse complement strand
GGACAGAGAAAGCCTTGCTGAATTACGCCATCAGGCTGACTGGCTGGAAAGTGATGATTATTACTGGACCGGTAAGCTGACGATCCCAGCCATGCCTGCGATTATTCGAAGAGAAGTGGCAAGTGATGCAGTGGAAAAGAAATCCCATGTAATGGAACGTCTGCGCCCTGAAAAATAAATGCACGTAGCTGCAATGCATATACCTTAATCCTAAGGAATGAAATATGGGTAAATATGTTGTCGTATTAGGGGACGCTACCTCTCATGGNGGCAAAGTCACATCAGNCTCATCCAGTTTCGAAATATCCGGAAAAAATGCTGCGCTCCTGAATGATACTGTTTCATGCCCTGAGNATGGCTCAAATAATATTATTGAATGTGATGTTTCTGCCTATGAAGAAAACGGGCGTGGGGTTGTATTACACAACTGTAAAACGCAGTGCGGCGCGAGCGTCATTGCAAGTATGCAGGATGTGGAGGTTGGCTGATGGGATGGTCTTTGCCGGAAATACCTCCAGTGGCAAGAAGATGGTCGTTACGGCCCAGGACGAGCTGACACTGATATGTGGCGGTGGCTATATCAAAATTAAAGACGGCAATATTGAGGTTGGCGGCCCTGGCAAACTACTTATTAAAAATGCCGGTATCAAAAAAGCAGGTTCAGGTAGCATGCAGGGCGTGATGAAATCATTTGATCCCTCAACGTTTGATGAGAAATTTGTCATTACCCATCCTGTTACAGGAAAGCCGCTGGCAAATCAGAATTATGATATTCATATGCCGGATGGGAAGATTCTGTCTGGTATAACAGACAGTTCTGGAAACTCATCGTTAATAATGTCCAAAGCGGTTGATGGACTGAAGATCGTTTTGAAGAAATAAAGAAAGGAATAGGGTTATGATAAATATAATTATGCGACTTTTCTTTATATATAGTGTATTTATTCTGAGTGGTTGTGTGGCTGGTCCTTATGGTGGCGGTGTTGCTTTTGTGAATCCTTTTTCTGCAATGCAGAATACGCAGGCAGCGCCGGAAAAGAAAAAACAGCAACCTGAGGTATATGGCCCTCCGCAGATAATTTATCGCATTGACAAAGATCGCTATTTTACGCTTGAAGAGTACACTCGCTGCGAAAATGGAAAAACATTTTATAACAACAAAGCGAAAGGGATCCATACGCAGATATCACCCTCTTCAGGTTATTTATTTAAAGGGCGACTATTCTGGTTGTCAACGCGTGATGATTATTTAGCTTTTCCAATAACAGCAAATGATAATAAGGCTGCGTGTAAGGGATCTGATAAAGGATGTCTGAATGTTATTGCTGTGACGACAGATGGTAGTAAAACAATACGCTCGGCGCCTTACGGGTCAAATACGCAGGACCCGAATGGCGATACAAAAGACTACGATATGTTAGTAACGAATGAAGGATTTTATATGATCGAATATTCATTTGGAGAAAGGTCTGAGGATACTGCTTATGTATTAAAATGGACATTTGATCCAGATGAAGAATCCACTCGATTAAATGGTTATCCGGGGGTGACGGGGCCTAAATATCAAAAAGAACTACCGATGGATGATATATCTAAAGTAAAGCAAACCCGAATGCAGTGTGACAGGATACTGGAACCTGTGCAGTCTCAGGGGAAATAATCGTGAATGATAAAGACAATATCACCTCGCCCACCCGTAAGGTCGCGGTGCTTACAACAGATAATGGTGCTCCGTTTGCTTACTCAATGACTTCACATAAAAATATTAAGATAAATGCAGAGGTGCAACCGCCGTTGCAGTTACCAGGAATGGTTATTTTTGTACACGGCGTAAATTCAGAGGGGGAGTGGTACAAAAATGCAGAGAAAGCATTATGTGACGGATTGAATGAGCGTCTGGGGTTGAAAGGCAATCACAGGTTAGAATCAAATAAATATGCAGAAGCAGATTGGAGTAATGAAACACCTAAAAAGTGGATAGTTCCTCCGAGGAAAGTAACCGCAGAAGGCCGCTCCCCCGTTATCCGTTTTTACTGGGGCTATCGTGCCACGGAGCAGGATTTTAAAAATGGTAAATTTAAATATGCCATTCCGCTTAAAAACAAACAGGGTGATAATTATTACGACCTGACACCTGAGCAGCGAAAAAGCAAAGGCCCATTTTACTGGGGCGGAGGCCCATTCCAGAATGGCTGCAATCAGCTGGTCAGCCTGTGGAGTGATAAAGGATTTGATAACTGGCCTTCTGTGCTTGGTGTTCCAGTCCCCTTCAGTACGCAGTTACTGAATGGAGAGCGTGACAGGCTCCTGACTGCCGCGCCGCCGCGGCATTATTATGCGCATGCGGCAGGCCGCCTGGCGAAATTAATCAAAACAATTCGTGATAAACATCCTGAAGATACGGTGACGGTGCTGTCGCACAGTCAGGGAACCATGATTGCCCTGGCTGCTGCTGCAATCGAAGCCCCGGATGCTCTGTTTGTGATGAATTCGCCCTATGCCCTGGATAATGAAGCCGCGACCTATATCTCTTATCCGTTGAATGAAATCATCAGCAAAGAGGCCAGAGAGGCAACGTTTGCGGATATCGTGAAAAAAGTGGCCGAAAATAAAAACCGACTGCAGCAACTGGGTTGTGAACGATTACTGGCAGGCGTGTGCAATGACGGAGACAGCTGGACGCCGGCCGGGAAAACGCACGGTGGGGTACCGGAGCGCGATAACCACGGGACAACCTGGATCTACTGTAACCCTCATGATCGAGTGATGGGCTCTGCACCTTTGCGCAGTATTGGCTGGCAGGGGTTACCCAATACGGAAGCCAGCCATTTTACTGAACCTCATCCATTATTTAAAGCTGCGGGAGAGACACTATATGTTCGTATGTTTGGGCGAAATATACCCTGTGGGGCTGAACCTAACTTGCAAACGAACTTTAGCGATCTGGGTGATGGACATCCATTCTGGGACAGTACGACATCAATAATGCAAAAAATGACCTGGCCAGATCCGGTAAAAGGGCAAAAGCTGGCGATTAATGCACCGCTGGTGCCAGAGCCGATAACGGCGAAAGAGCTAGCAAGTTTTGACCAAGATTATCGCAGCAAAGAAAAACAGACAGGAAAAATAGGCTATGGTTACGGGCAAATAGATCCCGACAAGAATACCCCTATTGATGCCGACTATCGCTATTACATCTCGCTTTACGGTTACTTTGACCAGAAAATGATCCCCAAAAAAGCCTCTGGTTATTATCAGCCGGGACCCGGTTCAAAAGATGAACGAGTCGGTTATGAAAAACAATCCAGAGCAGAAATGCTGGAAGAAATACGTACTTATGTACAGCGACCGACAGACCACAGTACCTTGCCGATGGATCAGCGCTTCATGAGCAGAGTCGCTGCCTATGATTTACCCATCGGCTACTGCTGGNATTCCTGGGACAGAGAAAGCCTTGCTGAATTACGCCATCAGGCTGACTGGCTGGAAAGTGATGATTATTACTGGACCNGTAAGCTGACGATCCCAGCCATGCCTGCGATTATTCGAAGAGAAGTGGCAAGTGATGCAGTGGAAAAGAAATCCCATGTAATGGAACGTCTGCGCCCTGAAAAATAAATGCACGTAGCTGCAATGCATATACCTTAATCCTAAGGAATGAAATATGGGTAAATATGTTGTCGTATTAGGGGACGCTAC
>NZ_JIBO01000025.1 GCF_000688655.1 Lonsdalea quercina subsp. quercina | reverse complement strand
ACTACGGTTACGACGAAGACGGGCACTGCATCGAGGTGCGCAACGGCGAAGGCGAACGGCGTCGCTTCCAGTACGACGGACGCGGTCTGCTGATACAGGAAACCTCGCCGGAAGAGACGGTGCACTATCGCTATGACGCGGTGGGACGACTGACCGAGGTGACGTCGTCGGTCAGCCACGTGCAGCTGGAATACGACCTGCGCGACCGGGTGGTGCGCGAGTGGCAAAACGGCACGGAAGTGCGCAGAGTCTACGACGAACACAGCGTCACCCGCACCCTGCTGTGGTCGGAAGACGAAGCGGAAAAGGAAGACGGGCTGACCAGCACCTTCCGCTACAGCCGCACCGGTGAACTGAAGCAGGTGGTGCTGCCGGACGGCGCGGAGCTGACGATAAACCACGACGCCGCCGGGCGCGAGAGCGAACGCCGGGGCGGGCGTTTCCTGCAGACGCGCGAGTACGACGCGATGGGGTGGCTGACGCGCGAGATGAGCGGTCAGGCGCACGACGGACGCCTCCAGGCGCAGCAGACGCGGGAGTACCGCTACGACGGCGCGGGCAACGTGACGGGCGTGCGCACCAACCGCGACAGCGAAGGGTATCGGCTGGACAAGACCGGGCGGGTGCTGTCGGCCCTGACCGGTGGCGCGGGCAGGACGCCGACCGCCGAGACCGACTACCACTACACCCGCACCGGCCTGCCGCAGGAGAAAGGACGGCTGACCGAGTGGGAAGCCGGAAGGCTGGTCCAGCGCGACGACACCTATTACACCTATGACCGGGCAGGGCGTCTGGTGCGCCGACAGGCGGTGAAACCGGGATTCCGGGCGCAGGTGTGGCACTACCGCTGGGACAGTCGCAACCAGCTGCGGGCGGTGGACACGCCGAGCGGAGAGACCTGGTACTACCGCTACGACCCATTCGGCCGTCGGGTCAGCAAACGCTGCGCCGAGCGCGGCGAAGAGGTGCGCTACCTATGGGACGGTGACCAGATAGCAGAAGTGCGCCATTATCATCAGGGGCAACAGACATCGCGGAGACACTGGGTCTACAACGGCTGGGAACTGGTGGTGCAGCAGCGGCACACTGCGGCGGGCGGCTGGGACACGGATTTTGTGAGCAGCGCGCCAAATGGCGCACCGCAGGCGCTGTACGATAGCGAAGGCGAACTGCGCTGGCAGGCCCCGAAAGCCACGCTGTGGGGCCAGCGCACCGTTGCGGAAACGGAGAGCGCCGACCCGGGACTGGCGTTCGCCGGGCAGCTCCGTGACAGCGAAAGCGGCCTGTGCTATAACCGATTTCGGTACTACGACCCGGCTGGCGGCGGGTATATCTCACCGGACCCGATAGGGGTGTTGGGGGGGGAAAGCAATTATGCTTACGTCCAGAATCCGATCTGTTGGATCGATCCTTTTGGGTTGGCTGAATGTAACATACGATACGGTGATTTGGATCACCTAGGACGCCCAACAGGTGTTAGAGCTCGACTAGACTCTAGTTACATAAATACAGGCACGCATGCTAATCCTTCGATTCAACCTCCTGGATTTATTACAGGAGCTGGTTCTAATCGCGCTCGTGGACATTTGTTAGGGCGGCAGTTAGGCGGTTCCGGCGATGATGTTCGTAACTTGGTTACTATTCAACATCGGCCAGTGAATACTCCGGATATGAGCAGTATCGAAGGACGTATAAGGAAAGCGTTAGAACGAGGAGAAATAGTTGATGTGTCGGTCACACCCATATATAAAGGTCCTTCTAGGATACCGGCAGGTATAACAATGAATGCTCAAGGCAGTGGCGGCTTCTTTGAAAGTGTCACTCTTCTTAATCCTCCTGGAATGTAAACCATGGCCATACCTAAATTAAATAGCATTTTAGTTCCACCTGATTTCCCCAATGAGTCTGGGAGCGGTAATGCTTGGCCTTATATAGGTGAAAGCACTACGTTTCCTAATGATTATATTGAGTTTATCAGTAACTATGGTTCGGGGAGAATCGCTAATTTCATTGCAATATTCAATCCATTTACTCAAAATAATGATCTTAATTTTTTTGAGCAAAAGAAATTAATCATTGATGACTTTAATTATCTTAATAATGAAGATCCAGACTATTTTAAGTATAATCTTTACCCAGAAAAGAATGGGCTTTTACCAATAGGTGTAACAGATAATGGTGATTATATATTTTGGGTCGTTTCCGATCTAAATAATAGCGATGTATGGGGAACTGCAATAGTTGCATCTAGATCACCAGATATAGAATATTTCGATGAAAATATAACTTCGTTATTATCCGGTGTTTTATCGAGAAAGATAAAAGCAGACTCATTTCCTAATGATTTTCCTCCTGATAATATCATTTTTGAGAAATTCTAGAGAATAAAGCCGGAAACGATCGTAAAGATCCTTCCGGCTTTTTATTATCCGCCGCCTACAGATTAATCTCCGTCTCAATCACCAGCCTCCCCCGCTCAACCGTCACGGTTATCGGCATCCCGGTCATAAAGCCCGATTCTTCCAGCCAGCGGCCCTTGAGGTTAATAGCGGACGGNGGGTTAGGCCTGCCATTATGCGGGGCGTATCCCACCGTGTAGTAATGTACTGTTTTGGTTGCTTTATTCATTGTGACGTCGTCGGTCAGCCACGTGCAGCTGGAATACGACCTGCGCGACCGGGTGGTGCGCGAGTGGCAGAACGGCACGGAAGTCAGGCGGACCTATGACGAATACAGCGTCACCCGCACCCTGCTGTGGTCGGAAGAGGAAAAGGAAGAAGGGCTGAGCAGCACCTTCCGCTACAGCCGCACCGGTGAACTGAAGCAGGTGGTACTGCCGGACGGCGCGGAGCTGACGATAAACCACGATGCCGCCGGGCGCGAGAGCGAACGCCGGGGCGGGCGCTTCCTGTAGACGCGCGAGTACGACTCGATGGGGTGGCTGACGCGCGAGATGAGCGGTCAGGCGCATGACGGACGCCTACAGGCGCAGCAGACGAGGGAGTACCGCTACGACGGCGCGGGCAACGTGACGGGCGTGCGCACCAACCGCGACAGCGAAGGGTATCGGCTGGACAAGACCGGGCGGGTGCTGTCGGTCCTGACCGGTGGCGCGGGCAGGACGCCGGCCGCCGAGACCGACTACCACTACACCCGCACCGGCCTGCCGCAGGAGAAAGGACGGCTGACCGAGTGGGAGGCCGGAAGGCTGGTCCAGCGCGACGATACTTATTACACCTATGACCGGGCGGGGCGTCTGGTGCGCCGACAGGCGGTGAAACCGGGATTCCGGGCGCAGGTGTGACACTACCGCTGGGACAGCCGCAACCAGCTACGGGCGGTGGACACCCNAAGCGGAGAGACCTGGTACTACCGCTACGATCCGTTCGGCCGTCGGGTCAGCAAACGCTGCGCCGAGCGCGGTAAAGAAGTGCGCTACCTGTGGGACGGCGACCAGATAGCGGAAGTGCGGCACTATCGTCAGGGACAACAGACGTCGCGGCGACACTGGGTCTACAACGGCTGGGCGCTGGTGGTGCAGCAGCGGCACACCACCGCGGGTGGTTGGGAAACGGATTTTGTGAGCAGCGCGCAAAACGGTGAGCCGCAGGCGCTGTACGATAGCGAAGGCGAACTGCGCTGACAGGCGCCGAAAGCCACGCTGTGGGGCCAGCGCACCGTTGCGGAAACGGAGAGCGCAGACCCGGGACTGGCGTTCGCCGGGCAGCTCCGTGACAGCGAAAGCGGCCTGTGCTATAACCGATTTCGCTACTACGACCCGGCTGGCGGCGGGTATATCTCGCCGGACCCGATAGGGGTGTTGGGGGGAGAAAATAACTACGGTTACGTCCAGAATCCCAACACGTGGGTTGATCCGCTGGGGCTGAGCAAATGTGGGACTTTCACTAAGAATCCTGACGATATTCATTTCATGCAGAGTTCAATTAAAAACCAAACCGGAGAATATACCGTTCTTGATAACGCTGCTGCATTAAGAAATGGAACTCTTAAACCTACTGATTTACTAGCAATAAAAATATGGCAAGATTTAAATGGTAAACTATGGACGTTAGACCATAGACGACTTGCTGCGTTCAAATTATCCGGTCTGAAAGAAATTCCTGTTCAGTGGGCTACACAGAAGGAAATTGCTGGTCAAATGTGGAAGATGACAACGAAAACAGATGGAAAAAGTATCATCCTTAAGATGGGTGATGGAATAAAGCGAATCATAGGTGGATGAAATGCTAGATGAATTTTTCCCAGTTAGCAGCAAAGATGATCTTGTTAAACTAATATCTGCGTTGGCTAGAGATTTTAAAGAAAATCCCGGTGAATGGGAAAATAAAGATTTATCATCTTATTTGGAAGCAGTGGCTTCGTGGATAGAGGACATGGATGGATATTATGAAAATACAAATCAGCCACTACCGAAAGATACAAACTGGAAAGTTTTTGCAGATATTTTAATGGCTGCGAAAATTTATGAATAAATCATGCCGGAAGTGATCCTAACGATCCTTCCGGCTTTATTTTATCTGCTGCTCAGTGGCGGTAATTTACCGCCCGTTCTCCATCCCTGCCAGATTAAGCCCACCCGGAAAACGCTTCAGTCAGTGCGTGACGGCATTCTCATCAAACGGCGCGATGCTCAGCGCGTGCAGGTCTTGCCACAGTGCGCGGATATCCTGCACGGTAATCACAATGCAGCCCGGCATGATACGCAGCTTCAGCGGTTGCCCGGTGGTAAATCCGGCATCCTTCAGCCACTGCCCGGTAAGTGTCAAGATAGTTGGCACCCCCGGTTGATTTAGGCTGCCTGCTTTTCCCGCCCTGGATTCAGCATAACCTCACCTGACGGCTGCCAGTTCCGTGTCCTGCCTGACCAACGTTCAGGCCGTTGCGCTTTTGCCATCTGGTNCACCTTATCCCGCTTCTTCAGCACCCTGCCATCTTCGCCCCGGTGCCGTTGGCCTGGCGTTACGTACCTGATGCCGCTATGTCGATGCGTTTCGTTATACCACCGGGTAAAACTCTCTACCCATTCGCGCGTATCCTCTAACTTGTCGAACCCCGATGACGGCCACTGCGGCACATATTTCAGCGTCCTGAACAACGACTCCACATACGCGTTGTCGTTACTGACCCCTGGCCGGCTGTGAGACGGCGTTATTGCCAACTCATGCAGCTTCATCTGCAACGTCTGCGACTTCATCGCCGCCCCATTGTCCGCATGCAGTACCGGC
>NZ_JIBO01000024.1 GCF_000688655.1 Lonsdalea quercina subsp. quercina | reverse complement strand
GTATTTTCTGTAATATCGATGTTACTGCCTGTTCCGTAGCTCCAATTGACACGCGTCGCCGGATGACCTTCTGCGCACGTCATCAGCGACATGCAGAAGCCAAACAAAAGGAAAAGATATCTCAACATTATGTCTCCTGGTTCCCGATTAAACGCCGCCGCTCTTTGGTAATGGTAGGGCGCTGCTGGCGGAGAGAGGTCTACTACCAACAACCCCTCTACTACAGGCGGATAACGCCGCTGTTTATTTCAAGCCGCTGTGTTGTGACCTTATTTGATTATTGAACCGGATGCTGATCGGTTTTCGGCTGCCTGGTGCGGTAGGCGTCCATGATTGGCGCCCATTCCATGCCACGGGGGACGGGATGTTGCTTGAAGAGTTCACCGTATTCTTTGTCAAAGTTTTTTAGTGTCACCGTATATTGGCTGACGCCAATAGGATACTTTTTGTCATACCAGTTATCGGTCACCTCTTCGGCGATGCCGCGTGCAAGCAGTAAGTCTGGTTTGACTCGTAACTTATCGCCTTTCAACAACACCTCATAATAGCCTCCGGGAGCCAGACCAAAATAGAGCCAACTGCGTTGGTCAATTCGACCATTAACCTGAAATTGTTGTTGCATCTGCTGCGCCAAATCTGCCGGCAAATCTACCTTGATTCGATAACGCTTACGATCATATAGCGACACCATCTCTATAGATGCTTTATCAGGGACAGATACTCCATCAGTAGGCAGTCCTCCGCCTCCAGCCCAGTAATAGCGTTTGGCTACAATTCGGTCACTTAGCAATCCACCGGCACCCCCACCCGCCTCACGGTCTGCGTAAATAAGCTTCCCGTGTCGGTAAAACTCTGTCCGGGTATTTTTTGTAATATCGATGTTACTGCCTGTTCCGTAGCTCCAATTGACACGCGTCGCCGGATGACCTTCTGTGCACGCCATCAGCGACATGCAGAAGCCAAACAAAAGGAAAAGATATCTCAACATTATGTCTCCTGGTTCCCAATTAAACGCCGCCGCTCCTTGCTGACGGTAGGCTCATTCTTACTCGTATTGGCTGGATTGGCGATACTTTGGTTATTAGCGCTATGGTGAAGATAGTTACCACGCAATGCCCGGTAAGCTTCTTCTGGTAACTGAAGCCCCAGATTTTTCACAAGTCCCTGTTCAGTAGCAACCAAGGCCCAATGTTTGTCTAGTTGGGCTAGCTTGATCACCGGGACTTTAGCTGCTCCAGACTCCAGCCTTAAACTCATTGCTGTTGGATCCCACTCTTGAAACGGCACCCCTGCCGCACGTCCGGCCTCGACCATCATATGCAACGGAATGCGAGAGTATTCACCCTCTACGACCCTGCGCATCACCACCTCCACATAGACGGCTTTTTTGGGCCACGCATCATTTTTACCACGGCGTCGGATAAACGAGTAGGGGACTAAACTGATCGCCCCCAACGGGGGGGTGGCGGTTCGCGACACATTCGGTTGAAGGCGATCGGCCCAGCCCAGTGCTATTTTCTCCTCGGCGTAGGCCCGCGCTTTTTGATAGGCGCGGCTGCCTGTCTCTGGCATCGAAGCGTCCTCCTCGCTCATAAAGCGTTCCAGTTCGATACACTCGGTCAGCGCCGGATCGCTGTTGGGATTAGACAGGCTCNAGCGGCTGTAATACCCCCCGCCGATATCTGAATGCGCCCCCGGCAACGCCAATTCGGTAAAATGTGGAGGGATGCTGGTGCCAGCGGCCGTAGGGGTAATCCGCGTGAGTGGGAAGTGTTTACGCACCTCATCCAGTGCGGTCAGGTGCACCACTCGCTCCGCGCTGTCATCCTTCAAACGGGTATTAACTCGGGAGTTAAATGAGGACACCACCGTGTCGAAAATGCCGACAAACGCGATGCGCACATCCTCACGATTGCTCCAGTCAAACCCTGCTTTCAGGCGGATAGTTTCATTATTTGCTACCGCCTGCACCAGCGGATGGTCTTTTTTCTGGTCGATGACGTTGACAAAATGACGCGCCGCCGCCGCGCCGCGGCTAAAACCAAAGACGTCAAATACAACACGATGGATACACTCAATACTGGGCAAAACTGTTTCCAAATCTCGAATGATCGCGGCAACAATCTCTTGCTCACACGCTCGATTAACCTTGCCGATGATCGATGTATTTTCGCCTACAAAGTTCAAATCCAACCCTTGCGTCAACGTATCGTCCCCTCGGTATTCGATCTCGTCTTTTCCGGCCACCGGATCGCGGGTACCAATACCGCTGATATAGCTATGGACAATTAATGTCCCCGCGGTAAGGTCGTATTGATTGAACAGTTTCCCCACATTCGTCATATCATTAGCCGCACTCCCCCCGATGGGGAGCTGCCCCATCTGACAGCCCCGCAGCTCCTTCTCCCGCTGAGCTGGGTCTGAGCAGGTCTCAGCCAACCACTGCTCGACTTTTCTAAGCCCAGATTCGGCGTTGAAGTTATTGTTTCCTGTACCATCAAAAAAGACGCCGATGCGTAATACGTTAATCTGGTAGCCTTTTACCTCGATAACGTAAGAATGATGGGTATAGAACCGCACGTTGCCGGCTTTCCCTTCCTGATGCGCTTCCGGCAATGCAGGCTCGGCCGGGGTCAGGCAGAGATCGCCTGTCGTCACTTTGACGTATTCGCGTTTCGTCGTCTCATAGCCCGTCAGTTCTGCTGTATAGGCAGTCACTGGGCTTGGTCCCTCTTTGAGGGCTTCGCGCGACTGAGCTGCCTTGAGCCAGGGTTGCGTTTCCAGTTTCACCGTCACGGGGCCGACGGCGAAACCACGCGCCAGCGTAGGTCCCTCTTTTAAGATGACCGTTTCGGATTTGCCAGTCTCATCTGTCAGTGTCGCTTTTAATCCCTTGAATGAGCGATTGTGCTCATCACGAACGTCGATTTCTATCCAGTTATCGTAACGTTCACAGGGGATGCAGTAAGGATCTGCCGCCATCAATGGGCTCCTATTAATTCTTTGTGTTTCGCCATCCAATGGCTGACCTGCGCCCATTCAGCGTCGGTCAGCATGAGCGGCACCCTGATGCTCTCCAGTGACAGGCCGGCCTGCAACGTCAAGGCGCCGGCCACCACGCCGTCGAGCACATCTCCTTCAAGCTTCTCCGCATTGGCTTGCCGGAGTACCGGTAAAATGGCACTGGCCGGATCTGGGTGGCGTTCCATCATGGCCGTCATGGATTGCCACAAGCGCCGGCGCAGAATATAGGCATGTCGGTCTTCGTCGTATAATGCCGCCAGATGGTGTGATTGAATATGAAACCAAGGCGTATCTAATGCCGCGCGAAACGGTAAACGGGGAGTCCGTGTAAAACCGGTGCCACTGATCCAAATTCCGGTGCAGGGACCCATAATTGCATCCCGCTCTTCGGGGCTCATCGCATTAAACATTGGCAGGAATATTCGGGAATCAGAAAAACGAAAATAGACGATTTCCCCGTCACGAATGACCTGTATCAGGCTTTGCCAGTGGCGACGCACCACATCAATCGGCTGGTCGCTGACCAGATAAAAGCCACTCAGTTCCGGTGTCGCCTCCATAAACTCAGTCGAAGGATTAAACAGTAGCCAAGGCCCTAGGACGGCTTGTTCACCGAATGTGGTACCGGCGAACAGAGGGGATGCCTCACCATGACTCAGCTCGTAGAAACGCGCCACCGCCGAACGGTCTGCCGCACCATCCACGATTGCAAACAGCTCACCGCTATGCTGTTCTCGCCATAAATCCATGCTCATGCCTTACCGCCTTTAGCCAGAGGGCAAGGTTTGGCCAGCGGTGCCATCGACGCCATGCTTTTATGAATGGCAGGAGCAGGCAATGTGGCGGATGGGGCTGGAGGTACGGCAACTTCGCCTGGTAGTGTGGGAAGTTCTCCTGCCCAGTTGGACCCAACACCGGCGCTCCCTCCGGAGTTCATCTTGATGGATGGGCCGACAAGGGTCACTCCGGCGGGGGTAATTTTGATAAAACTCCCCCCGACTTTCAGCGTCAACTCCGCCCCCGCGTCAATAACCACCTTGGCGCCGGCTTTTACGTGTACTTCCTGACCCGCATCGACCAGTAACGCCTGCCCCAATTTATGGTGCATCGACGCATCGACGGTCAGCGAGTAATCCCCCTGAATATGATCGCGCTTTTCCTGCTCCACTGTGAGGTGGTCGGTGGCTTTGACGCGGGTGACCCGCTCGTTATCAATCTCCGTATGCGCATCGTGCCGAATATGCCAGACGACGTCATGTTCGACCATCGCACGGAGGTCTTTCTGGCCGTGCAGATAAATTTCTTCCTCGCCAGCCTGATCTTCAAAGCGCAGTTCGTTGAAGCCTTCACCCTGATGCGTTTCAGTCCGCAACACCGTTCGCGTTTTATGCTCCGGCAAATCGTAAGGTGGGCGATGGGTCGCATGATAGGTTCTCCCCGTCACCAGCGGCTGGTCCGGGTCGCCCTCCAGAAAACTCACCACCACCTCATGACCGATGCGCGGGATGGCTATCATGCCGTACTGACCGCCCGCCCAGCCCTGACTGACGCGTACCCAGCACGAGCTCTGGTCGTCGCTCGCCCCGTAACGGTCCCACGGGAACTGCAGCTTCACCCGGCCGTATTCGTCGCAGTAAATTTCTTCCCCTGCCGGGCCGACCACCGTGGCAATCTGCGGGCCGTCGACCATCGGGCGATGCGGCATTTTCGCTCGCCACGTGGTGCTGGCCTTCACCACCCCAAAGGTGTTGGTCAGCGTCGTCGGCTCGCCGCCGCCTTCCTCTTCCAGCGCCTGCGGCTGGGTGCCGGTGTGGCTGACGGTCNCCNCCTGCCAGCCGATGTTCAGCGTCAGGTTCGGGTGCTCCGTCAGGGTAAACGCGCTGCCGGGCATCAGCGCCGCGCAGTTTGACGCGCCTTGTCCGGTGACCGCGTCGGCGCGCAGCGCATCCAGCCGGTGGCCACTGAACGCCTTGCCGCTCGGGTCTTTCTTGA
>NZ_JIBO01000023.1 GCF_000688655.1 Lonsdalea quercina subsp. quercina | reverse complement strand
AGTAGGGAACTGCCAGGCATCAAATCAGNAGAAACCCTCAGCGCAAGCTGGGGGTTTTTGCGTTGGGGCGAAAAAGAAAAAAAGCGACCACCCCGCGGTCAGACCGTCACGCCAGCCCGCCGACTGTTTGGGCAAGCCGGCGGTCACCCTGGCATGTCCCGCTCCTGACTCCCCGCGGCCGTCGCGATGAGCGTTTATCGTCCATTCCCATTCTCGTTGCCTAAGTCTGCCCCTGATCTTGCACTCATCCCCTGAATATCGCCCCGACCGACGCCAAATGAACCTCTTCCCTCGCATCATGGGATGACCCGGAGACGGGACATGAAGCGCCGTGCACAGAATCCGTCAAACAGCAGGGCGCAAACAAGGTTGATGTGGGGTCATTCGGTATACCAAACCCACAAGCTGCGGCTACGCCGTACCCGGTCTGGCCTATTCTTCGGCACTCATCTTCCGTTTATTCTGGGAAGTGAAATGGTGGAGTCAGTTTTTTCATAGGGAATACATTCTGTACGACGGCCTTATGAGGCCTGTTTACCCCCATCTTTCACCGGGCGCAGCCCGATCCGGATTGACATCACCTGCCCCTCGGAATGACGCGAAGACGTGTGGATCTAACCATCACAGAAAAGACTGCCGGGCATCAAGCCAGCGGCGGAAGAATAATTAATAGTCTATAGCGAAATATCATCGTCACCCTGGCTCCCTCCAGAGATAACACGGTTCTATCTCTCAGCTTTTTATAGAGATTTGGCTTATGGCTTCCTACTGAAGTGTATTTTATACAGCTACATTATCTGCAAAATGGCGTGACAGACACCTTCTTATGCATAAAAAGAATAAGCTCATACTGTTTTGAGTGAAAGATTTTCAACTGCATCTGTTCGCTATCGACATCAACTTGGAAAATAGCTATCTTTGGCTGTCTGGAAGTCTAAACGTATAAACGTATGCAGTGAGGTTATAAGGTTATGCCAATCCGAGTCCCCGATGAATTGCCCGCAGTGAACTTTTTGCGCAAAGAAAACGTGTTTGTGATGACATCGTCTCGTGCGAAAACTCAGGAAATTCGTCCGCTTAAGGTATTGGTACTTAATCTGATGCCAAAAAAAATCGAGACTGAGAATCAATTTCTTCGGTTGCTATCGAATTCTCCTCTGCAGATCGATATTCAACTGTTACGAATTGATAGTCGGGAGTCAAAGAATACGCCGACCGAGCATCTCAACAATTTCTACTGCAACTTTGAAGATATTGAAGATGAAAACTTTGATGGCCTGATTGTCACCGGGGCCCCATTGGGGTTAGTCGACTTCTGTGATGTGGTTTATTGGCCGCAAATTTCGCGGGTCGTCAGCTGGGCCAAAGAACACGTGACTTCAACATTATTTGTATGCTGGGCTGTGCAGGCGGCATTGAACGTCCTTTATGGCATTCCCAAACTGACGCGTGATGTGAAGCTGTCCGGTGTTTATGAGCACCATACCTTTCAGCCACATGCGCTGATGACGCGCGGTTTCGATGAAACCTTCCTGGCTCCTCACTCCCGCTATGCAGATTTTCCCATTGAGGTCATACGCGAACACACCGACCTGGATATTCTGGCGGGTTCAGACGAAGTCGGCGCTTATCTGTTCGCAAGCAAAGATAAGCGTCTGGCGTTCGTTACCGGTCATCCAGAATATGATGCGCTGACGCTGGGTAGTGAATATTTCCGCGATATTGAAGCAGGGTTAGATACCGTTGTCCCAGTGAACTACTTCCCGGAAAACGACCCAGAAAAAGCGCCCAAAGCAAGCTGGCGCAGTCACGGGCATCTCTTGTTTTCAAACTGGCTGAACTATTACGTCTATCAGATTACGCCGTTTGATTTAAGTAATATGAATCCTACGTTGGATTGATATTCTTCACAAAGGCACCTGTGGGTGCCTTTATATTGTCATTTATTCCCCTAATAGTGTACGTGGCGAATTTCTGGTGGGATGGATATGAAATGACGCCGTAGTGATATATGACGCGGATTATCCGTCTGTAGACTCAAGCTGAAGAAAGGGAGACTTTGCTACAGAGCTGGCGGATGAAACGGCTTTGAACTTGGGAGGAGGTGCCAAGTGTTGCTAAAGGTAGTTCGAGGAATAATGAGGTNAACACAAGCTGCTTTGCAATAAAAAAAGGGGCGCGAGGCCCCCGTCGGAATTGAATATCGCTCGTGATTAATACAGCCCTATCACCTTCCACCATAACAAGCCGGCAGACATGAAAATGGCCTGATTAATCAGACTGATAATAAACCCTGTTCGCCACCAGACGCCGGTAGGCACATAGCCCGCGCCAAACAGGATGGGGCCACGGGCATGCGTATACTGGGTGAGGGAACAGTACAGGCTGCTGGTAAACGCCAGCATCAGCGCCATCGGCACGGCGGGAATATTCAAGTTGATGCCCACGCCCAGGAATACAGCATAAAGGGCGGCAATTTGCGCATTTCCGCTGGCAAAGAAGTAATGAGTATAGAAGTAGGCGGCATTGAGTAGCAGCAGTACCAATACCCAACTGGTTCCCTGCATCATATGACCGATGCTGTTACCAATGAGATCGCCAAACCAGGTTGTGAAGCCCAGGTTCTTGAGCTGGTTCGCCATCATTAACAGTGCGGCAAACCAGATTAACGTATCCCAGGCGCCTTTCTCGCTTTTTATATCATCCCAACTCAAAACCCCGGTCAGCAGTAAGAAAGAAAGGCCGACGAAAGAAGCGGTTGTGGCATCAACGCCCAGTTTGTCGCCGAAAATCCACAGTACCAACAGAATCAGCACGGTGGCAGCCATCAGCCACTCCCCACGACTCATGCTTCCCATCTTTTTCAATTCGGCTACGGCGAGTTTAGGCGCGTCAGGCGTGTGGCGAATTTCCGGTTTCACCAGCCAGTATACGCACAGCGGAATAACCAGCAGGGAGATCAGACATGGCACCACCGCTGCGACAAACCAACTGCCCCAGGTGATCGTGACGCCGGCGTTGGCCGCCAGTTTTATCGCTAACAGATTGCCGGTGTAAGCCGTCATAAACATCGCTGCGGTGATGTCGTTGACGTTACCAATACAGGTGACCAGGAACGTACCGATTTTGCTGCGAGATGCATCATCTGGTTTGGAGTCGAAGCTGCGAGCCAGCGAGTCTGCGATAGGATAAATAACGCCGCCGCAGCGGGCCGTGTTGCTAGGCATCGCCGGAGACAGAACCAGATCGGCAAAAGCCAGCCCGTAAGCCAGACCCAGCGTGCGTTTACCAAGCAGACGAATCATCTGGAGCGCAATACGCCGTCCCAACCCGGTTTTGATGAACCCTCTGGCAATCATGAAGGCAACGACAATCAGCCAAATCAACGAACTGTTGAGATCGCTCAGCGCCGTCTGGATGGAGGCGCTAGGCGTCTTGTCGCCTGCCGCATAAGTCAGGGCAAACAGCGTAATACTGATGATCCCGATAGCTCCGATCGGCAATACGTTTGCCACGATACAGACAATGGTTGCGACAAAAATAACGGCAGAATGCCAGGCTGCGGGAGTCAGGCCGGTGGGAGGAGTTAGTTNCCAGAAGAAAGTTGCAATAATGACGATGACTACTAAAGGAAGCCAATTCAGGCCATAAGACGTTTTGGTCTTCATCCGTTTTCCTTACAAAGGTCTGAAGATATTGCGTGTGTAGCCCTATAATATCGGTTAGGGAGTGAACTAAGAATAACGCTAATAAATCACTGGGAAAGCGAAAATATGCGTCTCATTGACGTAAGGAGTTTTTAAAGTATTTATTTTAAAGCNTTCATTGACGAGACGGCAATGAAAGGAAGTAGACGATGGCCGGTATTAAGCGGCCGGCCATCATAAAAGATGAGAGTGTTATTCGAACAGATTATGGTGCAGCGTTTGTACGACCTGTTCGGCAGCGCTGGACGGTACCAGAAAGCACAGATTGTGGCTGCTGGCGCCATAACAGATTAAGCGAATATTAAAGGGTTCCAATACGCCAAATACCTCTTTGCCCACACCGCAAGCCTGTGACAGTTTATTGCCGATCAGGGCGACCAACGACATGTTTTCTTCCACTTCAACGCGGCACAGCGAAGACAGTTCTGTCAACATGGCGCTGGACAGCAGGCTGTCGCCGGTCGACGTCGAACCGGTCGTATCGAGCGTGAGCGCAACGTTCACTTCGGACGTGGTAATCAGGTCTACGGAAATATTATGACGCGCCAATATGCTGAAAACTTCCGCCAGAAANCCCCGAGCATGCAGCATGTTTAGACTGTGCAGCGTCAGCAGGGTTTGCTTGCGACGCAGAGCCAGAGCGCGAAACAGCGGGGGATGTTCTGTTCTGTTGCAGACCAGCGTTCCCCCTGCTGCGGGATCCTTGCTGGAACCAACGAAGACCGGTATATCGCTGCGTACGGCCGGTAACAGCGTGGCGGGATGCAGCACCTTGGCGCCGAAGGTCGCCATTTCCGCGGCTTCCTCAAACGTAATCTGATCGATGCGCTTGGCAGCTGGCACCACGCGCGGGTCGGTGGTGTAAATGCCGGGAACGTCCGTCCAGATATCAATCCTGCTGACGTTGAGGGCTTCGCCCAGCAACGCGGCCGTATAGTCGCTGCCGCCGCGCCCCAATGTGGTCGTACGCCCTTTGGACTCGCTACCGATAAAGCCTTGTGTAATGACGAGGCTATCGGCGAGGCGCGGCAACAGCTGCTCACGGGTCAATGCTCCCAATGCTTCGCAGTCAGGCTCGGCGCGACCAAAGCGGTCGTTGGTACGCATGATTTTACGTACGTCGAACCACTCCGCCTCGACGCTGCGTTCCCGTAGGATCTCGACGAACAGCAGCGNGGACATCAGTTCGCCGNGGCTGACCAGTTCGTCGGTCAGTGCGGTCGAGGTGGCTAACGCCGCCGCTTCCGATAGGCGGGCGATGTTATCCAGCATCCGGTTGATCTCTTCACGGATGACGTCTGGCTGCGTCAGACGATCGACAATGGCATATTGAATTTGGCGGATTCTATTCAGATGCAGGTCGCGTTGTTCTAACGGTACGCCTTCCGCCAGTGCGACGAGTAGATTGGTGATGCCGGCAGAAGCCGACAGCACAACGACGCGTACCTGAGGATTGGAAAGCACCACGTCGGCGCTATGGTTCATCGCGTCAAAATCGGCGACGCTGGTGCCGCCGAATTTAGCGATAATCAACGCGTTTTGTTGTTGAGCAGTCATTTCTAAAACCTCGTGTCAGGAGACGGCATCGCTAAAGCGTGGCGCCGTCCATCGTTAAGCCTGTGCACAAGGAAAGAGCGATAAGCAGGGAGCAGACGTAGGGATAAGCTACGATACACCCAGAAGCGCTCCACCTTGCTGAACATCCTGCGTGCAGAATGAGCCGGTGACAACCCAAGGGATTCAGCCCCTGTGGTCGATGAAATCAATGCCGTTGCTGATCTCACCTCGGCGACGCTCCCCCTCGGGTATCTTCTTCGGAAAACGGCTCCTCCGACACCTTACCTGGGCGACGCACCTCTTCTGGCTTGCGAACCAAATCGGCTCGTAAGTAGGCCAATACAAATAACGGGTTACGTGTCGGCTGTCAATGACTCGCCGGGTTCCCTGCGGGGCAATTCGCAAGAAAAGGGATCTCAAGCGGGGCGTTAAGGGATACAATCCCTTGATTACTGACCATTCATTCTTAGACAAAGAGTACCGTTATGAAAAATATCAATCCAACGCAGACGGCCGCCTGGCAAGCTCTGCAGCAGCATTTTGCCGTGATGAAGGACGTTCAAATCAGCGATCTGTTTGCTCAGGATGATGCCCGCTTCAAGCGGTTTTCCGCGACCTTTGACGACCTGATGCTGGTGGACTACTCAAAAAACCGTATCACGGATGAGACGCTGGAAAAATTGCAGGCACTGGCGCGCGAGACCGATTTGGCCGGCGCAATTTCGTCCATGTTCTCCGGTGAAAAGATTAACCGTACTGAAGACCGCGCTGTCCTGCATGTTGCCTTGCGTAACCGCAGCAATACCCCGATTGTGGTTGACGGTAAAGACGTGATGCCGGAAGTGAATGCCGTTCTGCAGAAAATGAAGCAGTTCAGCGAACGCGTTATCGGCGGCGACTGGAAAGGGTATACCGGCAAAACCATTACTGATGTGGTCAACATTGGCATCGGCGGTTCCGATCTGGGTCCGTTCATGGTGACGGAAGCGCTCAAGCCTTACAAAAATCATCTCAACATGCACTTCGTCTCCAACGTTGACGGCACTCACATTGCTGAAACGCTGAAAACGCTGAACCCGGAAACCACTTTGTTCCTCGTCGCGTCTAAAACGTTCACTACTCAGGAAACGATGACCAACGCTCACAGCGCGCGTGACTGGTTCCTGAAAGCGGCGGGTGACGAGAAATGTGNCGCTAAGCACTTTGCTGCGCTGTCCACCAATAGCAAGGCCGTGGGCGAGTTCGGGATTGATACCGATAACATGTTTGAATTCTGGGACTGGGTTGGTGGTCGTTACTCTCTGTGGTCCGCTATCGGCCTGTCTATCGTATTGTCCATCGGCTACGACAACTTCGAACAGCTGCTAAGCGGCGCTCACGCGATGGATAAGCATTTCGCATCCACGCCTGTCGAGCAGAACCTGCCGGTCTTGCTGGCGCTGATCGGCATCTGGTACAACAATTTCTTCGGTGCGGAAACCGAAGCGATTCTGCCGTACGACCAGTACATGCACCGTTTTGCCGCCTACTTCCAGCAGGGCAATATGGAGTCCAACGGTAAGTACGTTGATCGCAACGGCGCGCCGGTCGATTACCAGACGGGGCCGATCATCTGGGGCGAACCAGGCACCAACGGCCAGCATGCCTTTTATCAGCTGATTCATCAGGGAACCAAGCTGGTTCCTTGCGACTTCATCGCGCCTGCCGTCAGCCACAACCCGCTGAGCGACCATCACAGCAAACTGCTGTCCAACTTCTTCGCGCAAACGGAAGCGTTGGCGTTCGGGAAATCGCGTGAAACGGTCGACGCAGAGTTCGCCGCCGCCGGTAAAAAACCGCAGGATGTGGAACACGTTGCGCCGTTTAAAGTGTTTGAAGGCAACCGCCCGACCAACTCCATTCTGCTGCGTGAAATCACGCCGTATAGCCTGGGCGCGCTGATCGCGCTGTACGAACACAAGATCTTCACGCAAGGCGCGATCCTGAATATCTTCACGTTCGATCAGTGGGGTGTTGAATTGGGTAAACAGTTGGCCAACCGCATCCTGCCGGAACTGATGGATGATTCTGCGGTGAGCAGTCACGACAGCTCCACCAACGGTCTGATCAACAACTTCAAAAAATGGCGTCAGGCATAATTAGCCGGACGTGATCCATGCTGCTCGCGCGGCCCGCAGCTTTAGCCGGGCGAGCAGAAAGCGACAGACCGGCGGACGGTCTCTCTGGGCTCACCCTGAGTGTGGGAAAGAGAGCCGATACGCCCGTTATCGTGACATCGTGGTACCTGCTATCGAAACAATGACCGTCAGACTGCGATTTTAATCATCTCGGAGGGAACATGCGGATTCGTATTCTTATGGCAGCAGCCGGCGTTTTGCTGGCGGCCGGATGTAGCTCGACTCATTCGCTTAGCCCCGCAGGGCAGGCAGTGCGTTTTACGGATAGCTTGCCTGGCGCGGATTGTCAGCGGCTCGGCGTTGTGACCGGCACTCAATCCAACTGGTTGTCGGGCAACGGCGATGAAGGCAGTTCGATGCGGGGCGCGGCGAACGACCTGCGCAACAAGGCTGCTGAGATGGGAGGGAATGTTATTTTCGGCGCGACGNCGCCGAGTCAAACGTTCCTGTCCAGTTTCGCTCCGTTGGATAGCAAGATGCAGGGTGAGGTTTATAAGTGTCGTTAACGACCACGATGTAAAGTCAGGGGCCGACGAACGTTTTCGTCGGCCTTTGTTTTATCCAGAGACTGTTTTATCCAGCGACTGTTTTATCCGGCGACGTCATCCTGACTTTGCCGCATGCCAAGGTCCAGCGGCGTCTTGCTGGCTTCTCCGCCGATCTCCCGCGCCAATCGGGGGACCAGATAACCTGACACCAGCGTCATCAGCGTTTTAACGATGTCTCTCGCCTCATTATCCGGTACCAGAAAATGCGCAGCTCCCTGCACTTTATCCAGGACATGCAGGTAATAAGGTAAAATACCCGCGTTAAACAGCGCGTTGCTGAGCGTAGCGAGCGTCGTCGCATTATCGTTCACGCCGCGTAGCATTACGCTCTGATTCAGCAGCGTTACCCCCGCCAAGCGTAATCTCGCCATACTTTGTGCTACGTCAGTGTCGATTTCATTCGCGTGATTAATATGCGTGACAAGCACGACACGCAGTCTGGATTGCATAAAGCGTTGGCATAGCGCGTCCGTGATCCGGGCGGGGATCACCACCGGTAGCCGGCTATGAATGCGCAAACGCTGAAGATGGGGAATGCTTTCCAATTCGGCGATCAGCCAGTCCAGCTCGTGGTCTTTCGCCATCAGCGGATCGCCGCCGGAAAAAATGATCTCATCCAGTTCAGGATGCTGGCGGATGTAGTCCATTGCCTGCCGCCAGTTAGCCTTATTGCCCTGATGATCCTGGTAAGGGAAGTGGCGACGGAAGCAGTAGCGGCAATTGACGGCGCAGCCGCCTTTGACCAGCAGCAGCGCACGGTTATGATATTTGTGCAGCAGGCCGGGAACCACACTGTCCTGCTCTTCCAGCGGATCGTGGCTGAATCCTGGCGTCTCGACGAATTCCTGCGGCGCGGTGATCACCTGCAACAGCAGCGGATCGAGAGGATCGCCCGGTCGCATCCGCGCGGCGAATGCGCGCGGTACGCGCAGGGGGAAAAGTCTGCGGGCATCACGCCCTTTTGTCAGTTGAGGGTGCTCTTTGAGTGCGAGAAACTGGAGTAATTCGTCCGGGTCGGTAATAACGTCGGCGAGTTGCTGTAACCAATCTTCTCCAGACAGCGTATTTCGGGTTATAATGTGTGCCATTTTTTGGCTAAGTTACCAGTAATAAGAGGACCAACATGGCGTCTTATAGTACCAATGAATTCCGTTCCGGTCTTAAAATCATGCAGGACGGTGAGCCGTGTGCGATCGTTGAAAATGAATTTGTTAAGCCGGGCAAAGGCCAGGCGTTTAACCGTGTAAGAATCCGTAAGTTGATTTCCGGCAAAGTGCTGGAAAAAACCTTCAAATCCGGTGATTCCGTTGAAGCGGCAGACGTCATGGATATGAACCTGACTTACCTGTACAACGACGGCGAGTTCTGGCATTTCATGAACAATGAAACGTTTGAACAGCTGGCCGCCGACGCAAAAGCGGTGGGCGATAACGCCAAATGGCTGGTTGAACAGGCAGAGTGNGTACTGACCCTGTGGGACGGCGCTCCGATCGCCGTTACGCCGCCGAACTTTGTTGAGCTGGAAATCACCGATACCGATCCGGGCCTGAAAGGCGATACCGCGGGTACCGGCGGTAAACCTGCGACGCTGACGACGGGCGCTGTGGTTAAAGTGCCGCTGTTCGTCCAGATCGGCGAAGTGATTAAAGTGGATACTCGCTCCGGCGAATACGTGTCCCGCGTAAAATAATCTCTCCGCATCATACCGTTGCTTTCCTGCAGCGGTATGAATCATACCGTTGGGTCCCCGTCCAGAGTCCCGTCAATGCTTCGCCCCCGCAACATCCTCATCCGATTGATTAACCCAAATAAGTTGTTCCGTGTCAAAACCATAGCGTCTGGCGGTCGCCAGCAGTTCTTGTTTCACCGCGTCGTCCAGCGTGGGCGTGCGAGATAAGATCCACAGGTAGTTACGGTTAGGCCCGCAAATCATGGCGTAGCGATAAGCCTCGTCCAGCGCTATCACATTATAGCTACCGTAAAATGGCCCGAAAAAAGAGACCTTCAGCGATGCCGTCCCGGGATCGCCAGTCAAATAACCTTTGCCCGTACTCTCTTTCCAACGCTGCTGCTGCGAATGAAAGCCGCGATTGGTCACGGTAATGCCGCCGTCCTCGCGCGGGTGATAAGTCGCCGTCACGCGATCTAACCCGCGTTCGAAGCGGTGGTCGAGACGGGCAATTTCGTACCAGGTGCCGAGATAGCGGTGAATATCGAAGTTTTTTACGACATCGACGTTCTCCGGCGGCGTCGTACTGCAGGCGGAGGAGAACAAGGACGTCATTGCCGCCACCAGCGTTTTCCATTTTTTCATCGGTTTTTGTCCTCCACGGATAAACCATGGTTTGAGAGTGATGACGTTAAGGGTAGGAAGCGTTTGCCGGACTGGCAATGAAAAACGGCCTGCACAGGCAGACCGTTGCTTTGGGGGCGGGGTTTTAGAGCGTGACGAGCCCGATAACGGTGACCACCGTCAGAATGGCGGCCAGTCCGTAAAAGACCCATTTCCCTGCCGGCACGTGAATTTTGAGGTCGTGCATGGCGTGATGGATGCGGTGCAGGCCGCACCAGAGGGGCAGCACGATCATCAGCAGCAGGAACACCCGGCCAATGAGGCTATGGCTGAATGCCGCAATGCGGTCGTAGGACAGCGCGTCCGGGAACAGCCCCATTGGCAGCAGAATACCGACCAGCAGGACGATGACCGGCCCGAAAATGGCGCTCCACATGCCACCGGCGCCGAACAGCCCCCAGAAAGGCGGTTCATCCGAACGTTTTGGCGTTTGATTAATCACGTTATTCCTCCTGATCAGTACAGCAAGGCGATAGCCAGTATCGCCAGCGTGACTACCACGGTCACGATCCACAGCGCTTTAACGATCGGCTCCGGACCCATCTTTTCATCTTTGATCACAATAATGGTGGCTTTTGGCGCCAGATCGAACCAGGTTTTGGTCTGGAGAGCCGCCGCCAGCAGCGCGATGATGTTGATGAACAGCACCACGGGGTTTTGCAGGAAGCTGACGAAGCCCACCCAGCCTTCTACGCCGTGTTTCAGTGCGAAAACGCCGTACAACAGCACGATACTGAACCACACAGCCGGAATCGCGGTTCCTTCGCGCAACATATAGAAGCGGTAATATCCCAGCTTCTGCCACCAGGTCGGCGTCATGCCACGGACATACGCTTTACGTTTGGTTGTCATTGTTTGCCTCCCTCTCTTATTGTGGTTTCAGCATAGCGATCATGAAATCTTTGGCGCTTTCGACCTTGCCTTGCTGGATGGCAGCGGCGGGATCGACGTGCTTCGGACACACTTCGGAGCAGTAACCGACAAAAGTACAGGACCATACGCCGTTATCGCTGTTCAACTGTGGCATGCGTGCTTTCTTACCATGATCGCGATTGTCGAGATTGTAGCGGTGCGCCAGCGTAATGGCGGCGGGGCCGATGAACTCCGGGTTCAGACCAAACTGAGGGCAGGCGGCGTAGCATAACCCGCAGTTGATGCAGCCGGAGAACTGATGGTATTTCGCCATCTGCGCCGGTGTCTGATTGTTGGCGCCGTCTTCCGGTTTGCGATCATTGCCGAGAATATACGGCTTGATGGCTTCCAGACTCTCAATGAAGTGAGTCATATCCACCACCAAATCGCGCTCAATGGGGAAGTTACCTAGCGCTTCCACTTTCAGGCCGTCGGTATAGTCGCGCAGGAAGATCTTACAGGCCAGCTTCGGCACGTTGTTGACCATCATGCCGCAGGAGCCGCAGATCGCCATACGACAGGACCAACGGTAAGACAGATCCGGCGCCAGGTTGTCTTTGATATAACCCAGCGCATCAAGCAAGGAGGTCTGCTTGTTGTACGGCACTTCATACGTTTCGAAGTGCGGCGCACTGTCCTGCTCCGGGTTATAGCGCATGACTTCCATTTTCAGGGTTTGCATCTCAGCCATTCGCTTGCTCCTTCTTACTTTTCTCCTGAGCATCGGCTTCACCGCCGTAAACGCGTTTCGCTGGCGGCAGTTTGGTGATCTTCACGTCGCTATATTCAAGACGCGGAGCGCCGTCCTGGCTATGGAACGCCAGCGTATGCTTCAGGTAATTAACGTCGTCACGTTCGGTGCAACCCTCGTCAAGACGCTGGTGGGCGCCGCGGGACTCTTTGCGGTTAATCGCGGAGTGCGCCATACATTCCGCCACGTCCAGTCCATGGCCGAGTTCGATGGTGTAGAGCAGGTCGGTGTTAAACACGCTGGAGTGGTCGCTGATTTTGACGCGTTTAAAACGTTCTTTCAGTTCGGCCAGCTTATCGACGGTTTTTTGCATCAGGTCGGTGGTGCGATAGATACCGCAGCCTTCTTCCATCGTCATTCCCATCTCATCACGAATTTTCGACCAGCTTTCCGTACCTTCCTGATTCATCAAGTCATGCAGCTTCTTCTCCACGTCGCGTGCCTGCGCATCCAGCGCGCTGGTATTGGCGGGCGTCGCTTCCTGAGAGCGCCGTACTGCGTGTTCGCCCGCCAAACGGCCGAAGACCACTAGCTCTGCGAGGGAGTTGGAGCCTAGACGGTTGGCGCCGTGCAGGCCGACGGAGGAACATTCACCGGCGGCGAATAGGCCTTTGATACGCGTTTCACACTGCTGATCGGTTTCGATGCCGCCCATGGTGTAATGCGCGGTAGGGCGAATCGGGATAGGTTCTTTGACGGGATCGACGCCGACGTAGGCTTTGGCAAGCTCGCAGATGAAAGGCAGGCGCTCTTTCAGTTTCTTCTCGCCCAGGTGACGCAGGTCGAGGTAGACCACATCGCCCAGCGGGGTAGAGATGGTGCGCCCGGCGCGCCACTCATGCCAGAATGCCTGAGACACCTTATCGCGCGGCCCCAGCTCCATGTATTTGTTTTTCGGCTGACCCAGCGGCGTTTCCGGTCCCATGCCGTAATCCTGCAGATAGCGGTAGCCGTCTTTGTTGACCATGATGCCGCCTTCGCCGCGGCAGCCCTCGGTCATCAGGATGCCGGAGCCGGGCAGGCCGGTCGGGTGATACTGTACGAACTCCATATCGCGCAGCGGCACGCCGTGGCGGAACGCCATGCCCATGCCGTCGCCGGTGACGATGCCGCCGTTAGTGTTATAACGGTACACACGTCCGGCGCCGCCAGTCGCCATGATGACGGCGTTGGCGCGGATCTGCACCAGCTCGCCTTCCATCATGTTGATGGCGACTACGCCGCGCGCGTGACCCTCATCGACCAGAATATCCAGCACGAAGTGTTCGTCGAAACGCTGAATTTGCGGGTATTTCAGCGAAGTCTGGAACAAAGTGTGCAGCATATGGAAACCGGTTTTGTCCGCCGCGAACCAGGTTCGTTCAATCTTCATACCGCCGAAACGGCGTACGTTGATCGAACCATCCGGTTTACGACTCCACGGGCAACCCCACTGTTCCATCTGAATCATTTCACGTGGGCACTCGTGAACAAATTGGTCGACGACGTCCTGTTCGCAGAGCCAGTCGCCGCCGGCGACAGTATCCTGGAAATGGAAGTCAAAGCTATCGTGATCCTGAGTGACCGCAGCCGATCCTCCTTCTGCGGCCACGGTATGGCTCCGCATTGGATAGACTTTTGAGATCAGCGCAATCTTCAGTTGGGGATTAGCTTCGGCTGCAGCAATTGCTGCGCGTAAGCCAGCGCCCCCGGCCCCGATAATGGCCAAGTCGGCATTAAAGGTCTGCACTGCATTCCTCCAGTTACATAAGTTAAATAAGATAAAATAAGAAAATAATGCGTAATGTGAATATTGGATTTATTTCTGCCCAGTTTTTAGTGAGTTGGGAGGAGCAGAAAAAAAGTCTGTCGGCCGTGGATAGCCGTTAAATCACTCTTTTTTGTGTGGAAATGATTATAGCTATTTAAAGGTCGCTGAAATTTGATGTGATCCAGCATTTTGCTGTTTTTTAACCAGCGGAGAGGAATAGTTCGTAAAACGTGATCGAAAATGCAATTAAAGTAAAAACAGCACTTTTATTGCTTTAATAAATACCTACCCCTACTGATTAAAACATCTTCAACTGGATATGATTTGTTTGGCTGGACTGATGCGGGTAGACTTCACCCCCTCTTTGACTTTGGAGTAGACCACCATGAGCGAAACGGCAAGTTGGCAACCCAGCGCCCCAATTGCCAATCTGTTGAAGCGGGCGGAGATCATGAACGAAATTCGGCGCTTCTTCTCCGATCGCGGCGTGCTAGAGGTGGAAACCCCCGCCATGAGTCAGGCAACGGTCACAGACGTTCATCTGGTTCCCTTCGATACCCAATATGTCGGACCAGGCGCTGCGGACGGCTTGAAACTCTACCTGATGACCAGCCCGGAATATCATATGAAACGCCTACTGGCGGCGGGCAGCGGTCCTATCTATCAGCTGGGGCGCAGCTTCCGCAACGAAGAATCCGGCCGTCATCATAATCCTGAATTCACGATGCTTGAGTGGTATCGCCCGCATTATGATATGTACCGCCTGATGAATGAGGTGGACGATCTGCTGCAACAGGTGCTGGAGTGCGAAAGCGCTGAAATGCTCACCTATCAGCAGGCCTTCCAGCGCCATTTGGACGTCGATCCGCTCTCCGCCGACAAGGCTCAACTGCGTGAAGTCGCCGAGACGCTGGGCGTGGGTGACGTCGCTCATCAGGAAGAGGATCGCGATACGCTGCTGCAACTGCTGTTCGCGGTGGGTGTCGAGGTTAATATCGGCCGCGACAAACCGGCCTTCGTCTACCATTTCCCGGCCACACAGGCGTCTCTGGCTGAAATCAGCACGGAAGATCACCGGGNCGCTGAGCGGTTCGAGGTCTACTTCAAAGGTATTGAACTGGCAAACGGCTTCCGTGAGCTGACCGACAGCGCCGAGCAGCGTCAGCGTTTTGAACAGGACAATCGCAAACGCGCCGCGCGCGGCCTGCCGGTTCAACCCATTGACGAAAATCTGTTGGATGCGTTGACCGCGGGTATCCCGGATTGCGCGGGCGTCGCGCTCGGCGTCGACCGTCTGATCATGCTGGCGCTGAAAGCCGAGTCTATCAGCGAGGTGATGGCTTTTACCGTGGACCGATCCTGACGAACGGCCCGCGGCATGGGCGAAAAAAATCCGGTGTGGGCGTCGCCTCACCGGATTTTTTTATCAGTGTCGTTCAGCGCCGGAAAGCCTCAGCGGTCAGACGATTAGAGACCGCCCGGCGTGCGCGTGGCGGAACCGGCGTTGCGGCCGTCGATCTGTACGGAGTTCATCTGGACCTGGAACGGCGGGAACGGCATCACCAGATTGTGCTTACGGTAGCCGTCCAGAATTAGCTGATGAATCTCATGGCGCAGCGGCATCCGGNGTCCCATTTCGGCGGCGTAGATACGCAGTTCGAACAGCTGAATCCCCTGACGTAAATCAACGAGGAAAACCTCCGGCGGCGGGTTGTCCAGCACCAGCGAGCAGTGTTTGACGGCATCCAGCAGCATCTCGGTGACCTCTTCCGTATTGGCGTCTGCCGGGGCCGGAATGGTCAGTACAACACGTGTCACCGCATCGGACAGCGACCAGTTGATGAATTGCTCGGTGATAAAGGCCTTGTTGGGGACGATGATCTCCTTGCGGTCCCAGTCCGAGATGGTGGTGGCGCGGGTATTGATGCGCATAATGCTCCCGGTCAGATCGCGGATTGTCACCGTATCGCCAATGCGTATCGGTTTCTCGAACAGGATGATCAGGCCGGAGATAAAGTTGGCGAAAATCTCCTGCAATCCGAAGCNAAGTCCGNCCCCCAGCGCAGCGACCAGCCACTGAAACTTGGACCACTCGATGCCGAGCATAGAGAAGCCGAACATCCCGCCGATCAACAGCAGCACATATTTGCTGACCGTGGTGATGGCGTAGCCGGAGCCGGGCGACAGCTCGACGTGCTGCAACAGCACCAGCTCCAACAGCGCGGGCAGGTTGCGCATCAACTGAGTCGTAATAAAGAAGATCAGGATGGCGATCAGCACGGCGCCCAGCGTAATCGGCTGGACCGTCTCCGTTCCGTTTATCGTGCTGGTGGCATCCCACAGGCTGATGTTCTCAAGGAAGGAGAATGCCGAGTGGATTTCCGACCACAGCGCCAGCACGGATACCAGTGCAATCAGCGTCAGCACTGAGCGCACCAACTGCAGGGATTTCGCGCTGATGGCGTCCAGATCGACGACCGGCTCTTCGACCACCACGTCTCCTCCGGCTTCATTGCTCTGTGGCGTCGATTCCTCTTCTCCACGCGCACGGACCGCCAGTATTTCGGCTCGGCGCTGCTTAGCTCGGTCAAATGCGATGCGTCGGCGTTGAATCAGCATCCAGCGGCGAATGATGTGGTAAATCACNAACAAGAAGAACCAAATGGCCACCGACTTTTCCAATCGCGCCAGCAGCGCCTGCGATGTGGCCAGATAGCCGAAGCAGGAAGCCAGTACTGCAATCAGCGGCATGCAGAGCAGCAGGTTCCACATGGCGCGGTTTACGGGGTTTTCTCCTGAACCTTCCTTATCCAGATACAGCGGTATGCCAGCGCGTTTCAGACTGGTGGTGACCAGACTGAGCGCCAGGCACAGCAGAATGAAGCAGAGACGTCCCAGCGTGCTGGAAAATTGCCGATCGTTGAGATTATCAAAGGTTATCAGCGCCATGATCAGGGGCACGATCAGACCGATGGAGAGCCGATAGTAGCGCATCGCTCGCTCCACCCGCTTGGGCGACCAGCCGAAATGCACGATGAACAGGCCTTGACGGTGCGCGAACGAGGCGCTGATCATCACGACCCACATCAACGGCACGGTGGCGGTGACGCTATCGCCTATGGCAACAGCGACCGGATAGGGCCACGCATTTTGCAGGCCATAGCCCAAGGCGGCCCACAGGATCGGCAGCGGAATGGCGACCATCACCGACCAGAATACGGTGCGCAGGGTTAGCATGAAGTGGTCGAGCGTAACTTTGCCCACGCGTCCGCTGGCGCGCTCCAGAAATGCATGATAGTGGCGGCGCGAACTGATGCTGAGCGCGACCAGCAGAAGGGCGCCAATCAACGGCAGCAGCGTACTCCAACTCGTCACCATCATCACCATGGCGCTGCTGAGCTGCGTCAGCGTGTCCAAAGACAGCAAGCGGGATAGATCCTGCACCAGTTGAAGCGGATAGGAGAGCGTCAGCGGGTCGACGTCCGCCACCCAGAACAGGTAGCGATGGGCGGCCTCGCGGATCTCTATCAAGGCGTCTTCGAGCTGATTGCTGGCGACCTTCAGCTTGGTCAGCTCAAGAATCTGCGTGTCACAGCCTGAAATCAATGAGGTCAGCAGTTCTCGTTGGGTACGTAGCTGATCGTTGAATATTTTTTGCTGTGAGGCAGTGAGCGGTGAGCCGTCATCCTGCTGCGCCTGCTCGCTTTTCGGCAGCTTGGATAACGTATCTTCGTACTGTAGACGCTGTACCCGTAGCTGGGTCATATCGCCATCCAGCAGTTGGGGCTTCGGCATTTCCGGCAGTCGAGCGACCTGAGCCCGCAGCGTTTCGCCAAGCGCGGTAGACGATCCAAGCCACTGGGCCTGTTCGCGTAGCGTACTCAGCGCCTGGCGCACTTGCAGCGTTTGCGACGCGGCCTGCCGCTGCTGCGAAGCGATTAAGTCCATGCGCTGAGCCTGCTGATTCAGAGCCAGGGACAAATCGCGGTTCACCTGCAGCTGGCTGGNGATGGCCGAAGGCAGGTTGCCGCTTTGCTCTGCTAACAGTTCGGTACGTTCCAGCGCCTGCTCGGCTTCGCGCTGGCGCATACCGTTAAGGGTACTGCGCAGGGTTTGTAACTGCTCATCCAGGCGGTCCCGCTGCTTTTTGAAGAGTTCCGCCCGCAGGCGGGAAAGCTCCTGGCGATTACTGGCGGACAGTTGCGCCAGTTCTAGCTCATCGACCCGGCTTTTGCTCAGCGCGGCTTCCGCCTGCAACGAAGCGAGCTGCGCTCGCGCCAGTGGCGTATTGGCGGNGCCCTGCATTTGGATCCGCCGTTCGACGTCGTTGAGCGCGCGACTGGCTTCCGACTGTTGCTGCGGCAACTGAGCCAGCGAGTCGCTGATTTCCCGTAAGCGATCCTGCTCCAGCTGCTGCTGGCGGGATTGTTCCAGCAGTTGGCTGCTGGTTTGAACAATCTGCTGTTCGAGTTCGTTAACGGAGAGGTTATGGACGGCGGGCGTCGATTTGGCGTCTTCCGCCGCCAGCTCCTGACGTAGCCCGCGCGTGAGACGGGGGAAGTCTTCGATCACGCGCTGATACTGATCCACCCGTTCAATAGCGTTTTTCCGCTCATCCAGCATGCGCAAAGCAGATTGCAGCTCTTTGACGATATCTGCCTGATTCGGCTGTGATTTATTAGCTTCCGCCTGCTGTAAGTCCTGGCGAAGCTGGGCTTCGCTAGGAAGCTGGGCGGTCAGCGCCGGCGCGGATAGCAGGCATCCCAGTAGAAAGATCAATATCAGACGCACGCTAACTTACCTCTATATTGTCGCGGTTTAAGGCGTATTTCCCGTTGTCGCAGGGACGATGGCGTTCTCGCTGATTGCTTCCGCAAGGGGTTCCCCCATTCGGGTGACGCTTTGGCTGGACAGATTGCTCATCAGTTGCATTTTGTTCGCAGCAAACAAATTAATCACGGTAGAACCCAGTTTAAACTGTCCCATCTCTGCGCCCTTATCCAGCGAGATCGCGCCCGTCTCTCCTGCGGCAGGGTAGGTCCAGCGCTTGATGACGCCTTCACGCGGCGGCGTCACTGTGCCAGCCCAAACGGTTTCAATGCTGCCAACGATGGTCGCACCCACCAGAATTTGGGCCATCGGACCCCATTCGGTATCGAACAGACAGATCACGCGTTCGTTACGGGCGAACAGATTCGGCACGTTAGCGGCGGTCAGCGGATTGACTGAAAACAGGTCGCCCGGCACGTAAATCATCTCGCGCAACGTACCGTCGCAAGGCATATGAACGCGGTGGTAATCCTTGGGCGACAGATAGGTGGTGACGAACAGGCCATGACGAAAATTATCCGCCATGATGTAGTTGCCCGCGAGCAAGGCTTCCAATGAATAGGTATGATTCTTTGCCTGCAACAGCGTGTCGTTTTCAATCGCCCCTAACTGAGAGATCGCGCCATCGGCGGGTTGGACCAGTCGGTGATCGTGCGGGTCTACCGGGCGAACGCCGGGACGCAGGGGACGGGTGAAGAAGTCGTTGAACGTCGGATAAGCCGCGGTGTCCGGCTGTTGGGCTTCCTGCATGTTGACGTGGTAAACGCGGACAAACAGGTCGATCGCCAGCTTGGTGAGAGCGCCTCCCCGTCGTTCGGCTCCCCAGCCTGCGAGCCGGGTCAGCCAGATTTTCGGCAACAGATGTTGTAAAGCAATCTTGATTCTATCCAGCACAGTGAGCCTCTTGGGTGTTGTGATGCGCCAATACCAAAAGCGGCGCATTGTAGCGAGGGTGACAATAAATGTCAGTTATCCGAGTCGGAAAAGGATTTACGCGTTTTTACCTGAGACAGGCTTTCGAGAATGCGATGGTAGTTATCAAAACGCTCCGGTGCGATTTCCCCGCGCTCCAGCGCGGCACGAATGGCGCAGCCGGGATCGGTGTCATGTTTGCAATCGCGGAATTTACAGCTGCCCAGATAGTCGCGGAACTCGATAAACCCCTGCGTCACCTGCTCGGGGTCGAGGTGCCATAGCCCAAATTCCCGCACGCCGGGAGAGTCGATCACGTCGCCGCCGTGCGGGAAGTGATACAGGCGGGCCGCAGTCGTTGTGTGTTGTCCCAGTCCGGAGTTATCGGACACATCGTTGACCAGGATCTTGCCTTCTTCAGGGTAGAGCAAGGCGTTAAGCAGGCTGGATTTACCGACGCCGGACTGACCGGCAAAGATGCTGACGCGGTGGGTCAACGCGGTTTCCAGATCCTTCATGCCGTCGCCGGTTTTGCTGGAGACCATCAGCACCCGGTAATGCAATGCGCGGTAAATCTCCATCACCTCGTCAACGAACTGGCGTGATTCTTCATCCAGCAAATCAATCTTGTTCAGGACGATGAGCGGTTCGACTTCCAGCGTTTCGCAGGCCACCAGATAACGGTCGATGATATTGATCGACAGCTCGGGGAGGATGGCGGAGACAATCACGATCTGATTGATGTTGGCGGCGATAGGTTTGACGCCGTCGTAGAAGTCCGGACGCGTGAGGACTGACTCACGAGGATGCACCGCTTCCACAATGCCGCTGATGCCCCCCAGCGTTTCATTACCGGGGCGCCAGACGACCTTGTCGCCGGTGACCAGCGATTTTATGGTACGACGAATGTTACAGCGACGTTGCGTACCGTCTGTGGCTTCCACGTCGACATGCATCCCGAAGCGGCTGATGATGGTCCCTTCCTGGGCGTCGCCCAGCTGGTTGTCCTCCCATACGATTTTACTGTCTGCATGCTTCAGGCGGCGCTGATGATTCGCGCTGACTCGACGTTGCTGACCTTTTGACAGTTTCTTTTTGCTCACTCAACCTCTCTAGATTCGTGGTTATCGCTCATGACATGAGATATGCCTATAATACACCCTATTTGACTTTAATTAACCGATGCCGAGCGTGTCTGCGAAGCCACGTCGACGGCGGGCCGAAAAGCCCTACAGGAATATCGATAACATGGTAAACGAAAACAATCTGATCTGGATCGATCTGGAAATGACGGGACTGGATCCGGAACGGGATCGCATCATTGAAATTGCGACGTTGGTGACCGACGCTCATCTAAACATACTGGCGGAAGGGCCTACGCTGGCGGTTCATCAGCCGGACAGCCAACTCGCGCTGATGGATGACTGGAATGTTCGTACGCATACCGGCAGCGGTCTGGTCGAACGCGTGAGGGCGAGCACCTATGACGAGAACGCCGCCGCGCAGGAGACGATCGCGTTTCTGCGCCAGTGGGTGCCGGAAGGCAAGTCGCCGATTTGCGGCAACAGCGNGGGTCAGGATCGCCGTTTTCTGTTCCGCTACATGCCGGAACTGGAATCCTACTTCCACTATCGCTATTTGGATGTCAGCACGTTGAAAGAACTGGCGCGCCGCTGGAAACCGGAGATTCTGACCGGTTTCAAAAAGCAGAACACGCATCAGGCGCTGGACGATATCCGTGAGTCCGTCGCCGAACTGGCCTACTACCGCGAGCATTTTATTCAACTGTAACGAGCGCCAGTGGAGAATATCGCGCGACGGAAACCGTCTGTCGCGGCGATATTTTCCTCATCTTGGCGTTTTTCTCCTCAGTTAGAAGAAAATTGCGTTTCAGGGGTTGCGCAACCAAACTTTCCTCGTATAATGCGCTCCCCGTACCGGCAAAGAAATTTCGGTACTGACAGCACCACCCAAGCGGGAATAGCTCAGTTGGTAGAGCACGACCTTGCCAAGGTCGGGGTCGCGAGTTCGAGTCTCGTTTCCCGCTCCAATTCTTCCTCTATAGACAGTCACCAAAGTCTGTAGCTCTCTGATTCAACTCATTAATTTATTTTTTAGCCTCCAGAAAAATCCACTAAGAATAAAACTCGCTCCAGCTACATCGACATTGCGCGTGAAAATCGGCAATGACGAAACCATCCAATGTGTTCAGAAAATGCATTTTTCAATGGATGGGAAATTTCCTTGAACGNCTGCAACGTCAGTTGCAGATCTGCTGCTTGACGCATTGAGTCATCACTATGTCTCATCCGCCGTCCTCAAATGCCAACGCTCTCTGGAAACCTACCGAACAGATACCTCCGCTTACGCGGGACCGTGACGATACCTGATGGGCTTCGCTGGAAGATAATACGTCGCTCAGCGCTCCTGTGAGGCGCACCACATATCAATGGGAGACGAGATGCGGCAATGCCTGGGATTGGGCTGCGCCTTCCTCTTGGTATTTAACTTCCGTCATAATATGATCCTTATTGGGACGGCCCGCATCCGGGGATAGCTGAAAATAAGTCATCATGGGGTCTTATTTTTATCGTATATCAAGAAAAAAATAAGGTATTACTCCATTTCGCCGGCGTCTGATCGGCTTTTGAGCTTATTAGTATGCTAATGACATTATTGTGGCCATGTCGTCGTTTTCCCAGTACCAAAGGGAATACCGTTATTAAAACGGCGATAACACATAATAATCGTTGTGTTTTCCCCGGCAATAACGGTTTCGGCAGGTGGTTCTTCAATCCTATGTTAAGTTGTGAATAATTGGGCTGAAAAATAATCGTCTCAGAATAGATGTTGTGAGGCGCTACGGGGTATAAATACTGAGGGTAAATATTGTTAATCTGCTGTTGCATCGGCGTTGTTTATTAAATGTTCAGGGTGCCATGCAAACAACGACTGAACCATGATAACCGCCTTCAAAATAATCAGAATATTCGGGTGAGGAATTCTGAGTTATTTTATTCTCCCTTATTTTTACGTGGTAATGGCTTGATATTGATGTGGGCACTCTCTTTTCACTAGGGGGATGACCACAGAGCAGGAGCGCTTCTCTTAGCGTCGGATGGGCGGGCGCGATGGTATAGCGTCAAGAGGGGAACAACACTGCACGCATCAAGCAGTGATGTTAATTTTATCTTTTACTATCAATGAAGTGTCTTCTTTGTTGCGGGTGATACTCACCTGGAGTCGTATTTGAAATCCTACGTGCTATGCAAACGATATGCTCTGCATCTCGTCGAGATGAAAAATAGCGTTAACGACAGACTCGCGGAAGCGCCAGGATAAATAGCCTTTTTCCACCCATTCTCATCAGACATCCCGTTTATTTTATTCTCTAAGTCTGCCTCAGCGCTCTCATCTTTTTCTTATCGTATTTTCCTATTAAGCGTATCCTCTATAGGAAGGCTATTTTCATATTGACGCATTGTTTGCTTATTAATTTGTCATTATTCTTTATGTCGATTATGCATTGGTTGTCAATTTAAACAATAAATAAACATGGATGTTCATATGCCATATTTTATTTGTTTTTAAAACCCGAAAAATGCCGATGAGAACCCCATAACTCCATACTTTATGCTGTCTATTTTTATTTTTTTATTTTTTTATTCTTATTTTTGGTGCTCTCACTGCTGAATGTATGGATTTTCCCCTGAATTTAACAGGTTTTTGTTAAACCTCGCGATTTATTATTTTTAGAAAATACTCAAAGGGCAGGGGGAATTCTTCATTTGCAATAATTTCTTAGTCTTGCCGCTTCTGTCTTTATATAAAGTCACGTCTTCGACGTGCCTTTATATTCATGATGCAGAGGTTCCGGCGGGCGGGAAATATCCGTGTGTCTAAAAATCACACTCTTAGACTATTTACATAGCCTTTATATTGGTAATAAGGAATAGTGACTATGCGTAAAACTCTACTCGGCGCCTTAATTGGCGCGTCTATTCTGTCAGCCGGTTATGCCAGCGCTGCGACGACCGTTGCCGGTGGTACCGTACACTTTACAGGCCAGATCGTGAATGCGGCTTGTGCGGTCAGCTCAACCTCTTCTAACCAGACGGTTAACCTCGGACAGTATCGTACCGCGAACTTTACTGCGGTAGGGGCTTACTCCGGTAAGGTGCCTTTCACGATCAAACTTGAAGATTGCGATCCTACCGTTTCCACGACAGCCGCCGTCGCTTTTAGCGGATCTGCCGATGGTAACGACAACACCGTATTGTCCACCAGCAACATCAGCGGCGGCAGCTCCGGCGCGGCAGCTGGCGTAGGTATCGAAATTTCCGATAGCAAAGGCACCGTACTGTCCCCGACCGGCGCCGCTTTCTCTAGCCCGCAGACGCTGATCACCGGTAGCAACACCCTGAACTTCAACGCTCGCTATAAATCGACGCTGGCTACCGTAACCCCTGGCGAAGCGGATGCGGATGCCACCTTTACCATGCAGTACGAATAACTACATCACGCACGCAGGGATGCGTTATGGCCGCCAAGGAGGGCGCCATTTTTGACTTTTTGTGGAAACGACGTTGCGACAAACAAACGCCGGTTCCGCGTTTCTGTACCGACATCCGCCGTGTTAGCGGAGGCGGATTTAGCGTCTGACGTAATCCGACCTCGCGCGTAATGCTCAACCTGTAGCTGTCAATCAGTCATTTTCGTACATGGAGTTTAGCGTGCTTAATTCAACTTTTTTCCGCCGCGCTTTGGCCGGTATGGCGCTGTCCGTTTTAACCGTCATTCCGCTGGTGGCGCAGGCCGGGGGCGTGGCGCTGGGCGCGACGAGGGTGATCTATTCCGCCGGTGCGGCCCAAACCTCTTTGGGCGTGACCAATACGGATACCAAAAGTCCATTTCTTATTCAGTCTTGGGTCGAAGATACGACGGGCAAGAAAAGCGAGGCATTTGTGGTCACGCCGCCGCTGTTCGTCGCCAAACCATCGGGTGAAAACATTTTACGCATTATGTACGTCGGCGCGCCTTTGCCGACCGATCGCGAATCGGTGTTCTGGATGAACGTTAAGGCGATTCCGTCCGTCGATCGCAGAGATATTCAGGATAAAAACGTTCTGCAATTGGCGGTCCTCTCCCGCATCAAACTGTTCGTCCGCCCCGTCGGCCTGCCGGAAAGCCCGGCCGAAGCGCCCACGCATCTGCGATTTCATCGTCAGGGCAATAGCCTCATCATCACCAACCCAACGCCTTATTTCGTCACGTTAGTGAACTTCAACCTCGGTACCCGAAAACTGCCTAACACCATGGCGCCGCCTAAAGGAAATGTCTCCGTTGCGTTGCCTGCCGATGCAAGTGGCCAGGTGTTCTTCCAGTCAATCAATGATTATGGGGCCAACAGCGCACGCATTAACGGCGTCATGCAATAGCGCCGAACAGTGAACGGCAAATCCCGAACCGGGCATGAAAAAGGAGGGCGCATACCGTTCAAGTTGCTTTCCGTCACTTTTTTCAGGAGTTTTTCTTTCAGGAGTTTTTCATATGCGGCCATTATATCGGAAGCCCCATTTCAGACAGTCGCGCGCCACGCCGTTGTGGCGGTTGTCGCCGCTGTGCCGGGCGATCGCGTTATGCGTAGCATTACCTTCGGCCGGCGCTTATGCCGAACTGTTCTTTAACCCGGCGTTCTTATCCAGCGATCCTTCGGCGGTGGCGGATTTGTCGCGGTTCGAGCAGGGAAAAGGGCAGGTGCCGGGGGTCTATCACGTCGATGTCTATGTGAACGATGAATTCGTCGAAACGCGGAATATCCGGTTTGATGCGCGCAAACCGACAGCCGCTGGCGTAACGCCGCTCGAACACGAGTCGGACGATACGGGGCTGGTGCCCTGCATTACCCACTCGCAGGTTGAGTCGCTCAACGTCAACATGTCGGCATTCCCGGCCGCCGCTAGTAGCTCGGGGCAGGAGTGCGTGGCGCTGACGCGCATCATCCCCGACGCCCATATGGCGTTTGATTTCGAACTGCAACGCCTGAATATCAGCCTGCCTCAAGCTTCGCTCAATAACAGCGGCCGCGGCTACATTCCGCCGGAACAGTGGGATGACGGCATCTCCGCCGCGCTGCTGAACTATGACTTCACCGGTAGCAATAGCTCCGGCGACGACAGCAGCAACAACTACTTCCTCAATCTGAACAGCGGCCTTAACTGGAACGGATGGCGCCTGCGGGATTACTCCNCCTGGAGCTACTACAGCTTTGAGGGGCGGCATACGCGCAACTGGCAGCATATTAATACGTATTTGCAGCACGCGATTATTCCGCTGAAAAGCGAACTTACCCTCGGCGATAGCAATACGCCGGGCGATGTGTTCGATACGTTGGGCTTTCGCGGCGCGCAGCTTGCGTCGGACGATAATATGCTGCCGGACAGCATGCGCGGATTCGCCCCCACCATCCGCGGCGTCGCGAAAAGCAACGCCCGAGTCACGATCCGGCAGAACGGCTTTATCATTTATCAGTCTTACGTCGCGCCGGGCGCATTCGCCATCACCGACCTTTATCCGACCTCCTCCAGCGGGGATATGGTGGTGACGGTGACGGAAAGCGACAACAGCTCCAGCACCTTCAGCGTGCCCTACTCGGCGGTGCCGGTATTACAGCGCGAAGGGCGCGTGAAATACGCGGTGACCGCAGGTAAATACCGCAGCAACTACACCGAGCAGGAAAAACCCGAGTTCGGGCAAGGCACGGTGATCTGGGGGCTGCCCGGCGGCTTCACGCTGTATGGCGGTACGCAGGTGGCGAAGAAATATCAGGCTGGTGCGATCGGCGCCGGTAAAAACCTCGGGGACTGGGGCGCGCTGTCGGCGGATGTCACCCAAGCATACAGTAAGCTGGCGGATGACAGCCGTCATCAAGGGCAGTCAATGCGCTTCCTGTACGCCAAGTCGTTGAACACCGTCGGCACCAACTTCCAGCTGCTGGGCTACCGCTACTCCACGCAGGGCTACTACACGCTCGATGAAACCAGCTATCGCCGCATGATCGGCACGAACTACGATACCGATGACGGACTGGTCGACCCAACGGTGGAGTACAACAATTACTACAACCTTAACTACAACCGTAAAGGGCGTATTCAGGTCAACATCACCCAGCAGCTCGGCGATTACGGCTCCGTTTTCCTGAGCGGCAGCCGCCAAACCTACTGGCGTACCAATGACACCAATTCATTGTGGCAGGTGGGGTACAGCGGCCACTTGAAGGGGGTGAGTTACAGCCTGTCCTTCAACTACAACAAAAGTCCCGGACTGGTGGAGCCAGACAAACGCGCCGCCTTCAATGTTTCCATTCCTATTGGACAATGGTTGTCCGGCGGCGGCAAAGAGTCGGATATTACCCGCTCGGGTAACACGGCCTATGCCACCTATGCGGCGAATACCGACTGGCACGGACAGACAACGCATCAGGCCGGCATTAACGGCACGTTGTTGGAAGATAACAACCTGAACTACAGCGTGCTGCAAGGCTACGGCAATCACGGCGTCGGCGGCAGCGGCTATGCCAGCCTGAACTATCAGGGACGGCAAGGTAACTCCAACGTCGGCTACAACTACGGCAAGGGATACCGGCAGGTCAACTACGGCCTGAGCGGCGGCATTGTGGCGCATGACAGCGGCCTCACGCTAAGCCAGCCGCTGGGGGCCACCAACGTATTGATTAAAGCGCCGGGCGCCAGCGACGTTAACGTAGAAAGCGTGACCGGTGTGAGCACCGACTGGCGCGGCTACGCCGTCATTCCTTACGCGATGACCTACCACCGCAACCGTATTGCTCTCGATACCACCACGCTGAAGGATAACGCCGATCTGGATGACGCCGTCGTGAACGTGGTGCCGACTCAAGGGGCGTTGGTGCGCGCCGAATTCAAAACGCACATCGGTTCACGCGCGCTGCTGACGCTGATCCGGTCTGACGGGCAGCCGATGCCGTTCGGGTCTGCGGTTTCAACCAATGACGGCCGCTCCGACAGCGTCGTCGGCGATAATGGCCAGGTCTATCTATCCGGTTTGCCGCCCACGGGCAAACTCAACGTGAAGTGGGGCGATGCGACGGCTGAACAGTGCGTTGTTCCTTATTCACTGCCGAAAGATAGTGCAACGAAAGCGATTAGTTATGCCAAAGTGAGGTGCCAGTAATGCGTCAATTAACAACATCGAAATCGCTTCGGGCGGCTAGAAGCGCTGGGTGGCCGAAACGGCTTTCTATCATGTTGCCCTTACTGGCGTTTCCCCTTATCGGTCAATGCGGCAGCGATCTGACGCTGACTTTCAGCGGGGCAATCAGCTATACCGGCCCGGCGGATGACGTGTCCGTCGGCCAGCAGATCGGCCCGGCTTGGTCGGCGAGCAACAAAAACGTCTATATGTGTAACAACTCAAGCAAGGCCACGGCCAAAGCTTATGTCTCCGCCGTGCGTCCCAGCACGGGATTAACGACGACCATCAGCGGCGTGAATTATATTATTTACGACTCGGGCACGCCGGGCATCGGCTTGGTGGTGGGCGTGAAGGATTCGAACGCCACGAACTATTCCGCGCTGATGACGACGCAAAACCAGTGGTATCCGGCCCCGGGCACCAACACCGTGCCGTATAACGGCATCGGCGGTTACGGTAAGGTCACTTTGGTTAAAACCACCGGTCACTTAAAGACCGGGACGACAACGCTGGCTGCGCAGAATATTGCGATCGTGCAATGTTATGGCTCCGACGGCTCTGCTACCGACTCCGCGTACATCAAAATCGCCCAGACCCAGATTACCGTTGCCGCGACCGGTTGTACCGTGCAGTCCGGCGCGAATCGCGTGATTGACATGGGGAATGTCTCCACCGGCAGCCTGCCCTCCGTGGGCAGCCAGTCGCCGGCGAAATCGACGTCTATCGGGTTGTCCTGCGATACGGGCATCCATGTGGCGGCGACGATCTCCGACCAGAGCAATACCGCGAATACCAGCAACATCATCGGGCTGACCAGCGGCTCAACGGCTAAAGGCATCGGCATTCAGGCGTTTTATAACGGCAGCTCCACGCCGGTGAGTCTGGGGCCGGACGACTCCAGTAAGGGGAACACCAACCAGTTCTCCATCGCCGATATTTCCNCTCAGGGGCAGTCTGTGACGGTTCCGCTCGCGTTCAGATATGTACGAACCGGCGATATGACCGCGGGAACGGCNAACGGNCTGGTCGGTGTGACGTTCTCCTATCAGTGAGGCCATTATGACAATTTATCGAGTAATTCTGGGGAGCGTGGCGCTCAGTATCATGGCCGGTTCGCCGGTTGCCTCCGCCTATGACTCGTATATCCAGATCAATGGCAATCTGACGTCGAACACCTGTTCGGTCAGTACTGCTTCGCAGAACAAAACGGTCAATCTTGGCTCGGTGGCGACGAAACAATTCTTTGAAGGTGGCTCCCGAGCGCTGACGCCGGTGCGTTTCACCCTCGATCTGGAGAACTGCGGCGCGNCCGCCGCCGCCGTCTCCACCACCTTCACCGGCACGGCGAATAAAGATGATGCGACGCTGCTGGCGCTGAACAGCAGCAGCACCGCGACCAACGTCGGGATTGCGATTTTGGATAAAGATCGCAACCGCATCTCGCTTGGCAATGCCAGCGAGCAGTATGCGCTGACCGCCAACGCCAGCAGCGTGCAACTGGTGTTTTACGGCCAGTACGTGGCGACGCAGAGTAGCGTGACCGCAGGTACGGCCAACGGCGACGCGACTTTCACGCTGACCTATCAGTAACAGCATCTGAAAACGCATAGGGAAAAGACTCCGCCCATGATGTGCGAACGGCGGGACCATCGTTGTCTTTAGCCATAACGACATGCGCCGGCGCGGCGACTTCATGCTCTGAGCTCCCATAGGTCTGGGCATCGGCGGGACGGGAATAGCCATCCTGCTTTCTTGCCGGGAACGGCAATCACGCGATGCATCTTCCGCAGACTGATAGATAACGACGATAAGGACGAATATTGATGAACCTAACGATGGCGACACTCATCGAACGCCTAAAAAAACAGCTCGGATGGCTATGTTTGGCGGCGAGCGTTTTTTTTTCCCCGACAACCTTTGCCACGTTGTGTAATACGGCAACCGGCTCGCCAGTGAGTTATGACTTTGATTTCAATTTTTCCTCGCAGCAAAACTATGTCGGCTACACCACCGGCTGGAATCAGAAGTCGGACAGCGGCTCCTATGTGATCAGCGGGGGATGCAATAACAGAGACACCGTTTACTATACCGCTCAGGCCGGTTCAGCGCTGAGTTTCTCTTTCTCGGACGGCTCCGCCAACTGGTACGACATCACCGGCAATGATTATTTGCAGATTGCCTCGCGGATCTATGTCTACAACGCTTCCGGCGGCAGCACTTACCATAATGTTCCGTTTACCGACTTATCGAATAACTGTAATGGAAAGTGCGGCGGGACGGCGACGACGGGCAGTCGGGTACAGGTCAGTTTCCGTATCAAACGCAAGTTTGTCGGCATGACGACGCTGCCGGCGATCCCGATTTTTTCCTTATACGGCAATCAGGGCGGAACGGGACAGGGTACTGGCTCTCCGCTCGTAGTCGGATACCTGAGCGGCACGATGACGGTGCCGCAAAGCTGTGAATTGAATGCTGGGCAGGNGGTCGCCATCGACTTCGGCAACATCGCCACCGGCGCGTTTAAAACCGCGGGTGCCAAGCCTGACGGCGTCAGCGCCGTGACCCGCACGATCGCGATTGCCTGCAATGGCATTGAGGCCCAGTCCAATTTGTCGCTGCGCGTGCAGGCCGATACGGTGTCGGGCAATGCGATTGTCTCGAATAACAGCGACGTCGGTTTTGTGGTGACCAATAGCAGCGACAGTGCGCTGACGCCGAACGATATCTCCAGCGTACTGCCTTTCACGCTGGACGATAATGAAAACGCCAACGTCACGGTGAAAGCTTATCCGGTCAGCGTGACCGGCAATACGCCGCAGGCGGGCGTCGTCTCCGCGTTGGCCTACCTGCGCGTCGATTTTGATTGAGGGAGGGATAATATTCATGTTGCCGAATAATTTTCGCCGTCTCGCCACCGCCGCTTTCATCGTGCAGGCCGTTGGGCTGTGGGGATGTTTACCGTCCGCTCGCGCGGATCTGGGATCGACCAACCTCCAGCTCAGCGCGACGCTGGTGTCCAACAGCTGTTCAGTCAGCGTGGGGTCGCAGGAGCAAACTGTGAATATGGGCACGCTGGCGACCAAGCAGTTCGCCGTCAATAAGACAGGCGCGGCCCCGGTGCGATTCGTGGTGAACTTGGAAAGCTGCGGTTCGGCGGNATCTTCGGTCACCGCCNCCTTCTCCGGCACGGCGGATGCGAACGATTCGACGCTGCTGGCGCTCAACTCGGGGAGCACCGCGACGCACGTGGGGATCGCCATTTTGGATAAGGATCGTCAACGCATCCCGATTGGCAACGCCAGCGAGCAATATCCGCTCACTGCCGGCGCCAGCAATGCGCAGCTGGTGTTTTATGGTCAATATATCGCGACGCAAAGCAGCGTCACCGCAGGCACCGCCAACGGCGATGTGACCTTTACCTTGAATTATCTGTAAGCGCGCGCGACCGGCGACGGCGTTGTGCCGCCGCCGGTCCGACCGTGACCGCTCTTCGTTCCCGCTTTTCTCTTCCCGCTCGTGTCCTGTCGCCGCCTGCCTGCAGGAGGCGTACGTGACGCCGAAGCGGCTCTGGTCTCCCCGACGTTAATGGCATAAGGTTTAAGACGTTTGCCGCTCTCAGAACGCGCAAGCGCTCCCATGCTTGTTGTCGTCTGGCCATCTTCCGATGGCGTGCGCCTCCTCACATGAACGAGGCGGCTTGTGACGCATGGCGTGCGATAGCCTACGGGCAACGACGCGTCCCCTCGACTTGATAAGGAATCTGATGATGACCTCTCTGTTGGTGCTGGACCCCCGTGCGGATGAAATCAAAGGCGCTCTGCGCGATGCGGCATCGGACATTGAAGTGGTGACCTCCGATGGCTCCGTCGCTCAGGCGGCGCAATATGACGTCTGGGTGGGAGAACCGAAACAGGTTGTCGGCCTGCTGGCGCAGGGTGTTCATCCGCAGTGGCTGCAATCTACGTGGGCTGGTTTTAAACCTTATCTTGCGGAAGGATTACCGCGCGGCTATCGCCTGAGCCGCGCGGTGGGGGTGTTCGGCCAGCCGATTGCCGAATATGTGCTGGCTTATCTACTCCGACATGAGTTGCATCTGGAGGAACGACGTGAGAATCAGCGCCAGTGTATCTGGCAGCCGCGCCTGCCGGGTTCGTTGGCTGGCCGACAGGCGCTGATTGTCGGCGCTGGAGACATCGGCGGCGAAGTGGCCGCCTTCCTGCAACCCTTTGGCGTCGAACTGTCCGGCATCGTCAATACGCCGCGGTCATTGCCCCATTTCAAGCGCGTTGCGGGGTTAGACGACTTGGCGCGCGAGGTAGCCGGGGCCGATTATGTGATTAATCTGCTGCCGGACACCGCCCGCACAACGGATATTTATCACGCTGAGCTGTTCGCGGCGATGAAGTCGTCGGCGCTGTTCATCAATGTCGGGCGCGGGACGGCGGTGGTGGAGGAAGATCTGCTGGCAGCGCTAGACCAAGGCCAGATTGCGGGCGCCGTGCTGGATGTGTACCGGCAAGAGCCGTTACCTGAGCGCCATCCTTTCTGGCGGACTCCCAACCTGACGCTGAGTCCGCACGTGGCTGGCCCGATGGTCACTGCGCTATTAGCGCGACTGCTGGTGGATAACCTGTCCCGTTTTCGGGCGGGAGAACCTTTGCGGGGGGAGGTGGCGTTTACTCAGGAGTACTGATCCTGCTATGGATGAAGGTTGCGGAGGGGAAAAGCGTTCCCACTGCGTCTGATTAAGGTTGATAAATAAGCAATTGCTGATTGTATAATGACCCATCGAAGAATAATTGCCAAATCTGCGCAACTTCTTGCGCACTTTCCAGCATAAATCACTTTTTGCGCAATGTTTGCAAACGATCTGCGCATCTTGCGCAATATTTTGCGCAAGTATTGGATAGGGTAAAACGCGTATTTTAAATTCCGTTATAAAACAGTGAGATAAAACTTGGCATAGTCATTGCATTGTTAAGCGGGCGAAAGTAAAAACCGTTCAACAACTAGGAGCAAGACTATGCCAACCCCATGTTATATCAGCATTGAAGGGAAAACTCAGGGCAACATCACCGCCGGTGCCTTCACGTCCGACTCCGTCGGCAACATCTACGTGCAGGGCCACGAAGATGAAATGCTGGTGCAGGAATTCAAACACATCGTGACCGTCCCGACCGACCCGCAGTCCGGTCAGCCGTCCGGCCAGCGTGTGCACAAGCCGTTCAAATTCACCGTGGCGCTGAACAAAGCCGTTCCGCTGATGTACAACGCCCTGGCGTCCGGCGAAATGCTGCCGACCGTGACCCTGAAATGGTACCGCACCTCGGTTGAAGGCAAGCAGGAGCACTTCTTCTCCACCACGCTGACCGACGCCACCATCGTCGATATCGACTGCCAGATGCCGCA
>NZ_JIBO01000022.1 GCF_000688655.1 Lonsdalea quercina subsp. quercina | reverse complement strand
TGACTGACTTCTTTCTGGCTTTGTCTGAGCGCGGCTTTATCATTAGGCGAAGAGACCTGCAAAAAGCCTTGTTTCCACTGACTAATCTGCTCAGGATAAATCCCTTTCTTACGGCAGTATTGCGCCAGTTCCGCTTCACTGAGTGTGGCGGTTTNGATAATCACAGCCAGCCGGGCATCGGCTGACCATTGGTCTGTGGTTTTGTCTGCACCCGGCACCGGTATTCCCTCTGCTTTCGCCTTGTTACGCCAGTTATAGAGCGTAGCTTCTGATATCCCTTCCATCTGTGCAACTGCGGTGACGGTCATGTTGTAGGGCGGCAGTAGTTTAGCCAGTGCGGCCGATTTACGTTCTGGTGAAATGTGCTTCACGATATGGTTCCATCTTGTCATTAATGTTTTCGATGGGGGTGCCATCTATCCTGACAGAGGGGGAACCGTAGAAAGTATATGAAGAGGCCGTACTGCGCTCTCTGGTCAGTGAACGCAATATGCAGGTATCGCAGAACGGGCGTGTTTATCCCGGTTATGGCGGCAATGTCGATGGCACACTCATCAATGCCGCCACACGACTGACCTCCAGCGCCGGAAATATTCTCGGTAGCATAGCCGCGTTCCCGGCATTCGACAGCGTGCGTCAGGCACTGCCGATGGTACAGGCGCTACTGCAAATGGCGCTGGTGATCTGTATTCCACTGATAACGCTATGCTCGGCGTGGGACGTGAAGGCGGTGATTACGCTGACGTTTGTGCAGTTTGCCCTGTTTTTCCTCACCTTCTGGTGGGAACTGGCACGGTGGCTCGATAGCTGGCTGCTGGATGTTCTCTACAACAGCGATACCCACAGTAGCTGGAATCTGGCCGGGATCCAGAATACGCAGGATGACGTGATTGTTAATCTGGTAATGGGATCGATGTTTCTGGTGCTGCCAACTTTCTGGCTGGGCGCGATGACGTGGGCTGGAGTGAGGGTTGGCGTGGCGGTGAATGGCGCGCTGGCGGGCGGGGTTAAGGTGCGCAGGATAGTGGGGCGAAGGGGTGGGACGGTTGGTGTGATTTCTCCCATAATTCAGATCAAACTATAGATCCAGGCTAGCGCCATGTTTACGCAGCCACTCCTTACGCTCTCGCCAGTCAGGCATGACTTTATCAACTTCATTCCAGAAAGCGTCCGTATGATTACGATGGTGAAAATGGCATAGTTCATGAACCACGATATAATCTATGATCTTCGCTGGGGCCATCATACATTTCCAGTGGAAATTCAGCGTACCGCTATGACCGCAACTGGCCCAGCGATATCCCATTTCCTTCACCCGGATCGTTTCTGCTTTCACTCCGACTTTAGGCGCAAAAAACAAAGTGCGTTCTCTGATGCGCTGCTGGCCTTTAGTTATATAAAAGTCTTCAAACGCGCCTTTCGCTGCAGCTATGCCGCCTTTTTCAATAAGCTGCCGATTAAGGCAAAATCGCCCATCTCTGAGAAGTAGCGGCAAGTGCTGATCGGAAACCAGAGATAAGCGATACATGCTTCCCAGATAGAGAAAGGTCTCGCCGTTTACCCATTCACGCGCCACCGTAGTGGCATTAAGATCTTTCCACTCCGCCAGGTTACGATAAATCCACATGCGTTTCTGAAAAACAACGGTATCCGCCTGTTCAGGGGTGAAGTGTACTGGCGGGCGAACAATGNCCTGACCGTCTCTTTCGATAACGATATCCGTTGTACGCCGGGTGGTACCTGGCGCGAGATGATAGTCGATGTCCTTCACCCGTCGGTGCATCATGGTTTTTTGCTCTCCGCTGAGTTCTGGAGTAAGGCATTATGTCGATTTTTTGCCAGCTTCATAATTTCTACCGCAATTCGTTCTCTTGCCTGTTTTAATTCAGGAACCCCGGTTAGCGTCAGAGCCGTTTTGATCTCACTACGCGTTTTCTTTTGTTTGCTGCTGTTGTGCCAGTAGTCAATGCTGCCGATGCTTTGTTGCAGAAGTTCAACAATTGCTTCCATCAGCGCTCTAATTTTGGGTTTTATTGACACGGGTATCTCGCCACCCGGGAACGCTTCATGAGCAATATGTTCATAGAACGTAGTGGCCTCCCGGCTCATCCCCTCCTCCCCATCCTGACGCCCGGTAATCGCAACGTTACGCAGTTTCTCTAACTCTTCCGCCAGCTTCTTCCATTGATCCTGATACAGGTCGATCAATTGTTCCACTTTTTCCGAAAGGCTCTTATAAAAAGCTGGATCTTCATTATGGTGAACCGTGCAATGCTTACGAATTGCATGCTCCATTTCGCTGGCTTTCGCCTCATCATTGCCGTTTGTATGCTGATTTAACTGTTCAATGAAGTTATCTGAGAGCAGTTCAACGGGAGGAACCGTAGGGTTAATCCCCAGACTGATGAGGTGCTGATTAATCAGTTCGCGTACCTTCTGGCCGGCATCTCCCAAATCCAGCGAATCGTCTTTATAACGCTCTTTCGTCACTTGCTGGATATATCCCAGACGCTTTGCCGGAATACGGTAAATCTGGCCCGCACTATGCGGCAGGATGATATCCAGACTGCTGAGGAATTTTTTCAGGTACACATCAAAATCCGCCCGTAGCTTCTCGTCTTTCAGCAAACGGACAGCATCGTTCACTACGGCAGCTTCTGCTGCTATGTTAGGTAATCGTCCCTCAAGGAAATCTTGGATGCCATTAACTTGGTGATACGAGAATAAACTCAACAAGCGCTGATAGCGCTCCTGCAGCACCGGGACCTCTGAATTGATATTTTTTAATCCTTCGGCTAGCTCTTGGTGCTCATCGCTGGCTGCATAAAGAGTTAATGCCTCGGTAAGATGGTGAGTAAGGCCGATATAATCCACAACAAAACCACGTTGTTTCCCTTTTTTCACCCGGTTTGTACGGGCAATTGCCTGTAATAACGTATGCTCGCGGATTTTTTTATCCAGGTACATGACCTGCTCAATCGGTGCATCAAAACCGGTTAATAACATGTCACAGACAACCAGGAAGGCGATTCCCGTATAAGGTTTATCAGGGTCATCAAATGCAAATGGCTTACAGAAATTTTCTACCGCATTCCAGGCGCGGGCTTGTTTACGTGTCTCGGTAATAAATGCTGCTTCGTTGGTGCCATCACTAGATATCACGACCGCGGCTTTGAGGAACTTGATCCGATTAATTAATTCGTGGTCAGGTACGTCCGCAGATTCAAGCTCGTCCACTTTCTCTTTTAATGCCTGATGGATAGCCTTCTGGTAACGGACTGCCGCCAGTTTGGAGTGACATACCACCTGAGCTTTAAAGCCATTAGGAAAAATATGCTCCAGATAGTGTTTCACCATATCGCTCGCAATAGCTGCAATACGTTGCTCTGCTTCCAGAATATCGCCTGTGGCGCCATACTTTTTCTTAATAGCGTCTAATTCGTCTTCCGTTCGGTCTTTAAAGAGATTCTCAAACTCCGTTTCAAAGCCATGTTTATCATTCAGCGCGGCATCAGCAGTCCTGCCTTCGTAAAGGATCTGCAATGTGGTGCCATCTTCAACGGCATCCATTAATTTGTACTTATCGATATATTCGCCAAAGCGTTTGACGGTACGTTTCTCACCATGGCGCTCTGTAATCAGCGGCGTTCCTGTGAAGGCAATGCGGGCCGCATTAGGGAAGGCCTCAAAAATATTACTGCCCAGATCTGAACTCTGGGTACGGTGTGCTTCATCGATCATTAATACAATTCGTGAAGAGGTATTCACAACACCAAATGTTTTGCCCGTTGGAATAGCCTGGTAGTTTCCTAGCGCTTTAGCAACGGATACGGGGAGGCTTTCCTGCGCAACCAGGAACTTATGCGCCATCACCATATTGATATCGGAAGTGTTGGTGGCTAACTCTTTTCGTAGCGTATTATTGCTTTCAATAACATTGACTCGTCCACCAATCAGTTTTGCCGTAGCGGTTAGCTGCTCCTCCAGATCGAGACGATCGTTGATCAGTATGATTTTATAATCGTGAAGATCGTTTGAAACGCGCAGCATTCGGGCAACAAAAACCATCGTCAGGCTCTTACCCGACCCCTGGGTATGCCAGACTACACCACTTTTTTCTTCCGTGGTTTTACCTTCACGTAAACGCTGTAAGATCTTATTAGCAGCGCGAAACTGCTGATAACGGCAGACAACCTTGATGCGCGGGCCAGCATCGGTATCCATAAATACAGAGCATGTCCGCAGGATGGATAACAGATTCGCTTTATTTAACATGCCATTGATTAGCTGTTGCTGTGCGTTCATATCGCTGGCAACATTGTCTTCCTGCGGCCATTGTGTCTTCCAGGGATAAAAATGCTCTTCCCCGGAAGTAATCGTGCCGTAATCCGCTTCAACGCCTGTCGTTCTGACCGAAAATAAATTACTATGGAATAAATGAGGCTCCCCCTCTTTTAACCCCTGCAGCGCTGTTGCTTTACGGTTGTTCATATAACGCTGGAGCTGAATATATGCCTCAGCCATAGGGTTAGAACAGGTTGGACCACCTTTTTTACACTCCACGACAATCAGAGGAATACCATTAATAAATAAAACAATATCGGGAATGATAAATTGTTTTACGCAGCCAGGAGTATCAATCCGGAACTGGTTTATTGCCAGAAAGTGATTATTTTCCGGATGTTCAAAATCGATTAATTTAACTATTGGGTCAGACTCACTGGTGGCATTATTAATATCCACCTGTGTTTTAAAAAGTAGCTTTTGGATCGCCTCATTAGCTTCCAGTAGAGTACGGTTGGGTTGTCGCAGGATCTGCTCTTGCAGATCCTGTAATTGCTTGTCTGTTAACCATGTTTTTCCGTCTGATCCGGCATTTAAGTGCGCTATTGCGTTAGTAAAAATCTGCGGCAGCAGCCACTGTCGGAAGCTGCTGCGCATACTTTTAGCCGGATCGGAGGGAATGTCCTGTCCCTGGTCAATAATTTCCCAGCCCAGTGATTGCAATTGCTGCAGAAAGGGCTGTTCAACTTCCGTGTATTCAGACATGGGTTATATCTCTAGTTTCCAATTTACTTAAAACAAAAATTTTACCGGTAAGTAAATCATGCATAAGACCCTTTTTTTGTTCTAATAACTTTTGAAGGTTGTACTCTTCCGAATGTATTTTTTTTGTTATCATTGAATATCTTTCGAAAATATTTTTTTGCTCTTCTTTTCCTGGAACAGGCAGTAATAATGATTTCAATGTTTTAGATTGTATTGCATCCATTATTCCACCTTGAGTTTCCTTTCTAAACCAAGACTTTACCCATGGTGCGTAATTAAGCTGCCAACAAACTAATTCTGGTATTATATACGACTCATCAAATGTCATTGTCCATAAATGTTTTGATGATAATGCTTTACCTATGTTTTGGGGTACAACTGCAGCTCGTCCTACGGTTCCCATTATTGTTATAATAACATCTCTCTCCCTGACAGAGTATTTTCTCAATTCGTTAAATTTCTTTTCAGATACAAAACGCTTATAATTATTATCAAACTTCTCAGTCTTAATGTTATCAATACCTAAAAATGGAATGCCTTCTTCCACAAGCTCAGATTTCAATAATGCACTGCCAAAAGGTCCACTCCTAAAGTTACTGTAAACCGGTGCCAGTAAGTCACCTAATTTAATAACGGACCAGTCTTTTGGAAGATTTCCTAAAGAGGTTTTTTTATATAAATCAGGATTACTCTCATATGTGGGGCGTAGTTTACCATCAGAGTCAATCCCTCGTGTTAGTAAATCATACATTAGGCCAGTTTTTATTTTATTATATTTATCAATTAACAACTTGACATTATTAATTAACCCATCAATACATTTTAAAATTTGTACAATTCTTAAAGCGACCTCTTTTTTGGGGAAATCTATCAACATGTTTCGGATATAGTCCTTACGTAGATGCCTAAGTCCACTTCCTTCAAATGCAAAATAATCGATTTCTTCAAGACGTAACTGTAATAAGTAATATAAATATTCCGTATCTAATTCACATGTTCTTGAACGGATACCCCATGTATCCGTTGAATATGAATATCCAGACTGTCCGAGATGCACAGATGCTACGCCCCCTGTACCCATAATTACAGCTGGAGCATTTTGCAGACAGACGTCTGTAGTTTTTTTCTCTGCACTAGAACAGAAAAAATCATAATATCCCATATCATTCGCAGCAGACGCAGGCAAAAATGATTTAGGCAATTCTGCAATGTGATCTTTTAACAAAACACTTTTAAAATAGCCATTATTCATAACCCAACTCCATCAAATAGCATTGTAATTGCTGCGATGAACTTTCTCTTTCAGCCTCAATTTGTTTCGTTGTTAACGCATATTTTGACCATAAGTTCTCAATTGCATGTATACATGTTCTTTGTTCCGCTCGCAGGTATCGATTATAAGTCTCCATCAGTAATTTTTTTAATCGTTCGATAATAACCACACGAGCCTCATCTTGGGAAATTTTTTCACGAGCGCTTAAAACAAGCTCATCGCGCTTACTCTCAACGCCCTTAATAACTTTCTTCAGCTCTTTAGCTTCGTCTTCTAGTACTTTATGACGCTTCAACTGTGCTTCGATTTGGGAAACCTTTTCCTGATACTCTTCAGCTCTTCCCAATCCCGGATCGCGCTTACACCGCTTAACCATGCCTTTGGCATCTTTCAGCTTCGCTTTCAGCTCTTTCACCTGTTCAGAGGTCATCACACCAGTATCATCGGTATCTTCAAAGTCCTCGTCATCCGCCGCAGCAAATAACGCCTGCAGCTCGGCTAAACGGGCCTGTGCATTAGCCTGCTCTTCCAGTACCTCAGGGAACTGGCTTTGCAGAATATCCTCGTCCGGAATCAGTTCTGCCCCCCAACCACTGGCAGCAATAGACTTGAAGTCCGCCTTCAGGTAGTTCACATAACTGGCAAAAGCACCGCGCACCTGGAAAGAAGTTAACAAGTTTTGCTGCGCAAATGCGTCATGAATGCTGTCCATCAACTGGCTGCGCATTACATAAACATTACGTGGCCGGGCCTGTTGATTGGCTGCATCAGGGGCTAACGCTTCAACAATCGGCAGATTCTGCTCCCACCACGCTTCCAGTTGCGCCATAAACTCCTGATTCGCTTGTAGTACACCTGCATGTCGGTTAACAAACTCAGCAATATCACGCTTCTCCACCAAAGACGGGGAAAAATTCATATACTCAGCATCACGGGGCGCAAAAAAATCTGCGCGTAACCCGGCATAGTTTTGCCAGAAATGGCCAAGGCTTTCGATTTCCGACAGCGGAATACCGCCGTGTAAATGCGCACGAACATCATGGGGTTCCGGCGGCGGCGCATTGTCCACGTAGCGACGAATATTACAGTTGTAATCTTCTTTGATAATCTCATCAGTTGGGACAACTCGCGCATAGCCCGGGATCGTTTTTCCCTTGCGATATGCGTTGATAATTTTATCAATATCCTCCGGACGCAGATGATTCTGTGCTTTATCTTCGCTGTATTCACGATCGGCGTTGATAAACAGGACAGACTCGCGNTTGGCTGCTCCCTCTTTATTCATCACCAGAATACAGGCAGGTATCCCCGTACCGTAGAACAGGTTGCTGGGTAAACCGATGATGGCTTCCAGATAACCATGATCGATAAAATATTTCCGTGCTTCACGTTCATCACCGCTACGGAACAACACACCATGAGGCATAACGGTCGCCATACGCCCATCATGTTTCAGCACAGACAACATATGCTGAACAAACATCAGGTCCGCTTTCTTGCCTTTCTCTGGCAGCCAAACAGCAAAACGACCAGGGTGTTTAATATCCTTCTTGATATAGTTCTGGCTGAACGGCGGGTTAGCCNCCACGCGATCAAAACGNCTTAACTCGCCCTTTTCATCCAGATGCTGTGGTTCACGCAGGGTGTCTTCCTGACGAATATCAGCATGCGAAATTCCATGTAGCAGCATGTTCATTTTGCAGATAGACCAAGTGGTGCCTATCTTTTCCTGACCGTAGAGCGCGATTTCATCCGCATCACCGCCTTTTTCTCGCAGATAGTCACGCATCTGAATCAACATGCCGCCCGAGCCAACGGTCGGGTCATAAACGCTCATGCCCTCTTCAGGATCGCAGATCTCAACACAGATCCGCACGACTTCCGCCGGGGTATAAANCTCTCCAGCCTTTTTACCTGCGGAGTCAGCAAAGAATTTAATCAACCATTCATATGCCGATCCCAACAGATCGGGGAATTCGAAGTCCTCATCTTTAAGCGGAATCTTCTCGAAGTTCAGCACAAAATCAGCCAAGGTATCATCATCCAGAGTACGCTGACCGATCTTGCGGTTGAAGTTAATGCCTTTTAGTACGTCCTGTAAAACGTCGATGTTGGCTTCTTCAATCGCTTCCAAAGCTTTATTTAGGGCGCTGCCAACCCCAACTTTCACATGTTTCAGTGCAGGCCGGATGACCGCCTTTTTCGTACCGTCGTTCTCTTCAACAATTTCTTCCCATGATTCGTTCCAGCGAGCACGCGGGGGAACATAGAAATACTTACCTGAGTAGTTATCTGGATCCTCAAGCGCCAGCTCAATGTCCAGTTCGGGCATGCCCTGGTCCTTAAACTGTCTCCTGAGTTCAGCCCGGCGCTGATCGAACAGGTCGCTGGCGCGCTTAAGGAACAACATGCCGAAAATATATTCTTTGTATTCACTGGCATCCATGCTGCCACGCAAATCATCACACGCACGGAGCAACAACGTTTCAAGCTGGGTAAGGGTTAATTTCATGTGTTTCTCAGAAAACTGCCTCATTAACTACAGTCTCACTAGGTTGTAAGCCCGAGTCTTATCAATTTATCGCGTAACTGTTATGGACTACTTATTCCACAACGATTTATGAATTTTTCCAGTCTGATGGTATTCCCCCACCAGCTCAATAAAATCTTTAAAATCCCGATTCTCTTCCACCAGACGGTTTACTGACTGCCAGTCGACACTGGTACGTTCCCGCGCCGGGATCAACGTCTGGCTGTTACTGAAGTCATGTGGATCGAGGAGGATCACACCAATACCATGCAGCGCACAGAGCATCTGCAACTCACGCTCCACACTACGCTGCTTATCTTCGTTAATTTCAGTCGCCACCAAATAGCCGAAATGCGCCCAACTGGAGTTGCTGACCGCCTGGAAGAAACATTCACGCACGTTGTTTCACCTCAAAAGACCACAGCCGTGTTAAACGACCTTCACTATGACGAACGCAGTTTTGCNCCGCCTCATCCCAGTCCTTATCCAGAGGCTCCAGTGCTACAATATCGGGGTACAGCCAATGGTTTCCCCCCAGCCCCTTGTTGTTGCTGGAACGCTTTTCGTCAATTCGGCGGCACAGTAACCCTTCTTCCTGCGAGAGGTAATCAATCAGGATCGGATACAAGGAGTGCTCAGTAAGGCTGACAGTTTCAACCGTTGGCTCGGGAGCCACATTGGCAACCTTCTGCTCCAGCGCAGATTCTCCCCAATAAAACAAGCGCGGCCTTGGCTTATCACGCGTCATCACCTGTGGACACATCGCCTTCGCTTTAACGGTCCGGCTGCCACCCACCTATGCGGTAATCTGGCTCAAAAAGTCTTCATCGCTGGTAAAACGTGGGTTTTTACTTTTTTCGGCCAGCTCGGCACTGTAATGATCAATAATTTTTTGCGCCAGTTGGCGGGCCGTGAACTGCTTACCGGGATTTGCCTGTAACACGTTAATAATCATTTGGGGACGACTGGTCATATGCCTTCCTGCGTTACAACGCACGGCTCTGCGTATCAACCGTTAAGCGATGCGTGATTTACAACTCCTGTGGATGTACACAGTTTATCTTTCAGTGTTACAGACATAAAGCATCGATTAAATCCTCAACCTGGCACTGAAGACCAGACCGGACTCCAGAGCAACAATCCCCGAACTTTCGCCCTGATAAGAGTGATGCTTGATTATTTTTTATACCGCATTAATCTGTACAAAGTTTGACCCGCAACCAGAGCCTTCAGGTTGCCACCCTACCCGGTGAGGCTCGCCTTTTCGTCCGCTCCGTATCACCCTCGCGGACAGCGCTTAGCGCCTGATACATCCTCTACCCCACCATGCAGGGAATCCCTCCCTACGGGCGGTGTTTCTCTGCTTTCATCACTGGAGAAACACGATGCCAACTTCATCTTGCCCTCAAGCAAAATCCTTATCATTGTCTGTCTCATCTGAGGCCTGGGAAAAGGTAGTCAGTTTTCCACCCGCTCCCTCTCAGGAAGATGACCACCTAGAAAATCTGATTGTCGTGACCATGCTGACATTCAAAAGCGCAGGCCCGGACCGTAAGAGCATCAATTTCGGTCTGTACTGTTTGCCTTCTGACGGCAGCAGCAATGTACCGCTGATGACTCCGCTGCGCTTAGCGCTTGAAGATAACCATCTGTTGGTTACTGCCCTTCATACCTGCTGATTACCTCAGCATCCTTCACTCCCCGAGCCGGGCGACACCCGACCGGGAGCGCTGTACCCGGCTTCTTTATCATGAGGTTACGCTTATGAACAGAAGCAACGATCTTTACCAGAAAGTCACCAATGAAATTATCGCCGCGCTGGAGAAAGGCGTGATCCCCTGGGTTCGCCCGTGGCGGGAAGGGGAACCGGTGGTGCCGATGAATGCCTTATCCGGGCGGTTTTATCATGGCATCAACATCCCTCTGCTCTGGAACAGCGCAGAACGACAGGGATATGAGAGCGATCGCTGGCTGACCTTCACACAAATTCGCAATGCGGGCGGTAACATCCGCAAAGGCGAAAAATCGACACTGGCCGTGTTCTATCTGCCCCAGCAGCGCGAGGTAGTGGACAGCAATGGGAATACGGTTCTTGATGCTGACGGCAATCCTAAAGTGACGTCTTATGCCGTGGTACGCGAGTTCCGGCTGTTCAATATTCAGCAATGTGAAGGACTGCCGGAAGCGTTTTCACAGCCTGTCGTGATGGTCGATGATCCCATCGCTGCTGCCGAGCAGGTTGCCCGTCAAAGCGCGGTGACGATCACTCACCGACGCCAGAGTCGGGCGTATTACTCGCCAGGGCGCGACTGCATCATCATGCCGCATCCTGAGCAGTTCGATTCGCGTGAGGATTACTACGGCACACTACTGCATGAACTGACGCACGCTACCGGACACGCTTCACGGCTGAACCGGGACGGTATCACCGCAGGAAATCACACCTTCGGCGATCCGGCGTACAGTTTTGAGGAACTCGTCGCCGAAATGGGCTCTGCCTTCCTGTGCGCCCATGTTGGTATTCAGGCGAAGCTACAGCATGACAGCTACATCACATCGTGGCTTAAGGTGTTGCATCAGGACAAAAAAGCGATTTTCCGTGCCAGCGGATTAGCGCGTAATGCCTGCGAATACCTGCTTGAACGGGCGCAGCAGCCGTTAGCGCTGAGCGCATGACTTTCATATTCACGGCGGAGCATCCCTGCTCCGCCGTTTTTCTTTACTCCAATAAATTTGCGCGGCCCAATAAACAATTTTGTCCCAAATCTGGCGGCACCAAAAGGCAAAATCCCAAAGGTTAAGGGGAAGAGAGTGAAGGGGTAACGGGCTTACCCGAAAAGGGGCTTCCCTTCGTCTTTCGGGTTGCAGATGCATTGGCTTTCCTGCAACACAAAATTCATTGGGTATAAAGGGCCATTATGCGGATATGGCTGACGCGCAAAAAACCAGAAACCACACCATCCGACGGCAAGCCGAGCGCCACGGAGGGATGGCTGCAACCTGAATCTTCGCAAACACTACTGGCTGTCTCATCGCGCCAGCAGCTTATCCAGTTTATTCGCCAGAGCACCGCGCTTCCTGCCTCGCTATTTGAACGCTTCTGGTTAACGCCGCTCCNCCGCTTTGCGGAACTGGCGCAGTCATTTCCCGCCTCGGAAAACCACCATCACGCTCATGCGGGCGGTCTGCTCGATCACAGCCTTGAAACCGCCTGTTATGCCGCACGGCTGCGGCAGAGTTATCTTTTTCCGCCTGATACCGCGCCGGAAGATCAGGCCGCTCAGTCCGAAAGCTGGACAACGGTCATCATCTACGCTGCGCTGCTGCACGATGTGGGCAAACTTGTCACCGATATTGAGGTGGAAGATGCCAGCGGGCAACGCTGGTTTCCATGGCATGGTCCACTGGTCCAGGCTTATCGGTTCCGCTATTTGCCGCAACGTGATTATCTGCGCCATCCGGCTGCGGCAGCCCTTCTGCTTACCCAACTTCTCCCGCCGGAAAACCTCGACTGGCTCGCCGCCGACGCCGCTGCGTTATCTACTCTGCTGCACTGCCTGAACGGGCAATATCAGTACGCCGGGCTGGCGGGTGAACTGGTGCAGAAAGCTGACCGGGCGTCGGTGGCGTTTAATCTCGGCGGCGATCCGGTTAAGGCAATTCACCGCCCGCAAGCGTCGCTGCCGCAGCAAATTATCACCGCCCTGCGCGATCTGCTGGCGCATGAGTTCCGGCTCAATAACCCGAACGGCGGCTCTGACGGCTGGCTGGCTGAAGAGGCTCTGTGGCTGGTCAGCAAGAACGCTGCCGAGGCCGTGCGTGGCTGGCTGCTGCGCCAAGGTATTGATGCCGTACCGCAGCATAACGTGCGGCTGTTCGGTGAGACGCAGACGCATCAGTTACTGATCCCGTGCGTAGACAAGGCTATATGGCATTGCCGGATTGCAGCCAACGGTGGCTGGAGCAGTGAACTCACACTATTGTGCTTCACCCCCTCGCTGATTTGGGAGGATCCACAGCAACGTCCTGCAATCTTTAGTGGAACAGTTACGCCGTTAACGGAGGCGCTAAAAGAAACAGAAGCCATAGTTTCAGGAGACGCACCTGTGGAACAATCATCCACCGAACCAGATGACACGCCACTTTCGGGCGAAGCATTCCGGCAGTGGCTGGTTGATAACTGCCGGGCGCAGCATCTGGAAATAAACGAACCCAACGCCCGGATCCACNCCGTCGCCGGGACGGCGTTTCTGGTCACTCCCGGTATTTTCAAACTCTGGCTGGACGCCTGCGGCCAGAATGTACCCGCGGAGCGCTGGCGGGAAGTACAGAAAGGATTTCAGAATCTGCACCTTCACCGAAAAAGAAAAAACGGTCTCAACATCTGGCAGTGCGCCGTTGTCGGTCCGCGCCGTAGCTCACGTCTGAAGGGATATCTTCTTGACGATCCCACGCCGCTTTTTGGAGATGACATTCCCTTCAATAACCCTCATCTCTTACTCAGTGAAGGAGAAGATGCAAATGACCTTTGAAAAACTCCTGGAAGAGTATTTTTTTGCCCGTCTGTTGCGCCCTGATACCCAGGACTGCTATCACACGGCGGTAAATCAGTTTACCCACTGGCGCAACGTCCTGCCCGCCGAAGTAACGCCTCATATGGTTCTGGAGNGGCGCAGCTATCTGTTAAATGTGCGCGGTATCAAGCCGGTGAGCTGGAATCACTCTATGCGCCATATGCGGGCACTGTATAATTTCGCGATTGAACAGGGCCCTCTGGAGCAGTTTATCAATCCGTTTCATAAAACATCGCTTCGGGAATCCCGCAAGAAAAAGAAAACCCTGTCCCGCGAGCAGATCCTCTGCCTCACGCAAAATACTGAACCATTTTATTGAACAGGAGAATACACAGCGAGGCTACCGTTCACCGTTCTATCCGGCCTGGTTCTGGCTGGCCATGGTCGAAACGTTCAACTACACCGCTATCCGTCTGAACCAGCTTATTCATCTGCGCGTCAAAGATATCGATCTGGTCTATGACACCCTGTTTATTCAGAGTGAAGGCAGTAAAAGCCATGATGAACATATTGTCCCCATCGCCTCACGGCTACGACCTTATCTGGAGCATTTACTTGCCGAGGCTGAAATGCAGGGCAGGCGAGCAGTTGTTTAATATCAACCAATTCAGTCGGCGGACGCTACGCCAGGGCAAAGTAATGACGGAAAATCAGGTCAGTTATTTCTTTGCCAAACTCAGCGATGCCCCCTCTGTCAGGATAGATGGCACCCCCATCGAAAACATTAATGACAAGATGGAACCATATCGTGAAGCACATTTCACCAGAACGTAAATCGGCCGCACTGGCTAAACTACTGCCGCCCTACAACATGNCCGTCACCGCAGTTGCACAGATGGAAGGGATATCAGAAGCTACGCTCTATAACTGGCGTAACAAGGCGAAAGCAGAGGGAATACCGGTGCCGGGTGCAGACAAAACCACAGACCAATGGTCAGCCGATGCCCGGCTGGCTGTGATTATCGAAACCGCCACACTCAGTGAAGCGGAACTGGCGCAATACTGCCGTAAGAAAGGGATTTATCCTGAGCAGATTAGTCAGTGGAAACAAGGCTTTTTGCAGGTCTCTTCGCCTAATGATAAAGCCGCGCTCAGACAAAGCCAGAAAGAAGTCAGTCAACTCAAACGCGAACTGGTTCGTAAGGAAAAAGCCCTGGCGGAGGCGGCAGCGATACTGGTGCTGCGAAAGCAGTTGCGGGACTACTACGGAATAACCGACGAGGACGACTGACATCAGGTGCGGAACGGCAGACGCTGATGGGATATGTGCGCAACGCGATGGCGTCAGGCGCCCGGTTAGCGGTGTCGCTCACGGAAGCCGGGTTAAGTGAACGGACGTGGCGACGCTGGCAAAGTTCGATGGAGGACAAGCGTGCCAGAGCGGTCAGGCCCTCCCCGTCGAACCGGTTAAGCGCGCAAGAAGAGCAACAGATACTGGCAGTGTGCCACCGTCACAAATCGTACCGGCGTTGGCCGATAAGGGGATTTATCTGGCGAGTGAGTCAACCTTTTACCGGGTGCTACGTCGTCATGGAGGAAGGACATCGGCGTGGACGGCAACGTGCGGCACAGAAAATCACGCCGGCCACGACCTGGCAGGCCAGCGGCCCGAATCAGGTGTGGACGTGGGACATCACATGGATGCCGTCAACCGTGAAGGGTCGCTGGTTTTACCTGTATCTGGTGGAAGACCTCTACAGCCGAAAAATCGTGGGATATGAAGTGAATGAAACAGAAAGTGGCGAGCAGGCAGCCGCCCTGATAGAGCGCACGGTACGTCGGGAAGGATGCTGGCAATACCCGCCGGTACTGCATGCGGACAATGGGGCGGCGATGAAGNCGCAGACGTTGCAGATGAAGCTGCATGAGTTGGCAATAACGCCGTCTCACAGCCGGCCAGGGGTCAGTAACGACAACGCGTATGTGGAGTCGTTGTTCAGGACGCTGAAATATGTGCCGCAGTGGCCGTCATCGGGGTTCGACAAGTTAGAGGATACGCGCGAATGGGTAGAGAGTTTTACCCGGTGGTATAACGAAACGCATCGACATAGCGGCATCAGGTACGTAACGCCAGGCCAACGGCACCGGGGCGAAGA
>NZ_JIBO01000021.1 GCF_000688655.1 Lonsdalea quercina subsp. quercina | reverse complement strand
AGTTGGGCAGTTGGGCAGTTGGGCAGTTGGGCAGTTGGGCAGTTGGGCAGTTGGGCAGTTGGCAGTTGGCAGTTGGCAGTTGGCAGTTGGCAGTTGGCAGTTGGCAGTTGGCAGTTGGCAGTTGGCAGTTGGCAGTTGGCAGTTGGCAGTTGGCAGTTGGCAGGGTAAAGAAATGGTAGGGACGAATATACCTGAATCAACGCCGACGTGATGATGCGGCCGACATTGATTCAGCAGCGTTTTCAGTAGTCTAAGAAAACGTCAAAAACCCAATAATCCCGTCGAAGAGAGGCACTTAAAGTGCGGCTTCATCTTCTTCCCCCGTACGAATACGCACGACCTGGCTGACGTCATAAACGAAAATTTTACCGTCGCCGATTTTACCCGTTTGAGCCGTCCGCATAATGGTTTCGACACAGGTATCAACAATATCGTCAGCAATAACGATTTCAATTTTCACCTTGGGCAAGAAATCCACCATGTATTCCGCACCGCGGTACAGTTCGGTATGGCCTTTCTGGCGACCGAACCCTTTGACCTCAGTCACCGTCATGCCGGTAATCCCTACTTCCGCCAACGCTTCACGAACGTCGTCCAGTTTGAAGGGCTTGATAATCGCATCAATTTTTTTCATCAAGAAATCCTAATCGTCACTTTGTCACGGCCGTAGCCTGGCATCGTTTATGCGATGGGCCGCGCGTCAACTCGCGCCCGCTATCAGCACGTTACTTACCCATAGCTAGTCTTTAAAATCATTGGCGTCCAGCTCATGGCGCGCCAGCAGTTTATAAAATTCAGTCCGGTTGCGTCCCGCCATACGAGCCGCCTGGGTGACATTGCCCTTGGCGATCTGGAGCAGTTTACGCAGATAGTTCAGCTCGAACTGGTGGCGAGCATCCGCGAAGGTTGGCAGAGCCGTATTTTCGCCTTCCAGCGCCTGTTCGACCAACGCCTCGCTAATGACCGGCGCGCTGGTCAGCGCCACACATTGTTCGATCACGTTGACCAGCTGGCGCACGTTACCCGGCCAGCTCGCCGTCATCAAGCGTTTCATGGCATCCGTGGAGAAACTGCGCACAAATGGTTTATGGCGCGCAGCGGCCTCCCGTAGCAGATGATTGACGAGCAAGGGAATATCCTCCGAACGTTCGTTCAGCGCCGGAATTTTCATATTTACGACGTTGAGGCGGTAAAACAGATCTTCCCGAAACTCGCCTTTCTCCATCGCTTTGNGCAAATGGCGATGGGTCGCAGAGATAATACGCACATCAATATTCAGATCGTGATTGCTACCCAACGGCCTGACTTTGCGCTCCTGCAACACTCGCAGCAGCTTAACCTGCAGCGATAACGGCATATCGCCGATTTCATCCAGGAACAGTGTTCCGCCGTCCGCCGCGGTAAATAGACCATCACGATTGCTCACCGCGCCCGTGAACGCGCCGCGGGCGTGGCCGAACAGCTCAGACTCAAGCAGCGGCTCCGGCAACGCGCCACAGTTGATCGCCACAAAGGGTTTATCGGCGCGCGGGCTGGCCGCATGAATCGCCCGCGCCAGTACTTCCTTTCCGGTACCACTCTGACCATTGATCAACACGCTGACATCCGACTGGGCCACCATTTTAGCCTGCTCCAGCAGACGCAGCATCAGCGGGCTGCGGGTGATGATTGTCTCTCTCCAGCTATCATCCCGAGCAGGCGCCGCCACCGACAATGCCTCGTCGATGGCCTGATAGAGCGCATCGCGATCGACAGGCTTGGTCAGGAAGCTGAATACCCCTTTTTGCGTCGCCGCCACCGCATCCGGAATAGAGCCATGCGCGGTCAGAATAATGACCGGCATCCCCGGCTGTTGCTTCTGGATCTCCGCGAACAGCGCAAGGCCGTCCATTTCATCCATCCGCAGATCGCTAATCACCAAATCGATTTTTTCGCGCACCAGCAAACGCAACGCGTCCTGACCGCTGGCGGCGGTCGTTACGTTGAATCCTTCGCTGGTCAAACGCATCCCCAGCAGCTTCAGCAGGCTGGGATCGTCGTCGACCAAAAGCAGGCTGGCGGATTGCCGTGTCGTCATGGATTACTGACTCCCGTTTTCAAACTGGGCTGTACCGGTGAGATCTCCGCATTCTGAGGCTTGGCACTCGTTTCCGACGACGAGTGTCCTGAGGAGGAGCCGTGCCGCTCCTCTCCGTCAGAGAAATCAGCGGGCACCGCTTTGCGCGCCGACAACTGCCGCTCGATATCCGTCAGATTTTTCAGCTTGCGCGTCGTGGCGTCCAACTGCTCACGCAGCTGATTTTGCTGTTCCCGAAGATCAGCCAGCGTTTTTTCGTGATCGTCCTGCAACCGCTGCATTCGCCCCCGCTCTTCGTCCTGAAACGCGGCCAGTTGCTGCTTGTCCATCCACAGTTGCAGCAAGGGAATAAGGCCCGTCGGCACGTCTTCGCTCTCCTGCGCCAGCCGGGCAATCCGCTGACGCTGCTCCGCGGGAACGGTCCCCGCCCGCTCGCGCAGCAGACTTTGTTTCCAGAGCCCAGCCCAGTCTGAAGACATCGGTGTCTGATTGGCCTTCGTCAGCGCCTGCGATGGGGACAGCTGAGTCGCGCAGTCCATCGCCCTCAGCCAGTACAAGGCATTCGTCATCGCTTCGCGGCTGTTCGCCAGCCAGATGGCGCGGCACTCCACGCTGCGATAATCGGCCAACTGCTGATCGGGTGCGCGATTGGCTTCAACAAACATCGCGGTCCCGCCGCCCACATGCGGTGCGCAGCCAGCTAAAAGGGGTGAAGAGAACAGCAAAGTTCGTAACACACGGCCCCACGGGATTGATGCTGTCACAGCTCGCCAGCGGGGGGATAAAATACGAAACAACCGTGCACTCATGCTTCATTCTCGGAGGTTAGTGGCAATTCAATACGGAAACAGACGTCGGCGTAGTCTACCGAGACCAAAGTCAGCTCGCCGCGCATTCGCCGAATGCAGTCCTGCGCGATGCTTAGCCCCAGCCCACTGCCCTTGACTGCGCCCTTGCGCTGACGTGCGCCCTGATAAAAAGGTTCAAAAATCATGCTGTGGTCGGCTTCCGGGATGGGCGCGCCTGTATTGGCGACCTCAATCTGAAGGTGCGAACCGTCGCTGCGGCTACGCACCCAAATGTTACCGGATTCCTGCCCATAGTGCACCGCGTTGGAATAGAGATTATCGAGCACTCTCATTAAAAGCGTAGTTTCCGCACGGCACGTTTTGACGTCCAGTTCAACTAACGTCTTCATCGATTTTCCCCGCGCCGACAGGCTATGATCGGCCACGACGGCGTCAACGATCGCCGCCAGATCGACCTGCTCAAGCTCGGTCGGCGCATCGGCTAGCTGGCGATTGTAGTCAAGCAGCTGCTCTATCAGCTGTAGTAGATGACGGCTGCTGCTATCCAGAATTGTGACGACCTGCCGCTGGTCTTCCGTCAGTGGTCCGGCGACCTCATCCGCAAGCAGCGACGTGCCTTCGCGCAGGCTCGCCAGCGGCGTTTTGAGTTCATGCGAAATGTGCCTGAGAAACTCATGCCGCTGCGCTTCCAGCCAGGAAAGACGTTCGCTCAGCCAAATGATACGTTGCCCCAGCGAACGAATTTCCCGGGGGCCTCTGAACGTGGGCGTATGACCCAACGGCAGCCCTTCCCCCAAGCGGTTAATCATCCGCTCTACGCCTTTCACCGGACCGATAATCATGCGGGTAAACAGTACGACCAGCAGCACGCTGACCAGAAACAACAACAGCGCCTGCCAGCCGAAGAATTGGCCGCGTTCCGCGATCGTCCGTTGAAGCTGCTGCCCGCGGGAGAAGATCACTTCTCGCGTCACCTGTACCATCTGCGTATTGGCTTGCGAGAAACTATCCAGCAGCGCCGCGGCTTCACCGCTCGGCGCGCTATTCTGACAATGCATCTCCGCCAGTTGCGTCAAATACTGCCGCAGGCGCTGCGGTGATTGGGGGTCGGGCAAAACCGGGGCGTGAACGTCCAGCATCTGAGCATATTGCCTGCGCTGATTTTGATACAGCTGAGACAGCGTGCGATCGTCCAGCACGCAATATTGACGATAGCTGCGTTCCAACGCNAATGCCAAGCCGGCCATCGCCTCACTGCGTCGGGCATCCGTCAGCGTAGTGCGGTTGATGATGGCGGCCTGCTCGCTGAGGGCGTTCAGGCTGCCATACGCCTGATAGGCCAGCACCAGCAACGGCAGCAGCACCAGCAAAAACGCCATGACGNCCAGCTGCCGCAAAGATCGGGGGAACAAACGCCATCGTTTCAATGAGATCATCTCGTTACCTGTTCATTTGCTCGATGCTAGCCCACTCCGGCGAAAGTGCAATGTTTTCGCCCGCGAGCTGCGAAGCGTATGTCAGCTCATCGCGAAATTCGGTCGGGTTGCCGGAAAGAATGCGAAACGCCTCGCAGAAATAGCACGTTTCACAGCATGGCGGCGCTAAAAAGCAAAACCCGGTCAAACGAGAAGTTTGACCGGGTCTTTAAAGAGGGGGTGCCTCACTCAACGTGTCGTCCGAGGGATGATAAAGTTCGTTTGCACGCACAGTTATCGTTGATGTTGGACGATAGGCACCATTTCTTATGGCATCATTCCGGGTGTTATGGGCAAAAGCGATGATTCTGCTTCGCTGTCATAACCAGTTGAATGAGCAGCTGCATAAGCTATAGCATCTACCGTGCCATCAATCCACGTAATATCATAACTAATTGATGTTTAATCGAAATTAAATTTCATTTTTCTTCTTATTTCGCTCATCCCCTGCGAATAAGCCGCTGTCGCCTCGCGCGTCTCCATTTTTTGTCGCTAAAAACCGACACCCCCATAGCTAAAAAATAAAATTCATGCTTATCAACAAAATAGATGTCTCCTTTAAGAGACAGTCAAAAATAATATTGTCGTGCCTTTGAGACAGCCCGTTCGAAGCGCCCTTTTTTAGCATGGGTTGGACTCCGCAGTATGGCAGCAACAAGGGGATATTCTTTCAGCCTTACTCACGCCGCTTTCCTGCGCCGGTCGCAAAGCCCCTGCGGGAAAAATAGCGCGCGAAACCGAAATATCCAAATGTTCACCGCAGCCTGGTGTCACGGTTTGCGTCCCTAAAAAAGCCGGCCACCCAAGGNGGCCGGCTCCGGGACATCGTCCCCTCTTCTTGCAGTGCTTTAGCTGAGCTGAATGTCCCTTAGCCGAGCTGCTTACGCGCATTGCGGAACATGCGCATCCACGGGCTGTCCTCCCCCCAGGAATCCGGGTGCCAGGAGTTGCTGACGGTGCGGAATACACGTTCAGGATGCGGCATCATGATCGTGGCGCGCCCGCCAACGCTGGTCACCGCGGTAATCCCCCGCGGCGAACCGTTCGGGTTAGCCGGATAGTTTTCCGCAACCTGACCGTAGTTATTGACGAAGCGCAACGTCACCAACTGCTGTTGCTCCAAGGCGGCCAGCTGCGCGGCATCCCGCACTTCCACCAACCCTTCGCCATGCGATACGACGATCGGCATCCGTGAACCGGCCATATCCTGCATAAACAAAGACGGGCTATGAGCCACTTCCACCAGGCTAAAGCGTGCTTCGAAGCGATCTGATTTGTTGCGGACGAAGCGCGGCCAGTTCTCCGCGCCGGGGATCAGTTCACGCAGCGTCGACATCATCTGACAACCGTTGCACACGCCCAGCGCCAGCGTCTGCGGACGCGCAAAGAACGCCGAGAATTCATCGCGGACGCGGCTGTTGAAGAGAATCGACTTCGCCCAACCTTCGCCTGCGCCTAACACATCGCCGTAGGAGAAGCCGCCGCAGGCGACCAGCGCCTGGAAGTCCTTCAGGCCGCGCCGACCCGCCAGCAGGTCGCTCATGTGGACATCGATAGCCTCAAATCCGGCTCGATCGAACGCCGCGGCCATTTCCACATGCGAGTTGACGCCCTGTTCACGCAGCACGGCCACTTTCGGACGCGCCTGCGTATTGATGAACGGCGCGGTAATATCCTCCTGCGGATCGAAGCTCAGTGAAACGTTCAGACCCGGATCGCTATCGTCTTCTTTCGCCAGATGCTCTTCATCCGCGCACTGCGGATTATCGCGCAGACGCTGCATCTGCCAGGTTGTTTCCGCCCACCAGCTGCGCAGCGTGGAGCGTTTCTCACGATAAATAACTTCTTTACCCAACGAGATGACGAACTGATTGCCGGCTTCCGCGCGGCCCAGATAGTGCACGCACTCTGCCAGACCAAACTCCGCCAACACCTGCTCAACTTCCGCGCGTCGTGCGGCTTCAACCTGAATGACCGCGCCCAGCTCTTCGTTAAACAGAATGGCCAGACCATCTTCGCCCATGCTGCCGATGTCGGCTGACAGGCTGCAATGACCGGCAAAGGCCATTTCCGCCAGCGTCACCATCAGACCGCCATCGGAACGGTCGTGGTAGGCCAGCAGCGCCTTGTCGGCCACCAGTTTCTGCATGGCATTAAAGAAACCGGCCAGCTGTTCCGGGCTACGCACGTCCGCCGTTTTACGTCCCAACTGACGATAAACCTGCGCCAACGCCGTCGCGCCCAGCGCATGATGGCCGACGCCAAGATCGATCAACAGCAGCGCATTGTCTTTGTCGGTGCGCAATTGCGGCGTGACGGTATTCCGCACGTCTTCGACGCGACCAAACGCGGTGATGACCAGCGACAGCGGCGACGTGACGGCGTGATCCTCCCCGTTTTCCTGCCAACGGGTTTTCATGGACATCGAATCTTTGCCTACGGGGATTGTCAGCCCCAGTGCCGGGCACAGCTCTTCGCCGACGGCCTTGACGGCTTCATACAGCCCCGCGTCCTCGCCTGGATGCCCGGCGGCGGACATCCAGTTGGCGGAGAGCTTGATGCGTTTGATATCGCCAATATGCGTAGCGGCGATGTTAGTCAGCGCTTCCCCCACGGCCAGACGGGCCGACGCCGCGAAGTTCCGCAGCGCCACCGGCGCGCGCTCCCCGATAGACATCGCCTCGCCGTAGTAGCTATCCAGACTGGCCGTCGTCACGGCGCAGTCAGCGACCGGCACCTGCCACGGCCCGACCATCTGATCCCGTGCGACCATGCCCGTCACGCTACGGTCGCCGATGGTGATCAGAAAGGTTTTTTCGGCAACGGCCGGTAAATGCAGCACACGCTCGATGGCATCAGCCAGATAGATATTGTCAAAATTGAGCGGCTTGCCTTCGTTATGCAGTCGGGTCACATCACGCTGCATTTTCGGCGCTTTACCCAGCAGCACTTCCAGCGGCATGTCGATTGGTTGATTGTTGAAGTGGCGATCGTTCAGTGTCAGATGCTGTTCTTCGGTCGCTTCGCCGATCACGGCATACGGCGCTCGCTCGCGGCGGCAAATGGCGTCGAATGTCGCCAGCTGTTCTGGGGCGACCGCCAGCACATAACGTTCCTGCGACTCGTTACACCAGACTTCCAGCGGGCTCATGCCCGGTTCGTCGTTCAAAATGTCGCGCAGTTCGAAACGACCGCCGCGGCCGCCATCGCTGACTAGCTCCGGCATGGCGTTTGACAGCCCGCCCGCGCCCACATCGTGAATGAACAGGATCGGGTTTTCGTCACCGAGCTGCCAGCAGACGTCGATCACTTCCTGACAGCGACGTTCCATCTCCGGGTTATCGCGCTGTACAGAAGCGAAGTCCAGATCGGCATCGGACTGTCCGGAAGTCATGGAAGAGGCCGCGCCGCCGCCCAGACCGATATTCATTGCCGGTCCGCCCAGCACGATCAGCTTCGCGCCGACGGAGATCTCGCCTTTTTGCACGTGATCCGCACGAATGTTGCCGATCCCGCCCGCCAGCATGATGGGTTTGTGGTAACCGCGCACTTCCGTACCGTTGTGGCTGTCGACCGACTCCTCATAGGTGCGGAAGTAACCGGTCAGGGCCGGACGGCCGAATTCATTGTTGAACGCCGCCCCGCCCAGCGGGCCTTCCAGCATGATATCCAGCGCGTTGACGATGCGATCCGGCTTACCGAAGTCCTGCTCCCACGGCTGAATGAAGTCAGGAATACGCAGGTTGGAGACGGAAAANCCGACCAGTCCGGCTTTCGGCTTGGCGCCGCGTCCGGTCGCGCCTTCATCACGAATTTCGCCGCCGGAGCCGGTTGCGGCCCCCGGCCACGGCGAGATGGCGGTGGGATGGTTATGAGTTTCCACTTTCATCAGAATATGCGCGTCTTCCTGATGATATTCATAGCGGCCCTGCGGGTTGGGGAAAAAACGTCCCACGGCGGAGCCTGTCATGACGGCGGCATTGTCTTTATAGGCGGACAACACGAAATCCGGCGTCTGTTCATAGGTGTTTTTAATCATTTTGAACAGAGATTTGGGCTGCTTTACGCCGTCGATAACCCAGTCTGCGTTGAAGATTTTGTGTCGGCAGTGTTCCGAGTTGGCCTGCGCGAACATATAAAGTTCGATGTCGGTCGGATTTCGGTTCAGACGGGTAAACGCGTCGATCAAATAGTCGATTTCGTCTTCCGCCAGCGCCAGTCCGAGACGCAGGTTGGCGGCTTCGAGCGCCTGACGCCCTTCCGTTATCACGTCCACCCGCTGAAGCGGCGCAGGTTCGTGCTGCGCAAATAGACGCTCCGCCTGCTGTAGCTCGCTAAACACCGCCTCCATCATACGGTCGTGCAACAGTTCACTCAGCGACCGCCACTGCGCTTCATTCAGTGTCGGCGCGTGAATATAGAAGGCCAGTCCGCGTTCCAGACGGCGAACGGTGTTCAGACCGCAGTTGTGCGCGATGTCCGTGGCTTTGGAAGACCAGGGAGAGAGGGTGCCGGGACGAGGCGTGACCAATAGCAGGTGACCTGAGGGATCGTGTTCGGGGAGTGAAGGACCGTATTTCAGCAGGCGGGCCAGCTGCGTTTTTTCATCGGTGCTTAACGGTGCGGTCACGTCGGCAAAATGCACATATTCGGCGTAAATATCGCTGACGGGAAGAAGATTGTCTTTGCAACGCGCCAATAGTTTGTTGATACGAAAAGCCGATAAAGCCGGGGAACCACGCAGTATTTCCATCATTTCACATTCTCTCGTCTTCGATGCACCGATAGCGGGGCACCATGGCGCTACAGGAGGGGGGAACGCGGCACATTATAGAGAATACCGACGCGCGACGAAACCGTTTGCGCGGCAATAGTCGAACATCTTTGTTGTTAGGTGACCAATTCGTTACCGGGGCAATAAAAGTTGCACCCTGGCGGTTTGTTACGCAAAATGCCCCGACTCTGGGACACTCAGTATAAGAAACTGCCTAATAGACAGACAGGCCTTCAGGCCGCCGAGAGACATCAAATTCTTTGAAGCGTTTAACGATAAATTATTTTTTCATCGGGGTGATTGCACTGTTATTGGCATTGGCGCTATGGCCAAATATTCCTTGGCGCAGCAGCCAGGACGACCAACTCAGGCAAATCCTTTCACGTGGTGAGCTACGTGTCAGTACGGTTGTTTCTCCACTGACCTACTCCCTACACCGTGGCTCCCCGTCAGGACTCGACTATGAACTGGCTAAACGATTCGCCGATTACCTCGGCGTCAAGCTGGTCGTTTCCACACGTCGGAACATTGATGAATTATTCACCGATCTCGACAACGGCGACGCCGATATGTTGGCGGCGGGTCTGATTTACAGCGATGATCGAACGCAGTCGTTCCGTGCCGGCCCCTCTTACTATTCCGTCTCACAGCAGCTGGTGTATCGATTAGGCTCACCGCGTCCCACGTCGCTTGGCAAGCTCAAAGGCCGACTTGCGGTATTGTCCGGCTCTGCGCAAATATCCACGTTGCGCGAGCAGCGGTCCAAACAGTTTCCGAACCTGACCTGGGAAACCAGCACCAACGTCTCCGAGCTGGATCTGCTTAAGCAGGNGGTCGATGGACGGCTCGATTACACGATTGCCGACTCTATCAGCGTCGGATTGTTGCAACGTATCTACCCGCAATTGGCCGTCGCATTTGATCTCAGCGATGAAGAGCCGGTGAACTGGTATATGCGCCAGACCCACGACGATAGCCTGTCCGCCGCCATGCTGGACTTCTTCAGCCGGATTGCTGAAGACGGCTCGCTGGCGCGTCTGGAAGAGAAATATCTGGGTCACGTCGGGGAGTTCGACTACGTGGACACCACTACGTTTCTGAATGCGATCGACAACACTCTGCCGGGGCTGCGGTCGCTGTTTGAGCGCTATGCCACGGAGATGGACTGGAAGCTGCTGGCCGCCATCTCTTATCAGGAGTCGCACTGGAATCCGCTGGCGACCTCGCCTACCGGCGTACGCGGTCTGATGATGTTAACGAGGNCCACGGCGGAAAGCCTGGCAGTGGTCGACCGGCTGAATCCCGAGGAGAGCATTCGCGGCGGCGCAAAGTACCTGTCGCTGATGATGCAACGTATGCCGAACTCCATTCCGGACGACGAGAAAATCTGGTTTGCGCTGGCGGCTTACAATATGGGTTACGCCCATTTGATGGATGCGCGCAAGTTAACGGAGAAGCAGAAAGGCGATCCAAACAGTTGGGCGGACGTTAAAATGCGGCTGCCGATGCTAAGCCAGAAACGCTATTATCAGCAAACCGCCAACGGCTACGCGCGTGGTCACGAAGCTTACAACTATGTGGAAAATATCCGTCGTTATATGATCAGCCTGGTCGGCTACCTGACGGAAAAAGAAAATAAGGCCCAGCACGTTAAGCAGGCGGGTGAAGGCTATCCCGCAGTCTCTCCGGCGCTGGTGCAGTCCGGAATGTCTTCATCAGGGAAGTGATGCTCCTTTGGCCGCCGCACGGCGTGCCTTTTGCTCTTTCCGACGTTGCCGGAAAAAGTCGCTCAACTGCGTTGANCAGGCTCCCGCCAGCACGCCCGAGGTAATTTCAATCTGATGATTCATGCCCGGGTGACGCAAAATATCCACCAGCGATCCGGCCGCGCCCGTCTTGGCGTCGGCGGCGCCGTAAACCAAACGCCCGATGCGACTGTGCACCATCGCTCCCGCACACATCACGCACGGCTCCAGCGTGATATACAGCGTGCTGTTCAGCAGACGATAGTTTTGCGCCACGCTTCCACCTTGCCGCAACGCCATGATCTCGGCGTGCGCGGTGGGATCGTGCTGACCGATAGAGCGGTTCCAGCCTTCGCCAATGACCTGGTTGTCCAGCACCAGCACCGCGCCAACGGGAACTTCGCCTTCATCCCAGGCTCGTTGCGCCAGCGTCAGCGCATGCTGCATCCAGAATTCATCATCATTTACGCGGTTCATCGTGCCTCTTTTACCCGTCAATTCCCCTAAGCGGCGGGCATTATACTCGAAATAAGTCGAGTTGCAGGATGGCGGCAAAACGGCGAACACCGATACGCTTACGCCCGTCAGTGATTCAGGCGATCGATCGCCGCCAACGCACCTGCAACGAAAAGTATGACAAGTCTGTATACGCCATTCCGCGTGGAGGCATTACTCCAGCTGTTGCAAACTCCCCTGCGGCGTTACCCGCCAGCGGTGTTCGCAGAAATAGAGCAGCGGGTTATCCTGTTTGCTGTCGCTGTAACCGCTGTAGAGCTTCAGCGGAGCGCCCAGTTGGCGTTCCATCTGCACGACTTTTTCCCGGCCCAGACAGCGTAACGTGAGTACCCACCCGCCATAGCGGCGGGAGATTTGACTGCCCATCAGCCGTACACCCGGCAGAAAGGGGGCGTCGCGGTAAACCGCTTCCACCAGCCGTTGCGGAGAACCGGTGACCAGCCACACCTCTGCATCGCTGGCGCTCAGATAAGTGGTCAGCCGTTGCTGTACCTCAGGAAACGGCGTCACCTGCTGACGAAAACTATCCACGAACGCTTTTTCCAGCTGTTCGAGCTTCGCCTCGCCGCGGCCCACCGTGATGGCCCACAACAAACAGCTCATCGGCCAGCGAGCCGCCCTGCCCCTGCACAGCAGCGAGAGCATGACGACCGGCAGCACGGGGATAACCACCAGTAGATTCAACGGCAAACGCCGGATCAGAAAACGCAGAAAACTGCCAAACATATCCTGCTGATGCAGTGTGCCGTCCAAATCAAAAAATACGATGCGCAAATGTTGCTTATCGTTCAAAACCGGCTCCTTAAGTAGGACGGGAGCATCCCGCCTCGTTTTGCTGTCATGGGTTGTGAAAAGCGGATTGCGCTATTCCTGTATGGCGTCTCGCAGGTATCCCTGATGCCGCGCCAGTTTTTCCTGCGCCTGAGCGGCGTCGCAACCGGTCAGAAGCATCACGATAGCCGGTTTGACCTCATACCCCGTCTGTTCCAGCGCCCGCCGCGCGATGTCGCGCTCCACGCCGGAGGCTTCAACAACAATACGACAGGCGCGATCCACCAGCTTGGCATTGGTCGCTTTCACATCCACCATCAGATTTTGGTACACCTTGCCCAATCTCACCATCGCACCAGTGGAAATCATATTCAGCACCAGCTTCTGGGCGGTACCGGATTTCAGCCGGGTCGACCCCGTCAACACTTCCGGACCGACGACTGGAGAGATGGCGATCTCCGCCAACCTGGCGATCGGCGACGCAGGGTTGCAGGAAATGGCCGCGGTATGGCAGCCGATGCGGTGCGCATACTCCAGACCGCCAATCACATAGGGCGTTCTGCCGGACGCCGCCAGCCCAATCACCATGTCCTGAGCAGTCAGCGACAGCGCCGCCAGATCGGCCTCGCCCCCCGCAGGGTCATCTTCCGCGCCTTCCACCGCCTGTAACAATGCGCCGGGACCGCCCGCGATCAGGCCGATCACCCGCCCCGGCGCGAGGCCGAAGGTCGGAGGACATTCGGAAGCATCCAATACGCCCAAACGNCCGCTGGTCCCCGCGCCGAGATAAATCAAACGGCCGCCCGCCTTCATACACGCGGCAGTGAGGTCCACCGCTTGGGCAATCGCCGGCAGCACCTGCCGGATAGCTTCCGGCACCTGTCGGTCCTCTTCATTGATGAGGGCCATCATCTCCAGCGTCGCCATACGATCTAAATCCATCGTCGCCGGGTGACGCCTCTCGGATACCAATGCCCCTAAATCCATACGCTTCCTCGCTTATAAGTCCGAAGCTGATACGTATCAGCTTCGTGATAAATCAATCGTACCTGCTATCGTTATCACATGGCACTTTTCAGCCGTTCAAAGTAAGCTATGCGGCAGCGGTCTACAACGCCTGTTTATTCAGGCGTCGATTTCAGACCACAGAGTCCGGATTCACCGGTGGGTAACAGAGACGTCACGTTGAAATTTCATGCGCAGCGCCAGTCATTAGTTCATGTTCTATTACACTTCATCATCGGCAGCCTACTGCTGGTGGCGGGTACGCTCTATGCGGACTGGAATTTCTCCGCCATCAACTCAATTACCGATCAGCGTTATGGTCAGGCCACGCCGGAAGCACGCCAGCGGATAACCGCCTGGCAAGCGTTGATGCAGGCGCAGCTAACGGCCACAGAGAGCCAGAAACTGGAGTCGGTCAACCGCTTTTTCAATGACAAAATAGCTTACCGGGAAGATATTGATGTCTGGCGGCAGGAAGATTACTGGGCCACGCCGATCGAAATGTTGCGAAAAGGGATGGGCGACTGCGAAGACTATGCGATCGCCAAATATCTGACGCTCATTCACCTTGGCGTCGAACGTGAAAAGCTGCGTATCACCTACGTTAAAGCGCTAAGCCTAAACCGTGCGCATATGGTGCTCAGCTATTACCCTTCACCAAACGCTATCCCGTTGATCCTGGACAGTTTGATCACCGAGATCCGTCCCGCTACCCAGCGAAAAGACTTGCTGCCGGTCTATTCCTTTAATGGCGACGGACTCTGGCTACCCAGCACGGGCGGCAATCGACGCGCTGGCGACAGCAAACGACTGTCTCGCTGGCAGGACTTACTAATTTAAATGCGCGCAGAAGGATTTTCTCTTGATGAGTAGGATGGGGCTATGTCGCTATTTAAACAATTACTGATAGCCATCTGTTTGTTTATGCTGTTCATTTTCAGCGGTAGTTTTATCGCCAACCTGGAAAGTTCACGCGATCAATATAACAACCAGTTGCACTCGCACGCTCAGGATGCCGCCACGGCTTTGGGCGTGGCGCTCACGCCGAATATCGACGATCCCGCGATGGTCGAACTGCTGGTCAGTTCTATTTTCGATAGCGGTTATTTCTCCAGTATTCGCGTTATCGATCTGGAAACCCACAAGGTGACGATGGAGCGAGCTACATCGCCGGAAGTCTCGAACGTTCCCGTCTGGTTTGTCCGACTGGTGGACTTGCAACCGGGTAATGGTCAGGCCATCGTGATGCGCGGCTGGGAGCAGGCGGCACGGGTCGAAGTCGTCAGCCACCCAATGTTTGCCATCGCCAGACTGTGGCAAGGTACCTCCGCTTCGCTGATCTGGATGCTGTCGTGCGGCGCGATCGGTCTGGTGCTAGGCGCCTGGTTCCTGCGTCGTCAGCTGCGTGCGCTGGATGATATGGTCATACAGTCGCTCGCGATTTGTCGTCGCGAGTTCCTGAGCATCCCCAAACTGCCCAAGACGCCGGAGCTGCGCCGGGTCGTTCAGGCCATGAACCTCATGGTCACTAAACTTCAGACCTTATTCGAAGAGGAAGCCCAGCGAAGCGAGCGCTTGCGTAAGGAAGCTTATCAGGATCCGCAAACCGGGCTGGCCAACCGCCGCGCGATGGATATCCAGTTGGAAACGCGCCTTAGCGATGAGGAAGCCTCCACCGGTTATCTAATTATGCTGCGTCTACAGGATCTGGCGGGTATGAACCAGCGTCTGGGCGCAGCGAAAACCGATGCCTTGCTAGCCTCCGTCGCGCAAAACATTCTGAAATGCAGAAAACGTTATGTCGAAGCTGATAGCCTCGCCGCGCGCATTCGCGGCGGAGAGTTCGCCATTTTCTGTCCCGGCCTGGTACAGAAAGAGGCGCAGGCACTGGCCGACGAACTGTCGAACCGGATCGAGGCGCTATTTCTGACCGGCGAGACGGACGTGTCCCCCGTGGCCCGCTTGGCGCTGGTGTCATTCCAGCATGGAGATTCTCCTGCGTCGCTGTTCATCAGAGGCGATCGCCTGTTGATGAAAGCAGAACGCAATTCGGATATCCATGCGGAAGAAGAGGAAGACGGTAAGGAGTCTCAATGGGTGGCTGACCGCCATCACTGGTTCACCCTGCTGGATCCGTTGCTGGCGCAGGAGAATGTCCAACTGTTCCTGCAGCCGGTGATGGACTGCGCCGAGAATGGTCGGATTCTTCATCACAAAGTACTGGCCCGCATCCTTGATCAGGAAGGCAATACCATCAACGCCGGACAATTCTTGCCATGGGTACAACGCTTTGGATGGAACACCCGTCTTGATCAGGTGATGATGAAGCATGCCCTCGCCTATTTGCAGCGTTACGACGGCACGCTGGCCTTAAGCCTATCCGGCAGCACCGTGCTGGATCTGCAACTGATGGCAGAATGGCTGGCACCGTTGAAAGCGTATCCGCAGCAGGCCGCGCGTCTGATTCTGGAACTGGACGAAAACCAATTGCCCGACGCGCAGCAGCTCGACCTGCTGGTGAAACTGCTTAACGAATTTGGCTGCAAACTGGGACTGCAGCACTTTGGCGGCCGCTTTACCATTATCGGCAATTTGTCGAAATGGGGCCTCGCCTACCTGAAAATCGACGGCAGCTATATACGCGGTATCGATGAGGCGGAGGATAAGAAGGTGTTTATCACGGCACTGCAACGCGCGATGAATAGTATTGATTTGCCGCTGATTGCGGAACGAGTGGAAACGAAAGGCGAGCTGGAAGAACTGCGAGCGCTCGGCATCAAAGGCGCGATGGGCCGACTATTGGGAGAACCGTTCCCCGTATCGCTGTCCTGACCTGAGTCTTGGCGACTGACTTGCCGGCAACGGCAAGTCAGTTCGTATCAGGACCAAGATTCAAAACATCCCCTCTTCGTCATCGCGAATCAGCGCATCCAATCCCCCTAACACTTCACGCGCCTGTGCACGCTGAATCAATTTCAGCTGCGCCGCCTGCGGGAAATCCGTGATATTCAGCAACCCTTTTTGGGTCAGTACCTGAATCAGGTCCTCCAGCACACGCACCATTTCCAGGTCGCTGTTGCGCAGCTGTTCCAGACTAGAAAGAATCGACTGTTGATTATTCATCCACGCCTGTGCCTCCACCGAGTCCTGTAGCAGCTCGCCGTTCATCCCTTCGAAGGGGACAGGCTCCACCCGAACCAAGTTACCGTCGTTATCTCGTAATATATAAAACATAGGCTGTCCTTTTACATACTGCCAATAAGGAAACCGGACGCATAACGTCCGGTTTCCTTGGTGTTGCCTATTGCGAGTTGAGTATTGATGGCTAAGCGCTATGTTCCGGCTTCGCAATCAGGCTTTCCAGAGACGGCATCGCCCCGTTGTAATGTTCCAACGTGATGGACGTATCCGGCGTTGCGCCCCCCTGCTCCGTGAATTGGCCTTGAGTACTCACCTCAATCGTCGGCGAACCTTGGTTATCCACAATGCGGATATAGTGGCTGATATCCGTTCCCGCTTCCAGCTCGCCGACCAAATCACTCAGGTCGATGCGATCACCTTCCGCCGGATTGAAGTCCTTGATCGTGTCATAACCGGTATCGCCCGCCTTCCAGACGAAGGTATCCGCGCCGCTGCCACCGATGAGCGTATCGTTGCCGACCCCGCCTCTCAGCACATCATCGCCGCTTCCGCCATACAGGATATCGTCACCCAAACCACCATCCAGGGTGTCGTTACCGCCCTGTCCGTACAGGAGATCGTTACCCGAACCGCCGCTAATCGTATCATTACCGCCTTGCGAGGAAGCAATATCGAATTCGGCGCTATGTCCGGCGATATACTCATGTACCTGTTGGACGGATGCGGTGGTATCCGACCCCAGATGCAGTTGGTTGCCGACGTACTGCTGCAAAGCCGGCAGACCGTTGCCGTCGATGCCGTCGAACGAGATAGAGTCGCCGAACAGGATATCGTCGCCGTTACCGCCCAGCAGCGTATCGTGCCCACCGGTCAGAGACTGGTTCGATCCCAGAATCGCTTCTGACAGCTGGCCCGGGTCGATGTGATCCAACACCACGCCGTCGCTATCGTAGTTTTTCAGGCTCGATGCATTTAACGAATCCCCAACCCCGATGGCCTCCACGTTCGATACCTCATGCAGCAAGGCATAGCCTTCAGAGGAGTTCGACATCGTCGCCGAGTTGGCGTTGTAACCCGTGCCCGCCAGATGAGAGATCTCGTAAGTCCCGTCGCCCTCGGCGTGAACCTGGCCAATCACCGTACGCGTCACGCCGCCACGACCCGAGTTAGAGTAGTAGTAGACGTCGCCGGTACTGCTGATCACCTCACGGCTTACTCCGGAGATGTTCATATAGTAAGCCTGGCCCGGTTGGTAATCAAACGAGTCGATATCCAGCGTCGTACGGCTGCTGACCCTCACCGTATCCGTTTCACCCGTCTGATAATAGGTCGGTTCACCATCGGTAATGAAGTAGGTCAGATTGGTGCCGGGATTGCTTTCCACGGTATCGCTTTGGAACCAGTTAGCCGCCGTTTTGAACACATCCTCGTAGTTCGTACCGCCGCCGGACGTCATTGTCTGCAGCGCCGCGNCCAGTTTGGACAAGGCGTTGGAATCCGACAGGTTGACGGAGATGGTCTGGCCGACTTTCGTATCGAAGTCCGCCAGGAACACATTCACCGACCCCGAATGAACGTCCGACGTGCTCTTGATCAGGTTGTTGAAGACCGTGGTCAACGAAGCTACCGTCTTGCTGATGCTGTCATTCGACATACTGCCGGAGGAGTCCACCAGGAAGGCAATGTTGTAGTTTTGCCCTTCCATGATCTGCAGACCGGAGACGTCACCCACGATCAGATCGTTACTGTTCGTCCCCGTCAGCGTATCGTCGCCGGTGGTGCCCATCGTCGCGCCGAACTGTTCGACTTCCTGCGAAGAATAGCCGGTCGACGAATCATAGTTCGCCACTTCGGTCGCCGTCGCTTGCGCAATGATGTCGAACTTACCGGCATCGACAGGCGTCTGAATGGTGATGGTTCCGGCCAGCGTATCCAAATGCTGAGCATTGGTAATCAGGTACACGCCGTCCGCGCCGACGGTGACCGTCACGTTATTGATGTGATCGGTCAACACGGAGCCTTCCGGAATCCCCGTCAGCGTAATGCCCGACAGCTGCTCGCTGCCGTCAAGGTCGGTCAGCGCGGCAGACACGGTCAATTCATGCTGCTGATAACCCGCCTGTTCCGCCACAGACTCTTCCTTGAAGTCCTGCTTATCCGCCGCGATATAGCTGCCGTCGCCGTAGATAATGCCGTCCAGATGGTTAGCGCCGCTGATCAACGTATTGCCCTGATACGTAATAGTCACAGAGTCATACGTGTTCACATTGGTGGCGGCATTATTGTTCGGACCGACGTAGGTGGTGTAGCCATCAGCCGTCGTACCTTCAACAAAGATATAGTCAGGACGCGTACCTGAAGCTTCCGTCCCGCTATTGCCGGTCACCGCGTTCAGCGAGCGCCAGCTGCCATCCTGATAGTAGCCGCTGCCGTCATGGACGACGAACAGGTCGGTGTACTGGCTGCTGGTGCCATTCGTGTTCCCCTGACCGTAGTAAGCGACCACGCCGTTACCCACAATTTCAGGCACCGTATCGCCTTCGGACAGCCAGATGCGCACGTTGTCGCCGATACGCACAATTTTACCGTCCTGAACGTCGAATCCGCCGTTTTCACTACCGCCGTTGACCTTGATGTAAGACGGGGTCGTCGGTACGGTTTCACCGCTGGAGATATCCAACGATACGACTGGCGCATCCGCCACCGGCGTTACATTGATGGACACTTCGCCCTGAGAGCCGGTGTTGCCCGCGGCATCGACCGGCTGCCAGCTCAGCTCCGCCAGTCCGTTACCAGACACGTTGGCCGCAGGAACAAAGCGCAACGCGGTATCGCCCGCCGTGAACGCCTGACCAACGGTCACCTGATGCCATTCGCCGCTCTGGCTGTAATAGAATGTACCCGCGCTGGCGTCTGGCAGCGAAGAGATTACGATGCTGCTGGTGTCGGAGGATACCCCCAGATCGCTCCAGGAGATGGCCAATGCCGTATCTTCTGCGACGGTCAGCGTATGGCTACCGCCGTCCGGAGCGACCGTATCCACGCCATAGCCATGATCGTCTGTCGCCGTGGTCGGGTTGCCGGCCACATCCAGCGTCGTGACTGAGGCGTGAATCTGCGAGTCACCCGCTAGCNCGCTACCGGGAACCTCTACGCTCCAGACATAGCTGCCGTCCGCGGCGGCGACCACGTTCGTCTGATAGGTCTGTCCCCCCACGCTGACGGTGACGATATCGCCGACATGCACATCGTTGCCGACACGGCCGGTGATAGTCTGGGTCTGACCCGATTCCGCCAGGTTGATGGTGTTATCCGCCGTGACCGCATCAATCGTAATGCTGGCTTCCGGCGCGGACGTATCCACCGCGTAACCGTGATCGGCCGACGCCGTTGCCGAATTACCGACGACATCCGTAGTGGTGACTTCCGCGTGGATCTGCGCGTTACCGGCCAGCACGTCGCCCGGCACATTCACACTCCAGACAGCGTCTCCTTCGTCATTAACGGTGACTTCGGTCTGGTAACTATATTCGCCCACTTTGACCGTGACGATATCGCCTGCCTGCACGTCGTTACCCACGTGACCGGAGATCGTCTGCGTTTGTCCAGACTCAGCGATGTTGATGATATTGTCGCTGGTCACATCATCGATGGTGATGCTGGCATCCGGCAGCACCGTATCGACCGTGTAAGTGTGGTCGGCCGTCGCCGTCGTCGCGTTCCCCGCCTCATCAGTGGTGGTGACCGCTGCGTGCACCACGGTATCCAGAGCTAGCACGCTGCCCAGAATAACGACACTCCAGACCTTAGCCCCGTCCGCACCGGCCGTCACGCTGGTCTGATAAGACTGACCCGCGACGTTGACCGTCACCGTATCGCCGACGCGCACGTCGTTGCCGACACGGCCGGAGATGGTCTGCGGCTGATTGCTTTCGGCCAGATTGATTGAATCATCGTCGGTGATCGTATCGATGGTGATCGACGCTTCCGGCGCGGCAGTATCAACGGCATAGCTGTGGTCAGCACCGGCAGTCGTGGCGTTGCCTGCACCATCGGCGGTGGTCACTTCCGCGTGGATCTGGCTGTTACCGGCCAATACCTCACCCGGCACGCTCACGCTCCACACATTGCCGCTATCGGAGGCGGTCACCGTAGTCTGGTATGTCTGATCGCCGATGGTCACGGTCACCGTATCGCCGACCTGCACGTCGTTGCCGACGCGGCCGGTCACATTCTGATTCTGACCGGCTTCGGCGATATTGACGGTGTTGTCGGCCGTCACATCGTCGATAGTGATCGACGCTTCCGGCGCGGCGGTATCGACCGCGTAGCCATGATCGGCAGATGCCGTGGTCGGGTTACCGGCCGCATCCGTGGTGGTGACTTCCGCGTGGATCTGCGCGTTACCGGCCAGCACCTCGCCCGGCACGCTGACACTCCACACGTTGCCGTTATCGGAGGCGGTCACCGTAGTCTGATAGGCCTGATCGCCAATCGTCACGGTCACCGTATCGCCCACCTGCACGTCGTTGCCCACACGGCCAGTCACGTTCTGGTTCTGACCCGCTTCGGCAATGTTCACCGTGTTGTCAGCGGTCACATCGTCAATGGTGATGGACGCTTCCGGCGCGGCGGTATCGACCGCGTAGCCATGATCGGNAGATGCCGTGGTCGGGTTACCCGCCGCATCCGTGGTAGTGACTTCGGCATGGATCTGCGAATTACCGGCCAGCACATCGCCCGGTACGCTGACACTCCACACGTTGCCGCTATCAGACGCTGTCACGGTGGTCTGGTAAGCCTGGTCGCCGATGGTCACGGTCACCGTGTCGCCCACCTGCACGTCGTTGCCGACGCGACCGGTCACGTTCTGATTCTGACCCGCTTCGGCGATATTGACGGTGTTGTCGGCCGTCACATCGTCGATGGTGATGGAGGCTTCCGGCGCGGCGGTATCGACCACGTAGCCGTGATCGGCAGATGCCGTGGTCGGGTTACCGGCCGCATCCGTGGTAGTCACTTCGGCATGAATTTCATTGTTACCGGCCAGTACCTCTCCCGGTACGCTGACGCTCCACACATTGCCGTTATCGGAGGCGGTGACGGTGGTCTGGTACGACTGATCGCCGATGGTCACGGTGACCGTATCGCCCACCTGCACGTCGTTGCCGACGCGACCGGTCACGTTCTGGTTCTGAGCGGACTCGGCGATATTCACGGTGTTATCGGCCGTCACATCATCAATGGTGATGGACGCTTCCGGCGCCGCCGTATCGACCGCGTAGCTGTGGTCAGCACCGGCGGTCGTGGCGTTGCCTGCACCATCGGTAGTGGTCACTTCCGCGTGGATCTGGCTGTTACCGGCCAGCACGTCGCCCGGCACGGACACACTCCACACGTTGCCGCTATCGGAGGCGGTCACCGTGGTCTGGTAAGCCTGATCGCCAATGGTCACGGTCACCGTATCGCCCACCTGCACGTCGTTGCCGACGCGGCCGGTGATGGCCTGCGGCTGTCCCGCTTCCGCGATATTCACGGTGTTGTCTGCCGTCACATCATCAATGGTGATGGACGCTTCCGGTGCGGCGGTATCGACGGCGTAGCTGTGGTCAGCACCAGCGGTAGTGGCATTGCCTGCACTATCGGTAGTGGTGACTTCCGCGTGGATCTGGCTGTTACCGGCCAGCACCTCGCCCGGCACGGACACGCTCCATACGTTGCCGCTATCGGAGGCGGTCACCGTAGTCTGGTATGTCTGATCGCCGATGGTCACGGTCACCGTATCGCCCACCTGCACGTCGTTGCCGACGCGACCGGTCACGTTCTGGTTCTGACCTGCTTCGGCAATGTTCACCGTGTTGTCGGCCGTCACATCGTCGATGGTGATCGAGGCTTCCGGCGCGGCGGTATCGACCGCGTAGCCATGATCGGCAGATGCCGNGGTCGGGTTACCCGCCGCATCCGTGGTGGTGACTTCGGCATGAATTTCATTGTTACCGGCCAGCACGTCGCCCGGCACGCTGACACTCCACACATTGCCGTTGTCCGACGCAGTGACGGTGGTCTGGTAAGCCTGATCGCCGATGGTCACGGTCACCGTATCGCCCACCTGCACGTCGTTGCCGACGCTACCGGTCACATTCTGGTTCTGTCCCGCTTCGGCGATATTGACGGTGTTGTCACCAGTGACGTTATCGATAGTGATGGACGCTTCCGGCGCGGCGGTATCAACGGAGTAACCGTGGTCTGCCGCGGCAGTGGTCGGGTTACCGGCCGCATCCGTGGTGGTCACTTCCGCGTGGATCTGCGCGTTACCAGCCAGTACCTCGCCCGGCACGCTCACGCTCCATACGTTGCCGTTATCGGAGGCGGTGACGGTGGTCTGGTACGACTGATCGCCAATGGTCACGGTGACCGTATCGCCGACCTGCACGTCGTTGCCGACNCGACCGGTCACATTCTGGTCCTGTCCCGCTTCCGCGATATTCACCGTGTTATCACCGGTGACGTTATCGATAGTGATGGACGCTTCCGGTGCCGCCGTATCAACGGAGTAACCGTGGTCGGCAGATGCCGTGGCCGGGTTACCGGCCGCATCCGTGGTAGTCACTTCCGCGTGGATCTGGCTGTTACCGGCCAGCACGTCACCCGGCACGCTGACGCTCCACACGTTGCCGTTATCGGAGGCGGTGACGGTGGTCTGGTACGACTGATCGCCAATGGTCACGGTGACCGTGTCGCCCACCTGCACGTCGTTGCCCACACGGCCAGTCACATTCTGGCTCTGACCGGCTTCGGCGATATTGACGGTGTTATCACCGGTGACGTTATCGATAGTGATGGACGCTTCCGGCGCGGCCGTATCGACCGCATAACCGTGGTCGGCAGATGCCGTGGTCGGGTTACCCGCCGCATCCGTGGTGGTCACTTCCGCGTGGATCTGGCTGTTACCGGCCAGCACGTCGCCCGGCACGCTCACGCTCCACACATTACCGTTATCGGAGGCGGTCACCGTGGTCTGGTAGGCCTGGTCGCCGATGGTCACGGTCACCGTGTCGCCCACCTGCACGTCGTTACCGACGCGACCGGTGATGGCCTGCGGCTGTCCCGCTTCGGCNATATTCACCGTGTTATCACCGGTCACATCGTCGATGGTGATGGAGGCTTCCGGTGCCGCCGTATCGACCGCGTAGCCGTGATCGGCAGATGCCGTGGTCGGGTTACCGGCCGCATCCGTGGNGGTCACTTCCGCGTGGATCTGGCTGTTACCGGCCAGTACCTCGCCCGGCACGCTGACGCTCCATACGTTGCCGTTGTCCGACGCGGTGACGGTAGTCTGGTATGCCTGATCGCCGATGGTCACGGTCACCGTGTCGCCGACCTGCACGTCGTTGCCGACGCGACCGGTCACGTTCTGGTTCTGACCCGCTTCGGCAATGTTCACCGTGTTGTCGGCCGTCACATCGTCGATAGTGATGGAGGCTTCCGGCGCGGCGGTATCGACCGCGTAGCTGTGGTCAGCACCGGCAGTCGTGGCGTTGCCTGCACCATCGGTAGTGGTCACTTCCGCGTGGATCTGGCTGTTACCGGCCAGTACCTCGCCCGGCACAGACACGCTCCACACGTTGCCGTTATCCGACGCGGTGACGGTGGTCTGGTATGCCTGATCGCCGATGGTCACGGTCACCGTATCGCCCACCTGCACGTCGTTGCCGACGCGACCGGTCACGTTCTGGTTCTGAGCGGACTCGGCGATATTCACGGTGTTATCGGCCGTCACATCATCAATGGTGATGGACGCTTCCGGCGCCGCCGTATCGACCGCGTAG
>NZ_JIBO01000020.1 GCF_000688655.1 Lonsdalea quercina subsp. quercina | reverse complement strand
GACCAGCCGATCGTCACCGGGCGCACCTATCACGCCACCCATCCCGCGCCGTATGAACTGCCGGCGCACAAGACCCGCATGAGCATCAAGAGTGCGACCCACAAAGGGGTCGGCTTCAACGAGCTGCGCTTTGAAGATCAGGCCGGGCAGGAAGAGCTGTTCCTGCATGCCCAGAAAGACATGAACACCGTGGTGCTGAATAACCGCAGCACCTCGGTCAACGTTGACCACAGCGAGAACGTCGGGCGCGACCAGACGCAGGTGGTGCAGCGCAATCAGACGGTGTCGGTACAGGGCGNCCAGGTGACGGAAATTCAGGGGCAGCAGACCATCGCCGTGACCCGAAACCGCAGCACGGTGGTGAACGAGGCCGAGACGCTGCACGTCAAGGGCAACATCACCATTCAGTCGCGGGAAGGCAGCATCCAGATTGGCACCGGCAGCGGCTATATCCTCATCACTCAGGATGGCGACATCAATATCGTGGGCAAGCACATCGTACTCAACGGTACCCGCATCGATTTGAACTAAAGGACGGCAACAGCATGTATCAGATGAATGAAGGCACACTGGCGATCCCGGCGGACTGGCGCGACGAATCTCTCCATGTGTTTGTGCTGCCGGGCGACACCGCCAATCTGGTGGTCAACCGCACGCCGATTGAGTTCGGCCTGACGCCGGAGACGGTGTATCAGCAGACGCTGGAGCAGTTCGCCGCGCACCTGAAAAACTATGAGGAGCGCGCCGCCTGGGAACTCATGCTGGATGGCGAACCGGCGCGCGCGCTGGAGTACACCTGGCGCTCGACGGAGGGGCCGATGCATCAGGTGGTGGTGATGCAGGTGCGCGGTCAGCGGCTGCTGACGTTTACCGTCACGGCGGCGGGCGAACTGCGGGAAGAGCAGAAAACCGCGCTGTTAGCGGTGGTGGAGAGCTTTAAAAGCGCGTCCTGAAGGGAGTCGACATGCTGAATGACATACTGAGCCGGGTGGCCCGCGTGGGGGCCATGCATGCGGGGAGTCAGCCCNCGCCGCCGGCGGAACGCCCACAACCGTGTCAGGGCAAACCGCCGACGNCGCCGGGCAAGACCATCAAGCACGCCAGTTTTTTGGGGGCATTGCTGGGGGCCATCGCGGGCGCGCTGGTCGCGGCGGCGGCTTTTGCGGTAGCGGCAGCTGCGGTGGCGGTCACAGTGGCGGCTATTGTGTCCGTTACCGGATTCACCGGCGGATTTGGATTTGTGCTGGTCGTGGGGGCTGTCAAGCTGGCGGCCGGGTTCGGGCTCACCTATTTGCTCAAAGATCAGATTGCCGCGATTTCCGGCGGCGTCGCCGCGATGGTGGACAGCGTGACGCCGCCGTTTGGCCCGGTGGTCACCGGCTCCGGAAATGTCTTCGTCGAAAAATTACCCGCGTCCCGTGCCGAGGTCGATACGGTCGCCTGCACCAAACACAACTCGCCGCAGCCGATTGCCCAGGGCAGCGACACGGTATATGTCAATCAGCACGCCGCGGCGCGCATCGATGATAAAACCGTATGCGGCGGCACCCTGAAGGAAGGGGCATCTACCGTTTACTTCGGTGCGGGACAGCAGACCCTTTTGGACATTCAGGATGAATTCAGCTGGTGGGAGAAAGCCATTCTGATTGGCGTTGAGTTTTTGGTGCCGCCGAGCCGGGGCCTGTTCAAAGGGCTGGGACGATTGTTGACCCACCCCCGGGCCGCGCTCAGGGGGATGTACGCCGGCGCCTTGGTGACCGCCCGGGAGTTAAAGCGCATCGCGGGGTGCGCCAGTCGCGCCTTTCGCGAGAGTAAGGGGCTGGCACGCGTCAAGGAATCGATAAAAGCCTTCCTGAAAGACCCGGTGTATATCGCCAGCGGCGACGTGATTGAGTCGCGGCAGGATATCGCGCTGGGACAGACGCTGCCGCTGGTGTTCGAGCGCACCTACCGCTCGGCCTCGTCGCATTCGGGGTTGCTGGGACACGGCTGGCACGACAGCTGGAGCGAAGTCGCCCGGGTCAGTCAGGAAGGATTGAATACCCATGTCGTCATCACGCTGGCACAGGGCTTTGACATCGACTTCACCTTCCATCAGGACATCCAGGCGGTGTTCTGCCCGCTCTACCCCGCGTTTACCCTCCACCGCCGCGGCGAAGGTTTCAGCCTGTGGCACCGGGACAGCCAGACCTGGCGCACATTCAGCGTGGTGCAAGGCGATACGCGGCTGCTGAGTGAAATCCGCGACACCCATGACAACCACATCGCCCTGCTGCGTGACAGGCAGGGCCGCCTGCAACAGGTGCGGCACAGCGACGGTATCGAAATACGGTTGGTGTGGCAGGGTGACTTCGNGCATCAGCTTATCCGCACCGACGGCGCCCAGCGCACCGAGCTGGCATTGTACCGTCAGGACGAACTGGGCCGCCTGATGGAGGCGGACGCCACCCAGCTGTACCACCTCTACTACGAGTATGATGCGGCCAACCGGCTGACGCGCTGGGACGACCACGACCAGACCTGGGCGCGTTACGAGTATGACGAACAGGGGCGCTGCGTCTTCACCACCTGCGCCGATGGCTTTCTGACCGGACGCTTCGAATATTACCCCAACCGCGTCATCATGACCGACGGTCAGGGACACCGCAGCGAATACGGTTTTAACGACCTGTCGCTGATGAGCTATCAGCGCTCGCCGCTGGGCCACGAGACCCGCTACGAGTATGACCAGCATGGCAACCTGCTGCGGGAGATTTCGCCGCAGGGGCGCGTCACCGCCTTCAGCTATCTGGAGCAAACCGGACTGGTCAGCACCTTCACCGACGGCGGTGGTCAGATGTGGGCCTACGACTATGACGAGCAGGAACGGCTTTGCGGCGTGACGGACCCGCTGGGGCGCACCTGGGCGTGGGAGTATGACGCGGCGGGCGACCCGGTGCGGCTGACCGGCCCCGACGCCCGCGAAGTGCACTTCACGTGGAATCGCTACGGGCTGCTGACCCAGGTCAGCGACCGGGCCGGCGAGGTGCAGGCGCGGTTGCAGTATGACCATCGCCAGCGCCTGCTGAGCGCCACGGACGCGGAAGGCCGGATGCAGCACCTGCGCTACGACCCGCAGGACCGGGTGGTGCAGTGGCTGCGCCCGGACGGCGCGGCGTATCGGTTTGGCTACCGGCGGGCCAGCTGGCGTCTGCCGGAGCAGCTGTTGCGCCCGGATGAACGCGAGGAGCAGCGTCAGTATGACCGCCACAAAAACCTGCTGAGCTATGTGGACGGCAACGGGGCGATGTGGCGTCAGAGCTACGGCGCGNTCGACCTGCTGCGCTCGCGCACCGATGCACAGGGCCGGACCTGGCGCTACGATTATGACCCGGAGACGCAGCAGCTGACATCGGTCACCGCCCCGGACGGCAGCCGCTGGCAGTGGTGGCTGGATGCGGACGGCCGAGTCATCCGCGAACAGGATATGGCCGGCACGGTCACCCACTACGGTTACGACGAAGACGGGCACTGCATCGAGGTGCGCAACGGCGAAGGCGAACGGCGTCGCTTCCAGTACGACGGACGCGGTCTGCTGATACAGGAAACCTCGCCGGAAGAGACGGTGCACTATCGCTATGACGCGGTGGGACGACTGACCGAGGTGACGTCGTCGGTCAGCCACGTGCAGCTGGAATACGACCTGCGCGACCGGGTGGTGCGCGAGTGGCAAAACGGCACGGAAGTGCGCAGAGTCTACGACGAACACAGCGTCACCCGCACCCTGCTGTGGTCGGAAGACGAAGCGGAAAAGGAAGACGGGCTGACCAGCACCTTCCGCTACAGCCGCACCGGTGAACTGAAGCAGGTGGTGCTGCCGGACGGCGCGGAGCTGACGATAAACCACGACGCCGCCGGGCGCGAGAGCGAACGCCGGGGCGGGCGTTTCCTGCAGACGCGCGAGTACGACGCGATGGGGTGGCTGACGCGCGAGATGAGCGGTCAGGCGCATGACGGACGCCTGCAGGCGCAGCAGACGCGGGAGTACCGCTACGACGGCGCGGGCAACGTGACGGGCGTGCGCACCAACCGCGACAGCGAAGGGTATCGGCTGGACAAGACCGGGCGGGNGCTGTCGGTCCTGACCGGCGGCGCGGGCAGGACGCCGACTACCGAGACCGACTACCACTACACCCGCACCGGTCTGCCGCAGGAGAAAGGACGGCTGACCGAGTGGGAAGCAGGAAGGCTGGTACAGCGCGACGATACCTATTACACCTATGACCGGGCGGGTCGTCTGGTGCGCCGACAGCAGGTAAAGCCGGGGTTCCGGGCGCAGGTGTGGCACTACCGCTGGGACAGTCGCAACCAGCTGCGGGCGGTGGATACGCCCACCGGGGAGACCTGGTATTACCGCTACGACCCGTTCGGCCGTCGGGTCAGCAAACGCTGCGCCGAGCGCGGCGAAGCGGTGCGCTACCTGTGGGACGGCGACCAGATAGCGGAAGTGCGCCACTATCGTCAGGGGCAACAGACGTCGCGGCGCCACTGGGTGCACAACGGCTGGGAATTGGTGGTGCAGCAGCGGCACACCGCGGCGGGCGGCTGGGAAACGGATTTTGTGAGCAGTGCGCCAAACGGCGCCCCGCAGGCGCTGTACGACAGCGAAGGCGAACTGCGCTGGCAGGCCCCGAAAGCCACGCTGTGGGGCCAGCGCGCAGTGGCTGAAACGGAGAGTGCCGACCCAGGACTGGCGTTCGCCGGGCAGCTCCGTGACAGCGAAAGCGGCCTGTGCTATAACCGATTTCGGTACTACGACCCGGCCGGCGGCGGGTATATCTCGCCGGACCCGATAGGGCTGGCGGGGGGACATAACCCGTATGCTTACGTTCACAATCCGCTGGGATGGATAGATCCATTAGGGCTAGCTGGATGTTCTACTCTTGATCGCATTATTGCCGATGCTAATAAGGTTGCGTCACCTGGAGGGCATATAACTCCAAAGCAAGCAGAAATATTAAAAGGTAATTTACCGGTAGTTCAAAGACGTAGTGCTTTCCAAAATAGGCTGTCACGTAAAGAATTTGTGAGAGATCAAAAATATCTTATGAGTCAATGGGAAGCGAATACAGGAAGAGTTTGGCCTACTGGGGCAACTCCGCATCATATAATTCCATTGGAAAGTGGGGGGGCGAATAAATGGTGGAACTTAATGCCTACACATGGAGCATTACCAAACCACTCTTTACCTGGAATACCTGGCCCACACGCAGCAGGTGGTGTGCTTCGTACTACAGTCCAACAAGGTAGGAAAGCTTTACCGCCAGGAACCATAACCGATTTGAGATTGTAATATGATTGATATTAATAAAGTGTTGGAAGAAATAGAGAAGGCAAGCTTCTTTTCAAAAATGGGGATGTCTGATATCCAGAATGAAAAGGTTATTTTAATTAAAGATGTTGAAAAGGTTTTCATTAATCCATCTGATGTAGATTTTAATGGCCTTTATGCTAGTACTGAGTGGCTTCCGACCTCGCCAACTCAAGATGACCCATTTTATAAAGGTCAAACTACATCTAAAGAGCTTGCAGAGCTTAGAATTAAAGTAAATAAAGCAGTATTAAATGCAACTAAAGGGTTACCTAAAGATAAATTTATATGCTTACCACATGATTTTAGCCAAGCGGCAAGAAATGGAATATGTTTTGCTTTTAGGCAGTATGTATCTGAAAAATATCTAAACCTAGGAGCTAGATGGGAGGATGTTGTGCGGATATATTATGCTGGGCATTGGCCTGTTGGCTTTGCTAAAGAAAAAATAATAGCTATTTAATATAAGGCTAGATAGATCCAAGAAGGATCTATCTAGTTATTTAGAACTGTGGTTACGCCAGCATATTCCCCTGCTGCACCCGAATCAATACCTGACCAGGCATCACGCTGATCGCCAGCGGTTGCCCGGTCAGGCCACACTGTGTCAGCCAATCCCCCGCCAGATACAACTCGCCGTTATCCCGTATCCAGTCCACGCCGATATTAGGAGCTGCGTCCACCTCCAATAATAACCGCTCAATCTCTGCCTCATCAGAAACAAACGTTATTATCAGCCCATCCCGATACGGCTCTATCTTAAATACTGCACCCGGCGTAAACCCCGCTTTAATAATATCCTGGCTATCGATAATCAGCTCAGGAATAAATCCGCCTGTGGTGGCCTGTATAATAGTGCCTCCGTTCATACGCTTCCCTCCACCTGAATAATCAATCTTCCGTGTTCAATATTTACCGTGACCGGCTGGCCGGTGATAAAGCCCGACTCTTCCAGCCTGCGGCCCTCGAGGTTTATCGCGGACGGGGGGGTTGGGTCTGCCGTTTTGCGGGGCATATCCCACCGTGTAGTAATGTACTGTTTTGGTTGCTTTATTACTTGTGTCGGCTTCGGTCAGCTACGTGCAGTTGGAATACGACCTGCGCGACCGGGTGGTGCGCGAGTGGCAGAACGCACGGAAGTGCGCAGAGTCTACGACGAGCACAGAGTCACGCGCACCCTGCTTTGGTCGTAAGAGGAAAAGGAAGAAGACGGGCTGACCAGCACTTCCGCTACAGCCGAATCAGTGAGCTGAAGCAGGTGGTGCTGCCGGACGGCGCGGAGCTGACGATAAACCACGCCGTTGCCGGGCGTAAGAGCAAACGCCGAAGCTTACGCGTCATGCCTGAGGTAGGTGAGTGACGTTTACCTTCCCGCGAGAGCAGGAAAGCAAACGGTGATGGTATGAGCGCGGAGAGCGGCGCAGAGCAAGTCTGCGCCTGAGGTGGGTTTTATTGGGCCTGCGGCGTCGGCAGGGCATCTGCCTCGGATGCTGGCGTAGACTGCAACGACAGTAATAGACCTTCGCGGCGCAGCGTGGCCGCGTCTTCGTACCTTTTCAGGCGGTCGTAGACGTCGGCGCACCAGGCGTAGTCGTAGGCGTCTGGACGCAGCGCCAGCGCGGCCTGGAAAGCGTCGGCGGCCTGTTCCCATTCGCCGTGTTTCATCAGCAGCTGGCCCAGCGTACTGTGCAGCAGAGGAACGTCGGCGNGCTGTTTGATCAGCTGGCGCAGAATTTTTTCCAGCTGTTCCGGGTTACCGGCGTCCAGCCGCGGCATCAGCAGGATCAGTCTTTCGTCATATTGACGTTTCAAGGCGTCGACGATGGTTTGCTGCGCGGTCTGGTGGTCGTCGCATTCAATCAAATGCTCCGCCATCGCAACTTGCAACGCCTGCTCGTGCCGTACGCGGCGGCTCTGATTTTTCCACCNCTGTTTCAATCCTTCGCTGCCGCCTTCCGACATCGCCTGATTCATCAGTCCAAGTGTCGCCTGCTGTTGCAGGGCCGCCAACTCGGCTTCATCGTGCAACTGGGTTTTGCGCATGGCGGGCAGGATATCCAGCAGCGCGCTGTAAGCATGGGTGCGCAGGAAGGCCTGCTCGGCCAGCCTCAGCACTTCAGGATGGCGCGGCGCGACTTCCAACAGACGATCCGCGCCATGGCGTGCGGCATGGTCTTCGTGACGAGCCAGCTGAATACGAACACGGGTGATATCGACCGGTAGCTGGTCGGTGTCGGCGATTTCAGCGGCGCGTTCCAGGTATTGCCGGGTGCGGAATTCATCGCCTCTCTGCTGTGCGGCTTCGGCGGCCAGCAGATAGTTCACCACCGGTTGATCGGCATGATCGGCGTTACGCGTCATTAGCTTCTCGACCTGGCGATAGTCACCTTCCGCCAATTTGAGCAGCGCGGCTTTGGTCTGCTTGCGAGCCAGACTGCGTTTACGGCCGAGGAACCAGCCGCGCGTGCGTGCGCCGGTGCGGAAAACGCGTCGCAGTATCCACTCGACCAGCAGAAAGGCCAGAAGGAACAACACCAGCATGATGACCAGCCCGGTAACGCTGGTTTCCACGTTGTAGTTATCGGTCTGGATCAGCACGTAGCCCTGATGGCCAGCGACCATCGGTCCCGCGACCAGACCGGCGATCAACACGATAAAAAGCAGAAGTACCTTAAGCATAATCACTCTCCCTGCGGCGCGGCTGACGGTTGCGCCAGCAGGTTACGAACCCGGGTCTGCATCACTTTTTCCAGCAGAGGCTGACTTTGCAGTTCGGTAGGCACGTCCATCGAAACCGACTGCTGGCTGAGTGCGTCCAGCTGCTCCAGGAAGGCTTTGGTTGCCGCGTCGTTGTTATCGAAGTAGGCGCGAACCCATACCGCGGCGGTTTCCAGCGACTGTCGATAGGTTTCATTCTGATGACGCGGCACCGCCTGAGCGGCAACCAGCAGGCGGGCGCGGATATTTTCGCGCAGGTAGATATCCTGGTTCGGCGCCAGCAGCGGTTCGGCGCCGCTGTCGCGACGACGGACGGTGATGAATTCCGACAGGAAGTTGTGCCAGCTTTTGCTCAGGTTCTGGCGCCATTCACTCCATGAAGCGGACAAAGACGTATCATTTTCGTCCATCGGCGCTTCGTCCAGATCGCTGTCGGCCATGCGCAGGTTATCCACCTGATCGGCCAACTGATTTACCTTGAGAATGATGCCGTCGAAATCGACCTGATTAACGCTGGCTAACGTGCTGATGTCTTGCGTAATGGCGCGACGGAGGTCAATTAGGCTCGGGTCTTTCATCTCCGCCAGGCTGGCGTCTGCGCTTTTNAGCAGCGTACCTGCGGTAGTGACGTCTTTGTCCGCCCACAGTTTGCGGCCGGCCATTTTCACCAGGAAGTCGGCTTCGGACAGCAGCCAGGTTTTGGCGTCATGATTGGAGAGCGCATCCAGCTTTTCCTGCAGGTCGCCTACCTGACTGTTCAACGCCGTGAGGCGCTGTTCGCTGGCGTTTTGCGTCTGGCTTTGCTGAGCCAGGGATTGCTGCCAGGACTGCTGGTTTTGCTGCTGTTGCTGTTTGAACCCGTCGAGTTGCTCCTGTAATTGCGCGACAATCGCCGACTGTTTCGACGTCTGCTGATGCGCGTAATAGTAAACACCGCCGCTTAAGCCGAGTGCGATAACGATGGCTGCGGCACCCAGGAGCACACCGTAACGCTGAGGTGCTGACGGTGTCGGTTCGGGTTGTGTAGAGGAAGATTCAGCCCGTTCAACAACCTCTTCATTCGAAGTTGTGGGGGTAATGCGTTCCGTCATAATGAGACATCCTATGATCAGGTTTGTTGTAGTGCGCGCAGCAGCGCATCGTTATCTGCATTATCGGCGACCAAGATATCGCGCCAGCCAAAATCATGGGCCAGGGCGGCCAGTCGTTCGCTGACCACCACCATTCGGCAGCTCAGTAGCCACGAAGCCCGATAATAATCAGGAACTAAAGNATAGATCTGTTGCAGCATTTCTCCGCTGGTGACGATCAGCGTATCCACGCCGAGCGTTTGCCAGCGCAGCGTTTGCTCTGTGCCGTCATACTGTACCGGCGTCCGCTGGTAACATTCGCAGTAGCTGACCTGCGCGCCGCGCTGGCGGAGCGTATCGGCCAGCAGCTCCCGGCCGCCGTTCCCGCGCAGCAGCAGCGCCCGCTTGCCTTCAACCTCCTGGAGAGACGGATCATGCAGCAGCGTTTCGCTGGTGCCGTGACTCTCAGGATAGATGACCGGCCGACGGGTGACGGTATGAAGCGCCAGCCCGGTAGTGCGGCCGACGGCATAGTAATTCAACGTTTTCGGCCAGCGCAGACCCGCCTGCGACAACGCTGGCTGAGCGAACTTAACGGCCTGATTGGAGAGCGCGAACACCAGATCGCCCGGCTGCAATGTATTCAGCATAGCGGGTAATTGGGGCAGTTCGCGACCCAGCGTAAATTCAATCAATGGGCAGTGGTAGGCCGTGAGTCCGGCCTGACAGAGACGGGAAACCAGTTGCTCGCCCGCAGGAGAGGGGCGGGTAACTAAAATCGTCATGACGAAGAGGCACCGTAAACGGCCTGTAAAATCTCGGCGGCGCCGCAAGCCAGCAGCTCTTCCGCCAGCGCAACCCCGATGCTCTCCGCCTCTGCGCGTGGTCCACGCCGCTCGCGCAGGATGATGCGGCTGCCGTCCGGCGCGCCGACCAAGGCACGCAGCCATAGGCACTCGCCCTCCAGCTCCGCGTAGCTGCCGATCGGCACCTGGCATCCTCCCTCAAGACGTGTGTTCATGGCACGCTCCGCCTGCACCCGCGTAGCGGTGTCGGTGTGATTCAGCGGGGCCAGCAGGCGTTGCGTTCTGGCGTCGTCCAGCCGGCATTCGATACCGACCGCGCCTTGACCCACCGCCGGCAGCGACGTTTCCGGACTCAACGCGCAGCGCACGCGGTCTTCCATGCCCAGCCGCTTGAGGCCCGCAACGGCCAGAATGATGGCGTCATATTCGCCGTTATCCAGTTTGGATAGGCGGGTGCCGACGTTGCCGCGCAGATCGCGCNCCACCAGGTCAGGCCGGTTGGCGCGCAGCTGGCACTGGCGGCGCAGGCTGGATGTACCGACGCACGCGCCTTCAGGCAGCGCGTCCAGATTGGGGTAGAGGTTGGAGACGAATGCATCGCGAGGATCGTCGCGTTCGCNGATGGTGACCAGTCCTAGTCCTGGCGGGAAGTCCACCGGGACGTCTTTCATGGAGTGAACGGCGATGTCGGCGCGCTGTTCAAGCAGCGCCAGCTCTAATTCTTTGACGAATAGACCTTTTCCCCCAACCTTGGCGAGCGGAGTATCCAGCAGAACGTCTCCCCGTGTTACCATTGGCACCAGCTCCACTTGTAAATCCGGATGACAAGACTGCAGCTGTTGTTGTACATAATGGGCCTGCCATAGGGCGAGCGGGCTCTTTCGGGTGGCAATTCTGAGAATATTGTCTAACATGCTGGATACCGTTGTTATCGTTTCGTTGCATCGTATCATTGATGCTGCGCCAGTGTCAGTTGCCGGGCCGTGGCTAAACCTCAGTTGGTGACGATTGCAATGATAGCAGCCATAAATCATAAATGCTGGCGAGGGNCTGAGAGAGCGACAGCAGAACCAACCCCGAAGTGTAGACCGAAAATTCTGACTTTTTTTACTTTCTTTACGCCTTTTCAGCAAGGTGTTAAATTGATCACGTTTCCAGCAATAAACTGTCCGCCATTCCTCAAAATCATGACTCAGGACAGGTTTGGAAAAACGGCTTTTTTTAGTCACTGGGATAATCAGGCGAAACGTCTTGTACCTCTATATCGAGACACTAAAGCAGAGACTGGACGCGATTAACCAACTGCGAGTTGAACGCGCTCTGGCAGCAATGAGACCCGCTTTCCAGCAGGTTTACAGTCTTTTGCCGGTTTTATTACATCACCACCATCCCCAGATGCCGGGCTACCTTGAAGGTAAGGTTCCGCACGGTATATGTCTCTACACGCCTGATGAAAACCAACAACGCTATTTCGATGACGCCCAACTGGTTGGCGGAATGGCGGAACCCATGTGTAAGCAGGGCGAATTCCCCATCAACGGCATTTATTCGATGGGCAGCACCTCATCCATTGGTCAAAGCCGCACCTCCGATCTTGACGTGTGGGTCTGCCATCAATCCTGGCTCGATACCGAAGAGCGTCAGCGCTTACAACAGAAATGCACGCTGCTGGAACAGTGGGCGGCGGGATTGGGGGTAGACGTCAGTTTCTTCGTCATGGACGAGAATCGCTTTCGTCACAATGAGAGCGGCAGTCTGGGCGGCGAAGATTGCGGTTCGACTCAGCACATTTTGTTGCTGGATGAATTCTACCGTACCGCCGTTCGCATGGCGGGCAAGCGCATCCTGTGGAATATGGTGCCGGTAGAGGAAGAGCCGAACTACGACGAGTATGTCATCAACCTTTACTCGCAGGGCGCGCTGGCGCCGAATGAGTGGCTCGATCTGGGCGGTCTTAGCACCTTGTCGGCGGAAGAGTATTTCGGCGCCAGCCTGTGGCAGCTCTACAAAAGCATCGACTCTCCCTATAAAGCGGTGCTGAAAACGCTGCTGCTGGAAGCTTACTCCTGGGAATATCCCGATACCCGCCTGCTGTCGGCCGAGATCAAAACGCGTTTGCATAAAGGCGAAATTGTGTCGTTTGGGCTGGATCCGTACTGCATGATGCTGGAGCGCGTCACCCACTATCTCACCGCCGTCGACGATATGCCGCGGCTGGATCTGGCGCGCCGCTGCTTCTATCTCAAAGTGTGCGAGAAACTGTCTACCGGCGTCGGTAAAACCGCCTGGCGCGAGCAGATCCTGACACAGCTGGTTCAGCAATGGGGCTGGGACGACAAGCGTTTGCAGATGCTGGATAACCGCGCCAACTGGAAAATCGAGCAGGTGCGCGAAGCGCATAACGAACTGCTGGATGCGATGATGCAGAGCTATCGAAATCTGATCCGATTCGCCCGGCGTAACAACCTGAGCGTCAGCGCCAGCCCGCAGGATATCGGCGTGCTGACGCGCAAGCTGTACGCCGCCTTCGAGGCGCTGCCGGGCAAAGTGACGTTGGTGAATCCGCAGATTTCTCCCGATTTGTCCGAGCCGGACCTGACGTTCATATACGTGCCCGCTGGGCGCGCCAATCGTAGCGGCTGGTATCTGTATAATCAGGCGCCATTGATGGATGCCATCATCAGCCATCAGCCGCTGGAATATAACCGCTATCTGAACAAGCTGGTGGCCTGGGCCTATTTCAACGGCCTGCTGACGTCTGCCACGCAGCTGCATATCAAAGGCGGAGATCGCTGCGATTTAGCCAAGCTCAAGGAGCTAGTGTCCGACGTCGCGAGTCACTTCCCGCTTCGTGTCGCGCCGCCCACGCCTAAGGCGCTGTATAGTCCGTGCGAGATTCGTCACCTGGCGATCATCGTCAATTTGGAGCACGATCCGACGGCGGCCTTCCGTAATCAGGTCGTGCACTTCGACTTCCGTCAACTGGACGTGTTCAGTTTTGGTCAGCAGCAGCAGTGTCTGGTCGGCAGTATTGACCTGCTATACCGCAACTCCTGGAATGAGGTCAGAACCCTGCACTTCAGCGGCGAACAGGCGGTATTAGAAGCGCTGAAAACCATTCTGGGCAAAATGCATCAAGATGCGGCGTTGCCGGAGTCGTTGGACGTCTTTTGCTACAGCCAGCATTTACGCGGACTGATCCGCACGCGCGTACAGCAACTGGTGTCTGAGTGTATAGAGCTGCGCTTGTCCAGCACGCGTCAGGAGCCGGGTCGCTTCAAAGCGGTGAAGGTGGCGGGACAAACCTGGGGGCTGTTCTTCGAGCGACTCAGCGTGTCGGTGCAGAAACAGGAGAACGCGGTGGAGTTTTACGGCGCGATTTCCAACAACAAACTGCAGGGGCTGCCAATTCAGGTGGAAACCGCCGCGCAAGTCCACTTGCCGCCGGTGATAGACGGCGTCGCTAGCGAAGGGATCATTCAGTTCTTTTTTGAAAACCGAACGGACAACGAAGGTTTCAATATCTATATTCTGGATGAGACCAACCGGGTCGAGGTATTTCATCACTGCGAAGGCAGCAAAGAGGAGCTGGTGCGCGACGTCAGCCGCTTCTACTCCTCCTCTCACGATCGTTTCACCTACGGCGCCAGCTCAATCAATTTTAATCTCCCGCAGTTTTACCAGATAGTCTTGGTCGATGGCCAAACGAAGGTGATTCCATTCCGCAAGAGCGACCTCTCGCCGATGTGTATGACCTCGCTTCAGGACGGCTCTCCACGGCTGAACCCGCGACAGCTTCAGACGCTGTAGTTTGACGCTCTTCTCTCAACGCGCCACCCACCTTCAATAGACCGAACGCTCTTTTCTTCGCTCTTGGCCTTAACGTACGCTTCCAGCGAAGTGCCCTCGTGCATCGGTTCGATTCATTGAACTCGCCGTCGTTGATTTTCGATTCCTGTTGATTTTCATGATCCAGCTGCGATTATAGAGAGCATGAGTCTCTGAACGACAGGTTTAACGTTATGAAATCGCTATTTCGCCAGGCTGCGCTGGCGCTGGTTGCACTCGCGGTGGTCGGCTGTGGTCTGAAAGGGCCGCTGTACTTCCCGCCGGAGCAGAAAAGCCCGACGCCGAGTGAGTCTCAGACACAGAACAATACGACACCGCAACCATCGGCTAATCGGCCATAACGGCAGACGATCAAACGGGATTTCCCCATCTTTTAACGGGTCACGATAGCGTATTTACCGCGTCCGGTTGAGCCAGCGGAGTCAGGATAATGCAGTTCTCCAAAATGCACGGTTTAGGCAATGACTTTATGGTCGTCGATGCCGTCACGCAAAATGTCTATTTTTCGCCCGAGCTCATCCGCCGTCTGGCGGATCGCCATTGCGGCGTGGGCTTCGACCAGTTGCTGGTTGTTGAGCCGCCGTACGATCCTGAGCTGGATTTTCATTACCGTATCTTCAACGCCGACGGCAGCGAAGTGGCGCAGTGCGGCAACGGCGCCCGTTGCTTCGCTCGTTTTGTACGGCTGAAGGGGCTAACGAATAAGCGCGATATCCATGTCAGCACCCACAGCGGACGCATGGTGCTGTCGGTCACCGAAGATGAACTGGTGCGGGTCAATATGGGCGAGCCAAACTTTGAACCGCAGCAGATCCCGTTTCGCGCCGCGAAAGCCGAGAAAACCTACATCATGCGGGTGGCGGACCACACCGTGCTGTGTGGCGCGGTGTCGATGGGCAACCCGCATTGCGTCGTGCAGGTCGATGACGTCGATACGGCGGCGGTCGAAACGCTCGGGCCGTTGCTAGAAAATCATGAACGTTTCCCCGAACGCGCTAACATTGGTTTTATGCAGGTCGTTAATCGCGATTCCATCCGGCTGCGAGTCTTCGAGCGCGGCGCGGGAGAAACTCAGGCCTGCGGTAGCGGCGCCTGCGGGGCTGTCGCGGTAGGGATTCAGCAAGGGCTGCTGTCGGCGGAAGTCAACGTGAAACTGCCGGGCGGCGAGCTGGATATTCATTGGGCGGGGCCGGGAAACCCGTTGTTCATGACCGGTCCGGCCACGCATGTCTATGATGGATTCATTCATTTATGAAACGCGTCGAGGAACAGCAGGGACAGGTCGATCGCGAGGTTGAACTGACGGATGACATGGTGCTGCAGTTCCTGCATCAAAACCCCGATTTTTTCATCCGCAATTCTCGCCACGTTGAACAGATGCGCATCCCGCACCCGGTGCGAGAGAGCGTATCTTTGGTCGAGTGGCAGCTGTCGCGTCAGCGCNCCCAGATCCAGCACCTGGAAGAGGACATTACGCTGCTGATGGAGCAGGCCGCGCAGAACGAGGCGCTGTTCAATCAACTGTTGCAGTTACAACTGGCCTTGTCGGCGGCGGATTCGCTGCAGGATCTGCTGGATCGTTTGCAGCGCTGGGCGCGCAAACTGGGGCTGTCCGGCGCCACGGTGCGGCTGTTCAGCGACAAATGGCGTATCGGCGCGCCGTCTGATTTCACGCATCTCGCGCTGAATCGCACGGCGTTCGAACCCCTGCGCATTCAGCGGCTGGGGAAACGTAATCACTATCTTGGCTCGCTTAACGGACCCGAGCTGCTGCTGCTGCTGCCACAGGCGCGGCAGGTGGGGTCGGTCGCGCTGTCCATGATGGGCGAAAAAGGCGATCTGGGACTGCTGATTTTCAGCAGCCGCGACAGCCATCATTATCAGGAAGGGATGGGGACCGTGCTCTTGCAGCATCTGGCGACGATATTGCCGATGGTTCTGCAACGCTGGATCGAACGGCTATGAACGTCCCCGACTCGCCCTTGTTGACGCAGGCCGACGCCTTTTTACGCTATCTGCGGGTCGAGCGGCAGCTTAGTCCGCTGACGCAAAGCAGCTATGCGCATCAACTCCAGGCCGTTATCTCTATCTTATCCGCCTCCGGCATAAGCGACTGGCGTCAGCTAGACGCCGCCGGGGNGCGTGCGGTAGTGGCGCGCAGCAAGCGCGATGGACTGCAGTCCTCCAGTCTGGCGCTGCGCCTCTCCGCGCTGCGCAGTTTTCTGGACTGGATGGTGAGCCGCGGCGCGTTGAACGCCAATCCTGCCAAAGGGATTGCCACGCCGCGAGCCGGGCGTCATCTGCCCAAGAATATGGATGTGGACGAGGTCAACCGTCTGCTGGACATCGACGAGAGCGATCCGCTGGCGGTGCGCGATCGGACGATGCTGGAAGTGATGTACGGCGCGGGTCTTCGTCTGGCTGAGCTGGTCGGTTTGGACCTGAGACATATCGACCTGGACAGCGGCGAAGTCTGGGTCATGGGGAAAGGCAGCAAAGAGCGCCGTTTGCCGTTGGGCGGAACGGCGGTCACCTGGCTGCATCGCTGGCTGGCGCTGCGGGAGATCTATGCGCCGGATGACGACGCGGTGTTCGTGTCCAGTCAGGGCAAGCGTATCTCCATGCGCAACGTTCAGAAGCGCTTCGCCGAGTGGGGCGTGAAACAGGGCGTGAATAGCCACATCAATCCTCATAAGCTCAGGCATTCCTTCGCAACACACCTGTTGGAGTCGAGCGGCGATCTGCGCGCGGTGCAAGAGCTGCTCGGCCACGCCAACCTCACCACGACGCAGATTTATACGCATCTGGATTTTCAGCATCTGGCTTCGGTCTATGATGCGGCGCATCCCCGCGCCAAACGAGGCAAATCCTGATGCACGTTTATCGTCCCCTCGGCCGAATCGAGGCCCTCACCTTCGATCTCGACGACACGCTGTACGACAATTTCGAGGTTGTGCGGCGCAGTTCACAGGAAGCGTTGCAGTTCCTGCGCGAACTCCATCCGGGGTTGCGTTCGTTGACCGAGGCGGAATTCGGCACGATGCGTAGCGAATTGCGCGCGCAGGAGCCGGAGATTTACCACGACATGACCGAGTGGCGTCGCCGCACGGTCGTGCTGGCGCTACGGCGTCAGGGGATGAGCGAGGCGGAGGCGGACGACGGCGCAGCAAAAGCGATGACGCACTTCGCCTACTGGCGCAGCCGTATCAGTATTTCGCAGGAAACCCACGATACGCTTGGGGCGCTGGCCCAACGCTGGCCGCTGGCGGCGATCACCAACGGCAATGCCGATCCTCATGCGTGCGGGCTGGGCGAGTACTTCCAGTTTGTACTCCGCGCCGGTCCGGACGGCCGCGCCAAGCCGTGGCACGACATGTTTCATCAGGCTGCGGAACGTCTCAATTTACCGTTGCATCACCTGCTACACGTGGGGGATGATCTCATCACCGACGTGGCCGGCGCCGTGCGCTGCGGGATGCAATCCTGCTGGATAGCGCCACAGAGAGCTAACCTGATGCAGCTCCGCGAAGCTCGGCTACTGCCGCATATTGCAATTGCAAGGTTGGTTTCGCTGACGGCATTGCTATAATTCACGCTTTCCACTGTATGCATAAACAGAGGTGAACTGTCGCCGCGTGGTGATGGGATGCCCTTTTCACGGATAACCAACGCCTATGGACGTATCTGATCTGCTCGACAGTCTGAACGATAAACAACGCGACGCCGTCGCGGCTCCCCGCAGCAACATGCTGGTGCTGGCCGGAGCTGGCAGCGGCAAGACGCGGGTGCTGGTGCATCGTATCGCCTGGCTGATGTCGGTGGAGAACTGCTCCCCGTACTCCATCATGGCGGTGACGTTCACCAACAAAGCCGCCGCAGAGATGCGCCATCGTATCGAACAGCTGATCGGCACCAGTCAGGGCGGCATGTGGATCGGGACCTTTCACGGTCTGGCGCACCGGCTGCTGCGCGCGCATCATCTTGACGCCGGACTGCCGCAGGACTTCCAGATTCTGGACAGCGAAGATCAGCTGCGCCTGCTCAAGCGTCTGATTAAAGCGCTCAATCTGGATGAGAAACAGTGGCCGCCGCGCCAGGCGATGTGGTACATCAACGGCAAAAAAGATGAGGGCCTGCGTCCTCAGCATATCGAGAGCTACGGCAATCCGGTGGAACAGACCTGGCTGCGCGTTTATCAGGCCTATCAGGAAGCCTGCGATCGCGNGGGGTTAGTGGATTTCGCTGAACTGCTGCTGCGCGCTCACGAGCTGTGGCTGAACAAGCCGCACATCCTGCAGCACTACCGGGACCGCTTTAACAACATTCTGGTGGACGAATTCCAGGATACCAACCGCATTCAGTACGCCTGGGTGCGGATGCTGGCGGGCGATAGCGCCCGTGTCATGATCGTGGGCGACGATGATCAGTCCATCTATGGCTGGCGCGGGGCGCAGGTGGAAAATATTCAGCACTTCCTGAACGATTTTCCGCAGGCGTCGACCATCCGTCTGGAGCAGAACTACCGCTCCAGCGCCAACATCCTCAACGCGGCCAATGCCCTGATCGCCCATAACGGCGATCGTCTGGGAAAAAACTTGTGGACCGACGGCGTCGAGGGCGACCCAATTTCCCTGTACTGCGCGTTCAATGAACTGGACGAAGCGCGGTTTGTCGTGAGCCGCATCAAGGCGTGGCAGGAAATGGGGGGAAGCCTGAACGAGTGCGCCATCCTTTATCGTAGCAACGCCCAATCCCGTGTGTTGGAAGAGGCGCTGCTACAGCAGAGCCTGCCCTACCGTATTTACGGCGGGATGCGCTTCTTCGAACGACAAGAAATCAAAGATGCGCTGGCGTATCTGCGGTTGATCGCCAACCGCAACGACGATGCGGCGTATGAACGCGTGGTGAATACCCCGACGCGCGGCATCGGCGACCGGACGTTGGAAGTGGTGCGTCAGGCGGCGCGCGACCGNCAACTGACCCTGTGGCAGGCCACTCGTGCGCTGTTGCAGGAGAAGGCGCTGGCCGGACGCGCCGCCGGCGCGCTGCAACGTTTCCTCGAACTGGTGGACGCGCTGGCTAACGACACGGCCGAGCAGCCGCTGCATGTACAAACTGACCGCGTGATCAAAGACTCCGGTCTGTGGAGCATGTACGAGCAGGAAAAAGGGGAGAAGGGGCAGACCCGCATCGAGAACCTGGAGGAACTGGTCACCGCGACGCGCCAGTACAGCTATCAGGAAGAAGATCAGGACCTGATGCCGCTACAGGCGTTTCTTTCTCATGCCGCGCTGGAAGCGGGAGAAGGGCAGGCGGACGCCTATCAGGATGCCGTTCAACTGATGACGCTCCACTCCGCCAAAGGGCTGGAGTTTCCCCAGGTGTTCATCGTCGGGATGGAAGAGGGCATGTTCCCAAGCCAGATGTCTCTTGAAGAGGGCGGACGACTGGAGGAAGAGCGTCGGTTGGCGTACGTCGGGGTGACTCGAGCGATGCGCAAACTGACGTTGNCCTACGCGGAAACCCGCCGCCTGTACGGCAAAGAGGTTTATCACCGTCCATCGCGTTTCATTGGCGAGCTGCCGCAGCAGTGCGTGGAGGAGGTCCGACTGCGCGCCAGCGTATCGCGTCCCGTTAATCAGCAGCGGCTGGGGACGCCTATTTCCGCGAGCGACAGCGGCTATAAGCTGGGCCAGCGTGTCAGCCACGCCAAATTTGGTGAAGGGACGATCGTGAATCTTGAAGGCAGCGGCGACCATTGTCGCGTTCAGGTCGCGTTCCCCGGTCAGGGGATAAAATGGTTGGTGGCGGCTTACGCAAAGCTGAACATCGTATAAACTAACGACTGAACAGATTGTTGCATTAATGGCCTGCGTGCGTGTTGACAGCCTTTTTCATCTCAGCGTAACATGCGCGCATCATTATTCCCGGAGGACCCACGCCTTGGACACACCCAGTCGATACTGGCTCACACACCTATTTCTTAGGTACAACTTCTAAGGCTATCCTCTGTTGCTGATAGCCTTAGTGGTTGTCAGCGATCTCCTCATACATCGCATCGAGTCAGCACCGTCAAACGGACTGGAATTTGATGGTGATTTTTCACCCTCTTTTTAGTGTTTCAAGCGCGTATTGTCCCTGCCAGAACACCTTTAGGGAGCATGACCTATGCTGAGCGCATTCAAGCTGGAAAACAGCCGTTTAACCCGTATGGAAATGGAAGAGGCCGAAGATCTCACTTCATCGTTATGGGTGGATTTGGTCGAACCGGACATTATCGAGCGGGACCAGGTACAAACCCAATTGGGCCAAACCTTGGCGACTCGACCCGAACTGGAAGACATTGAAGCCTCCGCGCGTTTCTTCGAGGATGAAGACGGCCTGCATATTCACTCCTTCTTCTTTTACGAAGATGCGGAAGATCACGCGGGCAATGCCACGGTGGCATTCACCATCCGCGACGGCCGCTTGTATACCTTGCGCGAACGCGAACTGCCGGCGTTTCGCCTGTATCGTATGCGCGCCCGCGGGCAGACGCTGATAGACGGCAACGCCTATGAGCTGCTGCTTGACCTGTTTGAAACCAAAATCGAGCAGTTGGCGGACGAAATCGAAAATATCTACAGCGATCTGGAGGCATTAAGTCGCGTCATCATGGACGGTCGTCAGGGCGACGAGTACGACGACGCGTTGTCGACGCTGGCTGAGCTGGAAGATATCGGCTGGAAGGTGCGTTTGTGTTTGATGGATACCCAACGTGCGCTGAACTTCTTAGTGCGTAAAGCACGGCTGCCGAGCGGTCAGCTGGAGCAGGCGCGGGAAATTCTGCGCGATATCGAATCGCTGCTGCCGCATAACGAATCGCTGTTCCAGAAAGTCAACTTTTTGATGCAAGCGGCGATGGGGTTCATCAATATCGAACAGAACCGCATCATCAAAATCTTTTCGGTGGTGTCCGTGGTGTTCCTGCCGCCAACGCTGGTGGCTTCCAGCTACGGCATGAACTTCGAATTCATGCCGGAACTGAAACTGGCCTTTGGTTATCCGGCGGCGCTGGTGCTGATGGTGTTGGCCGGTCTGGCGCCTTATTTGTACTTTAAACGCCGCAACTGGCTGTAACCGCCGAACAAAAGAAAGGACAGGCCTCGTCGATAGCGACGGGGCCTTTTTTTACGCCAGTCGTTTCTGCTTCTGCTGAGTACGGAGCGCGTCGCCGATAAAAATCGCCAGCGCCAGCCAGATGAAGGCAAAGGTGATCAGTTGATCCTGTGTGAACGACTCGCCGTAGGCCACGACGGCCAGTAAAAACACCAGCGTCGGGCCGATATACTGGAAGAAGCCGAGCGTGGAGAGACGCAGGCGCACTGCGGCGGCGGTGAAGAACAGCAGCGGGACGGTGGTGACGATACCGGCAGAGATCAGCAGCAGATCCAACGACAGCGAGTTCTGCGTTAAGTGACTGGTCGGCGTGTCGGCGAAGCAAAACAGGTACACCAACGCGACGGGGATCAGCCAAAGGGTTTCGACCAGCATGCCCGTCTGCGCATCGACCCCAATCTTTTTACGCAACAGGCCATAGACGGAAAAGCTGAAGGCCAGCCACAGTGCGATAGACGGCAGGGAGCCAAATTTCCACAGCTGCACCAGCNCGCCGCATACCGCCAGCGCGACGGCGAGCCACTGCATGGGACGGAACCTTTCGCCTAAAAACACTAGCCCGAGCAGCACGCTGACCAACGGATTAATAAAATAACCCAGGCTGGCTTCCAGCATGTGGTGATGGTTGACGGCCCAGATATAGGTCAGCCAGTTGCTGCCGATGAAGAGGGCGGTCACCGCCAGCATCAGCAACCGTTTTGGCTGTTGCAGGAGGAGGATGGCCTGCTTCCATTGACGACTGACGCTGAGCAGGATGAGAATAAAAAAGAACGACCAAATCACGCGGTGCGAAACAATCTCAGTGGCGGGAACCTGTTCGATGAGTTTGAAATAGGCTGGGGCGATACCCCAGATGATGTAAGCGCCAAGAGCGAACAGGACTCCCTGGCGAGTTTGCTGCGTTTCCATTGTAATTGCTCAGTATAAACAGGGGGAAACGACTATTTTACTCAAAATATAGTCTGCCAACACCCGTCTATTACGATAATTATGGCGGCAATAGTGGTTTTTCCCAGCATGAGATAGGGCGTTATCTGGTAGGTAAAGGTCAGCGCCGTTCCGCCGTGGTACTTTGTAAATAACAGCGGTGAGCAGGAAGTGAAAGCTGGCGCCATACAGAAAAAACCGATTCGTCGTTGCCTATGATGTAACCGGTTAGTTTCTGTGTACAATGCCAGCGGCAAATCAAAAAATAACCTTACGGTCAGTTGGAGAAATACGTGCATGCTTAAAATTTGGGGTGGTATGCTGGCGTTGCTGTTGACGGCGCAGGTCCAGGCGCAGGAAGCCACAGTGCAGGACATTCATGATAAACCGGCGGTCCGTGGCAGCATTATCNCCAGCCTGCTGCAAAAGCATGACAGTCCGTTCATTCTTTACCCATACGAAAATAACTACCTGCTTTACACCTATACCAGCAACATCANCCGGGATGCGATTCAGAGCTATAACTGGGGAAAGAACGCTCGCAAAGACGAGGTCAACTTCCAAATCAGTTTGGGCTTCCCGCTATGGCGCGGTATTTTGGGCGACAACTCGCTGCTTGGCGCGTCTTACACCCAAGGCTCCTGGTGGCAGCTTTCCAATAAAAGCGAATCTTCCCCTTTCCGTGAGACCAACTATGAGCCGCAGATCTTCCTGGGCTGGGCGACGGATTACAGCCTAGCGGGCTGGACTTTACGTGATGTGGAAGNGGGCTTTAGCCATCAGTCTAACGGTCGCTCCGATCCCACATCACGCAGTTGGANCCGTGCCTATGCGCGTCTGATGGCGCAGAACGGCAACTGGCAGGTGGAGCTGAAACCTTGGTTACGTATTTCCGACAGCAAAGACGATAACCCGGATATCACCCGTTACATGGGACATTACCGTGTCCGTGTGGGCTACCTGTGGGGCGACAGCATTTTCAGCGCGGAAGGACGTTATAACTGGAATAGCGGCTACGGCGGCGGTGAGGTCAGCTGGAGCTACCCGCTGACCGAGCATGTGCGCTTCTACACCAAAGTCTTCAGCGGCTACGGCGAATCGTTGATCGACTACAACCATCGTCAGACGCGGGTCGGCGTCGGCGTGACTCTCAACGATATGTTCTAAGGCCGCGTTAGGCCGGTGTTGTCGAGTAGGGTAAGTAAAAGCCTGCACACAAACGTTGCAGTTTTATCAAACGGCGCTGAAAATAGCGCCTGTTTGTTTTTATAAAAGCGGTGAAGGCGTGTCTACGGCAGAAGTATTGAATAAAGAAGCGCTGGCGACGCAGGTGTTGCGCGAAACCTTCGGGTATCAGCAGTTTCGGCCCGGCCAGCAAGCGATTATCAACGCTGCCCTCAACGGGCGGGACTGCCTGGCGATCATGCCCACGGGTGGCGGCAAATCCCTGTGTTATCAAATTCCTGCTCTGGTCATGGAAGGGTTGACGCTGGTGGTGTCTCCGCTGATTTCCCTGATGAAAGACCAGGTAGATCAGCTTCAGGCCTACGGCGTTTCCGCCGCCTGCCTTAACTCTACGCAAACGCGCGAGCAGCAGCATCAGGTCATGACCGGTTGCCGCAACGGCGACGTCAAACTGCTGTATATCGCCCCCGAGCGTCTGACTTCTGAAAGTTTCCTCGATCATCTGTCTTACTGGCAACTGGCGATGATCGCCGTCGACGAAGCGCACTGTATTTCCCAATGGGGACATGATTTCCGGCCGGAGTACCGGGCGCTGGGGCAGGTGAAACAGCGCTTCCCCGGCCTGTCGGTGGTCGCGCTGACCGCTACGGCGGACGACACCACGCGTCAGGACATCGTGCGTCTGCTGGATTTGCACGATCCCCTGATTCACATCAGTAGCTTCGACCGACCTAACATCCGCTATACGCTGGTGGAGAAATTTAAACCGCTCGACCAGCTATGGATGTTCGTGCAAGGCCAACGCGGTAAAAGCGGCATCGTTTATTGCAACAGCCGTGCGAAGGTCGAAGACTTGTGCGCTCGCCTGCAAAATCGCGGCCTGAGCGTGGGGGCCTATCACGCAGGTCTGGAAAACGAACGCCGGGCTCAGGTGCAGGAAGCGTTTCTGCGCGACGATCTACAGGTCGTGGTGGCCACGGTGGCGTTCGGGATGGGGATCAATAAACCTAACGTTCGCTTCGTAGTGCATTTCGATATTCCACGCAACATCGAATCTTATTATCAGGAGACCGGTCGCGCCGGGCGCGATGGCCTGCCTGCGGAAGCGGCGCTGTTTTACGACCCGGCCGATATGGCCTGGCTGCGCCGCTGTCTGGAAGAAAAACCGGCGGGTCCGCAACTGGATATCGAGCGTCACAAACTTAACGCTATGGGCGCGTTTGCGGAAGCGCAAACCTGTCGACGGTTGGTGCTGCTCAACTATTTCGGCGAAGGGCGCCAGCAGTCGTGCGGCAACTGCGATGTCTGTCTCGACCCGCCGAAAAGTTACGACGGACTGGTCGATGCGCAGAAAGCCTTATCCTGCGTATACCGCGTCGGCCAGCGTTTCGGCATAGGCTATATCGCGGAAGTGCTGCGCGGCGCCAATAATCAGCGTATTCGCGAGTTCGGCCACGACAAGCTGCCGGTCTACGGACTCGGCAAAGATAAAACGCAGGAACAGTGGGTCAGCGTGCTGCGCCAGCTAATCCATCTGGGACTGTTAATGCAAAACGTAGTGCAGCACTCCGCGCTGCAACTGACCGAAGCGGCCAGACCTGTTCTGCGTGGCGACGTCCCGCTGCAACTCGCCGTACCGCGGTTGATCAACCTGAAACCGCGCGTCAGCCAGAAATCATACGGCGGCAACTATGACCGCAAACTGTTCGCCAAACTGCGCAAGCTGCGCAAATCCATCGCCGATGAAAACAACATTCCGCCGTACGTCGTCTTCAGTGACGCGACGCTGCTGGAGATGGCGGAAATCCTGCCGGTTACGGCCAGTGAGCTGCTGAACGTCAACGGCGTGGGGCAGCGTAAACTGGAGCGCTTCGGCGTGCCGTTTATGACGCTCATTCGCGAGCATTTGGAAAACGACGATTAAATGGTGCAAGTTCTCATTGCATAACGTCGCCAAGACCATAACAAAGGGAGTTTCATGATGTTCATGTTATTTATGACCGTGGCGCTAGTGCACTTCATCGCTCTGATGAGTCCAGGACCCGACTTTTTCTTTGTTTCGCAGATTGCGGCCAGTCGTTCGCGCCGTGAAGCGATGATGGGCGTGTTAGGCATCACGCTGGGCGTTGTGGTCTGGGCGGCGATCGCCCTGATGGGTCTGCATCTGCTGCTGATGCAGATGGCGTGGCTGCACCGCATCATCACCGTCGGCGGCGGGCTTTACCTGTGCTGGATGGGGTGGCAAATGTTGCGATCCGCGCGCCAGAAGGCGCGACAGCCCGAGGCTACGGAGGCGGAGGTCAGCGTCGATTTGCCCAAGCGCGGCAAGTTCTTCATCCGTGGATTAGTGACCAACCTGTCTAATCCCAAAGCGTTAATCTACTTCGGCAGCGTTTTCTCTCTGTTCGTCGGCGATAGCGTGGGCGAGAGTGCGCGCTGGGGGCTGTTTGCGCTGATTTCGCTAGAAACGCTGGCATGGTTCACTTTGGTCGCGATGGTATTTGCGTTGCCGGTGATGCGCCGGGGCTATCAGCGTTTGGCGAAATGGGTGGACGGTGTGGCGGGCATTCTCTTCGCGGGATTCGGTATTCATCTTATCGTCTCGCGCTAAACGCGAGGTCATGGCGGGCGCTTCGCCATGACCTTTTGCTCGACTCGGGATTATGCCCGACGGGCGGAGGCCAGCAGCGCTCCCACCATAATAAACAGCGAACCGAATATTCTATTCAGTCTGTTCACCTGCCGCGGTCCCTTCAGCCATTTAGCGATCCGTGTCGCCAGTGTGGCATAACCAATCATCACGACAATATCCACGGCGATGGTGGTGACGCCCAGCACCAAATATTGCATGGCCTGTGGCTGATGCGGGATGACGAATTGCGGAAACAGCGCGGCCAGAAACACAATGCTTTTCGGGTTGGTCAAATTGACCAGCACGGCCCGCTTGAACAGTCTGCGCCGCGGCATAGTGTTTGCCAGCGTGTTTAAATCCAGACCGCCTGCGCTGCGCCACTGCTGAATGCCAAGCCAAATCAGATAGCCCGCCCCGACCCATTTGAGCACTTCAAACGCCATTACGGACTGAGACAACAGCGCGCCAAGGCCGATGCCCACCAGCACAATATGACAGGCCAACCCGACCTGCAGGCCGGCAATCGAGGCGACTGCTCCCCGATAACCGTGACTGATGCCGGTGCTCATGGTGTTGATGGCGCCGGAACCCGGCGAAAGACTCAGAATCAATGTGGTCACGAGGTAGGTACACCACCNCTCGAAGGTCATGCGTCAATGCTCCCTGAACGTCGCTTTTTATGCCACAATACGCCAACGCCGATCTTTGCGCCAGAGCTCACAAAACCAGGTTTAGCCGTCATGAACAACCGCGAGAATGTGTGATGACTCAGTACCCTGAGTGTCTACTAAACCGGGAGGCGCAGTACGCTGCGTTTGCCAACGGGCCTTTGCTGGACTTCTGGCGGCGGCGGGACGAGGGCGAGTTCATCGGCGTCGATCGCGNCCCCATCCGCTTTGCCCGCTTTACCTCTCCGCGTCATCATCAGGTGGTGATGCTGCTCACCGGCCGCACCGACAGCTATGTCAAATATTCCGAGGTCGCCTACGACCTGTTTCACAATGGTTATGACGTGCTGATGATGGATCATCGCGGGCAGGGACGTTCGGGACGTTTGCTTAAAGACACGCACCGCGGTCACGTCGAGAATTTCAGCGACTATGTGGATGACGTGGCACAGTTCTGGCAACTGCAACTGGCGAAAAGCGGATATAAACGGCGCTTTGCGTTGGCTCACTCGATGGGCGGCGTGGTTCTGGCCGATTTTCTGGCCCGAAGGCCCGAGGCGTTCGATGCCGCCGCGCTGTGCGCCCCCATGTGCGACATCCATCTGCCGATGCCGGAGTGGCTGGCCTGGCGCATTCTGGATCAGACTGAACGTTACCCGAAACTGCGTGNCTACTATGCCATTGGCGCCAGCCAGTGGCAGCCATTGCCTTATGTTCTCAACGTGCTGACCCACAGCCGTGCGCGGCATCTGCGTAGTGTGCGTATTTATGCCGACGACCCAGCTTTAAGAATCGGCGGTCCTACCTATCACTGGGTGCGTGAAGCGTTGTTGGCGGGAAGAGATTTGATGTCGAGAGCCGCAAAGATCACGGTACCGCTGCTTGTGCTGCAAGCGGAGGACGATCGGGTGGTGGACAACCGCGGGCAAAATGCATTCTGCGAAGCGATGGCCGCCGCGGGTCATCCGGTGGCCGGAGGGAAGCCGCAGGTAATACGCGACGCTCGACATGACATGCTGTTTGAAGAAGATACGGNGCGTGCCGACGTTTTTCGCCGGATTCTGCACCATTTTGCGCAATATCATTAAATTCCGCGGCCCGGCCGCGTTTAACCTGCGGAGGTTAGATTCCAACGTATGTACCCAATTGTTGCTTCCGATTTGGATGGCACGCTGCTGTCCCCCGCTCATACGCTTACCCCCTATGCCAGAGAAACGTTGCAGTTGCTGACGGAGCAGGGCGTTCATTTTGTCTTCGCCACCGGACGGCATCATAAGGACGTCGCACAGATCCGCGACAGGCTGGGGATCAGCGCGTACATGATCACCTCGAACGGCGCCCGCGTGCACAACACCGATGGAGAACAGCTGGTCAGCCACAATCTGGACAGCGATATCGCGCGCGACCTGTTCGGCATCATGTACGACCGCGAGGACATCCTCACTCACATTTATCGGGGCGATGACTGGTTCATGAGCCGCGCCCGACCGGAAGAGGAGCAGTTCTTTCAGGAGTCCGTCTTCAAGTACCAGCTGTTCGATCCGACGGCGCTGGACACCGACGACGTGGGGAAAGTCTTTTTCACCTGCGACGATCACGAACGCCTGCTGCCGTTGGAAGAGGCGCTCAACGCCCGCTGGGGCGACCGCGTCAACGTGAGCTTTTCCTCGGTAAACTGCCTGGAAGTGATGGCGGGCGGNGTATCGAAGGGACACGCGCTGGAGCAGGTGGCGAAACTCATGGGGCATGGCGTGAAGGATTGCATCGCGTTTGGCGACGGCATGAACGATCTGGAAATGCTCTCAATGGCGGGAAAAGGCTGCATCATGGCGGCCGCCCACCAGCGTTTAAAAGACCGTTTGCCAGGGCTGGAAGTGATCGGCACTAACGCGGATGACGCGGTGCCGCACTACCTGCGCAAATTGTATGCTGCGCTAATCGAACGCTAACGCATCCGTGGTGTGCCAGGATATGTCGAGATGTGAGATGTGTAAGCAGTGTGACAAGGCCAAAAAAATGCTTTACAGGTGCGAATGATAATGATTATTATTGCCATGCGTTCCGGGAAAACCCCTCTGTCTCGATCTTGATGGTTCAGCGAGGTTTTGCTGTGAAAGCACGACATTGCTCACATTGCTTCCAGTATTTATTTAGCCAGCTCGGGTGCTGGCTTTTTTTTGTCTGCACGATTTATGGAAACCAGTTTCCGTAAATGCCGCTATTTTTTTGAATGGTACGGTGAGTTTTTTACGCTATCTTCTCGACGCCTCGTCGCTAGACTGTTCAAAACGACGGAGGAAGCAACGATGATCTATTTACGTCAGGCGCAGCAGCGCGGACATGCCCACCACGGTTGGCTCGACAGCTGGCATACGTTTTCATTTGCCGATTACCACGATCCCGACTTCATGGGATTTTCCGCCCTGCGGGTGATCAATGAAGATCGTATCGAAGGCGGGCAGGGCTTCGGCATGCATCCGCACCGGGATATGGAAATACTGACCTATGTGCTGTCCGGCACCATTGAACATCAGGACAGCATGGGGAATCACGAGCGGATCCCGGCCGGGGAGTTCCAGATCATGAGCGCGGGCACCGGTGTTCGCCATTCGGAATACAATGCCAGCCCGGATGCGTTGCTGCATCTGTATCAGATCTGGATTATCCCGGACCGTAAAGGCCTGACGCCGCGCTATGAGCAGCGTCGTTTTGACGACAAGCAGGGCAAACAGCGGGTATTGTCGCCGGAGGGGCGCGATGGTTCTCTCAAGGTCTTTCAGGACATGTCGCTGTGGCGCTGGGCGCTGAAGGCGCAGGAGCAGGCGGTGCATGACATAGAGACCGGCCGCCGCGTCTGGATCCAGGTCGTGCGCGGCACGGTCACGGTGAACGGACAGTCGGCGAGCGCCAGCGATGCGTTGGCGTTATGGGACGAAAGCACGCTCTCAATCAGCGCGGATGAAGAGAGTGAAATTCTGCTATTTGATTTACCGCCGGTGTAAGGAGCAGTGCCTGCATGCAATGAAGCGCATTATGGCAAGCCGGGGCGTTGGCCGTTTCAACCATGTCGGCGCCGTTTCAACGCGCAATCACGTTTCGACCCATGCTGCGAAGACGTTCTCAGCCGTCATGAAAGTCGGGGTAATCCGGTATGGTATCGATACTCACTCCCCGGTTTTTTGTTAGACTCCGACTACTTTCCTCGAGTTGGATAGCCACGGATGATCAAGAAGAAAAGACCGGCTCTTCAGGATGTCGCAGATCGCGTCGGCGTCACGAAAATGACGGTCAGCCGCTATCTGCGCAATCCTTCCCAAGTGTCTGCTACGCTGCAAAAGAAAATTGCCGCCGTCCTGGACGAACTGGGATACATACCCAACCGCACGCCCCATATTCTGGCCAACGCCACCAGCCGCGCCATCGGCGTTCTACTGCCTTCCCTGACGAATCAGGTCTTTGCGGAAGTACTGCGCGGCATTGAGCAGGTGACGGAAGCGCGGGGTTACCAAACCATGCTCGCGCACTATGGCTATCACCCTGAAAAAGAAGAGCAGCGCTTGATGTCGCTGCTGTCTTACAATATCGACGGCTTGATACTGGCGGAACGCACCCACACGGATCGTACCCGGCAGATGATTAACGTCTCCGGTATCCCGGTCGTAGAGCTGATGGATTCTGTGTCGCCCTGTCTGGATATGGCGGTGGGTTTTGACAACATAGAAGCCTCACGACAGATGACGCGGCACATCATCGGGCGAGGACGTCGACACGTGGTGTATCTGGGCGCGCGGCTGGACGAACGTNCCCTGATGAAACGGCAGGGCTATGAGCTGGCGATGCAGGAGGCGGGTTTAACCCCCCACAGCGTGATGAGCGAAAGCGCCTCGTCTTATACGTTGGGCGGTGAATTGCTGCGGCGAGCGCAGATGGAATGCCCGGACATCGACAGCGTGTTCTGCACCAACGACGACCTGGCGATCGGCGCGATTTTCGAGTGCCAGCGTCAGGGACTGAGTATTCCCCGGCAGATGGGGGTTGTCGGTTTCCACGGTCATAACATCGGCCAGGCGATGGTTCCCCGCTTGACGAGCGTCCTGACCCCGCGTGAGCGTATCGGCGAAGTGGGCGCCGAAATGCTGCTGGCGCGTCTGAACGGCGAGCCGGTGACGTCGGCCCTGCACGACGAAGGTTTCGAGCTACTGCCCGGCGACAGTTTGTAAGTCAATCCCTCGCGGCGCCTTATCCCCAAGGCGCCAGTACGCGATGTCTCCCTCCTCATGCCACATAGGCTGCTTCTCCGCAGGCGGATTCGACAACGGCAACGTTGGCGGCCGGCTCGTTTTGGTCGAAAAATCCATCATCGCCAAAGGCGACCTTCTCTGCTGGCAATATTTGATCTTTATCCCAAACTGTAAATTAAGTGCTGCCGGTTAGTTCCAGTTCTTAACATGTTACCGGTATCATGATACCGGTAACATTACGGGTATTGCCCGTTTCCCTGATGGTGCTTCACCCATCGCATCTGATGTTTCATCGCTGCTGCCGTACTCGGCCATAGATGGGCCGTAGCAGAATCACCTTCGCCTGCGTTCTCCGGTGGTTGCCGGGAGCGATGAGGCTCTGCCGGAGAAAGGTTATGCCATTAGTCATCGTTGCTGTCGGTGTCGCCATACTGCTGTTATTAATGATTCGATGTAAGTTGAATGGATTTATCGCGTTGGTGTTGGTGGCTCTGGCCGTCGGGATTTTGCAGGGCATGCCGGTGGATAAAGTCATCGCGTCTATCAAAAACGGGGTCGGCGGAACGTTGGGCAGTCTGGCGCTTGTCATGGGTTTCGGCGCGATGCTGGGGAAAATGCTGGCGGACTGCGGGGGAGCGCAACGGATCGCTACCACCCTGATTGACGGGTTCGGCCACAAAAACATCCAGTGGGCCATCATGCTGACCGGTTTTACCGTAGGCTTCGCCTTGTTCTATGAGGTCGGTTTTGTTCTGTTGCTGCCGCTGATATTCAGCATCGTCGCCTCCGCGCGTATTCCTTTGCTGTATGCCGGCGTGCCGATGGCGGCGGCGTTGTCCGTCACCCACGGTTTCTTACCGCCGCATCCCGCGCCGACGGCTATCGCCGCCATTTTTCATGCCGATATGGGCAAAACGCTGCTGTACGGCACGTTGCTCGGGATCCCCACCGCCATACTGGCCGGTCCGGTTTTCGCCCGTTTTCTGAAAAAAATCGACAAGCCGGTGCCTGAAGGNCTTTACAACCCTAAGCAATTTTCCGAAGACGAAATGCCCAGTTTCGGCGTCAGCGTTGGCACAGCGCTGGTGCCGGTGATGCTGATGGCGGTAAGGGCGATTGCTGAAATGGTCTTGCCGCAAGGACATGCGCTGCTGCCTTACGCGGAGTTCTTCGGCGACCCGGTGATGGCGACGTTGATTTCGGTGCTGATCGCGATTTTTACCTTCGGCCTTAATCGTGGACGCACGATGGATGAAGTGATGGCCACCGTCTCTGATTCCATCAAAATCATTGCCATGATGCTGTTGATTCTGGGCGGNGGCGGCGCTTTCAAGCAGGTGTTGGTCGACAGCGGGGTGGATAAATACATCGCCCACATGATGGAAGGTAGCAGCTTGTCGCCGCTGTTCCTGGCCTGGTTGATTGCCGCGACGCTGCGCATTGCGCTCGGCTCGGCGACCGTGGCCGCCATGACGGCGGGCGGCATCGCCGCACCGCTGATCGCCACGACCGGCGTCAGTCCGGAACTGATGGTGATAGCCGTGGGGTCCGGCAGCGTGATTTTCTCTCACGTCAACGATCCCGGCTTTTGGCTGTTCAAAGAGTATTTCAACCTGACCATTGGCGAGACGCTGAAATCCTGGTCGGCGCTGGAAACGATCATCGCGGTCTGCGGGTTGCTCGGCTGTCTGCTGATGAGCCTGGTGGTCTGACGCGGAGCCTCTGCCGGGCGGGTCCCGGCAGAGCGCCGGGTTACAGCTGGAGGTAGGCGCGGATGCCGTCGAGGAACATTTGCGTGGAGAGCATCACCAGCACCAGCCCCATCAGTTTTTCCAACGCGCTGACGCCTTTGTCTCCCAGTAGTCGCAGAAACAGGTTGGACATCAGCAGGATCACAAAAGAGATGCCCCAGGCGATAAACAGGGCCAGCGTCAGGTGAGCCAGCTTCTGCGGATATTGGTGGGACAGNAGCATCAGCGCCGCCAATATCGACGGGCCGGCGACCAAAGGGATCGCCAGCGGCACCAGAAAGGGTTCATCGTTTTCCGGCAGGTCGTTGGATTCATTTTTCGGCGAAGGGAATATCATGCGAATCGCAATCAGGAACAGGATGATCCCGCCGGAAATCGACACGGTCTCAGTACGCAGGTTCAGCACCGCCAAAATTTTCTCCCCCGCGAATAGAAAAATCAGCATCACGCCCAGCGCAATCACCATTTCCCTGATCAACACGATGCGACGACGTTTGGCGGGTAGGGGCTTCAGTACCGACATAAAAATCGGCATGTTTCCCAGAGGATCCATGATGAGCAGTAGTAGAACGGTGGCTGAGATCATTTCGGTCATGTGGCGGTTGACTCCTGTCTTCATGAGGCGCGAATTCGCGCGCGGTTATTAGCTGTGCTGCTGAAAAAGCCGACGAGATTGAATAAATTAACTTGCGACTTTACGTACATTTTGTAAGGTTGAAGGCCATCACTTTAAACAATGTTACTGCCAGTAACGGCAGCCAGACTCCTTTTTGTCACCCCCAAGCAGGACAGCAAACATGAAAAATGTTGGTTTTATCGGCTGGCGCGGAATGGTCGGTTCGGTACTCATGCAACGCATGGTAGAAGAACGCGATTTCGATGCCATCCGCCCGATCTTCTTTTCCACTTCCCAGCACGGCCAGTCGGCTCCTACGTTCGGCGGGCAGCAGGGCGTATTGCAGGATGCCTACGACCTGGAGGCGCTGCGGGCGCTGGATATTATCATCACCTGTCAGGGCGGCGATTATACCAACGAAGTCTATGCGAAGCTGCGTGAAAGTGGCTGGCAGGGTTACTGGGTTGATGCGGCGTCCACGCTGCGCATGAGCGATGACGCCATTATTATTCTGGACCCGGTCAACCACGCGGTGATTCAGCAAGGGTTGAATGACGGCATCAAAACGTTCGTCGGCGGCAACTGCACGGTCAGTCTGATGCTGATGTCGCTGGGCGGCCTGTTTGCAAACGACCTGGTGGATTGGGCGTCCGTCTCGACTTACCAGGCGGCGTCCGGCGGCGGCGCTCGCCACATGCGCGAACTGCTGGTGCAGATGGGGATGCTGAATGCAGAAGTGGCGAAAGAGCTACAGAGTCCGGCCTCCGCCATTCTGGATATCGAACGTAAAGTGACGGCGCTGACCCGTAGCGGCACGCTGCCGACCGACAATTTCGGCGTCCCGCTGGCGGGCAGNCTGATCCCGTGGATCGACAAACAGCTGGATAACGGCCAGAGCCGCGAAGAGTGGAAAGGACAGGCGGAAACCAACAAGATTCTGGCGACCCGCGATGTGATCCCGGTCGACGGTCTGTGCGTGCGCGTCGGCGCGTTGCGCTGCCACAGCCAGGCATTCACCATCAAACTGAAGAAAGACGTGTCGGTGCCGGAAATTGAACAGCTGCTGGCCAGCCACAATGACTGGGTGAAAGTCGTGCCGAACGATCGCGAGCTCAGCATGCGTGAACTGACGCCTGCGGCCGTGACTGGTACGCTGTCTACGCCGGTGGGCCGTCTGCGCAAGCTGAATATGGGCCCGGAATATCTGTCCGCCTTCACCGTCGGCGATCAGCTGTTGTGGGGCGCGGCGGAACCGCTGCGTCGTATGCTGCGTATCCTGCTCTAAATGATATCGCCCCAGCTGCGCAGTTGGGGCGATTTTCCTTCCTGCCGTTTTCCTACTTCCTGTCGGTTTTCGTTACCGTACTCGCGTTCTCGCAGGAGGCACGGTCGTAGATAGGGGTTAATGGTTCTGTGGTCCCGCCGTCCCGGCATGCCGGGATGGAACCGCGTCTTCCACGTATTGCTGCGCCCGCTGGCGCCGGTAGTGCTCCAGCCAGGCGCTGACGCGCTGCTGCTGATTTTCGTCCAGCCACATACCGAGCTTGGTTCTGCGCCACAGCGCATCTTCCACAGAGACGACCCACTCATGTTCGACCAGATAGCGCAGTTCGGCCTCATAGAGCATATGCCCGAAGTGTTCGCCCAGTTCGCCGACGCTGTGCGCATCGCCCAGAAGCCGTTCGGTCTGGCTGCCGTAAGTGCGGCTGTAACGTCGGGCTAAAGACTCCGGCAGGTTATAACGCTGACGCAGGCGGGATGCGTATTCGTCGCGGGAGCCATGAATGTCGCCGCCCGGCAGCGTCGCCTGCTGCGTCCAGGATTTGCCGGCCTGCGGGTAGTATTTCGCCAGCTTGTCCAGCGCATGTTCCGCCAGTTTACGGTACGTGGTGAGCTTGCCGCCGAAGACGGATAACAGCGGGGCGCGCCCCTGATCGTCGTCGATCGCCAGCGTGTAATCGCGGGTGATAGCCTGCGGCGAATCGGACTCGTCGTCACAGAGCGGTCTTACCCCGGAATAGCTCCAGACGATGTCACCGCGGTTCAGCGGTTTCTTGAAATAGCGATTGTAGATGTCCAGCAGATAATCGACTTCGTCGTCATTGATGCTGACATGACGCGGATCGCCGTGGTACTCCATATCGGTGGTGCCGATGATGGAGAACTCATCCATCCAGGGAATGACGAAGACGATGCGGTGATCCTGATTTTGCAGAATGTAGGCCTGCGGTTCGTTATGAACTTTCGGCACCACGATATGGCTGCCTTTGATCAGCCGGATACCGTAGGGCGAAGGCAGCGCCAGCCCGTCATCGAAGAAACTTCGCACCCACGGTCCCGCTGCGTTCACCAGCCCTTTAGCCTGCCAGCTGTGCGTCTCGCCGGTCAGCGCATCTTCCGCCTCGACGTGCCACAGACCGCCGATACGGCGCGCACGCGTGACTTTGGTGCGGGTACGTACCTTGCCGCCGCGGCGCTCTACCTCTTGTGCATTCAGCACCACCAAGCGGGCGTCGTCGACCCAGCAATCGGAATATTCGAAACCGCGCGTCATCTCCGGTTTCAGCGCCGACTCGGGTCCAAAACGCAGACCGCAGCTGGCCGGGAGGCTGACGCGTTTGCCCAGATGGTCGTACATAAACAGCCCTGCGCGGATCATCCATGCCGGACGCAGATGAGGTTCATGGGGCAGGCGAAAGCGCAACGGCGATATGATGTGCGGCGCCATTTTCAACAGGACTTCGCGTTCGGATAGGGCCTCGCCAACCAGCCGGAATTCGTAGTGTTCCAGATAGCGCAGGCCGCCATGAATCAGCTTGGAGCTGGCGGAAGAGGTGGCGCAAGCCAGATCCTGCGCTTCCAACAACAGCACTGACAGGCCTCGGCCCGCCGCATCCGCAGCGATACCCGCGCCGTTGATTCCCCCGCCGATCACGATCAGGTCTTTGGTTTCCACGTTCCCCTCCGCCGTATTCCGCATAAATGTTCGTTTTCGCTCACGATGATAATCGCAAACAAACATTCAAGCCAAGGTTTAACCAAATAAATACATTTATACGTGACTCAGTTAACAATAATGGGGCCGTGGTGAGAGAAATGTGCTCTTCCTCCCGGCTTTTGTGGGGCCGAGCGAGGGGAGTGCGATACAATCGACACAATTCGATAACAATGGGGGCGGAGAATCATGGAGCAGTTTGAGGCGATTGATGTAGAGGAGGCTTATCAGCGCTGGCAGTCGGGTGAGGTACTGGTCGATATTCGAGACCGGCAAAGTTTCGCCGCTGCGCACGTGCCGGGAGCGGTCCATCTGACTAATGACACGCTGAACGATTTTGTCGACGGGGCGGATTTTGAGCAGCCTGTGATGGTGTTGTGCTATCACGGCATCAGCAGCCGCAACGCCGCCCAATACCTGCTTAGCCTTGGATTTTCCTCCGTGTACAGCGTAGACGGCGGTTTTGAAGCCTGGCAACGCCGCTTCCCGCAAGAAACATCGGCGGGCTGACGTGGATTCGTTAGGGACGGCGCTGATTTTCCCGTGCTAAATGATTTAGAATCAAGCTCATTGAACGATACAGCGAGAAGCATAACCACCATGATCCGGATTATCGCCTTACCCAACCCGCGCCAGGCACAGGCGTTCGTGGATTACATGCGCACACAGCACATTCGGCTGGCGATACGCGTCAACGACGGTGAGTATGAGCTGTGGCTGCAGGATGATAGCGAGCTGGCGCGGGTGGATAAGGAGCTGGATCGTTTCATGGAAGAGCCATGGCATGCGCGATACCAGGCGGCCAGTTGGCAAAGCGGCACCACGCGCACGGGATTGCGCTATCCTGCTTTTTCGTTGGTTGGCGAACTTCGTCAGCGGGCGGGGCCGTTGACGTTGGCCGTACTGGTCGTCACCGTCGCCGTTTATCTCCTGATGCAGTTCTACGGCGTTGAACGGATGATGCTGCTGCTGTCCTACCCGGAGAGTGGTCAGGCGATGCAACTGTGGCGTTGGTTTAGCCATATCCTGCTGCATTTCTCGTTGCTGCATATCCTGTTCAACCTAATGTGGTGGTGGTATCTCGGCGGGCCGGTAGAAAAAACGCTCGGTACCCGCAAGCTGTCCGTCATCCTGCTACTGTCCGCGGCGCTCAGCGGCTGGGTGCAGTCGTGGTTCAGCGGCGTCTATTTCGGCGGCCTTTCCGGCGTCGTCTATGCCCTGATGGGCTATGTCTGGCTACGGGGAGAGCGGCAGCCTGACGGGCCGTTGCATCTACAGCGGGGACTGATGGTGTTCTCCGTTCTGTGGCTGGTCGCGGGCTATTTCGATATCTTCGGCATGTCCATCGCCAACGGCGCCCACATTGCCGGGTTGGTGGTGGGACTGCTGATGGCGTGGTGGGATACTGGGCGTCGCATATCGTCGGAGAAGGGGTAACCATGAAGCAAACGCAGCGACATGAGGCCATTATCGAACTGGTGCGTCAACAGGGCTACGTCAGCACTGAAGAGCTGGTAGCGCATTTTTCCGTCAGCCCGCAAACCATCCGTCGCGATCTTAACGATCTGTCCGAGCGGAATCAGATCCACCGTCATCACGGTGGCGCCGCACTCCCTTCCAGCTCCGTCAATGCCGCCTATCAGGACCGCAAAACGATGTGGTCGGATGAAAAAGCCCGCATCGCCCGACAGGTCGCCAGTCAAATCCCGGATGGCGCGACGCTGTTTATTGATATCGGCACCACGCCGGAAGCGGTCGCGCACGCGCTGATGAACCACAAGGGGTTACGTGTGGTCACCAACAATCTCAACGTGGCGACCCTGTTGAAAAGCAAAGACGATTTCCGCCTGATCCTGGCCGGCGGCGAGGTGCGTAGCCGCGATGGCGGCATCATTGGCGAGGCGACCCTGGACTTCATTTCTCAATTCCGCCTCGACTACGGCATTCTTGGGATCAGCGGCATCGATATGGACGGCTCCCTGCTAGAGTTCGACTACCACGAGGTTCGCACCAAGCGTGCAATCATCGATAATTCCCGCTGCGTGATGCTGGTCACCGACCATTCCAAATTTGGCCGTAACGCGATGGTGAATCTCGGCAACATGGATTTAATCGATTATTTGTTCACTGATCGACTGCCGCCTGCTGGCGTGCTGAAAATTATCGAAAAATCTAAGGTGCAGCTGTCATTGTGCTGAGGTAGACGTGTCAGTTATTCCTCTGTTTTATCGCCGCAACGGCCGGATGCCGGAACATAAGTGTTCCCCGTCGGCGAAGATATAACGCGTTGATCTTGCTATGCCTATCAGCGGAAATTGCACGATGATCATTAGCTAGATTATAGTTCCGCTATACCCTGCTTGGATGCAGGCGTTCGATTAGGTTGCCATCTACCGCCGGTGACGTGATGCAGGAAACGTCTGCATCAGTCACTCTCACCGGCGACCATCCGGACATTGGAGCGACAGACTCCGTCGTGGCTTTCTAGGTTATGCTCGCACTGTGGCGATCCGGCAGCCTGGCGACGCGACGGTATCGCCCATTGATATCGCTCTTAGCCCTAGAAGGAAGGAGTATGATCGCTACGCGCCTGACGAGGATGAAGCGCAGAGCTGATCCCGGCAACCGCTGGCTGAATGGTTTTTTCCCGGAGAGCTATCGACAACCCCGCACTGTTAAACAGTCATACACAGCCGAGTGAACTCGCTGTACCGTACCGGGATGCGCGACTGTGCTGCCGCCAGGTGAAATGCGCGCTCTTGTACGGGGATGTTCAGGCCGATCGGACTCATGATGATCAAAACGCAAGGGGCAGATGCGTTGTTAAGGAAGCAATAAACATGGCGTTAGAGGCTAATAAAACGATACCCCGGCGAATCTCCATCGCCGAGACCTACGTTGACGACACTGGTCGCCATCAAAGAATCGACAGGTCTACACAAGCGAAACTGCTGAGCTTGCTGAGCGCAGAGGGGATCAATGACCAGCCGATTCCGCCGGTGAAAGTGTGGCGTGAAGGTGAACCTGTGACGGTCTGGGTGCAGGGCGATAGCCACTATCGCTGGACGTTCCATTATGAGCAAGGCGGCATGATAGAGGGCGAGATCGTGGGAGGAACAGTCCTAACGCTGCCCGGGCCTTTACCCCAGGGGTATCATCGTCTGACGCTGGAACAAGCCGGTCGGCGGTGGCGCTGCCAGGCGATTATCGCGCCGATGTGTTGCTATGAACCGGACGCGCTTTCGCAGGGAAAACGCTGGTGGGGCGTCTCCGTACAGCTCTATACCCTGTGTTCTCAGCATAATTGGGGCGTTGGCGATTTCGGCGATCTGAAAACGCTGCTGGAAGAGGTGGCGCGGCGCGGCGGCGCGTTCGTCGGGCTTAATCCTCTGCATGCGTTGTCTCCCTCCGGGGCAGATAACGCAAACCCTTATAGCCCCTCATCGCGTTATTGGATCAACACCATCTATATCGACGTCAATCACGTAGATGATTTCCTCCAGAGCGAGGAGGCGCAGCGGTGGTGGCAAAGCGCCGAAACTCAGCGCCGGTTGTCCACCGTTCGCGGCAGCCGCTGGGTTGACTATCGTTCGGTCGCCGCGCTGAAGCTTGACGCTTTGCGCCTGTCATTCCAGCACTTCAACCTGCGCGGCGTGCTCGATCCGCGTCAGCTCGCCTTTCAGCAATTCATCGCTCGCGGCGGCGATAGGTTGCAGCAGCATGCGACCTATGATGCGCTTAACGCGTGGTTGGAACGTGACGGCCACTCATTCAGCGACTGGAGCCAATGGCCCGAATGCTATCAGGATGCGCGGGGAGACAGCGTCGTTAGCTTTCGTGAGTCTCACGCTGAAGACGTCATGTTTTACTGCTGGCTGCAGTGGTTGGCTCACGAACAGCTGGCGGCCTGCTACGATCACAGCAAACAGCTGGGGATGCCGCTTGGGCTATATCGCGAAGTGGCGGAAGGCGTGGCGTGTCGCAGCGCCGATTCCTGGCAGGATCATCCCTTGTTTTGCCATGACGCCAGTATTGGCGACGTGCCGCAAACACGGATGCCGCATGGACAGAGCGGGCCGCTGGCGCCGATCAATCCGGTCCAGTTGCAATGCTGTGGCTATCAGCCTTTCATCGATATGATTCGCAGTAACATGGCGCATACCAGCGCGATATGTCTCCACCATGTGGCGTCCCTAATGCGTGAGTGGTGGGTCCCGCAGGAGGGCGAGTCGGAGGATGGCGGCTTTATCTATTATCCCGTGGATGACCTGCTGGCGATCCTGGCGCTGGAGAGCCAACGCCATCGCTGTATGGTGATGGGCGATGAGCAGGGCGTTTTGCCTGAAGGGATGGTCAGCAAATTGCGCGATTGCCGTATCTACTCCTGTCGGGTGCTGTTTTTCGAGCGCAACCAGCAGGGGGAATTCTACGCGCCGCAGGACTATCCGCCCCGCTCGATGGCGACGGTGACCACGCACGATTTACCGACGCTGCGGGGCTACTGGCAGAGCATCGATCTGATATTAGCGCACGAGCTGGGCCTGTGCGCCGGCGACGTGCTGTTGAGCCGCAGACTAAAGGCGCGTGAGCAGGCTAAACAGGCATTGCTGGACGCATTGCATCAGTATGGTCATCTGCCTCAGCGCGTTGGGCGCAATGCGACGCTGACGACGATGAGCGCCCAGCTTAATCGCGGCGTACAGCGCTACCTGGCGGAAAGCGCCAGCGGCCTGTTGGGACTGCGGCTGGAGGAGTGGCTGGATATGGCGACGCCGGTCTGCGTGCCGGGCGGAGAAAAGCAGTACCCGAACTGGCGGNGCAAGCTGAGTCGGACTTTGGATTCCATCTTCGGGGATAGCTATCTTGAACGGCTGATACGCGATATCGACCTGCGACGAAATGGACCGTTGCCGAGCAGGGATGGCGGCGCGCGCGCAGGGAAATGACCCAAGCCGTTGCCGACCCGTCCGGGTCGGCAATTTGGAGCGCTGGATATTAGTAGTAGGAGTGCTCGCCGGGCTGATGCTCGGTGAGATCGCGAACGCCAGCCAGTTCCGGGAACTTCTGCAGCAGCTCTTTCTCAATCCCTTCTTTCAGGGTGTAATCCACCATCGAACAGCCGTTGCAACCGCCGCCGAACTGCAAAATAGCGTAACCGTCGTCGGTGATTTCCATTAGTGACACCTGTCCGCCGTGACCGGCCAGCTGCGGGTTGATCTGCGACTGCAATACATATTCCACGCGTTCGACCAGCGGAGCATCGTCGTCCACTTTGCGCATCTTGGCGTTGGGCGCTTTCAGCGTGAGCTGTGAGCCCAGCTGATCGGNGACGAAATCGATCTCGGCATCTTCCAGATAAGGGGCGCTGAGTTCGTCGACGTAGGCCGACAGCTTCTCAAACTTCAGCTCGGTATCGTTTGGCTCAACGGCATCGGGCGGGCAGTAAGAAACACCGCACTCAGCACTCGGGGTGCCGGGATTGATGACGAAAACACGGATCTGGGTGCCTTCCTCTTGCTTTGCCAGCAGTTTGACAAAATGCTCCTGAGCAGTGTCGGTAATATGGATCATAATTTTAACTCAATAGTTGACTACGCCAGTGGGTTATAATACGCCCATCCCGCCGGTCACTACAAGGTGCGGCACAGACACCAGACCTGGATGTGCGCCGCGCCCTGCCTCAGCAGCACCCGACCGATCTCCGCCATCGTACTGCCGGTGGTCACCACATCGTCCAGCACAACGATCCGTTTCCCCGCCAACGGCAGCGTACAGCCAAACGCCCCGCGCAAATTACGGCGGCGGGCCGAAGCGGTCAATGACCTCTGCGGCGGAGTGGGGCGGGTGCGGGTGAGACCGTCCGCCACGTAGCGGCAGTTCAACCAGCGCGCCAGCGGCGCGGCCAGGAGCGCCGTTTGGTTATAGCCTCGCCGCCACTGTCGTCCCCGGTGCAGCGGCACGGTCAACAGCAGGTCTGGCGGCGGGAACAGCGAATGCGGCGCGTTCAGCGCCGACTGCCGATAGCGTTGGCGCCAGCATAGCCACAGCAGGCGCGCTAGCGCGGGGGCGATGTCTCCCTGACCGTAAAATTTCAGCTGTTTGATCAACCCATCCAAAGGCGGACGATAATCGGAGACAGACAGCAGCGCATGCCAGGGCGGCGGATGTTGCAGACAGCGACCGCAAGGGAGCGATGCCGAAGCGGCGGGCAGGCCGCAGCGCGGACAGCAGCAGGGGGGAGGTGGAAGACGACGCAGGCAGTGACTGCATATCCCATGATGACTATCATACAGCGGCTGCCGGCAAAGCCGGCACTGCGCCCAAAAGGTGAACATCCTTGTTTGCCCTCATGATTGACGACGACGCGACATCAATATTTTACGTTGAAGAAGAAGGACAATAACGCATGGCTACGTTGCATTGGCAGACGGAAGGTGAAGGCGAACAAGACATTGTGCTGCTGCACGGATGGGGGCTGAATGCGCAGGTATGGAACAGCATCGTTCCGCGACTGGCGCCGCATTTTAGCCTGCACCGGGCCGACCTGCCGGGCTTTGGACAAAGTCAGGGATTTGGGCCGATGCCGCTGGGGGAAATGGCCTCCGAAGTACTGACCCGCGCGCCTGAGAAAGCCATCTGGCTGGGCTGGTCGCTGGGCGGACTCGTGGCCAGTCAGATCGCGCTGACCCACCCGGAGCGCGTTACCGCGCTGGTGTCGTTATCCTCTTCTCCCTGCTTTCAGGCGCAAGAGACATGGCCGGGCATCAAACCCACCGTACTGGCAGGTTTTCAGCAGCAGTTGCAGGAAGATTTTCAGCGTACGGTGGAGCGTTTTCTGGCGCTGCAAACGCTGGGAACCGCCAGCGCAAAACAGGATGCCAGACTGCTGAAATCCGTGGTGCTGGACCAGCCGATGCCGACGGTGGACGTGCTGAACGGCGGACTGGAGATCTTGTCGCAGGTGGATTTGCGGGAGCCGTTGGCGTCGCTCACCGTACCGTTCCTGCGGATTTACGGCGCGTTGGATGGCCTGGTGCCTCGCGCTATCGTGCCGCTGCTCGATGAACGCTGGCCGCAGTCGACCTCGGTGATCATTCCCAAAGCATCGCACGCGCCGTTTATCTCGCATCCTGATGAGGTGATCGAGGCGCTGCTGGCGTTCACGAGGGCGCGGTAACGGCCTCTCCCGTCGCTCTTATTGCGCGAATGCGCAGCGCCCTGTGCCGGTTTTGTCCAGGTAATGCCAGCGGTGACGGGGTTCATCAAAATGTAAGAAATCATCACTAGCTTATGTCCGGACCATGATTAACTGCGAAGGACATCAATAGAATGAAACTCCGTTGGCTTCTCCCCTTATTAATGGCGTCATCTCTGCCCGGTTTCTCCCACGCACAGGCTATTTACCCCATTGACCGCGCGACTATGCCGGCGGGTGGGCGATTCGACTTCAAAGTTGAGTTCGATGAGGTGCTGAAGCCGGAAGATATCCGCATTCAGATCAACGGCCGCGACTATCAGCAGGTGCTGGGCAAAGAGGCCACGTTCGTCGAACGCGAAGACGGCGCCCCCGTATCCACCGTGTGGGTCCGCGACGTCGGTCTGACGCAGGCGGGCCGTTATGACGTTGAGGCGCAGGCCAAAGGCAAGACCGCCAGGGTCAGCTGGGAAGTTTATCCGGCTCCGGAGACCCGTAAGGCGAAAAACGTGATCCTGTTTATTGGCGACGGCTTGTCGGTGGCTCACCGCACCGGCGCGCGCATTCTGTCCAAAGGGATCACGGAAGGAAAAGCGGCCGGAAAACTGGNGATCGACGACCTGCAATATATGGCGTTCGCCGGCACGTCCAGTACCGACTCTATCGCGGCGGACAGCGCCAACACCATGAGCGCTTACATGACCGGCCATAAGTCCGGCGTCAATGCGATTGGCGTATACGTCAGCCGCAGTAAAAACTCGCTCGAACATCCTAAACAGGAAACGTTGGGAGAGCTGGTGACCCGTTCGACCAATATGGCGCTCGGCATCGTCAGCGANGCCGAGCTGGAGGATGCGACGCCCGCCGCCGTGGTATCGCACACGCGTCGCCGCGCCGACAAGGCCGAAATCGCGTCCATGTTTTACGACGTGCAGCCAACCGTGATGCTGGGCGGCGGCTCCGCCTATTTCCTGCCGAAAAGCATTCCTGGCTCGAAGCGCAAAGACGATATCAACTACGTCGAGAAATTCCAGCAGGCCGGCTATACGCTGGCGACGGACGCGCAGACGCTGAAACAGAACGCGGCGACCGCCACCAAACTGCTGGGCCTGTTTCACACCGGCAACATGGACGGCGTGCTTGACCGCCGCTTCCTGAAAAACGACGTTGCCAAGAAATTTCCCAACCAACCGGATCTGACGGAAATGACGCAGGCAGCGCTGGATGTGCTGTCCAAAAATAAAGACGGCTTCTTCCTGATGGTGGAATCGGCGTTGATCGACAAGGCTTCTCACCCGCTGGACTGGGAACGCGCGTTCTACAACACCATCATGCTTGACCAGTCTGTGGCGGTGGCGAAGAAGTTCGTGGAAACGCATCCGGACACGCTGATCATCGTGACCGGCGACCACACCCACGGCATCTCCATCATCGGTACGGTGGACGATAACAAGCCGGGTGCGGAGATGCGCGAAAAGGTCGGCGTGTATGAAGACGCGGGTTACCCGAACTATCGGGATGCCAATAAAGACGGCTACCCGGATGACGTCAACGTTTCCAAACGTCTGGCGGTCTTCTTCAACAACTACCCGGACTATTACGAAACCTTCCGACCAAAGCTGGATGGCACATTCGTCCCGTCGGTGAAAAATGAAAAAGATCAGTACGTCGCCAACAAGGCTTATGCCTCCGTCCCCGGCGCCGTGCTGCGCGAAGGCATTCTGCCGCGTTCGGTGGATACCGGCGTGCACGCCGTGGACGACATGGTGATTCAGGCCAGCGGCCCCGGCGGAGAAGCCATCCGCGGCTATATGGACAACACGCAGCTGTTCCGGGTGATCGTCGATGCGCTCGCTATCGATGCCCGCAACACCGTGAAGCAGTGACGTGTTATGCCGCGGTTAATACGTGTTGCAGCGGGGCTGATGGCCCCGTTGTGCCTGCTTATTTTCTCTCTGAGCGTGATGCAGCCCGTGCGGGCGGCCTCGGTCCCTGAACTCTCGTTCGACACGCTGTACGCCTCGTTCGGGGTGCTGGGCGCCGAATTTTCCAACGACGTAAAAACGCTGTCGGGGCAACGCGTGAAAATGCGGGGATTCATGGCGCCGCCGTTGAAGGCGGAGGCGCAATTCTTCGTCCTGACCAAAATGCCGATGGCGCTGTGCCCGTTTTGTTCGTCGGATGCGGACTGGCCGGAAGACATCGTGGTGGTCTATCTCGGCAAGCGGCAGACCTTCGTGCAGAACAACACCATTATTGAGGNGGACGGCGTGCTGGAATATGGATCGTGGACCGATCCGGAAAGCGGGTTCGTCAGCCTGCTACGCCTGCGCGACGCGCACTTCAAAACGCCATAGGAGCCGGTTGCGATGATACAGATGACACAATTGCAGGNGACATTTCCCGATCTGCCGGAGCCGGTATTAGACATTCCGCATCTCCATATTGCGGAGGGAGAGCGGGTGGCGATCGTCGGGCCGTCCGGATCGGGCAAAACCACCCTGATCAATGTGATGACGGGGCTGGACGGACGGGCCAGCGGATCGGTGCGATGGGATCAACAAGAGCTGTCAACCCTGAGTGAAGCCGGTCGCGATCGTTGGCGCGCTCGCCACGTCGGTCTGATCATGCAGGACTTTCATTTATTTCCCGGCCTGTCGGCGCTGGAAAATGTGTTGCTGCCCGCGCGCTTTCACCATTGGCGGCTGCCCCGCGCGCTGAAAACGCGGGCGGCGGAACTGCTGGAACGGGTGGGGCTGGAGACGGGAAAAAGGACGGTGGAACGGCTGTCCCGCGGTGAAAAACAGCGGGTCGCGGTAGCGCGAGCGCTGCTGGGCGAGCCGGATATGATCGTTGCTGATGAGCCGACCGCCAGTCTGGATCGCCATAACGGCCAACAGATCGCCGAGCTGTTAATCGCGCTGGCGCGGGATACGCACACGACGCTGATTACGGTCACGCACGATCGTCAACTATCCGACGGAATGGCGCGCTGCATCCGGTTGGAACAAGGACGAATCGTGTTGGATGAAAAAAATCAGGAGCAGACGACATGATCCCTTGGACGTTATTAGGCGCCGATATGCGCAGGCTGTGGCCCGGCATGTTGGTCGTCATGTTGCTGATCGCGCTGGCGACGGCGCTGAGCATTGCGGTAAATCTGCAAGAGCGGGCGTTACAGCAAGGGAGTGCGCGTGCGGCGGACCGTTTCGATCTGGTGATTGGCGCGCCGGGCAGCGAAACGCAGCTGGTGCTGTCATCGGTCTTTCTGCAACCGTCGGCGCTGACGCTGATCCCGGTATCGGTGCTGGACACGTTGGCGCATCATCCGCTGGTCGAGTGGGCCGCGCCGGTGGCGTTCGGCGATTTCTATCAGGGCATGCCGGTCGTGGGGACGACGACGGCGATGGTGACGGATAACGGCAAGCGGGCGTTGCAGGCCGGGCGAGTCTTTGAACAGGATTTCGACGCCGTCGTCGGCGCGCATACCGGTTTGCAACCCGGCGATACGTTCAGTCCTATCCACGGACGCGTCGGCGAAAGCGGGACGCACTCGCACGAAAATGTCCGCTACACCGTCGTCGGCGTGCTGCCGGAAGAGGGCAGCGCCTGGGATCGCGCCATACTGGTGCCGGTCACGGCGGTGTGGCGCGTGCATGGCATCGCGGTGCCGGGACATGAGCATGACGACGAAGAAACACATCATCACGNCGGCGAAAAGGCGGAGCTTCACCCCGCCGCAACGCACGCAGGCATGCCGGCTATCGTGGTGAAACCGAAAAGCATTGCCGGGGCTTATCAGCTGCGCGCCCAGTACCGCACGGACGCCACGCTGGCGGTGTTCCCCGGCGAGGTTTTGGTCAAGCTCTACGGCATTTTGGGGGATATCCGTCTGTTGCTGGACTACGTGGCGATGGGCACGCAGGGGCTGGTGGGCATTGCCGTCGCGATGGTCGCGGTGCTGCATCTGCATCAGCGTCGCAGGCAGATCGGCGCGCTACGGGCCTTTGGCGCGCCGCGTGCCGGCATTTTTCTGCTGGTCTGGTCCGGACTGATGCTGCTGGTGAGCGCGGGCATTCTGGCGGGCGNCGGGCTGGGCTATCTGGCGGCGAAGGCGATTGCCGTCGTGATGAGCGAGAAAAGCGGTTTCGTGCTACCGGTCACGCTCGGCGAGGAGGATATTCAGTTCTCGCTGCTGCTGTTGGTGATCGCAGCGGTGGTCCTCACCGTTCCCGCGATGTTGTCCTGGCGACGCTCTCCGGCGGAGGCGTTGCGCGAGGCGTAGGCCGCTTTTCAATCCCTGCTCACTAAGCTCGCACTACGCATGATGTCGTGCGAGTTTTTTTATATTGCGGAGGGCCTGATTTCCGACCGTTTCCGGTCATGCGCTGTACCTGCCATCATCCCCCGATGGGCGGTCGCCGCATCTTCGATCGTCTTGCTGATTGCCGGCGTGTTTCCTTGGCGCCGTTCCACCCGCTGCGGCTATTGACGCGGGATCTCGTCGTCTCTCGTATCAGCGGCGCGTTCTGTCCCTCGTCGAATGGTTAACGCAGTGCTTAGCGCATCCTCTCCGGCCCGGATAATCATTCAATCACTAAATAATGAGTGGCTATAAGTAATAAAAAAAACGTCATAGGGAATCATTCGGGCGGCGCTTACATTAGCGGGTCATGTTTGGTGCAGCTGCGCCAAACGTCGCTAGCTAGGCGCCGGTCTCCTGACGGGCGACGGCTTTCCACCGGGTGGGTTGATTGAAGGTATTTGGATGACGGCGTTATTGGATATACGGGGACTGAACATTCGTTTTCCCGGTCATGTGGCGGTGGATAATCTCGACCTGCAAATAGCGGCGGGCGAAACGCTGGCGCTGGTGGGCGAGTCCGGTTGCGGTAAGTCCACCACGGCGCTAAGCGTGCTGCGGCTGTTGCCTAAGCAGGCGCAGGTTCGCGGGTCGATTCGGCTGGACGATGACGAGCTGTTATCACTCAGCGAACGTCAGCTCGCCGCGCGGCGCGGCAACGTGGTCTCCATGATTTTCCAGGAGCCGATGACGTCCCTGAACCCGGTGCTCTCGATTGGACAACAGGTGGCGGAAGCCCTGACGCTGCACCAACCGCTCAGCCGGGAACAGGCCCGCCAGCGCGCGATCGAGCTGCTGGCGCGGGTGAAAATCCCGGAACCTCAGCGCCGTTTCCACGATTACCCGCACCACCTTTCCGGCGGCCAGCGTCAGCGCGTCATGATCGCCATGGCGATCGCCTGCGAACCGCGTCTGCTGATTGCCGATGAACCGACCACGGCGCTGGATGCCACGATTCAGGCGCAGATCCTCTCTCTGATCGACGAACTGCGGCGTGAGCTGAACATGGCGGTGCTGCTGATTACGCACGATTTGGGCGTGGTCGCCCAGTGGGCTGACCGGGTCGCGGTGATGCATCACGGCCGCAAGCTGGAAGCAGGCCCGGTCGGCGACGTACTCCATCATCCGCAGCACACATATACCCAAGGGCTGTTGCAGGCGTCTCTGCATACCCACCCCGGCCTGCATTACCGCGAAACCCGGCTGGCGGAAATTCATTACAGCGCGACCAACGGATTCTCGCTCTCGCAGCCGCCGGTCGATCCCGAGCGTTTTACCACGGCGACACCCGCGCAGGCGCCGCTGCTATCGGTCACGGACTTGACGGTCGCCTATGACACGGAGCGGGGGCGCGTCGCGGCGGTGAACGAGGTTTCGCTCACCCTTCGACCCGGCGAAACGCTGGGGTTGGTGGGCGAGTCCGGCTGCGGAAAGTCCACGCTGTCGCGCGCGATCATGCAGTTACAGCCGGTTCAGCAGGGCCGGATCGCATTTGACGGTCAGAATTTGCTGTCGTTATCGCGTCGACAGCTGTTGCCCTGGCGCCAGCAGATGCAGATGATTTTTCAGGATCCCTTCAGCTCCCTCAATCCGCGTCAGCGTATCGATGACATTCTCGGTTATGCGCTGGCGATCCACGGCGTTAAGGACAAACAAGAGCGCGAGCGGCGAATCGTGCGCATCCTCGATGATGTCGGGCTGGCGCGCTCGGCGCGCGATCGCTACCCGCACGAATTTTCAGGCGGTCAGCGCCAGCGCATCGGCATTGCACGAGCATTGGTGCTGCGCCCGCGACTGCTGATTTGCGATGAGCCGGTTTCGGCACTGGATGTGTCCGTGCAGGCGCAGATTATTAATCTGCTGGTGGATCTGAAAGCCGAGCTAGGACTGACCTATTTATTTATCTCTCACGACCTTTCCGTCGTCCGTTACATCGCCGACCGCATTATGGTCATGAATGGCGGTCGGATCGTGGAAGAGGGCGACCCGCAAAGCCTCTGGCGGCATCCGCGTCATCCGTACACCCGCGCGCTGTTGGACGCGGTGCCGGGGCGGCAGGCCAGTCGGGCTGAAGCGACAGTAATACAAGCCTGAGCCGGCGACAGTCCGCCGTCCGCGCTTGATAACAACAATACAGAGAACAGCCTTACCTTGGCCCAGGCGGCTTTAGGAAAGTCTGACTTATTCATCGAGGGGAAACAGACGATGCCAAAACAGAGTTCGGACGCGCCGCGTTCCACCGACCGCGCCCTGGAGGCGATGGTCGACTATGAAATTAATCGCCGCCGATTTCTCGGTATCTCCGGCGCGATCATGGCTTCCGGGGTATTTGGGGGGGCGTGGCCGCTCGCAGGTCAGGCCGAGGTCGGTAGCTTGCCGAATACCGTGACCGGCGCCGTTCGCGGGGGAACGCTGGAAGCGGTGGTGCATCCGGAACCGCCGACGCTGGCTTTCTTTATCAATACCTCCACGCCGGGCCGCACCGTCGTCAGCAAAATCTTCGACGGCCTGTTCGACTATGCGCCGGACCTGACGCCGCGTCCGCAGTTGGCGGAGAAAGTGGCCGTCTCGGACGACGGGCTGACGGTGACGCTTTACCTGCGTAAAAACGTGTTTTGGCACGATGGTCAGCCGTTCAGTTCGGCGGACGTGAAGTTTTCCGCCGACAACGTCTGGTTGCAGTATTCACCCTATGCCCGCCGCGTTTTCCAGTACCTGGCGCGAACCGAAGCGCCCGACGCGCATACCGTCGTGCTGACGTTGTCCAAGCCGACGCCGGTGGTGCTCAACGCGCTGGACGTCGTGGCGACGCCGGTGTTGCCGAAACACCTGTATGAAGGCACGGACATCCCCAACAACCCCTACAACAACAAGCCCGTGGGCACCGGGCCGTTTGTGTTCAAGGAGTGGCAGCGCGGCAGTCATATCGCGCTCGAACGTTTCGATAAATACTGGCAGCCCGACAGACCTTTCCTCGACAAGCTGATATTCAAAATCATCCCTGACGTCTCGGGCCGCGCGACCGCGTTTGAAACCGGCGCGATCCAGTACGGCGAACGTAATCCCGTCACCTTTGCGGACGCCGACCGCCTGTCGAAACAGCCGAATCTGACGCTGGATACGGCGGGTTATAACGGGNTTGCGACCTCGTTCTGGCTGCTGCCCAACCTGCGCGACCCGATTCTGGGCAACCTGAAAGTCCGTCAGGCGATCGCACATGCGGTGAATAAAGATCTGCTGGTTAAAGTGGNATGGGGCGGCTACGCTAAACCGGCGACCGGTCCCGTTTCCTCACAGCTGAGCACGTTCTATACCGCCGACACGCCGCAGTATCCGTTCGATCCCAGAAAGGCGCAGGCGCTGCTGGACGAAGCCGGTTTCCCGAAGAAGGCGGACGGCTGGCGCTTCACGCTGAATCACGACTTCATCCCTTTCGGCGACGACTACCGCCGTACCGGGGAGTTCGTCCGTCAGGCCCTGCGGGCCATCGGCATCGATGTGACCTTGCGGGCGCTCGATCTGGCGACCTGGAGCAAAAACGTCTTCAAGGATTACGACTATCAGTTGGCCAGCTCCTGGGGCGTCAACTGGACCGACCCGCAGCTGGGCGTGGAGCAGCTTTACTGGNCGAAGGCGGAGAGCAAGGGCACGCCCTGGACAAATGCCTCCGGTTACGCCAGCCCCGAGGCGGACAGGCTGATCGAAGCCGCGCAGATTGAGGTGGATCCAGTGAAGCGTCGGGCGCTTTATGATGAGTTACAGCGCGTGGTGCAGCGCGATCTTCCACAGATTAACCTGTTCGAATTCAAGTGGTTCGGCATTTGGGCCAGAAATTTGCGCAACGTGACGGACACCTTCAATCACAGCCAGAACAATTTCGCTCAGGTATGGCTCGACAAAAAATAACGCCGNACGGCGGGCGGACGCACTTATGACGAAACATCTTTTTTTCCGGCTGTTGCAGCTGGCGGGCATCGTGGTTTGCATCGCCACGCTGAACTTTTTTCTCCTCAAGCTGCTGCCCGGCGATCTGGTGGATGTCATCGCCAGCGAGAGCGGGAACGCCTCGCCGGAGCTGATTCAGCACCTGCGCGCACTGTACGGATTGGACCGTTCGGTACTGGCTCAGCTATTGGCTTATCTCGGACAGCTGTTGCAGGGCGATTTGGGTTTTTCGTTCCGTTTCGGCGAGCCGGTCATGGGCCTGATTGTGGACCGATTACCCGCCACCCTGTTGCTGGTAGGCACGGCTTTATTGCTGTCGGCCGTGGGCGGCGTGCTGCTGGGGGTGGCGTCGGCGCGTCGTCCCCACGGCATCGCGGACTCGGCGATTTCGGTTCTCTCCACGTTGGGCTATTCGGCGCCGATGTTCTGGGTAGCGCTGATGCTGATCGTCCTGTTTGCCGTCAAATTGGGGTGGCTGCCGGCCAGCGGTTGGCAGGCTATCGGTGCGGGTTACCACGGCTGGCGACAGCTGTGGGACGTGGCGACGCATCTGGTGCTGCCGGTGCTAACGCTGGCGATTTACTACATGGCCGTGTATGCGCGGCTGTCGCGGGCTTCCATGATTGAAACGCTTTCGGAGGATTTTATCCGCACCGCGCGGGCGAAGGGCGCACGCGAAGGCCGTGTGATTTTCGGTCATGCGCTGCGTCATGCCGTGCTCCCGGTGATCACGATGCTGGGCCTTCAAAGCAGCGCCCTGTTGGGCGGTTCCATCGTGGNGGAAACGGTCTTCGCGTGGCCGGGACTGGGACAGCTGTCGTTTGATGCCATCCGTAGCCGGGATATCCCGGTGCTGCTGGGCGTATTGCTGTTCAGCAGCGTACTGGTCGTGTTGTCCAATCTTCTGGTGGATATCGTGCATGCCGGGTTGGACCCGCGCCGGCGGCGCGCGGTGGCCCGAAGAGAGAAAGGAGAAATATGATGCGCTGGTTATTACAACCTTCCGCGCTGATAGGGCTGACGATCCTGCTGGGCGTAGCGGCGATGGCGTGTCTGGCATCCCGGCTCTTTCCCGACGATCCGCTGAATATGGTCGGCATGCCCTATCTGTGGCCGGGNCAGGATGCGCAGTTTCCATTGGGAACCGATCTGATGGGGCGGGATATTCTGGCGGGCGTGTTTCACGGCGCGCGCGTGTCGCTGTTGGTTGGCGTCGCATCAACCGCAATGGAGCTGCTGATCGGTATTGCCGTCGGCGTCTTGTCCGGCTTCTATCGGGGGCGCATCGATAGCGTACTGACCAGCGTGACCACGCTGTTTCAGACCATCCCGGCGTTTCTGCTCGCCATTATTCTGGTGGCGGTGCTGCAACCCTCCCTCCCCACCCTCATTTTTGCGCTGGGCATCACCTCCTGGACCAGCGTTGCCCGACTGGTGCGTGCGGAGTTTTTGGCGCTGCGCGAGCGGGAGTTCGTGAGCGCCAGCATTTCGCTCGGCGCGAGCGATCTGCACCTGATCTTCCGTGAAATCCTGCCGAACGCCTGGACGCCGGTGGTGGTTTCCACAGCGCTGCTGATCGCCAATGCCATTCTCTCTGAGGCGGGGCTGTCCTTTCTCGGGTTGGGCGATCCCAATGTCGTGAGCTGGGGGGCGATGATCGGGACGGGACGGGATGCGCTGAGGACCGGATGGTATATGACGGCGATCCCCGGCGTGATGATTATGCTGACCGTGATGGCGCTGAATCTACTGAGTGATGCGCTGCACACCGCGCTGAACCCGCGTTTGCGTCGTAAGCGCAACGTGCTGCCGGTGCTCTGAACGCAGAGGGAGCGCCTGTCGCGCGCTCCCTCTTGTAGGTAAGGCGTTAGCGTTTTTTGAACGCCGCCGCCAGCGCGTCGCTCATCGCGCTGTTGCCGGCCGCTGTCCCGCCCGCACGCGGACGCGGTTTGTTGGCGGCCTGTCTGCGCGGCTGGGCTGTATCCTGACTGCCTCGGCGAGCGCCGGTTTCACCCGGTTGCTCATCCAGGCGCATCGTCAGCGCGATACGTTTACGCTGCAAATCCACTTCCAGCACCTTCACCTTAACGATATCGCCCGCCTTGACCACCGTGTGCGGATCTTCCACATAGCGGTTCGCCAGCGAGGAGATATGCACCAGCCCGTCCTGATGGACGCCGATATCCACGAAGGCGCCGAAGTTGGTGACGTTGGTGACGGCCCCTTCCAGAATCATGCCCGGCAGCAGGTCGTTCATCGTTTCCACGCCTTCGGCGAAGCTGGCGGTTTTGAACTCAGGGCGCGGGTCGCGTCCCGGTTTTTCCAGCTCTTTGATGATGTCGGTCACCGTCGGGATCCCGAACCGTTCGTCGGTAAATTCGCTGACTTTCAGTGAACGCAGCGCATTGGCGTCGCCCATCAGGTCCTGCAGCTTCTGCTCGGTGACGGCCAGAATGCGTTCTACCACCGGGTAGGCTTCCGGGTGAACCGTCGAGGCATCCAGCGGGTTGTCGCCGTGGTTGATGCGCAGGAAGCCGGCGCACTGTTCGAACGCTTTGGGGCCGAGACGGCTGACTTTCAATAGCTGCGCGCGGTTAAGGAAGCGCCCGTTCTCATCGCGCCAGTTGACGATATTCTGCGCCATCATGCGGGTCAGGCCCGCGACGCGGGTCAATAGCGGCACGGACGCGGTGTTCAGATCCACCCCGACGGCGTTCACGCAGTCTTCCACCACCGCATCCAGCTTTTTAGCCAGCAGCGTCTGGCTGACGTCGTGCTGGTACTGGCCGACGCCGATGGATTTCGGCTCAATCTTCACCAGCTCGGATAGCGGGTCTTGCAGTCGGCGGGCGATAGATACCGCGCCGCGCAGCGAAACATCCAGATTAGGGAACTCCAGCGCGGCCAGCTCGGACGCGGAGTACACCGAGGCCCCCGCTTCGCTGACGATCACCTTCTGGGCGTTGATTGCGGGGAACTGTTTCTGAGTGTCGAGGAAGAAGCGTTCGGTTTCGCGCGAGGCGGNGCCGTTGCCGATGGCGACCAGTTCCNCCTGGTGCTTCATGCACAGCGCGGCAACGCTGGCGGCCGCTTTGGCGGCCTGACCCGTGTGCGGGTAGATCGTGTCGGTCGCCACCAGCTTGCCGGTGGCGTCTACGACCGCGACTTTAACGCCGGTGCGCAGGCCGGGGTCCAGCCCCATCGTGGCGCGCATCCCGGCAGGCGCGGCCATCAGCAGGTCGTGCAGGTTGCGGGCGAAGACGTTGATGGCTTCGTCCTCGGCCTTTTCACGTACGCTGCTCATCAGCTCGGTTTCCAGATGCATCAGCACCTTGATGCGCCAGGTCCAGTTGACGACCGCGCGACGCCAGCCGTCGGCGGGGGCGTTGTTCAGGCGCAGGCCCAGGTGGTCGACGATGATCTGCTCGCAGTAGCTTTCACGCGGCGGCTCGTCGAACTGCGGATCGGCGTTCAGCGCCAGTTGCAGAATGCCTTCGTTGCGGCCGCGAAACATCGCCAGCGCACGATGGGAGGGCACCTGCGCGATAGGCTCGTGGTGGTCGAAGTAGTCGCGGAACTTCGCCCCTTCCACCTCTTTGCCCTCCGCCACGCGGGAGACCAGATGCGCGTTTTTCCACAGATAGTCGCGCACCTTCGCCAGCAGGGCCGCATCCTCGGAGAACCGCTCCATCAGAATGTAGCGCGCGCCGTCCAGAGCCGCTTTGACATCGGCGACGCCTTTATCGGCGTCAACATAGGCTTCGGCGGTGTTTTCCGGCGTCTGGGACGGGTCGTTCCACAGGCTGTCCGCCAGCGGCTCCAGGCCCGCTTCGATAGCAATCTGGCCGCGCGTGCGGCGTTTGGGTTTATACGGCAGGTAGAGATCTTCCAGCTCGGTTTTGCTGAGCGTGGTGCGAATGGACTGCGCCAAATCGTCGGTCAGTTTTCCCTGCTCGTCGATGGATTTCAGAATAGTCCGGCGACGATCTTCCAGCTCGCGCAGGTAACCCAGCCGGGTTTCCAGCTGACGCAGCTGCGTATCATCCAGCCCGCCGGTCACTTCTTTACGGTAACGGGCGATGAAAGGGACGGTGTTTCCCTCGTCCAGAAGTTGAACCGCGGCGCTGACCTGCTCGGTGCGGGCGTTCAGCTCCTGGGCGATGATATGGCTTAATGAGGCATTCATGAGGTTAATATCACTCGTCTTCAATTAAGGGGGTGTAAAAGCTTGCGATAGTTATACGGATTGACGGCGAAAAATGCCAGCCGGCGCAGACGCGGTGCGCAAGCGGGCTGCGGCGAAAGTTTATCTGCATCAAAATTACGCCAGATTGTTGTGACGTAACGCGGAATTAGCGTATTAAATGAACACGGGGCAGCGATGCCATGGTGATTTTAGACCGCCTACGCCAGTACGACGGGGTAAGTGCGTTCATTCGGTCGGGAGATTGAGGCATGACAGTAAAAACATCCACGCTGACGGTGGGCGGGCAGGAACACATTGAGCTGGAGATTCGCCGCGGCGTGATGGGGGGAGAGGCGGTGGATGTCCGTCCCTTAGGCGAGCGCAATCTGTGCAGTTTCGATCCCGGCTTCGCCAACACGGCGGGCTGCGAGTCCGCCATTACCTATATCGACCCTGTCGACAGCGTGCTGCTGCATCGCGGCTTTCCCGTCGAACAGCTGGCGGAACAGTGCGATTTCCTTGAGGTCTGCTTCATCCTGCTGCACGGCGAAGCGCCCACACGGAAGGAGTACGACACATTTTCAGAGACGATTACCCGCCATACGTTGATCCACGAGCAGATCAGCCGGATGTGCAGCGGTTTTCGTCGGGATTCTCATCCTATGGCGCTGATGTGCGCCGTCGTTGGGGCGCTGGCCGCGTTTTATCACGATGTGCTGAATGTGGAGCAGCCGGAGGACAGAGAGCTGGCGGCGGTGCGGCTGCTGTCGAAGATGCCGACGCTGGCCGCCATGAGCTACAAATTCTCCATTGAGCAACCGGCGGTTTACCCGCGCAATACGCTCTCTTACACCGCGAATTTCATGCACATGCTGTTCTCTATTCCGGCGGAAAAGTATGAGGTGAATCCGGTGCTGGAGCGGGCGATGAACCGAATCTTGATCCTGCACGCCGACCATGGGCAGTGTCCGTCGACGATGGCGGTTCGGGCCGCCGGGTCATCCGGCGCCAACCCGTTCGCCTGTATTGCGGCGGGCCTGGCGTCGATGTGGGGACCGCGACNCGGCGGCGCGAACGAAGCCTGTATGCGCATGCTGGGCGAAATCAAAACGGTGGATCGCGTTCCGGAGTTCGTGCGTCGGGCGAAAGAGGGCGGCAGTGCGATGCATCTGATGGGATTCGGCAATTCGGTGTACCACCACGTTGACCCCCGCGCGGCGATCCTGCGTAAAACCTGTTACGAGGTGCTCAACGAACTGGGCATGGCCGACGACCTGCTACAGGTGGCGATGGAGCTGGAGCATGTGGCGCTGACCGACGCTTATTTCCTTGAGCATCGGCTGTACCCCAGCGCCGACTTCTACACGGCGGTGATTCTTAAGGCGATGGGCCTGCCGCCCGCGATGTTCCCGGTCATTGCCGCCGTGGGGCGCACCAGCGGTTGGATTGCCCATTGGAAAGAGATGCACGAGCGGGGACTGACTCTGTATCGTCCCCGTCAGGTGTACAACGGCCAGCCGCTGCGGGACTTTCGGTCCGCATTAAACGACTGACCGTGTTGCGATGGCGGGCGGCTAGCGCAGCCAGTTGGTTTTCGCCAGCTCAATCACTTCGTCGCCGCGCCCGCTGATGATGGCCCGCAGCATGTACAGACTGAAGCCCTTGGCCTGTCCCAGTTTGATTTCCGGCGGCATCACCAGTTCGTCCGTGGCGGTGACGACATCCAGCAGCACCGGGCCGTCGTGGGAGAAAGCCTCTTCCAGCGCGGCGTCCAGCTCGGAGGCTTTCTCCACGCGGAGTCCCTTAACGCCGCAGGCATTGGCGATCTCCGCGAAGTTGGGATTGTGCAGTTCGGTGCCGTCCGTCAGGAAGCCGCCCGCTTTCATCTCCATCGCCACAAATCCCAGCGCGCTGTTATTAAACACCACGATTTTTACCGGCAGTTTGAGCTGGGCGACGGACAGAAAATCGCCCATCAGCATGGTAAAGCCCCCATCGCCGCTGAACGACACGACCTGCCGGTTAGGATCGACCGACTGCGCGCCCAGCGCCTGAGGCATCGCGCTGGCCATGGAGCCGTGGCTGAAGGAGCCGATGAGACGGCGTTTGCCGTTCATTTTCAGGTAACGTGCGGCCCAGACGGTCGGCGTGCCGACGTCGCAGGTAAAGATGGCGTCCTCGCTGGCATAGTGGCTGATCTGTCGGGCGAGATACTGGGGATGAATCTCCTNTTTGTCGTTCGGTTCCGCCAGCTCGTCCAGCCCCTTGCGCGCGTCCGCATAATGCTTCAACGCCTCATCAAGGAAGTGGCGGTCGTCCTGCTGATCCAGTAATGGGAGCAGCGCCGTCAGGGTAGATTTGACGTCGCCCAGCAGCGCCATGTCCACGTGGCAGTGGGAGCCGATACTACCGGGGTTGATGTCGATCTGGATAATCTTGGCGTTCGTCGGATAGAACGCGCGGTAGGGAAACTGCGTGCCCAGCAGCAATACCATCTCGGCATTCATCATCGCGTGGTAGCCGGAAGAAAAGCCGATGAGTCCGGTCATCCCGACGCTGAAGGGGTTGTCGTATTCGATGTTCTCTTTGCCCCGTAGCGCGTGAACGACCGGCGCCTGTAGCGTGGCCGCCAGTTGCACGACGTCATCATGCGCGTCCGCGCAGCCGTTGCCGCACATCAGAGTGATGTTTTTAGCGGCGTTCAGCAGCTCCGCCAGTTTGTGCAACTCGCTGTCCACCGGCAGTACGCGCGGCGCCGGGATCGGATACCAGTCCGNCGACGCGCCTTCCGGGGCAGGCTTCAGCGCGACGTCGCCGGGCAGTACGATGACCGAAACGCCACGATTGTGGATCGCTTTACGCATGGCGATCGCCAGCACCTGCGGAAGCTGTTCAGGGTTGGAAATCAGTTCGCAGTAGTGGCTGCATTCGCGGAACAGTTCCTGCGGGTGGGTTTCCTGAAAATAGTTGCTGCCGATCTCGCTGGACGGAATGTGCGCCGCGATGGCGAGAACCGGAACATGGTTTCGATGGCAGTCGAATAATCCGTTAATCAGATGAAGGTTGCCTGGCCCGCAGGATCCGGCGCAGACGGCCAGTTCTCCGGTCAACTGTGCTTCGGCGCCTGCCGCGAAGGCGGCGACCTCTTCGTGACGGGTCGGCATCCAAGCAAGGGTGCCCATGCGGTTCAGGCTGTCGCTCAGCCCGTTCAGAGAATCGCCCGTGACTCCCCAAATGCGTTTCACTCCGGCGCTTTCCAGCGTTTTGGCAACGAAATCGGCAACGGTTTGCTTCATACGCTTTCGCTCCTTACGACGATGTGGCATCTCTTCGATGGCGAAGTATATTCAGACAAGCGTAGTTGAATAACCTGCCGCACGGGCTTGCCGAGACGGTGAAAAGTGTGAACTGATGTTGGGATTGTCAGCCGGACATCTGGGGATGCAGCGGGATGCGCCTGAGGAACGGGAAGGAGAATAGCCTCTCCGCATCCTCTGTTTGTCGCGGTTAGTCGGGGGTGTCGGCTTTATCGCCTTGTGGCGCATATGCAGGCGCGGATTCCGCAGCGAACGGCGCGATGTAGCGCTGATAACGCGAGGGTTTGAGCTGCTGTAAGTCCACCAGCACCAGTCCGTCGATGCAGTTGTTGAAGTCCGGGTCGATGCCGAAGTCAATGAACTGCACGCCACCGGTTTCACACAGCTCGGAATACTGTTTGTAAAGCGTGGGGATCGCGCAACCGAGGTTGTTAAGCATACTCTTTAGGCGCGTGAGGTCTTGCTGATAATCGTTGCCCTGGAACTGCTTCAGCACATCCGGCAACGATGCGGGGTAAGGACGCCGCGACCGCGCCAGCGGCTGACGTGGCGGGAAATACAGCCGATAGAACGCCACCAGCAGGTCCCGGGCGGTGATGGGCAGCGTACCGGACAGTGACACCGGGCCGAACAGATAACGGTACTGCGGAAAGCGCGCCACATAGGCGCCGATGCCCAGCCACAAATATTCCAGTCCTCGCTTGCCCCAGTACTTGGGTTGAATGAAGCTGCGACCCAGCTCGATACCGTTGGCGAGTATTGTCCCCATCTCGCCGCCATACTGAAACAGGCTGTGGCTATACAGCTGATGCGGGTCCTGATGGGCGGTGGGGGTGAAACGGTAGGCCCCTACGATATCCAGCTTCTCTTCGTCCCACAGCACCAGATGCAGATAGTGGTCGTCGAAGTGATCTAGATCGCGTCGCAGCCCGCAGCCTTCGCCGACGGCGCGAAAGGCGATTTCCCGCAGGCGGCCCAGTTCCCGCAGAATCGGCGAGTAGTCTTCGTCTTTACGCTGATAGAGATAAATCGTTTTACCGTCCGGAGTGGTGCCCAGCACGTCGCAGTCGGTCAGCGCCTGTTTCAGTCGCGACCGATCCTCCGACAGCGCAATAGGTTTCTCCCCGGCGAAGCAGCCCGGCTTGCCCTGACCTAACCGGTAAACATGGCGGCGGAAGCGGGCCGCCATATCGTTGGCCTGCCACTCTCCCTGACTCCAGGTCGCGTAAGGGATTTGCGGGCCAATGCGCAGGTTTAATTTATTGCCGCGCTGATGAAACATCTCTCTCACCAGCAGTAGCGTGGATAATGGGCGATAAATCAGGGAGGAAAGGTAAAACAGTCCGCTGTTGCGGCCCTTGATGTGGATCGGAACAATCGGCGCCCGCGCTTTGGCCGCCATGCGGATAAACCCGCTGTGCCAGTGGCCGTCGCGGATCCCATGCAGGCTAATGCGCGAGACTTCTCCCGCGGGGAACAAAATGACGGCGCCATCCTGATGGAGATGATTTTGAATGTTGGCGATTTGCTGTCGGTTGGTGCGGTTGCTGAAGTTGTCGACGGAGAAGAACAGCGATTTCAGCGGTTCGATGTAGGAAAGCAGCTGGCTGGCAACGATACGGACATCCGGCCTGACGCTGGCGACGTGCCGCAGCAGGGCGAGTCCATCCAGTGATCCGATGGGATGATTCGCCACCAGAACCACCGGACCGTGGCTGGGAATGTTTTCCAAATCGCCTTCCACCATTTCGCAGTTGAGGTCGAAATAGTCCAGTATTTCCTCCACCAGATCGAGCCCCCGTAGGTGGGGATTTCGTTGGGCGAACTGCTGCATTTCCTGCTCGAATAACAGCGTTCGTAATACCGTGCGTTGCCAGGTTGGCGTGTGTCTATGCGGAGCCAGATCCTGCAATAAGGTGTCTAAGCTGAACATATTCGGATCTCCATGATCACCAAGAATCACGGTAAGTGATAAAAATGACACATATATTTCAGATTAGATTAAGTCGGTAATTTCGCTTTTTCTGCGGCGCATTTGGCGTACTTTCATCGCCGCAACAATAATGGCTGTTAAGCGACGCGATATTGCGCGTTTCATTTCATCGTAAGCGTAAAAATAGCGCGTTGATAACTCTGGAAAATAACGATTTTACGTGCGAACGAGGTTATTTCCTGACGTGAAAAGCGCCGCCGGAAATAAAGGCTTTAGGCGCTTTGTTGTTGTGATGTCGCGGTATTTTTACGCATCCGCCTGGCCTGTGAATGTGGGCGGCGGATGAATGATAGCGACGCTATGGAGCTGTTGTACCGTAGGCGATTTTATTGATGTACCAGGTTTTTCTCCCGGTCGGCGTCGGCACCTCCGCCTCTTCATCGACGCTTTTTTTCAGCAGTGCCCGAGCCATCGGCGCGTCGATCGAGATATAGTCCTTGCGGCCGTATATTTCGTCCGGGCCGACAATGCGAAACAGCTTCACGTCCCCGTCTTCGTTTTCAACCTCTACCCACGCGCCGAAAAAGACTTTGCCGTCCTGCTGCGGCGAGTAATCCACCACTCGCACTACCTGCAGGCGTTTGCGCAGGTAGCGGACGCGCCGGTCGATCTCACGCAGCAGGCGTTTGTTGTACTGGTAGTCGGCATTTTCGCTGCGGTCGCCCAGACTGGCGGCCCAGGCGACTTTTTCTGTGATTTCAGGTCGGCGCTCTTTCCACAGGTAGTTGAGCTCCTGATGCAGGGNCTCATATCCTTCTCGGGTAATAAGATCGGTTTTCATACGTCTCGGTTAAAAATCTATGTTATTAAATCTCGGTGTCACGACGGCACGTCTGTCAACGATAACGGAATTCATGTTGTCTATATGTCATTATCTTCGAATATGGACAAAGGAAATGTTTGATTACAACGTATTTTTATATGGTTTGTAACAATTATGATTAGAATATAAACCAGAAAAGATTGTCCAGTGTTTAACAAGTTTTGAACAATATCAACATAGGCGTTCATCCCGTCTTTGGAGAATAAAATGCAAGAGAACTACAAAATTCTGGTCGTTGATGACGATATGCGTCTGCGTGCGCTATTAGAGCGTTACCTGACCGAACAAGGATTTCAGGTACGTAGCGTCGCCAACGCGGAACAGATGGATCGTCTGCTGACGCGCGAGTCCTTTCATCTGATGGTACTGGACCTGATGCTACCGGGCGAAGACGGCCTGTCTATTTGCCGTCGCCTGCGCAGCCAGAGCAACCCGATGCCGATCATCATGGTGACCGCGAAAGGGGAAGAAGTCGATCGCATCGTCGGACTGGAAATCGGCGCGGACGACTATATTCCAAAACCGTTCAACCCGCGTGAACTGCTGGCCCGTATCCGTGCGGTGCTGCGCCGTCAGGCGAACGAACTGCCGGGCGCGCCGTCTCAGGAAGAAGCGATTGTCGCTTTCGGCAAATTCAAGCTGAACCTGGGGACGCGTGAGATGTTCCGCGACGACGAGCCGATGCCGCTCACCAGCGGNGAGTTCGCCGTATTGAAGGCGCTGGTCAGCCATCCGCGTGAGCCTTTGTCTCGCGATAAGCTGATGAATCTGGCCCGTGGTCGCGAATACAGCGCGATGGAGCGTTCCATCGACGTACAGATTTCCCGCCTGCGCCGCATGGTCGAGGAAGATCCGGCGCACCCACGTTATATTCAGACCGTCTGGGGTCTGGGCTACGTCTTCGTCCCGGACGGCAGTAAGGCATGAGACGCTGGCGCTTCTCTCCGCGCAGCTCCTTCGCCCGTACGCTGTTGCTGATCGTCACCCTGCTGTTCGTCAGCCTGGTGACCACCTATCTTGTCGTGCTGAACTTCGCCATCCTGCCGAGTTTGCAGCAGTTCAACAAGGTGCTGGCCTATGAGGTCAGAATGCTGATGACCGATAAGCTGCAGCTGGAAGACGGTTCTACGCTGGAAGTGCCGCCGGCCTTTCGGCGTGAAATTTACCGGGAGCTGGGCATTTCGCTGTACACCAATGCCGCAGCGGAAGAGAGCGGGTTGCGCTGGGCGCAGCATTACCAGTTTCTGAGCCAGCAGATGGCGCAGCAGCTGGGCGGTCCGACGGAAGTGCGGGTCGAAGTCAGTAAAAATACCCCGGTGGTATGGCTGAAAACCTGGCTGTCTCCCGACATCTGGGTACGCGTGCCGCTGACCGAAATTCATCAGGGCGATTTCTCGCCGCTCTTCCGTTATACCCTGGCGATTATGCTGCTGGTGATTGGCGGCGCCTGGTTGTTTATCCGGGTGCAAAACCGACCGTTGGTGGAGCTGGAGCACGCAGCGTTACAGGTCGGGAAAGGTATTATTCCGCCGCCGCTGCGGGAGTATGGCGCGTCTGAGGTCCGATCGGTGACGCGCGCCTTCAACCAGATGGCGGCAGGGGTCAAGCTCCTGGCGGACGATCGCACCCTGCTGATGGCGGGCGTCAGCCATGATTTGCGCACGCCGCTGACGCGTATTCGTCTGGCGACGGAGATGATGGATAAAGAGGATGAGTATCTGGCGGAGTCGATCAATAAAGACATCGAAGAGTGCAACGCCATCATCGAACAGTTCATCGACTATCTGCGTACCGGTCAGGAGATGCAGATGGAGATCGCCGACCTCAATAGTATTCTGGGTGAGGTCGTCGCTTCGGAAAGCGGTTATGAACGTCAAATCGACAGCGAGTTTTGGGAGGGGGAACTGTTAGTCAATGCCAGTCCGCTTTCCATCAAACGCGCGGCGCTGAATCTGGTGGTCAACGCCACCCGTTACGGCAATGGCTGGATCCGCGTCAGCAGCGGCAGCGAACTCCAGCGCGCCTGGTTCCAGGTGGAGGATGATGGAGAAGGNATTGCTCCCGAGAACCTCAAACATCTGTTCCAGCCGTTTGTCCGCGGCGACAGCGCCCGTAGTACCAGCGGCACCGGCCTGGGGCTGGCTATTGTGCAGCGCATCATTGACGCGCATCACGGCTCACTGGAAGTGGGCAGTAGCGAACGAGGGGGACTGCTGGTTAGGGTCTATCTGCCGATGACCTACAGCAGAACGGNCCTCGAACCGGTCGACACGGCGGATAATCTCCCCGGGGCCTAAAGATAATGCGCTTTTATCTCTATTGCCGGTTTCCCTACCGGCGATACCTCTGCGTTTTGCTCGTCGTTAAATTCGCTTTCCGGTTAATCTGCTCATTTCGAGATGGGCTTTGTACTGGAGGGTTGTGTACGCAGAGATAGCGAGCGTCATTTCTGCGCCACTTCGTTCCCGCAGCTCCCCTGCCATTCTCCCTGATATTCAACGCTCATTGAATTGGATGACGTCGATCTTCGTTCTGTTCCTTGGAAAAAAATGCCTGCGGTTGCAGGCATTCGTTGTGGAGTCGCTGATGACGGATCAGATCTTCGGACCGGCGGCGACCAGCGCAGCTCCTGCCGGGGTATCGGTGTATTTGTCGAAGTTGGCGATAAAGNGTTGAGCCAGATCTTCGGCATTCGCTTGCCACTGTGCGGCGCTCTCATAGGTATCGCGCGGATCCAGAATCGATGGGTCCACGCCGGCCAACGCGGTCGGGACAGACAGATTGAAGATAGGCAGCGTTTTCGTTTCCGCCTCCTCAATGCTGCCATTCAGGATGGCGGCGATAATGCCCCGCGTGTCCTTGATAGAAATGCGTTTGCCGGTGCCGTTCCAACCGGTATTTACCAGGTAGGCCTGTGCGCCGGAGGCCTGCATCCTTTTCACCAGCACTTCGGCATACTGTGTGGGATGCAGCGTGAGGAAGGCGGCGCCGAAGCAGGCGGAGAATGTTGGGGTTGGCTCGGTAATGCCGCGCTCAGTCCCGGCCAGTTTGGCGGTGAAGCCGGACAGGAAGTGATACTGCGTCTGATCGGACGTCAGGCGAGATACGGGCGGGAGCACGCCGAACGCGTCGGCGGTCAGGAAAATGACCTTGGTGGCATGGCCCGCTTTGGAAACCGGTTTGACGATATTTGGAATGTGATCGATCGGATAAGAAACCCGGGTGTTTTCGGTTTTCGAACCGTCGTCGAAGTCGATGCTGCCGTCCGCGCGCACGGTCACGTTTTCCAGCAGCGCGTCACGCTTGATGGCGCCGTAGATATCCGGCTCGGCTTCCTTGGAGAGCCTAATGGTTTTGGCGTAACAGCCGCCTTCGAAGTTAAAGACGCCGTCGTCGTCCCAGCCGTGTTCGTCATCGCCAATCAACTGGCGGTTTGGATCGGTGGACAGGGTGGTTTTACCCGTGCCGGAAAGGCCGAAGAAGACTGCGACGTCGCCCGCTTCGCCGACGTTGGCGGAGCAGTGCATGGAGGCGATGCCTTTTAGCGGCAGCAGGTAGTTCATCATGGCGAACAGCCCTTTCTTCATCTCGCCGCCGTACCACGTTCCGCCGATCAGCTGGATGCCTTCGGTAAGGTTAAAAGCAACGAAGTTCTCTGAATTGAGTCCTTGTTCCCGCCAGTTAGGATTGGTGCACTTCGCGCCGTTCAGCACGGTGAAGTCTGGGACAAAATCGCGCAGTTCGTCGTCGCTGGGACGGATAAACATGTTTTTCACGAAATGCGCCTGCCAGGCGACTTCGGTAATGAAACGGACTTTCAGCCGGCTGTCGGGGTTGGCGCCGCAGTAGGCATCAACGACAAAGAGGCGTTTCCCGGAGAGCTGCTCGCCGACTCGCTGTTTCAACTGTAGCCAGACGTCCTGGCTGAGGGGATGGTTGTCATTCTTGCCAGTGCCTTGATCGGACCACCAGACGGTATCGCGCGTCACGTCATCACGGACGATATATTTATCTTTAGGGGAGCGGCCGGTGAAAATACCGGTGTTGACGGCGACAGCACCCAGCTCGGTTTCGACGCCGCGTTCGTAGCCTTCTAATGTAGGAGATGTTTCTTCTTTAAACAGTAAATCGTAGCTCGGGTTATAGACGAGTTCGCGGATGTCGTGAATGCCGTAAGCGGAAAGCGCCCGTGACATCTGGCCGTTAATCTCCATGTGGCTACTCCTCAATGGGTATTGTCCAACTGCCTCTTAGTGTAGGGCCAGAGCTTATTTTAACTACGAGAACTATCATAAAATTAAATAAATTCTTTAATAACTTTGCTTAATCTTGTGACGCAAAAGTAATAAAAATGTGATAGAGAGCACAGAATGAGAAAGAAAGGGCGTCTGACGGCGCCCTCTTCAGCGGTGGGATTAGTGCAGGTGGGTGCGTGAGGCGGACTGACGAATATCGTCAATGTCGGCCGCGTTGAAGACGTAATGGCTACCGCAATAATCGCAATGCATGTCGATGTTGCCGTCCTGTGCCAGAATATCGTCCACTTCGCTTTCCGACAGTGTTAGCAGGGCGTTCTCACAGCGTTCGCGCGAGCAGTGGCAGTGGAAACTGACCGACTGAGGCTCATACACCGTCACCTCTTCCTGATGATACAGGCGATATAACACTTCGTTGGCGGGCAGAGAGAACAGTTCCTCGCCTTTCACGGTGGTCGTCAGCTGAGAGAGATGATCGAAGTCGTCTCGGTGACCTTCCTGGGCTGGCAGCACCTGCAGCAGCATACCGGCGGCGCAAGGTTTGCCGTCGTGCTCGCCGGTACGGATAAACAGGCGCGTCGGCAGCTGTTCTGACTGCTGGAAGTAGTTTTCCAGGCAGGCGGACAGGGTGTTGCCTTCGAGGCCGACGACACCCTGGTAGCGCTCGCCTTCGGTGGGCGTGATGGTGATCACCAGATAGCCATTGCCGATCATGTCGTGCAGCGAGCTTTCAGGGGCGATGTCTCCCTGCAGGCGAGCCACGCCGCGCATCTGCTGAGCGTTGTTGCCGTTGATGACGGCCAGTTTGAGCGGGCCATCGCCCTGTAGCTGAACCGTGATGTCACCGCTGAATTTCAGCGTAGCGGTCAACAAGCTGGTAGCCACCAGCAGTTCGCCGAGCAGGGTTTGCACGGGGGCCGGGTAATCATGATTCTTCAGCACCTGCTGGAGCGTGTCGCCGACCGTGACCAGTTCACCGCGAACGGCGTGGCTTTCAAACAGGTAACGGTGCAATTGATCGTGTGTGGACATAATATTTTCTCGCGGCGACGGCGGGTTAGTCCGCGTCGCTGTATTTAAATTTAATCAAATCCCGGCGCTCTTTTTTATCTGGGCGACGGTCGGGGTGGGGCATGGACAGCGCGTTCATTTTTCTTGCCTGCGCCATTTTTTCCCGTTTTTCGATACTGACCTCGGTTTCCTGGTACATCGCCTGCGCCTGAGGCGCGGAACGGCGCTGCGCGCAGATTTCCAGGATCACAATGGTGCGTTCGTCGTTGCCCTGACGTAATTTTAGCTCGGCATTCAGCTCGACCAGTTTGCTGGGCTTGCTGCGTTGACCGTTATAGTGAACCTTGCCGCCTTCAACCATATCGCGGGCGATGGCGCGGGTTTTGTAAATTCGGGCCGCCCATAGCCACTTGTCCAGCCGGACCGCGGCGTTGTCTTCATGCTGGCTGGCTTTGCTCATATATGCTCCTCAAAAACCGGTTTCGCCTGTCAAAGCGGGGATCAGCGCCCGATAATCGTTGGTGGCGGGATGACGATGAAACATTTTGCCCTCGGGCAGGCTGGAGTCTGGGTTGCTGACGCCCAGACAATAGCCGATCCCGAACGTCTTGGCCGCATCCAAAATGGGTTCGCTGTCATCCACAAACAAGGTTCTTGCCGGGTCGAATCCGATTTGAGTTTGTACCGCCTGCCATAAACGCTGATCTTCTTTCGGAAAGCCATAAGTATGGGTGGAAAGTAATAAATCAAGGTGCTGATCGAGTCCCGTGCGTTCAATTTTGACCGATAGGCTGTGCGGATGGGCGTTAGTCAGCAAAACCGTGTGGCGACCGCTATCCCTTAATGCACGAAGAAACGGCGCGGTGTCGTCCCGCAGCCGGGCGCGTGAAGCGATGTCGCGCGTCATCTGACGTATATCCAGATCCAACTGCTGGCTCCAATAGTCGAGGCAGTACCAACTGAGCGTGTGCTGAACGGACTGATATTCGTGCGCCATCAGTTCCTTCGCTTCTTCCAGCGAAATACCGCGCCTTTCGCTGAGCGATTGCGGCACCAACTGGAGCCAAAAATAGCTGTCGAAAGCGAGATCAAGCAGGGTGCCGTCCATATCCAGCAGCACGGTATCTATCTCTTTCCAATCGAGTTCGGACATCATCATCTCTCCGGCAAAAAGGCCATTGCCGCCGGAAGCGGCCGTCAGGCTGAGGTTGTCTGTACGCCAGTATACCGGTTCAAGGCTGATGATTTCACGACGGGCGAGAGGCGCTGCCGTGTAACGCTGGTGTAGCGGAGGTCTCCGGCGCCAGATATCTGGCGTAATACTGTTGAATATCGGCAATACGCTGTTTGCTGCGGCGGTGTTTCATGACCAACTGCACGACGTTAATAATAAACACGCTCGTAAACAGCAGAAGCAGCACGCTGCTGCCGAGGTAGCGCCACAGCGTGACCGCATCGGGTTCGCTATGAAGGGAGATATGGCGAGTGCCGTTGGCGTCCAACGCGATCGCCGTGATCACGCCGCTGGCTTCAAAGGAAGTGTGCAGCAGCATCGCGGACAAACGCTGCAATTCCTGCCATTGTTCCGCTGGCCGATACTCGACCAGCGGCGTCATCGGTTCTGGGTGGGTGACGAATTGGTTGCCTTCATCGCTACGGATCAGGAACCCGGCCGGCGGTGGGCTGTTCAACGCATTGGTGGCGTTGCGAAGCTCTTGCAAATAAAAGTAGTCCGTGGCGTTGTTGACCAGAGTATCCAGCGTTTCGGCACTCACGGGGCGCAGTATCACGCTGGTGCCTTTCAGCGCGCCAGAGCTGGCGCGCCTGACCAAAACGTTCCAGCTTTTCACATTGCCGAGGTTGATCAGCGCGTTCTTCAGACGCGTACAGTCCTCTTCTTTTTCGCACAAGTCTTCGGTTTTCAGTACGATGTCGGAAAAATCATTGAGCAGAATCATGCCGGACTTCTGAATCGCGCTGGCTAACGGTGAGCTAGCCCCGTCGCCATTTGTTGAGGGATGCAGCTGTTCGTTGACTGTGGCGCGCAGGGCGATGGTTTTTTCGATGATATCGGATTCAGGCAGCGGTAGCGGGTCAGCTTTATTCCAATAGATGGCGGAACAGTCGAAGGGCTGGAAAGCCGACGTGCTGGGAGGCGTAGGGCCGTGATCGACCGGCGGAACGTAACACATGCCGGTGCCACGCACCTGCAAGGTATCGCCGACATGGAGCGGCATCTTCTCCAGTTCGTCGACCTGTGTGACTTTGATGTTATTCGCGCCTTTGATCCAAGCGAGGCTGAGCTTAAGCGGTAGATCGAGCGGAACGTAGCTCAACAGCAGCAAAAGGCTGAACAGCGCGCCGCAGGCCAGCACCAAATTTTTGCCGCGTTTCTGCAAGGGAAAGCGTTTCACTTCATTATGAAGCGACAGATATTTTCCCTGTCGAACGACCTGCCGATTCTGGTAAATGTCCACATCAGTCTTTTTCCCCAAATCGTGACCGATATAAGGCTGCCAGTGCGGCGGGTAAATCAGATCAATGTTCCCGAGAGAGATGTTGCCAAGACGGCTTTGGTTCGATTCGCCGAAAAGTCCTAGACAATGTGGCGTGCCATTCAGACAGTGAACATCCTGCAGCTCTTTTTCACGGGGAGCTCGAAATAGCTGCCAACAGCTCCATGCGGCCAGGATACAGGCTGTGGCAGCCAGCCACGGTAGCACTGCCAGCGGGCTGTTAAGGCTGAAGACCAAAAGCAAAAAGGCGCAGCAAAGTATGGCGGCGTCTTTAATCCCGCGAGAACGATGCGTGGCGTACTCTTCCCGCGTTTCCTTCCGCACGGAAAGCAGTTCGGTATGCTCGTTTTCCTCCGGGAGAATCGACGCATTGCCGATCGGCAGTTCACGGTTGTTCGAGAAATCTCTGTTGTTGATATATTCCGTGATCGAGTGTCCGTTAAGCGAAATGACCAGCGGCATCGAACGCGTGGTGATCAGTTCGATCTCGTTATTCTGTGTGATGTATTGTTCCCAGCTGGGAGGGAGGTGAACTTCTTGTGTATCAATGAAGTATCGCCATTTATTCGGCGCATCGGTGCTAAGCCCATAGCGGGTAATACTGTGCGTAATGGGATATACACGGTTGCTGAGCAGAGAACGGGTCAGACGTGGGGAAGACGCCGACGCGGTAAGCGGCAGCGTATTGCCAGCATCTCTCGACACCAAATATTGTTCTACAGCCTTGCGTTCCGTCGAGGTCAGCTGGCGATGTCCAGAGACTACGGGCAGGCGTTTGGCAAAAAGAAAACGACGATACATGCGATAGCCAATGAAACCCCCTACCGCAATCAGACAGGCTAACAATACAGACAATATGATGAGTATTGTACTCATATCATTACCATCCAATAGCGTCAGGTTTCCTCTGTTTTTTTTTGGATACTAACAAAGATACATAGGCTAAATTATCCCATCTAGCTTTGCTGGCTGCCTTTGCTAACTGAATTTATATATTCTTGTCTTGATCCTTGGATGCTAACAAGGCCAGACATGAACAAAAATGAGGATAATCCTATTTTTTTTCATCCAAGTGCCTATCTGGTTTACATAAGTGAAGCTTATGTTTTTAAGGTGTTGCAATATTGTTGTTTTGGTATGGTAAAGTTGCAGGCAGCAACGCGATTGCCGCAAAATGCCCATGTGGCCCCTGCTGTGAAGAGTACCAGTATTTTTCCAACTGTGCGGTCAGCGTCAGTCAATTTCCTCTGTAACCGGGGCTTCTATGGAAAATAACCTGCAAAAACCCAAAATTCTCGGGGTTGAAACCGTAGCCCGCTCGCGTCTGTTTAATGTTGAATCGGTGGATCTAGAGTTCAGCAACGGCGAGCGCCGCGTGTATGAACGGATGCGTCCTTCCGGACGGGAGGCGGTGATGATTGTGCCGGTTATCGGCGATGACCTGCTGCTGATCCGCGAATACGCGGTGGGGATCGAACAGTATGAACTGGGCTTTCCCAAAGGGCTGATCGATGCGGGGGAAACGGTGTTTGAAGCGGCTGACCGAGAATTGAAGGAAGAAGTCGGATTTGGTGCGGAGCATTTCGAACTACTGGCGACCTTGACGCTGGCCCCTTCCTATTTTTCCAGTCAGATGAATATCGTCATTGCCCGTGGGCTTTATCCTCAGCGCTTACAAGGCGATGAGCCGGAGCCGTTGATCCCTGTCCGTTGGCCGCAGGCGCGGATGATGTCGCTATTGCAGGAGGCGGATTTTCGGGAGGCTCGCAACGTTAGTGCGCTATTCCTGGCGCATGCCCACCTCTTTTCGCCGTCTCCCCTGAAATAGCGTCGCACTCTACAGGCAGGCGCGCTGGTGACAGCGCGCCTGCCTGATAGCGGAATTAAAATAACTCCTCGGATTGACCGCTGCCGGCGTCGTACAACGTCGTGCCGGAATCATGAGTCGCATGCTGTGTCGGCTGCGTCCCATCAATAAAGTACTCCTGACGACTGTTACCGCCCCCGTCTGACAGCATGCCCGTGATGCGATCGATAGTGACGGTGGTAATGCCCGGCGGCGGCGAGGTTTTCTGCTCCGGTACGCCGTTAAGTGCGACTTTCATGAAGCTATCCCAGGCCGGTTGCGCGCTCTTGGCGCCCCCTTCGTATCCGGAAATCTGATCGCGGATCGCACCCGAGAGGGTCGAACGTCCCAAATCGCGACGATGATCGTCGAAGCCAATCCAGATGGACGTCACGATATTTGGTCCATAGCCGGAGAACCAAGCATCCTTGGAGTTGTTAGTCGTCCCCGTTTTCCCACCGATATCATGGCGTTGCAGCACTTTTCCTGCGCGCCATCCGGTTCCCATCCAGCCTGGTTCGCCGAAGACATTACTGTTCATGGCATCCTTGATAAGGAAGGCCAGCGGTGTGCTGATGACGTGCGGCGCATAAGGCTGATTGGCCTGTCGTGCCGCTTCCGGCGGAGTAATCGGGTCGGGCTGCGGCGCGGCGTTGGGCTGTGGATGCTCCTGCGACGTGGCAACATTTTCCATTGAATCTGGAGACAGCTCGACGGAACGTTGGGTTTCACCGTAAATCACCGGCAAATTACAGGTATTGCAGACAATTTTAGGTTCGGCGGCGAACAGCGTATTACCAAAGTCATCGACGATCTTGCTGATGAAGTACGGGTCGACCAAATAGCCGCCGTTCGTCATCACCGAATAGCCGCGAACCATCTGTAGCGGAGTGAATGCAGCGGCGCCAAGCGCCAGCGACTCGGTGTGCACAATGTTTTGCTGTGGAAAACCGAAGCGCTCCAGATAGTTGGCCGCATAGTCCACGCCCATCGCGCGCATCGCGCGTACCATCACGACGTTTTTCGACTGTCCGAGACCCTGACGAAGTCGGATGGGGCCGTCGTACTGCGGCGGGGAGTTTTTCGGACTCCAGTCGGAACCGGCGCCCGGATCCCAGCGGGTAATCGGGGCGTCGTTTAGCAGGGTCGCGAGCGTCAGCCCTTTGTCCATCGCCGCCGTATAGAGGAACGGTTTAATGTTCGACCCGATCTGGCGCAAAGCCTGAGTGGCGCGGTTGAACTTGCTCTGGTTGAAGTCGAAGCCGCCCACCAATGCCAGCACGGCGCCGTTGTTCGGGTCTAAAGACACCATCGCTGAATTGACGTCGGGCAACTGAGCCAGCCACCAGACGTCGTCGACTTTACGCACCCAGATCTGCTGACCTGCCTGCAGGACATCCGTCACGCGTCGCGGTACGGCTCCCTGCAAATAGNCGGTTTTGAATGGGCGGGCCCAGCGTACGGTTTCCATCGGCAGAACGACTTTTTCGCCTGATGATAAGGTCGCGGTGGCCTGATCGGCGGCGGAGGCCGTGACTACCGCCGGTTGCAGTGGCCCGTAGACCGGCAGTTTTTTCAGGGTTTCAACGATTTTCTTTTCAGGCCAGGCCGGCATACCGACTTTCCACAATTCCTGGTCTGCGCCGCGGTAACCGTGGCGCATATCGTAGTCGATCACGTTGTTGCGCACGGCTTCATCAGCGGCCTGCTGAAGTTTCCGGGTAATGGTGGTATAGACCTTGTAGCCATCGTTATAGGCGCCGTCGCCATACCGTTTCACCATCTCCTGACGCACCATCTCCGCCATATATGGCGCGGAGAAGGCGATTTTGGGCGCATGGTAGTCGGCATCCAATTTCTCGCTTCGTGCCAAATCGTACTGGCCCCGAGTGATGTAGTTTTCATCCAGCATGCGTGACAAAACCACGTTGCGGCGAGCGAGCGCGCGGTCGTACGAGTAGAGCGGGTTGAAGGNCGACGGCGCTTTGGGCAGGCCGGCGATCATCGCCATTTCTCCCAACGTCAGCTGATCCACCGTGCGGCCAAAATAGACCTGAGCTGCCGCGCCGACGCCGTATGCGCGATACCCCAGATAGATTTTATTGAGATACAGCTCGAGGATTTCATCCTTCGTCATCATCTGCTCGATGCGAATGGCGAGAAAGACCTCTTTGACCTTACGCAGCAGCGTGCGCTCCGGGCTTAAGAAGAAGTTACGCGCCAGCTGCTGAGTGATGGTGCTCGCGCCTTGGGACGCATGGCCTGACAACATCGCAACCGATGCCGCACGCAGGATGCCCTGGGGGTCGATGCCGTGGTGTTCATAGAAGCGGCTGTCTTCAGTGGCGATAAAGGCGTGTACCAGCTCGGGCGGGATTTGGGACAGCTGCAACGGAATGCGGCGTTTCTCGCCGAATTGAGCGATGAGCTCGCCGTCGGCGCTGTATACCTGCATCGGGGTTTGCAGACGAACGTCTTTGAGCGTCGCGACATCGGGTAACTGGGGCTCAATATAGCGATAAAGGCCATAGAGCGAGGCGGCTCCCAGCAGAATGCAAGTTACTACAAGGATGAATAAATACTTTACGAGCTTCNCCTGAGATTTTCCATTCAGTAGCGGTTGAATAGTTTATAAGCAATCGGGCGCTAAGTATAAAGGTAAGCCAGCGCTGAGAACACGTTCTTTTGGCTGACGATAAGGAGATCGAACATGGCTTACCACATCTGGCGGGTTGGATTGGATATACAAAATGGCGTCGTGCGCGCTCTGGCGGTGCAACGTCGCCGCGATGGCTGGCAACTGCGCCACTGGTGGCAATTACCGTTGCCGGGCGATACGTTACGCGCAGGTAGTCTACATGATCCAGACTCACTTTGTGAGGTGCTTCATCAATGGCGGCGTGAGTTGCCGCGCTTCATTTCTCTGCGCATCGCACTACCGCCAGCGCTGATATTCCAACACCGAATGGTGGCTCCCGATCCCCGGTTGCGTGAGCCGGAACGCAGCGGATATATCGAAAAGATGGCGTCGAAGACGCTTCCGGTGAGTGTGGAAGCGCTGGCGCTCGACTATCGCGACGACCCGCATACACCGGATACCGTGCTGGTGACGGCCGCCAGAAAAACAGCGCTGACGGCATGGTTGTCCTGTCTGGCCAAAGCCGGTCTGTATGCCGATGTGGTGGATATCAGTCCCTGCGCCCTTCGCTGCGTAGCCAGACAAGTCGGTATTTCTCCTCATGCGCCGCTGCTGCACCGCTTTAAGGATAGCTGGCTGTGGATCTCTCCGGTCGGACAGCCGCTGCACTTTGGTACGTTCACTTCGCAAGACCGGGGCGAACATGCCACATTGCTCGACTGCATCAGTGAGATAGACGAGCGCTTCCCGGCTTCAGCACACTATCCGATTTACCTGAGTTCGTCGGTCTCGAATAGGGATGTCGGCGAAACGGAACGGCTGATCCCGTGGTCGCCGCTGGTGGCGTTCAACTATCAGCAAGCGCCGTTGCCGATGGAACCGTCGACATTCGCTATCGCGGCCGGGNTGGCGCTGCGTCCGGGGGATGACTGATGCCGGTTATCAACTTGCTTCCGTGGCGGCGCCGTCGGCTCATGCGGCGTATTCGCCTCTGGAGCCTCCTGTTGACCGTGCAGCTTGCGATTGCGGCGTTCATCATCGCGGGAGACTACTTGGCCTCTCAACGACGGCACGCGACGCTGACGCAGCGCATTACCCAACTGCAATCAGCCAGGCAGTCGTATGAGACGCAGTATCAACGCGTTCTCCTGACCACTCAGCAACAAGCGTTCAAACAGGCCCAACAGACGTTAAGCGAGCAGGGGAAACGGCATAATCGGCGCTATCAGGAACTCTTGAAATATCTCCCCCGGCTGATGCCGGATGCGCTATGGCTGACGGAAATCAGCGACAGCGAGCGCGGTCTGCTGCTGTCGGGGGTGAGTCATCATTATCAGACGGTTGTCGATTTCTCCAGNCGTCTGGCGGGACACCCGCTGGCTGCAGCCCCCCAGCTTCGACAAACCCGCCGCCATTCGAAGAATGCGGCGTTGCTGGAGTTCACCTTGCAATTGGGAGAAATGGAGAACGTCCGTGGGATGTCGCCTGTTGGGAGAAGAGAGAAATGAGGCAGGTTTCCCCATTCGTTTGTCGATGGTTCAATACCCCGATGCGAGCGCTGTTAACGACGCAGTGTGGATTGGTAGCGGCGCTTTCGCTGGTGATTTGGGGCTCGGTGAACAGCGGATTGCGGCAGCAAACGGCGTTACTGAAGGAACAGCGGCAAAGAGAGCAGAAGGCGGTAGCACAGTGGCAGAAAAGGCTGACGGCGTTACCTGCTCCGGCCGCCTTGCCGCCGCGTTCAGCGTCGCGGCCGTTGGCGGAGACGCGTTGGGAACAGGGTATCGTTTTACCTACGGAGGCGCTGCGTGAGTCCGGCGGCCAGCTTATCTCCTGGTCCCCATTGTCGCCTGACGTCAATGAGAGCGACGAAAGCGGATGGCTGCTGGTCTTTAATGCAGACTATGTGGGCATACGGCGCTTCATTAGCCGGCTGAACGGCTCCACTACCGTCCCCCGCATCGATCGACTGGTGATGACGGGGGGCGGTGAGGGCATTCGAACCGAACTCCTACTGCGTACCGCCGTGCCGAAAACGGGAGGTCCGCGATGACAGTGGCGTCAGTGTTATTCAACGGAAAATCATGCATGGCGATGGCTTGCCTGTTGCTGGCATTGAACTCGGGCGCTGCGCGGACTCCTCCTCCGGCGACGGAAAGGGACCCGTTTCAACCGCAGACTGTGCCTTGCGCTATGCCTGCGTCCCTGGAGCAATGGCGGCTGCTGGGGCTGGTTGGCGATATGTCGCGCTGGGTGGGATGGGTAAAGCAGGCGGAAAATGGATGGCTGAGGGTGAGGTACGACGAGACGGCGACCCCAACTGAAGGCTTGAAGGTGCGGCTGGATCGTGCGCATCGAACGCTACGGATTTTTCCTCCGCAAGGCGATTGTCCGGTGTCGGAAATTCCGCTGTCTCTACCTTTTTTCAACTGGGCACAAGGAGGCGCGCCATGATGTTTTGTCGTGTTTTATGCATGCGGAAAGCGACGTTTCGCTATGTGCTGCTGGTGTGTCTTTGCTTCCATCAACCTGTCATGGCGCAGGAGGCGCTCCCGGTTTCGCTGGCTTTTGATGATGTGCCGGTCGCGCGCGCGTTACAGGCGTTGGCGGACCACCAGCGATTGAACCTTGTTGTCGCGCCTGGCGTGGAGGGAAACATCAGCCTGCAGTTGAATAACGTTCCCTGGCAGCAGGCGTTAGACATCACGTTAAAAATGGCCGATCTGACGTTGGAGAGGGAAGGCGATGTGCTGATGGTGTACACCCGCGGGAAGTTCTCAGACGTGCCGCAGACGGAGCGGGAGGTGCAGCATACGAAACCCTTGAAAAATGCATCTCTAATGCTGCAATACGCGGAGGCGAGCGACGTTGCCGCTGGTTTACAGGGGCAACGCGGCACGCTATTGAGTGAACGCGGCCGGGTGACGGCGGATAAACGTACCAATACGTTGCTGATAAGGGACGAAGCGGCGGCGGTAGCGGAGATTAAAGCCTGGATTCGCGAAATGGATAAACCGCTGGCTCAGGTTCGACTGACGGCTCACATCGTAACGATCGGCAGCGAACAGCTGGAATCGTTGGGCGTGAACTGGGGTCTGGGCGAGCGCGTGGGGCCGGGTAAAGGCCTTAGCGTGAACAACTTCAATATCGATTTGCCGATCACGACGCCCGCGATTAAGGCTGGCATCCACCTCGCCCGACTTGATGGCCGACTGCTCGATCTGGAGCTACAGGCGCTGGAACAGGAAAACGCGGTCGAGATTATTGCCAGTCCGCGGCTGTTCACAGCGCACCGGCAGACGGCCAGCATCAAGCAGGGGACAGAGATCCCTTATCAGGTGTCGAGCGGCGCGAGTGGTTCGACGTCGATAGAGTTCAAAGAAGCGGTATTGGGTATGGAGGTGACGCCGCGCGTGCTGCCCCAAAACCGCATCAGCCTGAATCTGCTTATTAGCCAAAACATGCCGGGAAGAGCCATTAAACAGGGCGAAGGAGAAATATTGGCGATTGATAAGCAGGAAATTCAAACGCAGGTCACGGTCACCGATGGTGAAACAATTGTTTTAGGCGGTATTTTTCAGCAGCAGAAAAATCAGGCTGAAAATCGCGTGCCCGGACTGGGTCAGTTGCCAGTCGTCGGCGGGCTGTTTAAAAGCCGCAGTCAGCAAAACACCCGGCGCGAGCTGGTGATCTTCATCACGCCGACGCTCATTCACGACGCGCCACAGACAGAGTTATAGCTTTATCGATAGTGATGAGGGAAAACTGCGCATTTTATCAATAATTCCCTTCACCGTTTGACGATGCGGCGGTTTTAGCATACAAGGATTAGCGAATTGAGTACTGAAGTGTCGTTCCACCGGCGATGACGATAACTTACATCATCCTTGTTTGGATAATGTGAAATTTTATTAGGTTGCCAAACTACCCTGAGTATTGAGATAATTTTTCGTCTGATTCTCGCACTATCGCTCATGAGGTTTCAGTTTAGGTTCCGCCGCAGGTTACATGGCGGGGCGGGTTATCATTAACGAATTTCTTAGTAATACCAAAAAAATGGCAGAGAAACGCAATATCTTTCTGGTTGGGCCTATGGGTGCCGGCAAAAGCACTATTGGCCGTCAGTTAGCTCAGCAACTCAACATGGAGTTCTTCGACTCCGATCAAGAAATTGAGCGACGTACCGGGGCTGATGTGGGCTGGGTATTTGATGTGGAAGGCGAAGAAGGCTTCCGCGAGCGCGAAGAGAAAGTCATTAATGAATTGACGGAGAAACAAGGGATCGTGCTGGCAACCGGCGGCGGTTCGGTGAAAACACGCGAAACCCGCAATCGCCTTTCTGCGCGAGGCGTTGTCGTGTATCTGGAAACCACCATCGAGAAGCAGTTAGCCCGCACTCAGCGTGATAAAAAGCGCCCATTGTTGCAGGTTGAGGCCCCTCCGCGCGAAGTACTGGAAGCGTTAGCGAGAGAACGTAATCCACTGTACGAAGAAATCGCAGACATCACGATTCGCACCGATGAACAAAGCGCCAAGGTAGTTGCCAACCAGATCATCAGCATGCTGGAAAACAACTGATTTTGTATAGCCGCCTGCACTCTACGGGCTTCCGACAGGTCATGGAACGCGCATGGAAAGAATTATCGTCACTCTCGGGGAACGCAGTTATCCCATTACGATAGCCGCTGGATTATTCAGCAACGCAGACTCTTTTTTGCCGTTAAAGGCGGGCGATCAGGTTATGGTGGTGACCAATGATACATTGGCGCCGCTCTACCTGGACGCCGTGCGGACCGTTTTGGAAAATGTAGGGGTGCGGGTTGATCAGGTGATTCTTCCCGACGGAGAGAAGTATAAATCTCTGACGATACTTGATCAGGTCTTCTCCGCGCTATTGGAGAAACCCCATGGCAGGGACACCACGTTGGTGGCGCTGGGCGGCGGCGTTATCGGTGATTTGACCGGCTTCGCAGCGGCCTGCTATCAGCGCGGCGTTCGCTTCATTCAGGTTCCGACCTCTCTCTTGGCTCAGGTGGATTCCTCCGTCGGCGGTAAAACCGCGGTGAATCATCCCCTAGGCAAAAACATGATTGGCGCTTTCTATCAGCCGGCCTCCGTGGTGATAGATATCGACTGTCTGAAAACGCTGCCTGCCAACGAACTCTCTTCCGGTCTGGCCGAAGTCATCAAATACGGCATCGTATTCGACAGCGACTTTTTCGCCTGGCTGGAAACACATATCGACGCAGTGCGCGCGTTAGAAAACGCCCCTGTGGCCTACTGTATTCGACGCTGCTGTGAACTCAAGGCGGAAGTCGTCGCGGCCGATGAACGCGAAAACGGCCTGCGCGCCTTGCTGAATTTAGGCCACACATACGGCCATGCTATCGAAGCGGAAATGGGCTACGGCAACTGGCTGCATGGCGAAGCGGTGGCGGTCGGTACGGTCATGGCCGCTCAGGCCGCATATCGTCTCGGCCTGCTGGGTTCGGCAGAGGTTGATCGTATCAAAGCGTTATTGACGCGAGCCGGACTGCCGATCACGGGGCCGGCTTCAATGACTCCCGAGTCTTATCTGCCGCACATGATGCGCGATAAAAAAGTATTGGGTGGTGAGCTGCGCCTGATATTGCCTATGGCTATCGGCCAGGCTGAAATACGCAGCGGCGTCGCCCATGATGTGGTTCTGGCTTCCATTGCTGATTGTCTTCCCTGACATAGACTTAGTGAGAAGTCTCCCTGTAGGGGCGATGGTTTTTATTTGTACTATGATACCTGATGATATAGCTATTCGCGGCGGTTGCATCACCACGAGCAGCTGCCGTTCAATGGGAGGGGTATAGATGGGTGAGTTCAATCCGGAAGACGAGCTGAAGCCGGATACCAGCGATCGTCGGCCACAGCGCCAGCAAAAAAGAAAACAGGGGTTCACTCTGCCCAGCATGGCGTTATCCAAACAGCATGTCATGATTGGCGTCGGCATTATCGTGCTGGTGCTGCTGATTGTTGCCGTTGGTGCCGCGCTTCAGTCGCCGAGTCAGGATGTGACGCCGCGCGCTTCCTCTAGCGGCGGTTCGAAGAGCATTGAGCTTGCATCGCCTTCGGCTTCAACCACCGGCTCCACCGCGCTGGCCTCACCTCAAACGCAGGTTCCCGGCCAGACGCCAGCTGGCGAGCCGCAGTCGTTGAGTGCGCCTCCTGTCGCGGAAGCGCCCACTCAGGCGCCGTTACCCGCTCAGAACAAGAACCAGCAACGTATTGAGCTGTCGGGCAATATGATGGATACGCTCTCTCAGCCGCAGCAACAGCAGCAGTTGAATGCGGTGGCGCAGAACAGCGCTGGCTCAGAAGTGACTTTGCCGACGTCGCCGGCTTCGGTGTTACCAGGCGGCAAAGCGCGCCCTCCGCGTGAGACAACGACGCCGTTGCGTCCCGGCACGGAGAAATCTCGCCATACGGATGCCAATGGCCTGTCGCATAAAGCTCCCGCAAAAAACAGCAGCGTATCCAAAGCACCGACGACGGCTATCACTCCAGCGCCGTCAAGCAAACCGGTTGCATCGGCTGGCGGCGGCCAGGCGAATGGTTCGATTCAAAACGCGTCAGCCAGCCACTTTACGCTTCAGCTTAGCGGTGCGTCCCGCGAGAGTTCGTTGCAGGCCTATGCTAAATCGCAGCGGCTGACGAATTACTGGGTCTATCAGACTCAAAGGGATGGCAAACCCTGGTATGTGCTTGTGAGCGGTGTTTACGCTTCCTCGGATGAAGCCAAACGCGCCGTTGCATCACTGCCTGCCGATGTTCAGGCCAAAAAACCATGGGTTAAGCCGATCCGACAGGTGAAGCAGGACTTAAGTAAGTAACACCAATTAGCCCTGATGTGCTGTCTGAAACAGAGTACAATCCGCGGCTCTGAAAAGTATGAGTAACTAACGACGGCATGAAGAAAAACCGCGCTTTCTTAAAATGGGCTGGTGGTAAGTATCCGCTGGTAGAAGAGATTCGCCGATATCTACCAGCGGGAGATTGCTTAATCGAACCCTTTGTGGGTGCCGGCTCGGTGTTTCTCAATACCGACTACGACAACTACATCCTGGCTGATATCAACAGCGATCTCATTAATCTTTACGATATCGTTAAAACCAAAACGGAACATTTCATCCGCGATGCCCGCGAGTTATTCACGCAAGAAATGAATACCTCGGAGGTTTTTTATCTGCTGCGCAGTGAATTTAATGCTTGTGATAACGCCTACCGACGCGCGCTACTGTTCCTCTATCTGAACCGCCACTGTTACAACGGGTTATGCCGTTATAACATGAGCGGCGAATTCAACGTGCCGTTCGGGCGTTACAAGAAACCCTATTTTCCCGAAGACGAACTGCGCTGGTTTGCGCAAAAGNCTCAAAATGCCACGTTCGTTTGCGAGCACTACCGGGACACGTTGACGAAGGCGAAGCAGGGATCGGTGGTGTATTGCGATCCGCCTTATGCGCCGCTGTCCGCCACCGCGAATTTTACGGCGTACCACACCAATAATTTTAATCACGACGATCAGCGCGGTTTGGCGCAGCTGGCGGAACAGCTATCGGCGGAAAGCCAAATACCGGTTCTGATATCCAATCACGATACAGAGCTGACGCGTGAATGGTATCAGTCGGCCTCTTCCCTTTACGTGGTCAAGGCCCGGCGGACGATTAGCCGCAATATCGCCGGGCGCAGCAAGGTGAACGAACTGCTGGCTTTGTACCGCGGCGTCGAGTTAGGGTAAAAACATTAGGCTGGGCTGAGTGAAGCCCCGCGTTGTCGCCAACACAGAGGCTGTACGAGTCCTTTTGAACCCGAAGTGGCTTCGGCAGCAATATGCAGACTTGATGGTTTGGAGAAGCGAATGAAACCGTTTTTAATCGCCCCGTCTATATTGTCGGCTGACTTTGCCCGGCTGGGAGAAGACACCGCCAAAGCGCTGGCGGCGGGAGCCGATGTCGTCCACTTCGACGTCATGGATAATCATTACGTGCCCAATCTGACCATGGGACCGATGGTGCTTAAGGCGCTGCGAGATTACGGCATTACCGCCCCGATTGACGTACACCTGATGGTCAAGCCGGTGGATCGCCTCATCCCGGACTTTGCCGAGGCCGGCGCCAGTTACATTACTTTTCATCCCGAAGCCTCAGAGCATGTCGACCGATCGCTGCAACTGATTAAAGATCACGGCTGCCGCGCGGGATTGGTGCTCAACCCGGCGACGCCATTGAGTTGCCTGGATTACGTCATGGATAAGCTGGACATCATTCTGCTGATGTCAGTCAACCCGGGCTTTGGCGGACAATCGTTCATTCCCTCCACGCTTACCAAACTGCGCCAGGTGCGCAAACTGATCGACGACAGCGGGTATGACATCCGCCTGGAAGTCGACGGCGGTGTCAAAGTGGACAATATCGGTGAAATTGCCGCCGCCGGAGCGGATATGTTTGTGGCGGGGNCGGCGATTTTCAATCAGCCTGACTATCAGGCGGTAATCGATAACATGCGTCAGGAATTAGCGAAGGTGTCCCATGGATGAACTTATCGCTGNGCGCGGGCTAGCTTTCGACCTCGACGGCACGCTGGTTAACAGCGCGCCGGGCCTGTCTCAGGCGCTGGATATAGCGATGCGGTCTCAAGGCCTGCCCGAGCCGGGTGAAGCACTACTGGCAACCTGGATCGGCAACGGCGCCGATAAAGNGGTCGAGCGAGCGCTGCGCTGGGCCGACATCGAGCCTTCTCCTGAGCGCATGCAGTCCGTGCGCAAGCAGTTTGATATCGCCTACGCGCAAACGGTCGATGCTGGCAGCCAGCTTTATCCCGAGGTCAAAGATACGCTGCACGCGCTGGCTGCTCGCAATGTCCCTATGGCGCTGGTGACGAATAAGCCGACGCCTTTCGTGGCGCCGTTGTTGCGTTCGCTCGGGATCGACGCCTACTTTACGTTAGTGCTTGGCGGCGATGATGTCCCGAGTAAGAAGCCTCATCCCGCGCCGCTTTATCTGGTGTTGGGAAAGCTGGGATTGCGAGCGAACGAATTGTTGTTCGTCGGCGATTCTCGTAATGATATACAAGCCGCTCAGGCGGCCGGTTGCCCGAGCGTCGGTATGACCTACGGCTATAACTATGGCGAAGCGATAGCCCTAAGCCACCCGAATGTGGTGTTAGATCGCTTTGCGGATCTCTTGTCCCTTGTCGGACCGTCTATTTCAGATAATCAGGAAGTATTAGCATGAGTAAGCCCATTGTATTTAGCGGCGCGCAGCCGTCTGGCGAGTTGACCATTGGTAACTACATGGGTGCGTTACGTCAGTGGGTTCATATGCAGGATGATTATGATTGCATTTATTGCATCGTGGATCTGCATGCCATTACGGTTCGTCAGGATGCGGAACAGCTGAGGAAAGCGACGCTGGATACGCTGGCCCTCTATCTGGCCTGCGGGATCGACCCGCAGAAGAGCACCATCTTCGTACAGTCGCACGTACCTGAGCATACACAGCTGGCCTGGGCGCTGAACTGCTACACTTACTTCGGCGAACTGAGCCGCATGACCCAGTTCAAGGACAAGTCCGCTCGCTACGCCGAAAACATTAACGCCGGGCTGTTCGGTTATCCGGTGCTGATGGCGGCGGATATCCTGCTGTACCAGACGAATCAGGTCCCGGTGGGGGAAGACCAGAAGCAGCATCTGGAGCTGAGCCGTGATATCGCTCAGCGTTTCAACACGTTGTACGGCGACACCTTCAAGGTGCCGGAACCGTTTATTCCCAAGTCCGGCGCGCGCGTGATGTCGCTGCTGGAACCGACCAGAAAGATGTCCAAATCGGACGATAACCGCAACAACGTCATTGGCCTGCTGGAAGATCCGAAAGCGGTGACCAAAAAAATTAAACGCGCGGTGACCGATTCGGATGAGCCACCGGTAGTGCGCTATGACATCGCCAATAAACCGGGCGTGTCGAACCTGCTTGATATCCTCTCTGGCGTCACGGGGAAATCTATCCCGCAGTTGGAGCAGGAGTTTGAAGGCCAGATGTATGGTCACCTGAAAGGCGCCGTGGCGGAAGCGGTGTCCGGCATGTTGGGCGAACTGCAGGAGCGTTATCATCGCTTCCGCAACGACGAAGCCTATTTGCAGCAGGTAATGCGCGACGGCGCCGAGAAGGCCCGTGAGCGCGCCAGTCAGACGCTGAACAAGGTCTATGACGCCATTGGGTTCGTCGCTCGTCCATAAGCCATAGAACGCCCGTTGCGCGGATATCCACAAGATCCGAAGACGAGCCAGGCGGCTCGTCTTTTTCGTTTCAGGTCAGCGATATCGACGTCACCACCGTGAAAAGCGCCACATCAGCCGGATTGCGGCTGTCAGCCCGATTTTCAGTCCTGCGTAAAAAAAGGTAAATCGGTAGCGCGCGGACAGGCGGCTATTTACAATCGATACGCTTTCTGTAGTTGGCCCCTAAAAGGAATTCTTCATGTCAAAACGTATATTGGCAACGATAGCGACCGTATTTAGTTTGTCAGCGTTCTCGCCAGCCTTTGCTGCAACCGCATCAACGCACGTGTTGCTTACCACTTCGGCCGGCAATATCGAACTGGCGCTGGACGATCAAAAAGCGCCCGAGTCAGTGAAAAATTTTGTGAGTTATGTCGATAGCGGTTTCTATAACGGCACCGTTTTCCACCGCGTTATCCCAGGATTTATGGTTCAGGGAGGGGGATTCACCAGCGATCTTAAACAGAAGGCGACCAATCCGCCGATCAAAAACGAAGCTGACAACGGATTGCGTAATCTGCGCGGCACGATATCGATGGCGCGTACCAGTGAGAAAGACAGCGCCACCAGCCAGTTCTTCCTCAATGTGGCGGATAACGCATTTCTGGATCATGGCCAGCGCGACTTCGGCTATGCCGTCTTCGGCAAAGTAGTGAAGGGGATGGATGTGGCGGATAAGATTTCCCAGGTGCAGACGGAGAACGTTGGGCCTTACCAAAACGTGCCCATCAAGCCGATCGTCATCCAGTCCGCCAAGATCATCAAATAATTACGGCCATTAAGGCTCTGGCGTTGTTCGCCGAGGCTTTTATAGCATGCTCCCGGCGTTTGTTTTCATCGGGAGCATGTTTGGTTGCCCTATCCCGTCTTGAATCCTCTTTCTGCGCGATAACAGGGCGCTCTTCCTGCTATCGCCAGCTTGTTTCAGAGTGATGAATGTTACTGATCATAGATAACTACGACTCCTTTACCTACAACCTGTACCAATACTTCTGCGAGCTGGGCGAGGAGGTAGTGGTCAAGCGTAATGATGAGCTGAGTCTTGAGGCGATTGAATGCCTATCGCCGCAGCATCTGGTGATATCGCCGGGTCCCTGTACGCCGAACGAAGCGGGCATCTCGCTGCAAGCCATTCGTCATTTTGCCGGGCAGTTGCCGATTTTAGGGGTTTGTCTGGGGCATCAGGCGCTGGGTCAGGCTTTTGGCGCTCAGGTTGTGCGCGCACGCGAAGTCATGCACGGTAAGACCTCTCTAATCCGCCATCGTGACATCGGCGTTTTCACCGGGTTGGCGCAGCCGCTGACGGTGACGCGCTATCACTCTTTGATCGTCGACGGCGCCTCGCTGCCGGACTGCTTCGAAATCACCGCCTGGACGGAAAATAGCGCAGGAACCCTGGATGAAATCATGGGGATCCGTCATCGGAGTCTGCCGCTGGAGGGCGTGCAGTTTCACCCGGAAAGCATTTTGAGTCAGCAGGGGCATAAGCTGTTGCGTAATTTTCTGCACGGAGAATGAGTCCGCCGCTTATTGGCTATCCATGCGGATTAATAATTGCCTGTCTTTGATTTTTTATGCATATTTGATGACTATAATTTCAAATTAAACATGAAATCTTAAAGCGGGGCAGCAGATGGCAACAGATAAAACCGCAGTAACGCGTGATACCTACGATAAGGTCATTCTTCCTGTTTATGCACCGGCTCAGTTCGTACCGGTGAGGGGGAAAGGCAGCCGGGTATGGGATCAGCAGGGTAAGGAATACATCGATTTTTCCGGCGGTATCGCCGTTACGGCGTTGGGGCATTGCCATCCTGCGCTGGTGAATGCCCTCAAGACCCAGGGCGAAACGCTGTGGCACACCAGCAACGTTTTCACCAACGAACCCGCGCTGCGACTGGCGAGCAAGCTGATTGCAGCGACGTTCGCTGAACGCGTGTTTTTCGCCAATTCGGGCGCGGAAGCCAACGAGGCGGCCTTCAAACTGGCGCGTCACTACGCCATCGAACGATTCAGTCCGTATAAAACCAAGATTATCGCTTTCCATCAGGCATTTCATGGCCGCACGCTCTTTACCGTCTCGGTCGGCGGGCAGCCGAAGTACGCAGACGGATTCGGGCCGAAGCCCGCCGATATCATTCATGTGCCGTTTAACGATCTGGATGCGGTGAAGGCGGTGATCGACGATCATACGTGCGCCGTGGTACTGGAGCCGGTGCAGGGCGAAGGCGGCGTGCTGCCGGCCACGCAGGCATTTATGGAAGGCGTGCGAAAACTATGTGATCAACATCAGGCGCTGCTGGTGTTTGATGAGGTGCAGTGCGGCATGGGGCGTACCGGCGAGCTGTTTACCTATATGCACTATGGCGTGACGCCTGATATTCTGACGACCGCCAAGGCGTTGGGCGGCGGATTCCCCATCAGCGCGATGCTGACCACCGAGGACGTCGCCTCTGTCATGAAGGTCGGCACTCATGGCACCACCTATGGCGGCAATCCCCTGGCCTGTGCGGTGGCGGAAGCGGCATTGGACGTCATTAATACACCAATAGTGCTATCGGGCGTTTCCGCCAGACACGATCGCTTTATTTCCGCGCTGGACGCCATCAATCAACAATTCGATATATTCGACGGTGTGCGCGGCATGGGCCTGTTACTTGGCGCACAGCTGAANCCTCAATGGCATGGCCGGGCGCGCGATTTTCTGACGGCTGCCGCCGAGTTGGGTGTGATGATTCTGGTCGCGGGTCCTGACGTTATCCGCTTTGTGCCGTCGCTGGTGATTGAACTGGACGATATTGATGAGGGTATGGCGCTGTTTGCGAGAGCGGTCGCTCGGGTGGTTAAGGGCGAATCGAATCTCTAAGCGGAGCGTGAACAGCGCGTTGCGCGCTGTTCATAAGTCTAGTGTTGAGGCTAACGAGTGCCGAAGACCACGATGGTTTTACCGTGTGCTGAAATCAGCTCCTGATCTTCCAGCATCTTTAGTATTCGGCCGACGGTTTCGCGAGAGCAGCCCACAATCTGGCCGATTTCCTGTCGAGTGATTTTAATCTGCATGCCGTCTGGATGCGTCATGGCATCAGGCTGTTTGGCAAGGTTTAGCAGGGTCTGTGCGATGCGGCCAGTGACGTCAAGAAATGCAAGATTGCCCACTTTCTGGGAGGTGACCTGAAGTCTTCGCGCAATCTGGGATGACAGGCGCATCAGAATATCGGGGTTGACCTGAATCAGCTGGCGGAATTTTTTATAGGAAATCTCTGCCACTTCGCAGGCGCTCTTGGCTCGCACCCAGGCGCTACGTTCCTGATCTTCTTCGAACAAGCCTAGCTCACCAATGAAATCCCCTTGATTCAGATAAGAAAGGATCATCTCTTTCCCTTCTTCGTCTTTTATCAATACGGCAACGGAACCCTTTACAATGTAGTAAAGCGTTTCTGCTTTTTCACCCTGGTGAATCAGCGTACTCTTTGAGGGGTACTTGTGAATATGGCAATGAGAAAGGAACCATTCAAGAGTCGGGTCTGTTTGCGGTTTGCCGAGAACCATTCGCTGTTATCCTCTGTTGTAATTCACTACGTAAATCACAGGGCCCAGAGTTCCCTGTAAGGCATGATAACTCTAGTTATAATTCAAATTTCGATGGGCGAAATCTGTCAGGGAATTGACTGAAACCTCTTTGTCAGGTGACTCTGCAAACTGCTGTTTTCAACATTGCGCAGAACGCACCGGATGCTGCCTCTGTTTGTAACACAGGTTGAGAGTACTGTCTTGTGTTGTCTCGCTTCAGCATGATTACGCCTTGATACTCAGGCATTTTCTACATAAGCGCGATAAAATTTCAAAAAAAGTTGAGTGGGAGTGTAAGGCTATGCAAGCGCGGGTGAAATGGGTTGAAGGGTTAACATTTATCGGCGAATCCGCCTCCGGCCACCAGATTGTTATGGACGGCAATGCGGGCGACAAAGCACCAAGCCCGATGGAAGTACTGTTGATGTCGGCGGGAGGATGCAGCGCTATCGATGTCGTGTCTATTCTGCAAAAAGGACGTCACGATGTGACGGACTGCGAGGTGCGTCTCACCTCCGAGCGCAGGCAGGAAGCGCCCCGGCTGTTCACGGCCATCAACCTGCATTTCATCGTGACCGGCAAAGGGCTGACCGAACAAGCCGTGTCGCGCGCGGTATCCTTGTCGGCAGACAAGTACTGCTCGGTGGCGTTGATGCTGGGCGCGTCGGTGACTATCACGCACAGTCACGAAGTGATTACCCTCGATTGATACAGATACGGCCGTTCAGGCCGTATTGTTACGCTCTTACGTGATCGTCTTGCCTTCCAGTAGCTGCTGCNCCAGCGGCATCATAATCAGTTCCATCGCCAGCCCCATTTTACCGCCGGGCACCACCAGCGTATTGATATGGGAAATATACGACCCCTGCAGCATGGCCAGCAGATAGGGGAAGTCGATATTCTCCAGGCGCTGGAAATGTATGACCACCAGACTCTCATCCAACGACGGAATTGCTTTCGCCGCGAAGGGGTTGGACGTATCGACGGTCGGCACCCGCTGGAAGTTGATATGCGTGCGTGAAAACTGCGGCGTGATGTAGGTGATGTAGTCTTCCATTGAGCGGACGACGGAGTCCATGACCGCTTCACGCGAGTGCCCGCGTTCGTTGACGTCGCGATACAGCTTCTGGATCCACTCAAGATTCACGATAGGCACTACGCCAACCAGCAGATCGACGTGGCGAGCCACGTTGTGCTGCTCGGTGACGACGCCGCCGTGCAAGCCCTCATAGAACAACACATCCGTGGGATCGGGCATGGCCTCCCAGGGCGTAAATGTGCCGGGCACCTGGTTGTAGGGGATCGCTTCATCGTAGGTATGCAAATACTTGCGGGTTTGTCCGGTCCCCTGGCTGCCGTAGTCGGCAAACGTCTGTTCCAGCAAAGGAAAATCGTTGGCTTCCGGGCCGAAGTAACTGATGTGGCGGCCCAGATCGCGCGCTTTGCGAATAGCCATGTCCATTTCCGGACGGGTATAGCGGTGGAAGCTGTCGCCTTCCAGTTCTGCGGCGCGGATTTTCAACTGCTGAAAAATTTTTCGAAATGCCAGACTGGTGGTGGTCGTGCCGGCGCCGCTGGAACCGGTCACGGCGATAATAGGGTGTTGATGCGACATAGGGCTGCAACTCCGCAATTGACGGTAAAACCCTGCGGGAAACGCCGGGAATTCGGCCTTCATTGTTACCCTGTTTGCGCCGATGCGCCACGCCAATTTTGTATCGGCAGGCGGGGTTTATGCCGTTATGAATCGTGACTGGTTTTAAACTGGGTAAGCGGCATGAGGTTGACCGTTTCATGCAGTTCGGACCAGACCAGCACCACGTCGCCGCTTTCCAACTGGCGACGCACATCCGCCACCTTTTGCTCCAGGGTGCGCTCATGTTCGCCGTAGTCGGTGCCTTCGCGCAGGACGAAGGACTCAATCAGATTCTCCAGCGTTTCCGCCGCGAGTTCTTGCCAGGGAATAATCACCTTATCGCTCCAGATGTGGGGTGAGCCAGTCGGGAATACGCTGCTCCAGCCACAGTTTCGGTTTTAATAACGAGCCGCCCACGAAGCCAACGTGTCCGCCGTACTCCGTCAGCTGATACTCAATATTAGGCGGTAACGAGGTGGATGCAGGAATGACATCCTCCGTCATGAACGGATCGTCCTTGGCGTGGATGATCAACAGCGGCGTCCGGACCTTCGGCAGTATAGGCAAGGCGCTACAGCGCTCATAATAGTCATTGGCGTCGGTAAAGCCATGAATGCGCGCGGTAATAATGTTATCGAACTCCCGCAGTCCCCGAATTTTTCTCAGTTGATGCAGGTGAACCGGTAGCGTATCCGGATAAGCCGCCAGTTTGCGGATGGCATTGCGCTTCAGTAGCCGCAGCAAATAGTGCTGATAAAAGCGTGAGAAGCCTTTTTCGATATGCCGACAGCACGGTTCCAGCATCAGCGGTGCGGAAACGACCGTCGCCGCGTCTAGTAACGGCCCGNCAGTCTGCTGACCGAGCAGGCAGGCCAGCATGTTGCCGCCCAGCGAGATGCCGATAGCGGCGGTCGGCGCATCGCCGTAGGTAGACTTCAGCCAGCGCAGGAAATAGCGGGCGTCCTCGGTCTCGCCGGAATGGTACATTCGGGGCGTGCGATTGGGCGTGCCGCCACAGCCGCGAAAATGCATGACGACGGACAGCCAGCCCCGTTGGTGGCAGGCGGCCACCAGACCATGCGCATACGGACTGTAGAAGCTGCCCTCCAGCCCGTGGAACAGAACCACCCGAGGTTTATGGCGAGCCAGCATGGGATCTTCGCTCCAGGCCAGGTCGAGAAAATCGCCGTCCGGCAGTTCAAGCGTTTGCCAGAGTGGTTTGAGCAGCGCGCGTCGCCGCAACAGACGGGGAAGCAAGGTTTGCAAGTGGGGGTTGTTCATACCGGCCAGGGGACGAAACATCTGGCTAGTCGTGGGATGAATATTCATAGTCAAAAGCTTGTACCGGCGACATCACGCTGCTAGGTTGAAGAACTGCAAATTCGTTTGTTAGAAGGCCTTTTCAATTACATGGCGCACTTCAATCTGTTTCTTTACATGCTTGGCTTCCTGTGGGTTGCAGCGATTACCCCAGGCCCCAATAATATGCTACTTACTGCTTCTGCTGCTAATTTTGGTTTTCTCCGCTCCATGCCGCTGATGGTCGGCATCATGATAGGGATGCAAAGTGTCCTGCTGCTGGTGGCGCTGGGACTGGGGAGCCTGATTCTACTCTATCCTTCGCTTCACCTCGCGCTCAAAATTTTGGGCAGCGCTTATTTGCTGTGGTTGGCGTACAAGATCGCCAGCGCTCGCTATGAGGTGCTCGACACGCAAACGGCGCCGCCGCGTCCGATGCCCTTTTATCAAGGCGGTCTGTTGCAATTTCTGAACCCGAAGGCCTGGCTGATGGCGCTGGGCGCCGTGGCCGGTTTCAGCCTTTCCGGGAGTGAATACGTGGGTTCAGTCGTCGCCATCAGCATCGCCACGTTCAGCGTGAATCTGGTTGCCGGTATAGTCTGGCTGGGGTTCGGCACGATGATCGGTAAAATGCTGCGCAGTCGCCGGTCATGGCGGATATTCAACCTATTTATGGGGCTGCTGACCGCCGCCTGCGTGCTGATGATTTGGCATTAACCGAAACGCTTGGGCTGGCTATGACGCCTGCCCAGCATTATCAGGATTGCAGCATCCGCTCAAGCTGTTCCTGCGCGTCCAACCAGCCCATTTCGGTCTCTTCCAGTTCGCCTTTGACGGCGATCTGCTCCTGCAGGCAGGTCGTCAGCTCCGCTTTGCGGCTGGCGTCGNAAATCGCCGTATCCGCCAGGCGGTTTTCCAACTCCGCCAGCTGGTTATTCAGCTTTTCCATTTGTTGCTCCAGCTTGGTGATTTGCTTGCGGAGCGGCTGGGTTTGGGTGCGTAGCTCAGCCTCGCGTCGCTTCTGGTCTTTTCTGGCCTGAGCGCTGTTGCCGGCGCTTTCTTTGGCCGGTGTCGATTCGCTGGCGTCCTGTTTCTGCGCGTCCAGCAGCCACTGTTGATAATCTTCCAGATCGCCGTCGAACGGCTCCACCCGGCGGTCGTGAACCAGATATAGGTCGTCCGTCGTGGAGCGAATCAGATGGCGATCGTGCGAGACGACGACCAAGGCGCCTTCGAAATCGATCAAGGCTTCGGTCAGAGCCTGACGCATATCCAGATCGAGGTGGTTAGTCGGTTCATCAAGCAATAACAGATTAGGGCGCTGCCAAACGATCAGCGCCAGTACTAAACGCGCTTTTTCACCGCCCGAGAAGCGTTCGGTCGGCTCGACCACTTTGTCGGCGCCAAAGCCGAAGCCGCCCAGATAGTCACGGAGCTGCTGCTCGGTTTCCTGCTCGGTCAGGCGGGTCAGATGCTGCAGCGGCGATTCGTCAGCACGCAGATACTCCAGTTGATGCTGGGCGAAATAACCCAGTCGAACGCCTTTCGCCAGACCCACTTCGCCGCTTTGCGGCTGGAGTTCTCCCGCCAGCAGTTTAATCAGCGTGGATTTCCCGGCGCCGTTGTGGCCGAGCAGACCAATACGCGAGCCGGGCACCAGATTGAGCTTGATGGATTCCAGAATCAGCTTGTCGCCGTAACCCGCGCTCACTTTCTCCATCCGTAACAACGGATTGGGCAACGCCTGCGGCGCGCGGAAACTGAAACGGAACGGATTGTCGACATGCGCTGGCGCAATCAGCTCCATTTTTTCCAGCATTTTGATGCGGCTCTGCGCCTGTTTGGCTTTGGTTGCCTTGGCGCGGAAACGGTCGATGTAATGCTGCAAGTGCGCAACGCGTTCCTGCTGGTGTTCATACAGTGACTGCTGCTGAGAAAGCCGCGTTGCGCGCTGTTGTTCGAAAGAGGTGTAGTTGCCGGTGTATTCAAACAGGGATTCCTGCTCGATGTGCAGAATCTTGTTGACAATAGGATCAAGAAAATCCCGGTCATGGGAGATCAGCACGAGCGTGCCGGGATAATTTTTGAGCCATTTTTCCAGCCAGATGACCGCATCGAGATCCAAATGGTTGGTCGGTTCGTCCAGCAGCAGGAGATCGGAACGACAGAGTAGGGCCTGCGCCAGATTGAGGCGCATACGCCAGCCGCCGGAAAAAGCGCTGACGGGCTGTTGCAGCTGTTCCTGGCTGAACCCCAGCCCGTTCAACAGGCTGGCGGCGCGAGACTGGATCGACCAGGCGAGGATCGCATCCAGCTTGCCGTGCACGGTGGCGATAGCGTTGCCGTCGTTGCGCTCGTTGGCGTGCGCCAGTTCGCTCTCCAACTGGCGAAATTCCCGGTCGCCGTCTATCACATACTCTATTGCAGGACGCTCCAGCGCTGGCGTTTCCTGATTGACCCAGGCGAGAGACCAGTGCTGAGGAAAAGTGGCATTGCCGCCGTCAGCGCTGATTTCTCCTTTCAGCAGGGACAGCAGCGTCGATTTTCCGCAGCCATTTTTACCGACCAGACCCACTTTCTGACCCGGATTGACGGTCGCCGTGGCGTTATCCAGCAGTACCCGCGTACCACGTCGAATTTGTAAAGAGGAGAAGACAATCATAAAGCGCCAAATAATGAGAATATGTTAAATTATGGATCAAGATTCAGGGCGGCAGCGTCCTGGTAATCCCCGCTGCGCAGCATGGTAGCGGAAAATATCTACGATGACGACGCTTTGGAGGGGAATGATGTCGCAGCCACCCAAGATTCTGCTGCTGTTTGCCCATCCGGAATTACAGGACTCGGTGGCGAATAAGCTGTTATTACAACCCGCCGAGGGTTTGGAACATGTGACGGTACACGATTTGTACGCGAACTATCCTGATTTTTTCATTGATATCCACCATGAACAACAGTTACTGCGAGAGCACCAAATCATCGTGTTTCAACATCCGCTTTATACTTATAGCTGCCCGGCGTTACTGAAAGAGTGGCTCGACCGCGTATTNAGCCGCGGCTTCGCCAACGGCGCCGGCGGTAATGCCTTATCGGGCAAATACTGGCGCAGCGTGGTGACGACAGGCGAACCGGAATCCCGCTACACCTCGGAAGGCCGCCAGCACTCATTTATGGATGATGTGCTGCGTCCTTTCGAGATGACGGCGACGATGTGCCACATGCGCTGGATGAAACCGCTGGTGATTTACAACGCGCGGCGCATGTCTCGCGACGCGTTGCGCGAGCATGCCCATCGCTATGGAGATTGGCTGGCGGCGCCTTTGTCTGAGGGAGGGCACTGAGATGGATAGCGCTTCGACCCTGAGCGCGGGGGTTTTGTTCCTGTTCGTCACCGTACTGGCGGTGCCTATCGCCGCGCGTCTTGGTATCGGCGCGGTGCTGGGCTATTTGCTGGCCGGTATCGCTATCGGTCCTTGGGGACTCGGTTTTATTCGCGACGTTTCCGCCATTCTTCATTTCTCTGAACTGGGCGTCGTGTTCCTGATGTTCATCATCGGACTTGAACTCAACCCGGCCAAATTATGGAAATTGAGACGATCTATTTTCGGCATCGGTGCGGGTCAGGTATTGCTTAGCGCTGCGATACTGGGCGGCGTGCTGTTCATGAGTCAATTTTCCTGGCAGTCGGCCCTGATTGGCGGGATTGGGCTGGCGATGTCATCCACTGCGATGGCGCTACAGCTGATGCGTGAAAAAGGGATGAACCGCAACGAATCCGGGCAGCTCGGTTTTTCCGTTTTGCTGTTTCAGGATCTGGCGGTTATTCCCGCGCTGGCATTGATCCCTATTCTGTCGGGCGTTCAGGGGCAGATCGACGACTGGCAGCATGTCGTGATGAAGGTGCTGGCGTTCGGCGGCATGCTGATTGGCGGACGTTATCTGGTGCGTCCGCTGTTCCGATTTATCGCCGCCTCCGGCGTGAGTGAAGTGTTTACCGCCGCCGCGCTGCTGTTGGTTCTCGGCTCTGCGCTGTTTATGGAGGCGCTGGGCCTGTCGATGGCGCTCGGCACTTTTATTGCCGGCGTGCTGCTGGCGGAGAGCGAATATCGCCATGAGCTGGAAATTTCCATTGAGCCGTTCAAAGGGCTGCTGCTGGGGCTGTTTTTCATCTCGGTGGGGATGGCGCTTAATCTCGGCGTGTTGTACGCCAACATCGTTGAGGTCCTGCTGGGCGTCGTGATTCTGGTTTCCGTTAAAGGCCTCATCCTCTACGTGTTGGCGCGGATCTACGGACTGCGTTCGTCGGAACGGCTACAGTTCTCGGGCGTACTGAGTCAGGGCGGCGAGTTTGCCTTCGTGCTGTTCTCCGCGGCGGCGGCTCAGCATGTCCTGCAAGGCGATCAACTGCCGCTACTGCTGGTCACCGTAACCCTGTCGATGATGGTGACACCGCTACTGATGCAGTTGATCGACCGTATCCTGGCGCGCCGTTACAACGCCCCGGAAGAGTCGACGGAAAANCACTATGTGGAAGACGATGAGCCGCAGGTGATTGTTGTGGGCTTCGGGCGCTTTGGTCAGGTGATTGGCCGACTGCTGATGGCGAACAAAAAGCGGATTACCGTGCTTGAGCGAGATATCAGCGCAGTCAGTCTGATGAGGAGCTACGGTTATAAGGTGTATTACGGCGACGCCACCTCGGTGGACTTACTCCGTTCTGCGGGCGCGGAGCAGGCGCAGTCGATCGTGATCACCTGCAACGATCCTGAAGATACGATGGCCATCGTGCATCTATGCCAGCAGCATTTCCCGCATTTGGAAATCCTCGCCCGCGCCCGCGGTCGTGTGGAAGCGCACGAGCTTTTACAGTCAGGCGTGACGCAATTTTCCCGCGAAACGTTTTCCAGTGCGTTGGAGCTGGGGCGGAAAACGCTGGTCTCTCTGGGGATGCATCCCCATCAGGCCCATCGATCGCAACAGCATTTCCGCCGTCTGGATATGCGTATGCTGCGCGAACTGATGCCGGAACGTCAGGCCGAAGGCGAAGGCGCTCAGATTTCGCGGGTCAAAGAGGCCCGTCGTGAACTGGAAGATATCTTCCAGCGTGAGATGCAGCATGAGCGCCGGCGGCTGGATGATTGGGACGAAACATAATCGCTCACAGGTTGATTGGACGGAAAAACATCATGTCGACGCAACGAAAACGGTTTATTGCCGGTGCGGTTTGCCCTGAGTGTCATACGCAGGATACCCTGACGGTCGGGATTGAAGATGTCGAGGAAGTCGTGGTCTGCGTCAAGTGCGGCTATCGACAAAGTCGGCCCGAGGCAAAGCAGCAGAATGCGGAGCGTCAGGTTGGGCACATTATCGGCATGTTTCATCCTGAATAAGCGTGGTAGCGATTTTGGATTCCGTGCAGTAATGGAAATGTTTTTCAGCTACAATTTGCGCCAAAGCGATTTCCAACGGTAGGAGATATCATGAAAGTAGCAAAAGACCTGGTGGTCAGCCTGGCCTATCAGGTACGTACAGAAGACGGTGTATTGGTTGATGAGTCTCCGGTGAGTGCACCGCTGGACTATCTGCACGGTCGCGGCTCGCTGATTTCCGGCCTGGAAAAAGCGCTGGACGGCCGCGCGGCCGGCGAACGTTTCGATATTAAAGTAGGCCCGAACGAGGCTTACGGCAACTATGACGAAAATCTGGTACAGCGCGTACCGAAAGATGTCTTCATGGGTGTGGATGAGCTGCAGGTCGGCATGCGTTTCCTGGCTGAAACCGACCAGGGTCCGGTGCCTGTCGAAATTACTGAAGTGCAGGATGAGCACGTTGTGGTTGACGGCAACCACATGCTGGCGGGTCAGAACCTGAGCTTTAACGTTGAAGTCGTCGCCATTCGCGAAGCCACGGCGGAAGAGCTGGAGCACGGTCACGTTCATGGCGAAAACGACCATGACCACGAAGGTTGCTGCGGCGGCCATGATCACGACCATGATCATGACCATGGTAACGGCGGCTGCGGCGGTCACGGCGGATGCGGCTGCCAGCACTAAGGGCGGCTTCATCTCTAAAAAACCCGGCACTGCGTCATGCAGGCCGGGTTTTTTTACGTCTGATGTTTTTGAAGGCAGTCAGGCTGCAAAATCACTCTTTTCCCATCAGCATGTCATCCTGCGGCGCATTAAATCGTTGGGCCTTAGTCAGCAGGAAGTAGATGTAGGCCGCGGCCATCAGCGCAATGAACAGGGTGCCGATGAGGGGGTTGAACCACAGCATCGCCAACAGGCATAAACAGGCCAGCACCAGGGCAATCGCCGGAATCACCGGGTAGCCGGGCGCCAGGTAGGTCCGTTCCAGCTCGGGTGCGCTTCGACGCAGACGGAACAGGCTTAACATACTCATGATATACATCACGATAGCCCCGAAGACGGCCATGGTGATCATGGCGGCGGTTAGGCTCATTCCCTGGAGGTTGATCCAGCCGTCGCTGAAGATAGCGGCAACCCCGATAACGCCGCCGGTGAGGATTGCTCGGTGAGGCGTTCTGAAGCGAGATAGCTTGGCCAGCCCGCTCGGCAGATAGCCTGCTCTGGCGAGGGCGAAGAACTGCCGGGAATAGCCAAGAATGATGCCGTGGAAGCTGGCTATCAGCCCGAACAGCCCGATCCAGACCAGCATGTGCATCCACCCGGAATTGGCGCCTACCACGGCTTTCATCGCCTGCGGCAGCGGATCATTAATGTTGGAGAGCGTTCGCCAATCGCCCACGCCTCCCGCCAGCAACATCACGCCTAGCGCCAACAGCACCAGCGTCATAATGCCGGTGATATAGGCTTTGGGAATGGTCCGCTTCGGATCTTTGGCTTCCTCCGCCGCCATTGCCGCGCCCTCTATCGCCAGGAAGAACCAGATAGCGAAGGGAATGGCCGCGAAGATGCCGGATAGGGCAGGCAACCCGAAGCTATCGCTACCGGCCCAGCCGTTGGCGACAAAGCGGCTGAAGCTGAAACCGGGGGCGACGACGCCCATAAACACCAGCAGTTCGAACACCGCCAGCAGGGTGACGCAAAGTTCGAACATCGCGGCGAGTTTCACACCCAGAATATTCAGCCCCATAAAGACCAGATAGGCGCCTGTCGCGGCATAGCGCGGATCCAGATCGGGGAACTGCACGTTCAGGTACGCGCCGATCGCCATCGAGATAGCGGGAGGCGCAAAAACGAATTCGATGAGCGTGGCCATGCCTGCGATCAGTCCCCCGGTTTCGCCGAAAGCACGACGGCTGTAGGCGAAAGGGCCGCCCGCATGAGGTATGGCGGTGGTCAGCTCGGTGAAACTGAAGATGAAACAGGTATACATGGCGGCGATTATGAGGGTCGTGACCAAAAAACCGAGCGTACCTGCGACGCCCCAGCCGTAGCTCCAGCCAAAATACTCGCCGGAAATGACCAGACCGACGGCGATCCCCCAAAGATGCAGGGCCCCCAACGTGGGTTTCAACTGCATTGTCATGACGTTATCCCCTCTAAAGTATGGATGAAACCAACCGCATTTTTATTGGTACAACAGTTGGTTATGGAGTCTAAGGGCGTTTTCTGCGGTAGGGCTGCATCCGCTCGATGATGACGCCGTTATGGGCGCGGATACTTGACACTAACGAGGTGTTTTTTGCGCTCTGGAGTCAAAGAAGAAAAGGAGAGAGGGCAAGGTGTCGTCTGCGGTCAACTTTTACTGCCTTTACGTCAAGCATCGGAATGGCCGTCATTACATGCTGAGGGTCTGTAAGCCACTTCCCTTGATGAGATCTTACGATGGCAGAACAATACGATACGCTTGACGACATCACGATGAACCGGTTGGCGGAGCGAGCGATGGGCCGCTACTCTGCCGAGCTTCAGGGAACGCTGACGCTGTTGTGTCGTTCGGAAAATGCGACCTATCGGCTGGATGCCGACGGAAAACGCTATGCCATGCGCATTCNCCGGCCCGGCTATCACCATCGCGACGACATTTATGGCGAACTGAGCTGGCTGGCTGAATTGCGTCAGGAAGGCATCATCGTGCCGGAACCGCTGGTGGGGCGGGATGGAAGGGCGGTGCAGACCGTGTCGTTGGGCGACGGCGTGGAACGCAACGTCGTGCTCTTTCACTGGATAGAGGGCGAGATGCCGACGACCGATGTGGATGGCGTGGCCTTTGAGCAATTGGGTCGGATCACCGCCCGGCTGCATCAGCACAGCCGCCGTTGGCAGCCCCCTGCTGGCTTTCGTCGTATCGTGTGGGATCACGATACGATGGTCGGTCCGAACGCGCACTGGGGGCGCTGGCAGGATGCGCCCTACCTTTCTCCGTCCGACCATCCGGTTATCGAAGAAACGATAAAGCGGGTGAGCGCGGCGCTGGCCGACTACGGTAAATCATCCCAGCGCTACGGATTGATCCATGCGGACCTGCGTTTGACGAATCTCTTGCTGCTGCGCGGAGAAACTCGGGTGATTGATTTCGATGACTGCGGTTTGGGCTGGTATCTGCACGATCTCGCGGCGGCCATCAGCTTTGTGGAGCATCATCCGCGTGCGCCTGAATGGGTAGCGGGGTGGTTGAGGGGCTATCAACAGATCTGTCCCCTGAGCGACGCCGACTTAGCGGTGATCCCTTCGCTAATTGTGCAGCGGCGCATCCAGATGACGGCCTGGATTGGTTCCCATCAGCAAACGGAACAGGCCAAAAGCATGGGGGAACGTTGGTGCCCCGATACCGTCAGGCTGTGTCGACTTTATCTGGTGGGCGCACTACCGGTGGGCGCTACATCCGCGTCGTCCTGAAATTTTTGCACCATCGCAACGCACTGCTGTACCGCGGCAGTGCTTTTTTTGATTTTTGCCGGCGCGTCTTCCTCCGTATTCTTCGGCCTTCCAAATTTATCCCACGGTTTTCCCGGTTAACGGTCTAATGCCGTCAACCGGGGCCATCCGCTGGTATGGAAATTGCTTTTTCTGTTCGATTTGGCGTCTTGTATGACAGAGGGGGAAATTATGGGANCACCGTCATTTCGGCTTCCTCCGCCGGTGGGAATTCCGCTCGGCCACCGGGGCGTACTGGCAGCAGCGGCTTCAGGCTTGGGTCAATTCATCGGAGATAATGGCGGCGATGCCGATCGCATTCTCGGCATTAGCGGTATTGATCCGGAGCTGTTGGCCTGTCCAACGCTCAGTGTCGGGTTGGTCAACTACTGTCGCGTATTGGAAGAGGCGGCGCGTTACTCCGACTGCACCAATTTTGGTCTGCATTACGGCAGGCAATTCAAACCGCAGGCGCTCGGGTTGATAGGCTATGTTGGGTTATGCAGTGCCACCCTCGAGCAGGCATTGCATAACGTTGCCCATGCTTTTCCATTTCATCAGCACGATACGCTGGTTCGCCTGGTTGATAAGGGCGAGTGCTGGCGTTTCGACTATCAGGTGCGTCATGGCGCGATCCTACACTGCCGGCAGGATGCCGAGCTGACGTTGGGGATGATTCTGAACCTTGTGCGCCACGCCGCAGGCAAGCACTGGGCGCCGCGGGAGGTGCATTTCGAACATCCTCGGCCGGAACAGTGGCATGAGCACTGCAAAGTATTTGATGCGCCGGTCTACTTCGATCAGCCGTTCAACTCGTTGTTGATTCCCAAGCGCGATTTGCTCAAAGCCATGCCGGAACACGATCCATTGCTGCTGCTGGTGATACAGGATTCGCTGCGGCAGTTGAACAGCGACGTGCAGCACCAGAGCGTGGTGGATATGGCGCGCGCCCAGCTGCGCCAAGTGCTTTCACAGGGAGAACCTTCGCTGGACGAGGTGGCGGAGAATATTGGTTTGTCGAGCTGGTCGCTGCAGCGGAGATTGAAGGATGTGGGCATCAACTTCACTCAATTGGTGGAAAAGGTGCGCCGTGAAATGGCGACGCACTATTTGCAGCAGCGGCAGCTCTCAATTTCTGAAATGGCTTTTTTACTGGGGTNCTCGGAGGTGAGTGCGTTTTCCCGCGCATTTCGCCGTTGGTTTGGTATCAGTCCGCGCCAGTGGCGTAAGGCTTAGCACGACGGCTGAACGATGTATTTAGTAGTGCGGCGGCGGCGTTTCTTCAGACTGCGAGGCAATCAGGGACGGCGCCGTCGCCTTCAGTTTATCCNCCAGCAAGTGCAGTTGTTCACGCACTCTGGCCATCTCCAGTTCATGCTGGACCACGGTTTGGTTCAACTCCTCAATCGTTATCTCCTGAAACGCGATGCGGCTTTCCAGTAGTTCAAGGCGCTGTTCGAGTAATTGCTGCGACATGTGACTTCCTCCCAGACGGTCAGCGGTAGAGTTTGTCAGAAAGCGGAAACTTCTGGTAGTAAAAATGGTCGGAGTAGGGCGCAATGAGCGCCATAAGGGAATTTTATCGAAGATAGGGGTGTGTTCGTTGTAATGTCTCCGTACACACAGCTATAGTAGTTTCGACTTTTTAAATGATTACCGGGACCTACGGGGTCTCGGATGCTGGAGAGATGGATGAAATCACTGTTTAAAGTAACGCTGCTAGCGACCACAATGACACTGGCTTTGAATACCGGAGCAATGGCCGCGGAGACAGCAAAAGCGTCCGATAGCAGCTCGACAAGTACGACAACAGCAAAATTCAACAATGATGAACAGGCTGCGGCATACGCGTTGGGCGCCTCTCTGGGGCGTTACATGGATAATTCTCTGAAAGAGCAAGAAAAACTGGGCATCAAGCTGGATAAAGAACAGCTGATCCAAGGCGTGCAGGACGCGTTTGCGGACAAGAGCAAACTGTCTGATGAAGAAATCGAAAAAACGCTGCAGTCATTTGAAGGTCGAGTGAAAGAAGCGGCCAAAACCAAAATGAAGCAGGATGCGAAAGAGAACGCGGATAAAGGCACCAAGTACCGCGATACCTTCGCCAAAGAAAAAGGCGTGAAGAAAACCAACTCCGGCCTGCTTTACCAGGTAGGCAAGGAAGGGACTGGTGCCGTGCCGAAAGACAGCGATACCGTGGTGGTGAACTACAAAGGTACGTTGGTTGATGGCACTGAGTTTGATAACTCCTACAAACGCGGTGAACCTCTTTCTTTCCGTCTGGACGGCGTCATTCCGGGTTGGACCGAAGGTCTGAAACACGTGAAGAAAGGCGGCAAGATTAAAATGGTCATCCCGCCGGCCCTGGCTTACGGTGAAACGGGCGTACCGGGCATTCCTGCTAACTCGACGTTGGTGTTCGACGTAGAGCTGCTGGATATTAAATCTGAAGCGGAAGCGAAAGCGGCTGATGCTGCAAAAGCTGAAAAACCAGCCGACGAGAAAGCCGCTCAGCCAAGCGCTAAGTAATACAGCGCTTTGCCACGAAGAACCGCAGGTCATCCTGCGGTTTTTTTGTGTGTGAACATAGCGCCTTTAGGTGCTAAGGCTTGGGTGCCTTTAAATCCCACCTCGCGAGTTCATGACGTAGACATGACGATAAGCGTTTGTCGCTGATAGCGAATTTCAATAAGCAGAAGCAAACTATCGCCCGCGTACATGGTGATATCAGGTACCGGAATAGTCCGCACTATCGTGTTTTATCTTCCGTCATCGGATTGGGGCACCGTGTCGTACCTCAACGATCTTTCTCCTCCGTGTGATAAAGGCGGCAAAAACCTTCGCAGACGTTATACTGCTCCAGCGCGGCAGCCAATCCCAAGCTGATCCTCCCGTTCCTTTTTGGGGCGAAAAAATGCTGATGAATGCAGGCATCATGGAGGTCTCATCGCATCAGCCTTTCGATATGACGCCGCGAATTTCAGGGACGAGAGAGAGGAGTTTTGTTAGACTATCCCTCCTGTCAATACGATCAATTGAATGACATTGAAGGTGGTGTTTGCCATGTCTAGTTCGCTTCTTTCAGCAGAGTCGAATGAGCTTGATTTGCTGGATGAACGTCCGTTTTCCCAAACGGATTACGAAATCCTGAAGTCGTATGAAGCCGTCGTTGATGGTTTAGCGATGCTAATCGGTGAACACTGCGAAGTCGTGCTGCATTCGCTGGAAAATTTAAAATGTTCCGCGGTACGTATCGCGAACGGCGAGCATACCGGGCGTAAAATCGGTTCGCCTATCACCGATATGGCGCTACGGATGGTGCATGATATGGCCGGTGAAGACAGCAGCGTGTCGCAGGTGTATTTCACGCGCGCCAAAAGCGGTATGCTGATGAAGTCAATCATCATCGCTATTCGTAACCGTGAGCAGCGAGTGATTGGTCTGCTGTGTATGAACATGAATCTGGACGTGCCGTTCTCGCAAATCATGCAAACATTTATGCCGCCTGAGATTAAAGCGGTGGCATCTTCCGTTAACTTTGCGTCTTCAGTGGAAGATTTGGTCACGCAAACGCTGGAGTTCACCATCGAAGAGGTGAACAGCGATCGCAATGTGTCCAATAACGCCAAGAACCGGCAGATTGTGCTTAACCTGTATGAGAAAGGGATTTTCGATATTAAGGACGCCATCAACCAGGTCGCCGATCGGTTGAATATCTCCAAGCACACCGTGTATCTCTATATTCGCCAGTTCAAAAACGGCGACCTCTGCGGGCACGATCGTTAATGTTGGAATACTGTCTGCTGGTCACCGGACCGGCATATGGAACCCAGCAGTCCAGCAGCGCACTCCAGTTTGCGCAGACGCTGCTGGCTGCAGGTTATCGCCTTCAAAGCGTATTTTTTTATCGGGAAGGCGTACTCAATGCGAACCAGTTGACCTCCCCGGCCAACGACGAATTCGATATCGTGCGGGCCTGGCAACATTTGCATGAGGAGCATCAGGTCGCGTTGAATGTCTGCGTCGCGGCTGCGCTACGCCGCGGCGTCACCGATAGCGAACAGGCGGCTCAGCTAAAACTGGACGGCGCGAACCTGCAGCCCGGGTTCAGTTTGAGCGGTTTGGGCGAACTGGCTCAATCCGTACTGACCTGCGACAGGGTCGTGCAATTTTAACGCGGACTCATACTATGAAACGTGTCGCTTTTGTATTTACCCATTCCCCACACGGCAGCGCTTCTGGTAGAGAAGGGCTGGATGCGCTTTTGGCGATGTCGGCATTGACGGAAGATATTGGCGTGTTTTTCCTCTCGGACGGCGTTTTTCAGCTTCTGCCAGGGCAACAGCCGGACGTTATTCTCATGCGCGACTACATCGCGACTTTTGGCGTCCTGCCACTATACGATATCGACCAATGTTATGTTTGCGAGCGGTCATTGCAGCAGCGTGGCATTTCAAAAGACACCCAGTGGGTTCTACCGGTCGAAATACAGCCTTCGGAATTACTGTCCCAGACATTGAAAACCTACGATACCGTCCTTACCTTTTAGTGAGACATTTATGCTGCATACGCTTTCTCGCTCTCCCTACCAGATCGATATAGATGCCATGTTGCGCAACGTCGGAAGCGAAGATGCCATTCTTCTATTTCAGGATGGGGTGACGGCGGCGCAGGCTGGTGCTGCGATGCTGGTGCCGATACTGGCAGTGGGCGTGCCCGTTTATGCCCTAAAAGAAGATGTCGCAGCGCGGGGAATGACTGCTCAAATTTCGAGCAATGTGGCGCTGGTTGGCTATAATGAATTTGTGAAACTCACGGCCCAGCATTCCGGACAGATGGCCTGGTAGCGGTATTTTTGTATATTTCTTGACTCCTCATCCGGGCAGCCCTAAAATTCTGCGTCCTTATACTTTGCCTTGTGCGAGTACGAGACGATTTATTACGTGTTTACGAAGCAAAACCCAGGAGCTTTTTGAATGGCAACAATTAACCAGCTGGTACGCAAGCCGCGCGCACTGAAGGTTGCTAAAAGCAACGTTCCAGCGCTGGAAGCATGCCCGCAGAAACGTGGCGTATGTACTCGTGTATATACTACCACCCCGAAAAAACCGAACTCCGCACTGCGTAAAGTTTGCCGTGTTCGTCTGACTAACGGTTTTGAAGTGACCTCCTATATTGGTGGTGAAGGTCATAACCTGCAGGAGCACTCCGTGATCCTGATCCGCGGCGGTCGTGTTAAAGACTTGCCGGGTGTGCGTTACCACACCGTTCGTGGCGCGCTGGACTGCTCAGGTGTTAAAGACCGTAAGCAATCCCGTTCCAAATACGGCGTGAAGAAGCCAAAGGCTTAATGGTTCTCCGTTAAGTAAGGCCAAACGTTTTAACTTTAATGTCAAACTAAACTCGTAGAGTTTTGGACAATCCTGAATTAACAACGGAGTATTTCCATGCCACGTCGTCGCGTCATTGGTCAGCGTAAAATTCTGCCGGATCCTAAGTTCGGATCTGAATTACTGGCCAAATTTGTAAATATCCTGATGGTAGATGGTAAAAAATCTACTGCAGAAGCAATCGTCTATACCGCGCTGGAGACCCTGGCTCAGCGTTCTGGTAAAGACCACCTGGAAGCCTTTGAAGTAGCTCTGGACAACGTGCGTCCGACTGTCGAAGTTAAGTCTCGCCGTGTTGGTGGTTCTACTTATCAGGTACCAGTTGAAGTACGTCCGGTTCGTCGTAATGCCCTGGCAATGCGTTGGATCGTAGAAGCTGCTCGTAAACGCGGTGATAAATCCATGGCTTTGCGCCTGGCGAACGAACTTTCCGATGCAGCAGAAAACAAAGGCACTGCTGTTAAAAAACGTGAAGACGTTCACCGTATGGCTGAAGCCAACAAGGCGTTCGCTCACTACCGCTGGTAATACCGGCGTAGATGTTAATAACCCAGCGGGCGCCTCAAAGGCCAACCCGTTTGGGTTTTTTACTACTTTGAACGCCCTAGGAATAGAGGAAACAAATGGCTCGTACAACACCCATTGCACGCTACCGTAATATCGGTATCAGTGCACACATCGACGCCGGTAAGACCACCACCACTGAACGTATTCTGTTCTACACTGGTGTGAATCACAAAATCGGTGAAGTTCATGACGGCGCTGCCACCATGGACTGGATGGCGCAGGAGCAGGAGCGTGGTATCACCATCACCTCCGCGGCGACGACTGCCTTCTGGTCTGGCATGGCCAAGCAGTATGAACCACATCGCATCAACATCATCGACACCCCGGGGCACGTTGACTTCACCATCGAAGTTGAACGTTCCATGCGTGTACTGGATGGCGCGGTAATGGTTTACTGTGCGGTAGGTGGTGTTCAGCCGCAGTCTGAAACCGTATGGCGTCAGGCTAACAAATATCATGTTCCGCGCATCGCGTTCGTTAACAAAATGGACCGTATGGGCGCGAACTTCCTGAAAGTGGTAAACCAGATCAAAACCCGTCTGGGTGCGAATCCGGTTCCACTTCAGCTGGCTATCGGTGCTGAAGAGCACTTCACTGGTGTTGTTGACCTGGTGAAAATGAAAGCCATCAACTGGAATGAAGCTGACCACGGTATCACCTTCGACTACGAAGAAATTCCAGCTGATATGCAGGAACTGGCTCAGGAATGGCACCAGAACCTGATCGAGTCTGCTGCTGAAGCTTCCGAAGAGCTGATGGATAAATATCTCGGCGGTGAAGAACTGACCGAAGAAGAAATCAAGCAAGCACTGCGTCAGCGCGTTCTGAATAACGAAATCATTCTGGTTACCTGTGGTTCTGCGTTTAAGAACAAGGGCGTTCAGGCAATGCTGGATGCGGTTATTGATTACCTGCCGGCACCGACGGAAGTTCCGCCGATTAGCGGTATTCTGGACGATGGTAAAGACACTCCGGCTGTGCGTCATTCCGATGACAAAGAACCGTTTGCTGCCTTGGCGTTCAAAATCGCTACCGACCCGTTTGTTGGTAACCTGACGTTCTTCCGCGTGTACTCCGGTGTGGTTAACTCTGGTGATACCGTGCTGAACTCAGTGAAATCAGCTCGCGAGCGTTTTGGTCGTATCGTACAGATGCACGCTAACAAGCGTGAAGAGATCAAAGAAGTTCGTGCAGGNGATATCGCCGCTGCTATCGGTCTTAAAGACGTGACTACCGGTGATACGCTGTGTGATCCTGATCACGCGATCATCCTGGAACGTATGGAGTTCCCGGAACCGGTTATCTCTATCGCCGTAGAACCGAAAACCAAAGCTGACCAGGAAAAAATGGGTCTGGCTCTGGGCCGTCTGGCGAAAGAAGACCCGTCATTCCGCGTATGGACTGACGAAGAGTCAAACCAGACCATCATCGCTGGTATGGGTGAGCTGCACCTTGAAATCATCGTTGACCGTATGCGTCGCGAATTCAACGTGGAAGCCAACATCGGTAAACCGCAGGTTGCTTACCGTGAAACCATCCGTGACACCGTTAAGGATGTTGAAGGTAAACATGCTAAACAGTCCGGTGGTCGTGGTCAGTATGGTCATGTCGTAATCGATATGATGCCGCTGGAGCCAGGTGGTGAAGGATACGAATTTGTTAACGAAATTAAAGGTGGTGTGATTCCAGGTGAATACATCCCGGCCGTTGACAAAGGTATTCAGGAACAGCTGAAAGCGGGTCCGATGGCGGGTTACCCTGTTGTGGATATCAAAGTGCGTCTGCACTTCGGTTCTTACCATGACGTCGACTCCTCTGAACTGGCCTTTAAACTGGCTGCTTCTATCGCGTTTAAAGAAGCATTTAAACGTGCGAAGCCTGTCCTGCTTGAGCCGGTCATGAAGGTTGAAGTAGAAACGCCGGAAGACTACATGGGTGATGTGATCGGTGACCTTAACCGTCGTCGTGGTATCATCGAAGGTATGGAAGACACCGCTACTGGTAAGACTATCCGTGCCCAGGTTCCGTTGTCAGAAATGTTTGGTTATGCTACTGACCTGCGTTCGCAGACTCAGGGTCGTGCTTCTTACTCCATGGAGTTCCTGAAGTACGCTGAAGCACCGAACAACGTTGCCCAGACTGTTATCGAAGCCCGTGGTAAATAATCCGGGTTTAACATATTGATCCCGTGCTCTCTCCGTGAGGAGGGGGCATTCGAGTAAGGAATAACGCCGTGTCTAAAGAAAAATTTGAACGTACAAAACCCCATCTCAACGTTGGTACTATCGGCCACGTTGACCATGGTAAAACTACTCTGACCGCTGCTATCACTACCGTACTGGCGAAAGTCTACGGTGGTGCTGCTCGCGCATTCGACCAGATCGATAACGCGCCGGAAGAAAAAGCACGTGGTATCACCATCAACACGTCTCACGTTGAATACGATACCCCGACTCGCCACTACGCGCACGTTGACTGCCCAGGGCATGCCGACTACGTGAAAAACATGATCACCGGTGCTGCCCAGATGGACGGCGCGATCCTGGTCGTTGCAGCGACTGACGGCCCGATGCCGCAGACTCGTGAGCACATCCTGCTGGGTCGTCAGGTAGGCGTTCCGTTCATCATCGTGTTCCTGAACAAATGCGACATGGTTGATGACGAAGAACTGCTGGAACTGGTTGAAATGGAAGTTCGCGAGCTGCTGTCTCAGTACGACTTCCCGGGCGACGATACTCCGGTAATCCGTGGTTCTGCTCTGAAAGCGCTGGAAGGCGAAGCTGAGTGGGAAGCGAAGATTGTAGAACTGGCCGAAGCACTGGACAGCTACATCCCGGAACCAGAACGTGCTATCGACAAGCCGTTCCTGCTGCCGATCGAAGACGTATTCTCTATCTCCGGCCGTGGTACTGTAGTGACCGGTCGTGTAGAGCGCGGCATCATCAAAGTGGGTGAAGAAGTTGAAATCGTGGGTATCAAAGACACGACTAAAACGACTTGTACCGGCGTTGAAATGTTCCGCAAACTGCTGGACGAAGGCCGTGCGGGTGAGAACGTTGGTGTTCTGCTTCGTGGTACTAAGCGTGACGAAGTTGAACGTGGTCAGGTACTGGCTAAACCGGGTTCAATCAAGTCGCACACCCAGTTCGAATCAGAAGTTTATATTCTGAGCAAAG
>NZ_JIBO01000019.1 GCF_000688655.1 Lonsdalea quercina subsp. quercina | reverse complement strand
CCGGAACCAGAACGTGATATCGACAAGCCGTTCCTGCTGCCGATCGAAGACGTATTCTCTATCTCCGGCCGTGGTACTGTAGTGACCGGTCGTGTAGAGCGCGGCATCATCAAAGTGGGTGAAGAAGTTGAAATCGTGGGTATCAAAGACACGACTAAAACGACTTGTACCGGTGTTGAAATGTTCCGCAAACTGCTGGACGAAGGCCGTGCGGGTGAGAACGTTGGTGTTCTGCTGCGTGGTACTAAGCGTGACGAAGTTGAACGTGGTCAGGTACTGGCTAAACCGGGTTCAATCAAGCCGCACACCCAGTTCGAATCAGAAGTTTATATTCTGAGCAAAGACGAAGGCGGCCGTCATACTCCGTTCTTCAAAGGCTACCGTCCGCAGTTCTACTTCCGTACAACTGACGTAACGGGCACCATCGAACTGCCGGAAGGCGTGGAAATGGTCATGCCGGGCGACAACATCAAGATGGTTGTCAACCTGATTGCTCCGATCGCAATGGACGATGGTCTGCGTTTCGCTATCCGTGAAGGTGGTCGTACCGTAGGCGCTGGCGTGGTTGCTAAAGTTATCGCTTAATTGCTGATAAGAATTGACGCAACATGCGATAAAAGGGCATCATTTGATGCCCTTTTTCTACGCTGTCAGGGTAGAACCTATCTCATCAGCGATTGTGAATTATAATCATTGGTGAGATAGGCTCTGTATAAACGGCGTAATCCCGAATTTCTCCTTCAAAGGCAGTATTCGGTTTGGTTTGCCCTTCATGCTGGGCAAAATTATTTGTCTGAATCATTGTGACAGGTTGGTTTATGAGTGCGAATACCGAAGCTCAGGGTAGTGGACGTGGCCTTGAGATGCTGAAATGGCTGATCGTCGCTGTTTTACTGGTTGCGGCGGTTGTCGGTAATTATTATTACCGTGAGTTAAGCCTGCCTCTGCGAGCATTGGCTGTTGTTATCCTGATCGCTGTTGCGGGTGGTATAGCGTTATTGACGACGAAAGGTAAAGCGACCGTTCTGTTTGCGCGTGAAGCTCGTACTGAAGTTCGAAAAGTCATCTGGCCGACCCGTCAGGAAACGCTACATACCACGCTGATCGTTGCTGCGGTAACTGCCGTCATGTCACTGATTTTGTGGGGACTAGATGGTATTCTGGTTCGTTTAGTATCGTTTATTACTGGCCTGAGGTTTTAAGATGTCTGAAGCTCCAAAGAAACGTTGGTACGTCGTTCAGGCGTTTTCTGGCTTTGAAGGTCGCGTCGCTCAGTCGCTGCGTGAACACATCAAACTCCACAACATGGAAGATCTGTTTGGTGAAGTGATGGTCCCTACTGAAGAGGTAGTGGAAATTCGTGGCGGACAGCGTCGCAAAAGCGAGCGCAAATTCTTTCCAGGTTATGTGCTGGTGCAGATGGTGATGGAAGATGCTAGCTGGCACTTGGTCCGTAGCGTCCCACGCGTAATGGGCTTCATCGGCGGTACTTCTGACCGTCCTGCGCCGATTAGCGATAAAGAAGNCGATGCCATCATGAACCGCTTGCAGCAGGTGGGTGATAAACCGCGGCCGAAAACCCTGTTTGAGCCGGGTGAAATGGTCCGCGTCAACGATGGTCCATTCGCTGACTTCAACGGCGTTGTTGAAGAAGTGGATTACGAGAAGAGTCGTCTGAAAGTTTCTGTCTCTATCTTCGGCCGTGCTACCCCGGTAGAACTGGATTTTGGCCAGGTAGAGAAAGGCTGATTTGAGCGTATATCGCTAAGAATTTCTGCTTGTATATGGCGCGAAAATAGACTACTATTTCGCGCCTTTATTTTATGCGTCTAATGACGTGTAAAACGTTTTTATCACTGCGGGGAGCTTCGATAAACGAAGCGCTATCACCCATTCGAGGAAAGTTAAATGGCCAAGAAAGTACAAGCCTACGTCAAGCTGCAGGTTGCAGCCGGTATGGCTAACCCGAGCCCTCCGGTTGGTCCGGCTCTGGGTCAGCAGGGTGTTAACATCATGGAATTCTGTAAGGCGTTCAATGCTAAGACTGACAGCATTGAAAAAGGTCTGCCGATCCCGGTTGTTATTACCGTTTACTCTGACCGTTCCTTCACCTTCGTTACCAAAACTCCGCCGGCAGCAGTTCTGCTGAAAAAAGCGGCTGGTATCAAGTCTGGTTCTGGCAAGCCGAACAAAGACAAAGTAGGTAAAGTAACCCGTGCTCAGGTACGTGAAATCGCAGAAACCAAAGCTGCGGACATGACTGGTTCTGATGTGGAAGCGATGACTCGCTCCATTGAAGGTACTGCTCGTTCCATGGGCCTGGTAGTGGAGGACTAAGAAATGGCTAAGCTGACCAAGCGCATGCGCGTGATCCGTGACAAAGTTGATGCAACTAAACAGTACGACATCAACGAAGCCGTTGCTCTGCTCAAAGAGCTGGCCACTGCGAAATTCGTAGAAAGCGTTGACGTTGCCGTAAATCTGGGCATCGACGCACGTAAATCTGACCAGAACGTACGTGGCGCGACTGTGCTGCCGCACGGTACTGGCCGCAGCGTACGCGTTGCTGTATTTACTCAGGGCGCAAACGCTGAAGCGGCTAAAGCTGCTGGCGCTGACCTGGTAGGTATGGATGACCTGGCTGACCAGATCAAGAAAGGCGAAATGAACTTCGACGTTGTTATTGCTTCTCCGGATGCAATGCGCGTAGTTGGTCAACTCGGCCAGATCCTGGGGCCGCGTGGCCTGATGCCGAACCCGAAAGTGGGTACCGTAACGCCTAACGTTGCTGAAGCAGTTAAAAATGCTAAAGCAGGTCAGATTCGTTACCGTAACGACAAAAACGGCATCATCCATACCACTATCGGTAAGGTTGATTTCGACGCTGACAAACTGAAAGAAAACCTGGAGTCTCTGCTGGTTGCGCTGAAAAAAGCTAAACCGTCTCAGGCTAAAGGCGTGTACATCAAGAAAGTTAGCCTGTCCACCACCATGGGTGCTGGCTTAGCTGTCGATCAGAGCGGTTTGAACGCCGTAGCTAACTGATAGCTTTTGTTCCTCTTTACTGCGGTGCTGGATTTCTTTATAATCCTACGCCGCGTTGTTCCACTTGTGGGACTGAAGAAGAATTTTCGGTTGGAGCCTGGCCTGATCCAGGCCTCCGTCCAAGACCGCAGGTGNTTCGAAAGAGACTTAATCTTCCTGCGTAGACGGTGACAGAGCCTGAAGAAAAGTTTGACTTGTCTTTACTGGATTCTGCTCACCGTGTGTTAACGCCTGTTGGTCGTTTTGGCTACAGGTGAAGTGAGTTCCGGAGATTTCTCCGGCCAAATCCAGGAGCAAAAGCTAATGGCATTAAATCTTCAAGACAAACAAGCGATTGTTGCTGAAGTCAACGAAGTAGCCAAAGGCGCGCAGTCTGCGGTTGTTGCGGATTCTCGCGGCGTTACCGTAGATAAAATGACTGAACTGCGTAAAGCAGGTCGTGAAGCTGGCGTATACATGCGTGTTGTTCGTAACACGCTGCTGCGTCGCTCAGTTGAAGGTACAGATTTTGAGTGCCTGAAAGACACGTTTGTCGGTCCGACCCTGATTGCATACTCAATGGAACACCCGGGCGCTGCTGCTCGTCTGTTCAAAGAGTTCGCGAAAGCGAATGCAAAATTCGAGGTCAAAGCTGCAGCCTTTAACGGCGAGTTGATTCCGGCGGCTCAAATTGACCGTCTGGCAACTCTGCCGACTTACGAAGAAGCACTGGCACGTCTGATGTCGACCATGAAAGAAGCCGCTGCCGGCAAACTGGTTCGCACACTGGCTGCCGTACGCGACCAGAAAGAAGCGGCTTAATCGTCCCTTTTTACTGGCGTCGTGTTTGCTAACGTATAAACTATTTCTGATTCTTAGGAACAATTGTTATGTCTATCACTAAAGATCAAATTCTGGAAGCAGTAGCAGCTATGTCTGTAATGGACGTTGTTGAACTGGTTTCCGCAATGGAAGAAAAATTCGGTGTTTCTGCTGCTGCCGCTGTAGCTGTTGCTGCTGCTGGCCCGGCTGAAGCTGCTGAAGAAAAAACCGAGTTCGACGTTGTTCTGTCTGCTGTTGGCGGCAACAAAGTTGCAGTTATCAAAGCAGTTCGTAGCGCGACTGGCCTGGGTCTGAAAGAAGCTAAAGACCTGGTAGAATCTGCTCCGGCAGTTCTGAAAGAAGCCATCAGCAAAGACGACGCTGAAGCTCTGAAGAAAGCCCTGGAAGAAGCTGGTGCTTCTGTTGAAGTTAAATAAATTTAACTTACAGGTTACAGCCTGATTTATCAGGCTGATGGCTGGTGGCTTTTTAGTCACCAGCCTTTTTGCGCTGTAGGGAATCAATGGTGTTTCACACTGTTTGACCATTGATTAACCCACAATATTTTTTTCTATCGACGACTTAATATACTGCATCGTTTGCCGCTTTGGCCGCTGAACGTAAATGCAGCGAAATGGTTTAAGAGTGATAGAAACAAGTATTGCGAAAAGTGTTCCACTTTTCGATCGATATAAACGGTGTTGCATGAACTGTCCTTTTTTAGGACGGACAGAGAGGTTCTACTTTTCAGCGAGCTGAGGAACCCTATGGTTTACTCCTATACCGAGAAAAAACGTATTCGTAAGGACTTTGGTAAGCGTCCGCAAGTTCTGGACGTGCCTTATCTCCTTTCTATCCAGCTTGACTCGTTCCAGAAATTCATCGAGCAAGATCCGGAAGGTCAGTACGGTCTGGAAGCTGCTTTCCGTTCTGTATTTCCTATCAAAAGCTACAGCGGTAATTCCGAGCTGCAGTATGTGAGCTATCGCCTTGGCGAGCCGGTATTTGACGTTAAAGAATGTCAGATCCGCGGCGTCACATTCTCTGCGCCGTTGCGCGTTAAGCTGCGTCTGGTGATCTACGAGCGTGAAGCGCCAGAAGGCACCGTTAAAGATATCAAAGAACAAGAAGTGTACATGGGCGAAATTCCGCTCATGACCGACAACGGTACCTTCGTGATCAACGGCACTGAGCGCGTTATCGTTTCTCAGCTGCACCGTAGTCCGGGCGTATTCTTTGACAGCGACAAGGGTAAAACCCACTCATCAGGTAAGGTGCTGTATAACGCGCGCATCATTCCTTACCGTGGTTCCTGGCTGGATTTCGAATTCGATCCGAAAGATAACCTGTTTGTCCGTATCGACCGTCGTCGTAAATTGCCTGCGACGATTATCCTACGCGCATTAAACTTCTCTACCGAAGACATTTTGGGCCTGTTCTTTGACAAAATTGTCTACGAAATCAACGGTAATAAGCTGTTGATGGAACTGGTTCCGGAGCGACTGCGTGGTGACACGGCTTCCTTCGATATCGAAGCCAACGGCAAGGTATACGTCGAGAAAGGTCGTCGTATCACTGCCCGCCATATCCGTCAGTTGGAAAAAGACGGCATCGAAAGCATTGAAGTTCCGGTGGAATACATCGCCGGTAAAGTGCTGGCGAAAGATTACGTCGATGAAAGCACTGGCGAAGTGCTCGCGAATGCGAACATGGAGCTGTCGCTGGATCTGCTGGCCAAACTCAGCCAGTCCGGCCACAAACAGATCGAAACGCTGTTCACTAACGATCTGGACCACGGTCCTTATATCTCCGAGACCGTACGCGTCGACCCAACCCATGACCGCTTGAGCGCGTTGGTTGAGATCTACCGTATGATGCGTCCGGGCGAGCCGCCGACACGAGAAGCAGCAGAAACCCTTTTTGAAAATCTGTTTTTCTCCGAAGATCGTTATGATTTGTCCGCAGTTGGTCGAATGAAGTTCAACCGCTCTTTGCTGCGTGAGGAAATCGAAGGTTCCGGTATCCTGAGCAAAGAAGACATTATTGATGTGATGAAGAAACTCATCGACATCCGTAATGGTAAGGGCGAAGTGGATGATATCGACCACCTGGGCAACCGTCGTATCCGTTCCGTCGGTGAGATGGCTGAAAACCAGTTCCGCGTCGGTCTGGTCCGTGTCGAACGTGCGGTTAAAGAGCGTTTGTCTTTGGGCGACCTCGACACGCTGATGCCGCAGGACATGATCAACGCCAAGCCGATTTCGGCTGCGGTGAAAGAGTTCTTTGGTTCCAGCCAGCTGTCCCAGTTTATGGACCAGAACAACCCGCTGTCTGAAATCACGCATAAACGCCGTATTTCCGCATTGGGCCCAGGCGGTCTGACCCGTGAACGCGCCGGCTTTGAAGTTCGAGACGTACATCCGACACACTACGGTCGCGTATGTCCTATCGAAACGCCGGAAGGTCCGAACATCGGTCTGATCAACTCTCTGTCCGTTTATGCGCAGACCAACGAATATGGTTTCCTCGAAACCCCTTATCGTCTGGTTCGCGACGGCGTTGTGACTGATGAGATTCATTACCTGTCTGCGATTGAAGAAGGCAACTTCGTCATCGCTCAGGCGAACACCAATCTGGATGAAGAAGGTCACTTCATTGATGAGCTGGTGACCTGCCGTAACAAAGGCGAGTCCAGCTTGTTCAGCCGCGATCAGGTTGAATACATGGACGTTTCCACCCAGCAGGTGGTTTCCGTCGGTGCTTCCCTGATCCCGTTCCTGGAACACGATGATGCTAACCGCGCCTTGATGGGTGCGAACATGCAACGTCAGGCCGTTCCTACTCTGCGCGCCGACAAGCCGCTGGTAGGTACCGGTATGGAACGCGCGGTGGCGGTAGACTCCGGTGTTACCGCAGTAGCGAAACGCGGCGGTACGGTTCAGTACGTCGATGCGTCACGTATTGTTATCAACGTTAACCCTGATGAAATGTATCCGGGCGAAGCGGGCATCGATATCTACAACCTGACCAAATATACCCGTTCCAACCAGAACACCTGCATCAGCCAGATGCCGTGTGTGTCTCTGGGTGAACCGATTGAGCGCGGCGACGTGCTGGCCGATGGCCCGTCCACCGATTTGGGTGAACTGGCGCTGGGTCAGAACATGCGCGTAGCGTTCATGCCTTGGAACGGCTACAACTTCGAAGACTCCATCTTGGTCTCCGAACGCGTAGTGCAGGAAGATCGCTTCACGACTATCCATATCCAGGAACTCGCTTGCGTATCTCGTGATACTAAACTGGGGCCTGAAGAGATCACCGCTGATATCCCGAACGTGGGTGAAGCCGCNCTCTCCAAACTGGATGAGTCCGGTATCGTTTATATCGGTGCGGAAGTGACCGGTGGCGATATCCTGGTCGGTAAAGTGACGCCGAAAGGCGAAACTCAGCTGACTCCGGAAGAGAAACTGCTGCGCGCTATCTTCGGTGAAAAAGCGTCTGACGTTAAAGACTCGTCTCTGCGCGTGCCTAACAGTGTTTCCGGTACGGTTATCGATGTTCAGGTCTTCACCCGTGACGGCGTTGAAAAAGACAAACGTGCTCTGGAAATTGAAGAAATGCAGCTGAAGCAGGCCAAAAAAGACCTGACTGAAGAATTGCAGATCCTCGAAGCCGGTCTGTTTGCCCGTATTCACGACGTGCTGGTCAGCGGTGGCGTTGAAGCCGCGAAGCTGGATCAACTGCCGCGTGAGCGTTGGTTGGAACTGGGTCTGACTGATGAAGAAAAACAGAATCAGTTGGAACAGCTGGCCGAGCAGTACGACGAGCTGAAACACGAGTTTGAGAAGAAACTCGAAGCCAAACGCCGCAAAATCACCCAGGGTGATGATTTGGCGCCGGGCGTGCTGAAAATCGTCAAGGTGTACCTGGCCGTGAAACGTCAGATCCAGCCTGGTGATAAAATGGCGGGTCGTCACGGTAACAAGGGTGTTATCTCCAAGATCAACCCGATCGAAGATATGCCTTACGATGAAAACGGTACGCCGGTAGACATCGTACTGAACCCGCTGGGCGTACCATCACGTATGAACATCGGTCAGATTCTGGAAACCCATCTGGGTATGGCTGCAAAAGGTATCGGTGACAAGATCAACACCATGCTGAAGCAGCGCGAAGAAGCGGACAAACTGCGTGAGTTCATTCAGAAAGCCTACGACCTGGGTAACGACGTTCGTCAGAAAGTGGATTTGAACACGTTCACCGATGAAGAAGTGCTGCGCCTGGCAGAAAACCTGAAGAAGGGGATGCCAATCGCGACTCCGGTCTTTGACGGTGCTAAAGAGAGCGAAATCAAAGCGCTGCTGCAACTGGGCGATCTGCCGACTTCTGGTCAGATCACGCTGTTTGACGGCCGTACCGGCGAGCAATTTGAACGTCCGGTCACCGTGGGCTATATGTACATGCTGAAACTGAACCACTTGGTTGATGACAAGATGCATGCGCGTTCTACCGGTTCCTACAGTCTGGTCACTCAGCAGCCTCTGGGTGGTAAGGCGCAGTTCGGTGGTCAGCGTTTCGGTGAGATGGAAGTATGGGCGCTGGAAGCTTACGGTGCAGCTTATACCCTGCAGGAAATGTTGACGGTGAAATCCGATGACGTGAACGGCCGTACCAAGATGTATAAAAACATCGTGGATGGCGATCACCGGATGGAACCAGGCATGCCGGAATCCTTCAACGTCTTGTTGAAAGAAATCCGCTCGCTGGGTATCAACATCGAGCTGGAAGAAAAGTAATACCAGCCCGATTGCGTTGCTGACATTCGTTACAGGGGCACCTGAGTTTGACTCAGGTGCCTTACAGGTCTAACTCCGACAGGAGCCAATCCGTGAAAGACTTATTAAAGTTTCTGAAAGCGCAAACTAAGACCGAAGAGTTTGATGCGATCAAAATTGCTCTGGCATCGCCAGACATGATCCGTTCGTGGTCTTTTGGTGAAGTAAAAAAGCCGGAAACCATTAACTACCGTACGTTCAAACCAGAACGTGACGGTCTGTTCTGCGCCCGTATCTTCGGGCCGGTAAAAGATTACGAGTGCTTGTGCGGTAAGTACAAACGCCTGAAGCACCGTGGTGTTATCTGTGAGAAGTGCGGCGTTGAAGTGACCCAGACCAAAGTACGCCGTGAGCGTATGGGCCACATCGAGCTGGCTTCTCCGACCGCGCATATCTGGTTCCTGAAATCGCTGCCTTCCCGCATCGGTTTGCTGCTGGATATGCCGCTGCGTGACATCGAACGCGTCCTGTACTTCGAATCCTATGTGGTTATCGAAGGCGGCATGACCAACCTTGAAAAGCGTCAGATCCTGACTGAAGAACAGTATCTGGATGCGCTGGAAGAGTTTGGTGACGAATTTGACGCCAAGATGGGCGCCGAAGCTGTTCAGGCCCTGTTGAAAAACATGGATCTGGAGCAGGAGTGCGAACAGCTGCGTGAAGAGCTGAACGAAACCAACTCCGAAACCAAGCGTAAAAAGCTGACCAAGCGCATCAAGCTGCTGGAAGCGTTCGTACAGTCCGGTAACAAACCGGAGTGGATGATCCTGACCGTGCTGCCTGTTCTGCCGCCGGACCTGCGTCCGCTGGTGCCGCTGGATGGCGGTCGTTTCGCTACGTCGGATCTGAACGATCTGTACCGTCGCGTGATCAACCGTAACAACCGTTTGAAACGCCTGCTGGATCTGGCTGCGCCGGATATCATCGTGCGCAACGAAAAACGTATGCTGCAGGAAGCGGTGGATGCGCTGCTGGATAACGGCCGTCGTGGTCGTGCCATCACCGGTTCCAACAAGCGCCCGCTGAAATCTTTGGCCGATATGATCAAAGGTAAGCAGGGTCGTTTCCGTCAGAACCTGCTGGGTAAACGTGTCGACTACTCCGGTCGTTCCGTTATCACCGTAGGTCCGTACCTGCGTCTGCATCAGTGCGGTTTGCCGAAGAAGATGGCGCTGGAACTGTTCAAACCGTTCATCTACGGCAAGCTGGAGCTGCGTGGTCTGGCCACAACGATCAAAGCTGCCAAGAAAATGGTTGAGCGCGAAGAAGCGGTTGTATGGGATATTCTGGATGAAGTTATCCGCGAACACCCGGTGCTGCTGAACCGTGCGCCTACCCTGCACCGTCTGGGTATCCAGGCTTTTGAACCGGTTCTGATCGAAGGTAAAGCCATCCAGCTGCACCCGCTGGTTTGTGCCGCGTACAACGCCGACTTCGATGGNGACCAGATGGCTGTTCACGTACCGCTGACGCTGGAAGCCCAGCTGGAAGCGCGTGCGCTGATGATGTCTACCAACAACATCCTGTCTCCGGCGAACGGCGAGCCTATCATCGTTCCGTCTCAGGACGTTGTATTGGGTCTGTACTACATGACTCGCGACTGTGTTAACGCCAAAGGCGAAGGCATGGTTCTGACTGGACCGAAAGAAGCTGAACGCGTCTATCGTGCTGGTCTGGCTTCTCTGCATGCGCGTGTAAAAGTGCGTATCACGCAAGAGATCAAGAATATTGAAGGCGAAACCACGCATCAGACCAGCATCATCGATACGACCATTGGTCGTGCGATTCTGTGGATGATCGTGCCGAAAGGTCTGCCGTTCTCGATCGTCAACCAGCCTCTCGGCAAGAAAGCGATCTCCAAAATGCTGAACACTTGTTACCGCATTCTGGGTCTGAAGCCGACCGTTATCTTTGCTGACCAGATCATGTACACCGGTTTTGCTTACGCAGCGCGCTCTGGTGCGTCCGTAGGTATCGACGACATGGTTATCCCGGCGAAGAAAGCCGAAATCATCGAAGAAGCCGAAACCGAAGTCGCCGAGATCCAGGAGCAGTTCCAGTCTGGTCTGGTGACGGCGGGCGAACGCTACAACAAAGTTATCGATATCTGGGCTGCGGCGAACGAACGTGTTGCCAAGGCAATGATGGAAAACCTGTCTGTTGAAGACGTGGTCAACCGCGATGGCGTTGTCGAGCAGCAGGNGTCCTTCAACAGCATCTTTATGATGGCTGACTCCGGTGCTCGTGGTTCCGCGGCGCAGATTCGTCAGTTGGCGGGTATGCGTGGTCTGATGGCGAAGCCGGATGGTTCCATCATCGAAACGCCGATCACCGCGAACTTCCGTGAAGGTCTGAACGTACTCCAGTACTTCATCTCAACCCACGGTGCTCGTAAAGGTCTGGCGGATACCGCACTGAAAACCGCAAACTCCGGTTATCTGACCCGTCGTTTGGTCGACGTGGCGCAGGACCTGGTAGTGACGGAAGACGATTGCGGCACGCACGAAGGCATCATGATGACGCCGGTCATCGAAGGCGGCGACGTTAAAGAACCGCTGCGTGAGCGTGTTCTGGGTCGTGTGACGGCTGAAGACGTTCTCAAACCGGGTACGGCTGATATTCTGGTTCCGCGTAACACGCTGTTGAACGAACAGTGGTGTGACCTGCTGGAAGAAAACTCCGTCGATTCGCTGAAAGTCCGCTCTGTCGTAAGCTGTGAAACCGACTTTGGCGTGTGCGCCAAATGTTACGGTCGCGACCTGGCTCGTGGTCACATCATCAACAAGGGTGAAGCCATCGGGGTCATCGCGGCACAGTCCATCGGCGAACCGGGTACCCAGCTGACCATGCGTACCTTCCACATCGGTGGTGCGGCATCTCGTGCGGCAGCTGAGTCCAGTATCCAGGTGAAAAACAAGGGTACGCTGAAACTGAGCAACGCCAAGTACGTTACGAACAGCGCAGGCAAGCTGGTGATTACTTCACGTAACACCGAGCTGACGCTGATCGACGAATTTGGTCGTACTAAAGAAAGCTATAAAGTGCCTTACGGTGCTGTGATGGCGAAAGGCGACGGCGAAGCCGTAGCGGGTGGCGATACAGTCGCGAACTGGGATCCGCACACCATGCCGGTCATCACGGAAGTGAGCGGTAACATTCGCTTCACCGACATGATCGACGGCCAGACCATTACGCGTCAGACCGATGAACTGACCGGTCTGTCCTCCATCGTGGTTCTGGATAGTGCAGAGCGTACCGGTGGTGGTAAAGAACTGCGTCCGGCGTTGAAAATCGTTGATGACAACGGCGACGACGTTCTGATCCCGGGCACCGACATGCCGGCTCAGTACTTCCTGCCAGGNAAAGCGATTGTCCAGCTGGAAGACGGCGTGAAAATCGGCTCTGGTGACACCTTGGCCCGTATTCCGCAGGAATCTGGCGGTACCAAGGATATCACCGGTGGTCTGCCGCGCGTTGCTGACTTGTTCGAAGCCCGTCGTCCGAAAGAGCCGGCAATCCTGGCTGAAATCAGCGGTATCATTTCCTTCGGTAAAGAAACCAAAGGGAAGCGCCGTCTGGTGATCACGCCGGTTGACGGTAGCGATCCATACGAAGAGATGATTCCGAAGTGGCGTCAGCTCAACGTGTTCGAAGGCGAACGTGTTGAACGCGGTGACGTGATCTCCGATGGTCCTGAGTCTCCGCACGACATTCTGCGTCTGCGCGGCGTACATGCGGTTACGCGTTACATCACCAACGAAGTGCAGGAAGTTTACCGCCTGCAGGGCGTTAAGATTAACGATAAGCACATCGAAGTTATCGTTCGTCAGATGTTGCGTAAAGGCACCATCGAAAGCGCTGGCAGCACTGAGTTCCTGGAAGGCGAGCAGGCTGAAGTGTCCCGCGTCAAGATCGCCAACCGTCAGTTGGAAGCCGACGGCAAGCTGCCGGCAACCTACAGCCGTGACTTGCTGGGTATCACCAAAGCGTCTCTGGCGACCGAGTCCTTCATCTCTGCGGCCTCGTTCCAGGAAACGACTCGCGTACTGACCGAAGCGGCAGTGGCTGGTAAGCGTGATGAACTGCGCGGTCTGAAAGAGAACGTGATCGTGGGTCGTCTGATCCCGGCCGGTACCGGTTATGCATACCATCAGGATCGTATGCGTCGCCGTCAGGCGGGCGAACCCGTCGTCGTACCTCAGGTCAGTGCGGACGAAGCTTCCGCTAACCTGGCTGAGTTGCTGAACGCCGGTTTCGGCAACAGCGACGACAAGTAACGTCGACGCTGGATGATAAAAAACCGCTCCCCGGAGCGGTTTTTTTATGCATAAAAAGCGAGTGATGAAAGACATAAAACAGAGGAATAAGAGAAATATTATGCTGAAAGCAAGCGTGGTTGCAGCAAGTCTGGCGGTGTTGTCCGCCGTACCGGTTTTTGCTGCCGGCGTATCATTTGCGCCGCCTGTGCAAAAAATCTTCACCAACTGGCAGGTGACGTGCAACAACCTGAACGACTGCGACGTGCGTAATATCGATGAAAACCTGCGGATCACGCTCTCGCGGCAGGCTGGGGCGACCGGCGTGACATCATTAACGATCGTGCCTTTTTCTCAGGAAGCCCACCCCACATTGTGGCTGGATGAAGACTCGGTGGAGGGGGTGAATTTAACGCCTTCGATTAATGACGACGACGCGATTGTCGCCACGGAAAATTTGCCCGCAATACAACATTTTTTACATCAGGCTAAAGATGCGCTGACGCTTTCCGTCGGTGACAATCCGCAACAGGGTAGCTCTCTGCGGGGATTAAACGCGGCGCTCCTGCTGGTGGATGAACGCCAGGGACGGATTGGCACTCAGGGCGCGTTGCTGCAGAGGGGGAGTAAACCGGCTTCCGACGTCCCGGCGAGGTTGAGTCAACCCGGACTGCCGCCCGCATTGACAAACGTGCCTGCGGTGAGTAACCCGCAAACGTTGGTCGAGGCCGTCATCAAAGCGCAGCATGCGCTGCTGGTGAGAGAGGCCTGCGACGTCAACGAGCAGGATACAGAGATGAATCAGGTTCAGCCGCTGGATGAACGCAATGCGCTGGTTATGATCAACTGCGGCATGGGCGCTTATCAGTCATCAAGCCTGGTGTTTATTACGCCGCGCGATAATCCGTCGGCGTCGCATCATCTGGTGCTGCCGTTGCCGCTGCCGGATGAAGACGGGCATCTGCAGCAGGTGGATTGGTTTACCAACGCCGACTTTGATCCTCAGACTGGAGACCTGTTTCATCTGGCGAAAGGTCGTGGGTTTGCCGACTGTGGTGAACGCGCTCAGTGGCGTTACGACGGTCAACAGTTCCGGTTAATGACCTATCACAGCCAGCCTGGATGTCATGGCGGTTGGCCTGGCGAATGGCCTTCTCTATGGGAAACGCCGGGATATGACGAAGATAATCGGCGCTAAAAGCAGGAAGGGCCGCCGTTGGCTTGGACAGACCGACGGCGGCATGGGAGGCGCAGGCGCGCGGATCCAAACTCAGCCTGCGGCCGACGAGTGTGTCGGCATGGGCACTCTAGCGTTGCTCGGTTTTTCCCGCGAGCGCCGCTGTAATGATATGGAAACCGTCGCGTAAAAAAATCAGCGACAGCGCTTACCTTTCAATTTTCTTGTGAGCATCATTCCGGTACTGAAGCCANCCGTCTTTGCCGAATGCCTTGGGTTGGTAGCACTGGTCGATGTCCGCACGCGACAGGCCGATATCTTTGAGGCGTTCGTCGCTCATCGTATACAGTAACGCGCGCGTTTTGTTGCGCAGACGTCGTTCCCGCCAACTCTCATAAACTCTAATAAATAGCGCGTGCAGCGTGGATATCTGTGAATGTTGATGATGTTGTGTCATCTTCAGTCTCTCCCCCTATGGTGTGGCACCATCATGAGAGCGTGGCCAAAAACAATACAGATTCAAAAATTGAGTTTGTTGACCATACAGAAGAGGATTGTATGACTCTGAATGGGAGTTTTTATGCCAATCTGTACTGGTTATTGCTTGGTAACGCCTCAGAGTAGGATACTTTCATGACTCGCTATCAGCATCTCGCCACCTTGCTGGCGCAGCGCATTCATCAAGGGCTGTATCGGCCGGGAGAACGTCTGCCCTCGGTCAGAGTTCTCTCGCAGGAGCACGGCGTCAGCATCAGTACGGTCCAGCAGGCCTACCACCGACTGGAAGAGCAGATGCTGATTTCTCCGCAGCCGCGCTCGGGTTACTTTGTCTCGGCGCGATATGCATCGCCGCCCGTTCCTGCGATTACGCGTCCGGCACAGCGCCCGGTGGAAATTACCCATTGGGACGCGGTGCGAGGGTTGCTGGATGTGCGGAAGGAAAGCGATGTCATGCAGCTGGGCAGCGGCATGCCGGATGTGACGTCGACCAGCCTCAAACCGTTATGGAAGATCATCAGCCGACAGGGCATGAAGCAGGACGCCTCGCTATTGCAGTACGGCAGTTTGCTTGGCGTGACGGCATTGCGGGAGCAAATTGCGCGTCTGGCGGTCGACGGCGGGTGCAGGCTGAGCGCCGATGAGATCGTCACGACTACAGGGTGTCAGGAAGCGCTGTTTCTGTGTCTTCGGGCGGTTTGTGAGCCGGGCGATATCATCGCTGTCGAATCCCCTACGTTTTACGGGATGATGCAGACGCTGCGGAGTTATGGGGTAAAGGTCATTGAAATTCCTACGGATTCCATCAATGGTCTCAGCCTGGAAGCGCTGGAATTAGCACTGGATCAGTGGCCGATCAAGGCCGTGTTTGTGGTGCCGAACTGTAATAATCCGCTAGGGTTTATTATGCCGGAGGCGCGAAAACGGGGATTGATGACGCTGGCGCAGCGTTTCGATATCGCCATCATCGAAGATGACGTCTACGGGGAGCTGGCTTATGAGTATCCGCGGCCGACGACTTTGAAGTCGTTGGATGACGATGGGCGCGTACTGTTGTGCAGCTCCTTTTCCAAAGTCATGGCGCCGGGCCTGAGGGTTGGCTGGGTCGCGCCGGGACGGTATTTTGATCGCGTGTTGCATATGAAATATGTGAACAGCGGCGGCGGCGTTATCCAGACGCAGGCGGCGGTCGCCGAGTTTATTCATCAGGGGCATTACCTGCCGCACCTGCGGCGAATGCGCACGCAGTATCAGCGCAATCAGTGTCGCTTCACCAGCTTCGTGCGCCACTATTTTCCCGAGGGGTTGTGCGTTAGCCGACCGCAGGGCGGGTTTTTGATGTGGATCGAACTGCCGGAAGCCTTCGATGGAATCCGTTTGAATCGCCGGCTGGCGGAGCGCGGTACGCAGGTCGCTGTCGGTTCTCTGTTCTCGGCCTCGGGCAAATATCGCAACTGCGTGCGTCTGAACTATGCGTTGCCCTGCACCGAAGAAACAGAAAGGGCGCTGAAGATGATTGGGGAAGAAATCGAGCGGGAGATGGTGCTTGCCTGTAAAGCCTGAACTTGAAGAGAGCGAAGACGAAGGACCGCGATGTCCGGCGTTCAAGACATCGCGGTGAGTTTACTCGTGATGCGATGTCACGCGCGTTCTTCCCAGATAGCCGTCCCAATCTTTCCACACGGGTTGCAGGCCAGCGCGGGTCATGGCGTCTGCCACCGCCTCCGGTCGTCGGGCATCATGGGGGGCGAACTGCTCCAGCTCCGAATGGTTGTCGGCATACCCTCCCGGCTGCGTCTTGGAGAACGCGCTGACGCTGTTGATGGCGATAGGCACCATATGGTCGCGAAAGAAAGGCGACTCGCGCGTGGACAGCGACAGCTCGACGTCCGGAGCCAGCAGCCGAAACGCGCAAATCGTCTGCATCAGTTGCGCTTCGTTCATCGGCGATGCCGGTTCAATACCGCCGGCACAAGGGCGCAAACGCGGAAACGAGAGAGAGAAGCGGTTTTGCCAGTGGCGTTGCTGTAGGTCGAGTAGGTGTTCCGCCAGCATATAGCCGTCCACGCGCCAGCTATCCGACAGGCCGATCAAAGCGCCGAGACCGATCTTGTCGATCCCCGCCGCGCCGAGACGATCCGGCGTACCCAGCCGCCAGGCGAAATCCTGTTTGCGTCCCCGCAGGTGGTGCCGCGCATAGGTCGGCGCGTGATAGGTTTCTTGATAGACCATGACGCCATCTAGTCCCAGCGCCTTTAGCTCGGCATACTCGTCCGTCGCCAGCGGCTGCACTTCCATCATCAACGCGCTGAAGTGGGGTCGGATCTGCGGCAAGACGCGCCGGAAGTAATCCATCCCCACCTTACCTTGATGCTCGCCGGCGACCAGCAGCAGCTGGTCGAACCCAAGCTGACGGATCGCGCGGCATTCCTGCTGGATTTCATCGTCATTCAGGATCTTGCGTTTGATCCGATTGCTCATGGAAAACCCGCAGTAGGTGCAGTCGTTGGCGCAGAGGTTGGACAAGTACAGCGGAACATAAAATCCCACCGTATTGCCGAAGCGCTGACGGGTCAGATGCTGCGCGCGCTGTGCCAGCGGTTCGAGGTAGCCCGCCGCGGCAGGGGAAATCAACGCCATAAAGTCGTCGCGATCGGGCCGAGCGGCGTTCAACGCTCGTTCGACATCGGCAGACGTTTTGCCGTTGATGCGAAAGCGGAGATCGTCCCAGTCGAGCGTCTGCCAGCGGCGATAAAATCCTTCGCTCATACGCCTGCTCCCGTTGGGTTGCGGTGTAGAAAACCGGTCAGAGGGCTGGTGGCGTTGGCGTGGGATTGGCGTGTTCCCAGTCCGGACTCCGCCGCCAGCGCGCCCGCCTCGACCGCCAGCCGAAAGGNGCGAGCCATACCGACGGGGTCACGGGCGACGGCCATTGCCGTATTGACCAGTACGGCATCGGCCCCCATCTCGATAGCCTCGGCGGCCTGGCTGGGCGCGCCGATCCCTGCGTCGACCACGACGGGCACCTGTGCTTGTTCGATGATGATTCGCAGGAAGTCGCGCGTTTGCAGGCCCTGATTAGAGCCAATCGGCGCACCCAGCGGCATGACCGCAGCACAGCCGACGGCTTCCAGTCGCTTGCNCAGCACCGGATCGGCGCCGCAGTAGGGCAGCACGATAAACCCTTCTTTCACCAGTTGCTCCGCCGCCTTCAGCGTTTCCACCGGGTCGGGCAGCAGGTATTTCATATCGGGATGAATTTCGAGCTTAATCCAGCGGGTTCCCAGCGCTTCCCGAGCCAGATGGGCGGCGAAGACCGCTTCCTCCGCCGTTTTGGCGCCTGAGGTATTCGGCAACAGCTGTACCCCCAGGCGCTGTAGCGGCGCCAGAAGAGCATCGCTGCCGCCGGAAAGGCTGACGCGTTTCATCGCCAACGTGACCAGTTGGGAGCCTGCCGCCTGTAACGCCGCGCTCATGATCGCTGCGCTGGCGAACTTACCGGTGCCTGCCAGCAGCCGGGATGTGAATGGGGTATCTGCAATGGTGAGCATTTATCCTCCTGCTATCGCCTGAAAAAGCAAAATGTCGTCCCCGTCCTGCACCTGACACGCGCGCCAGTCGGGACGAGGGACGACGATCTGGTTGATCGCCAGCGCGGTGCCCGGCTGCAGACGATCCAACCGTTGCAGCAGTTGTTCCACGCTGATCGGTTCGTCCAGCGTGATGGCTTCCTCGTTGATACGAATCTTCATACGGCGCTCCCACAGACCGGGCAGCTCGTGGCAGGGGTGAGGCGCAAGGTATTCCACTGCTGCTGGCGGGCATCNAACAGCCTGAGCTTGCCGTCCAGGGTCGAGGTCAGTCCGCACAGCAGTTTGATGGCCTCCAGCGCTTGCAGCGTACCCATGACTCCAACGACCGGCCCCAGCACGCCGGCGGTGCGGCAGTTGCGTACAGGTTCGGTCGCGTCAGGATAAAGGCAGGCGTAGCAGCCGTGAAGGTAGGGGGGCGTCAGCACCAGCAGCTGGCCGCCGAAGCCGACGGCGCTGGCGCTCACTAACGGCTTTTCGGCCCGTACGCAGGCGGCGTTGACAGCATGGCGCGTCGCCATGTTGTCGCTACAGTCCAGCACCAGATCGACACGGCTGACCGCTTTAGCCAGCGTCTCACCTTCTAGTCGTGTCTGTAACGTCTCGATCGCAATGTCCGGGTTCAGCGCCAACAGCTGGCGCCGGGCCAGCATCGCTTTGGGCTGCGCGATATCCTCAGTGCGATAGAGCACCTGGCGTTGCAGGTTGGAGAGATGCAGCGTGTCGTGATCCGCCAGCAGCAGCCTGCCGACGCCTGCCGCCGCCAGGTAGAGCGCACAGGGCGCGCCCAGACCGCCGAGACCGACCAATAACACCGTGGCGTCAGCCAGCCGCAGCTGACCCTCAGGGCCGATATCTTCCAGCAACAGCTGGCGGCTGTAGCGCATAAATTCCCGATCGTGCAGCATGTTACGCCTCCCGTTTTTCGATCAGGCGCAGCAAGGTCGCGGTCGCTTGTCGCCAGTCCGCCGCCTGAGTGATGGCGCTCACGACGGCGATGCTGCCGACGCCGGTGGCCAGCACCGACGGCACCCTTTCGATGCTGATGCCGCCAATAGCGACCGTGGGAAAACGACCCGCCAGTTCGCTGATGTGGCGCGCCAGTTCGGCCAGTCCCTGCGGCGCTGACGGCATCTCTTTGGTCTGGGTAGGGAAAATATGCCCCAGTGCGATATAGGAGGGCGCGATGGTCACCGCGCGCGCCAGCTCCTTATCGTCATGGGTTGAGACACCCAGGCGCAGTCCGGCGCGGCGGATGGCACTCAGATCGGCGGTATCCAGATCCTCCTGACCGAGATGGACGCCGTAGGCCTGGTGCTTGATGGCCAGTTGCCAGTCATCGTTAATAAACAGGCGGGCCTGATAGCGGCGGGCAAGGGCGATCGATTGAATCACCGCCGGCTCAACGTGATCGTTCGGCTGGTTTTTGATCCGCAGTTGCAGCGTCTTCACTCCCACTCGGAGCTGTCGTTCGATCCACTGCACGCTGTCCACGACAGGGTATAGCCCCAATCGTGATCCCACCGTTGGAAATGAAAGCAGGGGGGCGTTCATCAGGCATCCTCCTGTGGGACATACAGCTCGCTACCGCGAGAGCGGAACTCGGCCGACATCTGCGCCATGCCGACTTCAATCGGCTGCGCCTCCGCCTGCTGTTGCGCGGCATAGTCCCGAACCTCCTGAGAGATTTTCATGGAGCAAAATTTCGGGCCGCACATAGAGCAGAAGTGAGCTACCTTGCCGGATTCCTGCGGCAGCGTTTCATCGTGGTAGGCTCGCGCCGTCTCCGGGTCCAACGCCAGATTGAATTGGTCTTCCCAGCGAAATTCGAAGCGGGCTTTCGACATCGCGTTGTCGCGGATCTGCGCCCCCGGATGTCCTTTCGCCAGATCCGCTGCGTGCGCGGCGATCTTGTACGCGATCAGTCCCTGTTTCACATCCTCTTTGTTCGGCAGCCCAAGGTGCTCTTTCGGCGTCACATAACACAACATCGCGCAGCCGAACCAGCCGATCATGGCGGCGCCGATACCGGAGGTGAAGTGGTCATACCCCGGCGCGATATCCGTAGTCAGCGGGCCAAGGGTATAAAAAGGCGCTTCGTGGCAGTGCTCCAGCTCTTCGGTCATATTGCGGCGGATCATCTGCATCGGCACATGACCGGGGCCTTCAATCATGACCTGGACGTCGTACTCCCAGGCGATATGGGTCAGCTCGCCAAGGGTATGCAGCTCGGCGAACTGCGCCTCGTCGTTGGCGTCCTGAATCGATCCGGGCCGCAGGCCGTCGCCCAGCGAAAGGGCGATATCGTACGCGCTGCATATTTCACATATCTCGCGGAAGTGCTCGTACAGGAAGCTCTCTTGGTGATGCGACAGGCACCACTTTGCCATGATGGACCCGCCGCGCGAGACAATGCCAGTCAGGCGCTTGGCGGTCATTGGTACATAGCGCAATAGCACGCCGGCGTGGATGGTGAAGTAGTCAACGCCCTGTTCGGCCTGTTCCAACAGGGTGTCGCGGTACATCTCCCAGGTCAGGTTTTCCGCGACGCCATTGACCTTCTCCAGCGCCTGGTAAATCGGCACCGTACCGATAGGCACCGGGCTATTGCGCAGGATCCACTCGCGCGTTTCATGGATGTAGCGGCCGGTGGAGAGGTCCATTACGGTGTCGGCCCCCCAGCGGGTGGACCAAACCAGCTTTTCCACCTCTTCTTCGATAGAAGAGGTGACCGCGGAATTGCCGATATTGGCGTTCACTTTCACCAGGAAGTTGCGGCCGATAATCATCGGCTCGGATTCAGGATGGTTAATGTTGGCGGGGATAATCGCCCGTCCGGCGGCGACCTCCTGACGGACGAATTCGGGCGTGATGGTCAGCGGCAGATGGGCGCCAAAACTCTGGCCGGGATGTTGTTGGCGCAGCGTCGTGCTGTGAATGCGCTCGCGCCCCATGTTCTCGCGCAGGGCGATAAACTCCATCTCCGGCGTGATGATACCCAGGCGGGCGTAGTGNAACTGGGTGACGCGCTGGCCGGTTCTCGCTCGGCGCGGCTGAGGCAGATGTTCAAAACGCAAGTGGTCCAGACCGGCATCGGCCAGGCGCTGCTGGGTAAATCCGGAGCTGAGCTGAGATAATCGTTCGGTATCGCCGCGCTCTTCAATCCAGGCGGTTCTCAGGCAAGCCAGTCCACAGCGCACATCGGGGACGGCTTCGGGATCGCCATAAGGTCCGGCGGTGTCGTAGACCGGTATCGGCTCATTAGGTTCGTAGCGAGGCGTTTCCCGGCTTCCCCCGAGCAGCGTGGGACTGAGTTGGATTTCCCGCAGCGGGACGCGAATATCCGGCCGTGAGCCGGTCAGGTAAATTCGCCGTGATTGTGGAAAAGACGTTCCTCGCACCTCGTCGATAAAACGTTGGGCGGAGGCGCGTTGTTCGCGGCGTCCTGAAGGTTTTTTTTCTGTAGACATAGCAAATTCCTGTTTGGCTGGAAGGAAACATTGCTTGTCTGGAGTTCGGATGGAGTAATGGAGAAGTCTCTTTTCCCTGGGTGATAATGAATCTGTCTGGGAAAAGGATGATGTTTACTCTTGTTCCCTTCGCAGGTTTTAACCTGATCAGGTTCCGCGGATCCCGAATTAACGGTCTCAGCCCGCACGCGTTACCGCGACGCTGGGCACTCCGACAAGATAACGCCCGATGGGTTGGGCGAGGTCAATCGCCTACACTTTATGCTGGCAATGCGTCACTGTCAAAGGCGGGGACCGATGATGGATGGAGTCACCGCGCATGACTTTGACAGGGCATTAAGCGTTGGGACGATAGACGCTGCCTGTTACTGACAGTGGCCTTATTTTTCGCGAAATATGCGATAAATCATCCTTCTTGCGGGCACTGTCACCGAAATACATGATTGCGGATCGAAGGCGGCGAGGAGAGAGAGAACGACGGAACGAGTTTCTATGGCGTGGTATTGTGCTAACGCGTAGAGCGTCTGATTTATATGCATTAATGTTGTCTATATCTACACATCATAGCCATAGACTCGGTGACAGAGGGCGAAAGAAAAGATGGAAGTAACGTTAACAGGTGAAGAGCTTGGCTGGTGGGTTGTCAGCGAGAANAATCAGATTTGGCTGCCTCAAGGGAGATTACCGCAAGGGTCTTCCCGCCAATGGGGACTGAAAACGCGTCCGGCACGCCGAATTGGCGAGTGGCAGGGCGAGCCTGTCTGGCTAGTGCGCCAGACAATGGCCGAAGAGATGGGATCGCTGCGGCAGCTGCTGGACGTGGAGGGCGGGCTGTTTCAGTTGGCCGGCCGGGGAGTTCAACTGGCCGAGTTTTATCGCGCCCACCGTTTCTGCGGCTACTGTGGTCATGAGATGCACCATAGCAAAACCGAGCTGGCCTGCCTGTGCGGCCACTGCCGGGAGCGTTACTATCCGCAGATCGCGCCCTGCGTCATCGTGGCGATCCGCCGCGGCAGCGAAATTTTGCTGGCGCAGCATGTCCGTCACCGGGGCAATATGTACACCGCGCTGGCCGGGTTCGTCGAGCTGGGTGAAACGCTTGAACAGGCCGTAGCCCGAGAAGTCATGGAAGAGAGCAATATTCGCATTAAAAACCTCCAATATGTGAGTTCTCAGCCCTGGCCGTTCCCCCATTCTTTGATGATGGCCTATATTGCGGAGTATGCCGACGGCGAACTGCGTCACGATCCCTCCGAGCTCCGCGATGCTGCCTGGTTTCGTTACGACAAACTGCCAATCCTGCCGCCCGCGGGAACCGTGGCGCGCCGCTTGATAGAAGATACGGTGGTGATGTGTCGTGAGGCAGACGGCTAATCCGTCTGCGTCATGCGTGTAGCCTGAGAGGAATCAACCCGCTACACTGCCGCCTGAATTACCCAGACCCAGCGACCTGCGCGCCTGCCGTTCAGGCGCCAAAAGGAAAAGATCATGACCGACCTTAAAAACGATCGCTATTTACGCGCTCTGTTACGTCAGCCCGTTGACGTCACGCCTGTTTGGATGATGCGTCAGGCTGGNCGTTATCTGCCGGAATATAAAGCGACGCGCGCGGAGGCCGGAGATTTTATGTCGTTGTGCAAGAATGCCGAGCTGGCCTGCGAAGTGACGCTGCAGCCGCTGCGCCGCTATGCGCTGGATGCGGCCATTCTGTTCTCCGATATTCTGACGATCCCCGATGCGATGGGATTGGGACTCTATTTCGAAGCGGGNGAAGGCCCCCGTTTCAGTCAACCGCTGAGAAGCCATGCCGACGTTGCGGCACTGCCCATTCCCGACCCCGAACAGGAACTGGGCTATGTGATGAACGCCGTACGCACCATCCGCCGTAATCTGGCAGGCGAAGTACCGCTGATCGGTTTTTCCGGCAGCCCGTGGACGCTGGCGACCTATATGGTTGAAGGCGGCAGCAGCAAGGCGTTTACCGTGATCAAGAAAATGCTGTTCGCCGAACCCCGTACGCTGCATCTGTTGTTGGACAAGCTGGCGGACAGCGTCACGCTTTACCTGAACGCACAGATCAAAGCTGGCGCTCAGGCGGTCATGATTTTTGATACCTGGGGAGGCGCGCTGAGCGGGCGGGATTATCGCGAATTCTCGCTGCATTACATGCACAAGATCGTCGATGGCCTGCTGCGCGAGCATGAGGGCCGCCGTGTACCGGTGACGCTGTTCACGAAAGGCGGCGGGCAGTGGCTGGAAGCGATGGTGGAAACAGGCTGCGACGCGTTGGGTCTGGACTGGACAACGGATATCGCCGACGCCCGTCGTCGTGTAGGCGATAAGGTTGCGCTGCAGGGCAATATGGACCCGTCCATGCTTTATGCTCCCCCTGTGCGCATCGAACAGGAAGTCGCCGCCATTCTGGACGATTTTGGTCCGGGCAACGGCCACGTTTTTAACCTCGGTCACGGCATCCACCAGGATGTTCCGCCAGAACACGCCGGTGCGTTTGTTGACGCGGTACATCGCTTGTCCCGGCCTTATCACCAGGAGAAGGCATGATCGACACTCAGTCTCTTCGGGCTGAGCAGTTAATCAAGGCGGCTCAGGTCGTTCGTCATGACGCGTTCCCGTTCGATCAGCCGGCGTTTATTGCCGGTGCGGACGTCGGGTTTGAGCAGGAGGGCACGGTGACCCGGGCGGCAATTGCCGTATTGGCGTATCCTTCGCTGGCGCTGGTAGAGTACCAAATAGCGCGTATCCCGACGACGATGCCATACATTCCGGGGCTGCTCTCCTTCCGCGAGGCGCCCGCGCTGATGGCCGCGTGGGAAGCACTACGTCACCAGCCGGACCTGCTGTTTGTGGACGGTCACGGCATTTCCCATCCTCGTCGNCTGGGGGTTGCCAGCCATTTCGGGCTGATGGTTGACGTGCCCACCATCGGCGTCGCTAAACGACGTCTGTGTGGTCACTTTGCTCCGCTGGACGACGAGGTCGGCAGTCAGCAGCCGCTATTGGACAAAGGCGAACAGGTGGGTTGGGTATGGCGCAGTAAATTACGCTGCAATCCGCTGTTCGTTTCAACCGGGCATCGGGTCGGTTTGGAAACGGCGTTGTTGTGGGTGAAATGTTGCATGCGGGGCTACCGGTTGCCTGAGCCTACACGCTGGGCCGACGCGGCTGCGTCAAACCGGATCGCATTTCAGCGCTGGCAACATCAGCAAACACTATAGATAATCGCGCCAGCGTTTTTTAGGAATACAGGAATAGGGCCGCTGGCCGTTTTTGGCTACACTGCGGTCCGTCACGTTAGAGATAAAACATGTTACGTAACCCCATTCATTTGCGTCTGGAGAAACTGGAAAGCTGGCAGCATGTCACTTTCATGGCGAGCCTCTGTGAACGCATGTATCCGAACTATCATGAGTTCTGCCGCCAGACGGAATTTGGCGATGCGCAGGTCTACCGTCGTATCCTCGATCTGATTTGGGAAACACTGGTGGTCAAAGATGCTAAGGTTAACTTTGATCTTCAGTTGGAAAAGCTGGAGGATGCGGTTCCATCCGCTGACGACTATGATCTTTACGGGGTCTATCCAGCGATTGATGCCTGTATCGCTTTGGGGGAGTTAATTCACTCTCGCCTGAGTGGTGAAACGCTATCGCATGCTATCGTGATTAGTGAAACCTCCATTAGGACGGTAGCCATGCTTGAGATGNCTCAGGCTGGCAGAGAAATGACGGATGAGGAACTCAACGTCATCCCTGCCATTGAAGAGGAATGGGATCTCCAGTGGGAGATCTTCCGCCTGTTGGCGGCCTGTGAAGAGCGTGATATCGAGCTGATCAAAGGCCTTCGCGCGGACCTGCGCGAGGCGGGAAGCAGCAATATTGGGATAAATTTATATCAATAACCGGTAAAACGTGATTTAAGGTCTTAAATGGCCGCTCTAAGGGCTTCACACCGCACCCTGTCTGGTCTACATTTGGGGGGCGTAAAAAAAGTGGCTGTCGGTGCGTATATGCAGGAGAGTGCTTTAATGGCATTTCCGTCGCACTCGATGCTTAGCAAGCGATAAACACACTGTAAGGATAACTTATGAATAAGACTCAACTGATTGATGTAATTGCTGACAAGGCTGACCTTTCCAAGACCCAGGCTAAAGCTGCATTGGAAGCTACTCTGGCGGCAATTACTGAGTCTCTGAAAGAAGGTGATGCAGTACAATTAGTTGGTTTTGGTACTTTCAAAGTCAATCATCGTAATGAGCGCACTGGCCGCAACCCGCAGACGGGNAAAGAAATCAAAATCGCAGCTGCCAACGTGCCTGCATTTGTTTCCGGTAAAGCACTGAAAGACGCTGTAAAATAAGCGCATGCTAAGAAAAGGTTTGAACAGAGGGGCGATTTCGCCCCTTTTGCTTTTTCTTAAACGTACTGCGATTGGGAGCGTAGCCGCCCTGGCGGTTTCCTGCAGCTCCCACTCGCCTCCCTCCGCTTTGTATGCCGGGGGATATCTCTCTGACCGTGGCGTAGTGCGCGTGTGGCGCAAAGACGACCCGGCTCAGCAGCAGACGGCACTTATGACGGTCTTCAGTCCGTTCAATGGCCAAAGCACCCAAATTACCCGCTACCACTTCCAGCAGAACGCCGTACGTGAAATCACGCAAAGCAAGAGCGCGCCTGATAAAGAGGACGTGCGTATTCGTTTTGACTCAAAAGGCGCCGTCAGCTATATGCAGCGTCAGTTGACTGACCGCCGTGAGTTGCTTTCTGATGATGATATTGCGCTGTACCAGTTTGATGCGGTAAGACTCCTGGAAATGAGCGCTGCCATGCGTACGGGCAACGTTCACTTGTGGCAAGGGCAGTGGCAGGACGGGGTGGTCGTGACTTGCAGCGGTCAACGTATTCGTCCGGGTCTCGACAGCAGAGCCTCGCAACGGATAGCGCAGCGCCAGAAGCGATCTTCTGTCCCATTAAGTATTGCCTGGCTGGAGTCGCCGGAAGGGACGCAGCTTCTGCTGGTCGCCAATGAAGATTTCTGTCGTTGGGAACCCACGGCGGAATCATTGCAAAGCGACTAAACGCGGCGACGGTTGAAGTGAGCCTCCGCAAGAAGGCTCACCCATTATGCTAAGACATCAGGAGTGCGACTGTTCGCGGTCGATAGCCCGGTAACCGATGTCGGTACGACAGAAAGATCCTTCCCAACGAATACCTTTCGCGAGCGCATAGGCATTACGCTGAGCATCTTCTACGCTCGCGCCCAGTGCAGTCACGCACAGGACTCGTCCACCGTTGGTCACCACATCATGACCGTGCAGAGCGGTGCCGGCATGAAACACTTTGCCGTCTGCCGTTTCCGAGGTTCTCAGACCTGAAATGATGTCGCCTTTGCGATAATCAGCCGGATAACCCCCAGCGGCCAGAACCACGCCCAAAGAAGGACGGTCATCCCACTCGGAACGCTGCTCATCCAGCTTGCCGTCACAGGCCGCCAGGCAAAGCGCGACCAGATCGGAGCGCATACGTAGCATAATCGGCTGCGTTTCCGGATCGCCGAAGCGGCAGTTAAATTCGATGACCTTAGGTTGACCGTCGGCGGAGATCATCAGTCCCGCGTAAAGGAAGCCGGTGTAGACGTTCCCTTCCGCGGCCATGCCCTTAACGGTCGGCCAGATAATCTGGTCCATCACGCGTTGGTGGATCTCGTCGGTCACCACTGGTGCAGGAGAGTAGGCGCCCATGCCGCCGGTGTTGGGGCCGGAGTCGCCATTACCTACGCGCTTATGATCCTGGCTGGTTGCCATCGGCAGCACATGCTCGCCGTCGACCATGACGATAAAGCTGGCTTCTTCCCCATCCAAAAACTCCTCGACGACAACACGGTGTCCCGCATCGCCAAATGCGTTGCCTGCCAGCATATCCGTCACGGCATTTTCGGCTTCTTCCAGCGTCATGGCGACAATGACGCCTTTACCGGCGGCAAGGCCATCAGCCTTGATGACGATAGGAGCGCCTCTCTTGCGGATATAAGCAAGCGCTGGCTCAATGTCGGTAAAGTTCTGGTATTCCGCCGTAGGTATGTGATGCCGCGCCAAGAAGTCTTTAGTGAAGGCTTTAGAGCCTTCGAGCTGCGCAGCCGCCTGAGTCGGGCCGAAAATGGGCAACTGCGCCGCACGGAATGCATCTACGATACCGATGACCAGCGGCGCTTCCGGTCCGACGATAGTCAGACCGACATCATTTTTCTTCGCGAAGTCAAGGAGCGCCGGAATATCTGTTGCGGCGATGTCGACATTCTCCAGCGACGGTTCCAACGCGGTGCCCGCATTGCCGGGCGCGACGAACACTTTATCCGCCCGGGGAGATTGCGCTGCTTTCCAGGCCAGCGCATGTTCGCGCCCACCGTTGCCGATAATTAAAATATTCATGGTGAGTCTCGCTCCGGATTAATGGCGGAAATGACGCATGTCGGTAAATAGCATAGCAATGCCGTGTTCATTGGCGGCGGCGATCACTTCGTCGTCGCGGATGGAACCGCCCGGCTGAATGACGCAGGTAATGCCCACGGCGGCAGCGGCATCAATGCCGTCACGGAACGGGAAGAAGGCATCGGACGCCATGACGGAGCCTTCGACTACCAATCCTTCATCCTCGGCTTTGATACCGGCGATCTTGGCGGAATACACGCGGCTCATCTGCCCTGCGCCTATGCCGATGGTCATGTTATCGCGGGCATAGACGATAGCGTTGGATTTGACGAATTTCGCCACCTTCCAGCAGAACAGCGCATCCCGTAGCTCCGCTTCGGTGGGTTGACGTTCCGTAACCACCCGCAGCTGTGAAGCGTCGACCATACCGAGGNCGCGGTCCTGTACCAGCAAACCGCCGTTGACGCGCTTGAAGTCAAGGCTGGGAATATGTTGCTGCCATTGTCCGCAGGTGAGCACTCGGACATTCTGTTTGGCGGCGGTAACCCGCAGCGCAGCGTCGCTGACCGACGGTGCGATAATCACTTCGACGAACTGACGGCTAACGATGGCCTGCGCCGTGGCTTCGTCTAACTCGCGGTTAAATGCGATGATGCCGCCGAATGCTGATGTCGGGTCGGTTTTGTAGGCGCGTTCATAGGCGTCGAGAATCGAGTCGCCAATAGCCACGCCGCAAGGGTTGGCATGTTTCAGAATGACGCAGGCAGGTTCGGCGAACTCTTTCACACACTCCAATGCCGCGTCGGTATCGGCGATGTTGTTGTAGGACAGCGCTTTGCCTTGCCATTGGGTTGCGGTAGCGACTGATGCTTCCTTCACTTCTTCCTCTATATAGAAAGCGGCCTGTTGATGGCCGTTCTCGCCATAGCGCATATCCTGCTTTTTAATGAAGTTCAGGTTGAGCGTGCGGGGGAAGTGGCCAGCGGGGCGAGAAGTGTCCCCGTGGTAGGCAGGAACCAGGGTGCCGAAGTAGTTGGCGATCATGCTGTCGTACGCGGCCGTATGTTCAAACGCTTTGATGGCGAGATCGAAACGGGTTTCGTCGGTCAGCGATCCCTCGTGTGAATCCAGCTCGTCAATGATAGAGGAGTAATCTCCGCTTTTAACCACAATGGCGACATCGTTATGATTCTTGGCGGCTGAGCGCACCATGGTAGGGCCGCCGATATCGATGTTTTCAATGGCGTCGGCCAGCGTGCAGTGCTCTTTTGCGACCGTTTGGGCGAATGGGTAAAGATTAACAACGACCATATCTATGGGCTGAATATCATGTTGCGCCATGACAGCGTCGTCCTGACCCCGGCGGCCGAGTATTCCGCCATGCACTTTGGGATGCAGCGTTTTGACTCGGCCGTCCATCATCTCCGGAAATCCGGTGTAATCCGATACTTCCGTTACGGGCAAACCGGCGTCGGCCAGCAGCCGCGCGGTGCCGCCCGTAGAGAGTAGCTCCACGCCGCGTTCAGACAGCGCTTGCGCAAATTCAACGATACCGGCTTTGTCAGACACGCTGAGCAAAGCACGACGGAGAGGACGATGTTGTTGCATGATGATGTGATCCCTTGGCTAGGTTCGTATTCAGAGAGCGTTATGTGAATATTGCTGATTAAAAGCGTAAGTCAGGGCTTTGAGATGAATATTCAGCTAATGCCCCCGCAACCGGGGTCCGGTTTTCAGGGAGGAAATTGTAGCGAAAACGTTTGCGTGATGCTTGCCAAATTTCAGCCTTTGCTTCATCTGTGGATAATTCTGTGCAAAAAAAGGTATAAGGCGGGCTTTTGCTGTGGAATGCAGCAAACGGAAAAGTTTGTGATAAATACTGGTTGCGGGCTGAGAGGAAGTCCCTATAATGCGCTCTCACTGACACGGCGCAGCGGACAACGCGACGCGGTGACAGTCGGAGAAAAACGAAGAAAGTCGTTGACTCTGAATGAGGTAAGCGTAGTATACGCGGCCTCACGTTAGTCGCCACGGCGGCAACGAAACGCTCTTTAACAATTTAATCAGACAATCTGTGTGGGCACTCACAAGACACTATCGCAACTAGATACGAAAAAGTCTTGAAGAGTGAACAACAGTTAATTCATTACGAATGAACAGTAAATTCTTTGAGCATCGCTATTAACTTAGCAAATCAAGCTTTTAATTGAAGAGTTTGATNATGGCTCAGATTGAACGCTGGCGGCAGGNCTAACANATGCAAGNCGAGCNGCAGCGGAAGGAAGCTTGCTTCCTTGCCGGCGAGCGGCGGACGGGTGAGTAATGTCTGGGGATCTGCCCGATGGAGGGGGATAACTACTGGAAACGGTAGCTAATACCGCATAACGTCGCAAGACCAAAGTGGGGGACCTTCAGGCCTCACACCATCGGATGAACCCAGATGGGATTAGCTAGTAGGCGGGGTAAAGGCCCACCTAGGCGACGATCTCTAGCTGGTCTGAGAGGATGACCAGCCACACTGGAACTGAGACACGGTCCAGACTCCTACGGGAGGCAGCAGTGGGGAATATTGCACAATGGGGGAAACCCTGATGCAGCCATGCCGCGTGTATGAAGAAGGCCTTCGGGTTGTAAAGTACTTTCAGCGGGGAGGAAGGCAGCGAACTTAATACGTTCGCTGATTGACGTTACCCGCAGAAGAAGCACCGGCTAACTCCGTGCCAGCAGCCGCGGTAATACGGAGGGTGCAAGCGTTAATCGGAATGACTGGGCGTAAAGCGCACGCAGGCGGTTTGTTAAGTCAGATGTGAAATCCCCGAGCTTAACTTGGGAACTGCATTTGAAACTGGCAGGCTAGAGTCTTGTAGAGGGGGGTAGAATTCCAGGTGTAGCGGTGAAATGCGTAGAGATCTGGAGGAATACCGGTGGCGAAGGCGGCNCCCTGGACAAAGACTGACGCTCAGGTGCGAAAGCGTGGGGAGCAAACAGGATTAGATACCCTGGTAGTCCACGCTGTAAACGATGTCGACTTGGAGGTTGCGGTCTTGAACTGTGGCTTCCGGAGCTAACGCGTTAAGTCGACCGCCTGGGGAGTACGGCCGCAAGGTTAAAACTCAAATGAATTGACGGGGGCCCGCACAAGCGGTGGAGCATGTGGTTTAATTCGATGCAACGCGAAGAACCTTACCTACTCTTGACATCCAGAGAACTTGGCAGAGATGCCTTGGTGCCTTCGGGAGCTCTGAGACAGGTGCTGCATGGCTGTCGTCAGCTCGTGTTGTGAAATGTTGGGTTAAGTCCCGCAACGAGCGCAACCCTTATCCTTTGTTGCCAGCGATTCGGGCGGGAACTCAAAGGAGACTGCCGGTGATAAACCGGAGGAAGGTGGGGATGACGTCAAGTCATCATGGCCCTTACGAGTAGGGCTACACACGTGCTACAATGGCGCATACAAAGAGAAGCGAACTTGCGAGAGTGAGCGGACCTCATAAAGTGCGTCGTAGTCCGGATTGGAGTCTGCAACTCGACTCCATGAAGTCGGAATCGCTAGTAATCGTAGATCAGAATGCTACGGTGAATNCGTTCCCGNGCCTTGTACACACCGCCCGTCACACCATGGGAGTGGGTTGCAAAAGAAGTANGTAGNTTANCCTTCGGGAGGGNGCTTACCACTTTGTGATTCATGACTGGGGTGAAGTCGTAACAAGGTAACCGTAGGGGAACCTGCGGTTGGATCACCTCCTTACCAAAGTGAAGTGCTAGTGAAGTGCTCACACAGATTGTCTGATGAAAAAGCAAGAGCAAAAGCGCACCTGTTGATGATGAGTCTCTGACTCATGCTGATGCGGAACGATTGAGCCGGAAGGCTGAGTCGGATTTCGTGTCCCCATCGTCTAGAGGCCTAGGACACCGCCCTTTCACGGCGGTAACAGGGGTTCGAATCCCCTTGGGGACGCCATACCGATAATGAGTGAAAGGCATTATCACCTGAATATCTTAAAGATGACTTTAACGAGTCGTGTTTAAGATATTNCTCTTTAACAATCTGGAACAAGCTGAAATTTGAAACGATACAGCTGAACATATCTCTCCGTGCAGTACTGAGATGTGATTTAGTTGTATCAGAGTCTCTCAAATAATCGCAGCGCGAAGTGTTTTACGAAACACCTTCGGGTTGTGAGGTTAAGTGACTAAGCGTACACGGTGGATGCCTAGGCAGTCAGAGGCGATGAAGGGCGTGCTAATCTGCGAAAAGCGTCGGCAAGGTGATATGAACCATTATACCCGACGATACCCGAATGGGGAAACCCAGTGCAATCCGTTGCACTATCGCAACATGAATACATAGTGTTGCGAGGCGAACCGGGGGAACTGAAACATCTCAGTACCCCGAGGAAAAGAAATCAACCGAGATTCCCCTAGTAGCGGCGAGCGAACGGGGAGGAGNCCAGAACCTGAATCAGTTTGTGTCTTAGTGGAAGCGTCTGGAAAGTCGCACGACAGAGGGTGATAGTCCCGTACACGAAGAGGCATGGATTGTGAGTTCGATGAGTAGGGCGGGACACGTGTTATCCTGTCTGAATATGGGGGGACCATCCTCCAAGGCTAAATACTCCTGACTGACCGATAGTGAACCAGTACCGTGAGGGAAAGGCGAAAAGAACCCCGGCGAGGGGAGTGAAATAGAACCTGAAACCGTGTACGTACAAGCAGTGGGAGCCTTGATTAATCAGGGTGACTGCGTACCTTTTGTATAATGGGTCAGCGACTTATATTCTGTAGCAAGGTTAACCGAATAGGGGAGCCGCAGGGAAACCGAGTCTTAACTGGGCGTTAAGTTGCAGGGTATAGACCCGAAACCCGGTGATCTAGCCATGGGCAGGTTGAAGGTTGGGTAACACTAACTGGAGGACCGAACCGACTAATGTTGAAAAATTAGCGGATGACTTGTGGCTGGGGNTGAAAGGCCAATCAAACCGGGAGATAGCTGGTTCTCCCCGAAAGCTATTTAGGTAGCGCCTCGTGAACTCATCTTCGGGGGTAGAGCACTGTTTCGACTAGGGGGCCATCCCGGCTTACCAACTCGATGCAAACTGCGAATACCGAAGAATGTTATCACGGGAGACACACGGCGGGTGCTAACGTCCGTCGTGAAGAGGGAAACAACCCAGACCGCCAGCTAAGGTCCCAAAGTCATGGTTAAGTGGGAAACGATGTGGGAAGGCCCAGACAGCCAGGATGTTGGCTTAGAAGCAGCCATCATTTAAAGAAAGCGTAATAGCTCACTGGTCGAGTCGGCCCGCGCGGAAGATGTAACGGGGCTAAACCATGCACCGAAGCTGCGGCAGCGACACTCAGGTGTTGTTGGGTAGGGGAGCGTTCTGTAAGCCTGCGAAGGTGACCTGTGAGGGTTGCTGGAGGTATCAGAAGTGCGAATGCTGACATAAGTAACGATAATGCGGGTGAAAACCCCGCACGCCGGAAGACCAAGGGTTCCTGTCCAACGTTAATCGGGGCAGGGNGAGTCGACCCCTAAGGCGAGGCCGAAAGGCGTAGTCGATGGGAAACAGGTTAATATTCCTGTACTTGGTGTTACTGCGAAGGGGGGACGGAGAAGGCTAGGTTATCCGGGCGACGGTTGTACCGGTTTAAGCGTGTAGGTGGATGT
>NZ_JIBO01000018.1 GCF_000688655.1 Lonsdalea quercina subsp. quercina | reverse complement strand
CCTTTAAGTCCCCTGAAGGGCCGTTGAAGACGACGACGTAGATAGGCTGGATGTGTAAGCGTAGCGATACGTTGAGCTAACCAGTACTAATGACCCGAGAGGCTTAACCTTACAACACCGAAGGTGTTTTTAGAGAGACGAGATTCAGCTTGTTCAAAGATTGGTTCTGGTGGTTGCACGGGAAGAGAGTGTAACGGCTGGAATGAAACAGAATTTGCCTGGCGGCGATAGCGCGGTGGTCCCACCTGACCCCATGCCGAACTCAGCAGTGAAACGCCGTAGCGCCGATGGTAGTGTGGGGTCTCCCCATGTGAGAGTAGGGAACTGCCAGGCATCAAATCAGTAGAAACCCTCAGCGCAAGCTGGGGGTTTTTGCGTTGGGGCGAAAAAGAAAAAAAGCGACCACCCCGCGGTCAGACCGTCACGCCAGCCCGCCGACTGTTTGGGCAAGCCGGCGGTCACCCTGGCATGTCCCGGCCCCTCACAACAGCCGTCGCGATGAGCGTTTATCGTCCATTCCCATTCTCGTTGCCTAAGTCTGCCCCTGATCTTGCACTAGCACCGACCTTCTTAACCAGAACTGATGCGGTACGGATTGACTTCGGTATATCATTAGCCCTGACGAACCGCGGCCTCTTTGCCTGCGAAAATCCGCCTCTTCTGCCCTTGATCATGCTACAACTCGGCGCATCGTCGCGTCGGTGTATTTTCCTCAGGGAGACGGCAGCATATTGGCTAGGTCTGCCGTTAACGCAGGGATGCCGAGGTGATGTGGTACCAACATGGTTTTGCCAGGATGTTAGTCGCCTCAATATGAAGCCGTTGGTGCTAACCAGGGTGAATTGCCTCTGGCTCACAAACTTGAATGAATGTATCCCAATCCAACTGAACCCCCAACAGCGTCTGCTTTGCGTGCTCTGGATAAGGACATGTTAATTGGATCTAACACTCAGCGCAGGTCTTAGCTTAAGCGGTAGGCAAACTGGCGTCAGGGTTAGGGTCAACGAGAACTTAGAAATACAGCAAGGCACACTTCAGAAATCACTGCTCAATAATGTTTCTGAATCGAGTAAACTATAGCGATTAAATATATCGAGCATGAAGACGACTATGACGAGNGCCGCCGCATTACAGCCCTATAACTCATTCTCCCTGCCTGTTTCAGCCAAAGATGTGATCACAGCCAAATCAGCCGAAGATCTTCTTTACGCCTGGAAAAAAGCGACCATTTCGGAACAGTCAGTGCTAATTCTAGGCGGTGGAAGCAATGTCCTTTTCCTCGAAGATTTTGCTGGTTGTGTTGTATTGAATCGTCTGAAAGGAATTGAGATTAAGGAGACGGACACATGTTGGCATCTTCATGTCGGTGCTGGCGAAGTCTGGCATGACCTGATTGAATTCACCTTACATCATCACATTCCCGGATTAGAAAATCTTGCATTAATCCCTGGTTGTGTCGGCTCGGCCCCCATCCAAAATATCGGAGCGTACGGTGTTGAGTTGAAAGACGTGTGTGCCTACGTCGATGTCTTGAACCTTCGTACCGCCGAACTAACGCGGTTGGCACAGGACGACTGCCGGTTTGCCTACCGTGAAAGCATCTTTAAACATGAATACCGTGATGGCTATGCGATTACGGCGGTCGGATTAACCTTGCCCAAAACCTGGCAACCGGTGCTGAACTATGGAGATCTGACGCGACTCAATCCTCAGACTGTGACGCCACAGCAGGTTTTCGATCAAGTGTGCGCTATGCGCAAAAGCAAGCTGCCCGACCCTGCTGTGAATGGGAACGCTGGAAGTTTTTTCAAGAATCCAGTACTTCCTGCCGCTCAAGCGAACGAGCTATTACGTCGTTTTCCCCTCGCGCCGCATTATCTTCAGACTAATGACGAGGTGAAATTCGCCGCCGGGTGGTTAATCGACCAATGTGAGCTTAAGGGCTACCGGATTGGGGATGCTGCGGTACATGCGAATCAAGCTTTGGTTCTTATCAACGTCGGAAATGCGACCAGCAAAGACGTTGTCGGCTTGGCGCGCTACGTGCGCAATCAGGTGGCCGATAAATTTGGCATTNGGTTGGAGCCTGAAGTGCGATTTATCGCGTGTCAGGGCGAAGTTAACGCAGTCGAGGTGTTGGCATGAGAGATAATACAGTTCCCCTCAAGTTGATCTCTATTTTATCCGACGGTGAATTCTATTCGGGTGAAGTGCTTGGCGAGCGCCTGGGTATGAGCCGCTCCGCAATCAACAAACACATACACACGATTCGTGAATGGGGCCTTGATGTTTATACCGTAACCGGAAAAGGCTACGCATTACCTGCCCCCATAGAGCTGCTGGATGCTGAAAAAATCCGGACGCTCACCAGCGGTGGAAATATTGATGTGTTGCCCGTCATTGACTCCACCAACCAGTATCTGCTGGACCGCCTCGATAAGGTTTCATCGGGGGATGTTTGCATCTCTGAGTATCAGCAGGCAGGACGGGGGCGAAGAGGGCGGAGATGGTTCTCTCCCTTTGGCGCTAATCTCTACTTATCGCTCTACTGGCGTTTGGAACAAGGGCCTGCGGCCGCGATTGGGGTGAGTCTGGTCATTGGTATCATCATGGCTGAGGTGCTGCATGACCTGGGCGCGAGAGGCGTGCGGGTTAAGTGGCCCAACGATCTTTATTTAAACGATCGCAAGTTGGCTGGAATCCTGGTTGAGCTAAACGGCAGAACTGGGGATGCGGCTCACCTTGTTATCGGCGCCGGAGTCAATCTGCGTATGCGGGAGCCGGGAGCTGAAATAATCAATCAAGGCTGGATTAATCTGCAGGAAGCGGGAATAACTATCGATCGCAACATGTTGGCGGCTCGCTTGATAACAGAGTTACGAGCGGCGTTGATATCTTTCGAACAGCATGGTCTGGCTCCTTTCATTCCCCGCTGGAAGGCCCTGGATAATTTTTATAATCGGCCGGNAAAACTGTTGATGGGCGATAAAGAGATCGTAGGCGTTGATAAAGGAATTGATAATCAAGGGGCTTTGTTATTGGAGCAAAACGGCGTCTTGATACCCTATATCGGAGGGGAAATCTCGTTGCGTGGAGCATCATAATAATAAGGGGATGTGATATCCCCTTACGACCTTATTTACGCAGCGTTACGCGCTCGACTGCATGATTGGCGCTTTTCGTCATAATTAAGCTGGCTCTTTCACGCGTCGGAAGAATATTTTTCTTCAGGTTTAACCCGTTGATTTCATTCCATACCTGCGACGCGAATTCCACTGCTTCTTTTTCCGTAATTTTTGCATAGTTATGGAAATAGGAGTCCGGGTTGGCAAATGCGCCCTGTCTGAATTTCAAGAAGCGATTGATGTACCAGCTTTTCAGCAAATCTTCCGGCGCGTCGACATAGATGGAAAAATCCACAAAGTCGGATACGAAGACTCGATGTGGATCATGAGGATAGTCCATGCCGCTTTGTAAAACATTCAACCCTTCCAATATAAGAATATCGGGCTGTTCGATGATCTGGTGCCGGCCAGGGACGATATCGTAGGTCAGATGGGAGTAGGTCGGTGCGACGACTCTAGGAGCCCCCGACTTCACTTCAGAAACGAATTTCACCAGGCTGTGCATATCGTACGACTGCGGAAACCCTTTTTTCTTCATCAGGTTTCTTTCTTTCAAAACCTTATTAGGATGCAAGAAGCCATCGGTGGTGATCAATTCAACTGTACGGTGTTCCGGCCAACGACTGAGCAAGGCTTGCAATACGCGCGCAGTCGTACTTTTCCCGACAGCCACACTGCCAGCCACTCCAATAATGTAGGGAATTTTTTGTCCGTCAGTGCCTAAAAACTGCTCCAAAACTGCCTGGCGTCGCAAATTAGAGCTGATATAAAAGTTCAATAAACGGGATAGTGGCAGATAAATTTCTGCAACTTCATCCAGGGATAGATCCTCATTGATGCCTTTGAGTTTTAATATTTCTTTCTCTGTCAGCGTTAACGGGACCGAATCCCGCAACGTCGCCCACTGCTGACGATCAAATTGCAGATATGGTGTGGCCAAGGATTGCTCGCTATCTCTCATAAATACGTTTCTATATGCCAGTACAGCGTTAAAAGGTGCCATGTCGGTCTTAAAACCGTCAGATAAAAAGACTACCCACCTTTTATTGGGGAAAATTAAATGATGACGGGCAGATTACCACCATGCGGGTAAAGAAAAGAAGAAGAAATCCAACGCAACGCGATGCCTTATAAAGGCATCGGGTTTATTTCAGTGAGCGATAACCCACCAGTATCACTTCACGATAAAAAGACGTTTGTAGTAAATCGCTGTAGGGTGATAAATCCCTTCGGGGGAGCATGCGTAATCGGGGATTTCCCCCAGATAGGTATAGCCCTGCGACTGGTAAAATAGTTCCGCCGTGGAGCCTGCTTCTGTATCAAGATAAAGCAGGCCGCGCTGCAGGCTAAACGCTGCTGTTTCAAGTTCGTGCAAAAGATGATGTCCTATTCTCTTTTGTTGATACTGGCTGTGAACGAGCAATTTCTGAATTTCCGCACGATTTTGCCCATTCGATTTCTGGCAAAGTTCCAGTTGCACGGTTCCTACCACCTTACCCTCATAAAGCGCGACCCAAAGTCGGCGTTCTCCTTGCGCAATAGAAGGCTTCAGACTATCGAAATAACTTTCGGCATGTTCATAGGACAAGGGCATTCGATATCCGATTGAGCAGCCATTATCAACGGCATCAATCAGTAATCCCGCCAACGCATGACGATATAAAGGAAATGTGTCGGTGGAGATCAAGACAGTTTTCATAAAGTCTCTCCTGCAAAATCAAGCACTGGCGGATGGCCTCTTGACTATCAACGAGCAAAAAATATACCACTTTCAACACAAGCTACCGGGTTTTATGCGGGCGATATAGCGATAGTGGCTAGCCTGCCCGTCATTGGAGAGCATGAATTATGACGAAATGGAGAGAAGAGGGCTCGATTAGACCTTATGAAGAATGCAGTTGATGCCGCAGGTGTGGTGCATATTTGCACGAATTTCTAACGTTTATGCAAAACAATGTCCAGAAATGTGCAAAATCTAAGCGACAGTGCATTTTAAGCAATTTTTTTGTTGCATAGACCGGCCACTCTACCTAGAATGCGCAGCACTTGATGCCGGCTTAGCTCAGTTGGTAGAGCAACTGACTTGTAATCAGTAGGTCGCCAGTTCGACTCCGGCAGCCGGCACCATCAAGTACACAACCAGGTGGGGTTCCCGAGCGGCCAAAGGGAGCAGACTGTAAATCTGCCGTCACAGACTTCGAAGGTTCGAATCCTTCCCCCACCACCAATTCAAGCCATGAAAAATGGCTGAATCGATGTGATAAAGCAACAGGTATCATGTCGATGAAGGTGAGGAGTTGCGTGGCAATTATTTCCTCTCCCACCATCAATTCAATCCTGGCAACGGGATTAACACGATCTGGTGTTCCAATAATCGGATCGAAAAAATCACGGCATGAATGTAATATGTGCCGGGGTTTTGACTCTACAAAGAAATCAGGTAGCCGAGTTCCAGGATGCGGGCATCGTATAATGGCTATTACCTCAGCCTTCCAAGCTGATGATGTGGGTTCGATTCCCACTGCCCGCTCCATATTAGATGTGCTGATATAGCTCAGTTGGTAGAGCGCACCCTTGGTAAGGGTGAGGTCGGCAGTTCGAATCTGCCTATCAGCACCACTCCTTTTATATTCCTCCTGATTTCCTTTTGTTAAGCTCAGCAAGTAATTGCTTGGTTGATGTGGTGATATCACCGATTTATCCGTGTCTTAGAGGGACAATCGATGTCTAAAGAAAAATTTGAACGTACTAAACCGCACGTTAACGTCGGTACTATCGGCCACGTTGACCATGGTAAAACAACGCTGACCGCTGCTATCACTTCCGTACTGGCGAAAGTCTACGGTGGTGCTGCTCGCGCATTCGACCAGATCGACAACGCGCCGGAAGAAAAAGCACGTGGTATCACCATCAACACGTCTCACGTTGAATACGATACCCCGACTCGCCACTACGCGCACGTTGACTGCCCAGGGCATGCCGACTACGTGAAAAACATGATCACCGGTGCTGCCCAGATGGACGGCGCGATCCTGGTCGTTGCAGCGACTGACGGCCCGATGCCGCAGACTCGTGAGCACATCCTGCTGGGTCGTCAGGTAGGCGTTCCGTTCATCATCGTGTTCCTGAACAAATGCGACATGGTTGATGACGAAGAGCTGCTGGAACTGGTTGAAATGGAAGTTCGCGAGCTGCTGTCTCAGTACGACTTCCCGGGCGACGATACTCCGGTAATCCGTGGTTCTGCTCTGAAAGCGCTGGAAGGCGAAGCTGAGNGGGAAGCGAAGATTGTAGAACTGGCCGAAGCACTGGACAGTTACATTCCGGAACCAGAACGTGCTATCGACAAGCCGTTCCTGCTGCCGATCGAAGACGTATTCTCTATCTCCGGCCGTGGTACTGTAGTGACCGGTCGTGTAGAGCGCGGCATCATCAAAGTGGGTGAAGAAGTTGAAATCGTGGGTATCAAAGACACGACTAAAACGACTTGTACCGGCGTTGAAATGTTCCGCAAACTGCTGGACGAAGGCCGTGCGGGTGAGAACGTTGGTGTTCTGCTGCGTGGTACTAAGCGTGACGAAGTTGAACGTGGTCAGGTACTGGCTAAACCGGGTTCAATCAAGCCGCACACCCAGTTCGAATCAGAAGTTTATATTCTGAGCAAAGACGAAGGCGGCCGTCATACTCCGTTCTTCAAAGGCTACCGTCCGCAGTTCTACTTCCGTACAACTGACGTAACGGGCACCATCGAACTGCCGGAAGGCGTGGAAATGGTCATGCCGGGCGACAACATCAAGATGGTTGTCAACCTGATTGCTCCGATCGCAATGGACGATGGTCTGCGTTTCGCTATCCGTGAAGGTGGTCGTACCGTAGGCGCCGGCGTGGTTGCTAAAGTTATCGCTTAATTGCTGATAATTTAAACTGTATAAAAAGGCACTTCGGTGCCTTTTTTTATTGCCGAAAGAAGAAATGAGAATTGAAATAATAAACACGCGCAATTAGAGTTTGGTTGTCTGGTTAAAAATGAGTCACCAAGAATGTTTGTTTGTGTCATGCCATTACTGATAAAGCGATCCGCTACGTAATTCATCAGCATCAACCACACTCCCTTCAGCATTTAAAGCAACTGATTCCTATTGGAACTGACTGCGGTAAATGCTTACAGCACGCCCGTGCGATTTTCCTAGAAAAGAAAGAAAAACCTCCTGAACTATATAAAGTGAAATAGTTTTCATGGATATATATTTTTACTCTGTAACGACGGGTTCTACACTTTTGAGAACTGGAGCGAAGGAGTCATGTCATGAAAGGGGATAAAAATGTCGTTACGCATCTAAACAAGCTGCCAGGTAATGAGAGCTCATTGCTATCAATTAGTATGACTTACTCGCCCGGATGTTTAATAATTGGGGATTCACCCGTCTTAATGATCACGAATATCATGAGTCGATAGACGAAATGAAACACGCGGAACGCTATATTGAACGTATCCTTTTTCTTGAGGGGATATCTAATCTGCAAGATGTGGGTAAGCTCAACATCGGTGAAGATGTGAAGGAGCGTACTATGCTCAGACCTGAATCTCGAGTTGGATAGTGCGTGTGATCTACGAGAGTCAATCAACTATGCCGACTCGGTTCGCGATTATGTCAGTCGAGACTTAATGATTGCTATTCTTTCTGATGGAGAAGAACACATCGATTGGTTAGAGACTGAGCTGGATTTAAATGGCCAGCTAGGAATCAACTATCTCCAGACCCCAGCTTAAAGACGCTGAGACTAAGCACGATGTCGACCTAAAATTGCCCTCGAGGTTAACGCAGGACAGGGTCGGTCAATAAGAAATCATTTCCCTCCCGGGTTGCTTCCTAGACAGATTTACGTATAATGCGCGGGCTTACCTGAAATGGTAAGCCNGATTCTTTATGAATTTGGAGACGGGTGTTAAAGGCCCGTCAAACAATACTCCCAATAGGGGAGTTATGTACTGAACGATTACACTCCCCCATCAATCGAAATGGGTGTGAGGAGTAATTATTTACGTTTATAAATAATTGGAGCTCTGGTCTCATGCAGAACCAAAGAATCCGTATCCGCCTGAAAGCGTTTGATCATCGTCTGATCGATCAATCAACCGCGGAAATCGTCGAGACCGCTAAGCGCACTGGCGCTCAAGTCCGTGGTCCGATCCCGCTGCCGACCCGCAAAGAGCGCTTCACCGTTCTGATCTCCCCGCACGTCAATAAAGATGCGCGCGATCAGTATGAAATTCGCACTCACAAGCGTCTGGTTGACATCGTTGAGCCAACCGAGAAAACCGTTGATGCTCTGATGCGTCTGGATCTGGCTGCCGGTGTAGACGTGCAGATCAGCCTGGGTTAATCAGGTCATTGAGCGATTGAGAGGTTGAAACAATGATTGGTTTAGTCGGTAAAAAAGTGGGTATGACCCGCATCTTCACTGAAGAAGGCGTTTCTATCCCTGTAACCGTAATTGAAATTGAAGCAAACCGCGTAACTCAGGTCAAAAACCTGGAAAACGACGGTTATTCTGCTGTCCAGGTGACTACCGGTGCTAAAAAAGCTAGCCGTGTCACTAAACCTGAAGCAGGTCACTTCGCTAAAGCGGGCGTTGAAGCAGGTCGTACTCTGCGCGAATTCCGCCTGGCTGAAGGTGAAGAATTCACCATTGGTCAGAACATCAGCGTTGAAATTTTCGCTGACGTGAAAAAAGTTGACGTGACTGGTACATCCAAAGGTAAAGGTTTCGCCGGTACTGTTAAGCGCTGGAACTTCCGTACTCAGGATGCTACCCACGGTAACTCCTTGTCTCACCGCGTTCCGGGTTCTATCGGTCAGAACCAGACTCCGGGCAAAGTGTTCAAAGGCAAGAAAATGGCTGGCCAGATGGGTAATGAACGCGTGACCGTTCAGAGCTTGGACGTAGTACGTGTTGACGCTGAGCGCAACCTGCTGCTGGTTAAAGGTGCAGTTCCCGGTGCGACCGGTAGCGACCTGATCGTTAAACCAGCTGTGAAGGCGTAAGGGGATAGCAATGGAATTAGTATTGAAAGACGCGCAAAGCGCGCTGACTGTTTCCGAAACTACCTTCGGTCGTGATTTCAACGAAGCGCTGGTACACCAGGTTGTTGTTGCTTATGCAGCAGGTGCCCGTCAAGGTACTCGTGCTCAGAAGACCCGTGCTGAAGTAACTGGTTCCGGTAAAAAACCTTGGCGTCAGAAAGGTACTGGCCGCGCTCGTGCAGGTTCTGTAAAGAGCCCGATCTGGCGTTCCGGTGGCGTGACCTTTGCTGCCAAGCCTCAGGACCACAGTCAGAAAGTTAACAAAAAGATGTACCGCGGCGCGCTGAAAAGCATTCTGTCCGAACTGGTACGTCAAGATCGTCTGATCGTTGTCGAGAAGTTCTCTGTTGAAGCACCGAAANCCAAGCTGTTGGCTCAGAAACTGAAAGAGCTGGCACTGGAAGACGTGCTGATCATCACCGGTGAACTGGATGAGAATCTGTTCCTGGCCGCACGTAACCTGTACAAGGTTGACGTACGTGATGTAGCAGGTATCGACCCAGTTAGCCTGATCGCCTTCGACAAAGTGGTCATGACTGCTGACGCTGTTAAGCAAGTTGAGGAGATGCTGGCATGATTCGTGAAGAACGTCTGCTGAAAGTACTGCGCGCGCCGCACGTTTCTGAAAAAGCGTCTACTGCGATGGAAAAAACCAATACCATCGTTCTCAAAGTTGCAAAAGACGCGACCAAAGCAGAAATCAAAGCAGCAGTGCAGAAACTGTTTGAAGTCGAAGTCAATGAAGTTCGCACCCTGGTCGTTAAAGGGAAAGTGAAACGTCATGGACAGCGTATCGGTCGTCGTAGCGACTGGAAAAAAGCTTACGTCACCCTGAAAGAAGGCCAGAATCTGGACTTCATCGGCGGCGCAGAGTAAGTCGGAGGAGTAAAGAACAATGGCAATTGTTAAATGTAAACCGACATCTCCGGGTCGTCGCCACGTTGTTAAAGTGGTTAACCCTGAGCTGCACAAGGGCAAGCCGTATGCCCCGTTGCTGGAAAAAAACAGCAAAAGCGGTGGCCGTAACAACAATGGCCGCATCACTACCCGTCATATCGGTGGTGGTCACAAACAGCAGTACCGTATTGTTGACTTCAAACGTAACAAAGATGGTATCCCTGCTGTAGTTGAGCGTCTGGAGTACGATCCGAACCGTTCCGCGAACATCGCGCTGGTTCTGTACAAAGATGGCGAACGCCGTTACATCCTGGCACCTAAAGGCCTGAAAGCCGGTGATCAGATTCAGTCTGGTGTTGATGCTGCAATCAAGCCGGGTAACACCCTGCCTATGCGTAACATCCCGGTTGGTTCAACGGTTCATAACGTAGAAATGAAACCAGGTAAAGGCGGCCAGCTGGCTCGCTCAGCCGGTGCCTACGTTCAGATCGTTGCCCGCGACGGTTCTTACGTCNCCCTGCGTCTGCGCTCTGGTGAAATGCGTAAAGTTGAAGCTGACTGCCGCGCAACACTGGGTGAAGTCGGTAACGCTGAGCACATGCTGCGCGTTCTGGGTAAAGCTGGTGCTGCTCGCTGGCGTGGTGTTCGTCCTACCGTTCGCGGTACGGCAATGAACCCGGTCGACCACCCGCACGGTGGTGGTGAAGGTCGTAACTTTGGTAAGCACCCGGTATCCCCGTGGGGCATCCAGACCAAAGGTAAGAAGACCCGCAGCAACAAGCGTACTGATAAATTTATCGTACGTCGCCGTAGCAAATAATTTTAGAGGATAAACCATGCCACGTTCTCTCAAGAAAGGTCCATTTATAGACCTGCACTTGCTGAAGAAGGTAGAGAAAGCGGTGGAAAGCGGAGACAAGAAGCCTTTGCGCACTTGGTCCCGTCGTTCAACGATCTTTCCAAACATGATCGGTTTGACCATCGCTGTCCATAATGGTCGTCAGCACGTTCCGGTATTCATCTCTGATGAGATGGTCGGTCACAAGCTGGGTGAGTTCGCACCGACCCGTACTTATCGCGGCCACGCGGCCGATAAAAAGGCTAAAAAGCGCTAAGGTAGGAGGAAGAGATGGAAACTATCGCTAAACATCGCCACGCTCGTTCTTCTGCTCAAAAGGTACGCCTGGTGGCGGACCTGATTCGCGGTAAGAAAGTGTCGCAAGCTCTGGAAATTCTGACCTACACCAACAAGAAAGCTGCTGGTCTGGTTAAAAAAGTCCTGGAGTCTGCTATTGCTAACGCAGAACACAACGATGGCGCTGACATTGACGATCTGAAAGTTGCGAAAATCTTCGTTGACGAAGGCCCAAGCATGAAGCGCATTATGCCGCGTGCCAAAGGTCGTGCGGATCGCATCCTGAAGCGTACCAGCCACATCACTGTGGTTGTGTCCGATCGCTGAGACTCTGGAGACTAGCAATGGGTCAGAAAGTACATCCTAATGGTATTCGACTGGGTATTGTCAAACCTTGGAACTCTACCTGGTACGCAAATACCAAAGAATTCGCTGACAACCTGGACAGCGATTTTAAAGTTCGCAAATACCTGACTAAGGAACTGGAGAAAGCCTCCGTTTCCCGCATCGTTATCGAACGTCCGGCTAAGAGCATTCGTGTGACTATTCACACTGCCCGTCCTGGCATCGTTATCGGTAAGAAAGGTGAAGACGTAGAAAAACTGCGTAAAGTCGTCGCGGAAATCGCTGGCGTTCCTGCGCAGATCAACATCGCTGAAGTTCGTAAGCCTGAACTGGACGCAAAACTGGTTGCTGACAGCATCACTTCTCAGCTGGAACGTCGTGTTATGTTCCGCCGTGCTATGAAGCGTGCCGTACAGAATGCCATGCGTCTGGGCGCTAAAGGGATCAAAGTTGAAGTAAGCGGCCGTCTTGGCGGCGCTGAAATCGCACGTACCGAATGGTACCGCGAAGGTCGTGTTCCGTTGCACACACTGCGTGCGGATATCGACTACAACACCTCCGAAGCGCACACCACTTACGGTGTCATCGGTGTGAAAGTGTGGATCTTCAAAGGTGAGATCCTGGGTGGTATGGCTGCCGTTGAGCAAGCAGAAAAACCGTCTGCTCAACCTAAAAAGCAGCAGCGTAAAGGCCGCAAGTAAGGAGAGTCGCTGATGTTACAACCAAAGCGTACAAAATTCCGTAAGGTGCATAAGGGCCGCAACCGTGGTCTGGCTGCCGGTACGGATGTGAGCTTCGGCACTTTCGGTCTGAAAGCTGTTGGCCGTGGTCGCCTGACCGCTCGTCAAATCGAAGCCGCGCGTCGTGCCATGACTCGTGCTGTAAAGCGTCAAGGTAAGATCTGGATCCGGGTATTCCCGGACAAACCGATCACCGAGAAACCGCTTGAAGTGCGTATGGGTAAAGGTAAAGGTAACGTTGAGTATTGGGTTGCCTTGATTCAGCCAGGTAAAGTCCTGTACGAAATGGACGGTGTGCCGGAAGAGTTAGCCCGTGAGGCATTCCAACTGGCAGCAGCGAAACTGCCGATCAAAACCACCTTTGTAACTAAGACGGTGATGTAATGAAAGCAAAAGAGCTGCGTGAAAAGAGCGTTGAAGAGCTGAATACTGAACTGCTTGAACTGCTGCGCGAACAATTCAATCTGCGTATGCAGGCGGCCAGTGGTCAGCTGCAACAAACTCACCTGTTAAAGCAAGTGCGTCGTAATGTCGCACGCGTTAAGACTTTACTGACTGAGAAGGCGGGTGCGTAAAATGACCGATAAAATCCGTACTCTGCAGGGTCGTGTTGTTAGTGACAAAATGCAGAAATCTGCTGTTGTTGCTATCGAACGTTTCGTGAAGCACCCGATCTACGGGAAGTTCATCAAACGTACGACTAAGCTGCATGTACATGACGAGAACAACGAATGTGGAATCGGCGACGTGGTGGAAATCCGCGAATGCCGCCCGCTGTCCAAAACCAAATCTTGGACGTTGGTTCGCGTTGTAGAGAAAGCGATTCTGTAATAGAGTGAGCGTTCTCTAAAACGATAAACGGCTCAAATCTTTGAGCCGTTTATTTTTTCTACCCATAGTCAGGAAGCAGTGTTATAATGCTGCGCCCTCATTTTGGGGCTTTTTTAACGGCCTATTCTGGGTCCTATAAAGTAGTAGTTGACATTAGCGGAGCACTAACATGATCCAAGAACAGACTATGCTGAACGTGGCCGACAACTCCGGCGCGCGTCGCGTAATGTGTATCAAGGTTCTAGGTGGCTCGCACCGTCGCTACGCAGGCGTCGGCGACATCATCAAGATCACCATCAAGGAAGCAATTCCTCGTGGTAAGGTGAAGAAAGGCGATGTGCTGAAGGCGGTAGTGGTGCGCACCAAGAAGGGTGTTCGTCGCCCTGACGGTTCTGTCGTTCGCTTTGATGGAAATGCTTGCGTTATTTTGAACAATAACAGCGAACAGCCCATCGGTACGCGTATTTTTGGGCCGGTGACTCGTGAACTGCGTTCTGAAAAGTTCATGAAAATTATCTCTCTGGCACCAGAAGTACTGTAAGGAGCGAAACCATGGCAGCGAAAATCCGTCGCGATGACGAAGTTATCGTGCTAACCGGCAAAGATAAAGGTAAGCGCGGTAAAGTAAAAAATGTTCTGTCTTCCAGCAAGATTGTTGTTGAAGGTATCAACCTGGTTAAAAAACATCAGAAGCCGGTTCCGGCCCTGAACCAACCGGGTGGCATCGTTGAAAAAGAAGCTGCAATTCAGGTTTCCAACGTTGCGATCTTCAATGCGGCTACTGGTAAGGCTGACCGTGTAGGCTTTAGATTTGAAGACGGAAAAAAAGTCCGTTTCTTTAAATCTAACAGCGAAACTATCAAGTAATTTGGAGTAGTACGATGGCGAAACTGCATGATTACTACAAAGACGAAGTAGTTAAAAAACTCATGACTGAGTTTAACTACAATTCTGTCATGCAAGTCCCTCGGGTCGAGAAGATCACCCTGAACATGGGTGTTGGTGAAGCGATCGCTGACAAGAAACTGCTGGATAATGCAGCAGCAGACCTGACAGCGATCTCCGGTCAAAAACCGCTGATCACCAAAGCACGCAAATCAGTTGCAGGCTTCAAAATCCGTCAGGGCTATCCGATCGGCTGTAAAGTAACTCTGCGTGGCGAGCGCATGTGGGAGTTTCTTGAGCGTCTGATCACCATTGCTGTACCGCGTATTCGTGACTTCCGTGGCCTGTCCGCAAAGTCATTCGATGGCCGTGGTAACTACAGCATGGGTGTGCGTGAGCAGATCATCTTCCCGGAAATCGACTATGACAAAGTCGATCGCGTTCGTGGTTTGGATATTACCATTACCACTACTGCGAAAACCGATGATGAAGGCCGTGCTCTGCTGGCTGCCTTTAACTTCCCGTTCCGCAAGTAAGGTAGGGTTACTAATGGCTAAGCAATCCATGAAAGCACGCGAAGTCAAACGCGTGAAACTAGCTGACAAATTCTTCGCAAAACGTGTTGAACTGAAAGCTATCATCTCTGACGTGAATGCTTCCGACGAAGATCGTTGGAACGCTGTTCTGAAGCTGCAGACTCTGCCGCGTGATTCCAGCCCGTCTCGTCAGCGTAACCGCTGCCGCCAGACTGGTCGTCCGCACGCTTTCCTGCGGAAGTTCGGGTTGAGCCGTATCAAGGTCCGTGAAGCCGCCATGCGCGGTGAAATTCCGGGTCTGAAAAAGGCTAGCTGGTAATTGTCACCAATTGAATCACGGGAGTAAAGACAGATGAGCATGCAAGATCCGATCGCGGATATGCTGACCCGTATCCGTAACGGTCAAGCCGCGAACAAAGTTGCGGTCACCATGCCTTCCTCCAAGCTGAAAGTGGCAATTGCCAACGTGCTGAAGGAAGAAGGTTATATCGAAGATTTCAAAATCGAAGGCGACACCAAGCCTGCTCTTGAACTGGAACTGAAATATTTCCAGGGCAAAGCAGTGGTAGAGAGCATTCAGCGTGTCAGCCGTCCAGGTCTGCGCATCTATAAACGTAAAGATGAGCTGCCAAAAGTGATGGCTGGTTTAGGTATCGCAGTTGTTTCTACCTCTAAAGGTGTTATGACTGATCGTGCAGCTCGCCAGGCTGGTCTTGGTGGCGAGATTATCTGCTACGTAGCTTAATCGGGAGGAAAGAATGTCTCGTGTTGCAAAAGCACCCGTCGTCATTCCTGCCGGCGTAGAGGTTAAACTCAACGGTCAGGATATTTCGATTAAGGGTAAAAACGGCGAGCTGAGTCGTAAGATCCATGACGCCGTAGAAGTTAAGCAGGCTGACAATGCACTGACTTTCGCCCCGCGCGAAGGTGTTGCAAACGGCTGGGCCCAGGCTGGGACCACTCGTGCACTGTTAAACAACATGGTTATCGGTGTTACCGAAGGCTTCTCTAAGAAGCTGCAGCTGGTAGGTGTAGGTTATCGTGCCGCCGTGAAAGGCAATGTGGTGAATATGGCCCTGGGCTTTTCTCACCCTGTTGATCACGAACTGCCTGCAGGCATCAATGCCGAATGTCCGACTCAGACTGAAATCGTGCTGAAAGGCGCTGATAAGCAGTTGATCGGTCAGGTTGCTGCAGAACTGCGCGCTTACCGTCGTCCTGAGCCTTATAAAGGCAAGGGTGTCCGTTACGCCGACGAAGTCGTGCGTACCAAAGAGGCTAAGAAGAAGTAAGGTAACACTATGGATAAGAAATCAGCTCGTATCCGTCGTGCGACCCGCGCACGTCGCAAGCTCCAGGAACTGGGTGCGACACGTCTGGTGGTACATCGTACCCCGCGTCATATCTATGCGCAGGTCATCGCACCGAACGGTTCTGAAGTCCTGGTAGCCGCTTCTACTGTAGAAAAAGCTATCGCTGAACAACTGAAGTCCACCGGTAACAAAGATGCTGCCGCTGCTGTGGGTAAAACCATCGCTGAGCGCGCTCTTGAAAAAGGCATCAAAGATGTCTCTTTTGACCGTTCCGGGTTCCAATATCATGGTCGTGTCCAGGCACTGGCAGATGCTGCCCGTGAAGCTGGCCTTCAGTTCTAAGGTAGAGGTGTAAGATGGCTCACATCGAGAAACAAGCTGGCGAACTGCAGGAAAAGCTGATCGCGGTAAATCGCGTATCCAAAACTGTCAAAGGCGGTCGTATTTTCTCCTTCACAGCTCTGACTGTAGTTGGTGATGGTAACGGTCGCGTAGGTTTTGGTTACGGTAAAGCGCGTGAAGTTCCGGCAGCAATCCAGAAAGCGATGGAAAAAGCCCGTCGCAATATGATGAATGTCGCGCTGAACAACGGCACTCTGCAGCACCCTGTTAAAGGTGCGCACACAGGGTCTCGCGTGTTCATGCAGCCAGCTTCCGAAGGTACCGGTATCATTGCCGGTGGTGCAATGCGCGCCGTGCTGGAAGTCGCAGGGGTTCATAACGTATTGGCTAAAGCCTATGGTTCCACCAACCCGATCAATGTGGTTCGTGCAACTATCGATGGCTTGGCTAATATGAAGTCCCCGGATATGGTCGCTGCCAAGCGTGGTAAATCCGTTGAAGAAATTCTGGGGTAATTAACCATGGCAAAGACTATTAAGATTACTCAAACCCGTAGTGCAATCGGTCGTCTGCCGAAACATAAGGCAACACTGCTTGGCCTGGGTCTGCGTCGTATTGGCCACACCGTTGAGCGTGAAGATACGCCTGCTGTACGCGGTATGGTCAACGCGGTTTCCTACATGGTTAAAGTGGAGGAGTAACAGATGCGTTTAAATACTCTGTCTCCGGCCGAAGGTGCTAAACATGCACCGAAGCGTTTAGGTCGTGGTATCGGTTCTGGCCTGGGCAAAACCGGCGGCCGTGGTCACAAAGGTCAGAAGTCTCGTTCTGGCGGTGGCGTACGTCGTGGTTTTGAAGGTGGTCAGATGCCTCTGTACCGTCGTCTGCCGAAATTCGGCTTCACTTCTCGTAAGGCCATGGTAACAGCTGAGATTCGTCTCTCTGACCTGGCTCGCGTTGAAGGCGATGTTGTCGATCTGAATACGCTGAAAGCCGCAAATGTCATTGGCATCCAGATCGAGTTTGCGAAAGTGATTCTGTCTGGTGAAGTTGCACGCCCAGTAACGATTCGTGGTCTGCGTGTCACTAAAGGTGCTCGTGCTGCTATCGAAGCTGCTGGCGGTAAAATTGAGGAATAAGTAGCAGATGGCTAAGCAACCAGGATTAGATTTTCAAAGTGCTAAAGGCGGGGTTGGCGAGCTGAAACGCAGACTGTTGTTTGTAATCGGTGCGTTGATTGTTTTCCGTATTGGCTCTTTCATTCCCATTCCTGGTATTGATGCCACTGTGCTTGCCAAATTGCTCGAGCAACAGCGTGGCACCATCATTGAAATGTTTAACATGTTCTCTGGTGGTGCCCTCAGTCGCGCTTCGATCTTTGCGCTGGGTATTATGCCGTATATTTCGGCATCCATTATTATCCAGTTGCTGACGGTGGTTCATCCTGCGTTAGCGGAAATAAAGAAAGAAGGGGAGGCTGGGCGACGTAAAATCAGCCAGTACACCCGTTATGGTACGCTGGTGCTAGGTATTTTTCAGTCTATCGGTATTGCTACCGGTTTGCCGAATATGCCTGGAATGCAAGGACTGGTCATTAATCCAGGCTTCGCTTTCTATTTTACGGCTGTTGTCAGCTTAGTTACCGGGACGATGTTCCTGATGTGGCTTGGTGAACAGATTACTGAGCGTGGTATCGGAAACGGTATTTCAATCATAATCTTCGCTGGTATCGTCGCAGGGCTTCCTCCTGCTATCGCGCATACTATCGAGCAAGCTCGGCAAGGCGACCTGCACTTCCTCCTGTTGCTGTTGGTTGCAGTTTTAGTGTTTGCAGTGACGTTCTTTGTTGTATTCGTTGAACGTGGTCAACGTCGAATCGTCGTTAACTATGCAAAACGCCAGCAAGGCCGTCGTGTTTATGCAGCACAGAGTACGCATTTGCCGCTGAAAGTGAATATGGCAGGGGTTATCCCAGCAATCTTCGCTTCCAGTATCATTCTGTTCCCAGCTACGATTGCATCTTGGTTTGGGGGCGGTACCGGTTGGAACTGGCTAACGACGATTTCGATGTATCTGCAGCCTGGACAACCGCTTTATGTGCTACTCTATGCGTCTGCAATCATCTTCTTCTGTTTCTTTTATACTGCGTTGGTTTTCANCCCGCGTGAAACAGCAGATAACCTGAAGAAGTCCGGTGCATTCGTGCCAGGAATTCGGCCGGGAGAGCAAACGGCGAAATATATTGATAAAGTGATGACCCGCCTGACTTTGGTTGGTGCGATGTATATTACTTTTATCTGCCTTATCCCGGAGTTCATGCGTGATGCAATGAAAGTGCCGTTCTACTTTGGTGGTACGTCCCTGTTAATTGTTGTTGTCGTGATCATGGACTTTATGGCTCAAGTGCAAACTCTGTTGATGTCGAGTCAATATGAGTCTGCATTGAAGAAAGCAAACCTGAAAGGCTATAACCGCTAATCAAGGCAAGCTTGAGAAGTTACGGAGAGTAAAAATGAAAGTTCGTGCTTCCGTCAAGAAATTATGTCGTAACTGCAAGATCGTTAAACGTAACGGTGTCGTACGTGTGATTTGCAGCGCCGAGCCGAAGCATAAACAGCGTCAAGGCTGATTTATCTCACATATTTTTCTTGCAAAGTTGGGTTGAGCTGGCTAGATTANCCAGCCAATCTTTTGTATGTAACTGCAACATTATTTGAGTATCCTGAAAACGGGCTTTTCAGAATGGTGTTGCTGTATGAAATTGTAGGAGTGCATAGTGGCCCGTATAGCAGGCATTAACATTCCTGATCATAAACATACTGTTATCGCATTAACGGCGATCTACGGTGTTGGCAAAACCCGCTCGCAGGCTATCTGCGCGGCTACGGGTATTGCTGAAAATGTTAAGATCAGTGAGCTGTCTGAAGAGCAAATCGAAAAGCTACGTGACGAAGTTGCCAAGTTTGTTGTTGAAGGTGACCTGCGTCGTGAAGTCACCCTGAGCATCAAGCGTCTTATGGACCTTGGTACTTATCGTGGTTTGCGTCATCGTCGTGGTCTGCCGGTTCGCGGTCAGCGTACCAAGACCAACGCCCGTACCCGTAAGGGTCCGCGCAAACCGATCAAGAAATAATCGGGGTGATTGAATAATGGCAAAGGCACCTATTCGTGCACGTAAGCGTGTAAGAAAGCAAGTCTCTGACGGTGTGGCTCATGTCCATGCTTCTTTCAACAACACCATCGTAACTATTACCGATCGTCAGGGTAATGCGCTGGGTTGGGCAACTGCCGGTGGTTCCGGTTTCCGTGGTTCTCGTAAATCTACGCCATTCGCCGCTCAGGTGGCAGCAGAGCGCTGCGCTGAAGCTGTGAAAGAGTACGGTATCAAGAATCTGGAAGTTATGGTTAAAGGACCTGGTCCGGGCCGTGAGTCTACTATCCGCGCATTGAACGCGGCTGGTTTCCGCATCACTAATATTACTGATGTGACTCCGATCCCTCATAACGGTTGTCGTCCGCCGAAAAAGCGCCGCGTATAACGCCGCTTTTAGGATTGTTGGAGAAAGAAAATGGCAAGATATTTGGGTCCTAAGCTCAAGCTGAGCCGTCGTGAAGGCACCGACCTGTTCCTTAAGTCTGGTGTTCGTGCGATCGATTCCAAGTGTAAGATTGAACAAGCTCCTGGTCAGCACGGTGCTCGTAAGCCGCGCCTGTCTGACTATGGTGTACAGTTACGTGAAAAACAAAAAGTTCGCCGTACCTATGGTGTTCTGGAGCGTCAGTTCCGTAACTATTATAAAGAAGCAGCCCGTCTGAAAGGCAATACCGGTGCAAACCTGTTGCAGTTGCTGGAAGGTCGTTTAGACAACGTAGTTTACCGTATGGGCTTCGGCGCCACGCGTGCAGAATCGCGTCAGCTGGTTAGCCACAAAGCTATCATGGTAAACGGTCGCGTTGTTAACATCGCTTCTTATCAGGTATCTCCGAATGACGTAGTCAGCATCCGCGAGAAAGCTAAAAAGCAGTCTCGCGTTAAGGCCGCTCTGGAGCTGGCTGAACAGCGTGAAAAGCCAACTTGGCTGGAAGTTGATGCTGCCAAGATGGAAGGTGTGTTCAAACGTAATCCTGAACGTACCGATCTGTCTGCGGACATTAATGAACACCTGATCGTCGAGCTTTACTCCAAGTAAGGCTTAGTACCAAAGAGAGGACACAATGCAGGGTTCTGTGACAGAGTTTCTAAAACCGCGCCTGGTTGATATCGAGCAAGTCAGTTCGACGCACGCCAAGGTGACCCTTGAGCCGTTAGAGCGAGGCTTCGGCCACACTCTCGGTAACGCACTGCGCCGTATTCTGCTTTCATCCATGCCAGGTTGCGCGGTGACCGAGGTTGAGATTGATGGTGTACTGCATGAGTACAGCACCAAAGAAGGCGTACAGGAAGATATCCTGGAAATCCTGCTCAACCTGAAAGGGCTGGCGGTGAGAGTTCAAGGCAAAGATGAAGTTATTCTTACCCTGAATAAATCTGGCATTGGCCCTGTGACTGCAGCCGACATCACCCACGACGGTGATGTTGAAATCGTCAAGCCACAGCACGTAATCTGCCATCTGACCGATGAAAGCGCGTCTATTAACATGCGCATCAAAGTTCAACGTGGACGCGGTTATGTGCCGGCATCTGCCCGTATTCATACGGAAGAAGATGAGCGCCCGATTGGTCGCCTGTTAGTCGATGCTTGCTACAGCCCGGTAGAGCGTATTGCCTACAATGTTGAAGCAGCTCGTGTTGAACAGCGCACCGACTTGGACAAGCTGGTCATCGAAATGGAAACCAATGGTACGATTGATCCTGAAGAGGCAATCCGCCGTGCGGCTACCATTCTGGCTGAACAACTGGAAGCTTTCGTTGACTTACGTGATGTACGTCAGCCGGAAGTCAAAGAAGAAAAACCAGAATTCGATCCGATCCTGCTGCGCCCTGTTGACGATCTGGAATTGACTGTCCGCTCTGCTAACTGCCTTAAGGCAGAAGCTATCCACTACATCGGTGATCTGGTACAGCGTACCGAAGTTGAGCTACTCAAAACGCCTAACTTAGGTAAAAAGTCTCTTACTGAGATTAAAGACGTGCTGGCTTCACGTGGTCTGTCTCTGGGCATGCGCCTGGAAAACTGGCCACCAGCTAGCATTGCTGATGAGTAACCGGATCACAGGTTAAGGTTTTACTGAGAAGGATAAGGTCATGCGCCATCGTAAGAGTGGTCGTCAACTGAACCGTAACAGCAGCCATCGTCAGGCTATGTTCCGTAACATGGCTGGTTCTTTGGTTCGTCATGAGATCATCAAGACGACCCTGCCAAAAGCGAAAGAGCTGCGTCGTGTTGTTGAACCGCTGATTACTCTTGCCAAGACCGACAGCGTTGCTAATCGTCGTCTGGCATTCGCCCGTACTCGTGATAACGAGATCGTGGCAAAACTGTTTAATGAACTGGGCCCGCGTTTCGCGAGCCGTGCCGGTGGTTACACTCGTATTCTGAAGTGTGGCTTCCGTGCAGGTGACAATGCGCCGATGGCTTACATCGAGCTTGTTGATCGCTCAGCTTCAACAGAAGAAGTTGCTACTGCAGAGTAATTTGTAAGAGCATGAAAAAACCGGGGAAACCCGGTTTTTTTTCGTCTGTACTTTATGCCACTTCCCCTCTGTGATTCGTTTTGTGACGTTTTGAGCTTATGATGGACTTCTGGTCACCCATTTCCGGAGGCGATATGTTCATCATTGACCAATGGGCTGAACGTCATATCAGCGAAGCTCAAAAAAAAGGCGCATTCGACGATCTTCCAGGCCGAGGAAAACCACTTCATCTGGAAGACAATTTGTGTGTGCCTCAGGAGTTGCGAGCGGTTTACCATGTGCTCGCAAACGCAGGTTATCTTCCCCCTGAGCTGATGGATCGCAAAGAAGCCATCACCCTTTCTGCAATAATGCGGGAGATCGCAATCGACGATCCTGATTATGAATCGATATCTAAACGTTTAAGATTGCTCGAATTGCGCTTGCAGCAGGCAGGTATTGATACTCAGTTTTTAAGAGGAAGTTATCGTTCCTCTTTAAGTGCCCGCATTGGGCGGCTAGAGAGCGATGACGAATAATGTGAAAATCACTATACGAGTCTGAGGTTCGGTATTAAAATCGCGGCGGAAATTATAAGTGGTAATTAAATTAACCAATAAGTTCAGGAGACAAAGATGTCTAACTATCGGCATACAAAAGGTCAGATAAAAGATAACGCGATTGAAGCGTTGCTTCATGACCCGTTATTCAGGCAGCGAGTGGAGAAAAAAGTGAAAGGTAAAGGAAGCTATCAACGGAAATGTAAGCACAAAAATGCAGGGGGCGGTAACTGGGAGGCCAGTGGTAAAATTGAACGCATTTTACCACTGGCTTTCTGGTTTTGAGGGCAACAAACTTTCCTCTCAAAAACCGGCTGAATAATTCAGCCACTTAACATCTGATTTATTTATTTTGCTCTTTGAGCAGATCGCGGATTTCTGTTAATAACGTTTCTTCCGCAGAAGGTTTAGGCGGAGCCGCTGGTTTCTCTTCCTCTTTGCGACGCATCTTGTTCATTAAATTAATAGCGACAAAAATAGCGAGCGCGACAATGATGAAATCAAAAATGTTCTGAATGAACACGCCGTAGTTCATGACTACAGCGGGAATATTGTCATGGGCTTCACGTAATACTAGATGAAATTGCTTGAAGTCGATCCCACCGATCAATAAGCCTAGCGGTGGCATGATGATATCAGAAACCAGAGAAGAGACGATTTTACCAAAAGCGGCGCCAATAATGACACCGACAGCTAAATCTACTACGTTCCCGCGCATCGCAAACTCGCGAAACCCTTTCAAGAAACTCATTTTAATTCTCCCAATAAAATAGTTACTTCAATCATTCTAACAAGAGCTGACGGATTTTCCATTTACCGCCATATCCAGACTACTCGTGTCATTTTTACAAGAAAAAAGGACTCGGCTGGAACAAGCGTTCAACGTCAGAAACATATTTTTTGTCCGTTAAGAACATGATGACGTGATCGCCTTGCTCTATCTGAGTTTTACCGGTGGCGATGATCACGTTGTCGCCTCGCACTATGGCTCCAATCGTTGTACCTGGCGGGAGCTTGATGTTTTCGACGGTACGACCAACCACTTTTGAAGTGCCTTCGTCCCCGTGTGCAATGGCTTCGATAGCTTCCGCGGCGCCTCGACGTAGTGATGACACCCTAACAATATCCGCTTTGCGTACATGCCCCAGCAACGCGGATATTGTCGCCTGCTGAGGTGAGATAGCGACATCAATCGCACTTCCTTGCACAAGATCGACATACGCCCGACGTTGAATCAGCACCATTGCTTTTTTGGCACCCAGACGCTTGGCGAGCATGGATGACATGATATTTGCTTCATCATCGTTAGTGATGGCGATGAAGACATCCATTTGTTCAACATGCTCTTGCGCCAGCAGTTCTTGGTCGGACGCATCGCCGTGAAAGACAATAGTATTTTGCAGAAGCTCAGCCAACTCTGCAGCCCGCTGCTCATCTTTTTCAATCAGTTTTACGCTGTAGTCTTTTTCCAGCTTGTGCGCCAAACCTGCCCCAACGTTACCTCCACCTACAATCATGATGCGTTTGTAAGGTTTCTCAAGCCGCTGCAATTCGCTCATCACAGCGCGAATATGCTGTGATGCGGCGACAAAAAACACCTCGTCACCCGCTTCGATTACCGTGGATGCTTGTGGCCTGATAGGTCTGTCATGGCGGAAAATCGCGGCGACCTGAGTATCGATATGGGGAATATGTTCACGCATTGACGAGATGGCACTTCCCACTAAAGGTCCACCGTAGTAAGCATTAACGGCGGCGATACTCACTTTCCCTTCAGCAAAGTTGACGACCTGCAGAGCACCCGGGTATTCGATGAGTTTATAGATGTTCTCAATCACGAGCTGTTCAGGGGAGATCAAATGATCGATAGGAACGGCGTCGGACTGAAACAGCTGCTCGGATTCTCGGATATAGTCGGCTGAGCGAATGCGAGCAATACGATTGGGCGTGTGGAATAACGTATACGCTACCTGACATGCCNCCATATTGGTTTCGTCAGAGCTGGTCACGGCTACCAGCATATCGGCATCTTCCGCGCCGGCCTCACGCAAGATGCGGGGATGGGAGGCGTACCCGGTCACTACGCGCAGATCGAATTTATCCTGCAACTGACGCAGACGTGTCATATCGGTGTCGACAACCGTAATATCGTTGTTTTCTCCCGACAAGTTTTCCGCCAACGTCCCGCCAACTTGTCCTGCACCAAGAATAATAATTTTCATCGTTTTTTTGCCGTGTAATGTGTTGACCCGGATTGAGACAATGAGATGGAATCGTGTCAGCCTTTGGTCAGCTTCGCATAGAAGAAACCATCGCCACCTTCAGGGGTGGGGATACATTGAATGCCAGGTCGTTCGAGATTGCCGGTATCCGTCAGCTTGGCGTCGGCATGACGCGTCAGGAATGCCGTTATCTGCTGTTGGTTTTCTTCAGGTAATATCGAACAGGTCGCGTAGACCAGTGTTCCGCCAGACTTCAGATATGGCCAGATAGCCTCGAGTATCTCTGATTGCAGCGTGGACAGATCCTGGATATCGCTATCGCGACGCAACCACTTTATATCCTGATGACGGCGAATGACCCCTGTGGCTGAACAGGGTGCATCGAGAAGGATGCGATCAAACGTTTGGCCCTCGCACCAGTCGGCAGGTTGGCGGCCGTCTCCCTGACGTATTGTTGCTTTAAGATGGAGCCGCTCCAAATTCTCTTTCACACGTTCTAAACGTTTAGTGTCGACATCCACAGCCATAACCTGAGCCTCTGGCGCAGCTTCAAGTATATGCGTAGTTTTGCCGCCTGGAGCAGCGCACAAGTCCAGAATGGATTCACCGTTTTTGGGCGCAAGCCAGTGTACACAACCTTGTGCCGACGCATCCTGCACAGTCACCCAGCCATCGGCAAATCCTGGCAGGGCGGACACAGCGCTGGGGGCCAACAGACGGATAGCATCCGGATTTTCGTCATGGGCGACAGCGGCCAACCCCGATTCAGACAGTAACTGAAGATATTCGTCCCGAGNGTGATGCAGCCGGTTGACTCGCAGCCACATTGGCGGTTTCTGATTGTTGGCGTCGAGGATGCCTTCCCATTGTGTGGGATAGGCGTCCCGGATACGTTTTAACAACCAACTGGGGTGCAAATGTGCACTCTCTAAGCCAGATGCCTGTTCCACTAACGTATCCTGCTGACGCTGGAACTGACGTAGGACACCATTAACCAGTCCTTTCATCTGAGGACGTTTAAGCGCGACGGCGCCGTTTACCGTTTCCGCCAACGCGGCATGCGCAGGTATTCGGGTAAAAAGCATCTGATAAATCCCGACCATCAACAGATAATGTAATGTCCGCTGCTTGCCTACCATCGGCTTGGCCATCAACTGCTGGATATACCNCTCTAACTGCGGAAGAACGCGCAAGGTGCCGAAGCACAATTCTTGCAACAGTGCCCGATCTTTGTCGGAGATGTTCTTTTGCACAACGGGCAGAACCGCGCTGAGAGACTGACCTTGATCCAACACCTGGCCGATGGCTTTGGCTGCAATACTGCGTAGGTTGTAATTGTTTTTCATAGGCTAAAGCGGATATCGATCGGTGTTATAGGAATAAAACGCCCGGTGATTAGTCACCAGGCGATAGGGATGATTTACAGCTGGTTTCCTGGGGTGAACCATTCACGGCGTGAATTTAACAGGTCTTGTGTCGACATCGGCTTTTTACCCGCCGGCTGTAGCTGAGTCAGATTGAGAATCCCATCTGAGGTCGCGACCTGGATACCCTGCTTATCGGCCTGCAAGATGGTGCCAGGAACCGCTTGGCCGTCAGTAGCGATGACATTGGCCTGCCACACCTTTACCGGCAGATTGTCGATGATGAAATAACTGATTGGCCAAGGATTAAATGCTCGGATACAGCGCTCCAGCTGATCGGCTGAAAGCGACCAGTCGAGTCGAGCTTCTTCTTTACTCAACTTCTCTGCATAGGTTGCCTGTTTTTCATCCTGAGCTTCTGCACGCACCTGAGATGTCGACAGTTGATCGAGCGTAGTCAGCAGACCCTGTGGGCCCATTTTAGCCAACTTGGCATAGAGCGTGGCGCTGGTATCTTCCGGGAGAATAGGACACGCCACCTTATGCAGCATGGCTCCGGTATCGAGCCCCGCGTCCATCTGCATGATGGTCACTCCCGTGTGGCTGTCGCCCGCCCACAGCGCGCGCTGTATTGGCGCGGCGCCACGCCAGCGCGGCAATAAAGATCCGTGAACGTTTATGCAGCCCAACCGCGGCATATCCAGCACAGCCTGCGGCAGAATTAACCCATAAGCCACAACCACCATCACGTCGGCCTCAAATTCGGCGACAAGCTGCTGATGCTCTGCCGGGCGCAGCGATTTAGGCTGCCTGACCGGAATTGCGTGCTGTTCCGCCAGAACTTTTACCGGGCTCGGCGTGAGTTTGTTTCCTCGTCCCGCAGGNCGGTCTGGCTGAGTGAATACGCCGACGACCTCATGTTGAGAGGAAAGCAGCGCCTCAAGGTGCTGCGCTGCAAAATCAGGGGTTCCTGCAAAAATAATCCTTAAAGACACGTGGTTTCCGCCTGATAGATGGTTATGCGCGACTGTTTTGTCTGGCCAGCTTTTCCAGCTTCTGCCGGATACGCTGACGTTTTAATGGGGACAGATAATCAATGAACAGCTTACCGACAAGATGGTCCATCTCGTGTTGAATACAAATAGCTAGCAGTCCATCTGTTTCCAGCTCGAATGATTCGCCGTCACGATTCAGGGCACGGATTTTGATACGTTCTGCGCGTGAAACCAGAGCGCGAGTTTCTGGGATCGACAAGCAGCCTTCTTCAATGCCCGTGTCTCCACTTTTTTCAATCAGTTCCGGATTGATCAGCACCAAACGTTCGTTACGTTCTTCCGAAACATCGATCACGATGATGCGCTGGTGGATATCAACCTGCGTAGCGGCCAGGCCAATGCCTTCTTCTTCGTACATCGTGTCGAACATATCGTCCACGATACGTTGAATTTCTGCATTAACTTCTTTGACGGGCTTTGCGATTGTGCGAAGCCGCTCGTCCGGGAAATGTAATACCTGCAAGACTGACATATATTTTTAGATCTGTATCCGAGTGATGAGAGAAAGTTCTGGTGTCTATTCTAGACATTTCCGGTTCTGATTGACAGTATCCGCCATGATTAGCACTGCAGGATGCGGAGCGGAAAATGACGGATACGGAAGTATGGTTGCGCCTGGCGTCGGTGAGCCGATTAGGGGCCAGAAAAATTGCCCGGTTGGTGAGTCAGCTAAAAGAGGCTTGCGGTTGTTCGATCGCTTTTCTGAAGGGATTAGGGGTGTCAGAATCTCAGGCACAGCAGTTTTTTGGCTATGAGCATGCAAAGGTTGAGGCTGTCTTAAGTTGGCTTGAACACCCCTCACACTCGCTCGTCTTCTTCGGCACGATGGAATATCCCTTTCTGCTCAGTAACATCAGTTCACCACCGCCCATTTTGTATGTCATCGGTGATGCAACGCTGTTGGGTTCAACTCAAATAGCGATAGTTGGCAGTCGGAACCACAGTGCTTACGGGGAACAGTGGGGACAGTTTTTCGCTCAGGAATTCAGTCTGAGTCAATTGACCATCACCAGCGGACTTGCGGTCGGTATTGACGGGATTGCTCATCAGGCCGCGCTGGATACGGGCGGAAAGACGATCGCCGTTCTGGGGAGCGGGATGAATCACCTGTATCCCAGACGCCATAGGCCTTTAGCCGAGAGCATTGTCGAGCAGGGCGGAGCGTTAGTTTCTGAGTTTGCGCTGGATACCAGACCGCTTCCGATCAATTTTCCTCGTAGAAATCGGATCATTAGCGGCTTGAGTCAGGGCGTGCTGGTGGTCGAAGCTTCCCGGCGTAGCGGGTCTCTGGTTACGGCGCGTTACGCCCTTGAGCAAAACAGGGAGGTGTTTGCTCTGCCGGGGCCGATTGGTAATGTGATGATGGAGGGGACGCACTGGTTAATTCAGCAAGGAGCGTACTTGGTCACCCATCCAAAAGACGTTATTGAACAGCTTGGCAGCGATCTTCATTGGATAACGGAGTTTCCCAACGTAGATAAGGCAATTATTTGTTCTCAGGAGAGCGAAGTTGAATTGCCATTTGCTGATGTGTTGGCTAACGTAGGAGATGAGGTTACACCTGTTGACGTTGTCGCTGAACGTGCCGGCCAACCTGTGCCAGAAGTAGTCGGTAAACTACTGGATCTGGAGTTAGCAGGGTGGATCGCAGCTGTACCCGGCGGCTATGTCCGATTGAGGAGGGCAGGCCATGTTCGACGTACTCATGTACTTGTTTGAAACTTATATTCACAATGAAACTGAAATGCGTGTCGACCAAGATACGTTGACTGATGACCTCACTCGCGCTGGATTTGATCGCAACGATATTTACAGTGCGCTGGATTGGTTAGAAAAATTAGCGGATATCCAAGAGGGGCAGACGCCTCCATTGGCGTTGGCGAGCGATCCTCTGGCATTACGTATTTATACGCCGGAAGAAGAGCAACGGCTGGACGTCGAATGTCGTGGTTTTCTTCTGTTTCTCGAACAGATTCAGGTGTTGAGTTTAGAAACCCGGGAGNTGGTGATCGATCGGGTGATGGCGCTTGAAACCCAAGAGTTCGATTTGGATGACCTTAAATGGGTTATTCTGATGGTGCTATTTAATGTGCCTGGCTGTGAAAATGCCTATCAGCAAATGGAAGATTTACTTTTTGAAGCTAACGAAGGTTATGTGCAGTAANCCCCTCTCAAGGGGACCCCATGGTTAAGCCGATACTTTTTGCCGAGAAAAAACAACAGTGTCCGGAATGCGGTGCTGACTTGGTTATCCGTTCCGGTCGACACGGACTTTTTCTGGGTTGTTCCCACTATCCTGAATGTGAATACATCCGCCCGCTCAAAGCGCAAGCGGATGGTCACGTTGTAAAAGTGCTGGATGGTCAGCTCTGTCCCGAATGCCAGTCAACGCTGGTGTTACGCCAGGGGCGCTACGGTATGTTTATCGGGTGCTCTCAATACCCCGAATGTAGTCATACGGAAACGATCGACAGGCCGGATGAAACTGCTCTTAGCTGTCCTCAGTGTCATCAGGGAAAGTTACTGCAACGTAAATCGCGTTATGGCAAAACGTTCCATTCGTGCGACCGCTATCCTGAATGCCGGTTCGCCATTAATAATCAGCCGGTGGCGGGCGAATGNGAGTATTGCCACTATCCCCTATTAATCGAGAAGAAAACGGCGCATGGCGTAAAGCGATTCTGCGCTAGCAAGTCATGTGGCAAACCCGTATCAACAGAGACGTCCAACAGCAATGAATAACAATATCCCCCTCGAACAATGGTCCCTCTTGTTGAAGAATCTGGAGGATCACAAGGTGATCGCTTATCCCACCGAAGCTGTCTTTGGTTTGGGATGCGATCCGGATAGTGAGATCGCCGTGCAGCGGCTGTTGGATCTGAAGCGTCGTCCTTGGCAGAAGGGGTTGATCCTGATCGCTGCGGAATTTCAGCAGTTGGAACCTTATGTGGATGTTTCCGTACTCTCGCAGACGCAGTTAAATGCCGTTTTTTCCACCTGGCCGGGGCCGGTGACATGGGTTATGCCGACGAAACCTGGTACGCCTCAGTGGCTGACCGGCGAATTCACAACGCTGGCGGTGCGAGTCACTGACCATCCTTTAGTCGTTGAGCTCTGCCGTCGGTTTGGCAAACCATTGGTTTCCACGAGTGCGAATCTGAGTGGCAAGCCGCCATGTCGTACAGCACAAGATGTGTTTGAGCAGTTCGGAAAAGCGTTTCCCGTGTTGGAGGGGCCGATTGGTGGTCGTCAAAATCCATCAGAAATTCGCGATGCCTTAACGGGTTCAATGGTACGTCCGGGCTAAAAGGAAATATGTCATGTCATCTGAAGTTAAAGCTTTCGCGGTGTTCGGTAACCCTATCGCGCACAGTAAATCTCCTCAGATCCACGCCCTGTTTGCTCATCAGACCGGGATATCACTATCGTATGATCGGTTTTTAGCTCCGGTTGAAGAGTTTGAACAGACGCTGCAGACGTTTTTCCAGACAGGCGCTGGCGCCAATGTAACAACGCCGTTCAAAGAGCGAGCCTGCATCGTCATGGACGCCTTGAGCGAGCGAGCTAAAGTGGCGGGCGCCGTCAATACCATCAAAAAAATGGATGATGGCACATTGTACGGCGATAATACCGATGGCATGGGCCTGTTGAGCGATTTAGAGCAGAACACATTAATTCAACCCGGTTTCCACGTGTTGTTGATTGGCGCGGGAGGCGCGGCGAGNGGCGTTATTCAGCCCCTGCTGGCCTATGGCTGCTCGATCACTGTAACCAATCGCACACACAGCCGCGCTGAATCGCTGGTGAAACATTTCTGCAATAAAGGAAATATCCGGGCGCTGCCTTTAAATGAACTCACTGATGAGGGATTCGATCTCATTGTTAACGCTACGTCGTCAGGTATTGCGGGCGATGTCCCTGCATTGCCTGAATCTCTCGTAAGTCGCGAGGTTCACTGTTATGACATGTTTTATGCCTCGGGGCTAACTCCCTTCCTCAAGTGGTGTTCTGAATTGGGCGTTAAAAAGTATGCGGATGGTTTAGGCATGTTGGTATGGCAGGCAGCCCATGCTTATGAACTATGGCATGGGATACTGCCAGACGCTGCTGCGGTGATCCAACAAATGAAGCGAGAACTTGAGCAGTGAACCAATCCATTCAATTTCCCGATCGTGAAGAGTGGGATGAAAACGAGCAGGCCATCCGCTTCCCCGTACAGGTCAATGGATTTCAACGTGAATGTGTTCTGCGGGCGGAATCCATCCAGCAGCGGTTTGGCGGGGCTAATCGCAAAGAGTGGCTTTCTCTGTTCTTATCGAATCGTTGGGATTTGGAAGAGGAATTTGAGAGCATGATTGTCAATGAAGTTGAGGATGCCTACGGCCGATTTGTGCTTTAGTCGATAAGGTACTCATCTTTCCACCGTACATAGTTGTTGGCGGAATAAATTAGTCCATCTATTTCCTCTGGCGTTAGCAGCCGTATTTTCCTGGCCGGACTTCCCATATAAAGATAACCGCTTTCCAGCCGTTTGCCTGGCGCCACCAAACTTCCGGCGCCTATCATCACGTCGTCCTCGATCACAGCGCGATCCAGAATGATGGATCCCACTCCTACCAGAACGCGGTTCCCGATCGTACAGCCATGCAATATCACTTTATGACCGATGGTGACGTCTTCCCCAATAACCAATGGATTGCCGCTTTCGTTCTTGGCGGATCGATGAGTGACATGCAAAACGCTGCCGTCCTGAATGTTGGAGCGCTCGCCAATAAGGATCGTGTTGACGTCCCCACGAATGGCGACGAGAGGCCATATACTGACATCGTTTGCCAGAGAAACATCACCGATCACGACGCTGGAGGGATCGATCATGACTCGCTTACCTACCGTTGGGATAAGATTTTTGAAGGGGCGAAGGCTCTTCGTCATGACTGATTACCTCATAGATGGAAGACATTCTGCCGAAATAAGCAGATTTGGAGTCAGAAAATAGCCTTCGATGCGTAAGATCTCAACGGAAAGGTGAAAAAAAAAGCGAATGATAAAAAAGATCTAAATAGGGGGTTGTGCAACTCGGAGAGATCCCTATAATGCGCTCCCACTGACACGGCGCAGCGGACAACGCAACGCGGTGGCAGTCGAAGAAAGACGAAGAAAGTCGTTGACTTCAAACGCGGAATCCGTAGTATATGCGGCCCGCGGCCACTGAAAGTGGCGCTGCTCTTTAACAATTTAATCAGACAATCTGTGTGGGCACTCACAAGACACTATCGCAATCACATAC
>NZ_JIBO01000017.1 GCF_000688655.1 Lonsdalea quercina subsp. quercina | reverse complement strand
GGGAACCAGGAGACATAATGTTGGGATATCTTTTCCTTTTGTTTGGCTTCTGCATGTCGCTGATGACGTGCGCAGAAGGTCATCCGGCGACGCGTGTCAATTGGAGCTACGGAACAGGCAGTAACATCGATATTACAGAAAATACGCGGACGGAGTTTTACCGGCATGGGAAGCTTATTTACGCAGACCGTGGGGCGGGTGGGGGTGCCGGTGGATTGCTAAGTGATCGAATTGTAGCCAAACGCTATTACTGGGCTGGAGGCGGAGGACTGCCTACTGATGGAGTATCTGTCCCTGATAAAGCATCTATAGAAATGGTGTCGCTATATGATCGTAAGCGTTATCGAATCAAGGTAGATTTGCCGGCAGATTTGGCGCAGCAGATGCAACAACAATTTCAGATTAATGGTCGAATTGACCAACGCAGTTGGCTCTATTTTGGTCTGGCTCCCGGAGGCTATTATGAGGTGTTGTTGAAAGGCGATAAGTTACGAGTCAAACCAGACTTACTGCTTGCACGCGGCATCGCCGAAGAGGTGACTGATGACTGGTACGACAAAAAAGTATCTGTGGCAGAACAATATGGCATTGACGATTTTGACAAAAAGTACGGTGAACTCTTCAAGCAACATCCCATCCCCCGTGGCATGGAATGGGCGCCGATCATGGACGCCTACCGCGCCAGGCAGCCGAAAACCGATCAGCATCCGGTTCAATAATTAAATAAGGTCACAACACAGCGGCTGATATAAACAGCGGCGTTATCCGCCTGTAGTAGAGGGGGCAGTAGGCCACTCTCCGCCAGCAGCGCCCTACCGTCAGCAAGGAGCGGCGGCGTTTAATCGGGAACCAGGAGACATAATGTTGAGATATCTTTTCCTTTTGTTTGGCTTCTGCATGTCGCTGATGGCCTGTTCAACAGGCAATGCGGCAATAAGGGCCAATTGGAGTTATGGTTCAGGCAGCAATATTGATAGCTTTTGTACGACTAAAGCGACTTTTTATCTCCACGGGAAAACGGTTTTTAGTTATCCCGGAGGGGGATGCAACGCTGGCGCACCTTATAAAGACATCATAGAAAAAAAATATTATTGGTCTGGGGGAGGCGGTTTACCTTCCGACGGCGTCCCTGTTCCTGATAAGGCTGAGATAGAAATGGTGTCCTTTCATGATCGTAAACGGTATCGGATCAAAGTTGATTTACCCGCTGATTTACCACAACAGATGCAGCAGCAATATCAGGTTAGAGGAAAAATTGACCAACGCAATTGGCTCTACTTTGGTTTAGCCCCCGGTGGATACTACGAAGTGATCTTGATGGGAGATTTGCAGGGGGTCAGTCCGGATCTGTTACTCGCCCGCGGCATCGCCGAAGAGGTGACCGATAACTGGTATGACAAAAAGTATCCTATTGGCGTCAGCCAATATACGGTGACACTAAAAAACTTTGACAAAGAATACGGTGAACTCTTCAAGCAACATCCCGTCCCCCGTGGCATGGAATGGGCGCCGATCATGGACGCCTACCGCGCCAGGCAGCCGAAAACCGATCAGCATCCGGTTCAATAATCAAATAAGGTCACAACACAGCGGCTTGAAATAAACAGCGGCGTTATCCGCCTGTAGTAGAGGGGGGTTGGCAGTAGGCCATTCTCCACCAGCAGCCCCCTACCATTACCAAAGAGCGGCGGCGTTCAATCGGGAACCAGGAGACATAATGTTGAGATATCTTTTCCTTTTGTTTGGCTTCTGCATGTCGCTGATGACGTGCGCAGAAGGTCATCCGGCGACGCGTGTCAATTGGAGCTACGGAACAGGCAGTAACATCGATATTACAAAAAATACCCGGACAGAGTTTTACCGACACGGGAAGCTTATTTACGCAGACCGTGAGGCGGGTGGCGGTGCCGGTGGATTGCTAAGTGACCGAATTGTAGCTAAACGCTATTACTGGGCTGGAGGCGGAGGACTGCCTACTGACGGAGTTTCTGTTCCTGATAAAGCATCTATAGAGATGGTGTCCTTTCTTGATCGTAAGCGTTATCGGATCAAAGTTGATTTACCCGCTGATTTGCCACAACAGATGCAGCAGCAATATCAGGTTAGAGGGAAAATTGACCAACGCAATTGGCTCTACTTTGGTTTAGCCCCCGGTGGATACTACGAAGTGACCTTGATGGGAGATTTGCAGGGGGCCAGTCCGGATCGGCTACTGGTCCGCGGCATCGCCGAAGAGGTGACTGATGACTGGTACGACAAAAAAGTATCTGTGGCAGAACAATATGGCATTGACGATTTTGACAAAAAGTACGGTGAACTCTTCAAGCAACATCCCATCCCCCGTGGCATGGAATGGGCGCCGATCATGGACGCCTACCGCGCCAGGCAGCCGAAAACCGATCAGCATCCGGTTCAATAATTAAATAAGGTCATAACACAGCGGCTTGAAATAAACAGCGGCGTTATCCGCCTGTAGTAGAGGGGGGTGGNAGTAGGCACTCTCCGCCAGCAGCGCCCTACCGTCAGCAAGGAGCGGCGGCGNTTAATTGGGAACCAGGAGACATAATGTTGGGATATCTTTTCCTTTTGTTTGGCTTCTGCATGTCGCTGATGGCGTGCGCAGAAGGTCATCCGGCGACGCGTGTCAATTGGAGCTACGGAACAGGCAGTAACATCGATATTACAAAAAATACCCGGACAGAGTTTTACCGACACGGGAAGCTTATTTACGCAGACCGTGAGGCGGGTGGCGGTGCCGGTGGATTGCTAAGTGACCGAATTGTAGCCAAACGCTATTACTGGGCTGGAGGCGGAGGACTGCCTACTGACGGAGTTTCTGTTCCTGATAAAGCATCTATAGAAATGGTGTCCTTTTATGACCGTAAACGGTATCGGATCAAAGTTGATTTACCCGCTGATTTACCACAACAGATGCAGCAGCAATATCAGGTTAGAGGAAAAATTGACCAACGCAATTGGCTCTACTTTGGTTTAGCCCCCGGNGGATACTACGAAGTGATCTTGATGGGAGATTTGCAGGGGGTCAGTCCGGATCTGCTACTGGTCCGCGGCATCGCCGAAGAGGTGACCGATAACTGGTATGACAAAAAGTATCCTATTGGCGTCAGCCAATATACGGTGACACTAAAAAACTTTGACAGAGAGTACGGCGAACTCTTCAAGCAACATCCCGTCCCCCGTGGCATGGAATGGGCGCCAATCATGGATGCCTACCGCGCCAGGCAGCCGAAAACCGATCAGCATCCGGTCCAATAATCAAATAAGGTCACAACACAGCGGCTTGAAATAAACAGCGGCGTTATCCGCCTGTTGTAGAGGGGAGTTGGCAGTGGGCCACTCTCCGCCAGCAGCCCCCTACCGTCAGCAAGGAGCGGCGGCGTTTAATCGGGAACCAGGAGGCATGATGTTGAAATATCTTTTCTTTTTATTTGGCTTCTGCATGTCGCTGATGGCGTGCACAGAAGGTCATCCGGCGACGCGTGTCAATTGGAGCTACGGAACAGGCAGTAACATCGATATTACAAAAAATACCCGGACAGAGTTTTACCGACACGGGAAGCTTATTTACGCAGACCGTGAGGCGGGTGCCGGTGGATTGCTAAGTGACAGAATTGTAGCTAAACGCTATTACTGGGCTGGAGGCGGAGGACTGCCTACTGATGGAGTTTCTGTTCCTGATAAAGCATCTATAGAGATGGTGTCCTTTCTTGATCGTAAGCGTTATCGGATCAAAGTTGATTTGCCGGCAGATTTAGCGCAGCAGATGCAACAACAATTTCAGGTTAATGGTCGAATTGACCAACGCAATTGGCTCTACTTTGGTCTGGCTCCCGGAGGCTATTATGAGGTGTTGTTGAAAGGCGATAAGTTACGAGTCAAACCAGACTTACTGCTTGCACGCGGCATCGCCGAAGAGGTGACTGATGACTGGTACGACAAAAAAGTATCTGTGGCAGAACAATATGGCATTGACGATTTTGACAAAGAGTACGGCGAACTCTTCAAGCAACATCCCATCCCCCGTGGCATGGAATGGGCGCCGATCATGGACGCCTACCGCGCCAGGCAGCCGAAAACCGATCAGCATCCGGTTCAATAATTAAATAAGGTCACAACACAGCGGCTTGAAATAAACAGCGGCGTTATCCGCCTGTTGTAGAGGGGGGTGGCAGTAGGCACTCTCCGCCAGCAGCGCCCTACCGTCAGCAAGGAGCGGCGGCGTTTAATCGGGAACCAGGAGACATAATGTTGAAATATCTTTTCCTTTTGTTTGGCTTCTGCATGTCGCTGATGGCCTGTTCAACAGGCAATGCGGCAATAAGGGCCAATTGGAGTTATGGTTCAGGCAGCAATATTGATAGCTTTTGTACGACTAAAGTGACTTTTTATCTCCACGGGAAAACGGTTTTTAGTTATCCCGGAGGGGGATGCAACGCGGGCGCACCTTATAAAGACATCATAGAAAAAAAATATTATTGGTCTGGGGGAGGCGGTTTACCTACCGACGGCGTCCCTGTTCCTGATAAGGCTGAGATAGAAATGGTGTCCTTTCATGATCGAAAACGGTATCGGATTAAAGTTGATTTACCCGCTGATTTGCCACAACAGATGCAGCAGCAATATCAGGTTAGAGGGAAAATTGACCAACGCAATTGGCTCTACTTTGGTCTGGCTCCCGGAGGCTACTATGAGGTGACCTTGATGGGAGATTTACAGGGGGTCAGTCCAGATCTGCTACTGGTCCGGGGCATCGCCAAAGAGGTGACCGATGACTGGTACGACAAAAAAGTATCTGTGGCAGAACAATATGGCATTGAGGATTTTGACAAAGAGTACGGCGAACTCTTCAAGCAACATCCCATCCCCCGTGGCATGGAATGGGCGCCGATCATGGACGCCTACCGCGCCAGGCAGCCGAAAACCGATCAGCATCCGGTTCAATAATTAAATAAGGTCACAACACAGCGGCTTGAAATAAACAGCGGCGTTATCCGCCTGTTGTAGAGGGGGGGGCAGTAGGCCACTCTCCGCCAGCAGCGCCCTACCGTCAGCAAGGAGCGGCGGCGTTGAAACAAAAATCAGAACGTACACGATTCATTCGGATTTGGCTCTTGTTCTTTTTGATTACCCTATTATGTTTATGAAAAAGCGACGAATTTTTGAAGTCTCTCGCGTTATCAGATGAATAATGGAGAAATGAATTTATGGGAAATGCGGTTAAGTTGGGCGATATAGATACGGGGCACGACAGCCATCCGCCGACGTCAGTCATTGCTGGCTCTTCCACGGTTAAGGTCGATGGCCTTTCTCTGGCGCGTGAAGGCGATCCGTTGGCGGCTCATGGCCACGCACGTAACATCTGCGGTGGTTCATCAACCGTGATCGCGGATGGTAAGCCTGTCGCCCGTACCGGTGATGCAGTGAGCTGTGGGGGGGTGTTGATCGGTGGGGGAACGGTGACTATCGGATAGCTTTTCCGAAGTGATAACCCACTCATCGATATTTCAAACCAACGTATCACTAGCCGAAAGTTAGCGAGCAGCGGTGGGCTATTCATCTGAGGGGCAAGATAGTACGACCGGGTCATAATGCGTCAGCCCTTTCATTCTGTTTCCCTGAAGGGGCTATGACCTCGACTGGCGTGGTCTTATGGTGCAATGCGGTCAGCCAGTCTCCTACGGTTTCAAATCTCCGCCTTATCTACGTCCAATCCTTCGCTGCATTCTGGCGCTGGCGTTTCTACTCACCCCAACCCGTAATTAAATTACATTTTTCCCCAATTTCTCCGCCGAAACAGAAAACGCAAACCTTCGACCTCTATCCAGGACTCTGAATTGAACGGCGCAACGTGATGTAAGTCACAATGTTAAAACAAAGTTACTGAATTGAAGTGTGATGGTGGTCACGTAAGAGGGGCTGTCAAACGCCAAATTTTAACAATGTAACTGACTTTCAGATCTGATTTGTGATGGAGATCGCGTGAAATCCTACCTGAGGTGGGGTAACTGAGTGATCTCAGTCACAAATTCCCCTCGGGGTACTGGGGGCGAAAACGGCGTGATAGAGTCGATTTGTCTAGAGAACGACCGATGGTTTTTGGCGAAACCATCTCACTATTACGACGCGCACCGTCCCTGAGCGCGTACCACCGAGGGGAGTGAGTTTTATGCTATCACCAACTATTAAGGTCAAGATACAGAATTTTGGCCGCTTCCTCAGCAACATGGTGATGCCCAATATCGGCGCATTCATCGCCTGGGGTTTAATCACCGCGCTGTTTATTCCTACCGGCTGGCTGCCGAATGAGACGCTGGCCAAACTGGTCGAGCCCATGATTACCTACCTGCTGCCGCTGCTGATTGGTTATACCGGCGGCCGGTTGGTCGGCGGCGAACGCGGCGGGGTCGTGGGCGCTATCACCACAATGGGCGTCATCGTTGGCGCAGACATGCCAATGTTTATGGGGGCGATGATGGCCGGCCCGCTGGGCGGCTGGGCTATCAAACGTTTCGACCGCTGGGTTGACGGTAAAATCAAAAGCGGCTTCGAAATGCTGGTCAACAACTTCTCTGCCGGGATTATCGGGATGCTGCTGGCGGGGCTGGCCTTTATGGCCATTGGACCGCTGGTCTCATCGTTGTCCAAGGTGCTGGCGACCGGGGTAAACCTGCTGGTGCAGGACAACCTGCTACCGCTGACCTCCATTTTTGTGGAACCGGCGAAAGNGCTGTTCCTCAACAACGCCATCAACCATGGGATTTTCTCCCCGCTGGGGATCCAGCAGGCGACGGAAACCGGCAAGTCGGTGGTCTTCCTGATCGAAGCCAACCCCGGCCCGGGACTCGGCCTGCTGCTGGCCTACATGTTCTTCGGCAAGGGCAGTGCGAAACAGTCCGCGCCGGGCGCCGCCATCATCCATTTCTTCGGCGGTATCCACGAAATTTATTTTCCGTACGTCCTGATGAATCCACGCCTGATGCTGGCGGTGATCCTCGGCGGTATGACAGGCGTCTTTACGCTGACGCTGTTCAACGCGGGGCTGGTCTCTCCGGCGTCTCCGGGGTCGATCTTCGCGGTATTGCTGATGACGCCGAAGTCGTCGCTGATCGGCGTGGTGCTCTCTATCCTGATGTCGGGTTTGGTCTCTTTCCTGGTCTCTGCGGTGATGTTGAAACGCGTGCCGGTGGGGGATGAAGAAGACAACGGTCTGGCGGACGCGACCCGTCGCATGCAGAGCTTGAAACAGAAAGCGAAAGGCGGCAACGCGCCGGGCGCGGCTCAGCCACAGCCGGTGATGCGCGCTACGCTGGATGCTTCGCAGGATCTGAGTTTGGTGCGGAAGATCATTGTGGCCTGTGATGCCGGTATGGGGTCGAGCGCGATGGGCGCGGGCGTGCTGCGCAAGAAGATAAAGGATGCTGGACTGACGCATATCTCGGTCACGAATATGGCGATCAACAGCCTGCCGGAAGAGGTCGATCTGGTCATTACCCACCAGGATCTTACCGAACGAGCGTTGCAGCACGCGCCGCACGCGATCCACCTTTCTCTGAGTAACTTCCTCGACAGCGGCTTGTACAACGAGCTGACGACCCGGCTGCTGGCGGCGTACCGTCCGGTAGCGGCGAACGATAACCGACTGATTAATCAAACCATTGTCGCGGCCAATGATGACTGGTTCGATCCGGCCGAACACGAAGCCAATCTGTTCGAACTGGGTGAGAACAACATCTTCCTCAATCTACAGGCCGACAGTAAAGAGCAGGCCATCCGCTTTGCGGGCGAACAGCTGGTCGCGGGCGGATACGTGGAGCCGGCCTACGTCGAGGCCATGCTGGAGCGCGAAGCCATGACCTCCACCTATCTGGGGGAATCCATCGCCGTTCCGCACGGCACGGTTGAAGCCAAAGATCGCGTCCTGCGCACCGGCGTCGTGATTTGCCAATATCCGCAAGGCGTCAGATTCGGCTCCGAGCCGGACGACGTCGCGCGGTTGGTGATTGGGATCGCCGCCCGTAATAACGAACATGTTCAGGTGATTGCGCGTCTGACGAATGCCCTGAATGACGACGGCATCATCGAGCGGCTGGTGGAAACCCGCAGCGTGCAAGAGATGCTGGTGCTGCTCTCCGGCGAACGCGTGGCGTGAAGCCTATCGGACCGGCGTTTGACCGGTCCGTACGTGCAGCTCAACGATTTTGACAAGATATCGAGGTCGACAATGAAAGCGATTCATTTCGGTGCAGGCAATATTGGTCGTGGCTTCATCGGCAAATTATTGGCGGACGCCAAGTCCGAACTTATTTTTGCCGACGTCAATCAGCCGCTGGTGGATCAACTGGCTCATCAGCAGCACTATGAGGTTCATGTTGTTGGAGAAGCGTCGCATGTTGAACGAGTTAACCGCGTCAGCGCGGTGCATAGCGCCAGCCCCGACGCCATCAATGAGATCGCCCGCGCGGATATCATCACCACCGCCGTCGGGCCGCAGGTCCTGAGTAAAATTGCGGGAACGTTGGCGCAGGGATTGATAGCGCGGCATGAGCGCGGCAACCGGCAGCCTCTAAATATCATCNCCTGCGAAAATATGGNGCGCGGCACCAGCCAGCTTCGTCAGCATGTTATGGCGGCACTGCCCGACGCGTTGCATGCATGGGTCGACGAGCATGTGGGATTTGTGGATTCGGCCGTGGACCGCATTGTGCCGCCCAGCGCAGCGGCGAACGACGATTCGCTGGAGGTGACGGTCGAAACGTTCAGCGAATGGATCGTCGACAGCACGCAGTTCAAGGGCGAGCTGCCGGTCATCGCCGGGATGGAACCCACCGCCAACCTGATGGCCTATGTCGAGCGCAAGTTGTTTACGCTCAATACCGGCCACGCCATAACCGCGTATCTTGGGTGTCTGGCGGGCTACCGGACGATCCGCGAAGCCATACTCGATGATGCGGTGCGCGCGGTGGTAAAAGGCGCAATGCAGGAAAGCGGCGCGGTGCTGATTCAACGCTACGGCTTCGATCCGGCGCAGCATGCGGCATACATCGACAAGATCCTCAGTCGTTTCGAAAATCCGTATCTGCACGACGATGTCGAACGCGTGGGCCGACAGCCGCTGCGCAAATTGGGCGACGGCGACCGGTTAATCAGGCCGTTGCGCGGTACGCTGGAATACGGCCTGCCGCACCGTAATCTGCTGATCGGCATCGCCGCGGCGCTGAAATACCGTAGCGATGAGGATGAGCAGGCGCGTGAAATGGCGGCGCTGATTGATGCGCACGGCGTCGAAAATGCGCTGATCCAGATTACCGGACTGGAAGATCGTCCCGAGGTTGTCACGCAGGTGGCAACGTTATATCACTCTCTGTAACGCAAGGTGAAAAACGATACTGATGCCAGAACAGCGTTATTCTCCCGCAGGTAAACGTCGGGTGGCGGCTTCCGAGCCGCGCCCGACGCAGAAAAACGTGCCGCAGCCCAAGACGGGGATGGAAGACGAGCAGGCGTTCGAAAGTCACATTCTGGAACGCCTGAACGCCAGACCGACCGTCTCGGGGTTTATCCAGGCGGCGGTCGAACTTCTGGCCGATGCGATTGACCATCTGGTCCTGCAGGCGTTCCGCAAGGATGATTATGCCGTCAAATATGCCGTGGAGCCGCTGCTGGAGGGCAGCGGCCCGCTGTCTGCGCTGCCGGTTCGCCTTAAACTGATCTATGCGCTGGGCGTGATCAGCCGAGACGAGTACGAAGACGTTGAACTGCTGTTGGCGTTAAACAATGAACTGGAGCATGGCGGACAGCGTTACCGGTTTACCGATGATGAAATTCTGGGGCCGGTCAGCATGTTGCACGGTATGACGCCGCTGCCGCCTCAGTTCAACTCGCATTTGCCGGAAGATGGGGTGGACACCTCGCTGCTGGAGATGCAAAAACAGCGCTATCAGCAGCGTATCCAGTCCTCGCTGGTGTTGTGCATAACGGATCTGGTCTCGCGCCTGTACCACAAGACCGCGTTCTGATCGGCATTATGCCTGTAATATGACGGGCAAAGCGCTCGACGCCGTGGGGGTCGTACGGCGTCGGCCGTTTATTCACTAGACAATCAAGGCGTATCCCTATGCGCTCTTGTTTCTTGTTTCTTGTTTCTTGTTTCTTGTTTCTTGTTTCTTGTTTCTTGTTTCTCGCTGTAATTCCTGGCTTTTCCCTTCTGAACTCCTCTTCATACCTTGTTTCGCCCGTTATCGTCGATGCGCGATGGTTGGCGGCCGTTGACCTTTGCGCCGTCAGGCCGAATAATCATGAACGTTGACTCGGGGTGCCCTTCCACGTGAAGGCTGAGAAAGACCCGTACCACCTGATCTGGATAATGCCAGCGTAGGGAAGTCACGGAGTCTCACCGGCTCCCGCCTTCTTGATCGCCGGTTGGGAGACTTATGAATACTCGACCTGTGCCGTTTCCGTCCGCGCTTGCGGCGGATTCTCTGAAACTCTTTCACCGCCGCCCCCCTTTAATTCACTGTCTGACCAATGATGTCGTGCAAAGCTTTACCGCGAATGTGCTGCTGGCGCTGGGCGCGTCGCCCGCGATGGTGGTGGAGCGCAGCGAAGCCGCGCAGTTCAGCGCGTTAGCGGATGCGCTGCTGATTAATATCGGTACGCTGGAGCCGGTCCGGGCCGAAGCCATGCGATCTGCGGTGGCGAACGCCAATCGGGCCGAACGCCCTTGGGTGCTGGACCCGGTCGCTGTCGGCGCGCTGACGTTTCGCAGCGACTTCGCCCGTGAACTGCTGGCGCTGCGGCCTGCCGCCGTACGCGGTAACGCTTCAGAGATCCTGGCGCTGTCCGGCGCCGCTTCGCAGGGCCGGGGGGTAGATAGCGGCAACACCTCGCTGGCCGCGCTGCCTGCGGCGCGGGAGCTTGCCCGACGCTGGTCCGTTTGCGTGGCCGTGACCGGCGAGGTGGACTACGTCACCGACGGCGAGCGTGACTGGGCGGTGGCGGGCGGGCACCCGCTGATGACCCGCGTCGTCGGGACCGGCTGCGCGTTGTCGGCGGTGGTGGCGGGGTTTTGCGCGTTGCCGGGCGATCGCCTGCAACATATCGCCGCCGCCTGCGCGGTGATGTCTGAATGCGGGCAACGTGCCGCCAACGGCGCGGGCGGTCCCGGCAGTTTTATCCCGCGGTTTCTGGATCAGTTGTTTATGGCAATGGAGGCGACCGCGAAATGAAGCGTATCAACGCATTGACGATTGCGGGCACCGATCCAAGCGGCGGCGCGGGCATCCAGGCCGACCTGAAAACCTTCTCGGCATTGGAAGCCTACGGCACCAGCGTGATCACGGCGCTGGTGGCGCAAAATACCTGTGGCGTGCAGTCGGTCTACCGTATCGAACCCGCCTTCGTGGCCGCGCAGCTTGACTCGGTGCTCGGCGATGTGCGGATTGATAGCGCCAAGATCGGCATGCTGGCCGAGGCCGATATCGTCGAGGCCGTCGCCGAACGTCTGCGCCGTTATCCGGTACGCTTCGTCGTGCTCGACACGGTGATGCTGGCGAAAAGCGGNGATCCGTTGCTGCAACCGTCGGCGGTACAGTCGCTGCGTCAGCAACTGCTGCCGCAGGTCTCCATCATCACGCCGAATTTGCCGGAAGCGGCCGCGCTGCTGGCGTGCCCGATCGCCGAGAACGAAAACGAGATGCGGGAGCAGGGCGAAGCGCTGCTCGCGTTGGGCTGTCAGGCGGTGCTGATGAAAGGCGGCCATCTTTCCGATCGCGAAAGTCCGGACTGGCTGTTCACCGTTGGGGCATCACCGTTGCGTTTTTCGGCGCAGAGAGTCAATNCCCGCCATACTCATGGTACGGGCTGCACGCTGTCGGCGGCGTTGGCGGCATTGCGTCCCCGTTGTGACGACTGGTCGGCCTGTGTGGCCGCCGCCAAAGCCTATCTGCAAGGGGCCTTACAACAGGCGAATACGCTGGAAGTCGGTCAGGGCATCGGGCCGGTGCATCATTTCCACCGCTGGTGGTGATGCCTATCTCTGCGGAAAATGAAATTTACATGGACAGTCTCAGGGGCTACCGGTAATTTTGTGNCCGGTGTCAGGTTTTTCCGGCCGATTCACGACGTTCGCAGGGACGTCGCACACAGCAATAGCAGTTCGCCGCCGGCGTAGATGCAGAAAAATGAAGGATGGTTAGGAGTCATGTACATGGCAGGTTCAACGCGTTCGATCATGATCGCCAAAGGGTTACAAACAATACTTAACATAGGTTTATTGGCTCTCGCTATTATTCTGGTGGTGTTTTTGGGCAAAGAGACGCTGCACCTGGCGAAGGCATTGATGGTGAGCAGTGAGAAGGATTCCACCTATCTGTTGATTGAAAGTCTGGTCGTGTATTTTCTGTATTTCGAATTTATTGCGCTAATCGTGAAGTATTTTGAGACGGGCTATCATTTTCCGCTGCGTTACTTCGTCTATATCGGGATCACCGCCATCGTGCGGCTGATTATCGTCGACCACAAAAATCCCACCTATACCTTGATCTACGCGGGCGCGATATTGATTCTGGTGGTGACCTTGTATCTGGCAAACAGCCAGCGGCTAAGACGCGAATAGCGATGTCCCGACCCCGGTCGTTTACTCGCTCAGCAGCGGGCAAGGGCTGGGGAAGCGGCAGCGCAGCGCCGCTGGCACCACCTCGATACGGAAGTGTTTGTCGGTCAGCGGCTCGCCATCGAGGTTGAACGTCATCTCGTTCGGCGCGCTAATGTCCAGCCNCGGCAGTGCGGTCGTGATCACGTTGGGATTTTCACCGCCGGACATCAGCGCCTGCATCATATTCGGCAGCAGCTCTTTCGCAGACAGCACGCGCAGCTGCAACAGCCCGTCATTCAGTACCGCATCCGGGCACAGTTGCTGTCCGCCTCCCGCCTGACGACCGTTGCCGATGGCGATGACCAGCGTATCGCCCTCCCAGTCAAAATCCGGACCTTTAACCTGACAGCGTTCGGCCTTCAGCGTGTCGATGCGCAGCAGCGCGTTCAGCACATAGGCCGCGCCGCCCAGCGCAGATTTCATGGCCGCCGGCGTTTCGGTGGTGATACGGGTGGCGAAACCGCCCGTCGCCATATTGATAAAGTAGTGTCGGTCGTTGACCCGAGCCAAATCGATTGCGGTCGCGCGGCCTAAAATCGCCAGCCGCAGCGCCTGATGCAGGTCGGTCGGAATCCGGCAACTGGTAGCGAGATCGTTGGCCGTGCCCAGCGGCACAATCCCCAGACAGGGGCGATGTTCCGCTTCCTGATGCGCCAGCGCCACGGCGATTTCGTTGATGGTGCCGTCGCCGCCTGCGGCGATCACATTGTCCGCTTCCATCGCTATCGCTTCACGGACATAGCGCAACGCGTCGCCGTGTTCCCAGGTGACGCGCACGTGCAGAGGATAACCTTCTTCACGCAGGACTGTCACCGCCTGACGCAGTTCGTCGTTTTGGCTGCTTTTGCCGTTCAAAATGATGATGGATTGAGGTTTTTGCGCCATGACGACGTACTCCCTGAAAAGACCTTGATGAAACCGAAAATGAGGCGAAGCATGCAGATCGCCTCCGAAAATAGTGTAGTCAGCGTAGCAGAAAAGCGTGACGCGCGGACAATGGATACGTGGCGGGGTGATCAGGAAAAGAAAAAGCCAGCTCAAGGGAGATTGAGCTGGCGAAAGAGGTGGTTCCTGGTAGTGTTACTACGCTTATTTTTCGTTCTGTGTTTTCTCAGCGGTTGAATAATAACCGACCGCGTCCGCCATTGATGTGATCCATTTCTAAAAAACGTCAGAACAGCGTTCTGCTCTGACTGTCGGCACATTATTTGGCGTGAGGATGACGGGTGTTGGTCCCCGGCAGATTACGCAGCAGCAACGCGTATTCCAGCGAAATGTCTTCCGGGACCGGCAGGTAGACGATATGGCCGTTGCCCGGCGCGACGTCGGTATCCTGACCTTTAGCGTTCTGCATCCCTTCAATCGTGAACTGCACGTTGCCGCCCGGCGTCATCATTTCTACGCTATCGCCGCAGGAAAACTTGTTTTTCACCGCGACTTCCGCCAGACCGTTACGCCGTTCGCCGGTGAACTCGCCGACAAACTGCTGGCGGTCGGACACCGAATAACCGTAGTCGTAGTTCTGGTAGTCTTCGTGGACGTGACGGCGCAGGAAACCTTCGGTATAGCCGCGATGAGCCAGCCCTTCCAGCGTCTGCAACAGCGATGGGTCAAAAGGTTTTCCCGCCACGGCGTCGTCGATGGCGCGACGGTACACCTGCGCGGTGCGTGCGCAGTAGTAGAAGGATTTGGTACGACCTTCGATTTTCAGCGAGTGCACCTGCATTTGCGTCAGGCGTTCAACGTGTTGGATCGCCCGTAGATCGCGGGAGTTCATGATATAAGTGCCGTGTTCATCTTCGAACGCGCTCATATATTCGCCGGGGCGCTGGCTCTCTTCCAGCATAAAGACCTTGTCGGTCGGCTCGCCGATGCCCAGCGTGGGTTCGACGTTAGCGACCTGAATCGGTTCATGCATGTGGACAATGTTGCCCACCTCGTCTTCTTTACCTTCCTGCACTTTGTATTCCCAACGGCAGGCGTTGGTGCACGTGCCTTGATTGGGGTCGCGTTTGTTGATGTAGCCGGAGAGCAGGCAGCGGCCGGAATAGGCCATACACAACGCGCCGTGAACAAAAATTTCCAGCTCCATCTCCGGCACCTGCGCGCGGATCTCTTCAATTTCCTGCAGAGACAATTCGCGGGACAAAATCACGCGGCTCAGCCCCATCTGTTGCCAGAATTTTACGGTTGCCCAGTTGACCGCGTTGGCCTGCACCGACAGGTGAATCTGCATCTGCGGGAAGTTTTCACGCACCAACATGATCAGACCCGGATCGGACATGATCAGCGCATCCGGCTGCATGTCGATCACCGGCTGGAGGTCGCGCAGGAAGGTTTTAATTTTGGCGTTATGCGGCGCGATGTTAACGACGACGTAGAACTTTTTGCCCAGCGAATGCGCTTCGTTGATCGCCTCGGCCAGCGTCTGATGATTGAATTCGTTATTGCGCACGCGCAGGCTATAGCGGGGCTGGCCGGCATAAATCGCGTCAGCGCCATAAGCGAAGGCGTAACGCATATTTTTCAGCGTACCGGCCGGAGACAGTAGTTCCGGTTTAAACATGGGTTTCTCTCAAGTCTGATCTCAGGTCAGGCTGCCCCCGGGCGGGAGCAGTAAGGCGGCAGATTCTAGCGCTTATGCGGGGAAAAATCAGTATTCGGCTTACAAAAAGTATGCCTATTTCGTTTCTCCACGGCGGGTGCGGCGGTTCTGCGGTCGATCGAGATCGATTTCCGGTCCCTGCGGCACGATGCCGGTAGGATTGAGCCAGCGAATGCCGTAATAACCGGTCTTGTAGACGCCGTTGGTGATCGTATCGTAAGTCAGCGTGTTCCCGCGGTTGATGTCAGGACGCAGCCCGGCGGGATAGAAGCCCTCGAGGTTGCCAGCGAGCGTTTTGACGGCGTCGCTCGCCATGTACAGCACAGCTCATGGACGTTGCGCACGGCGGGGGGATGCGGACCGGCAATCTGCGGCGTGCTGAACGTCCAGCCTTGCTCGCCGTTTTTAGGCTATTCCGCCGCCACGACCCGACCCCATAGACCATCCGCAGAATCCGACATCGCTGACGTTTTTAGCGTTTGATAACCAGAACATTCAGGCTAACAACCTGAGCTTGAGTGGCTATCGTGAATTTTTCACCGACTCTGACAGTTTCTTTGAATGCCCGTCAGGACGACTCCGGCAGTGTCACCGGGCGGCGCGCGCGTCGGTGGGATAGTCGGTCAAAGAACAGATAAACCACCGGCGTGGTATAGAGCGTCAGCAGCTGACTCATGACCAGCCCGCCGACGATGGTGATCCCCAGCGGCTGACGCAGCTCCGCGCCGTCGCCGCTACTTAACACCAGCGGCAGCGCGCCCAGCAGGGCGGCCAGCGTCGTCATCAAAATGGGGCGGAAGCGCAGCTGGCAGGCCTGAAATATCGCTTCGCGCGCGCTGAGATGCTGAGTGCGTTGCGCCACCAACGCGAAGTCCACCATCATGATGGCGTTCTTCTTCACGATGCCGATCAGCAGCATAATGCCGATGAGCGCGACCAGGCTGAACGGCTTATCAAACAGCTTCAGCGCCAGCAACGCGCCTACCCCCGCCGACGGCAGGGTGGAGATGATGGTCAGCGGGTGCACGTAGCTTTCGTACAGCATCCCCAGCACGATATACACCGTGACGATGGCGGCGATGATCAGCGCCACCTGGGACGACTGCGACTGCTGGAACGCCAGCGCGGTGCCGGCGAACTGGCCGCGGACGTTGGAAGGCACGCCCAGCGCGGTCATCGCGCGCTCAATGGCGAAGGTCGCCTCGGACAGGCTGGCGTCCGGCGGCAGGTTGAAGGAGATCGTCGCCGCGGCGGATAGCCCTTGATGGTTGACCGACAGCGGCGCATTAGCGGGCAGCCAGTGGGCGAAATAGGACAAGGGGATCGCCTTGCCCTCACTGTTGATAACGAACATCTTGTTCAGCGCGGTGGCGTCCTGCGCATACACCGGATCGACCACCATCACCNCCTTATACTGGTTCAGCGGCTGATAGATGGTGGAGATCTGCCGCTGCCCGAAGGCGTTGTTGAGCAGGGCATTGATATCCGACACGCTGATGCCAAGCTGAGCCAGGGNGTCGCGATCGTAGGTCAGCGCCAGCTCGGCACCTTTGTCCTGCTGGTCGGAACTGACGTCCGCGAGTTCCGGCAGTGCGGTGAGGGCCTCGCGAATTTTCGGCTCCCACTGGCGCAGCGCGCTCAAATCATCCGACAGCAGGGTGTATTGATAGCTGGCGTTGGCTTCGCGGCCGCCCATCCGCACATCCTGCACCGCCATCAGGAACAGGCTGGCGCCCGGCTCCTGAGCCAGTTTAGATCTCAGCCTTGCGATAATCTGCTGCGAGCTGGCGCCGCGTTCCGCCAGCGGCTTTAGACTGATGAACATCGACCCGCTGTTGGTCCGGTTACCGCCGGTAAAACCGGTCACGTTATCCACAGCGGGATCGCTACTGACGGTTTTCATCAGGTCCTGCATCTTGGTTTTCATCGCCTGGAACGAAATGCTCTGGTCGCCTTGCACAAAGCCCATGATCCGCCCGGTATCCTGCTCCGGGAACAGGGTTTTCGGCATGTCGATATAGAGCCACACACTGAGGCCGATCGTGCCGAATAGGACCAGTACGACCCAGCGCGCACGCGCCAATACCCAGTTCAGGGAGAGCGCATACCGCTCCTGCAAGGCCAGCAGCACCCGGTTGAATCCTCGCCGGCGAGGCTGGCTGCGGGGGGCGTGGGGACGCAGCAGGCGCGCGCACATCATCGGCGTCAGGGTGAGCGAGACCACCAGCGAAATCATGATCGCCACGCACAGGGTGACGGCGAATTCACGAAACAGTCGTCCCGATAGCCCGTCCATCAGCAGCAGAGGAATGAAAACGGCGATCAGCGACACGCTCATGGAGACGACGGTAAAGCCCACTTCGCGCACGCCCTGTATGGCCGCCTGCATCGGTTTGATGCCGGCTTCGATGTGCCGGGCGGTGTTTTCCAGCACCACAATGGCGTCATCCACCACGAAGCCGGTGGCGATCGTCAGTGCCATCAACGACAGATTATTCAGACTGAAACCGCACAGATACATGGCGGCGAACGTGCCGATCAGCGAGATAGGCACCGCCGCCGCCGGGATCAGCGTGGCGCGCCCCGAGCGCAGGAACAGGTACACCACCAGAATCACCAGCGCGACGGCGATGACCAGCGCCCGCTCCACCTCCGCCAGCGACGCGCGGATGGTGGGGGAGCGGTCTTGCGCGACGTTTAAATGCACGGATGCGGGCAGCGTGGCGCTCAGTTCGGGCAACGCGGCGCGGATGCTGTCGACGGTGGAGATGATGTTGGCTTCGGGCGCGCGGCGGATAATGACCAGCACGGCGGGTTCGCCGTTCGTCATCCCCGCGTTGAGCGTGTCCTGCACGGAGTCTTCGACTTTCGCGACATCGCTGAGTCGCACCGGCGCGCCGTTATTGTAGTGAACGATGAGCGGACGATAGACCTTCGCCGTCTTCAGCTCGTCGTTGGTTTCAATCTGCCAGTGGGTCGTCTTGTCATTCACGCTGCCGACGGGCAGGCGCACATTGGCGTTATCGATCGCCTGGCGGACTTCATCCAGCGATACGCCCTGATTGAACAGCGCCAGCGGGTTAAGCGATACCCTCACCGCCGGAAGCGAACTGCCGCCAATGGTGACATCGCCGACGCCCTCCAGCTGTGAAATGCGCGGATAGACCTGATTGGTGGCGATATCGTACAGCTGGCTGGGGGAGTAGGTGTCCGAGGTCAGCGTCATAATCATGATCGGCGCGTCTGACGGATTCACCTTACGGTAGGTGGGGCGGCTAGCCATGCCGGAGGGCAACAGACTCTGGGCGGCGTTGATGGCGGCCTGCACGTCGCGGGCGGCGCCGTTGATATCACGATCCAGCTCAAATTGCAGAATGATGCGGGTGCTACCGAGTGAACTCATGGAGGTCATTTCAGTGATGCCCGCGATGCGGCCGAGCGCCCGTTCCAGCGGCGTCGCCACCGAGGATGCCATGGTTTCCGGCGAGGCGCCCGACAGCGAGGCCGAGACCGAGATCACCGGGAAGTCTACCTGCGGCAGCGGCGAGACCGGCAGCAGTCGGAAGCCGAGCACGCCGCATAGCGCAATCGCCAGCGCCAGCAGCGTGGTCGCGACGGGACGATGAATAAACAGCGCGAACAGCTTCATCAGACTTCTCCCTGCGTTTCAGCCGGTTTGCGGCGCAGACGAAGAGAAAGGCGGTCAAACAGCAGGTAGATCACCGGCGTGGTAAACAGCGTCAGCACCTGGCTCATCACCAAACCGCCGACCATACAGATGCCCAGCGGACGCCGGAGTTCGGCGCCGACTCCGGTGCTCAGCATCAGCGGCAGCGCGCTGAGCAGCGCGGCCATCGTGGTCATCAGGATGGGGCGGAAACGCAGCAGACAGGCCTGATAAATCGCGTCATACGGCGACATGCCCTGTTGGCGTTCGGCGGCCAGCGCGAAGTCGATCATCATGATCGCATTCTTTTTCACGATCCCGATCAGCAGGATGATGCCGATGATAGCGATGATATCCAGATCGCTTCCGGCGACCAGCAAGGCCAGCAGCGCGCCGACGCCCGCCGTGGGGAGGGTGGAGAGGATGGTGATCGGATGGATGAAACTTTCGTACAGCACGCCGAGCACGATATACATCGCGATCACCGCAGCGATAACCAGCCAAACGGTACTGGTCAGTGCGGATTGGAAGGCAAGGGTGCTGCCCTGGAAACGCGTGGTGATTTCCGACGGCAGTTCCATGCTCTGCTGCGCTTTCTCGATGGCTTTGACCGCATCCCCCAGCGCATAACCGGGCGCCAGATTAAAGGAGACCGTCGCCGCCGGGAAGCGGTCGNCGTGGTTGATCGCAAGCGGTCCCTGACGCTGTTCCACCGTGGCGATACTGGCCAGCGGGACGACGCCGCCATCGCTGTTGATCAGCCGGATATCGTCGAGGGCCGCTAATCCGTCACGCTGGCGGGTGTCTTGCTCCAGCACGACGCGGTACTGGTTCGACTGCGTGTAGATAGTGGAAATCAGCCGTTGTCCGAAGGCGTTGTAGAGCGCGTTATCGATATCCGACATCGAAATACCGAGCCGGGTGGCGCTGTCCCGGTCTACCTTCACGTAAGCGACGGCGGCTTCGTCCTGCCAGTCGCTGCTGACGTCCTGCAATTCGGGCAGGGCGGAGAGCTGTTCCACCAACTTTGGCACCCAGGCGCTGAGCGTATCCAGCGACAGCGTTTGGACCGTCAGCTGGTACTGGGTTTTGCTGATCTGGGTATCGATAGTCAGATCCTGAACCGGCTGTAGATACAGCGTAACGCCCGGCAGCTGCGCCGTCTGCTGCTGCAAGCGCGTGATGACCTCGGTCATGCTGTCGCTGCGCTCGCCGTGCGGCTTAAGGTTGATTTGCAGACGTCCGCTGTTGAGCGATGGGTTGGTGCCATCCACGCCGATCAGCGACGAGACGCTTTGTACGTCCGGATCTTTCATGATGATGGAGGCGACCTGCTGCTGCTTTTGCGCCATCGTGGTGAAAGATACGGTCTGGGAGGCGTGTACGGTGCCCTGAATGATCCCGTTATCCTGCTGGGGGAAAAAGCCTTTCGGCATCACCAGATACAGTAATACGGTCAGCACCAGCGTGCTTAACGCCACACAGAGCGTCAGCCAGGGATGTTGCAGTACCCGGGTCAGTCCCCGACCGTAGGCGGCGATCACGCGGTCGAAGAAGCGTTCGCTGGCGCGGGTGAAACGGTTTTGACGACTCAGGCCTTTGTGGCTCAACATGCGGGCGCACATCATCGGCGTCAGAGTGAGCGACACCACGGCGGAAATCAAAATGGAGATCGCCAGCGTCATCGCGAATTCGCGGAACAGCCTGCCGATGATATCTCCCATAAACAACAGCGGGATCAGCACGGCGATGAGCGAGAACGTCAGGGAGATAATGGTAAAGCCGATTTCGCCTGCGCCCTTGAGCGCCGCATTCAGCGGTTTCTCGCCGCGCTCAATGTAGCGGGCGATGTTCTCGATCACCACGATGGCATCGTCCACCACGAAACCGGTGGCGATCGTCAGCGCCATCAGCGTGAGGTTGTTGATGGAGAAACCGAGGAAATACATGGCGGCGAAGGTGCCGATCAGCGACAGCGGTACCACGATGCTGGGGATAAGCGTGGCGACCGCGTTACGCAGAAACAGGTATATCACCATAATAACCAGCGCGATGGCCAGAATCAGTTCGAACTGTACGTCGTCGACCGAAGCACGGATGGTAGTGGTGCGGTCCGTCAGCAGCGACATTTCGACCGACTTGGGCAGGCTGGCCTGTAAAGACGGCAGCAAACGACGGATATTGTCCGCCGTCGCAATGACGTTGGCGCCCGGCTGGCGCTGCACATTGATAATGATGGCCTGCTGACGGTTCGCCCACCCGGACAGATAGGTGTTTTCCGGCGCCTGTTCGACCGTGGCGACGTCGCGCAGCCTGACCGGCGCGCTGTTGCTCCAGCTGATGATCAGCTGGCGATAGTCGTCAATCGAACGCATCTGGTCGTTGGCGGAGAGCGTTACCGAGCGGGCTGGGCCGTCGAAGCTCCCTTTCGGCGCGTTGACGTTAGCGGCGGTGATGGCGGTGCGCACGGTTTCGCTGCTTAGGCCATAGGCCGCCAGCGCGGTTGGATTCAGACGTACCCGAACCGAGGGGCGTTGCCCCCCCGCGAGCGATACCAGTCCGACGCCGGAAACCTGAGAGATTTTCTGGGCGATGCGGGTTTCCACCAGATCCTGCACCTGCGTCATCGGCATGGCGGTGGAGGTCACCGCCAACGTCATAATCGGCGGATCGGCCGGGTTGACCTTACTGTAAACCGGCGGATTAGGCAGATCGCTGGGCAGCAAATTGGTGGCGGCGTTGATGGCGGCCTGAACATCCTGTTCCGCGACGTCGAGCGCCAGATTGAGCTGGAACTGGAGCGTGATGACCGAGGCGCCGCCGGCGCTTTGGCTCGACATCTGCTTTAGTCCGGAGATGNCGCCGAACTGCCGTTCCAGCGGCGCGGTCACCGCAGACGTCATGACGTCCGGGCTGGCGCCGGGATACAGTGTGACCACCTGAATCGTCGGGTAATCGACTTCCGGCAGCGCGGAGACGGGCAGGGCGCGATAGCCGATGATCCCGGCCAGCAGAATCGCCACCATCAACAGCGTGGTGGCGACCGGACGTAGAATGAACAGTCTGGATGGGCCGCCGCCCTGATTCGGCGTGCTGTCCTGCATTAGGGCGTCTCCGCTTTTCTTGCCTGACGATCGTCACCGGCGGTCGTAGACGTTCTTTCGGTGGAGGACGACGGAATGACGTCGACCTGCATGCCTTCCGTCAGACGGTCGATTCCGTCCGTCACTACCTGTTCGCCTGCGTTCAGGCCGCTGTTAATCACCACGTTCTGTCCGTACTGGATACCGATGGTGACCAGATGCTTGCTCGCCTGATTTTTGTCATTCAACAGCCAGACGAAGTGGCCTTCGTTGCCCATCTGCACGGCGGCGGCGGGGGCGAGGACCGCGTTCAGCAACGTATCCACCTTCATCCGGATATTCACGAACTGATTAGGAAACAGGAGGTCGTCGCTATTTTCGAAACGCGCTTTCAATTTGATGGTGCCGGTGGTGGTGTCGATCTGGTTATCCATGCTGAGCAACTGGCCCTGCGACAGCATCTGCTGGTTGGCGCGGTCCCAGGCTTCGACGACGATGGGCTGGCCGGATTTCTGCGCCTTGATAATAGTGGCGATGCTATCTTCCGGTAGCGAGAAAACGGCGTCGATAGGATGCGTTTGCGTCAGCACCAGCAGGTTATCCGTACTGGTGATGTAGTTGCCGATATCCACCTGACGCAGCCCGACGCGTCCGCTGGCGGGCGCGGTAATCTTGCTGTAGTCCAGCTGTAACTGGGCGCTGTCCAGCGCGCCCTGATCTGACTGGACGGTGGCTTCGTACTGTTTCACCAGCGAGGTCTGAGTATCCAGCTCCTGACGGGATACCAGATTGGTTTTTACCAGTCCCTGATAACGTGCCAAATCCTGACGCGCATTGGCAAGCAGCGCTTTGTCTTTCGCCAGCTGTCCTTTCGCCTGCGTCACCTCANCTTCGAACGGGCGCGGGTCGATTTCCGCGAGTAGCGCGCCGGCGGCGACCTGTTGGCCTTCTTCGAAGTGCAGCGCCATCAATTGTCCGCTGACCCGGCTGCGTACGGTGACGGTATTCGCCGATGTGACGGTGCCAAGCCCGGTCAGGTAGTAAGGAACCGAGGAGGTAAATGAGCGCGCCACCTGCACGGGCGGCGTGGTCATGGATCGACGACCTTCTCCTCTGCCGCTGCTGGACGCAGTTTTCGCCGTTGAACCCGCGGGCGGGGTAGTGGAGTGGAAATATCGCCATGCAATGACGGCGATGACGGCAACGGCGATCAATGACAGCCAGCGAAAGAGACGTTTGGTATTCATAGTAATGAAACGAGATCTCCAATGCCCCAAACTGGGGGAGTTAGCAAAGGGTTTAGTGCTTATGCTATCGGGTGAAGTGCGTATAACTATAGAGAGTAAATAAGAAACATAAATGAAGACAATAGGGAAGAGATCTTCATACGGATAAAAATTACCCGGTCAGCGTTTGATGACCGGGTAGCATGACGTCAGATAATCATTAGTCAGGCGCTATAACACCAGTCCAGCGATAGCCGCAGACAGCAGGCTCACCAGCGTGGAGCCGTAAACCAGCTTCAGACCGAAGCGGGATACCGCGTTACCTTGTTGTTCGTTCAGGCCCTTGATCGCGCCGGCCACAATGCCGATGGAAGAGAAGTTGGCGAAGGAAACCAGGAACACAGACAAAATCCCGACGCTACGCGGAGACAGCTGGTCGGAAACTTTCTGCAATTCCATCATGGCGACGAATTCGTTAGACACCAGCTTGGTCGCCATAATGCCGCCAACCTGGAGGGCTTCATTCGCCGGAATACCCATGATCCAGGCAAAGGGGTAGAAGAAGTAGCCGAGAATTTCCTGGAAGCTAAGTCCGAAGAGCGCACTGAACAAGGCGTTAATGGCGGCGATCAGCGCAATAAATCCAATCAACATGGCGGAGACGATGACGGCCACTTTGAAACCGGTGAGAATGTAATCCCCCAGCATTTCGAAGAAGCTCTGATTTTCGTGCATGTTGCTGAGCTGCAGTTCCGGCTCATCGTTGACGCTATAGGGGTTGATCAGAGACAGTACGATGAATGTACTAAACATGTTCAGTACTAGCGCGGCCACGACAAATTTGGCGTCCAACATGGTCATGTAAGCGCCGACGATAGACATGGACACCGTGGACATTGCCGTCGCCGCCATCGTGTACATTCGTTTTTCCGACATTTTGCCCAAAATATCTTTATAGGCGATAAAGTTTTCCGACTGTCCCAAAATCAGCGAGCTAACCGCGTTGAAGGATTCCAGTTTGCCCATTCCATTTACTTTTGACACGACGGTACCGATTACGCGGATGATAAAAGGCAGAACTTTGATGTATTGCAGGATACCGATCAACGCAGAGATGAAGACGATGGGGCAGAGTACCTTGAGGAAGAAAAAGGCCAGGCCTTGAGCATTCATGTTGCCAAAGACGAAGTTGGTGCCTTCAGCGGCAAAACCGAGCAACCTGTCGAACATGCCCGCGAATCTGGTAACGAAACCCAACCCGACGGAAGAGTAGAGGAAGAAATAGGCCAGTATGATTTCGATGACTAAGAGCTGGATGATGTAACGGATACGAATGCTTTTTCGATCGCGGCAGATCAAAAGCGATAGGCCGGCGATAACGATTAACGCCAGGACGAATTGCACGAGATGGGACATGTTTGCTCCAGATATGATACGGGCCAAATTTTCACGTTAGGTTGGTAACGTCGGCGTCAACATTGAGAGTAGATACGCTGGGCGCGAATTATATATTGGAAAATAACCTAAACTAAAGCGTTGGTCTCATAGCATTAACTTTTATTCGGCGCAGTGGTGCCGGGGACCAGCGCGTTGTTGACTAAGCATTGTACAAGCGCGGCCGCTTTTTAGTGGCTACTTTAAGGCGAGTTTAATTAAAAAGGAGATTGCCTATGACTGCTTCCACCCCTTCCCGAGAGCTTGGACGTTCTGGGATCCACGTTCCTCTGATCACTTTTGGCGGTAACGTTTTCGGCTGGACTATCGATGAGCCGACCTCGTTTAACCTGCTGGACGCGTTGGTGGATCAGGGACTTAATTTCATCGATACGGCGGATGTGTACTCCGTATGGGCTGATGGCAACCAGGGAGGCGAATCTGAGACGATTATCGGCAACTGGCTGAAGAAAAGCGGTCAACGCGACAAGGTCATCATCGCGACCAAAGTCGGTATGGAAATGGGAAATGGCGGCAAGGGGCTGGCTCCTGCCTATATTCGACGTGCTGTAGAAGATTCTCTGCGTCGTCTGAACACGGACTATATCGACCTCTATCAGGCGCATACCGACGATAAATCGACGCCGCTGGAAGATACGCTGTCGACGTTCGATGCATTGATTCGAGAGGGCAAAGTTCGTGCTATCGGGGCCTCGAATTATGAAACCGATCGGTTGGCTCAGGCGCTGAAAATCAGTAAAGACCATCAGTTGGCTCGTTACGAAACGCTGCAGCCTGAATACAATCTGTACGACAGACAGCATTATGAGTCGGGTCTGGAAGCGATTGCCAAAGAGCATGGACTGGGCGTGATCAGTTATTACTCGCTGGCTAGCGGATTCTTGTCCGGTAAATATCGCCACCCGGAAGATGCCTCCAAGAGCTTACGCGGTAAAGGCGTCGTGGATCGTTATCTCAATGATCGGGGCATCAAGATTGTTGAGGCTCTGGATCAGGTCGCGAAGGCGCATAACGTATCGTCCAGCCAGGTCGCGCTGGCCTGGTTGATCGCGCGTCCGAGCGTGACTTCGCCCATTGCCAGCGCCACGTCGGTTCATCAGGTCGCCGAACTGGCTGCTGCGACCCGGTTGTCTCTGACAGAGGAAGATATTGCCGTGCTGAATAACGCAAGCCAATATTGATGAGGTAAACATAAGCGCGCGTACTTGTTTTGACAGGACGCGCGTATCACTCTCCATTACGGCGACGCATTTTATCTGACGTCTACAATCGCGTAAAAAAGGAAGAAAACAACCGAAGATTACCTATGTTGTTATTCCTGCTCACTTATTTTTCGTCGTTCCCCCCTTCAATGACAAGCATTACGGTCTTGTCGTAGATTCCATTCTTATTTTTTTGCACTTTATTCTTTTCTCTTTCTTATTCGTTTATTTAGTTTTCGTATTATTTATTGTCACACTAAAAGTGAGCCTAATCCTTCGCTGAGTCAAAAATTAGCAAGAAAAGGAGTTGGTCATCAGGGAATCAAAGCGGCAATGAAAATAAATGGCGTATTTTATTTTAACGTCACTCGATTAATAAAAAGCACACGATTTTTTTGGCAGGTAAAAATAGCTTAGCGTGGGAAGGTGAAATAAAAAAAGCAGCAAGCGAGGCAGTTTACCGAGTCGGTGATTAAGCATGAATCGACATGTAAAAATAAAAAGTGGCCCCCGAAAATCAGGAGCCACTCATCATTCTTGGGATATGACGCAGTGAGTCACTACGTCATTATCTTCCATGAAAGGCGATTGCGATTAAGCCTGCGGCTGAGTCACAACGTCTTTGATACCTTTCACTTCGATTTCTACACGGCGATCCGGGGCCAGGCAGTCGATCAGGGCTTTACGGCCTTTCACGCTGTCACAGGTAGAACCGGTAACCGGGTTGGATTCGCCAAGACCACGGGCAGAAATTTTGTCAGCCGGGATGCCTTTGGCAACCAGGTAGTCAACGACGCTCTGCGCACGGCGAGTGGACAGGCCTTCGTTATACTGTTCTGAACCCAGACGGTCAGTGAAGCCCAGGACAACTACGGAACCGTCTTTAGGATCCATGGTGCTCAGCTGAGTGTACAGCTGGTCCAGAGAGCTCTGGCCTTCAGGACGCAGTTCTGCTTTGTTGAAAGTGAACAGTACGTCAGATTTCAGCGTGAAACGTTTGGTCTGAACTACCGGAGCCGGGGCCGGAGTCGGTGCTACGACCGGAGCCGGAGTTTCCTGACCGAAACGGTAAGAAACGCCAACGCTCAACATACCGTTATCAGGACGACCACCAACGGTGCCTGCGTCACCAATGTTGCTCACCCACTGGTAGTCCAGACGAGTAGCCCAGTTTTTGGTTACTGCGTATTCCAGACCGACTGCACCCATAGGAGAAATGCCGGTGTCGTTGCCGCCGCGGCCAGTCACGTCATCGTGGCTGTCAGCACGCCAGAAGAAACCACCCAGACGAGTATAAACGTCCAGATCGTCAACGATTGGGTAGCTCAGTTTGGCAGCCAGCTGAACGCCCTGTGCTTTGAAGTTACCACGGTTTTCACCGGTGTACTTCATACGGCCCAGCCAGTCATAACCCAGTTCGAAGCCCAGGTATTGGTTAGCCTGGTAACCACCGAAGGCGCCTGCGCCCAGCTGGTTTTCGTGAGGGGAGTTAGTGGTTTGGTAACCGTTGCCGTACAGACCAGTATCATGGAACTGAGACCAGCCCAGTTTGGCGCCTGCGTACCAGGTATTGTCGTTAGGTGCTGCTTGAGCTACGGAAGCCAAGCCAGCCAGTGCCACTGCAACTGCGATAGCTGTTTTTTTCATTTTACGCCTCATTATCATCCAAACAGGTAATTAGCTCTTCGAGATAATAAACCTTTGGTTAAAATCTTTTTGAAGGAGACATTGCTCTTAATTATTCTCACCAGTCAGCTGATGTTATATGAAGAGCAACTCCTGCGAGTAAAGTCTACAACGTGATGCAAAAGTTACAAGTATGATGTTAGAAGCCTCAGACAAAAACCTAGCGTTTCACACATACTTACTAACAAATAATAGATTAATTTGTCAGTTTGAACAGTTTATTTATGGGCGGTGATGAGAGGCGGGGAGTAAAGAACTCAATGCCTGCGGGGGATCTTTAACTTAGCGCTCTTCCCCCGTAGGAATACTCTTAATTTACTTAATGATACAATCTGGAGTGAATTTTTAACGTAGAAAATGGTCTGTTGATGGCTTTTCGCTCTGGTCGCATGATAAATCCGTATGTATTTCCGCTTTCCGCCGCCTCGCGCAGGCGCATTTTTTCTTCGTTTTCCAGCTCCGTCGGCAACCAACACAACACCGCACTGTAGTTTCCCGTTCTCAAGGCTTTTTCCATTGCCTCTAACGTCACCGCCGGATTGATATGATGAAGTTCAATCATTTTATCGAGCGGCAAGCCGGCTTGCTGTAGCCAGGCACGGCTGAGTTTCTGCNGCGGCGCCAGCCATAACAACCAGCGAGACTGCAACCCTAATTGCTGCAATAACGGCAGCAGCAGGGGCGCCAGAATCGGCTGATCGTCGCTGTAGACAATTTCACTGATGATGCCGCCGCCGTTAGGTGCGACCGCAGGCGCATCCTGCGTGCGTAAAGAAGACTGAGAGAAGCGGCGAGCATTGACGAGTTGTGTGCGCATAAGTGAATTCCACCGGCAGAGTTACTGTATGCGCATACAGTAATGCGTGTATAAATAAAGATCAATCGGAATTTGAAAGCGCCTCGCATAATTTACAGGGAATGTCTAGCAACGCGATTTTGTATTTGAGGCAACCGTTTTCGTATGCTTAATTACTTGTTCCCGTTACGTATATTGCGATTTGGCAATCAGGGTGAACATGATAAGGACAATGTTATGAAGCAGCTATGTGAAAAAAGGATTCGGCAGTCTAAGTACGTTTTTTCCCCTTTGGGAACCATTAGTTCCCGGTCTCAATTTGGCGGCTACAGCATCGCAGCAGATAAGATTATCTTCGCGCTGGTATCCAATGGTGAGCTTTATCTACGGGCGTCGCGACAAAATGAAGTGCATTTCCGCGCCCGGGAGATGGCGAGTATGGTTTACACCAACCGCGGGGTACCTGTCCCTCTGAACTATTACGAGGTGGACAACACCTTGTGGAACAACGAGCCGGAACTCCTGCAACTGGCGTCGATATCGCTGGAGGGGGCCAGGAACGATAAGGCCATAAGGACGCGAAGTGTCAGGCTGAAAGACCTTCCCAATCTTAACCACTACACAGAGCGGCAACTGTGGAAAGCGGGGATCCGCAACATCGAACAGTTGCATGAACTGGGGGAGATACAGAGCTTTCTTCGCTTAAGCGCTGTCAGACATGACCTCAATCTCAGCGTGTTGCTGGCGCTGGCGGGCGCCATTCGTGGCGTTCATCAGGCGGCGCTGCCGGAGCATGTTCGTCAGGAGTTGACGCAGTGGTTTAACTACCACCTCGCGAGCCAGGGGAAACGCCCTAAACACTGATTAGGTTGATTATTCAGCCTGGGGACCCGTGCGCGCAGGGATACTCGGCGCGCACGAGTTTTGGCGCGCACGAGTTTTCGCTGAATAGCGATGAAGATGGAACCGCGAGAGTCGACGCGATTAAGCCTGCGCAGGTCCGGCCGGCGCTTCCGCCATCTGGACCTTTAAGGCTTCTAACTCCGGCAATAGCTCGCTCATCAGGCCAATCTGCTGCAAGACCAGCTGATCTTTGCTTTCAGATTCTGGATTGGCGGCGCGAATGCGCGCTTCCAGCGACTCCAGCCGTTGACTTAGTGGTTCCCGATCGTTGCCTTCGTGATGCAAGGCGTCGTCCACGTAGCAAACGGCGTCATCCAGCAGCTGCAACGTTTCAGGCGACGTGAGTTTTTCCCGGTGGGCGCCCAGCGTGGAGATATAGCTCAGCAACGTGTGGTTCAGACACATCAGCCGGAAAGCATGCTCGCGTATCTCTTTAGTGGCATGCGGCTCGGCGGACATATTAGAGACCACTGACGCCAGTTCGGCATCGCTATTATGTGCATCGCGGCGGGCGATACGGTACGCCAGGCTGTTATTTTTCCCCTCATGATACTGCTTCATGATCGCGTCCAGATAACGGCAGTTGGCAAACAGCGTTTTGTTGACGACCGCCGGCAAAGAGCGAAAACGCCAGTCGGGCCAGATAAAGCTGACAGCCGCCCAGGCGATGCCGCAGCCGATCAGCGTATCAAGCACCCTTGGCACGGTCACTTCGTACCCTTCGCCCAGCAGGTTGAAGCACAGCAGCACCAGCAGGGTAATGAATAAGGTCGCATGGGCGTACTGCACGGTACGGAAGGCGAAAAACAGCACGCCGCTGATGACGATCAGCGTCATCTGTCCTTCTACCGACGGGACGAAATAGAGAATGGGCAGCCCGAATAGCACCCCGGCCAGCGTGCCGATGACGCGCAGCTTAAGGCGATGGCGTGTGGCGTTATAGTTCGGTTGGCAGACAAACAGGCTGGTGAGCAAAATCCAATAGCCGTGCTGCAGATGAGTGACCTGAATAAGCGCATAACCGCCGCACAGCAGCACGGACATACGCACTGCATGGCGGAATAGCGCCGACTTGGGCGTCAGATGCCGGCTGATACGCAAGCAGATATCGCTCCAGCCGGTGATTTTATCATCCGCCAGCAACCGGTTTTCCTTTTGACCTTCCTGCTCCACGGACTGCTCGGATTCAATGGTGGCTAGTTGGGCGTCGATGGCGCGCAAATTGTTGATCAAATGGCGCATGGCTTTTAGCTGCACGGCGGCCGTGCCTTGCGTCGCCAGCTTTTCAAGGGTCAACTCCAGATGCGAGAAGGCTTTTTCGATACGCGGATCGTGCTGATACTTCTGGTGCAGCATGATGGACTGGGCTAACTGTTCACAGGCGCGAGACTGCATCGATAGCAGTCGCTGGAAACGAAACAGCGCATCGCTGTAGCGCAGCGTTTCACGTAGCTGTGCATACTGCACATGGGAGGAGCTGGCGCGCTCGTGAATATCCTGCGCGACGAAGTAGTAGTGCAGCGTTCTGCGCGTGCTGCGCTGACCGCGGTCTCCCCGCAGACGGGTCAGCAGCGAAGACTTGGCCTGGTTCAGCGTCTCGACCAGTTNGCTGTTGGCCATCGCTACATCGATCAGTGGTTGATTGTCGTCTTCGATGTCGGGATCAAACAGATTGGATTTGGCGTCGAGGTAGTGCGCAAGCTGATGATAGCAGCGGGCCAGGCTATCCTGTAGAGGACGGATGGGGAAGAGGATGTGCCCAAGCAGCGTGAGCAGGTTGTACCAAAGCGCGCCAACCAGCAGCAAAGCGGGCTGCTGATACCAATTGTCGTAAAGCGAAATCCCGAGCATGGTGTAAATTGCGATCAGCAACGCACCGAATGCAATGGTGGCATAGCGCTGCCCAAGCGCGCCCAGCAGAATAAATCCGCAGGNGGAAAGCGCGAGTCCAAGGCCAAATAGCCACGGGTAGGGAAACAGCAGCTCGATGGAGACGGAGGCGAAAAAAAAGCAGGCCAGCGTGATGAGCAGATTCATCAGGCGTCCAGTCAGACGATCATCCAGATCGGCCAGCGCCGCTGCGACCACGCCGAGCGTGAGCGGGATCGTGGCGGTTGGAATATCCAGCCACCAAGGAACGGCGGCGGCACCGGCCAGCGCCAGAAAAATACGGATGTTATAGAGCCAGTTACTGTTATAGAGGTACCGGCGTATGGAAGCTGTAAGGGTTACAATCACGATACTTCTGCCTGATTACTGGAAACGGCGTCGGGCGTTCGCTTCCCGCGCGGCTCTGGCTTCTTCCACGGAGACCACGCGGCGACCGACAGGCCAGAGTGCGATGGCGGCAATTTTGAAGTTGGCGATACCGACGGGAATGCCGATGACGGTCAGGCACTGTGCAATCCCGCAGGCGATGTGTGAAAGACAAAGCCACCAACCGAAAAAGATCACCCAAAAGACATTCAACAGCGTGCCGCCCGCATTAAGTAAAGGGTTTTTTTCTGAAGGACGCAACTCGTCGACGTGTACGGCTTCATTGCCGTAGGGCAGCAGCGACAGTTTGGTGATTTCCCAGCAGGAGCGAGTCAGGGGAAGCGTAAAAATTAAGATGATGCTAATGCAGGTTGCAGCGAGCCAGGCTAGCGTGGTGAAAAACCCGCCCAGGACAAAATTCAGAATGTTGAGCACGGTGCGCATAGTTACTCCAGGACCAGTATTTTTGAATCAAACGCTATGATGGAGAAAGAATTATCACATTATTGGCAACGATATCCTAACGCGTTTTTATGGCTAGAGCGTGCGGTGAAATAGCGGTTAAACTAGCGGCTAAACAGCAAGAACTCACAAGGTCGGCGCGGAGATAATGGAACTTAAATCAACCTCGATGGGCAAGCATTTGGCGCAGCACCCCTATAACCGGGTGAGATTGCTCAATGCCGGAGTCAAAGTCAGCGGCGATAAACATGAATACCTTATCCCGTTCAATCAATTGATGGCGATCCGCTGCAAAAAAGGGCTGATTTGGGGCGAGCTGGAATTCGAACTGCCCGCGCAAAAAGTGGTGCGCCTCCACGGCACCGAATGGCAGGAAACGCAGCAGTTTTTTCACTATGTCATGAAAGCCTGGCAGGGATGGAGCGAAGAAATGAGCCAGGTCAGCGCCGAGGTGCTGACACGCCAAATTGAAGCGATTCACCGGCTGGAAACACGCGACCGCTGGTTTGGGCGTAAAGAGCTGACGCAGTTGCAGCAGGATATTCGCGATGCATTTTCCGCGCTGCCGTTGCCGCTGGAGAGGCTCCGTGAATTCGACAACTGCCGGGATCACTATTTACGCTGCCAACAGTGGCTGGAAGCGGGAGAACCGCAGCGAGAAAAGGCTAACCAGCACTGGACGGCGCAGACGCTGGAGGCGCAGCAGCATTTTTTCGCCAACGTGGAAAGCTCGCCGCTGAATCCTTCCCAATGCCAGGCCGTCATTAATGGCGAAGACGCCGTGCTGGTTCTCGCTGGCGCAGGCAGCGGCAAAACGTCGGTGCTGGTGGCGCGGGCCGCATGGTTGCTCTATCGCGGCGAGGCGACGCCGGACCAGATTCTGCTGCTGGCCTTCGGCCGGCAGGCGGCGGAGGAGATGAATGAGCGCATTCAGACGCGCCTCAACACCGGCGATATCAAAGCCAAAACCTTCCATGCGCTGGCGTTGCACATTATTCAAAGCTGCAGCCGCAGCGTTCCCACTATCAGTAAACTGGAGACCGACTCCGAGCATCGCCGCCGCTTCCTGATCAAAGAGTGGCAGCAGCAGTGCAACGATAAGAAAGCACAGGCTAAAGGATGGCGGCAGTGGTTGACCGATGAACTGGCGTGGGATGTGCCCGAAGGCGACTTCTGGCGAGATAAATCGCTGTCCTCCCGCCTGTCGGGTCGTCTAGAGCGCTGGCTAGGGTTGATGCGTTCTCACGGCGGTACGCAGAGCGAAATGGTGGAACTGGCGGATGAGGATCGGCGCGCGGTATTCCAACAGCGCATCAGGCTGATGGCTCCGCTGTTGAAAGCCTGGAAGAAGGCGTTGAAAGAGGAAGGGGCGGNCGACTTCCCTGGGTTGATCCATCAGGCCGTCAATTTACTGGATAAAGGGCGTTTTATCAGTCCCTGGAAACACATTCTGGTCGATGAGTTTCAGGATATTTCACCCCAGCGAGCGATGCTGTTGTCTGCGCTGCGACGGCAAAATCGTGAAACCAGTCTCTTCGCGGTAGGGGATGACTGGCAGGCTATCTATCGTTTCAGCGGCGCTGAACTGGCGCTGACGACCGCGTTTGAGCGCCATTTCGGCGTTGGGGCGCAGTGCGTGCTGGATACGACTTACCGTTTCAACCGGCGTATTGGCGAGGTCGCCAGTCAATTCGTTCAGCAGAACCCCAGCCAATTAAAAAAAACGCTCAACAGTCTGCGCGACGGGAACAAGAAGTCGGTTGTGCTGCTGCCTGACGAGCAGTTGGAAGGGCTGCTGGATAAAATGAGTGGTTATGTGAAGCCTGAAGAGCGCATTTTGGTGTTGGCGCGTTATCACCACTTACGACCCGAGGCGCTGCAAAAAGCCTCGACTCGCTGGCCTAAGCTGAATATCGATTTCATGACCATCCACGCCAGTAAAGGGCAGCAGGCCGACTTTGTGATTCTCGTCGGGTTGCAAGATGGCAAGGATGGTTTCCCCGCACCGGGACGAGAGTCGATGCTGGAAGACGTGCTGTTGCCCAAGCCCGAAGATTTTCCTGACGCCGAGGAACGTCGACTGCTTTACGTGGCGCTGACCCGGGCAAAACATCAGGTCTGGCTGCTGTTCTGCAAAGATGAACCGTCTGTCTTCGTCGAACAACTGCATCGTCTGGGCGTGCCCAGGCAGCGGAAGCCGAGTTGAAATCCTACGGGACTGAGATAAAGCAGAGGGCGTCAGTTAAGTGGTTATATCGCGTCTGATAAGGAGGGAAGGGCAGCAGCGGCCCGTATCCCTCCATCTGTCCTGATGCTTATCTCAGGCGCGCCTGCAGGTAACGCTGGTAGTCGGGAATGGCAATGTCGACGGGTTGAGTAAACAAATCGGAGTTCACCAGAAAGTCCGCCGTGGATCGATTCGTGGCGACGGGGATGTTCCAGACGGTGGCCAGACGCAGCAGCGCCTTCACATCCGGGTCGTGCGGTACGGCATTCAGCGGATCCCAGAAGAATATCATCATGTCGATCTTACTTTCCGCGATCAGAGCGCCGACCTGCTGATCGCCGCCCATCGGTCCACTCATCATGCTTTTAACCGGCAGGCCGGTGTGGAGCTCAATCAGGTTTCCGGTCGTTCCCGTCGCATAGAGATGGTGTCCGATGAACTTGGGTTTATTGGCGGTAATCCATTCCAACAGTGATTCTTTGCAGTGGTCGTGGGCGACTAGCGCAATATGCTTGCGTGCTTCGATTTTACGGGTAGTGAGCTTAAGCTCCATCATGACTTCCTTAGCACTGTGTGTCTGTCAGGTGACAAAATCAGATTTTCGATTGAATACAAAAAGGTGAGGGCTTGCACGTACCCCTGGGGGGCGTATCTCAACGTCCGGGAGTGTGTTCCGATTATTGACCGTCTGTGCCCACCGCCCACTGAAGGAAACGCTGTCGGGTTTTCTGGTCGGCTTTTTGAAACCAGTACTGCATCAGGATAAACGGATCGGTTTTATCCGCAGAGGGCGTCAGCGGCTTGGCATTGTCATCGTTTGCAGGCGGCGCCACGGGCTGCGAGGGTGGCAGGACGGTGAGCGCGGGGACGGAGGCTGGGTGCGCTGCGTTGTTGTAGGCGATCATTTTTTTCTCGATGTCGCCGCTTAAATCGGCCTCAGTCAGCGTTATCTGGTCGGTCGTCGCGCTTATGGGGCGGTTATTATCACCCTTTAGCTGAAAGTGCGCTTTTTGCTTGAACTGCTTGCGTGATTTCGGCGTGGAAAGATCCGGTAAGTGGATGGCTATCGCGCTTTGATTATGGGTGTTGAATGTGGCGATCAGCCCATTGCTGTGGAAAACCTCTTTCATACCTTTATGGACGTCGNCCGTTTTGCTCACCCGGAACAGGAGCTGGTGATCGCCGCCATTCAATTCTAAACTGCCCGCGCCTTTGAGCAGCGAGGCGGGCACCTTTCTGCCATCAACGACAATCAGCTCGATATCGGGGCCGAGTTTTAACGTCGTGGCCATTACAGGCGTTGCGCACATGACCAGTGACAGGCAGATAAAGGCAAACTTGAATTTCATCATTTCCCCAGAGTATACGGCAACCGCAATATTGTTTAGTAAGGTGCAGCGTGTGTCAAAGTCTCCACCGAGAAACCTCCGACAGTTTATGTTTCGTTAAGAGACGGCGAAGAATAGCGTTTTGTTGACCCGGCGGAAAATGATATTTCATGGGAGGCGCTGTTTGCTCGGGAGATGAGATACACTAAAACCATCATCTCGTTATCGACGAAGGGGAGCAGGATGTTAAACGACGTTGAGATTCAATCGGTGCTCGGCTCCGTCAAGACCATCGCTCTGGTCGGCGCCAGCGATAAAAGTACACGCCCCAGCTATAGCGTCATGGCTTATCTGCTGGGTCAAGGATATGACGTGATCCCGGTAAGCCCCAAGCAGGCCGGACAGACGCTGTTAGGGCAAATGGCCTATGCGTCGCTGAACGATATTCCTCGGGCGGTGGATATGGTGGATGTCTTCCGCCAGCCCGAAGCGGCGTTCGGCATTGCACAAGACGCCATCGCGATTGGCGCGAAGGTGCTGTGGCTGCAGTTAGGCGTCATTAATGAAGAGGCCGCTGTTCTGGCAAGCGACGCAGGGTTGAAGGTCATCATGGACCGCTGTCCGAAAATCGAAATCCCGCGGTTGGGACTGGAAAAATAGCCTGCCGGGCCTTATGACTTCCGGGGAAGTGATAAGGCTGGCATGCGATGAGGTTAGTGCAGCAGCTTAGGTGCTTGGCTTCTGATGCGGGCCGCTAGCTCATCGAGCGGCGAGTCCGATTCGACATGCTCATCCTGCTGTAACTGTTCTTCCGCCAGATAAGTATGGACCGGCTGCCCTGCTTCATCTTCCATAACCACGTGGTACCACGGTGTTGTGCGCTGCGTCTCGGCAACGGCAAGCTCTTCCCACGCGGGTTTTTCCAGCGAATACTCAGGGTCGATGTCGACCACTACTCCGGGAAATCCCAACAGCTTATGACGAATCTGCTGTCCGATGCCAAATTTACAGATAATCATATAACCTCCCGAGAGACGAATTTGACTTACGATAAATGGGGTACGCCAACGGCAATTTCAAGCGTGGAGAACAGGCGTTTTTCAGGGGGATGTGACACGGCTCAGACGTGTCGCACCAAGGTATAAGGCGTAGCTTTAAGACGAAATTGAGGAGCGCGGATGTCTGAGGTGGCGGTGAAAGTCTACGTTTACGGTCTGGTTCAGGGGGTCGGGTTCCGTTTCCATACGCAGACTCGGGCGCAAATATTGGGGCTGACCGGATACGTCAAAAACTGTGATGATGGTAGCGTCGAGCTGGTCGCGTGCGGCGAATCAGATACGGTGGATGAAATAGTGAAATGGGTGAGAGAAGGTGGACCAAAACATGCCCGCGTTGACCGGGTGTTGACCGAGCCGCACGGCAATACCGATTACCGTGCGTTCGATATACGCTATTAAATTCAGATGCATTTCACCGGCTTGGGCAATCCGGCGATTTTGGTGGCCTGCTTAGCGGGACCTTTGGGGAATAAGCGATAAAGATAGCGGCTATTCCCTTTTTCCTCGCCATATTTCTGCGCCATCGCTTTGACCAACATTCGTATCGCGGGCGAGGTGTTGAACTCCAGATAAAACGCCCGCACAAAGCGCAGCACTTCCCAATGGGCTTCCGTCAGAGCAATCCCCTCTTCCTCCGCCAGCAGTGGCGCCATTTCTTCCTGCCAGTCATGGCTATTTTTCAAATATCCCTGCGCGTCTGTCTCGATGACGCGGCCTTCGAACGTAAACATAACACCTCGGAATGACGTCAAAACGCGCCTAGTTTACCAAACTTTGGCTGAGGGAAGGCGGCGCAAAGGCAAAAGCCCCACCGGAGTGGGGCTTTGACGAGAGGGGAAGACGCTAAAATTTAATTACTGCGGCTCATCCCCAACAAGCTCAGCAGGCTGACGAACACGTTGTAGATGGAAACGTACAGGCTGACCGTGGCGCGGATGTAGTTGGTTTCGCCGCCGTGAATGATGTTGCTGGTTTCCCACAAAATGGCACCGGCGGAGAACAGAATAAACATGACGCTAATCGCCATCTGCAGCGCAGGAATGTGCAGGAACAGGTTGGCGATGGNGGCGACCAACAGCACGACAAAGCCTGTGATCATCATTCCGGACAGGAACGACATATCTTTACGCGTGGTCAATACGTAGGCGGAACAGCAGAAGAACACCAACGCGGTGCCGCCCAAGGCCAGCATGATGATGTCGCCCGCGCCGGACGCGATGAGCGTGCTCAGAATCGGTCCCAGGGTATATCCCATAAAGCCGGTCAGCGCGAAAACAGCCAAAATCCCCGCCGGGCTGTTCGCCAGTTTATAGGTCAGGAACATCAGGCCATAGAATCCCACCAGCATCAGCAGGAGGCCAGGGGCAGGGAGGTTGAAGACGGTGCTGAGCGTCGCGGTGACGGCGGAAAATCCCAGCGTCAGCGACAGCAGGAAGTAGGTATTGCGCAGCACTTTGTGGGTACTGAGCAGTGAATGTTCACGTGATGTTGAGGTAACAATGCGATCCATAATGGCGACTCTCTCTTTAAGGGGTCTTTATTTCACGCCTAGATTAGGTAGTCACGCTGTGTGATTAAAGGTGTTTTACCCTTCTTTACTTGTATTCACCTACGTGTGCAGAAGAAAGAGTGAGCGAAATGATGAATTTGCACCCATTTAATCGCCATCAGCCTATTTTTAAGGCAATTGAATCGGTTGCCGCTTTACAATATCAGGCGCTCTGTTTATAGTTCGCCTCGTTGCGGAGGAGTGGCCGAGTGGTTGAAGGCACCGGTCTTGAAAACCGGCGACGGGAAACCGTTCTAGAGTTCGAATCTCTACTCCTCCGCCATCCATTTCAAGGGGCTGCTTAATAGCAGCCCCTTTTCTTTTTGCGTTATGCTAAACGTGATTCCCCCCTCGCGTTGTTTTTCTTCTTTATCGTAGGAATGCGCAGTGCTATTTAGCCTGAGCTGGCTCATCATCACTGCACTCACTGCACTCACTGCACTCACTGCGCCCAGTTTTTTCGTCTATCGTATGCCCGATTATTGACGAAGCGACGTGGCGCCGGAACGCGCTGAGCTGCCGGGGTTGCGTCAGATGAATAGTTTCTCGGATGGTGAAGGTGGTGAATGCGCCTTGACGAGCATGGAATGCCCCGGCTTTCTCGTGGTGTAGTGCCCTAAGCGGTCAAGGCGCCTCTATCGTTGGGCGGTCTGAACGGCATGATATTACTTACCCGAACCGTTTAAAGTTGACGGACTGACTGAGCAGGACTTTCGCAACGACGTGAAATTCATCTTGCTCGCCATCTTCGATATGCCAGGACTGGTATTTAGCGTTGTCGGAGAGCACCAATAGCCGATGTTTCAGCATTTGCAGACGTTTGACATAAAGCATATTGCCGAAGACAAACACATAGACCCCATCTCCGTCGAAGGTGTCGACGGACACATCGACAAAAATCATATCCCCCGGCTCTATCGTGGGCGCCATGCTGTCGCCTTTGACCGTCACCATTTTAATGGTGTTGGCGGGTTTACCGCCAAACAGCAGCCGCGCCTGTTCATGGGTGTATTCAATGGCTTTTACGGTTTCAACAAATTCGGATGACGACACGCTGCCGTTCCCAGCGCTGACCTGAATGGCGAGCATATCTACGCGATAGCGTTGATTTTCAAGACGCTTAGCGGGGATCTGTGCAGCCGGAGGCGTATTGGGCGAAACCGCGGTGTCAGCGATGCTGTCCTGGGGCATAAAGAACCAATGTGCCGGATAGCCGCTGACCTGAGACAGTTTTTGCAGGTGAGCGCCGCGCGGCACCGTTTTACCCGACACCCAGCCCTGAACGGCCTGAGGCGTAATCGACAGTTTGCGAGCCAGATCAGACTGGCTCCAGCTTTTCTCTGCAAGTAAATCCGCGATGCGCGATGCCATGAGTAGGCGACTCTCTTCATTCATTTTATCTATGTTACAAGTCTATCTTTAAATTTTCATTTAAATTAATACTTGTAATCACCCAAATCTGTTGTAAGTTTAAATTGTCAATAACCAATAGGGAGCCAATATGACAACGTGTATCAATGTACTCATCAACAACGCCGCCACTTCATTACAGAGTGGCTGGCCGCACACGCCCACTGTGAGAGAAAGCGAATCTTGTGCTTTTTGCGTCTTACTGTCAGGGGGGCGCAGCGAATCAGCCAAATTAAATGCGCTGAAACCCTTAAAAAAAATCTTCGTCCGAGTCTGCAAAAGATGGTTCATAAGTAAGCGAGAGGAGGTTCACCATGGCCGAAGTTATTGAACAACGCGTTATCAGCAACGGTTTTCATTTATCCAGTGGAGAACCGGGCTTCATGAATGATATCCAGACGTTTCTGTACGACAGCGAGACCTCTCTGTGGCACGGATACTATCTCTGGAACGGGGACTATGCCTGGGGAGGAAATGGCTCAGAATGGCGACATTTCACGACGTCTGACTGGGTGAAATTCGAAGACCACGGGGTTGCCATCCCGAAATACCAAACGCCTCAGGGAGATATTGCTACCGGTTCGGTGGTCATCGATCAGGACAATCTTGTGGGTTATGGCGAGGGCGCCTGGTTAGTCTATGTCACCAGCTATAGCGATGGACTCCAAACCACGAATCTTTGGTACTCGAACGATAAGGGTTATACCTTCAAATCGTGCGAATCTAATCCCGTACAACCCAATGAGCTGCAACTGGAAAATTATCGTGACCCGTTTGCGTTCATACAGAATGGCTCGGTATACATCTATCTTGCCGAAGGCGACAAGATCGGCATCTATCGTTCCCCTACGGGTAAAGCGCCTTTTACTTATATTGACAGCATAGTGATTGACAACATGGGGTTAGTTGAATGCCCGACGTTGCTGGAAATGCGTTGTAGCGATCTGGGATACAACAAGTCCGTGCTGGTGTTTGGTGCCAATGGTGGAACGTTGGGGACGACGGGGACGTTTATGCATGTGGGAACGGTGGATTACGACACGATGGTATTCGGTAATATCGAAACATCTGCGCCGGTAGTCATCGATCACGGTCCCGATTTCTACGGCGCGCGTGCCGGATATGATGAGATGAAAAGCTTCGATCGTTTGTACTGCCTCGGTTGGGCCTCAAATTGGGGTTATTGGCAGGATGCGGATGCGCAGCCCATCGTCGACAAGTCCAGCAACATCGGCATTGCGACCCTCATGCGTAAACTCAAACTGCGCTACGTGGACAGTGAGTACTACATCGAAAATAAACCGGTATCTTCTTTCTCGGATGCGATTGTTTCAGAAATTACTGAAACCCTCGACAGCGGAGATACTGCGCTGCCCTTAGTGATTGATGGGCGGGGCTATATCGGCTTTGACTTTCAGGGCAGCACCGCCAGCGAGATCAAAATCGAGGTTGGAGGTAGTGACTGGAATTTTGTCGTAACCTATATCCCCGCGACCCGCGATTGCAGCATTGTTCGCCGGTCGGCAAAAGCTGAGGGGATCACCGAGTTTGAAAAACCTCACTCGTTCACGTTAAGCAAAGACATTTCATGGATGAACATGTTTATTGACTTTGGCGTGATCGAGCTGTTTTTCAGTACAGGCGAATCCTGCACATATGTCACTTTTTCTTCGGCAGGAGATGTTCAGGTCAATATCGTGAGTATGTAATCGTTTATACGGTCCGTTTCCCCTTCCAAGACGCGGACCGTAAGAAGATGTTCGACGCTGTCGTTCCTACAGAAATGGCAGCGCTGATAAATCTTAGTCGGACCTTTTCGCTACCTGCCAGCGATTCCCATGTCTGGTGTAACCTTAAGATACCGCGGCTAAATCTCGCTCAATCCACTGCAAAATCACTTCAACGACGTAGCGTTGCTCTTTCGGCGTCAGCGGCCGTTGTTTGGCTATGCCGTGCCATTTCAGCAAACATCCTCGGCAGCAGGTCGCCGTGGCATGCTGGGCGATAAAGACCGGGTGACCGCGCATTGGCGTCTGTTTTCCATCATTGTTCGGCGTCGCGGGCGCCAGCCGCTGCGCGATGAAGTCGGCGGCGTGTGAAGCAACCACGTTTTTGCCTTTGCTGTAGCAATAATCACGCTCTTTGATACCGAGATGAAACCGCTGGCGAAAAGTGGAGCGCGAAAGGCGGAGAAATAAATCGTGATTGGCAGACATGGTGTAATGCTCGTAAACGTCAGTATTTCGAAACACAGGAAGCATAAAGGCTTTTGGATGAGAAGCAAGTGTGCATGGCGTAACTATTTGTATGTTAAGTAAATTTAAATCATGTGACTTATTGTCTCCTCTCTCACAAAAGTAACCCACCGCCATTTATCTCAACGGAAAACAGAGCTACGCTGAAAGTGTCAAAGTACACAGTCTAAGGGGGCTGTTATGTATAAGACTATATTAGTGCCTGTCGATATCGATGAAGAAGAGCTGACCCAAAATGCCCTGTCTCAGGCCACGTTTCTGGCAAAATTATCCGGTGCGAAACTGCATCTTTTCCATGTTCTCCCGGATGTTTCCGCCTATATTTCCGCATATGCGTTCGGTCTGGAGGAGTTTGAAAACGAGGCGGTGGTTAAGGCGGATGAAAAGCTGCATGAACTATTGAGCCAGATCGACCTTCCGGCGGAGCAGCTTGACCACAGTATTACCTTCGGCACGCCGCGTGATGAAGTATTGGCGTTGGCCGAGGAGATCAAGGCCGATCTGATTGTGGTCGGTTCACGCCGTCCTAGCGTTAAAACCTACCTGCTGGGGTCCAACTCCTCGGCGATTGTACGCCATGCCAACACCTCGGTGCTGGTGGCGCGATAACATATTNAAAACGCGCCGCAGCCTGCGGCGTCCGCCACTCAACGAAGCTGGCTGTCTTTACTGCCGCGGCGGTTGTAGCCAGCATTAATGCTGCGCTGTTTGTCGATTTTCCCCTGACAGGCAACGCAGTAGCGCACGCCCGGTAGCGCTTTACGCCGGGCTTCCGGTATGGGCTCCCCACACTCCTCGCAATAGTCGGCGCTTTCGCCGCGATGTAACTGGCTGCGCGCCTGCGCGATGGCATCATCGACGGTGGCGTCGATTTGTTCCTGTACGGAACCGTCACTTGACCAACCACTTGCCATTATTGACCTCCTGCTTGCTGGATGACGCGGTCATCGTTTGCATCGTATGTGACACGAATACACAACGCCCGCCTCGATGCGAGTCGGTAATCATAAAATAGCTGAAATCAGCAGAACGCGTGGGCTAAGCGACTATTCTCGTTGAGCAGGAGTGGTGACGGTAGATGTGGCCAGGGAATGCTCAACACGTATCTGCTGCTGAATTTCCTGGTGATAAAGAAAGGCGCCGACGGCGGAATAAGCAAAGCGACCTAACAGAATGATGAGACTGATCATGAGTACGGTACGGGCTATACGCGTACTACTTCGTCGTTGACGTAACATGATTCTTCGCCTGTGGGTAACCGTAGACATTACCGGATATATTCCTGATGAAAGCGGACATTCGCTGTTGTTTATTTAGGCACAAGCAGACGGCGGGGTCAATGCGCCTGGGGCAAAAAATCACCCTCAGGCGAAAATGTGAAAAATCTCACAATGTGAAGCAGGAGAAGGGCGCCGGGTCAGTCATCCTGCCCTAAATTTGCGTCGGCGACTCTTTTTCCTCTTCAATCAACAATGTCCAGTCGCTGATGCCCTGCCAGTATTCCTGCTCCTTTTCCAGATCAAGCTGCACCAGTGTATTTTGGCTGAAATAGCCGAACGGAAAAAGCAGGGTCCAGGTGCGATCTTCCGTCGCCAGACGGAGCATCTGCGGCGACGTCGTGGCCTGACGCTGGTTGTTCAGCAGCGTAGCCAGCCGCAACAGCAGTATCATCGGCAGATACTGTTTCTTTTTGAACTGGTTCAGGCGCGGCAGCTCGTCCGTTTTTATTGCCTTGCGATGCCAGCGCACCAACAGCGACAGCACCATCTGCTGTTCCTGATTGAACCCTGGCAAGTTGGTATTTTGCAGTATGTAAGCGGAATGGCGGTGCATGCCGCTGTGATTGATGCCGAGGCCCACTTCATACAGCATGGCCGCCCATTTCAGAATGGGCCCCAACTGCGGGTTAACCAGCGAGGGATTCTGTTCTTCCCATTGGGTGTACAGCAGTTCCGCCGTTTCACGTACGCGATTAGCTTGCTCGCGATCGATGTTGTAATGGCTGGCCAGACTTTTCGCGGTGCGGATACGGATATCCTGATGGCGGAAGCGGCCCTCCATTTCATACAGTACGCCTTCGCGCAACGCGCCGTCCGACAGCCTCAGCTTATCGATAGCCAGCGTATCGAAGACTCCGCAAAGGATGGCAAGACCGGGAACCAGCACGTTCTGTCGCTCATCCGTCAGGCCCGGCAGACTTAGCGCCTTAACGTTCTTATGCTTCAGGATCTCATCCCGCAGCATTTCGAGACGTTCCAGCGTAATCTGGCCGTCTTTCTCGCCCATTGCCAGCAGGATCTCGTTGGCCGCTTTGATGGTGCCGGAGGCGCCCAGCGCATAGTCCCACCCGTAAATGCGGTATTGCCAGGCCAGGTTTTCCAGCTGCTGCGCGGCGGCAAGACGGGCGCGTTTAAAGTTGTTGGCGTTAATTTCGCCGTTGGGGAAAAACAGTTGGGCGAAGCTGACGCATCCCATGCGGCGGCTTTCCACCAGCTTAGGCTCGAAATCTTCGCCTATTACCAGCTCCGTCGACCCGCCGCCGATGTCGATGACCAGCTTACGGCCTTTTTCCGGCTGCGTGTGTTCCACGCCCATAAAGATCAGTCGTGCTTCTTCGTGTCCGGAAATAATGGAAATTGGGNAGGGGATGATTTTGGCGGCGCGGTGCAGAAATTCCTGCGCGTTTTGCGCTTCTCGCAAGGCGTGCGTGCCGACAATAGAGACATTGGCTGCTGGAAATCCCTGCAGGCGCTCGGCGAACAGCGTAAGACAGTTCAAACCCCGTTCCATGGACTCCTCGCTCAACCGATTCTGGCTGTCGAGTCCGTCTACCATATGCACCCGTTGTTTCAGGCGGCTAAGCACCTGAAGCGCGCCATTGACCACGCGGGCGACCACCATATGAAAGCTATTGGAGCCCAGATCGATGGCGGCGAATTCCTGGGGTTTTTCAGCGATATTTTCGGTTAAAGGCATGGCTCTGGCCTACTCTTCGGGTTGCTCAAGGACCTTAAGATATTCATAGATCGCATTCTGGGCGCGGACTTTGCGCCGGTTGCCACGGGTGACGTAATGATTGTTCAACTCCTTGTCCAACACACGAGCTTTGACCGTATCGCTGAACAAAATCTCCAGAATGTCGAGGATTCGCGCTTTCAGCGTCTGGTCCAGCACTTCCACCGCGACTTCGATGCGGTAATCGATGTTGCGGGTCATCCAGTCGGCGGAGGAGAGAAACACCTGCTGGTCGCCGCCGTTATGGAAAACGTACAGCCGGTCATGCTCCAGATAACGGTCTATGATGCTGGTGACGCGGATATTATCACTGATCCCCGGGATACCGGGAATCAGTGAGCACATCCCACGGACCAACAGGTTCATTTTCACTCCGGCGCCGGACGCGGCATACAGCCGGTCCACCAGGCCTTTGTCCACGAGGTTATTCACCTTCAGGGTGATTTTCGCCTCCAGCCCGTTCTGCGCGTTGGCAATTTCGCGGTCGATCAGCTCATAGAGGCGGCTACGAGAGTTCTGGGGGGACACCAGCAGGTGATCGAAGGTTACCGGCCGGTACGGGTTTTCGATGAAGTTGAAGACCCGGCGCACTTCGTTGGTGATACGTTCGTCGGCGGTCAGCAGCGAATAGTCGGTATACAGCCGCGCGGTTTTTTCGTTGAAGTTACCGGTGCCGATATGCGCATAGCGCACCACGTTGTCGCCTTCGCGCCGTGAGATCAAAAACAGCTTGGCGTGAATTTTCAGCCCGGGGATGGAGAAGATGACGTGCACGCCGGCTTCCGTCAGTCTTTTCGCCCAGTGAATGTTGGCGGCCTCATCGAAACGCGCCTGCAACTCCACCACTACCGTCACCTTTTTGCCGTTATGCGCGGCGTGGATCATGGAGTTGATAATGCGCGAATCCTTGGCGACACGATAGATGTTGATTTTGATCGCCAGCACGCTAGGGTCGAAGGACGCCTGCCGCAGAATCTCCAGCACATGCTCGAAGGTATGGTAGGGGTAATACAGCAACACATCGCGCTCGCGGATGGCGTCAAAGCCGTTGCGGAAGTGATTGAACCCTAGATGACGCAAGCGCGGCAGCGGCTTGTTGACCAGATTGGCGCGGCCCACGTTCGGGAAGCCGATGAAGTCTTTGAAGTTGTGGTAGCGGCCGCCGGGAATGACCGAGTCGTAAGAGGTGATATCCAGTTTCTTGAGCAGGCACTCCACCATCGCATCCGGCATATCGCGCTGATAGACAAAGCGGACCGGTTTGGCCGTCAGCCGCTGTTTAAGGCTGGACGACATCAGCTCCAACAGGCTGGACTCCATTTCCGTCACCAGATCGTACTCGGCGTCGCGGGTCATCTTCATCGAGTAGGCGTTAAGCTCATCGTAATCGAAGAATCCCCAGAAAATATCATCCAGACAGTAGCGCAGGATATTATCGATGAGAATCATGGTCTTGCGCCGGTGTGGCGCTTCCGGCGGCAGATCGACGAAGCGAGCGACCTTGTCGGACGGGATTTCCAACAGCGCGTAGTCCGTCTTTTCACCGCGAATAATTTCGATAGCCAGATAGGTGTAATCGTCTTTCAAAAACTGAATCAGATTAGTTTCAGGCAGCAGCAGAATCGGGGTGATATGCGGACGCAGGTAGTGCTTGAAATAGTCGCGCAGCCACGCCTGCTGGTTGGGCGACACCTGACGCTCGTTGACCAAAAAAATCTGGTTACGCGCCATCTCCAGCAGCAGCTCGTTATACAGGTTGTCAAACAGCTGATCGGTTTTCAGTACACGCATCTGAATTTTGCTCAGCAGGTGACGCAGTCCGCTGGCGGAGCCTTGCTCTTCGTTAATCAGAATTCGGCGTTTCAGATCGGCGAATCGGACCTTGTAGAACTCGTCCAGATTGCTGGAGTAGATGCCCAGAAAGCGCATACGTTCAATCAGTGGATTATTCTTGTCGGCGGCTTCTTGAAGTACGCGTTCATTGAAAGATAACCAACTCAACTCTTTGTCTATGTAGAGTTTGTCCTGACTCATTCTCACTCCGTTAAATGATTTTACTGAAGTGTTTCTACTATCCATTACCATTATGGCGCGTGAATGACGGGCGTGGCGAGTATTCAAATGGACTTTTTCTTATGCCGTTGAACGGGCGTGAGGAGACGTTCAACAACCTGTTCAAAAAAGCGTCAACGGCATACTGGGTGGTCAATACCAGAGGTGGAGCGTACGGCGTGTAACGCCGTACGCTGCGGCTTATTGACACAGGCTGTAGATAATGGCGGTCATTGCAATCAGTCCCGTCAGCGTCACGAAGAGATTGCTGAGCAGGCCGCTGTAGCGCCGCATCGCGGGGACGCGATGGATCGCATACATCGGCATCAAAAACAGCAGGCAGGCGATAATCGGGCCGCCCAGCGTTTCAATCATCCCCAAAATGCTGGGGTTCCACGTGGCCACCAGCCAGGTGGTCAGCAGCATAAAAAGGGTAGTGATACGGTTCAGCGTGCGAGGAGCCAGCGTTTTGCCGCCCCGCCGCAGCGTTTTCACCATCAGTCCGTTGAATCCCTCGCCCGCGCCAAGATAGTGACCCAGGAACGACTTGGAGATAGCGACGGTCGCGATCAGCGGCGCCGCATAGCCAATGAGCGTGCTGTCAAAATGGTTCGCCAGATACGACAAGATAGAAATATTTTGCGTTTTCGCCGCCATCAGCTCTTTCGGCGACAGCGCCAGCACGCAGCTGAACACGAAGAACATCACCGTCAGCACCATCATCACATGGCTGTAGGACAGAATACGCGCGCACTTCTCCTCCGCCGCATCGCCATACTCCTTGCGCTTGGCGACGGCGAAAGACGAGATAATCGGCGAGTGGTTAAAGGAGAACACCATCACCGGTATCGCCAGCCACAGCGTCGCGGGCAGGCTGCTGCCGTTCACGGTGCCGGACAGGGACAACGTCTGGAATACCGATAGATTCCAGTGCGGCACCAGATAGCAGGCCAGCAGCAACAGCACGGCCAGAAACGGATATACCAGCACGCTCATCGCTTTCACGATAGTGGCTTCTCCGAAGCGCACCACGAACATCAGGCATAGAATCAGCGTCAGCGCGAGCAGCGCGCGCGGCGGCGAAGGCAGGTGCAGCTGGTGGGTGATGAAGCTGTCGACGGTATTGGTGATCGCCACGCTATAAACGAGAAGAATGGGATAAATAGCGAAAAAGTACAGCAGGGTAATGAGATGACCGGCCCGGGTGCCGAAATGCTCCTCCACCACCTCGGTGATGTCCTCCGCGTCCCCTTTGCCTGACAGGACGAAACGGCATAGCGCGCGATGTGAATAGTGCGTCATGGGAAACGCGATAATCGCCATGATGATGAGCGGCAACAAACCGCCGATACCGGCATTAATGGGCAGAAACAGCACCCCGGCGCCGATGGCCGTGCCATACAGTCCCAGCATCCAGACGGTGTCGCTTTTGCGCCAGGTGGCGGCGGTGTCGAAAACCGCGCTGCTTTCCTGAATTGAGCTCATACAACTCTCTCCTGAGCGAGTCATGCATATAAAACAGACGTCCGGCTTACGACGTGGGGCCGGGCGAAATGTGCGAGGGAAGATGACATCAGGACCGCGGTCCTCGCGCGATGCTGACATCCTTGTCACAGGCGGCGGGCGACGCAGCGAACAGGGCAATACGTGACGGCCAGAAGCCGGGGGAAATACCGTTGAACAGAGGAGACATCTTCATTGCGGGAAATACATCCTTAAATACCAGTTTCCGTTAGCGCCACGGTGATAACACGCGATCATTGCATTCAGGCAAAATCTGATGGCCGGAATGACGGCGCTATTATCTCGCGAAATAAATCACGGGTGCAAACCCGGTCGCCTGCCACGAACTCCTGACGAGGCGACGGACAAGCACGGTGTTAAAACGTGGCCTCGACACGCTGTGCCCTTGCCGCATCGGCGCGCGGATCTCCGGGGACATCCGCGCAGCCTCAGATTAGGCCGAGAGCGTTTGCTGCGCCCACGTAAGCCCTGACTGATACTCCGTCGGCAGCATCGGCGCCAGCGCCTGCAACGTCTCGCGGAGGAGAGCGGCGTCCGGATCGCTGAGATTCAGATGCCCGACCTTCCGGCCTGGACGCACTTCTTTCTCATACCAGTGCAGATGCGTCAGCGGCAGCGTCAGCCAGTCGGCATTCACATCGGTGCCGATGAGATTGACCATCACCGACGGAGAACTGACGACGGGCGCGGGCATCGGCAAATCGAGTATCGCCCGCAAATGCAGTTCGAACTGGCTGATAGACGCGCCGTTCTGGGTCCAGTGGCCGCTGTTGTGCACGCGCGGCGCAAGCTCGTTGATCAGCAGTTGGTCGCCGACGATAAAGCACTCCATCGCCATCACGCCGACATAGCCCAGATGATGCAAAATGGCGGACAGCATCTTTTCAGCCTGCCGTTGCAAGGCCGGTTGAGGATGCGGCAGCGCGACGCTGGCGCGCAGAATGCCGTCCTGATGCAGATTGTGGGTCAGCGGATAAAATACGCAGTCGCCCTGCGCGTTGCGCGCGCCGACCAGCGACACTTCGCCGGAGAAGTTGATTCCCTGCTCGACGATGCACTCGCCGTAGCAGTCCGCGGGCAACGTCGCCTCATCACCGGGGCGCACTCGCCACTGGCCGCGGCCGTCGTAGCCGCCGACGCGGCGCTTAACGATGGCCAGCGCGCCCAAGCGGCTAAAAATGTCGGGCCAGGTGTCGGGGCTGCTCAGCAGCTGCCACGGCGCCGTCGCCAGCTGTAGTTCATCCAACAGCTGCTTCTGCGTATAGCGATCGGCAAGACGCGGGAAAATATCGCGGTTAATGAACGCAGGCTGTATCGCCAGCTGGCGAGTGAGGGCGGTTTCCGGCCAGCGTTCGATCTCTGCGGTGATGACGCTGTGCTGGTAGGGGATAGATTCAGGCTCGGCGTCCAGTCCGACAGGATAGACAGCGATGCCCAGCGGTTCGCCAGCTTGACGCAGCATGCGTCCCAGCTGGCCGTTACCCAATACGCATACCGGTTTCATACATCCTCCCGCGGATCGGAATGCTGGAGCACTTCGTCGGTTTGACGCTGACGCCAATCCGTCAAGCGCGTAGACAGTTCCCGGTCATGCAGCGCCAAAATTTGTGCGGCCAGCAGGGCGGCATTGGCCGCGCCGGCTTTGCCTATCGCCAGTGTCCCCACCGGAATGCCGCGCGGCATTTGCACGATGGAGTACAGGCTATCCACGCCGCTCAGCGCTGCGCTCTGTACGGGAACGCCCAGCACCGGCACCAGCGTTTTGGCGGCCAGCATGCCAGGCAGGTGCGCAGCACCACCGGCTCCGGCGATGATGACGTCAAAGCCGTTATCCGCCGCCGTTTCGGCAAAACGGAACAGTTTATCCGGCGTGCGGTGCGCGGACACGATTTCAACGTGGAAAGGGAGATTCAGCGTGGTGAGGATTTCTGCTGCGAACTGCATGGTGGCCCAGTCACTCTTTGAACCCATCACGATGGCGATTTTTGCCGGGGCAGCGTTGGATGACATGCCTGTAGTGCTCCTGTGAGTGTGCCTGACGCCGGTCAGTGCACAGGGTGATAAGACGCATCGCGCCGAGTCGGCGCTCCGGCGACGAGGGCGTAGAGCATACCATGCCCCTAAAGAGAGGAAAACGGTTGCGTCGAGGTGCAAGGCAGGGTTTAACGCCAAAAATGGGGAGGGACAGGATTCAGAACGGAAACGCGTGCAGCGAAATACCGTCGGGAGTGACTTTGATGACCGAGCCTTCCTCATGCCAGGCGCCAAGTACGGCCCGCTGGGCGGTCTCGCCGTCGACGGTCAGCGTATGGATCGCTGGTCGATGCGTATGACCGTGGATCAGGGTCTTGACCTGGAAGTGACGCAGCCGGTCTACGACCTGCTGAGGATTGACGTCCATGATCTCAAGCGACTTGATCTGGTTAGCCTGCTGGCTGGCTGAGCGCATGCGCGCGGCGATGCGTAGCCGCAGTCGCAGGGGCAGCCACAGAAAAAAACGTTGGATCAGCGGGTTGTGAACGCGGCGGCGAAAACGCTGGTAGGCGGCGTCGTCGGTGCACAGCGTGTCGCCGTGCAGCACCAGATACTGGCGACCATACAGCGTAATTCGGTTTTCCTCCGGCAGCAGCGTCATACCGCTCTGGCGGGCGAAGCGCTTGCCGATCAGGAAATCCCGGTTGCCGTGGATGAAGTAGCAGGGCACCCCCTGCTGATGCAACGTCCGCAGCGCAGCGGCGACGGTCTGGTGCAGCGGCTGTGGGTCGTCATCGCCTATCCAGGCGTCGAACAGGTCGCCCAGGATGTACAGCGCGTCGGCCTGCACTGCCTCTTCGCGTAAAAAACGCAGAAAACCGGCGGTAATAGCCGGTTCCTGTTCGCTCAGATGCAAATCGCCAATAAACAGCGTCGCCATGCTGGGAGAATTACTCGCTGACCGTGACGCTGGTCACGACGACATCTTCCTTCGGCACATCCTGGTGCATACCGCTGCGCCCGGTGGCTACCGCTTTGATTTTGTCGACCACGTCCAAACCTTCCACGACTTCGGCGAAAACGCAGTAACCCCAGCCGTCGGCGCGTTCGGAGCGGAAGTTCAGGAAGTCATTGTCCACTACGTTGATGAAGAACTGGGCGGTGGCCGAGTGCGGATCGTTGGTGCGAGCCATCGCCAGCGTGCCGCGGGTGTTTTTAAGCCCGTTGTTGGCTTCGTTTTTGATCGGCGCTTCGGTGATTTTCTGTTCCATACCTGGAGCAAATCCGCCGCCCTGAATCATAAAGCCATCGATCACGCGGTGAAAAATGGTGTTGTTGTAGAAGCCGCTACGGCAGTATTTCAGAAAGTTTTCAACGGTAGCTGGCGCTTTGTCCGCGAAGGTATTGATGACGATATCGCCATGGTTGGTATGAAACGTAATCATAATGATGAATCCTACTTAGCCATAGTACATAGAATAAAAGGGAGGTTTACAGAGGCGGTGTGCCACCAAGAGCGCTCTTATAACATAAGTGAATGCCTGAGTCAGCAAAGGCCGCCTCGCGCGAGCGCCTCGCGGCGGGGGCGGGGGCCATCAGCCAGCGGCGTGACACGCGCTTGGGCTTCAACTTTGCCGTACGATCCGCAACCAGAGAACGGGGTCATTTAACCGTCGCTGCAACAGGGGAAGAAACGATTTTTCAAACGTGACGCGGCGATCGGTAAAAGGCCCCGGATTAAGTGATAATCATTCTCCTTAATCAAGTAATCACAAGGGAGGTGCATGATGCTTAACGGGTTCAATTCACTCTTTGACAGGCCGGATTTCGGCAAGCTGGTACTGCGTGTTTCTTTCGGTGCCATGATGCTGTTCCACGGCGTTCATAAGTTGATCGCGGGTATTGACGGCATCCAGTCGATGGTGATGGCGCATGGGCTGCCCGGTATTGTCGGTTACGGCGTCTATGTGGGTGAAGTGATCGCGCCGGTGTTGATGATTTTGGGCATTCTGACCCGGCCGTCCGCGCTCATTTTTACGCTCACCATGTTAGCCGCGTATGGGCTGACTGACCTGAATGCGGCCCTCACGCTGGACAAGACCGGCGCATGGGGCATTGAGAGCATGGCGGTGTACTTTTTTGCCGGTCTCGCCATCTTGATGCTCGGCGGCGGTCGTTACTCGCTGGCGTCCAATCCCCGTTGGCGGTAACTCGACATCGATCCTGATGCCAGAAGACATAAAGGAAAACCGCGCCTGAGACGAGGCAGTGCGCGCGACTAAGAGACAAAAAGTCTTACCCCTTTCATGTGAGGGGTTATTTTCCCGCCTTACCCTCGCCCGATCCGCCGGTCGGGCTTTTGTTTTTGCACGTAAAAATCTTTTTCTCAGGATGAAATAACTGCCGCCGCTCAATGGTACCGATCTTGCAATAGGTCAGGGTTCGGGGTTCAATACGCAGCCTGGGCCTGAAACTCCGGGCCACCCATACTTTTATGCGCGTACCGCAAAACAGTGATGCTTATATCCTGCGAACACCATGGAATGTCCCGATGCTAAAGATTTTTAATACCCTGAGTCGTCAAAAAGAGGAATTCAAACCCATTCACGCTGACAAAGTCGGTATGTATGTGTGCGGGATAACCGTTTACGACCTGTGTCACATCGGTCACGGGCGGACTTTCGTGGCGTTCGACGTGGTATCGCGTTACCTGCGTTATCTCGGCTACGAAGTCAAGTATGTTCGCAATATTACGGACATTGACGACAAAATCATTCAGCGCGCGGCTAAAAACGGCGAAACCATCGAGCAATTGACCGACCGCATGATCGCCGAGATGCACGCCGATTTCAGTGCGCTGAATATTCTTCCGCCGGACGTCGAGCCGCGCGCCACCCGGCATATCGATGAAATCATCGCGCTGGTGCAGCAGTTGATGGAACGTAATCACGCCTATGTGGCGAAGAACGGCGACGTGATGTTCGCGGTCGAAACCGATGCGGATTACGGCATTCTGTCTCGTCAGGATTTGGACCAGTTGAAGGCGGGCGCGCGGGTTGAAATCGCGGACGTCAAACGCAACCCAATGGATTTCGTGTTGTGGAAGATGTCGAAAGCTGGCGAACCGAGCTGGCCGTCGCCGTGGGGCAACGGTCGTCCCGGCTGGCATATTGAATGCTCCGCTATGAACTGCAAGCAGCTGGGTGAACACTTCGACATCCATGGCGGCGGTTCGGATCTGATGTTTCCGCACCATGAAAACGAAATTGCTCAGTCCACCTGCGCCCATGGCGGCGAATACGTCAACTACTGGATGCACTCCGGCATGGTGATGGTCGATCGGGAAAAGATGTCCAAATCCCTGAACAATTTTTTCACCGTTCGCGACGTATTGGCGCACTACGATGCTGAAACCATTCGCTATTTTTTGATGTCCGGGCACTACCGTAGCCAGTTGAACTACAGCGAAGAGAACCTCAAGCAGGCGCGCGCCTCGCTGGAGCGCTTATACACCGCATTGCGCGGCATGGACACATCGGCGGCCGCCTGCGGCGGCGAAGCCTTCGAAGCCCGTTTCCGCGAGGCGATGGACGACGACTTCAATACTCCGGAAGCCTACTCCGTGCTGTTTGATATGGCGCGCGAGGTCAACCGGATGAAGGTGGAAGATCCTGCGGCGGCAAACGGTCTGGCCGCCGCGCTGCGGCAGTTGGCGAAAGTGCTGGGCCTGCTGGAGCAAGATCCGGAGCTGTTTCTGCAGAGCGGCGCGCAGGCGGACGATGACGAAGTGGCGGAAATCGAAGCGTTGATTAAGCAGCGCAACGATGCGCGTCAGAGTAAAGACTGGGGACTGGCCGATGCCGCGCGCGATCGCCTCAACGAAATGGGGATCGTGCTGGAAGACGGNCCGCAGGGGACAATCTGGCGCCGTAAGTAAGCCGTCGTTCCTCCCTTCGCGGCGGCGCGCTTCGTTTCGCTGCCTCTCACGCAGCATCAACAGGCCGGAAGCTGATTCGCTCCCGGCCTGTTTTCATTGATTCTCGCCGATGCTGAGTTCCTTCCTGAACCCGAATCCTGAGTATCCCGCACGCAGGCGAGGTTAGGCGCATTGCGATGGCGCGTTATGGCAGAGGAAAACGTGACAGGGAGGGGGGAATAAGCGATGACCCCACATCTCCGCGAGGGCGGGATGTGGGTGAAATACGCGATGCCGCGACGGCCTGCGTCGGGCGAACTATGCCTGAACGGTGACCGCGTGGTCAGCGAAACGCACGACCTGACCGGCGACGATTTTGCAGCGCTTACGCGTTTCGATATGGTCGTCGACGCTCACGTCGCCGTTGGCGATGAGCTGTTTGGCGGAGGCGCCGCTGTCGCTCCAGCCGAGGAGTTTCAGCAGATCGCACAGTTCTACGTGCGGATGTTGGTTCAGGTGAAAAATTTCCATAATCTCAGTTTATGCCTTTGCGGGTGTGTCGTGATATTCCTCGCAGGCCTGCAAGGTATTTTGAATCAGGGTGGCGACGGTCATCGGGCCGACGCCGCCGGGGACCGGCGTGATGAAAGAGGCGCGTTCGCTTGCACCGGCAAAATCAATATCGCCCACGACTTTGCCGTCTTCCAGTCGATTGATGCCGACATCAATCACGACCGCGCCGGGTTTGATCCAGTCGCCCGGAATAAAGCCGGGTTTACCGACGGCGACGACCAGCAAGTCCGCGTTCTCAACGTGCTGACGCAAATTCTTCGTGAAACGATGCGTTACGGTCGTGGTGCANCCGGCCAGCAGCAGCTCCAGACTCATCGGACGGCCGACTATGTTTGACGCGCCAATGACGACGGCATTCAGGCCGAACATGTCGATCTTGTACTGCTCCAGCAGCGTGATGATCCCACGCGGCGTACAGGATCGCAGCAGCGGCGCGCGCTGGCAAAGGCGGCCGACATTATACGGGTGGAAGCCATCCACGTCTTTATCGGGCGCGATGCGCTCAATGACGCTGGTGTTGTCGATGCCTTGCGGTAGCGGCAACTGCACCAGAATACCGTCGATGGTTTCATCGGCGTTCAGTCGGTCAATCAGCCCCAGCAGTTCGCCTTCGGAGGNGGTGGAGGGCAGATCGTAAGAGCGGGAAACGAAACCGACTTCCTCACAGACCCGACGTTTGCTGCCGACATAGATCTGAGAAGCAGGATCGTCCCCTACCAGGATAACCGCCAGACCCGGCGCTCGCTTACCGGCGGCCAGACGCTCTTGGACACGTGCAGCAACGTCGCTCTTAACTTGCTGCGCAATCGTTTTACCATCAATAAGTTTCGCAACCATCTACAGAAAATCCATCATTTCACAAACGGGGGATGGCGCGTATTTTGTCAGAAGCGGCGCGTGCTGTCAGGCGTTGTATCGACATTAATTGCTGACGCTCAATCGTTTCCGTCCGTCATCGCCCCTGAGAGAACCCTCGACATACCTCGGATAAAGGGGGAGGCGCAGAGGCGATAAGCCACCAGATGCCACGCCGCCATCCTGTGACGGATCCTGACGATCGACGGAGGATACGCGTTCCATCGCTGCGCGTGCTTACGTAGAAAGAAGTCGTCAAGAACGCCGCTCGGAGGGAGTTCGCTTGGGCGCTCACAGCGCGGTGTTTGAGTAACTCATTGATTCTAAGCTAAAAACAGGTAGGAAGACACATGACACAACAGGTTATTTTCCCCGCAAAAATCGTACGCGGGGCGGACGCCAGCCGTCAGCTGGGGGACATCTGCGCCGGGTTAGGGACACGTGTATTGGTTGTCGGCGGTCATCAGGCAGTGGCGGCGACGGAGGCGATAATCCGCACCCAACTGNCCCTGGCCGGTCTTACGTTAAGCGGCGTTGAGTGGTTCGGCGGGCATTGCAGCGACAAGCAGGTCGAACGACTGTGTGCCCGCGTGGCGGAAACCCATAGCGACGTACTGCTGTCCGTGGGCGGCGGGAAGTCGCTGGATACCGGTAAGTTGGTGGCGCATCAGGCGGGTATTCCCGTCGTCACGTTGCCCACCATCGCCGGCACCTGTGCGGCGGTGACTCCGCTTTCTGTGCGTTACGAAGAGGACGGGCACTTTGTTGACTTGTGCCATCTGCCGTCCGCGCCGAATGCGGTCATCATCGACAGCACGTTGTTAGCGCAAGCGCCCCTGCGTTGGCTCGCCGCCGGGCTGGGCGATACGCTGGCGAAGTGGTACGAGTTTCGGGCGATCGATACCGGACATAATCAAAGCGGTCTGGCTGCCTCTTCCCGCGCTCATAGCGCGATTTGTTTCCAACTGATCGAACGTTTTGGCGCCGAAGCCTGTCGCGCGGTGGCGGAAAATCGCAGCACCGAAGCGCTGGATCAGGTGCTGGATGCGATCTTCCTGTTCGCCGGACTGACCTCCATCATGGCCAGCGGCGCGCATGCCGCTGCGGCGCACGCGTTGTTCGAAGGTTTCACCGTGTGCGACAAAACCCGCGATTTTGGCCACGGCCTGCTGGTGGGCTTCGGCAATCTGTGCCTGCTGGCGCTGGAAGCGCGGAGCGACGAAGCGCTGCTGGAGGCGCTGTCGCTGGCGCATGCCTGCGCCGTGCCGCTGACGTTGGCGGACATCAGTCCCGATCTGACCGATGCCGAACTGCAAGCCATCTTGCAAGCGGCCGTTAAAACAGCGGATATGGACGCCATGCCGTTCACGGTGACGGAAACAATGCTGCGGGAGGCGATTCGCCGCGTCGAGTCGCTGGCGGCCCGCATCGCCCGCTAAGCGCGCGATGGCAGAAGAAGAGGCGGCGGGCGTCATTACGCCGCCGGATACACGATAAGCCGTAGCAGCTGCCAGGCGATAAACAGCATGTACACGCCGATAAAGCTATCCAGCACCCGCCAGGTGCTGTTCTTCTCGAACAAGCGCGCGCAGGCGGAAGAGAGGTAGCCGATGGCGTAAAACCAGAGGCCGGACGCCAGCAGCGCGCCCGCTAAGTAGAAGATTTTGTGCTCATGACTCAGCCCGGACGATATGCCGCCGATGATGGCGACGGTATCCAGGTACACGCTGGGGTTGAGGAGGCTGACCGCCAGACAGGCGGTGACAGCGGAAAGACGGCTGGCGCGCGCGTCGCCGGTCGCGCCAAGGCGCAGACTTTGGTTGCCTCGCCAGGCGCGGCGAAGCGCGCAGAAGCCGTAGTGAATCAAAAACAACACGCCCGCCAGCGTCAGGCATGTCAGCGCCCACGGGTGGGCGCTGAGCAGTTCGCCGACGCCAAAGACGCCCGCGCTGATCAATAAAATGTCTAACATGAAGCAGAGGGTACAGACTAAAAAGACATGTTCCCGACGCACTCCCTGACGCAACACAAATGAATTCTGTGCGCCGATAGAGAGCAGCAATCCGGCACTGGTCATAAAACCGGTGATAAATACGGTCGTAGACATACTCTTTAATTCGCTCTGGTTTGATAGTGAAAAAGAATGAACACGCGTCTGGGCGATATTCAAAAAGGAATAAACGGCCGGTGACGTCAGCATCACTCAATAAAGGCAGCGCTTATTTTATCTTTTATTGAAATATTCCATGCGTTGCGACGGATAAACAATTCGACTCCAATATACCAACGCCGAAATGGTTATGGGATCGGCGATGCATCAATACGCATAGCCACGCTGGCGACAAAATGATTTATGTATTCTCCACCCTGTTTCAATCGGGAGAATTCGATGTCGCTATCATCCCTTTCCGCGACCCATGAGGCCAATTAATAATAGTGATTGTCGATTAGCAAAAGCGATAAAAGCCGAAAAAGCGGTCACTCGATTGTGATTCAGGCGCGATGTGAAATAGTTCATAAGGACAGGCGGTGAGATGTCTGCTCTAAAATTAAATATTAAAAAACAATATGATAGTATGATTTTTCTTTATCCCTGTTTGCGGCGGTTTTGTGCCTTGGGCGTCACTCAGGGCGAGCGGAAATGTTACCTCGCCATAAACTCAGGCATACCCTCCACCACAATACGTCTGCGCGGCGAGATATTTTTCGATACTGTCGCTACCTCGCTAAAATAGCCATGACCCCTAAAATGCAATGGCGTCTGGCAAGGTGGAGGAATAAATACTCGCCGGAGTTTACTGGGTAAATATCAACTCACTATCGCCGAGGTTTATTTTTGCAGCGAATACGTTTAATCAGCTTTAAGGGGCGTTGAATTTGACCATTGGGAGATGAACGTATTTATCTCATCGTGATTAATTCTGGCGTCTATTCATTTTCATCGAATGGTGAATATGATGGTCTGCTTCTCGAACGTCGAGCGGAAATGTCGTCCAGCTACTGCCTGTCGATTTATCGTGGGGCGCACGAAATAAGGTGCGAAGAAAAGGGACAACTTCTGGCGTGAGTGACGATGCTGTGGGGGAGGGGATACGCCTGTATTCGGGTACGCATTGATAACGCCGATGCCGTCATCCGTGGGAGAAAGTCCCTGTGCCTTAAAAGAGTGCGCGTCGATCATGCTGTTGCACCGCCACTAAACGCCAATTGCCAGAACACCTGTCTATCAATAAAACCTATTCCACCGTAATGACCTGTGGTTTGCGCCGAAAGCAGCTCGGGTTAAGCGGTTTCTCATTATTAGAAAGCTTATATCTAAAATCAGTAAGGTTAGGAAGCCGGGGTTGGCTCCACTCTTGCAACTTCCTGTCGGAACGTAGGTGAGATTGTGGCGATTTAATTCTTTCATGAAGTGTATCGAATGGAGAATCCTATGGCTTGTTCACTGACAAGACAGATCAAACGCGGTGNTTTGTCTGCACTCCTCCTCGGCTGCGCATCTTCCAGCTATGCGGGAAAACAGAATGACACGCTGGTTTACGCCTCCGATAACGAGGTGGAAAACGTCAGCCCTTATCATAACAACCTTCGTGAAGGCGTGATCCTGGCCCACCTGGTCTGGGATACCCTGATCTATCGCGATCCCAAAACCGGCGAGTACAAACCTGAACTGGCCTCAGACTGGACTTGGGAATCGCCCACTTCTCTGCTGATACATCTGCGTAAAGGGATCACCTTCCACAACGGCGATCCCTTCACCGCGGAAGATGTGGCTTACACCTTCAACCATATTGCTGGCCCCGGGACGTCGTCGGTGATGCCGCAAAGCGTGGACTGGATCGACACCACCGAAAAGGTGGATGACTACACCGTCCGGCTGAAGCTGAAAAAACCGTTCCCCGCCGCGTTGGAATATCTCTCCGGCCCTACGCCTATCTATCCGTCAGCCTATTACCAGAAGGTGAAGCTGGCCGGATTCAGCCAGGCGCCCATCGGCACCGGCCCTTATAAAATCACCAAAGTCACCCCGGCTCAGGGCGTGAGTATGGAAAAGAACCCCGATTACTTTGCGGATAGCCCGCAGGGACAACCGAAAATCGGCAAGCTACAGTTTGTGGTCATCCGCGATCCGGAAACGCGACTGGCGCAGCTGATGACCGGTCAGGTGGACTGGATCTGGCGCGTGCCCGCCGACCAGATCACCTCGCTGGAGACCATGCCGAACCTTACCGTCAAAAGCGGTGAAACCATGCGCATCGGCTTTATGGCCTTAAACACTCACGCCAAAGGTCCGGGCGGCGAGCCGTTCAAGGATCTGCGCGTGCGTCAGGCGGTGAACTACGCCATCAACCGCGAGGCCATCGTCAACAATCTGGTGCGCGGCGGCAGTCAGCCGGTGTATTCCGCCTGCTTCCGTACCCAAACCGCCTGCGACACCAGCAAGGTCATCAAATATGACTACAACCCGGAGAAGGCAAAGCAGCTGCTGGCGGAAGCCGGTTATCCCAACGGCTTTGATACCGATATCTGGGCCTATCGCGAGCGCGACTATGCTGAAGCGATCATCGGCGATCTGCGCAAGGTCGGTATCCGTGCCCGTCTTCACTACGTTCAGTACACGGTGCTGGCGGCGGATCTCATTTCCGGTAAAGCGCCCATGGCGATCCGCNCCTGGGGATCGTTCTCCATCAACGATGCCGCCGCGTTCACCACGCCGTATTTCGGCGGTCGGGGCGATGATATTTGGAAAGACGCCGAGGTCACCGCCACACTGGCGAAGGCGGATGAAACGCTCGACCCCAAACAGCGCAGCGCCCTGTACGCAGAGGCGTTGGGGCGGATCTCCTCACAGGCTTACCTGGCGCCGATGTTCTCCTACTCCACCCACTACGCCTTCACCTCCGATCTGAACTTCGAGGATTGGCCGGATGAGCTGCCGCGCTTCGCGATGGCCAGCTGGAAATAAGACGTGAAACGAGCCGGAAGACGCGCGACGCCTTCCGGCGACGGCCCGCAGGAGGAGTGACTGATGCTTATCTATATTTTGCGACGGCTGCTGGTGGCGCTGGCGGTGCTATTCACGGTGGCCGTGGTCAGCTTTTCGCTTCTGCACCTATCGGGCGATCTGGCGGCCGCGATTGCGGGTCCGGACGCCTCCGCAGAGGTGATCGAGGGAATACGTCGGCAGTATGGGCTGGACCAGCCGCTGATCACCCAGTTCGGCCAGTGGATGTGGGCGGCGNTGCATCTGGATTTCGGCCGCTCGTTCTATTTCGAAAACACGGTGATGGAGCTGATTGGTCAGCGCATGCCGATCACGCTCAAGCTGGGCGGCGTCTCGCTGCTGCTGGCGCTGGTGGTGGCGATCCCGCTGGGCGTTCTGGCGGCGGTGTTCCGCAATACCTGGGTTGACCGAGGCGCTATGTTCATCGCCGTCATCGGGCAGGCGATGCCGAACTTCTGGTTCGCGCTGATCCTGATTCTGCTGTTCGCCGTCGGGCTGAAATGGCTGCCGGTGGCGGGCAACAGCAGCTGGCAAAACTTCGTCCTGCCCGCCGTCGCGTTGGGCTACTACGCCATGCCGTCGCTGATGCGACTGACGCGCTCCGGCATGCTTGACGTGCTGGGCGCGGACTATATCCGCACCGCCCGGGCCAAGGGGCTAAGCGCGTTTCGGGTGATCGTCAAGCATGGTCTGCGCAACGCCATCATCCCGGTGGTGGCGCTGGCGACGGTGGAACTGGGCTTTATGCTGGGCGGCTCGGTCGTGATCGAATCCGTGTTCGCGTTGCAAGGGCTGGGCCAGCTGGCCTGGGATTCGATCTCCCGCAACGACTTCCCGGTGGTGCAGGCCATCGTGCTGATTATCGCGGTGTTTTACATCGTATTGAGCTTTCTGGCGGATGTGCTGAATGCCGCGCTGGACCCTCGACTGCGGACGCAATAAGGAGCTTTCATGAAACCATCCTCACCGCTTCCCTCCGCCGTCATCGCATCGACGCCGCCCGACACGGTCCTTCTGCCCGAGCCGGGTCCGGCCCGGCGCTGGCTGCGGCGGATGATGGGCCATCACAGTATGGCGATAGGCGTGGTCATCCTCACCGTCATTATCGTGGCCGCGATACTGGCGCCGCTGATCAGCCCGCACGACCCCTATGCGCAAGACATCAGTCAGCGCCTGATCCCGCCGGTGTGGCATGAAAAGGGCGGCTGGGACCATCTTCTGGGCACCGACAAACTGGGGCGCGACTACCTGAGCCGCCTGTTGTACGGCGCGCAGGTCTCGCTGCTGATCGGACTGGTGTCCGTGCTGGTGGCCGGTTTCATCGGTATCACGCTGGGGGTGACGGCGGGCTATTTCGGCGGCCGCGTCGACGCGGTGGTCAGTTATATCCTGACCGTGCGTCTTTCCATGCCGGTCATTCTGGTGGCGCTGGCGATGGCGTCGATGGTGGGCGGTTCCGTCAAAGTCGTGATTATGCTGCTGGGACTGTTGCTGTGGGACCGCTTCCTCATTGTCTCCCGCTCGGTGACGCGCCAGCTGCGTGAGGCGGAGTTCGTGGCGGCGGCGAAAACATTGGGCGCATCATCCCTGTTCATCATGCTGCGCGAGATCCTGCCCAACCTGCTGGGGCCGCTGACGGTGGTCGCGACGCTGGAGATCGCCCACGCCATTCTGCTGGAGGCCACGCTGTCGTTTCTGGGGCTGGGCGTCCAGCCGCCGATGCCGTCGTGGGGGCTGATGGTCGCCGAAGGCAAGGCGTACATGTTTTTTCAGCCGTGGGTCATTCTGATACCGGGCGTCATGCTGGCGATACTGGTTCTGGGCATCAATCTGGTCGGGGATGGTCTGCGCGACATCACCGCGCTGGACGGACGGGGTTAAGGGGGCGGCGATGAATGATGACATTTTGCTGGATGTGAAGAACCTGCGGGTCGACTTGCCGACGCCGCGTGGCATGCTGCATGCGGTGCGCGGCATCGACTTCTCCGTGCGCCGGGGCGAGATGCTGTGTCTGGTCGGGGAGTCGGGCTGCGGCAAATCCATGACGTCGCTGGCACTGATGGATCTGTTGCCGCGAAAAGCCGTTCGCACGGCGGACCATATGCGTTTCAAAGGTCACGATCTGCAAGCGATGACGCCCCGCCAGCGGGCCGCGATGCGGGGCGACGAGATGGCGATGATTTTTCAGGAGCCGATGACGTCGCTCAACCCATCTTTCACGCTGGGCAATCAACTGTGTGAAACGCTGCTGGCGCACCGCAAGGTGTCGATGTCGACCGCGCGAGACCGGGCGGTGTGGCTGATGGAGCGCGTGGGCATTCCGATGGCGGCGGACCGGCTGAATCAATATCCCCATCAGCTGTCCGGCGGCCTGCGCCAGCGCATCATGATTGCGATGGCGCTGATGTGCGAGCCGGAACTGATCATTGCGGATGAACCCACCACGGCGCTGGACGTCACCATTCAGGCGCAAATTCTGCGGATGCTCCGCGCGCTGCAACAGGAGTTCGGCACCGCGGTGATCTTCATTACCCACGACCTGGGCGTAGTGGCCCGCATCGCCGATCGCGTGTCGGTCATGTACGCCGGGCAGATCGTCGAAACCGCCCCCGTGATGCCGCTGTTTCATCAGCCGCAGCACCCTTACACGCGCGGGCTGCTCGACTGCATTCCGGTGCAGGGGAAGACGATGCCGGGGCAACCCCTTCGCGCCATTCCCGGCGTGGTGCCGAGCCTGGTCGGGCCGCAGCAGGGCTGTGCTTTCTTCAATCGCTGTTCGCGCTGTACTGACGCCTGCCGTCGGGACATCCCTTATGTCGATGTCACCGACGCGCACGCGGTGCGCTGTGTTCAGGCCCAAAAGACCGTGGAGGCGCTATGACGATAGATAGTGTAGAAGGGCTGCGGGCGCCCTCGCCGCCGCATATTCCGGGCAATGAGGATCTGGCGCTGGAGCTGTGCGTGCTCAGCCGGGTCTTTCGCCTGAATCGCGGCATCTTCACGAAACCGGGAGAAATCCGCGCCGTGAACAACGTCTCGTTGCGCATCCGGCGGGGAGAAACGCTCGGGCTGGTGGGCGAGTCGGGCTGCGGCAAAAGCACGCTGGCGAAGATGTTGCTGGGACTGCTGCCGCCGACCTCCGGCAACGTGTTGATCGAGGGGCGTGAAATCGACGCGGGCGACCGTAAAGCGCTGGCGTCGCGCATCCAGCCCATCTTTCAGGACCCATACTCATCGCTGAATCCGCGCCGCACCGTGGCGGATATCGTGGAGGTGGCGCTGCGGCTGCACAACATGGGGACGCCGGAGGAGCGCAAAACACGAGTGAAAGAGATGCTGGACGTCGTGGGTATGCCCGCGCGGACGCACCAGCAATATCCTGGACAGCTGTCCGGCGGTCAGCGCCAACGGGTGGCGATCGCCCGGGCATTGATCATGCGGCCGGCCATTCTGATCTGCGACGAGCCGACCTCCGCGCTGGACGTTTCCGTGCAGGCGCAGATCCTCAATCTGCTGCTGGCGCTCAAGCAGGAGTTCGGACTGACCTACCTGTTCATCAGCCACAACCTGTCCGTCGTGGAGCATCTGGTCGACCATGTCGCCGTCATGCAAAAAGGCACGATTGTGGAGCAGGGGACGCGTGAGCAGATCTTCCGTTCGCCGCAGCATCCTTATACCAAAACGCTGCTGGCGTCGGTGCTGACGCCAGAGCCGGGGTTGGGCATCCCGGATATCAGCCAGTTCGGCGAGTAAGGCCAACGACACGNCGCGCGACCGTCAGGGAGCCGGGCCGGGGCCTTGCTCTCCGTGCCGCTGCGTGCCGAATCACTATCATCGAAAGAGAGGACGGACAAATTATGACGCGTGAAGACACGATCCGAGCAGCGGAAGAGTATTTCAACAGCGGCGCGTTCAGCGAGACGCTGGCGCGCCGGGTAGCCTATCGAACGGAGAGTCAGGACGAGGGAACCGGGGCGGTGTTGATGGCCTATCTGACGGAAGAGATGGTGCCGCGTTTGCAGGCCATCGGTTTCGACTGCCGAATTGTGGACAACCCGATAGCGGGGAAAAGTCCCTTCCTGCTGGCCCGGCGGCTGGAAGCCGACGCGCCCTTGACGGTGCTGACCTATGGTCACGGCGATGTGGTGCGGGGCTATGACGATCAGTGGCGCAGCGGGCTGTCGCCGTGGCGGCTGGTGCAGGACGGCAATCGCTGGTATGGCCGCGGGACGGCGGATAACAAGGGCCAGCACACCATTAATCTGGCGGCGCTCGAACAGGTGCTGAAAGGCCGCCACGATCGTCTGGGCTACAACATCAAGCTGATTCTGGAGATGGGGGAAGAAGCCGGATCGCCGGGGTTGAACGACGTCTGCGCGCAGTACCGTGACTGGCTGGCGGCCGATCTGTTCATCGCCTCGGATGGCCCACGCATCTCCGCCGTACGTCCCACGCTGTTTCTGGGATCGCGCGGCGTGTTTAATTTCGAGCTGCGGCTGACGCCGCGCGAGGGCGGTCATCACTCCGGCAACTGGGGAGGACTGCTGAGCAACCCAGGCATTCGACTGGCGCACGCCATCGCCTGTCTGGTCGATGCGCGGGGACGAATTCTGGTGCCGGGGCTGCGGCCTCCGGCGGTGTCGGAGAGTTTGCGCCAGATACTGGCGGATATCGAACTGGGCGGCGGGCCGACCGACCCGGAGGTTGACCCGCAGTGGGGNGAGCCGGGGCTGACGTCGGCCGAGAAAGTGTATGGGTGGAATACGCTGGATGTGCTGGCCTATGTCACCGGCAATCCCGACAAACCGGCGCACGCCATTCCGCCTTCCGCCTCGGCGCATTGCCATATGCGTTACGNGGTCGGCAGCGACGTGGCGCACTTTGCGCAACATCTGCGGCAGCATCTGGACGCCAATGGGTTCGCGGACGTCGAGATCGTCAACGCCGTCAGCTGCTATCAGGCCACCCGGCTCGACCCTAACGNCCTGTGGGTGGAGTGGGGCGCGACGTCAATCGCNCGCACCTCCGGAAAAGCGCCAGCCGTGTTGCCCAACTTCGGCGGCGGGCTGCCGAACGCCTGTTTTTCGGAAACGCTGGGTCTGCCGACGCTGTGGGTGCCGCACTCCTATCCGGCCTGCTCGCAGCATGCGCCCAACGAACACATTCTGGCGGACATGACGCTGGAGGCGCTGCGGATCATGACCGGGCTGTTTTGGGACTTGGCCGAACAGGGTGCGGAGCAGCTGTGCCTACGCCGGCAGGCTGAGTCCACGCAGACCACCGCCTGACGCGCAGCTGACTCATCCCCCGCGGGGTTATCGCGCCTGTTCTGGTTGACGCCGGAGCGGGCGCGGTTCGTTGAGGGAGAGAAAGGGGGTAGACTTTGACAACCCCTTCGAGATGAACGGAGCGACCGATGCACAATAACGAAATTCGTTACTTCATGGCCGTGGCGAGCACCGGATCGCTGAGCGCCGCCAGCCAGCAGCTGTTCGTCGCGGTTTCGGCCATCAGCCGTCAGATCCAGCAGTTGGAGCATCGGCTTGGCGCGCCGTTATTCGAACGGCATCCGCGCGGCATGGTGCTGAACGCGGCGGGCCAGATTCTGGAACATCACGTGCGGCGCAGTATGGCGGATATGGAGCTGGCGGTGGCCGAAATCGAAGGGTTGAAATCGGTTCGCCAAACCACCATTCGGGTCGTTTGCACCGACGGTATCGCCTTTAATTTGATGCCGACGCTGTTGGCGAAGTTTCGTCTGACGCACTCATCGGTCAACTTCGTGCTGACGGTGGGTTCCACGCGGCAGGTGCCGGATCTGGTGCGCAACGGCGAATGCGATGTGGCGCTCAAATTCAGCCTGTCGTTGGAGCACGGCGTCGACATCGTCGCCTCGTATCCGGCGCCGGTGCTGGTGATCATGCAGGACTCGCATCCGCTGGCGCATGTCGGGCTTAAACTGGCCGATCTGAACGGCTATCCGGTCGCGTTGCCGGATCAGGCCGCCACCATCCGTCAACTGTTCGATCTCTCCTGTCGCATGAACGGCGTATTCATCGACCCGATACTGACCTGTAATCACTTTTCCACTCTCTATGAGTTTGTGCTGAATACACCGGATGCCGTCGCTATCTGCAGCCATTTTTCGGTGTTGTACCGAGTGCGTAGCGATGGATTGCAGATGCGCTCGATCGACGGCGAACCCTTCAGTCAGCGGACCATGCAGATTCAAACCGATGCGGCCAAACCGCGCACGGCGGCGCTGAACGACTTCTGCGATTTTCTCAAACGGGAACTGGCCGAGCAGGATGAGCGAATACGCCGGGAGTATGCCATCTCCGCCCGCTGAGCGCAGAGGGTGAGGGCGCCGCGCGTGGGGTTTCACCATGTTCGTCCCCCCGCGAATGCAGAGGATAAAATACGGGGATAGCTCGCTGGGTTTTTGAGGGTGAATTTAATTTCTTTAAGGATATTTTTTGCGGATTTATTAGCGTTTTCACGCTTATTTTTTGAAATTTAGAGCAGGTATTGGGTATTTTTTTGCAATTTTAATCACTCCACATTCGGGTAGTATCTAACGCAAGGGGCAGTCTTTTTCCCGTAAATCGTGACCACCTGTGACTACTATGTTCCCTATTACCTGTCGGAGCCTGATGATGAATTTAGAAAAATTCCCGCGTTATCCGTTAACTTTCGGACCGTCGCCGATTACGCCGATGAAACGACTCAGCGAGTATCTGGGCGGTGAAGTTGAAATCTATGCCAAGCGCGAAGATTGCAATAGCGGTCTGGCCTTCGGCGGCAATAAGACGCGCAAGTTGGAGTATCTGATCCCCGAGGCGCTGGAGAAGGGCTGCGACACGTTGGTCTCCATCGGCGGTATTCAGTCGAACCAGACGCGCCAGGTGGCGGCGGTCGCCGCGCATCTGGGGATGAAATGTATTTTGGTGCAGGAAAACTGGGTGAATTACGCCGACGCCGTCTATGATCGCGTGGGGAACATCGAGCTGTCCCGGATCATGGGGGCGGATGTGCGTCTTGACGCCGCGGGATTCGATATCGGCATCCGTCAAAGCTGGAAGGATGCGATGGACGAATCGGCGAAGAACGGCGGGAAACCCTTCCCAATCCCCGCCGGCTGTTCTGAACATCCTTACGGCGGCCTCGGCTTCGTCGGTTTCGCGGAAGAAGTGCGCGAGCAGGAAAAAGCGCTGGGATTTAAATTCGACTATATCGTCGTGTGCTCGGTCACCGGGAGTACGCAGGCGGGGATGGTGGTGGGGTTTGCCGCCGACGGCCGTGCGCGCAACGTTATCGGGATTGACGCCTCGGCCAAGCCGGAGCAGACCAAGGCGCAGATCCTGCGTATTGCCCAGCAGACGGCCGACCTGGTCGAGCTGGGACAGGCGATTACCGAAGATGATGTGGTGCTGGATACCCGTTACGGCGGCCCGGAATACGGCCTGCCCAATGAAGGCACGCTGGAAGCGATTCGTCTGTGCGGGCGTCTGGAAGGCGTATTGACCGATCCGGTGTACGAAGGAAAATCCATGCAGGGGATGATCGATAAAATTCGCCGCGGCGAATTCCCTAAAGGCGCCAAAGTGCTCTATGCCCATCTGGGCGGCGCGCCGGCGTTGAGCGCCTATAGCTATATATTCCGCAACGGCTAAGGGCACCACGGTGTGGCGATAACAGCCCGCGTGACGCGGGCTTTTTCATGTCAGGCAAACAGGAGACTGCTGGAAAATCGGTATTCAGAACGGTAGCTGAGTGGTGGACAACACTTCCCGCAGGCCGATGAACGACCGAATTTGGCGCACGCCTGGCAGGAACAGCAGTTGTTCGGCGTGCAGGCGGTTAAAACTCTGGTTGTCCTTGGTGCGGATCATCAGCATGTAGTCGAACTCGCCGGTGACGACGTGACACTCCATGCAGCCGCTGATCTGCTGAACCGACGTCTCGAAATCCTTAAATGCGCCGGGGGTAGACCTGTCCAGCACGACGCCGATGATGACGACCATGCCCGCATTCAGCGCCTCGGGGTCGAGCAATGCGACATAACCTTTGATCAGACCCAGCTGTTTCAGCCGCTCCACGCGCCGCAGGGTGGCGGGAGGACTGAGGTTTACGTTCTCCGCCAGTGCGACGTTAGAGATGGACGAGTCGGCTTGTAGTAGCCGCAGAATGGTCACATCGAAGCGATCCAGCTCGTAACGCCTGGTCCTGTTATCCGCATCGACGGGCGACGCATCAGATTTGAATTTCATGAGTTCCTCACAAAAGCCGTCGAAGCGGCGTTGCCGCGTGATTGCGTCAGTTCCGACTTTGTCGGTGAATCACTTCGCCCCGTGGCGCCTGTTCCTATTAAAAACCATAAAAAAAGCCGTGGACAAGCAATATCATTAAATCGAATGGAGAGCCGCGTGGAAAGGGAAACTTGGCAGGATAAAGTAAAACGGCTCCCCGGTGGATCGGAGAGCCGTCACGATGTGACGCGGATGGCGTCAGGGCGTGGTTAGCGTGGGGTTAGAACTTTTCCCAGTTTCCGTCTGACGGCGTGCCCGAGCCTAGTTTTCTCGGCGCGATAGCCGGTGCGGACTGAGCCGGTTTGCCCGGCGCGGGGACTTTGGTACGCGATTCGGACTCTGCTAACTGGAAGATGGAAACCACTTCCGTCAGGCGACGCGCCTGATCTTCCAGCGACGATGACGCGGTGGTGGACTCTTCCACCAACGCGGCGTTCTGCTGCGTCACGCTGTCCATTTCGATGACGGCCTGACCGACCTGAGTAATGCCCTTGCTCTGCTCGTTCGAGGCGGATGCAATTTCACCCATGATGTCGGTGACGTTGGTGATGGCGCGAACAATGTTGCCCATCGCGTCGCCCGCCTGAGTGACCTGCTCAGAGCCGATTTTCACGTTGCTGACGGACTCATCGATCAGCCCTTCGATCTCTTTGGCCGCTTCGGCGCTGCGCTGCGCCAGGCTGCGAACTTCGCTGGCGACGACGGCAAAGCCTCGACCCTGTTCACCGGCACGCGCCGCTTCAACGGCGGCGTTCAGCGCCAGAATGTTGGTCTGGAACGCGATGCTGTTGATGACGTTGATGATATCCGCGATTTTCTTCGAGCTGCCGCTGATGTTGTTCATCGTTTTGATGACATCACTGACGACGCTACCGCCTTCATTTGCCGTTTTAGAAGCGTTCTGCGCCAATACGCTGGCTTGGTTCGCGTTTTCTGCGTTCTGTTTCACCACGGCGCTGAGCTCTTCCATGCTGGCAGCGGTTTGCTCCAGCGCAGAGGCCTGCTCTTCCGTACGAGAGGACAGGTCGGTGTTGCCTGCGGAAATTTCACCCGAGCTGCGATAAATTTCGTCGGCGCTCATGCGAATGTCGGAAACGGTATTGATCCAGTTTCCCTGCATCTGTTGTACGAACGGGATCAGGCTGCCGACGCAGTTTTTGCCGAAGTCTGCAATTTTGGTATGTAGCTGACCTATGGCCAGCACCTGCAGATGTTGTTTGATCTGATCAAGCGGACGCACCACAAACTTGGCCAGGTAACGATCGGTCAGCAGCACGATGATCAGGCCGACAGCCAGCGCCGCCATCAGAATATATTCACACCATTTCACCCAGTTGCCGATGCGGTCCTGAGCTTCGGTCTTCAGCGTGCCGATGACGGTGTTGTATTGAGTGATGGCCGTGGTGAACTCAGCACGCAGCGGGCTGTATGTCTGTTCCGCAATCTGCTTATAGGTATCCAGGCGATCGGCTGCCAGCGCATCGTACATCGGTACAACGGCTTCGCTGTAGAGACGCTGTGAGCTGTTATAGATCGCGTCGATTGTGACTTTATTAATGTTGGCGTGATCGGTCACCTGAAACTGCGCCAGTCCCGCTTTCAAACGCGCGATTTCTGCCGCGGCTTGCTGCATTCCCGACTTAAACCCGTCTGGGTTGTTATTGAGTTTTTGCTCCATGGCTCGGTCCAGGATGTTCTGGACCCGGTAATACTGTCCGCTGGCGCCGTTGATGATATCGCCGTTGTCCTGTTGGACGTTGGTCAGTTCGATTTCTGAGGTCAGCTGGCCCAGAGAGTAAAGTGCGAAGGCTGATACGCCTCCCCATAATAAAGAGAACAGGATAAGGATAAGAACCATCATGGTTCTGATCTTGATGTCACGAATAAAATTCATAGTCGTAGCCCTGGAGTATTGAGTATGAGTTCTTGAATAATCAGAACTATGTTTTATGCATCCATTCATTGGGACGCTTGTGGGGGAACACGCGAGCCAGATATAAATCCATCAACGTTTCATTTCTTCAATGCAGTTATCGGCAAACAGGTAATCGACTTCATCGCTTTTTTTCGAAAAGAAGGTAATTAAATGTCAACGAAAGTTTCAGGATTTAATATATTTCTGGGGTGATGATGATCAGCGAAACTATTATTAAATCCGTAATAGCGTAGCGCTTTTAATCTAATAGTCGAAAGCTTGGTGATTAGGTTGTTCATTGCCGTTTGGTGCAGTAGACGGCCGAGTTTTATAAAAAGTAAAAAAAAAGCCGCAGATAAGGTGGGGAAAGCGTCGACTTCTTGAGGTTTTTTTATATCTCTATGATTATAAAAATTATTTTTTCTTGTGTTTTGGGTCGAAATAAAGATGAGAGAATGCCAGGAAATTAATAAATCACGGTAATGTTTAGGGCTAAACTAAAACGAAAAAATTCAGATGCAGGCTAATCATCAACCTTATTGAGTCTGATCCGAAAATGAACCGAGATGAACAGTTATCCCTTGAGTGTGCCATTACGGCTGGAAATGTTAATTTTTGTGACGGATCTTGGCCAGGCCGGGTTAGCGAGAGAGTGCCGCACGTTTTTTATGAAAAGTTGAGCGGTGAGTAAAAACAGCACAGTTTATGAGGAGGGATTCAAAATGGATTCCACACCTATTTATCTAAAAATGGATAATATAAATTTTAATACATTTAGAGAAGTTGTTAGACGCATGGGGGAGGTATGTCTAAAAATAGGATAAACGGGGAAACAGTAAAGTGCGGAATGACCCTTTATTATCTTGATCGCCTTTTTTAATAATGATAATCCGTTTTTTAAATAAATATCCGGGCAGAGAAGTCATATTCATCTCCGCACCATTCTCAAATAATTGTCGTTCTCATTGAATGCACGGGAAAATGACTCGCTCATTCCTCACCGAGCAGATCTCGTTGCCCTCAAGATGTTCTCTGTGAAAATTTCAATAAAGAGGGACTGACATTCGATCCTTCTGGTCAATGTTCTGCGTCTTGATATAAGCCCTGTGCCGATTTATCAGCAATAAAATACCGTCGAAATAACGACTAATCATACTGAGGAAAATCCATACAAAGGCCTGCTTTTTTATGTTGCCCTCTCAGGAAGGGATTTCGTTGAAAGAATGTACAGAAAGAAAAAACTGGCGTTTATTAAACGCCATCACCATGTTATGCGGCTAATAAATACCCTGTCTTCCGGAGGGGGAATATATTCAATGAAGTCTCGCTTCTCTTTTTTAAAAGATTAACATTATGATTTTTATGTGAAATTTATGGTGTTGTTTGCATCTGAGATCGACTATTGACGTTCAGAATAGGCCAGTTCAAGAGGGGAGTACATAAAACCAGCAGCGCCGGAAATAGCCGTTAATCCTATGTGGGTATGTGGGATGTTGTGAAATAAGCGAATAAAAAACGGCAGGGCGCGCTTAACGAACACGTTGAAGAAATAAATGACATGTCATTTTATCGCCGATAAAACCCTACACTTTATAATGTTTTTACATTAAACACTTTTATTTAAACAGAGTGGTAACATAACTGCAAATACTAAATAATTAAGACATTAAAAAAAAAGTATTATGACATTAAAAAAACCACATAATAAAAGAATAATAATCGTAGGCAAATAAAACACGAACAATAAAAAGGCAGCCTGCCATTTCCGAATTTAAGAATTTGCTAAAAATTTGTGAAAATTAGGTGGTATTTTAATGACAAACATTAACGATAGATTATTGCAGCCGTTCACGTTGCCTAATGGCGTCACCCTGGAAAACCGGGTCGTTATGGCGCCAATGACAACTTGCACCGGCTTTTTTGATGGTTCCGTCACCAGGGAACTCATCGAATACTATCAGGTGCGTTCCGGTAAGATCGGCGCGCTGATTGTGGAATGCTGCTTCATCGACGATCGCGGACGGGCTTTCCCTGGCGCGATCGGTATTGATGACGACAACAAGATTGAAGGGTTGTCCAAAGTCGCGAGCGCGGTCAAAGAACAGGGTTCTAAAGCTATCCTGCAGATCTACCACGGCGGACGCATGGTCGATCCTAAACTCATCGGCGGCGAATCTCCGGTAGGGCCGAGCGCCGNTGCCGCACCTCGCCCCGGCGCGCCGACGCCTATCGAGCTGACGGCGGATGAAGTGGAAGAGATGGTCGCTAAGTTTGGTCGCGCCATTCATCGCGCTATCCAGGCCGGATTCGACGGTGTGGAAATCCACGGCGCCAACACCTATCTGATTCAGCAGTTCTATTCTCCGCACTCCAACCGCCGTGAAGACAAATGGGGCGGCAGCCGCGACAACCGTACTCGCTTCCCGATGGCCGTGCTGGATATCGCACACCAGATGAAAGACAAGTATGCCGATCCGTCTTTCATCATCGGCTACCGTTTCTCGCCGGAAGAGCTGGAAGAGCCGGGTATCCGTTTCGACGATACCCTGTACCTGCTGGAAAAATTGGCAGCGCGCGGTCTGGACTACGTGCACTTCTCCATGGGCCACACTCTGCGTCCTTCTATCGTCGATACCGAGTCCGCGACCCCGCTGATCGAAAAATATATTGCTATGCGTTCCGACACGCTGGCGCAGGTGCCGGTCGTGGGCGTCGGCGGCATCGTCAACAAGGCGGATGCCGATGTCGCGCTGGAGCACGGTTATGATCTGGTTGCGGTGGGTAAAGGTTGCATCGCCTACCCGGACTGGATGGATCGCATCACTGCGCAGGAACACATCGACCTCTACATCGACAGCACCAAGCGTGAAGAACTGACTATCCCGGAACCGCTGTGGCGCTTCTCGCTGGTTGAAAGCATGATCCGCGATATGAGCCTGAACGCTAAAAAGTTCAAGGCGGGTGTCTACCAGGAGAAAGTGCAGGACAACGATAAAGAACTCATCGTTAACGTCAGCCTGGAAAAAGACCACATCAAAGATATCGCGCTGGCCGATACCGCCGGATGGGATGATGAGCTGATCGGCAGCTTTGAAATCATCAGAACCCGTATTCTTGATGCCAATAGTTCGCACGTCGACGCCGTGACCGGCGCCACAGAACAGAGCGAAGCCATCAAAAAAGCGGTGACGAAGGCGATGACGAAGTCGTTTAAAGAAGCGATTATCGAAGAGGGCGGCAACCCGGACGAAGTCCAGCAGTACGACGTGGTTGTCGTCGGCAGCGGCGGCGCGGGTCTGGCGACGGCGATTCAGGCCGCTGATGATGGCGCCAAAGTGCTGATTGTCGAAAAAATGCCGGTGATTGGCGGGAACACGATCAAAGCCTCTGCGGGGATGAACGCAGCGGAAACACGTTTCCAGAAAATAAAAGGGATCGTCGACGATAAAGAGCTGTTCTACAACGAAACGCTGAAAAGCGGCCAGAACAAGAACAACCCTGAACTGGTGAAATACTTCGTTGAACACGCCCACGAAGCCATCGACTGGCTGGCCGATCGCAACATCGAGTTGAGCGACCTGACGACCACCGGCGGCATGAGCGTCGACCGAACTCACCGTCCGGCCAGCGGCGCGGCGGTAGGCGGCTACCTGATCAGCGGACTGGTGAAAAACCTCAACCAGCGCAACATCGACGTGATGTTGGAAACGTCTGTCACCGAGATTTTGCAGGAAGAGGGTAAGGTTTCCGGCGTTCGCACCCTCAACGACGAAAACGAAGAGCGCGTCATTCCGACGAAGACCGTGATCATGGCGACCGGCGGATTCAGCGCCAACCAGGACTTGGTGGTGAAATACCGTCCGGACCTGAAAGGCTTTGTAACGACGAACCACAAAGGCGCCACCGGTAGCGGGATTACCTTGCTGGAAGCGCTGGGCGCGGATACCGTCGACATGGGTGAAATTCAGATCCACCCGACGGTGGAGCAGAATACGTCTTATCTGATCTCTGAATCTATCCGCGGCGGCGGTGCGATTCTGGTTTCCCAAAGCGGTCAGCGTTTCTTTAATGAATTGGAAACGCGTGACAAGGTGTCTGCGAGCATTATCAACCTGCCGGAAAAATACGCCTATATCGTCTTTGACGATCACGTCAAAGAGAAAAACATGGCGGTCGGCGAATATGTTGCTCAGGGCTTCGTCGAAGTCGAAGACTCCATTGCGGCGTTGGCTGACCGGTTGGAAATTGAACCTGCCGAGCTGACCAAAACCATCGAACGTTACAACACGTTTGTTGAAAAACAGCACGATGACGATTTCGGCAGAACGACCGCGTTGCGTAACCCGATCAACAAAGGACCGTTCTACGCCATCAAGATCGCCCCGGGCGTTCATCATACGATGGGTGGCGTGGTTGTAAACACGGCAACCGAAGTGCTGAATAGCAATAAAGAGGTTATTCAGGGCGCCTACGCCGCGGGTGAAGTGGTCGGCGGCATTCACGGCGCCAACCGCATCGGCGGAAACGCCGTGGCCGATATCATCATCTTCGGTATTCAGGCCGGTAAACAAGCGGCGGCATATGCTAAACGGTAACGTCGGGTCATAGCGTACGCAGTCCACAGGCGGGGCAAAGTTGT
>NZ_JIBO01000016.1 GCF_000688655.1 Lonsdalea quercina subsp. quercina | reverse complement strand
CCCCCTCTGTCAGGATAGATGGCACCCCCATCGAAAACATTAATGACAAGATGGAACCATATCGTGAAGCACATTTCACCAGAACGTAAATCGGCCGCACTGGCTAAACTACTGCCGCCCTACAACATGACCGTCACCGCAGTTGCACAGATGGAAGGGATATCAGAAGCTACGCTCTATAACTGGCGTAACAAGGCGAAAGCAGAGGGAATACCGGNGCCGGGTGCAGACAAAACCACAGACCAATGGTCAGCCGATGCCCGGCTGGCTGTGATTATCGAAACCGCCACACTCAGTGAAGCGGAACTGGCGCAATACTGCCGTAAGAAAGGGATTTATCCTGAGCAGATTAGTCAGTGGAAACAAGGCTTTTTGCAGGTCTCTTCGCCTAATGATAAAGCCGCGCTCAGACAAAGCCAGAAAGAAGTCAGTCAACTCAAACGCGAACTGGTTCGTAAGGAAAAAGCCCTGGCGGAGGCGGCAGCGATACTGGTGCTGCGAAAGCAGTTGCGGGACTACTACGGAATAACCGACGAGGACGACTGACATCAGGTGCGGAACGGCAGACGCTGATGGGATATGTGCGCAACGCGATGGCGTCAGGCGCCCGGTTAGCGGTGTCGCTCACGGAAGCCGGGTTAAGTGAACGGACGTGGCGACGCTGGCAAAGTTCGATGGAGGACAAGCGTGCCAGAGCGGTCAGGCCCTCCCCGTCGAACCGGTTAAGCGCGCAAGAAGAGCAACAGATACTGGCAGTGTGCCACCGTCACAAATCGTACCGGCGTTGGCCGATAAGGGGATTTATCTGGCGAGTGAGTCAACCTTTTACCGGGTGCTACGTCGTCATGGAGGAAGGACATCGGCGTGGACGGCAACGTGCGGCACAGAAAATCACGCCGGCCACGACCTGGCAGGCCAGCGGCCCGAATCAGGTGTGGACGTGGGACATCACATGGATGCCGTCAACCGTGAAGGGTCGCTGGTTTTACCTGTATCTGGTGGAAGACCTCTACAGCCGAAAAATCGTGGGATATGAAGTGAATGAAACAGAAAGNGGCGAGCAGGCAGCCGCCCTGATAGAGCGCACGGTACGTCGGGAAGGATGCTGGCAATACCCGCCGGTACTGCATGCGGACAATGGGGCGGCGATGAAGTCGCAGACGTTGCAGATGAAGCTGCATGAGTTGGCAATAACGCCGTCTCACAGCCGGCCAGGGGTCAGTAACGACAACGCGTATGTGGAGTCGTTGTTCAGGACGCTGAAATATGTGCCGCAGTGGCCGTCATCGGGGTTCGACAAGTTAGAGGATACGCGCGAATGGGTAGAGAGTTTTACCCGGTGGTATAACGAAACGCATCGACATAGCGGCATCAGGTACGTAACGCCAGGCCAACGGCACCGGGGCGAAGATGGCAGGGTGCTGAAGAAGCGGGATAAGGTGTACCAGATGGCAAAAGCGCAACGGCCTGAACGTTGGTCAGGCAGGACACGGAACTGGCAGCCGTCAGGTGAGGTTATGCTGAATCCAGGGCGGGAAAAGCAGGCAGCCTAAATCAACCGGGGGTGCCAACTATCTTGACACTTACCGCTCCTTAAGTACTTCAACTTCTTTTTGTATATAAGAAATTGATGCCCTTGAAGTGGCTTCACTTATCTTAATTACAACCTCACCCCAGCTATCACACCCTTCGGGTCCCAGTTCATCTTTATGGCTAAACTCACCAAAAAATACAACTCGTTGACCAGACGCTTTAGCCACTCTATTTATTCGGAAGCTAGGGTTGATTTGCCTTAAAACTCGCGAAGTTCAGGGTTATCATTCGACATATTTTAGCCTTAAAGGGCTGACTTAATGAGCTTACTGTTTTAACCTAACGCTAGCATCAGCCTGACAAATTTTAAAGTGATATTTAGACTTAGTGAGATATAAATCTCGTATGAATACACATTCAATCTTCTTATGGGGCAGTTTAAAGAAACTGTGTATCAAGAAAAACTACTCACAATAAAAAATCACGACTTTATATTTTCTCATAAGAAAAAATGATCGAGCTATTAATTAGTAGTTATGGGCTTTATCCTTTATCATCTATTGTTGAGAAAATTAATTTTCTACACCAACACCTTCAACCCATGCTTCCGCACCACGGTAAGCAGTTTCAGCGATAATCCGCTGGGGCGTTTTACGCCGCTTTCCCATTTCTGTACCGTCGAAACACTGGTGTTCAGGTAGCGGGCGAAAACCGGCTGGCTGACGTTCAGCTTTTCACGTAGCGCCTTAATCTCAAGAGGTTGAAGATCGTCCACGCTGTTGAGACACGCTTTGTCAAAGTTGCGCATCGTTTCCTGTGGAATAGCATCGACGCTGAATAATCNAGAAGCCGCGCTGTGGATAGCTTCAAATGCAGGACTCTTGAATTTACTTTTTGCGGTCATGGCAAATCTCCACCAGTTCTTTACTCTTAAGCAGTGCCGTAATCTTTTCATCGGCAAGGGCAGCGTAGTGCTTCGCTAATTCGCGGAATCCGGCCAGTTCGCGATTATCGATGTTCGCCATATCCTGCTTGGCATACAGGAATGTGTAAAATCAATGCTGCCCACCTTTAGCCAGTATGATGGCGCGATCGCGGTTCTGGTTCAGCCGTTTCTTATAAACGCCGCCGCCGAGATCGTCAGCCTTCCCTTGCATTACCGCCTCAATAGCCTGACATAACTCGCTATCCTTGATGGCGTGGGATTTAGCTGCCTTAGTGAACCATTTGGTTTTGAATACGCGCATCAGGCCGACATCCTGTAACCCTAACTATAGCACTAAGTGCTAGGTTACTCTCTTTTCTGGCTGAGTCAAAGTGCTTGAAACCTGCAAAACTCTGTCGTATTTTTGACCATAAAACCTGCTGTCGATGACAGCCACCAATGTTTCCAGTATCGGGATGATACGAGTGACCTGTGAGAAACGCCTTCGGGTGGTCACACTGTCAAAGTCATAGGAATGGAGCGTGGTCTGAGACTGACGCCTTCGGGCGACCACAAACACTTCCGTAGCCTGCAAGGAAGAACGCGCACAGTTGCGTGTGGTAAATCTGCCAGCCTTTGCAAGCAGATATCACCGGGTAGTTTGAACGCCGTTGCGAGCGTGGTGATGAAGGTCTGTTTTGACTAAACCTCAAGCCCAACATTGCTGTGGGCTTCACTATACCCAGCCAGAGAGCTGGCTTCCATACCGTAGGAGACTGGCCATAGTTGCAACGTTTATCGTTGCGGTGATTTCACTTCATAGGCGGCTTAAACAGCTCTTACCTTCGTAAGTTCACGTTATCGTGTAACTTCGATTTTACTCGTCTCAATGATTTGCGTCTGCGCGTGTAAACGTGCTGGCTGAGCGTTGCTATGCCGTCGGGCATCAGCTGCGCACCTGCCGGCAACGTCTGCACCGGCGTCACTTTTTCCGTGTCAACGGATGAAAGTGACGCCGCAGCCGAAGAGCCCATCAGCCCCTGAGACATGCACCTCAACCACTGCGTCATGAATCTGACACACCCGTTTGTGCCGGACTGACCGCTTTTTTACAGGAGATTGAACCGATACCGAGGCAGGCCTAACCGCCTGAGAGGAAATCCTGCAACCGCAGGCGGCCGCACCGAGTGCATCGCCGACACCTCCCAAGACCTCAACTGCTGTCCGCTCTGGCGCACAGGTATCGTTCAAGGCAGGTCAATTGCGATTGTTTCTGCCCTTTCCCATGCGCCAGAGAAAAGCATCCAGTTGAATTATGAGAGGTAAGTTGCATGAGTAAATTAAGTCGTGAAATGACCACGCTGGCGAAACAGGCTGGCGGGAGCTACAAGACGGTTCATGATCGTATTCGCATCATGGACAGGCTGTGCCGTCACCTGCTGGCGCTGAATATTCAGGTGCGTGACGTTAAGTATCTCAAAGCCAGACATATCGAAAGCTATGTCGCCGAACGCCTGTCACAGCGGATTGCCCTTCGTACCCTGCACAATGAAATGGCGGCGTTGCGCACGGTGTTTAAGCAGGGAGGACGGGAAAAGCTCGCCGCGTCCGACCGCCTGACCAATAACGCGCAGGGGCTGAGCGGGGCAAGCCGTGCCGGGACAAAATTCGCCATCCCGGACGAACGTTATCAGGCCGTTCTGCTCGCGGCACAACAGCATGATAAAGGGCTGGCCTGCGCACTTCAGCTTGCCCGATTGCTGGGGCTGCGTTCTCAGGAAGCGGTGCAATGCGCCAGTTCCTTGAAAACGTGGAAAAAGCAGCTTGAGCGCCATCAACAGACGCTGACCGTGGTGTTTGGCACCAAAGGCGGCAGGCCACGCGAAACCCGGATTATCGATCGCGAAACCATTCAACGGGCGGTAAAAGCGGCGCTAAAGGTGACTGAGGCGCGTAACGGCAGGCTGATCGATAAACCCGACCTGAAAACCGCCATGAATTTCTGGCGCACGCAGACCACCCGCTTGGGGTTGACCAGCCACTATTCCCCGCACAGCCAGCGCTACGCATGGGCGCAGGATGCCATACGTTATTACCTGTCACAGGGCTTTTCCCGCAGTGAAGCCAGAGCATTAACCTCTATGGATCTCGGCCACGGTGATGGCCGGGGGCGCTATGTCGAGCGGGTTTACACCCGGAAGGAGGATTGAACATGAAGGATAACACGTTGATTCGCTTATCGGGTGTGATGAAAAAAACCGGCCTCAGGAAATCATGGATTTACCTGCTGATGAAGCAGGGGGAATTCCCTCAGACGGTCAAAATCGGCGCTCGCTCAGTGGCGTGGGTGGAAAGTGAAGNGAATGACTGGATCGCGGCACGTATTAGCCAGCGCGGGGAGGCTAAATCATGATGCATTGTTATTTTTTTCTGGCGGGCAATTTACGATATACTGCTGATGCTGCGGCAAAATCCGTAGCCGGAATTGGCGTTCCGACACTTACCACGTTGCCTAAAAGACACGGATTTATTACGTGTCTTTTATTAGGCGATGCCTGCGCATACCTGTCAATGGTGGCTCAGGCGGGGGCTCCGCAAGGAGCGCCGGGCTACGTGGTAACCGGTTACGCCAACCCCGTCTGGGCTACCACCATAGAGGTTGGCGTCTCAGGTGGTAGTGATACCCTGCTTACCACGGAGGCTGCCTTATGGCGACGACCCTTCTCTTTTTCTACCCGCAATCTTTCTTTTTTTCTGCGGGGGTACATCATGTATGACCCCACACCCCTGACATTAGAAGAACTCGTCGATCACTGTCGGGCGCTGGCCTACGCCATCATTGAACTGGACAACCCGCTCGCGAAAGAACTGCTGATCTTTATCCTATGGGAGCGTCTGAACCAGTTAAATGACGCGCTGCAAGCAGAGGTGGCTGACGATGAGTAAGTTCGTTTCAGACATTACCGCTCAGTCGCGCCACCGGTGGGGTGCCATTCTGGCCGCTCTGGCTATTCCAGTGCCTTCCGGCGACAAACACGGCGCTTGTCCTGCCTGCGGCGGCAAAGATCGCTTTCGTTTTGACGACAAGGAGGGACGGGGAACGTGGTTTTGCAATCAGTGTGGTCATGGCGATGGCCTTGATCTGGTCACACGGGTCAAAAACTGTGATCTATCAGACGCGGCAAAACAGGTGGCCGCGCTGACGCTTCCCGCCTTAACAGCGCCAGCCAGGGAAAAAGCTGCTAAACGCCCGCCGCTGGCTGATAAAATCAAGCATATGCTGATCCATTCGAGGAATGGCGAGAGCACCTACCTGAAAGCCAAAGGGTTCTCTATCGTTCATGCCCGCCTGACCGCACAGCAAAAAATGCGTATCGGCGGCGTGTTGTTTGATGAGGGAAGCCTGCTGCTGAAGCTGCATCGCGTTTCCGGTGAACTGGCCGGCGCACAGTTGATCAACGACGATGGAGAAAAACGCCTGCTACCGGGTTCACAGTTGAAAGGCTCTTTCATTGCGGTGCATTGCCCGAAAGAGCCGGGCACCATCGTGATCACCGAAGGGTACGCCACCGGCCTGACCATCAGCCAGATCACCACGGCGGCGGTGGTCGCGGCGGTATCGGCCAATAACCTGATGAACGTCGCACAAGCTCTGCGTAGCTGGTATCCCAATGCCACTATCATTCTGGCGGGCGATCATGACCTGCATGCCGATGGTTCAACCAATATCGGTAAGGAGCAGGCTGAAAAAGCCGCGCTCGCGGTGGACGGCTGGGTGTCGTTACCGCCCACCACAACACTCTGTGACTGGGATGATTACCGCCAGCAATATGGGCTTGAGGCCACCAAATCCGCGTTCAATAAACAACGCTATCAGCCTGACACAATGTATACGTCTTTAGTTCGCACCGATTCCGCAACACCGGGCTTCAATACTTCATTGCCCCTGCGCAAAGGCTCTGACGGCTTTGATACGCGGCAGGACTACCTGATTAAAGGCTATCTGCCGAGTTCATCTGTTGCCAGCGCTTACGGTGCCAGTGGCTCGTATAAGTCTTTTCTGGCGGTATCGTGGGGATGCCATATCGCCACCGGCAAACCGNGGGAGGGCAAGCCGGTTACGCAGGGCGCGGTGATTTATGTCGTTGGTGAAGGTGGCATCGGCGTTCCCCGCCGTATCCGGGCATGGGAGCAGACACTAAACGGTGGTAGCCCGATTGATGCGCTTTATCGCGTCGATTGCCCGATTTTTCCGGCCAGCCCCGAGAGCGTGCAGCAGGTGATATGCGCCGCCCGCGATGTGAAAGTCGCCTCGGGTATGCCAGTTCGCCTGATTATTCTGGATACGCTTGCCCGTTGTTTTGGCGGTTCGGATGAGAACGCGGCTAAAGATATGGGTGCATTCATTCAGGGATGTGACGCGATTAAAGCAGCGACACAGGCGACGGTGCTGATTATTCATCATTCCGGTAAAGATCAGGACAAAGGGGCACGCGGCTCCAGCGCCTTCCGTGCTGCGCTGGACGTAGAATTTAACGTCAGACGTGAAGGTGACGGCAGCGCGTTGATCCTCAGTTGCACCAAAATGAAGGATGCAGAAGAGCGCCCTCGTCGTGCCTATGACCTGAATACCGTCAATCTATACGTGGACGATGATGGCGATCAGATTACTTCGCTGGTGCTGAACGATGAGGGGCGTGAAGTCAGAGAGGATGTTGCCAACGACCCCGATTTAGCCGGTATCTCTCGGCTGACGGAAAACCATGTCGCCTTATGGCAGGCCATTCGCTCACGCAGGGCCAACGGTGAAGGCTGTACCCGTTCATTGGTGCGAGACGACATGCGGGCAATGGGCTTTGATGTGAACAAGAAGTTCACCCGCTGGCTGGACAAGCTGGAAAAGGATGGCCTAATCGCCTTTGAGGGGGAGCGGATTACACCGCTATCGCAACGGAATAAGGNGGGGGATTAAACGGGGGAAAGTGGGGGCGAACGGATAATGAATCTCTCAATCCGGCATTTTCCCCCACTTCCTACGCATATATAGGCGCGAAGTGGGGGAAGCCGTTATCCCTGAGTAAGTGGGGGAAAAGTGGGGGAAACTCCTAACTGGCTTAACAAATTATTGTTTAGTTATATCCTTGACCGCACCAGCGTAAAGCGCCTCAATATTTATATCCTCATCAAGCGTTTCCCAATGTATGCCACTGAAACTAAAGGTGAAATTATCCCGCTGCTCAGCCGTAGCACGTTCGAGACGTGGGAAGTTTTTAAGTGGAACGTCTAACAGTTTTTTCCCCTCAGCCTGTAGATGCAGGTATTCATTTGAAAAATAGATAGTTATTGGGGGTTTATCAGATAACAGTTTTTTCACCCTTTTCATCTGGCTCTTTTCCTTTTCGCGCTTTCCTGTCCTTTACCGTACCAAAATCATCAAAATTGATGAAGCGACGGCCAGCGCTCGTATGAATCAATGTGAGTGCGGTATTCCCACGTTGGATTTTGAGCTGGATTGTCGATTAGCATCGGTGCTACAGGTTCCGGCTTGCTACTTCTGTACGGTGGAAGACGATCTGGCGGAAATGATTCTTGGATATTATGAGTCGCAGGGAAAATCATCCACATAAGAAAAATGAGCGCCAGCCCCTCCTAAAAAAGGGGCTGGCGCGGTACATAGGTAAATAACAGCTACCCAATAGAAAGTATTACCTGGGCACTCTGTTGTTTAATATAGCTATCGATGGTCTATTCTTTAAACCACTGAGGCATATTTGACTGTTCCACAAGCACGCGGGTAAACGAGTCCTGATTTTTGTCATCTTTAGCACATTGAAGTTCTTCAAATCCCCATTTCCCATCGCGATTAGAGAAATAAACTGTGTACTTGTCTGTATTGAATCCAAAATATCGCTCAGTTGAGTCACTAATCCTCAAAGAACCACACATTGCTGAATTATGCCATTCACTACTTGTTGCCCAATCAAGTACTAGCACTATGAAATTTTCTGCCCAGCGAGGCACTGCAAATAATAGCAGCGATGTAACCATGAGAATCCCGAAAAAAGTAATTAACTGATGGCCGATCAATTTATTTGATATCGATAGAAAAACAAAATATGAAACTGGTTGTAGTATCATAAAAAAATATATAGTAAAGAAAGCCAGTTTCCATCCAAATTCAAGCAATGGGGAGTCACTTACATCCATGTTACTAAATTGCATGAAATAACTAGCCGCATAAGCACTTGTAATTAAATAAAGTAAAGATACAGCACTACCAAAAACAAATTTCATTTTATTAAAAACAATATGACCGCTGCGTTCAAGATCAAAGAAAACAAGTATTCCACTAACAGCAACATTAATAATAAATATTAAAATAAACCATCTAGCAAACCATATCAAACCCATGTTTAGGGAAAATAATGATAATATAAAAAACAACAAGGAAAGTAATGACATTATCCCTGATATCTTTTTAACAATCTTATCATTATTAAAATAGATAAAATACCTTATTATTCCTTCAAGTTTTCCCTTCTGAAAGAAGCAAGCAGAAACAGTAATAACAAGAAAAGAAATAATAAGTAATTTTTTGAGGTAAAACGCCTGATTAATTAAAAACATATTACCAATTAAAAAAAATGACAAAACAATATAAATAAAGTTATCTTTTGTTTTTTTAAATAGCATTGCAATTCATCCATAAAATAATTTCAGATTAAAAATTAATGTATGAGTAATTTTAATACCTTCTAAACTCATACGGCACCACATACTCTTTCCGGTTCGCATCCAGATAATCTGCCCACCATTGCAGCATTAGCCTGCGCTCATCCAGATGCTCCGCTTTGTGGATATAGGCAGCACGGACGCCGTTGCGTTCCTGATGACTCATTTGCCTTTCTACCGCATCCCGTGACCACTGGCCGGATTCGACCAGTGCACTACAGGCCATAGTGCGGAAGCCGTGTCCGCAAACCTCGGCGGTGGTGTCATAACCCATGGTTCGTAATGCATTGTTGACGGTGTTTTCACTCATCGGTTTAGTTGGCCGACGATCGCCGGGGAAGATCAGTTCATGAGCGCCGCTGATGGTCTTAATCTCTTCCAGCAGCGCTAAAGCCTGTCGGGATAATGGCACCAGATGTTCAGAGCGCATCTTTGCGCCGCGCTGCGAATGCTTCACNCCGGGGATGACTGCACGTTCAGCCGGTATCGTCCACATCGCGCGTTTAAAATCGATTTCCGGCCAGCGGGCAAAACGTAGCTCGCTGGAGCGGATGAAAACGCACAGAGTAAGTTTTAACGCCAGCTTGGTTAATGCCCGCCCTTTGTGGTGTTCAATCCTTGCCAGAAAATCCGGTAGCTTGTTCAGTTTCAACGCTGGCCGATGGGTGGCTTTTGGCGTGGCTATCGCCCCGGAGAGGTCTTGCGCGGGGTTACGCTCTATCAGATCGTTCTGCACCGCGTAGCGCATGATATCGGTGACGCGCTGGCGCAGTCGTGACGCCAAATCAAGATGACCGTTCTGTTCCACGACTTTCAGCGGCTCCAGCAGGTCTTTGGTTTTCAGGTCGGCAATATGGCGATGCCCGATAGCAGGCAGTAAATTTCGTTCCATATCGCGCCATACCCTTCCGGCGTGTGTTTCTGACCACCGGTTTTGGCTAATGTTTCGGTGCCAGTCCTGCGCGATCTTCGCAAAAGTATTCAACGCCTCTTGCGCCTGCTCTTTTTGTTCTTCGCGCTTTTCCGTTGGGTGGATGCCCTCCAACAGCAGCAATCGCACCTCGTCACGCTTCTCTCTGGCCTTTGCCAGCGAGACTAGCGGATAGGCACCGAACGCAATCCGGCTTTCCTTACCTTCAAAACGGTACTTAAGATACCAGCGCTTAGAGCCGTTAGGACTCACCAAAAGATACAGGCCGTGCGCGTCCGCGAGCTTATAGGCTTTGTCGCGGGGCTTGGCGGTACGGGCAACAACGTCAGTCAGCGCCATAATTTGGGGGTCAACTCCTAATCGAAGTGAACTGACCCTCATCTTGACCCCCAAATCATCTGGATGTCAATGGACGAAAAAAGACCAATGTGGATAAAGCATGTAAATCAGAGAATAGACAGATAAGCAAAAATCACTTATTTAACAAAGAAATATGGACATTGACGGAAGATTATGGACATAAAAAAAGCCACCCGAAGGTGACTGATTTTTCCACAATGGNGCCGAAGGCCGGACTCGAACCGGCACGTATTTCTACGGTTGATTTTGAATCAACTGCGTCTACCGATTTCGCCACTTCGGCACTGAAGTAGTATGCGGAAAACGGGGGGATTATACCGTGCAGCCACGTCCGTGCAACCTTAATCCATCAATCCGCGACTGAGTGATGAAAAATTCGTCTTATCACCGCCCTGCACGATGACAACCCGGTTCCACAGAGGCGTCTGCGGCTTGAATGCATAATCGCNTGGCCTGTTCAGAGCAAAACAGGGTAACCTTAACGCATGAATAAAGAAGCTGAACTGAAACGCGCCAAACGTCTGGCGCTGTCGTTGCTCGCTCTTGCGGCCGCCATCTTTGTGGTAACCCTGTGTCTCCCCCCCAACTTCTGGGTGAGTGGGGCGAAGGCGATCGCCGAAGCGTCGATGGTCGGCGCTCTGGCGGACTGGTTCGCCGTTGTAGCGCTATTCCGCCGGGTCCCGCTACCATTGATATCCCGCCATACCGCGATTATTCCACGTAATAAAACGCGGATAGCAGACAATCTCGCCCGCTTTGTTCAGGAGAAGTTCCTCGATACCGAATCACTCTTAACACTGATTCGTCGACATAATCCCGCTCAAATCGTAGGCCGGTGGCTGCAGACCCCCGAGAACGCCGAACGGCTAGGTAGCTACCTGCTGCAATTTATGCGCGGCATTTTAGATATGGCGGATGACCAGCGTATTCAGCGATTTATTCGCCGTGCGGTCCACAAAGCTATAGATAAAGTGGACCTCACCCAGTCCGTCGCCGCTCTATTGGACAGTCTGACTAAAAATAATCGCCACCAACAGTTGCTGGACACGATCATTGAACAACTGCTGAGGATGGTGAACAAGCCCTCGACACGCGAATTTATTGCGGTCCAGATCGTCCGTTGGCTGAAACGCGAGCATCCGGTCACGGAAAAGATCCTGCCCTCGGAATGGCTGGGTGAACGCAGCGCCGAGGTGGTCGCCAATGCGGTTAACACGCTGCTGGACGAGGTAGTGCGCGACGAGGGTCACGAACTGCGTCAGCACTTTAATCGTAGCGTCGCACGGCTGATTGAACGACTTCGCACAGACCCGGAAATGGCGCGGCGAGCCGAAGCGATTAAGCGCTATTTGAAAAACGACGAAGCGCTGAATCACTATCTGAGCGACCTTTGGGGCGACCTGCGCGCCTGGCTCAAGGCCGACCTCAATCAAAGCGACTCCGCCGTACAGGCCCACATCAGCGCCATCGGTCAGTGGCTGGGGCAAACGTTGATGGAGGATGAGGGACTGCGAACGTCGCTGAATCAGCATTTGGAAGAGGCGGTGCGCACTCTTGCGCCAGAGTTCGCAGACTTTCTGACGCGCCATATCAGCGATACGGTGAAAAGCTGGGATGCTCAAGAGATGTCGTATTTGATCGAACTGAATATCGGTAAAGATCTACAGTTCATTCGCATCAACGGCACGCTGGTGGGGGGAAGTATTGGATTGGGACTGTATCTGCTGTCGCAACTGCCTGACCTGATTGTCATACTGCGCGCTTCAGCCGCGCTTTAGCCGATGATTCGTTACAAAAGACAACGGGCCAACAGGCCCGTTTAAATCAACAACTGAGAACGTCTAGCGCCGTTTCAGCAGTAGCATCACACTGATGGTCAGGAACAGGAGGCTCGGGAGCAAAGCCCCCAACACTGGCGGCATATGGTACACCAGGCTCAACGGACCAAAGATCTGGTCCAGCACGTAAAACAGGAAGCCGAAGCTGATACCAATGACGATACGCATACCCGCTGGCACGTTTCTCAACGGGCCGAAAATAAACGACAGCGCCATCAGCATCATCACCGCCACCGATAGCGGAGAAAAGATTTTGCTCCACATATTGAGCTGGTAACGGCCCGACTCTTGTCCGCTCTGCTTCAGGTAACTAATGTAATTATGCAGGCCGCTGATGGAAAGCGCGCTGGGTTCCAGCGCCACCACGCCCAGCTTGTCGGGCGTCAGGCTCGTATGCCATTCACCGCTCAAGGTCTGGCTGCCGCCGATCTTTTTGCTGTCGGTCAGTTCAGNCGTATCGACCTGCGACAGTTTCCATACGCCGCCGTCAAAGGNGGCAGAGGCCGCATAACGGACCGACAGCAGCTTACGGTCGTAATCGAAGTGATAAATACTCACGCCCGCCAGCTCTTTCTCGCCCACAACGCGCTGAATGAAAACGAAATCAGCTCCATCTTTGGCCCACATCCCGTTCTGGGTAGACAGCATCGAACCGCCGAACATCATCTGCGAACGGAAATTACGCGCCATCTGTTCGCCCTGCGGCGCCACCCACTCGCCGATAGCCATAGTCAGCAGCACTAGCGGGATAGCCGTCTTCATGACCGCACCTGCAATCTGCAGGCGGGAAAAGCCGGAAGCTTGCATGACGACCAGTTCGCTGCGCGTCGCCAGCGTTCCCAATCCCAGCAGTGCGCCTAACAGCGCCGCCATCGGGAAAAACGTTTCAATATCTTTCGGAACGCTAAGCAAGGTATAGAACCCCGCGCCCAAGGCCGAATAACCGCCCTGCCCGACTTTACGCAGCTGCTCGACAAATTTGATGATGCCGGATAGCGATACCAGCATGAACAGCGTCATCATGATGGTATTGAAAATAGTTCTACCGATATAGCGGTCTAAAACNCCAAACATCAGGCCGCTCCTCTTTGTGTCAGGCGGTATCTCAGTTTACGCAATGGAACGCTGTCCCACAGGTTGAGCGCTACGGCAATCGCCACATAAACCGCATTGGTGAGCCACATCCATACCAGCGGATCGAGCTTGCCCTTACCGGCATTAGATCGCAGCGAAGTCTGCAGCAGAAAGAAAATCAGATAGAGCAACATGGCAGGCAACATGCTCAGCACGCGACCCTGGCGAGGATTCACCACGCTAAGCGGTACGACGATAATCGCCATCACCAGTACAGACAAGATCAGCGTCAGGCGCCAGTGAAACTCGGCACGAGCGCCGATATCATCGGAACGCCACAGCGACCTCATATCCATCTGCTCAACGTTGTTAGGGTCGACCGTGACCGCCTGATGTCCTATCAACGCTTGATAGTCCGAGAAGTCCGTGATGCGGAAGTCACGCATCATGGCCGTCCCTTCATAGCGAGTGCCTTTATTCAACGTCACTATCTGCGAACCGTCGTCGCCCTGTGAGACAGTGCCGTGATCGGCCACCACCACGGAAGGCCGCGCGTTGTCACGTGGACGCATCTGAGCCAGGAATACGTGTTCGAACTCCTTGCCGCTGACGTTACCCACGAATAACACTGAATTGCCGTCCTGAGACTGCTGGAACTGCCCTTCCGCCAACGTAGCCATACCAGGATTCGCTCTGGCCTCGGCCAGCACCTCGTCCTGATGCCGCGACGACCAGGGGCTGAGCCACAGCACGTTGACCGTCGCCACCACGGCTGTCGCTAACGCCAGCCAGGCCGCAGACTTCAGCAGCACGTTTCTGCTCAGTCCGCATGCGTGCATCACGGTGATTTCACTTTCGGCATACAGTCGCCCAAAGGTCATCAGCAACCCGAGAAACAGGCTCAACGGCAAAATAAGCTGCGCCATTTCCGGCACGCCCAGCCCCAATAGGGATAAAACCAGATTAGTCGGGATGTCACCGTCCACCGCCGCGCCCAGTATTCGCACTAATTTCTGACAGAAAAAAATCAGCAGCAGAATAAACAGGATAGCCAGCTGGCTTTTAAAGGTTTCCCGTACCAGATATCGAATGATGATCACGCTCAATACGCCTGTGAAAACTTGTCTTTTTGCAGGAAAGTCGATAGTTTTTTCGCTAACTCGCCATTTATACTCATTTGTGGCAACCTTCTCGTAGCTAAACCGGTATTACAACATCCTGCGTTCGGGATGTGCTATCAGAACCTGCAAAGCCTTATTACAGATTCGCTACGTCGTTCAGATTAACACAGGTTATGTTAACGCGACGGCGGGAAAGTATTACGGAGTGCCACATTCTAACCGTAGCACCCGCTGTTGTCTTTAAAGATTCAGGAGAGTACATGGAGTTCAGCGTAAAAAGCGGTAGCCCGGAAAAACAGCGCAGTGCCTGCATTGTCGTCGGTGTATTCGAACCGCGTCGTCTGTCACCTATCGCCGAACAACTGGATAAAATCAGTGACGGCTACATCAGCGCCCTGCTGCGCCGTGGCGAGCTGGAAGGCAAAGTCGGCCAATCATTGCTCCTGCACCATGTACCGAACATTCTTTCCGAGCGCATCCTGCTGATCGGTTGCGGAAAGGAGCGCGAGCTCGACGAGCGCCAGTACAAGCAGGTGGTCCAGCGCACCATCAACGCCCTTAACGATACCGGCTCTATGGAAGCCGTCTGCTTCCTGACCGAGCTGCATGTAAAAGGTCGTAACNCTTATTGGAAAGTGCGTCAGGCCGTTGAAACAGCGAAAGAGACGCTGTACACGTTCGATCAACTGAAAACCAACAAGGTGGAACCGCGCCGTCCACTGCGCAAAATGGTCTTCAACGTCCCGACCCGCCGCGAGCTCACCTCCGGCGAACGCGCCATTCAGCACGGTCTGGCGATTGCCTCCGGCATCAAAGCCGCCAAAGACCTCGGCAACATGCCGCCTAATATCTGCAACGCCGCCTATCTGGCATCGCAAGCCCGTCAGTTGGCTGACGCCTACGGCCACGTCACCACCCGCGTCATCGGCGAACAGCAGATGAAAGAGCTGGGGATGAACGCCTATCTAGCCGTGGGACAAGGCTCTCAAAACGAGTCGCTGATGTCGGTGATTGAATATAAAGGCAACCCCGACGCCGACGCTAAACCCATCGTGCTGGTCGGCAAAGGACTGACGTTCGACTCCGGCGGCATCTCCATCAANCCCGCCGACAGCATGGACGAAATGAAATACGACATGTGCGGCGCCGCCACGGTATATGGCGTCATGCGGATGGCGGCGGAGCTGGAACTGCCGCTGAACATCATCGGCGTACTGGCGGGCTGTGAGAACATGGTCGACGGGCGCGCTTACCGGCCGGGCGATATCCTGACCACCATGTCAGGTCAGACGGTGGAAGTCCTGAATACCGATGCGGAAGGCCGACTGGTCTTGTGCGACGCCCTGACCTACGTCGAACGTTACGAACCGGATGTGGTTATCGATATCGCCACGCTCACCGGCGCCTGCGTGATTGCGCTGGGTCACCACATCACCGGCCTGATGTCCAATCACAATCCGCTGGCGCATGAGCTACTGGGCGCTTCAGAACAGGCTGGCGACCGGGCATGGCGCTTGCCGATGCAGGACGAATATCAGGAACAGCTGGAGTCCAATTTCGCCGATATGGCGAACATCGGCGGTCGTCCCGGCGGCGCCATTACGGCGGCCTGTTTCCTGTCTCGCTTCACGCGTAAATACAGCTGGGCGCACCTGGACATCGCCGGTACCGCTTGGCGTTCCGGCAAAGCCAAAGGTGCGACGGGCCGTCCGGTGGCGCTGTTGTCACAGTTCTTACTCAACCGTGCCGGTCTGAACGACGTCGAGTAAGGGTACCTACCCGCGCTGACAGTGCATCCGGCGCATCACGACACTTAGGCGATTCCCGCGCAGGCGGGAATCTGNGTTTAACGCAAGCCTTGTCTACCCGCTCCAGTCAGAAACCAGCGACGGAAATTTAGGTAATCATGAAAAACGCAACGTTCTATCTTCTCGAAACAGAAGACCAAAGCGGAGAACTTAACGCGGTGGAAGCACTGACCTGCGAGCTGGCCGCCACACTGTGGCGAGCGGGCAAACGGGTGCTCGTTGCCTGTGAAGACGAGGCGCAGGCGCAGCGGCTGGATGAAGCCTTGTGGCAGCGTCCGCCACACNCCTTCGTGCCGCACAACCTGGCGGGGGAAGGTCCGCGTCAGGGGGCTGCTGTCGAGTTGGCCTGGCCCCACAAGCGAGGCAACGCGCCGCGCGAGGTCTTGATCAACCTGCAACCGCAGTTCGCAGATTTTGCCACCGCTTTCCATGAAGTGATAGACTTTGTCCCTTACGAAGAATCCCTGAAACAGTTGGCGCGCGACCGCTATAAAGCCTATCGCAGCGTCGGCTTCCGATTGACCACGGCTACACCGCCAACCCACTGAATTTTGAGCATAATGGAAAAGACATACAACCCGCACGATATAGAGCAGCCGCTTTACGAGCACTGGGAAAAACAAGGCTACTTCAAGCCAAACGGCGATACCGAGCAAGAAAGCTTCAGCATCATGATTCCGCCGCCCAACGTCACCGGCAGCCTGCACATGGGNCATGCTTTTCAACAAACCATTATGGATACTCTGATCCGCTATCAGCGCATGCAGGGCAAAAATACGCTGTGGCAAGCGGGGACCGACCATGCCGGTATCGCCACGCAGATGGTGGTTGAGCGTAAAATCGCCGCNGAAGAAGGCAAAACGCGCCACGATTACGGCCGCGAAGCCTTCATCGACAAAATCTGGCAGTGGAAAGAAGAATCCGGCGGCACCATCACGCGCCAGATGCGACGTCTGGGCAACTCCGTGGACTGGGAGCGCGAACGCTTCACCATGGATAAAGGCCTGTCCGACGCCGTGAAGGAAGTCTTCGTCCGCCTTTACAAAGAAGATCTGATCTATCGCGGCAAACGCCTGGTGAACTGGGATCCGAAACTGCGCACCGCCATCTCCGATCTGGAAGTGGAGAACCGCGACGTCAAAGGCTCCATGTGGCACCTGCGTTACCCGCTGGCCGACGGCGCCAAAACGGCGGAAGGCAAAGACTATCTGATCGTCGCCACCACCCGTCCCGAGACCGTATTGGGTGATACCGGCGTGGCGGTAAACCCGGAAGATCCTCGCTATAAAGATCTGATCGGCAAAGACGTCATTCTGCCGCTGATCGGCCGCCGCATCCCTATCCTCGCGGACGAACATGCCGACATGGAAAAAGGCACTGGCTGCGTAAAAATCNCGCCAGCCCACGACTTCAACGACTATGAAGTCGGTAAACGTCACGCGCTGCCCATGATCAACATCCTGACCTTCGACGGCGATATCCGTGAGCAGGCGGAAGTGTTCGACACCAACGGTAATGCCTCCGATGTCTATGACGGCACCATCCCGGAAGCCTTCCGCGGCATGGAACGCTTTGCCGCGCGCAAAGCGACCGTGGCCGCTTTCGACGAATTGGGCCTGCTGGAAGAGATCAAAGCGCATGACCTGACGGTGCCTTACGGCGACCGCGGCGGCGTGGTGATCGAACCGATGCTGACCGACCAGTGGTACGTCCGCACGGCGCCGCTGGCCAAACAGGCGGTGGAAGCCGTGGAAGAGGGTCGTATCCAGTTCGTACCGAAGCAGTATGAAAACATGTACTTCAGCTGGATGCGCGATATCCAGGACTGGTGTATCTCCCGTCAGTTGTGGTGGGGCCACCGTATTCCGGCCTGGTACGATGCCAACGGCAACGTCTACGTCGGCCGCGATGAAGCCGAAGTGCGCCGCGAAAACCATCTGGCGGAGGATGTCGCGCTGACTCAGGACGAAGACGTGCTGGACACCTGGTTCTCCTCCGGGCTGTGGACCTTCTCCACGCTGGGTTGGCCGGAACAGACGCCAGAGCTGAAAGCGTTCCATCCAAGCAGCGTGATGGTCAGCGGCTTCGACATCATTTTCTTCTGGATCGCCCGCATGATTATGCTGACGATGCATTTCATCAAAGATGAAAACGGCCAGCCGCAGGTGCCGTTCAACACCGTCTACATGACCGGTCTGATTCGTGATGACGAAGGCCAGAAAATGTCCAAATCCAAGGGTAACGTCATCGACCCGCTGGATATGGTCGACGGCATCTCTCTGGAAGCGCTGCTGGAAAAACGTACCGGCAATATGATGCAGCCGCAGCTGGCGGAAAAAATCCGCAAGCGCACAGAGAAGCAGTTCCCGAACGGTATCGAACCGCACGGTACCGACGCCCTGCGCTTCACGCTGGCGGCGCTGGCCTCCACGGGTCGCGACATCAACTGGGACATGAAGCGCCTGGAAGGCTATCGCAACTTCTGTAACAAGCTGTGGAACGCCAGCCGTTTCGTCCTGATGAACACCGAAGGACAGGATTGCGGTATGCAAGGCGGCGAACGTGTCCTGTCTCTGGCCGACCGCTGGATTCTGGCTGAATTCAATCGCACGGTGAAAGCCTACCGTGAGGCGCTCGACAGCTACCGCTTCGATCTCGCGGCCAACATCCTCTATGAGTTCACCTGGAACCAGTTCTGCGACTGGTATCTGGAACTGGCCAAGCCGGTCATGAACGGCGGCAGCGAAGCGGAACTTCGCGGCACCCGTCACACGTTGGTACAGGTGCTGGAAGCGCTGCTGCGTCTGGCGCACCCGATTATTCCGTTCATCACGGAAACGATCTGGCAGCGCGTGAAAACGCTGAAAGGCATCGATGCCGATACCATCATGCTGCAGCCGTTCCCGGCCTTCGATGTCGCGCTGGAAGACAGTCAGGCGCTGCACGATCTGGAGTGGATTAAACAAACCATTATCGCCGTGCGTAACATTCGCGCCGAGATGAATATTGCTCCCAGCAAACCGTTGGAAATGCTGCTGCGCGACAGCAACGCCGACGCGCAGCGCCGGGTAGCAGAGAACCTCAGCTTCATCAAAACGCTGGCGCGACTAGAGAGCATCGACGTCCTGCCTGCCGGCGATAAAGGCCCGGTTTCCGTCGCCAAGCTGGTGGACGGCGCCGAGCTGCTGATCCCGATGGCCGGTCTGATCGACAAGGTCAGCGAGCTGGATCGCTTAGCGAAAGAGGTCGCGAAGATCGATGGCGAGATCTCGCGTATCGAAAGCAAACTGGCGAATGAAGGTTTTGTGGCGCGCGCCCCGGAAGCGGTCGTCGCCAAAGAGCGCGAGAAGCTGACCCACTACGCTGACGCGAAAGCGAAGTTGCTGGAGCAGCAGGCAACCATCGCCGCGCTGTAAGCAAAATCATCTTCGACCCCGTGCGATCTGCTCGCGGTCGACAAAAAGGGAGATCGTCCAGATCTCCCTTTTTATTGCATTGCGTCCCCCTTTAAACAATACCTCTACAGTCCGTTTGTCGGATATCGAAACGCATAACGCAATCCCTTATACAATCGTCGCAGCCAGCCTGTGTACGGACGGCTGCGACGATTGCATTCGAGCCGAATAAAGTGTTATTACAGTCAGTGTATCCACTTTCCTCATTTGGCCACGACGGTAAACTGAAAAGCGAGCATTGAAGCACCATGACAATCGCAACTCCCGTTCAACTTTTGATTCGCCCCATCACTGCGGCCGACAACGCCGCGATGGCTGGCGTGATCCGCCGCGTGTCGGCTGAGTTCGGGTTGACGGCGGACAAAGGCTACACCATCGCCGATCCCGATCTGGACTCGCTGTTCCAACTGTACGACCGCCCGCAGTGTGCTTATTGGGNGGTGGAGTGCGGCGGCGAAGTGGTTGGCGGCGGCGGCGTGGCCCCGCTGTCAGGAGGAGATGCGGATATTTGCGAGCTACAAAAGATGTATTTTTTACCGGTGGCGCGTGGACGGGGGCTCGCCAGACAGCTTGCACAGCAAGCCCTGGAATTTGGCCGTCAGCACGGCTTTAGCCGCTGCTATCTGGAGACGACCGGCCACCTTACCAGCGCCATTCGGCTCTATGAAAAGTTGGGATTTCGCCAAATTCCCTATGCCTTAGGGAGCACCGGTCATGTGGNCTGTGAAGTGAGAATGATGAAGCCGCTGTAAGAAATGGCTGACGGCGGTGACGCCGCCGGCAACATCGCGAGGCCCGGAGAAGAGGGCCTCGCAGAGATCGAAGAATTAGTGACGCTTGCCGTCATCATCCTCGTCGTAAAATTCACCTTCGCCTTCATCATCTTCGTCAGAGCCGTTCGGGTCTTCGAAGTAAGTGCCCCAGCCATCGTAATTGATCTCATGACGCTCGGCCAATGCCAGCAGCTGTTCGACCTGGCCGTCGATGATTTCGGCTTTGAGCGACACTTCGCTGATCACGTCGCAGCACATCAGCAGCAAGCCTTCTTCAACTTCCAGCTCTTCCGCATCCGTGACTTCGTAGCCCAGCTTGAAGGCGTCAACCGCCACCTTTTCCAGGTCTTCGAACTTCTCGGCGGAGAAGTGATGCTCGATAGTGTAGACCGCGTCAGGATCGCTGCCATCCTCCAGCAACTCTTCAATAATCAGCCGCGTTTCTTCACGCTGCTCTTCCAACAATTCACGGTTTACCATGACTCAGTCCTCATTAATCGGCGAGATATCGTCGCATTGTCCCACAGCCCCGCACCCGGCTCCACCACAAAGTTTGACCCTGGCACTTGAAATTGAATATTTACACATATAAAGTGAATTTTAATTCAATCACAAGGATTGTCCGCACGGAGATAAGCACAATGAACCCGTTCTACAAACGTCATTTTTTGAGACTCATGGATTTTACGCCAGCAGAAATCAGCAGCCTGTTATCCCTGTCAGCAAAACTGAAATCAGACAAAAAAAAGGGGGCAGAAACCCGTCACCTGCAAGGGAAAAACATCGCACTCATCTTCGAAAAAGATTCGACCCGCACTCGCTGCTCTTTCGAAGTTGCTGCGTACGATCAGGGTGCGCAGGTCACCTATCTGGCCCCAAGCGGCAGCCAGATTGGTCATAAGGAGTCCATGAAGGATACGGCGCGCGTGCTGGGACGGATGTACGACGGTATTCAGTACCGTGGCTATGGTCAGGCGCGAGTCGAAACGCTGGCGGAGCTGTCCGGCGTCCCCGTATGGAACGGGTTAACCGATGAATTTCATCCCACCCAGCTGCTGGCGGACCTGCTGACGATGCAGGAGCACACGCCTGGCCGCCCGCTGTCCGGGCTGAAGCTGGCCTACGTCGGCGATGCCCGTAACAATATGGGTAACACCATGCTGGAAGCGGCAGCGTTAACCGGACTGGATCTGCGTCTGATCGCCCCGAAAAGCTGCTGGCCGGAAACGGGTCTGGTCGCGGAATGTCAGGCCGCAGCAGAGAAAACCGGCGGCAGCATCACACTGACGGAAGACATTGCGATGGGCGTCAAAGACGTCGATTTCATCTATACCGACGTGTGGGTCTCCATGGGAGAACCCAAAGACGTGTGGGCGCAGCGCATCGATTTGCTAAAACCCTATCAGGTCAATATGGCCATGATCGCAGCATCGGGCAATCCGCAGGTTAAATTCCTGCACTGCCTGCCCGCCTTTCATGACGACCAAACGGCTATCGGCAAGCAGATGGCCGAACAGTACGGGTTGCACGGCGGCATGGAAGTCACCGATGAGGTATTCGAGTCCAGACACAGCATTGTGTTCGATCAGGCGGAAAACCGGATGCACACGATTAAAGCCGTGATGGTCGCCACTCTGAGTCCCAGCCTGTAGCGCATCGTTTCACTGTCGTCCCGGCCCCATAATCGGTCCGTCGACGGCAGTGGAGCACAATCCATTCGCAACCGATTGCTGACAGGCAAAAGCTGCGTTTTTCGCTTGAAATCACCTCTTCCGCGCGTATAATTCCGGGCAGTTTGCCGGGAGGAACCATGTACAACGCAGCCATCTTTGTCGGTCATCAACCGCAACTGCCTTCTGGCAGCCACGCCGCGTTTTTTCTCCCTGTACATCCTGTTTCATTGAAAAAAGCCCCTCGTTGAGGGGCTTTTTTTTGTCTGTCGAAAAGGGCGTCAGGCCGCCACCCTGTAGACCGTGCCGAACCGTTAGGAGAATCGCCAAATGGTCAATCCGCTTTATAAAAGACACATTATCTCAATCAACGATCTCAGCCGGGACGATCTGCTGCTGACGCTGAAAGTCGCCGCCAGCCTGAAAGCCAACCCACAGCCCGAGCTGTTGAAACATAAAGTGATTGCCAGCTGCTTCTTCGAGGCTTCCACGCGCACCCGTCTTTCGTTCGAAACCGCTATGCACCGTCTGGGCGCCTCCGTGGTAGGCTTCGCCGACAGCAGCAACACGTCGCTCGGAAAAAAAGGCGAGACGCTGGCGGACACGATTTCCGTGGTCAGCAACTACGTGGACGCCATCGTGATGCGCCATCCGCAGGAAGGCGCGGCTCGTCTGGCAGCGGAGTTCTCTCAGGGCATTCCCGTCCTGAATGCCGGGGACGGCGCCAACCAGCACCCTTCTCAGACGCTGCTCGACCTGTTCACCATTCAGGAAACGCAGGGGCGGTTGGATAACATCAACATCGCGATGGTCGGGGATCTGAAATACGGCCGCACCGTCCACTCTCTGACGCAGGCGCTGGCCAAGTTCGAGGGCAACCGCTTCTACTTTATCGCGCCCGATGCGTTGGCCATGCCGGACTATATTTTGAAAATGCTGGACGATCGGAACATTCCTTATAGCCTGCATAACAGTATCGAAGAAGTCGTGCCGGCGCTGGATATCCTCTACATGACGCGCGTCCAGAAAGAGCGGCTCGACCCGTCCGAATACATCAACATCAAAGCGCAGTACATCCTGCATGCCGTGGATCTCGCCGAGGCGCGCGCGAATCTGAAAGTGCTGCATCCCCTGCCACGCATCGATGAAATCACTACCGACGTCGATGACACGCCCTACGCCTACTATTTCCAGCAGGCCGGCAACGGCATTTTCGCGCGTCAAGCTCTGCTGGCCCTGGTGCTGAACAGCGAACTGGTTCTGTAAGAGAGGAAGACACATGACTCACGACAACAAATTACAGGTGGAAGCCATCAAACGCGGTACGGTGATCGACCACATTCCGGCGCAAATCGGCTTTAAGCTGCTCACCCTGTTCAAGTTCACCGACACCGACCAGCGCATCACCATCGGTCTGAATCTGCCGTCTAACGAGCTAGGCCGCAAAGACCTGATCAAGATCGAGAACGTTTTCCTGACGGAAGAACAGGCCAATCAGCTGGCGATGTACGCGCCGCAGGCAACCGTCAATCAGATCGACCAGTACAACGTCGTGCGCAAGCTGCATCCGCAACTCCCTGAGCATGTCCACGGCATCCTGACCTGCCCGAACACCAACTGCATCAGCCACAGCGAACCGGTCACCTCTTCCTTCACCGTGAAATCTCATGAAGACGAAGTGCTGCTGAAGTGCAAATACTGCGAAAAAGAGTTTGAACGTCAGGCGGTGCTGAACAGCCGCTGAGCGACCGGATATCAGAAACCTATTGCCTCGTGAAGCGACTCACGGGGTAGAATGGGGTTATGTTTCAGGAATAATGGATGCTGCAAGCACGCATTCGGACTCAATCAGGAGAAAACATGTCTCGCATTATCAGTACGGAACACGCTCCGGCCGCTATCGGTCCTTATGTTCAGGCCGTCGATCTCGGCAATATGGTACTTACCTCGGGTCAGATCCCCGTCGATCCTAAAACCGGTCTGGTTCCTGACGACGTCGCCGCGCAGGCACGCCAGTCGCTGGAAAACGTCAAAGCCATTGTTGAAGCCGCCGGTCTGAAGGTGAGCGACGTGGTGAAAATGACAGTATTCGTCAAAGACCTGAACGACTTTGCGACGGTGAACGCGACTTATGAAGCTTTCTTCAATGAAAACGATGCCCCGTTCCCGGCCCGCTCCTGCGTGGAAGTCGCTCGCCTGCCGAAAGACGTGAAGATCGAAATCGAGGCCATTGCCGTTCGCCGCTAAGCGCGCCGCCTCCTCGCCAATAAAAAAGACGCGCCCCGAAAGGCGCGTCTTTTTCGATCTTAACTCCAAGTATTAATTCATCATACCCGTCCAGAAAAGCAGCGCGGAATCGCGCGCATCCCTTAATCGGCGTCGCTCTCGTTCTGCGCCATCACTTCCTGCAACCAGCCGCCGCGCATCTCCGGTACGGCGATCAGCAACTCGCGGGTATACTCGTCGAGCGGCGGAGACAGCGCTTCTTCCACCCGGCCCTGACGGACAATCCGCCCCTGACGTAACACCGCGACGCTGTCCGCGACTTCCCGCACCACATGCAAATCATGCGTGATGAACAGGTAGGAGACGCCGGTTTCCTGCTGGATGCGACGCAACAGCGCCAGCACATCGCGCGCCACCAGCGGGTCCAGCGCAGACGTTGGTTCATCGCAGATAATCAGTTCCGGCTGTGCGGCCAGCGCGCGNGCGATGCACACACGCTGCTTCTGGCCGCCCGAGAGCGACGTCGGCAGACGATGTGCGATGTCGGCGGAGAGTCCGACCTGCTCAAGCAACGCATTGACACGCCCGCGGCGCGCGGCAGGGTCAAGATCCGTCAGGCAGACCATCGCTCGCTCGATTTGCACGCTCACACTGAGACGCGGATTCAGCGCCATGTCCGGGTGCTGGTGAATCATTTGAATGGACTGCAGCTGTCGTCGGCTACGCTTCGCCAGCGTCGCAGGCAGCGTTTCTCCCCGCAGTCGGATATCTCCCTGACTGGGCGCCAGTAATCCGCACACCGTGCGCCCGAGCGTCGATTTGCCCGACCCGGACTCGCCGATCACCGCCAGCGTGCGCCCTCGCGCCAAACGGAGCGAAATGTCATGAAGCACCGGCTGACGCTGATAGCGCGCCTCTAACTGCTCGATGTCCAGCAGCACCTCGCCCTCATCCGGCTGCGGCATTTTCGGTTCGCCGCGCGCCTGCAACAGCTGACGGGTGTACTCCTGCGACGGGCGCGCCAGGATCGCCTCCGTCGCGCCGACTTCCACCTGCCGCCCCCGGCGCAGCACCATGATGCGCTGGCTCAGCTGCGCCACCACCGCCAGATCGTGACTGATGTAAAGTGCCGCCACGCCGGTCATACGGATGATGTCGTCGATGGCTTTGAGCACGCCAAGTTGAGTCGTGACGTCCAGCGCCGTGGTCGGTTCATCGAAGATAATCAGCTCCGGTCCCGCGCACATCGCCATCGCGATCATCGCCCGCTGCAACTGCCCGCCGGACACCTGATGCGGATAACGCTGGAAGAAGCTCGACGGGTCGGGCAACGACAGCTGAGCGAACAGCGTCATCGCCCGTTCGATCGCCTGTCGNCGCGACATCACACGATGGCGCACCGCCGTTTCGATCACTTGCTCGCCGATCTTGCGGGCTGGATTAAAAGCCGTACTGGCCGACTGGGCAACGTAGGCGATGCGGGGACCGCGCACCCGGCGCAGCTGGCGCTCGGATAACGCCGCCAGATCTGTTCCCTGAAACCAGATATGACCGCCCTGAATCTGCATCCCGTGGCGGCAGTGACCGAGAATCGCCTGACCAATGGTGGACTTGCCCGCGCCGGACTCGCCAATCAGCCCCAGCACCTCGCCTTTTTTCAGCGAGAACGAAATGTCCTGAACCAGCGTGCTATCACCCGCCACCACTTTTAATGCTTCGACTCGCAGCAGCTCAACCATGTCGACCTCCCTGCCAGCGACGGCCGTCGCGACTCAGCAGCCAGTCGGCCACCACGCTGAGCGATATCGCCAGCAGCGCGATCGCCGCGCCCGGCACCAGCGCAGCCCAGACGCCAAACAGAATGCCGTCTTTATTATCCCGCGCCAGCCCGCCCCAATCGGCGGTCGGCGGCTGGATGCCCATCCCCAGAAACGACAGGGCGGAGAGGAACAACAGAATGAAAATAAAACGCAGTGCGAACTCCGCGATCAGCGTGGTCAGCGCGTTCGGCAAGATTTCCCGCCACAGGATCCAGCGCATCGATTCGCCGCGCATCCGCGCGGCTTCAATAAACTCCTGCGTCGCCAGATCGACCGCCAACGCCCGCGCCACACGCAGTACCTGAGTCGCTTCGAGCACGCCCAGCACGACGATAATGACGAACAGGCTTTTCGGGAGCAGCGCGAGCACCACCAGCGCCAGGATCAGGGTCGGGATCGCCATCAGCACATCGTTGACGCGAGAGATGACCTGATCGATCACGCCGCCGCACACTCCGGCCAGAAAACCGAGCAGCGTGCCGAGAACAAATGCCAACGCGGCCGCCAGCGCCGTCACGGTCAGCGACGTCCTCGTCCCCCAAATCAATCGGGAAAACAGGTCTCGGCCCAAATTATCGGTGCCCAGCCATGCGCGATCCATCGGCCCTGACCACGCGCCGCCGATCACCTGATCGGCCGGGAAAGGCGCGATCCAGGGGGCGAAAACGGCCACCAGAATAAACAGGCTCAGCCCTGACAGGCCGAGTACAACGGAAGGTTTCACAGGAGGCATGTGCTCTTATCCATTACCATCAAGACGATCTTGTGGGCCGCGCCGGCTCATCCGTTCGACGGCCGGGAGTGGCGTAAACGCGGGTTGGCCATCAACGCCACCACGTCCGCCAGCAGGTTTAGCAAAATATAAATGGCGGCCAGCACCAGCGCGCAGTCCTGAATCACCGGAATATCGCGTTTGCTGATGCTGTCGACCATATATTGTCCCAGTCCGGGGTAAACAAAGACGTTTTCCACAATCACCACGCCCACCATCAGGTAGGCCAGATTCAACACGATCACGTTGATGATCGGCCCCCAGGCGTTGGGCAGCACGTGGCGCAAGAGGATGCGGGAAGGCGACAGCCCTTTCAGCAGCGCGGTATCGACATACGCGGCATTCTGGGCGCTGATCAGCGCGGCGCGCGTCATGTTGCTCATATGACCCAGCACCGCCAGCAGCAGCGTCATGGCGGGCAGCGCGACGGCGGTTAAACGGTCCGCGAACGGCATCCCCTCATTCACGCTGCTGTTGCTCGGCAGCCAATAAAGCGTGATGGAGAACACGAGAATCAACAGATAGCCCGAGAAAAACTCCGGCAGCGCCACCGCCGTGCGCGTAAACAGGTTCAAGAGCTGGTCGAGCCAGCTGCCCTGATAACGCACCGATAGAAAACCGATGAGCAGCGCCAACGGCACTGCCACCGCAGACGTGCAGGCGGCCAGAAACAGCGTGTTTTCAAGCCGATAGGCCAGCACCGGTCCGACCGGCTGGCGGCTGGTGAAGCTATGACCGAAGTCGCCGTGGGCGATGCCCGACAGCCAGCTGACATAGCGCGTCAACGCCGGTTGGTCCAGCCCGAGCTGAAGATTGAGCGCCTTCACGGCGTCCGGCGTGGCCGTCTGTCCCAGGATGGCGGTCGCCGCATTCCCCGGCAACAGCTGGATCCCGGCGAAAATCAGCGCCGACACCACCACGATCATCACCCCGCCAGCCAGCAAACGACGCAAAATCATCGTCAGCAGCGGCATGCGGGTACTTACGCTATCAAGCACGCTCACCTCGTTTTACCTGTCGGCCCGGCGATCCTTATGCCAGCCACAATTTTTCTGCGGCGCGATTGCCGCTCAGCGGGAAGCCCGGAATGGCCGTCAGCCCTTTCACGCGTTGACTGCACGCGTCGAGAGAGTCGGCGTACAGCGGAATGATTTCGCTGCCCTTTTCCACCAGCATCAGCTGAATATCATGATAAATCTGACGGCGTTTGTCTTCGTTGACTTCACCGCGCGCCGCCTGCACCAGTTGGTCGAAAGACGGTTCTTTCCACCCGGACTCATTCCACGGCGCGGTGCTGGTGAAGACCAGCGATAACAGCGCATCCGTCGTCGGGCGCATAGACCAGTTGGAAGACACGAACGGTTTTTTCATCCAGACATTGTCCCAGAATGCATCGTCAGGCACACGCTCCACCTTTAACGGAATGCCCGCTCGCTGAGCGGAGGCCTGATAGAGCTGGCCCGCATCCACCGCGCCGGGAAAGCCCGCATCGGCGACCGACAGCACCAGCGGCGCGTTGAATCCGGCTTTCTGCCAGTGCCATTTGGCCTTCTCCGGGTCGTACGGACGCTGCGGAATATCTTTCGCAAAGTCGCGGCTGGAGGGGAACACCGGATTATCGTTGGCGACGGTGCCATAACCGCCCAGCACGGTGTCGATGATCTGCTGGCGATCGATCGCGTATTTGAGCGCCAGTCGACCGTCCTGCGAGGTGAACGGCGGCAGATTGCCGAGGCCTGGGAAAGTGAAGATCTGGCTATCATGCGACCGCAGCAGCTGTAGATTCGGCATCTTCTCAATGCGCCCGACGATACGCGGATTCACGCGGTTGATGAGATGCGCGGAGCCACTCACCAGCGCCGCGACGCGGGCCGTAGAGTCGTTCATCGCCAGCGTTTCGACCGAGTCGACGTGGCCGCGCCCGCTGTTCCAGTGATTCGGGTTGCGTTTGACCAGCGTACGCACGCCGGGCTGGAAGCTTTCCAGAATAAAAGCGCCGGTGCCGATGCCTTTATCGAACGATTCGTTCTCCGGCGTGATAGCGAAATGCACATCGCTCAGCAGCGCCACGAACTCCACGTTCGGCGCATTTAAGCGGATCGTCACTTCGTGCGTGCCGGTCGCTTCCAGCGCCGTGACCGGCTCCAGATAGCCTTTGACTGACGAGCTGGAGTCTGCGCTACGGTGATGATTCAGCGAATAGATGACGTCTTTGGCGGTCAACGTGCGGCCGTCATGGAACTGTACGCCCTGCCGGATTTTCAGCACCCAGACGCGGCCGCCTTCTTGGCTGTCCCAGGACTCCGCCAACGACGGGCTGAGTTCGCCGCGTTCATCCAGCTCGACCAGATTATTAAACAGCTGGGAGCCGACGAAATACATGTAGGTTTCGAACCAAAATGCAGGATCGAGGCGGTCGGTGCTGGACGCATTATCCACGCCGACGACCAAATGCCCGCCTTTCTTCGGCGTTTCGGTCGCATCCGCGCCCCACGCATGGCCGAGCGGCCAGCCCGCGGTGGCGGTGGCCACCGAAAGCGCGCAGGCGTTCTTGATAAAGTGACGACGATTCATGATGTATTCCCCTGTAGTCCCCTGCGCGTGGCGAGAGGTTATTATCGTTATAGACGCCGGTCGGGGTTTAGNCCCGATGCGGCAACGCCTGCGCCAGGCGGGCAATATGTTCAGGACCGATGCCGCAGCAACCGCCGACCAGCGTCGCGCCCTGCGCCACCCATTCGGCGGCCCACTGCTGATACCCTTCAGGATGCGTATCGGCACGCAGTCGGCTGAGGCCTTCATTCGCTTCCCGGCGATTGTCTTCCGGCTCAAACGCGTTAGCGTACACGCCGATGCCGAGGGTCGCGCCCTGCTCGCTTAACTGGGCGCGGGCCTCCGCGACGGCGGGCGCCATGACTTCCGGGCGGCTACAGTTAAACAGCACGTTCGCGGCGCCCAGCGCGAATGCGCCTTTGGCCGCCTCGGCGATGGTCTCTCCGGAGCGCAACCGCGCGCGGCCCTGCTCATCCAGTTCGTCCTGTAGCGTAAAGGAAAGCCACAGTTCGCGCGGGTCGTCCGCCAGCAGTTGACGCACCAGCGTCACCTCCGCCAGCGAACTCTGGGTTTCAGCCAGCCAGACGTCAACATAGGGATCAAGGGCGTCGATCAACACCCGTAAGATAGGTTCAGCGGCATCGGCGGAAAATAGATCGGGACGATAAGAGCCCAGCGCCGGAGGCAGCGAACCGGCGACCCGCACGGAGTGCGGTGCGGCGTCCGCCGCTTCACGCGCCAGCTTTCCAGCCAGCGCAGCCAGTTCATGGCCGCGCTGGTAAAACCGATCATCGCCAAGATGGAACGGCACGACGGCGTAGCTGTTCGCCGTGATCACCTGCGAACCGGCGGCGATATAGCTATCATGCACTTGCCGTACATGTTGCGGAGNCTCCAGCAGCGCTAACGCCGACCACTCGGGTTGGCGGAAAGGCGCGCCAATCCGCGCCAGTTCACGGCCCATGCCGCCGTCCAGAATCAGCACGTTGTCTGACATCGTCCTTCCTTACTCAGCGAAACTGAAAAAATGGTGGTCCACCTTACAAAAAAAGTCATATAGATGTCTAGAAGCCTTGATAGCTAAAAAGCGGAGAGCTTCTACGCCTTACATCTATTTCGCCTTGCCGCCGAGCGCCCCCTCCCGACGGTAATACGGCAAGCCCTTTGCGGTTTGAACGCACACGGGAAAGCGCGCCTTTCCTCCCTCGCACAGACCAGGGAAAAATGCAGTCAATAGCGGAATACCATCACCCGTGTAGAACACGATCGGCCCGGAAACATGTTCCACGACGAAGGCAAAAAGCGTGCGCAAGAGGGCCAGGCGACGTGATGAAGTCGTCATTGGAACAAAGTCGTTAAAAAAACGGCTGACAAAGGACACAAAACCCTATCCTTTTAATGCCTTTTTGGGCGTTTAAAGACGGTTTCCACCTCTATGTCGAACGTTTACAAAAAAGGCATCACGCTATTCGTCTCTAATTTAAGCTGTTTAGAAATTTCTTTGTTCTGCATCAACCTCAGCATGAAATTGGAGATAAACCTCCCAATCAAAATCACTATAATCCCGCCTGGCAAAATTCAATATATAGTGTCTATACTCTCAATAAGACCTACATATAGCGTTTATCCACAAAATCATCCACAACCTCGTGAAGCCCTTACGCGACGCGGTTGTGCCTGTGGATAACTACTGCACAGACATTAATGAGGACGCGAACGTGAAACCAGTGGTGATTAAACGGAACGGCTGTCAGGTACCTTTTGATGAAATTCGTATCCGTGAGGCGGTGGAACGAGCCGCCAGCGCTACGGGCGTTAACGATTTCGATTTTTGCGCCACCGTGGCGGCAGCCGTCACCGAGCAGATGCGGGACCGCTCCCGCGTTGAAATCCGCGAAATTCAGGACGCTGTCGAAAACCTGCTGATGTCGAGCAACTACAAGCCCGTTGCCCGCGCCTATATCGAATATCGCCACGACCGCGACGTCTCGCGCGAACGTCAGGGTCGCCTGACGCAAGAAATCCGTGGTCTGGTCGAACAGAGCAACGTTTCCCTGCTGAATGAGAACGCCAACAAAGACAGCAAGGTGATCCCGACTCAGCGCGACCTGCTGGCCGGTATCGTCGCCAAACACTATGCCAAGTTGCACATCCTGCCGCGCGACGTGGTGCTGGCGCATGAGCGTGGGGAAATCCACTACCACGATCTGGATTATTCGCCGTTCTTCCCGATGTTCAACTGCATGCTGATCGACCTGAACGGGATGCTGACGCAGGGCTTCAAGATGGGCAATGCCGAGATTGAGCCGCCTCGCTCCATCTCCACCGCGACAGCGGTCACCGCCCAGATCATCGCGCAGGTCGCCAGCCATATTTACGGCGGTACCACCATCAACCGCATTGACGAAATTCTGGCCCCGTTCGTCGCCGCCAGTTACAAGAAGCATCAGGCCGTGGCGGAAGAGTGGAATATCCCCGATGCCGAACGCTATGCGCACAGCCGCACCGAAAAAGAGTGTTATGACGCCTTCCAGTCGCTGGAATACGAAGTCAACACGCTGCACACCGCCAACGGTCAGACGCCGTTCGTCACCTTCGGCTTCGGGCTGGGCACCAGCTGGGAATCACGCCTGATTCAGGAATCCATCCTGCGTAACCGCATCGCCGGGTTGGGTAAAAATCGCAAAACCGCCGTGTTTCCGAAGTTGGTCTTCGCCGTGCGCGACGGTCTCAACCACAAACCGAGCGATCCGAGCTACGACATCAAACAGCTGGCGCTGGAGTGCGCCAGCAAACGCATGTACCCGGATATCCTGAACTACGATCAGGTGGTTAAAGTCACTGGTTCATTCAAGACGCCGATGGGCTGCCGCAGCTTCCTCAACGTCTATGAAGAGGACGGCGAGCAGATCCACGACGGCCGCAACAACCTCGGCGTCATCAGCCTGAACCTGCCGCGCATCGCCCTGGAAGCCAAAGGAGATGAGTCTCAGTTCTGGAAACTGCTCGACCAGCGACTGGAGCTGGCGAAGAAAGCGCTGATGACCCGCGTGGCGCGCCTGGAAAACGTAAAAGCCCGCGTCGCGCCAATCCTCTATATGGAAGGCGCCTGCGGCGTACGTCTGAAAGCCGACGACAATATCGCTGAAATCTTTAAAAACGGCCGCGCATCCATATCTCTCGGCTATATCGGCGTGCATGAAACCATCAACGCGCTGTTCGGCAACGAAAAACACGTCTTCGACGACGAAACGCTGCGTGAAAAGGCCGTCGCGATCGTCGCGCATCTGAAAGCCGCGACCGACCGCTGGAAAGAAGAAACCGGCTATGGTTTCAGCCTGTACAGCACGCCGAGCGAGAACCTGTGCGACCGTTTCTGCCGTCTGGACACCGCGGAGTTCGGCGTGGTCCCAGGCGTGACCGACAAAGGTTATTACACCAATAGCTTCCATCTCGACGTCGAGAAGAAGGTGAACCCGTACGAAAAAATCAATTTCGAAGCGCCCTATCCGGCGTTGGCGAACGGCGGCTTCATCTGTTACGGCGAATACCCCAACCTGCAGCACAACCTTAAAGCGTTGGAAGACGTCTGGGATTACAGCTATAGCCGCGTCCCTTATTACGGGACCAACACGCCGATCGACGAATGCTACGAGTGCGGCTTCACCGGCGAGTTCGCCTGTACCAGCAAAGGCTTCACCTGCCCGAAATGCGGTAACCACGACTCCTCCCGTGTTTCCGTCACCCGCCGTGTGTGCGGCTATCTGGGCAGCCCGGACGCGCGTCCGTTTAACGCGGGCAAACAGGAAGAAGTGAAACGCAGAATCAAGCACCTGGCCAACGGACAGCTGGGTTAACCCCGCGTCCTCAGCGCCTGACCGACAACGCTTATGCCGCGGTCAGGCGCTGACTCTCCCCGCTGTGCATCCAGTGCCAATACGCAGTCGCCTTAAGATTCGAACCACACGCATATCAAGACAGGCCGTCTCCGGACGACCCCGGATAGGGACACCGTGATGAATTATCTTCAGTACTACCCCGTGGATGTCGTCAATGGACCCGGCACGCGCTGCACCCTGTTTGTCGCCGGGTGCGAACATCAATGTCCCGGCTGCTATAACAAATGCACCTGGCGTCTCAGCGCCGGTCAGCCGTTTACGCAGGTCGAAGAGGATCGGCTCATCGCCGATCTGCAAGACACCGACATCCCGCGTCAGGGCGTGACGCTCTCCGGCGGCGACCCGCTGCATCCGCAGAACGTGCCGGACATTTTGCGTCTGGTGCAACGCATTCGCCGCGAGTGCGAGGGCAAGGATATCTGGATGTGGACGGGCTATGTGCTGGCGGACCTGACGCCGGAGCAGCGTCAGGTGGTAGATCTCATCAACGTGCTGGTGGACGGTAAATTTGTGCAGGATTTGAAAGATCCCTCACTCATCTGGCGGGGCAGCAGCAATCAGGTCATCCATCGCCTGCGCTAAAGCGTCATCGTGAATGCGCGTCTACCTCGTCCCGTTGCCACAGTAAACAGGCGCCAAATCTGAGCCGGTTATCGGTCATCTTCAATTCCGTCAACGTCAAGCGCCATAGCGGCGCACTGGACCGTCGAGCAAGGGCGAAGCGCGCATTGTATCGATCGCGAGCGATGTGGGCCTCCGCCCCCTGAAGCAATCGGGCCTCGGCCCGGAACTGTACACCCTGAATCAACATCTCATTCTTCTGCTGATCGCTAACGGTGCCCGCCACCTGCGGGGAGTGCCGCATGAGTTGGGCGTGTCGCGTATCGGTCGGGGTCATGATGTCGAAGGCCGCTATGTCGGCATCGTAGATATAGAAGCTGTTGGCGCACCATAAATTAGCCGCGTCACCCGCGCACAGCGTCAGGACGTGATGCCGACGCAAATAGCGTGATATTGACGCCAAGATAGCTTCTGAATTCATCCTGATGTCCCTCCCTTCACCTATTTCTTTAGAGTAGCAGCACTTTCGCTACAGCGGCATTGAAGCATCTTCAGAAAAATGGCGTGTTCATAAGGTCAGTGGGCGGCGACTCACCCCACATTTTGTTCTCGCACAGGGTTTAGCAATACGTCCTTTTTCTCCCGGCTCACGTGTGGAAAACCCACATCAGCCAACCCTTTCACTCGCAACATTCACGATAAGTAATGACTTCGTCGCGTCATTAATTTCGGCGAAAATACCGGTTTTTTTCACCGACTGGTACCTAATTTAAGGATCAATGTGTGCGATTGGTAACATTCGTCACAGGAAGGTGTTGATTAGCTAAACCGATTCTTCTATTTTAGCGGCCGGTTTATCAATCCCAGTAAAGAGCATAGNTATGTCACATAAAGTGTGGGTCATGGGCGATGCCGTGGTTGACCTGATTCCTGAAGGCACGGATCGTTATCTGAAATGTCCCGGCGGCGCACCGGCGAACGTCGCCGTGGGGGTGGCCCGTCTCGGCGGTGAGAGCGCATTTATCGGCCGTGTGGGCGAAGACGCCTTCGGCCGATTCCTGCGTACGGTGCTTATCGAGGAGCAGGTGGATACCGGTTTCATGCAGTTGGACCTCAAGCATCGGACCTCTACCGTACTGGTAGAGCTGGACGATCAGGGGGAGCGTTCCTTCACCTTCATGGTGCGCCCGAGCGCCGACCTGTTTATTCAGTCGCACGACCTGCCTGATTTTCAGCGAGGCGAATGGCTGCACTTGTGCTCTATCGCTCTTTCTCAGGAACCTTCACGCGGGACCGCGCTGGAGGCCATGAAGCGCATCCGGGAAGCCAAGGGCTGGGTCAGCTTCGATCCGAATATCCGCGAAGACCTGTGGGAAAGTGAGCAGGAACTACGTGACTGTCTCGACCAGGCGCTGTCTCTTTCCGATGCCGTGAAACTTTCCGAAGATGAATTCCTGTTCCTGAGCGGCACGTCAGAAATCGAACAAGGAACGGAAGCGCTGATGTCCCGCTACGGCCTGAAACTGCTGCTGGTCACGCAGGGCGGCAACGGCGTGTGGCTGCGCGACAGCAAAAACCTGAAACACTTCGACGCGCCGTACGTGACGCCCGTCGACACGACGGGCGCTGGCGACGCCTTTGTCGCCGGCCTGCTGCAAGGCTTGGCACAGCACGACGATTTGAACAATATCGCCCAATGGATGGATATTGTGGATCAGGCGCAGCGCTGCGGCGCGCTCGCGACCACCGCCAAAGGCGCGATGACAGCGCTCCCTTACGCGCACCAGTTAGCTACGCCGCTTTCCTAAAACTTTCCTGTTCCCGCGTAAAAAAGCGACGTGGGAACAGGTATTTTGTAGCCAGGATCACAGATAAAGAATCGAGTTAGCAAAAACCCTTGCCAACCCCCTCTCTCCCCTTTAATTTCGCTGCGCAACCGGTTTAGCAATTTAGCAAAAATAATATCGCTCAACCTAAAAAGAGAATAAAAACCATGAAACTCAACTACCTCTCTGCAACGATAGGGCTTCTTCTGTGTTCCCATTATGCCACTGGGGCGGAAACCACCACGCTTGAAGATCGGCTCAATGCGTTGGAACAGCGTGTACAGCAGGCCGAACTGCGCGCTCAGCGGGCGGAAGCCCGCGCCGACGCGGCGGAAAAGCAAGCGCAGACGCTCTCTACCCGCACGGCGCTAATCGAACAGCAGGCGCATCAGGTCGAACAACGCACCACGCAAAACGAGCAGCAAACGCGACAGGTCGCGGAACGCACCACCGCGCTGGCTGACAAAAGCAGCCTCGCCGATGGCTTCGAATTCCACGGCTATGCGCGATCCGGGTTGGCGATACATGATTCCGCCACCAGCAGCAAAGCGGATATCGGTCCGGGCATGTCGCCCGCAGGCAGCGTAGGCGGCAACATCGGCCGTCTGGGCAACGAAGACGACACATACCTGGAACTCAAGCTGGAGCACAAAACCAAGCTGGATAACGGCGCGACCACGCGTTTCAGGGTAATGATGGCCGACGGACAGCGCAGCTATAATGACTGGACGGCGGACAGCAGCGACCTGAATATCCGCGAAGCTTTCGTGGAGCTAGGCTCTCTGCCGACGTTCACCGGCGCGTTCAAGGACACTACGTTGTGGGCGGGTAAACGTTTCGATCGGGACAACTTCGATATCCACTGGCTGGACTCCGACGTCGTCTTCCTGGCCGGCACCGGCGGCGGCATCTACGATGTTCAACCCGTCGACGGCTGGAAAACCAACTTTTCCCTCTACGGCCGTAGCCTGGGCGACAACGAAGCGCTGGATAACGAAATTCAGAACTACATCGTGACCAGCAACAACTTTGTCGGTCCGTTCCAGTTCATGCTGAGTGGTCTGAGAGCGAAGAACAACGATCTCACCACCAACACCGGCGCCAACAGCGCCAGCCATATCGTCAACAGCAATGCTGGCGATTCCGGCCTACACGCCGCGGTGGCATGGCGCGGTGACAACTTTTACGGCCTGCGGGACGGCAGCTCGCTCGTCGCATTGCTGTACGGTCATGGGTTGGGCGCGGAAGTCAAAGGGATCGGCTCCGACGGCAACCTGACGCAAAACGCCGATACCTGGCGTCTGGCGACCTACGGCACCACCGCCATCAACAAGACCTGGAGCTTCGCGCCGTCGCTGATGGCGCAGAGCAGCAAAGATCGTTACGTCTCCGGAGATGATTATCAGTGGGTGACATTCAACGCACGCTTTATTCAGGAAATCACCCCCAATTTCGCACTGGCGTATGAAGGTAGCTATCAGTACATGGATCTCGATCCGCAAGGCTATTTAGCGCGCAATCAGGTCAGCGGCGGTTTTTACAAGCTGACCTTTGCACCGACCTTCAAGGTTGGCGATATCGCCAACTTTTTCAGCCGGCCCGAGCTGCGCGTTTTCGCCAGCTACATGGACTGGGATAAACGTCTGGACAACTACTCCAACGAAGATGCTTTCGGCGCCACCGGCTTTAGCGCTGGCGGCGAATGGACCTTCGGCGTTCAGATGGAAACCTGGTTTTAATTGATTCAGCCTTTACCCGCGGCCTTCTTTNAATTGCCGCGGTTTCAGCTGATGTAGTGTTGTTTGATTTATGAGGAAACTTATGGACATTAAAGCCACTGCGGCTTCTCTTCTTACCCTGCTGGGCGGGAAGGACAATATTGCCAGCGCGGCCCACTGTGCTACACGTCTGCGTCTGGTATTAAAAGATGATAATAAGGCAGACAAAGCCGCTATCGAGAAACTGGACGGCGTTAAAGGCTGTTTCCAGAACTCAGGGCAAATGCAGGTCATTTTCGGCTCCGGATTGGTCAACAAGGTTCATGCGGAGTTCATCAAAGCCGCGGGCGTCAATGAGTCCAGCAAAGCAGAGGCCGCGTCGGCCGCCGCCAAAAANCTAAACCCGCTTCAGCGTCTGGCGCGTCTGCTGTCCAATATCTTTGTTCCTATCATTCCGGCTATTGTCGCCTCCGGCCTGCTGATGGGCCTGTTGGGGATGATCAAAACCTATAACTGGGTGAACCCTGATAGCGCCATTTTCATCCTGCTGGATATCTTCAGCTCCGCCGCCTTCATCATTCTGCCGATCCTGATTGGTTTCACCTCCGCGCGCGAATTCGGCGGTAACCCCTATCTGGGTGCGACGCTCGGGGGGATCCTGACCCACCCCGCGCTGACCAACGCCTGGGGCGTTACCGAAGGGTTCAAGACCATGCACCTGTTCGGTTACGACGTCGCCATGATCGGCTATCAGGGCACCGTGTTCCCGGTACTGCTGGCGGTCTGGTTCATGAGCATGGTGGAAAAACGCCTGCGCAAAATTATCCCTAACGCGCTGGATATTATCCTGACGCCGTTCCTGACCGTCATTATCTCCGGCTTCGTCGCCATGCTGGTGATTGGTCCTGCGGGCCGGATGCTGGGCGACGGTATCTCCATGGTACTGAGCACCCTGATCTCGCATGCTGGATGGCTTGCGGGCCTACTCTTCGGCGGTCTCTNCTCCGTTATCGTGATCACCGGGGTACACCACAGTTTCCACGCCATCGAAGCAGGTCTGCTGGGCAATCCAAACATCGGCGTCAACTTTCTGCTACCGATCTGGTGTATGGCCAACATCGCTCAAGGCGGAGCTTGTCTGGCGGTTTACTTTAAGACCAAAGATGCCCGCATCAAAGCCATCGCCATTCCTTCCGGTTTCTCGGCACTGCTGGGGATCACCGAAGCGGCGCTGTTCGGCATCAACCTACGCTTCGTGAAACCGTTCCTGGCTGCCATCGCTGGTGGTGCGCTGGGCGGTGCCTGGGTCGTAGCGAACCACGTCGGCATGACCGCCGTAGGCCTGACCGGTATTCCGGGTATGGCGATCGTAAAACCCGACTCATTTATCAGTTATGTGATCGGCATGCTGATAGCCTTCGGGACAGCCTTCGTGCTTTCACTGTTCCTGAGATACAAAACGGATAGCAAATAATGAGAGAAACCCACTTATTAAAACGTATGGCTCATGCCTTGATGTCGGCTCAATCGCGCCAGTGCTATGACCCTTACCGTCCGCAGTGGCACCTGTCACCGAATGTCGGTTTGCTGAACGATCCCAACGGATTCATTCAGCATAAAGGGCGTTACCATCTGTTTTATCAGTGGAATCCATTAGCTTGCGCCCACGGAGCCAAATTCTGGGGGCATTGGAGCTCGGCCGATCTGGTCAACTGGCGCCACGAACCCGTGGCGCTGATACCGGCGGAAAATTATGAAAGCCACGGTTGCTACTCCGGTTCCGCGGTAGAAGACGACGACGGCACGCTGACGTTGGTATATACCGGCAACGTGAAGTACGACGACGGCTCCCGTACGGCCAACCAGTGTCTGGCGCGGGAAAATGCCGACGGCGGCTTCGACAAGCTCGGCACCGTTTTGCCACTGCCGGAAGGCTATACCGGCCACGTACGCGATCCCAAAGTTTGGCGTCATGACGGCAAGTGGTACATGGTGCTCGGCGCTCAGGACACCGACTTGCAGGGCAAGGTGCTGCTGTTCTCCTCCGACGATTTGCACCAGTGGCAGTCTCTGGGTGAAATCGCCGGTTCCCGCCTCGGCGGACTGGGCGATTTCGGCTACATGTGGGAATGTCCGGATCTGTTCCCGTTAGGGCAGCACGACGTGCTGATTTGCAGTCCGCAAGGTCTGGCGGCCGAAGAAGAACGCTACCTGAACATCTTTCAGGCGGGCTACTTCGTCGGTAAGCTTGATTATGACCAAGGGCAGTTTACCCACGGAGACTTCCAGGAGCTGGATCTGGGATTTGAGTTCTATGCGCCGCAGACCACGACGAGTCAGGACGGCCGTCGCCTGATGTTCGGCTGGATGGCAGTGCCGGATCAGGATGAGTTCCAACAACCGACCATCGAATACGGCTGGGTACACACCATGACCTGCCCGCGTGAGCTAACGCTGCAGGACGGCATGCTTTATCAGCAGCCCGCTCGAGAGCTGCAGAGNCTGCGAACGCAGAAACACGTTTGGAAAGGCGTAGCGGATTACGCGCCAATCCTGCCTGCGAGCAGCGCCGAACTGATGGTGGATACGCAGGGCGAGTTCCAGATCAACTTCGCCAATCTGATGGTCTTATGCTGGGATGGCGAACGGCTGACGTTGAGTCGTCATAACCTGCGGACGGGCGAACCGGAACATCGTTACTGGCGCGGCGAATTGCACCGCCTACATATCCTGTGCGATCGCTCCAGCGTGGAGATTTTCATCAACCACGGCGCTGCCGTAATGTCGGCCCGCTATTTCCCACTGCGGGATGCCACCGTCAGTTTCAGCGGTTCAGGGAGGTTAACGCTGCAGCACTGGCTGTTAGCGCCATGCGTGATAGAATAGTTTCCCTTTTTTCTACCATTAAGAACGAGTGGTGAAACAAACTAAGCGCGTAACCATCAGTGATATCGCCAAGCTGGCGGGGGTTTCCAAATCCACCGCTAGCTTGGTCTTAAATGGGCGTAGTAAGGAGTTTCGCGTCTCGGACGCCACACGCGACCGCATTCTCGCTCTCGCTCAACAGCATCGTTACCTTCCCAGTATTCACGCCCGCTCGCTTCGCTCTACCCGCAGCAACACGCTCGGCCTGGTCGTGCCGGAAATGACCAACTACGGCTTTGCGTTAATTTCTCACGAGCTGGAAATGCTGTGCCGCGAGGCGGGTCTGCAACTGCTTATCGCCTGTACCGATGAGAATCCCAGCCAGGAAATCATGGCGGTGAATAGCCTGATTCAGCGTCAGGTGGACGGGCTGATTGTCGCCTCCAGCATGCTTAACGACGCTGAATATCAGAAGATCAACCAGCAACTGCCTGTCGTACAGTTCGACCGCATGATAGGTGATTCCGATCTGCCGCTGGTGATCACCGAGTCGATCGAGCCGACAGCTAAACTGGTGGAAACCGTCGCACGTCAGCATCAGGGCGAGTTCTATTTCATTGGCGGCCAGTCCCGCATTTCGCCCACCCGCGACCGTCTCGCCGGTTTCCAACTAGGGCTGGAACGTGCCGGAATCAGTTGCCATCCCGACTGGATCATGCAGGGCAACTATCGCCCCAGCTCCGGCTACGAAATGTTCGCCGAGCTGTGCGCAAGGCTGGGGCGACCTCCCAAAACGCTATTTGTCGCCGCCTGCGGCCTGCTGGAAGGGGTGCTGCGCTACCTGAACCAGCACAACCTGATGAACAACGAGATCCGACTGTGCAGCTTCGACGATCACTATCTGTTCGACTGTCTGCCGCTACGAATCGACACCGTCGCGCAAGATTGCGAAACGCTGGCCAGCAGGAGCTTCGATATGATCACTGCGCTGATTGACGGGCGCACTCTCCCCGAAAAGCGCGTTTACGTACCCAGCCGCATCCATTGGCGGCATCCTGACTCTCGCGGATAAACGCTTCCCACAACGGGTTTTCCGCAGTAGACCTTTCAGCAATACCGCGAACCAGGCCAGCAAACGCTTGGTTCGATAGGATTATCTATCCACTATCACCGATAGAACCGGGATTTAGCACGACCTAAACGCGCTATATCACCCGTTTTGTTTCGTCGCTGACAGCTCAGCAAACCGCAGAAACAAAAAAGCGCGGCAAAAGCCGCGCTTAACGTGAAGCATGTTTCATGAGTCCTTAACGAGAAACTTTTTCCATCCCCATTAACCCCNCTTTGAGATATCCGGCGGAACGCAGCGCGTCCATCACCTGCATCATGGTCTCGTAGTCGACGCTTTTATCTGCCTGGAAGTAGATGGTGTTCTCTTTATTGCCGTTGGTTTTCGCATTCAGCGTCTGCGCCAGCGTGTCCTGCGTGACAGGATCTTCACCCAAATAAAGCTGCTTATCGGCTTTTATCGTCAGATAGACCGGCTTTTCACGCGGCTGAGGCGCGGCGGAAGAGGCAGGCAGATTGACGCGAACGTCGACCGTCGCCAGCGGCGCCGCCACCATAAAGATAATTAGCAGCACCAGCATGACATCAATAAACGGCGTAACGTTGATGTCATGCATTTCGCCGTTTTCGTTCTGTCCGTCGTTCAGATGCATCGCCATGCCTTAGCCCGCCCGCAGTGTCTGCGTCGAAGTAGACGCCGCGCTGTTTTCGCTGGCGGCGATATCCAAATCGCGGCTCTGAAGCAGCAGCACCTGCGCCGCCACATCGCCGACTAGCGCTTTGTAGCTGGTTGTGGAACGGGCGAACACGTTGTAGATGACCACCGCCGGAATAGCCGCAATCAGACCGATGGCCGTCGCCAGTAACGCTTCGGCGATACCCGGAGCGACAACAGCCAGATTCGTGGTCTGCGTGTGGGCGATGCCGATGAAGCTGTTCATGATGCCCCAAACCGTGCCAAACAAACCGATAAACGGCGCGATGGCACCGACGGTCGCCAGGTATCCGGTCCCACGCGACATATGACGTCCGTTAGCGGCGACGCGGCGCTCAAAGCGGAACGCGGTGCGCTCTTTGACACCTTGATTGTCGTCGGAACGGGCCGACAGTGAGATTTCGTCCTGCGCATCAACGACGAACTGTTGCGCGACGCTGCCCGTCTTGCAAAGCCGCGTCATTTCCGCCGCTTCGTCCAGCGAGCGCACGTTGCTCAAGGCATCATGCTCGCGACGCAGACGGCGCTTGGCGCCGATTAACTCGGCGCTTTTGCCAAAGAAGATGGCCCAGGTCACCACCGATGCCAGTATCAAGCCGATCATCACGATCTTGACCACGATGTCCGCATGTTGGTACATCCCCAGCACGGATAAATCCATCTGCATCAAATTGCCCGGCGCGGTGGATTCGGAACCGGGCGGCAACGAGAGGGGTGATGTCGTCGCCGCATCGCCACCGTTCGTGGAGAGAGGTAAAGATGACGGTGCGGCAAACGCATAGCCGCTGAAGCCCGCCACCAGCAATAACGCCAGCAGGCTTCGGTACACTGCGCCAAAGGCGCCCCCGATCGTCCGCCAGGCTGATGAAACCTGCTGCTTTCCTTTAATGTCAGCCGTATTCACGCTGTTCCTCCGCCAATCATTCAGTGCTATTCATTAGTCAACCATTTTGGTCAAAATGATACCAAAGCCAAAATTAATTGATAGCTATTCTCATTATTATTGCGCATATATCTCCGTGGCAGTCGGCGCTTCTGGCCAAAACCCCGCCTTTCCTTACAGCACAATCCCCTTTTACTGCCCTCGCTGGCAGCAAGAGNGTGCTTTTTAGCCTTCCGCCCGACACACTCGGTGTCAGCCATGATAACGTAAAGATAAAGGTGTTAAAGAGATAAAACCGCCGCACTCCTTAATGACAGGAGCCATCAAGACCGATGAGCAACAGGTGAAGCATGACTAGCAAAAAAACCGCCACAGCACTGGTATCCGCGGGAAGACAGAAGAAATTTACCCAGGGTTCGGTTAACCCCGTGATTCAGCGAGCCTCCTCGCTCGTCTTCGACAGCGTGCAAGAGAAGAAACAGGCAACGATAAATCGCGCCAAAGGCGCCCTGTTCTACGGCCGCCGTGGGACGCTGACGCNCTTTTCTCTACAGGAAGCCATGACCGAGCTGGAAAACGGCGCGGGCTGCGCGTTATATCCTTGCGGTGCAGCGGCCATCGCCAACGCTATCCTGTCATTCGTTTCATCGGGCGATCATCTGCTGGTTACCGGCTCCGCCTATGAACCGACGCAGGACTTTTGTAACAAAGTGCTGGGTAGAATGAACGTCAGCACCACCTATTTCGATCCCATGATCGGCAGCGATATCGCCGGGTTAATCCAGCCGGAAACCAAAGTGGTCTTTTTGGAATCGCCTGGCTCCATCACGATGGAAGTGCAGGATGTCCCCGCCATTGTCGCCGCCGTCCGCCGTATCAATCCAGAGATCGTCATCATCATGGACAACACCTGGGCGGCGGGCATTCTGTTTAAGGCGCTGGATGCCGGCGTGGATATCTCCGTTCAGTCAGGCACCAAGTACATTGTGGGGCACTCCGACAGCATGCTGGGCACCGCGGTCGCGAATGCGCGCTGCTGGGACAGGCTGCGCGAGCAGTCTTATCTGATGGGTCAGATGGCGGACGCCGACAGCGCCTATATCGCGAGCCGCGGCCTGCGTACGCTGGGGGTGCGCCTGAAGCAGCATCAGGAAAGCAGTTTGCGCATCGCGCGCTGGCTGGCGGAACGTCCGGAAGTCGACGTCGTCAATCATCCCGCTTTGCCGGGATGTAAAGGCCACGCGACCTTCGCGCGCGATTTCAGCGGCTGCAACGGGCTTTTTTCGTTTGTGTTGAAACAAAAACTCTCATCAGCGCAGTTAGCCAGCTATCTTGATAACTTCAATCACTTCAGCATGGCCTACTCCTGGGGCGGTTTCGAATCGCTGATTCTGGCTAGTCAGCCGGAAGAATTAGCCAAAATCCGACCGGCCGGCGGCGTTGGTTTTAACGGAACGTTGATTCGGTTACATATCGGACTGGAAGATTGCGACGATCTGATCGAGGATCTCACCGACGGGTTCAGAAGAATTCAGGAATCGTAAAGGTTCCTGTCGCGCTATATCCCTTGTTTCTCTGCGATTGAATAGGGAAAACGTGTATTATGGTCGTTACACGGCAGTTCTAACGACAAACCCACGTTTTTCACCCTATTACGTACCCGAATCGCGGCACGGAGCAGCAATACGTTGTTCATTTCAGAGGGTTCCAGCAAAACCAGACAGGACGCAAAATGAGTGTTGTTCACGAAATAATTCAGGCGCTATGGCAGCAGGACTTCAGCGCGCTGGCCGATCCTCACGTTATTTGGGTGGTCTACGGCATTCTCTTCGTCACCTTATTTCTTGAGAATGGGCTGCTGCCGGCGTCCTTCCTACCGGGAGACAGCTTGTTGCTGCTGGCGGGCGCAATGATCGCGAAAGGCGTGATGAGTTTTGTCCCGACCATGGTGCTGCTGACCATTGCGGCCAGCCTTGGCTGCTGGCTCAGTTACCTGCAAGGGCGCTGGCTGGGCCACACCCGGCTGGTCAAAACCTGGCTGGGACAACTGCCGGTGCATTATCACCAGCGCGCCTATTCGCTGTTTCACCGGCATGGACTGGTGGCGCTGCTGATCGGTCGTTTTCTGGCCTTTGTGCGTACGCTGCTTCCGACCATCGCCGGGATTTCCGGGCTGAGCAATACCCGTTTTCAGGTTTTCAATTGGCTGAGCGGAATGCTGTGGGTCTGCGGCATCGTATCGCTGGGCTACGCCATCAGCCATATACCCCTGGTGAAACGCTACGAAGACCAGGTGATGACCGGACTGTGCCTGCTGCCCGTCGTGCTGCTGCTCAGCAGTTTGGTCGGTATCGCCATCATGCTATGGCGTAAAAAACGCGTCAGCGTTTAATGCCGCCTTTCGCCGCCGGGCTGAACGCCTGCGCGGCGACGTCTGTTAATTACCTTCCACCAGCGCGCTGCCCGACCGTAGCCGCACCACCTCGTCGCCCGGCGTCGTGCCGAAATAGCGTTTAAACTCCCGGCTGAACTGCGACGGGCTTTCATACCCGACCCGCAGCGCGGCGGCGCTGGCCTTTAGTCCATCATGCAGCATCATTAATCGCGCCTTGTGCAAACGATAAGATTTCAGATATTGCAGCGGCGAGGTATTCGTCACCGCCTTGAAATTGTGATGGAAGGCCGACACGCTCATATTCACGTCCGCAGCCAACTGCTCGACGTTCAGGCTGTCCGCATAGTCGTGTTCGATGCGCCGCAACGCGCGCGCGATCTGGCTGAAGTGGGTATGCCGGTTGACCACCGCTTGCAGCGCCGCCCCGCCTACGCCGCAGAGCACGTAATAGATGATCTCACGCACGATGCCCGGCCCCAGCACTTTGGCGTCTTTGGGCGTCGCCATCGCCTCCAGCAACCGTTCCGCCGCACACAGCATTTTGTCGCCAAGCGGTACGCTGCATACCCCGGTGGTGTCGGCGCTCGGACGTTCCGGGCACTCATCGTCGCCAATGTCCATCAGCAGATCCTGCAACATCGCGCTTTCCATACGTATCGAAAGGCCAATCAGCGGTTGCTCCGGCGTAGCGAAGGTTTCGCATTCAAACGGCAACGGCACCGTCATCAGCAAATAGTTGTCCGGATCATAGCGGAAGGTCTTTTCGCCCATGAAACCCACTTTGTGGCCCTGAAACATCATGACGATACTGGGGTCATACATCACCGGCCGACGCACACAGTGCTCTTCGGCATAGATGACCCTGACCTGCGGGATCGGCGTGACGGTGACGCAGCTTTGTCCCACATATTGCCTGGCCATGCGCGCCAGCCGCTGGCGTTGTGTTTCACTTTGCATATCTTCATCCTTTGCAGAATATGGCAATAAAATGACATAAATGCGGCCGTCAAGCATCAATTCCTGCACTCCTTTGCAGAAATAGGCAATAACGAAACAGAAATGAGCATTGTACCCTCGCCGCCAGATCCCGAGAATGAATATCAGACCACGCCGTCGGACACTCCGATGGACTAAAGAAAATCAAAACAACGAAGGGATGGAAAGAATGAACGAGACAATCAAGTTATTGACGAGCCATCGCAGCGAACGCAGCTATCTGGACAAGGCGATTCCTGAAGACGTCCTTTCCGCGATCATCGAAACCGCCTACCGCGCCCCGACTTCCGTTAATTCACAACAGGTTTCCGTTGTCGTCACTCGCGATCCGGCGCGNCGCGCCCGCATCGCCGAACTGGCCGGCGGACAAGCCTGGATTGCGCAGGCCCCGGTCTTCCTGACGCTGGTGCTGGACATGCATAAAAGCGAACGAGCCATCGCCCTGGCGGGCTTTGAACAGCACGCGCACGAAAGCGTGGAGAGCATCGTTTCCGGCAGTACCGATGTGGGCATTGCCCTGGGCAGCCTGATCGCCGCAGCACATTCCTATGGACTGGGCATCGTCCCCATCGGCGCCGTCCGCCGCGATCCGCAGACGATGATCAAACTCCTTGAACTGCCGGAACACACGTTCCCTGTCGCGGGTCTGGTCCTGGGCTACGTCGACCAACCGGCGCATCAGAAGCCCCGTCTGCCCATCAGCACCTTCCGTCATGAAGAAGTGTATCAGGACGACTCGCTGGACGACGCCATCAAACAATACGATGAAACGCTGACGAAACATTGGGAAGAAATCGGCCGCACCGACGGCGCCGCCTGGGGACCTAACACTGCGGACTATTACCAGCACATCTACTTCCCCGAAGTCCTACCCGCCCTGCTTCAGCAAGGCTTCAAACTGGATAAGTAATCTATGAATAATTTTACCCTGCATACCCCTACCAAGATTCTGTTCGGAGAAGGACAAATCGCCGGCATCGCCGCTGAAATCCCTCAAAACGCGCGCATTCTGATCGTCTACGGCGGCGGCAGCATCAAACGCAACGGCGTGCTCGACCAGGTCCACGCCGCGCTGGCGGGCCGCAGCATCGCCGAGTTTTCCGGCGTTGAACCCAATCCGACGTATGAAACGCTGATGAAGGCCGTGGAGGTCGTGCATCGGGAGCACATCAATTTCCTGCTTGCCGTCGGCGGCGGTTCAGTGGCGGACGGCACCAAATTCATTGCGGCGGCGGCAAACTACACGGCGTCGGACGATCCGTGGCATATCCTGCAAACCGGCGGACAGGACATCACTCAGGCGCTGCCGATCGGCGTGGTGCTCACGCTCCCGGCTACCGGTTCCGAGTCCAACAGCGGCGCGGTGATCACACGGAAAGCCAGCGGCGACAAACAAGCGTTTCACTCGACGTTGGTACGTCCGCAGTTTGCCGTGCTGGACCCGGTCGTCNCCTATACTTTGCCTGAACGCCAGATTGCCAATGGCGTCGTTGATGCCTTTGTCCACACGTTGGAGCAGTACCTGACCTACCCGGTCGACGCGAAGGTTCAGGATCGCTTCGCCGAAGGGCTGCTGCTGACGCTGGTCGAGGAAGGTCCGCGCGCGCTGGAAGAGCCGGATAATTATGCCGTGCGCGCCAACGTGATGTGGAGCGCCACGCTGGCTTTGAACGGATTGATCGGCGCCGGTGTCCCGCAAGACTGGTCCACCCATATGCTGGGACATGAGCTGACCGCCATGCACGGTCTGGACCATGCGCAGACATTGGCGGTCGTTCTGCCTGCCATGCTGCGTGACCGTAAAGCGCAGAAACGGGAGAAACTGCTACAGTACGCTGAGCGGGTATGGAACCTCCGCGATGGCAGCGAAGAGGGCCGCATTGACGGCGCGATTGAAGCCACCCGCGGGTTCTTCGAACGTATGGGCGTCCCCACGCGGATGTCGGACTATCAGTTAGACGGCAGCAGCATCCCGGCGCTGGTGGAAAAGCTTGAGGAACATGGTATGACGGCGCTGGGCGAACACAAGGACATTACGCTGGCCGACAGCCAACGCGTCTACGAGGCCGCCCGCTAAGGCAAATCGCCCCCCTTCAGCTTTCAGCTACACTGCTGTTTAGCGCTGCCAATCGGGAAAACATTCCCCCGCGGTAACACGCACTCCGGCGGCTTTTCGCATTGCGTAAACCGCCGTTATTCGCTTTACGGCAAGCCGTAAAGCGGACCTGCAGTCGGCATCGACCGCGCTCCGTGGTCGGGCCGGAACAAGGAGAATGCTATGACGACACAACCCATCATTAAACTGAGTGACGGCAAAACCATCCCGCAGTTGGGACTGGGCGTATGGCAAGCCAGCCATGAAGACACGATCGTTGCGGTGAATGAAGCGCTGAAAACGGGGTACAAGGCCGTCGATACCGCGGCCATTTATCAAAATGAAGCCGCTGTGGGCGAAGCGTTGAAGTCTGCCGGGCTGCCACGTAATGAGCTGTATATCACCACCAAACTCTGGAACAGCGATCAAGGTCGCCCGGTACAGGCGCTGACGGAGAGCCTTCGCAAGCTGAAGCTGGACTATGTCGACCTCTACCTGATCCACTGGCCCTGGCCGCCCAAAGGCAGCCCAGACGATACCTATATCGAGGCATGGCGGGGCTTGATTCGACTGCAGGAACAGGGGCTGACCAAAAGCATTGGCGTCAGCAACTTTCATCCGCACCATCTGCAGCGTCTCAAGGAAGCCACCGGCGTGATGCCGGTCATTAACCAGATCGAACTGCATCCGCTGCTGCAACAGCGCTCGCTGCATGCCTGGAATACCACGCATCACATTCAGACAGAGTCCTGGAGTCCACTGGCGCAGGGCGGGAAAGGCGTATTTGATACGCCCGTCATCCGCGATTTGGCGAAAAAATACGGTAAGACGCCAGCGCAGATCGTTATCCGCTGGCATCTTGATAACGGGTTAGTCGTGATCCCGAAATCCGTGACGCCGACCCGCATCCGTGAGAACTTCGATGTGTTTGATTTCGAACTGGAAAAAGAGGAGTTAAGCCAGATCGCTACGCTAGACAGCGGCAAGCGTCTCGGCCCCGATCCGGATCAGCCCCCCGCAGACGCGTAATAGCCTCCCGTCGCAGCGCCGGNCAGGCCGGCGCTGCGCACCGGCAGGCACGTTTAGTCAGACACTTCAAATTCGTAGATATCACTACGGCAATAAATTTCGCAATATTCCAGTAATTCGCCCTTGGCGTCGAAGGTGNGTTGGCGGCTGAAGAGCAACGGCATGCCGTTCGGCACTTTCAGCAGTTTCGACACTTCCCGCGTTGCGCTGACGGCGCGTAGGCGATAACGCCGATTTTCTGGAAAGATGTGCCGCTCGCGCCAATAACCGTATAGCGAATGTTCAATTTCTTCCGGTTGAGGTAACCACCGCTGAGGGATCCATACCGTCTCGAGCGACGCTGGCTCATTGTTCAGTAGTCTGACGCGACGAAGTTTGGTCAGCACTTCGCTTTCCGGAAGATTCATCGCCAATGACAGCGCAGGAGTCATGGCAACGTCGGTAATACGTTCCAACCCGTTATTGCTGGCTACGCCGCCCCGCTGTTGAACCAGCGCGGAAAAACCTGGTTCATCGCTGGTTAACGCATAGTCGAGCTGGAGGGCGATGCGCGTGCCGACGCCCTGCTGGCGGAGAATCAACCCTTTCTGCTCAAGCAGCGCAAGAGAACGAGAAACGGTGACGCGGGACAGCCCCAACAGTTGCACAAGCTGACGCTCCGGCGGTAAAAAATGACCACTTAGGTCACGCCGTTGCTGAATAGTATGTTCGAGCGCTTTAGCCAGTTGCATGTAGCGCGGAGCAGATGACGGTTTGTCCAGCAAGGACCGTAACTGAATAAAAAATTCTTCCATAGCTGCCTTGTGGTTGGGATCTTTGATGAGGCAATTTTTATCAATTCCCCACCGCCTGGATACTTATAATATGCAGGGTAACGTACCTAGGATTTACATTGGCATCATAAAGGCTTTAAATTGGACTTGCAATTAACGCACGCTTTTTATACATTAGCCACGGTATTAGGAAACTAAGCCAACACCAGGGGTCTTCATGACCGTAATAAAACATCCCCACGACGCCATCCTCGGTTGTCTCTATGGGCAAGCGGCGGGTGACGCGATGGGGATGCCATCAGAACTTTGGCCGCAGGAACGGGTCCGCCAGCACTTTGGCTGGATCGATTGCTTTCTGCCAGGACCAGACGTCAATATCGCCGCCTGCGGTCTCATCGCAGGAGAATTCACCGACGACACCCAACAGGCCATCGCGCTGATTAACGCCGTGATCGAAGCCAAAGGCGCCGTCGAGCCTGAACGCATAGCCCGACACATTCTGGCGTGGGCGACGCGCATCAACGCATTTGAAAAAAACGTTCTTGGCCCCAGTTCCAAGGCCGCGTTGAACGCCATTCGTTCCGGCACCCCCGTGCATGAAATCAACGCTAACGGCGTGACTAACGGCGCCGCCATGCGCGTAGCGCCAATGGGCTGCCTAATGTCCACCGCCGATAAGGCCGCGTTTATCCACGCGGTACGGCTCTCCTGCAGCCCGACGCATCAGTCCGATATCGCCGTTGCGGGNGCAGTAGTCATTGCCTGGGCCATCAGCCGCGCCATCGACGGCGCGGAGTGGAAGACGATCAAAAACGAATTGCCTCGCTTGGCGGAGGAAGTCCAACTTCAGCGCATCACCACCTTCAGTCCAAAACTGAGCCGCCGCATCGAACAGGCTTTCACCCAGGCCGCTACGCTGCGTAATGTGCCTGACGCTCTGGCGCTTTCAGAACTGTACGATACGCTGGGCGCAGGCATGGATACGCTGGAATCCGTGCCAATGGCGCTGGCGCTCGTCGACCTCGCCGTCACTCAACCTCAACGCTGTGCGATATTAGCTGCCAATCTTGGCGGCGATACGGATACAATTGGCGCGATGGCCACCGCGATTTGCGGTGCGCTTCATGGCATCAACGCCTTTCCCGCAGCATGGGTCTCCATCATCAATCAGGCCAATGAGATTGACTTAACTCCTCATGCTGCAAAACTTTATGCATTCAGAATAAAGAGGAGCACATTGGAATGGATGGAACGCAACGAGGTGATACACAACCTGAACCCAAAGGTTGGAAGGTAGAAGAAACAGGTATTGATCTGGTGCCCGAGGCCGAACGAACGGNCACCCCGCTACAGCTTTTCTGGATCTGGTGCGCCGCGAATATCGGCATTCTCGGCATCGTTTACGGCGCCATCATCGTCTCCTTCGGACTCTCCTTCATACAGTCCGTTCTGGCCGCCGTCATCGGCGTCGCCAGCTTCTCTCTTGTGGGCTACACCTCCTTTGCCGGACAAACGGGCCGGACCTCGACCTTGACGCTTTCCCGCGTCATTTTCGGGTTACGCGGCAATATCGCCCCTACTGCGTTCAGTTGGTTCTGCCTGATCGGCTGGGAAGCCGTCAACGTCATCACCGGTACTATGACGCTGGCCGCGCTATTTACGGCGGTGGGCTTCAACGCCAGCCATACGCTGACCGCTATCTGTCTGGTGCTGTTCGCCGGCCTGACCATCATCGTCAGCCTGCTCGGTCAAAATGTGCTGTTCGCGATGCAAAATTGGTTCAGCAAGATTTTCGGCACTATGACGCTGATTGTCGTCATCTTCATTCTGTTCAATACGCCGTGGCAGCAGGTGCTGGCGATGCCGTCCGGCAGTTGGCTGACCGGTTTCCTGCCAGCGCTTTCCGTGATTGCCGCAGGCACCGGGGTCGGCTGGACCATCGCGGGCGCGGACTATAGCCGCTATCTTCACCCTGCCACGCCGCGCCGAAGCATCTTCGCCGCCGTGGTCGGCGGCGCCAGCCTGCCGTTGGTTCTGCTGATGCTGGCGGGCATACTGCTCTCTTCTCAGCTGACCGATCTCGCCAGTTCTGCCAACCCCATCGCGCTGATCGGCACCGTGCTTCCGCCGTGGATGTCCGTCCCCTATCTGTTAACCGCCACCGCTGGCGTCGTCACCATTGCGGTACTGAGCCTTTACTCCGCCAGCCTCAATCTGCTGACCATCGGCATTAAAGTCCGCCAGTCGGTAGCCGTGACCATCGACGCCATTCTGATGCTGGGCGTGGCGATTTACGTCCTGTTCGTTTCCGGCGNTTTTCTCACGCCGTTTATTTCATTCCTGATCTTTTGCGGCGTGTTCCTCGGCTCATGGGCGGCGATGTTCATCCTTGACTATTTGAGCCTGCGGCAGCATCGCGGCTATTCCGCCGCGNCGCTCTTCGGCCTAAATGGAGAAAACCGCGGCGTACGCTGGATCCCGCTGGGCTGCTGGCTATTAGGATCGGTTTGCGGCCTGTTGGTCACCAAAACCGGGTTCATCGACGGTCCGCTGGCGGTCGGGATCTTCGCCAATTCCAGCCTGGGCATTTTCCTCTCTTTTGGCATTAGCCTGGCGACGTACGGTCTGTATTTGCTATGTAAACCCAAGGAGAAATCATGAAGCAGGACTTTCAGGCCACCACGCCTGTGGTGGTGATCGGCGCGGCTGTCGGCGACAACGTCATGGCCGTGAAGCGGCTGCCGAAGAGCGGAGAGGATATTGAAGCGAAAGATCTGGGCTACCAAATCGGCGGCTGCGCATTCAACGTCGCCCGCGCCCTCCGTCGACTTCAGGTGCCGGTCATCAATGGAATGACCGTAGGCAACGGACCGTGGAGTCAACGCGTCGCGGCGGAGATGGCCGCGCTGGGGTTGGAGGTGCAGCTCCGCTGCGATGATCAGGATAACGGCTGGTGCCTCGCACTGGCCGAAGAGAACGGCGAACGCACGTTCATATCGGTGTCCGGCTGCGAGTCGCAGTGGTCGAAGGAGAAGCTGGCGCAGTTGGTCATTCCGGAAGACGCGCTGATCTATGCCAGCGGCTACGAGCTGAGCGGTGAGCATGGCGCGCTGCTGCGCGACTGGCTGCTGGCGCAGCCTCAACCTAAGCTGGTGGATCTCGGACCGCGTATTGCGGATGTGCCGACCGCCTTCATCACAGCGCTGGACAATACCAACGTGTTGCTGACGCTGAACCGGGACGAAACCCGCTTTCTGTGCGGCGACGGCGATCCTATCGCCCTGTCCACAGAGTACGCCGCCCGCCATCAGCTGACGCTGATTTGCCGCCTGGACAAAGACGGCGCCTGGCTGTGCGCACCGGGCCAGCCCCCTCGCCACGCGCCGATCTATCCGGTGGACGTCGTCGATACCATTGGCGCCGGCGATGCGCATAGCGGCGGGCTGCTGGCCGCGCTGTCGGCACACTGGCCGCTGGCCGACGCGGTGGATCTAGCAAATCGCGTCGCCGCCTGCGTGGTATCCCGGCCCGGCGCGAATGGCGCGCCGGACTGGCAGGAGTTGCAGCAGCGTTTCTCCTCAGCCCCGCATCNCTAACCTCATCGGGCGAACGCGTTTAGGCGTTCGCCTGCACCACAAGTTGTCCGGCCGACCCTTTGTCGGCCATCTCCAGCGTATGGCTGTAATACAGGAACGGGAAGCGGTCGACCGAGGGCTGATTGAAGTACACCAGCAGCTCCACGTCGTTCTCCACCCATACCGTATCTTTCCAGCCATTATCCTCCGGCGGAATTCTGCCGCCGTTAACGCTGCGCACCAGGAAAGCAGCGCCCTGAATATGGAAGGGCTGCGGCGTATCCGCATGCACGAGCCAGCGCTCACAGCGTCCAACCTGCGTCTGCACATCCGTCCGGTTCATATCCCACATCGCGCCGTTGATGCCCGGCAGGGTGTCGCCCAGCCGGAATTCACGGGTACGGCTGATAGCGCTATCCACAATGTTGTCGGCCATCAACCGCATAGGCAGCGTGTCAGTCACCAACGGCAGCATGCCGGTCGGCTTCAAGGTTAGAACCTGGCCGGACACCAGTATCGAGGACGGCTCAAACAGGCCGCGCAGGCGGTCCATGATGCCGGCCGACTCACCTGCGGTCAGCGTCACCTCGTCGCCATTCGACATATCAATCAAGATTTCACGACGCTCGCCCGGCGCGATCGGCAGCTGATTCAGCCCCAACGGCGCGGGCAGGAAGCCCTGATCGCTGGCGATCAGATACATAGGCCGGTTATCGCTCATTTGTAAAACGTAACGACGCGCGTTGGAAGCGTTGAGCAATCGCAGTCTCACCCAGCCGCGCGACACCTCGACAAACGGCGTCTGCATGCCATTGACCAACAGGATGTCGCCGACGAAACCGCCGCGGCTCGGCGGGTCGNACTGCGGCGTGCCAAATCCGTCGAGCTGCTTGTCCTGAATCATCAGCGGGAAATCATCGACGCCGTAATGATTGGGGATCGGCAACGATCGGCTGATGCGATCTTCCACCAGCCACAGGCCCGCAAGACCATTGTAGACGTGCGGTGCCATGCGGTTCGGCGTATTGGCGTGATACCAGCAGGTGGCGGCGGGCTGGCGGATAGGCAGTACCGGCGACCAATCCATACCGGCCGGTATGATGCGGCTAGCGCCCCCCATTAACGAGCCAGGCACCTGTAGACCGCTGACAGTCATCGACACCGGCTCAGTCAAGCGGTTGCTGTAGATCAGCTTGACGTCATCATCGCTGTAAACCCGAACGGTGGGGCCAAGATAGCGGCCATTGATCCCCCAAACCGGGACTTTGCGATTGCCTGAAAAAGCCCAGTGCGCGCGCTGCAAGGTCAGAAAGACCGGCTGCCCGCGTCGGGACTCGATAAGAGGGGGAATAGGTAACATGTTGGTAGAAACATCGGCCTTGGCCGTCAACGGTATGGCACTGGAACACAGGGCCACACCAGATGCCCGAAGAAACTGACGTCGGCTTAATGACATAATCACTCCGAAAACCTGTAAANCCGCATGCTACCTATGACTTCACGAAGGAAGTTCAGGTCTGCTGATACGCCGCCACCGGACTGTGCGGCTGGACTAACGGCTATCGTTTTTTAGCGGCTTCCCGCGCGGCGACTTCCGCATCGAGCTGCCGAATTTTTTCCGCCATCACATCGTGACAGTGCGCCGCCAGTTCCCGGACCTGATCCTTGCCGTAGGCGCTGCAATCGACCGGCGGCAGCATTTCGACAATGACCAAACCGTTGTTCCAACGATTGAGCTTCACTTTGTTATGCGTGTTGGAAATGCAGATCGGCACTACGGGCACGCCCGCGCCGATGGCCGCATGGAAAGCGCCGGTTTTAAACGGCATCAGCCCACGCCCGCGGCTGCGGGTACCTTCCGGAAACATCCACACGGAAATGTGTTGTTCTTTGATGTGCTGCACCACCTGCGCGATGGTGCCATGCGCGCGCGCGCGGTTGTCGCGGTCAATCAGCAGGTTGCCGGTAATCCAGTACAATGGGCCGAAAAACGGGATCCAGGCCAGGCTCTTTTTCCCGACCGTAATGGTGCGAGGCTGTACGACGTTGGCCGCCGTGATCATGTCATAGTTATTCTGATGATTGGCGATGTAGATACAATCGCCGTAGCGAGAGGCATCGTCAGGAACGCGAATTTCGACCTTCAGGCCAAATACCCACGAAAGCCGCCCAAACATACGACCAAACGTCGATACGTGCTGCGGATTTTTCGGGCTGAATAAACAATAGATAAAGCCAAACAGACAAATTAGGATCGCAGACACTATCACGACCACCAAGCGAAGAAGAAATACCATAACAACCTCATTAGCCAACTGCCGCCGTAGTATAGCGGCTTCCTTCCAAAACACACGGCGAACCTTGCTTCCGAATGTATCCAATATTCAGCATGAACGCCGTGGTCAGAAGCACAACCTAAAAACGCCTTATCCCCCGGTGAAACACACCGAAAAATAAGGCGTCAGTTATCTCATCCGCGGTCGCCGCGGCGCTGACAACGCGCGCGTTACGCGTCGCCGTTCTTATCCTCAGGGGCCGGCGGAGATACCACTTCCACCCGATCCACCCGTTGCAGGCCGCGCGGCAACAGCGTGCCTTTACGGCCGCGTTCCGCNCGGAATTTCTGCAAATCTTCCGGCCGCAGGGTCAGCTTGCGTTTTCCGACATACAGCGTCACAGAAGACTTCGACGTGATGATAAACAGCCAGCCGATTTTGTCTTCGCCGCTGGCCGCCTGAGCGGCAGGGATGGAGACGATCTTGTTNCCCTTGCCTTTCGACAACTGCGGCAGGTCCGCTACAGGGAAGAGCAGCATCCGCCCGGCGGCGGTGATCGTCAGCAGCAAATCGTCGTCGCTTTGTACGCTGAGCGGCGGCATGACCTTCGCGTTGTTCGGCAACGTCAGCACGCTTTTNCCAACGCGGTTGCGCGCCACCAGATCGCTGAAGGTGCATATGAAGCCGTAGCCAGCGTCGGAAGAGAGCAACAAGCGCTGGTCATCCGCCGCCATCAACACCTGCTCTACCGTCGCGCCCGGCGGTGGGGTCAGCTTGCCAGTCAGCGGCTCGCCCTGCCCTCTGGCCGATGGCAACGTCAGCGGGTCGAGCGCATAACTTCGGCCGGTGGTGTCGATGAAGACCACCGGCTGGTTGCTCTTCCCGCGCGCAGCAGCGCGGAACGTATCGCCGGCGCGATAGCTCAGCCCGGCGGGATCGATATCATGACCTTTGGCGCTGCGCACCCACCCCATTTCGGACAGCACGATCGTCACCGGCTCGGAGGGCAGCAAGTCGTGCTCATTCATCGCCTTCGCTTCGCCACGCTCGCGCAGCGGAGAACGACGCTCGTCGCCATACGCTTTGGCATCGGCTTCGATCTCTTTTTTCAGCAGCGTGTTGAGTTTACGCTCGGAGGCCAGCAGCGCCTGCAACTGATCTCGCTCTTTCGCCAAGTCGTCCTGTTCGCCGCGAATCTTCATCTCTTCCAGTTTGGCGAGGTGACGAAGTTTCAATTCCAGAATCGCTTCCGCCTGCGTTTCGCTTAGGCTGAACTGCTTAATCAGCACCGGCTTAGGTTCGTCCTCGGTACGAATGATATGGATCACTTCGTCGATATTCAGGAACGCGACCAGCAGACCTTCCAGAATATGCAGGCGTTTGAGTACCTTTTCCAGACGGTAATTGAGTCGACGGCGGACGGNAGCGCGACGGAAGACAAGCCATTCGGTCAGGATTTCGCGTAGCCCTTTAACGCTGGGGCGAGCATCCAGACCGATCATGTTCATGTTGATGCGGTAGCTTTTTTCCAGATCGGTGGTGACGAACAGGTGGTTCATCACCATCTCCATATCGATACGGTTCGAGCGAGGAACCAGCACCAGACGCGTGGGGTTTTCGTGGTCCGACTCATCCCGCAGGTCTTCCAGCATCGGCAGCTTCTTGGCTCGCATCTGGCTGGCGATCTGTTCCAGCNCCTTAGCGCCGGACACCTGATGCGGCAGCGCGGTGATGACGGCAGACCCCTCTTCTTTCTTCCACACGGCGCGCATACGGACGGATCCGCGACCTGTCCGGTACATCTTTCGCAGCTCTTCGCGCGGCGTGATGATTTCCGCTTCGGTCGGGAAGTCTGGGCCTTGTACCCGTTCCAGCAGTTCGTCGAGCGTCGCATCCGGATTGTCGATCAGCGCCACCGTGGCGGCGGCGACTTCACGCACGTTATGCGGCGGAATATCCGTCGCCATCCCGACGGCGATGCCGGTGGTACCGTTCAGCAGCACGTTCGGCAGCCGAGCCGGCAGCATTTTCGGCTCCTGCATTGTGCCGTCGAAGTTCGGCGTATAGTCCACCGTGCCCTGACCCAGCTCTCCCAATAGTACTTCGGCGTACTTAGACAGGCGAGATTCGGTATAACGCATCGCGGCGAAGGACTTTGGATCATCCGGCGCCCCCCAGTTTCCCTGGCCGTCGACCAGCGGATAGCGATAGGAAAACGGCTGGGCCATCAGCACCATCGCTTCATAACAGGCGCTGTCGCCGTGCGGATGGTATTTACCCAGCACGTCGCCGACGGTACGCGCGGATTTCTTGAATTTGGCGCTGGCGTTCAATCCCAACTCCGACATCGCATAAACGATGCGGCGCTGAACCGGCTTCAGGCCGTCGCCGATAAACGGCAGCGCCCTGTCCATGATGACGTACATGGAGTAGTTGAGATAGGCGTTCTCTGTAAACGTGTGCAGCGCAAGGCGTTCTGCGCCGTCATGAGTCAATTCACTCATTGATTATCCTTAAACCGTGGCGCTGGCTGTTTTCAAACAGATCAACCCCGTCAGTGTGATAGAAGCTGCCCGCGATAGTACCGCAACTTATGGTTGACTGTCACAGTGCCCGATATGGCTGTTGCNCCTGGCGTTTACCTGTGATTGTTGCTTATCAGTCAAGAGTGTTATGCGCCACCATGCATTTTTCTCCTCAATGCCGCTGAGTACACTACCTCTTAATTCATTAACGACTCATCGAAAAGTGAGATCTCGGCTATGCATAACATTTTGCTTATCAATGCGAGCAAGGCTTTTGCCCATTCCAAAGGACAGCTGAACGACACGATGGCGGACGTGGCGACCAATTTCCTGCGAGAAAAAGGCTATGATGTCCGCGTTACTAAGGTAGACGATGGTTACGATATCCAGCAGGAAGTACAAAATTACCTGTGGGCCGACACCATCATCTATCAAATGCCCGGATGGTGGATGGGCGCGCCGTGGACGCTGAAAAAATATATCGATGAAGTCTTCACCGAAGGCCACGGCTCACTGTATGCCAGCGACGGTCGTACCCGTTCCGACGACAGTAAAAAGTATGGCTCAGGCGGTTTGCTGCAAGGCAAGACCTACATGCTTTCTCTGACCTGGAACGCGCCGTTGGAAGCATTTACCGACAAAGATCAGTTCTTCCACGGCGTCGGTGTGGACGGCGTCTACCTGCCGTTCCATAAGGCCAACGAGTTCATCGGACTGGCTGCCCTCCCGACGTTCATCTGCAACGACGTGATCAAGCAGCCCGATATCGACGGCGNCGTCGCCCGTTACCGCGAGCACCTGGATAAAATTTTCGACTAATCCTCATCGGCGCAGCCTTCGCTCCTGTGTCCTGTTTATAGCGGGTGCTGCGCCATCTCTTCNCTCAAAAAATCAAGAAAACAGGCGATTCTCCCTGCCAACGGGTGCGTTCGGTAATACACCGCATTCACCGGCAGGCGCATATCAACGGTATGCTCCGGCAGAATCTGCACCAATCGACCCGCCGCCACATCCTCGCAGGTCATAAAGTCCGACAGCCGGGTTATTCCCTCTCCCCGCAGCGCCAACTGCCGCAGCATTTCGCCGTTAGAGGCCGAAATGGTCGGCGTGATCGTTAAGAACTCTCCGCCGGCATGCCGCAGCGGCCACTGATTCAGGCTCTCTGACTGAGTAAACCCCAGCAGCGTGTGCTCATTCAGCGCTTCTACTGNGCGCGGAGCGCCCTGTCGCCGCAAATAGTCTGGGCTGGCCAGGACTCTCACCTGACTGGCGCCGAGCCGTCGGGCGTGGATCGAGGAATCCCGCAGCGCACCGATGCGGATGGCGATATCGGTATGCTGTTCGAGCAGATCGATAAAGACTTCATCCGTATTCAACTCCAGGAGGATGTGCGGATAACGGCGGCGGAATTCTGGGATAAGGGGAACGATCACGTGCTGCATAAAGGTCGTCGCGGCATTGATCCGCAGGCGGCCGCAGGGCTGCTCTCGGGAGAGCATCAGCTGTTCTTCAGCCTGCTCGACCGCCTGAATGACGCCGCGAGCATGCACTAAAAACAGCTGGCCTTCTTCGGATAAGACCAACCGACGCGTCGTGCGGTGCAACAACGTGACGCCGAGTTTGTTCTCCAGCCGGCTTAACGCACGGCTGATGCCGGAGGTGGTTTGACCTAGTTGATCGGCGGCGGCGGTGAAGGAGCCACTGTCCGCCACCACGACAAACGCCTGCATTTCTTCCAGCGTGACTTTCATCGGCATGCCACTGCGTTAGCAGTCAGACCTCAATTTCCGCTTCATCGCCTTTCTCCTGCAACCAGTTGCGGCGATCTTCCGAGCGCTTCTTCGCCAATAGCATGTCCATCGTCGCCATCGTCTTTTCGACATCTTCTTCGCCGATGGTCAACTGCACCAGACGGCGCGTGTTCGGGTCCAGCGTCGTTTCACGCAGCTGGAGCGGGTTCATTTCGCCCAGACCTTTGAAACGCTGAACGTTAGGCTTGCCTTTTTTACGTTTGAGGCGCTCCAGAATGCTATTTTTTTCCTCTTCATCCAGCGCGTAGTGCACCTCTTTTCCAAGGTCGATACGGTACAGCGGCGGCATCGCCACATACACATGACCGCCAGCGACCAGCGAACGGAAGTGTCGGACAAACAGCGCGCACAGCAGCGTAGCGATATGCAGACCATCCGAGTCGGCATCCGCCAGAATGCAGATCTTGCCATAGCGCAGCTGGCTCAGGTCCTCACTGTCCGGATCGATGCCGATCGCCACGGAGATGTCGTGGACTTCCTGCGACGCCAGCACCTCGTCGGAGGAGACTTCCCAGGTATTCAGGATCTTGCCCTTCAGCGGCATGATCGCCTGATACTCACGGTCACGCGCCTGTTTAGCAGAGCCGCCCGCGGAATCCCCTTCCACCAGAAACAGTTCGGTTTTATTCAGATCCTGCGCCGTGCAGTCCGCCAGTTTGCCCGGCAGCGCCGGTCCGCTGGTCAGCTTTTTACGCACCACTTTCTTCGCGGCGCGCAGACGGCGCTGGGCGCTGGATATCGCCATTTCCGCCAGCTGCTCAGCCGCCTGTACGTTCTGGTTCAGCCACAGGCTGAAAGCGTCTTTGACGACGCCGGAAACGAAGCCCGCGCACTGACGCGACGACAGACGCTCTTTGGTCTGCCCCGCGAACTGCGGGTCCTGCATTTTCACAGACAGGACATAAGCGCAGCGCTCCCAGATATCGTCCGCGCTTAGCTTGACGCCACGCGGCAAAATATTGCGGAATTCGCAAAACTCCCGCATCGCGTCCAGCAGTCCCTGACGCAGGCCGTTGACGTGCGTACCGCCTTGCAGCGTCGGGATCAGGTTGACATAGCTTTCCGTCAGCAGCTCTCCGCCTTCCGGCAGCCACAACAACGCCCACTCGACCGCCTCGCTGTCGCCCTTGATCGCACCGGTAAACGGTTTCTCCGGCAGCGTGGGCAGGCCGTTGACCGCTTCGCTTAGGTAGTCGTTAAGGCCATCCTGATAGCACCAGCGCTGCTCGGTATTGTTGACACCGTCTTTGAAGATGATCTCTACGCCCGGGCACAGCACCGCTTTAGCTTTCAGCAGATGCGTTAGTCGGGAAACGGAGAAGCGCGGGCTGTCGAAGAAGCTGCCGTCAGGCCAGAAATGAACGCGCGTACCAGTGTTGCGACGGCCGCAGGTGCCGGTTACCGTCAGATCCTGGACTTTATCGCCGTTCTCAAACGCCATATCGTAGACTTGACCGCCGCGACGGACGGTCACTTCGACACGTGTTGACAAGGCGTTGACCACCGAGATCCCCACGCCGTGCAAACCGCCGGAGAACTGATAGCTTTTGTTGGAGAATTTACCGCCTGCATGCAGGCGGCATAGGATCAGTTCGACCGCAGGCACCCCCTCTTCTGGGTGGATATCGACCGGCATTCCTCGGCCGTCGTCAATAACCTCCAGCGATTGGTCGGCATGCAAAATCACCTCAATGCGACGAGCATGACCGGCCAGCGCTTCATCGACGCTGTTATCGATCACTTCTTGTCCCAAGTGGTTCGGGCGGGAGGTGTCCGTATACATACCTGGACGACGGCGCACCGGCTCCAGTCCGCTGAGGACTTCAATGGCGTCAGCGTTATAACTTGATTGTGTCATGGTTTGAATGAGTTAAGTCGTTGTTTGAAATGATATGACGTCGTGCAACCGGCACTCGGATGACGGNCCCCCTGCGCTGTGGCTCCGGCCCGTTCCCCGCCATTAACGTCATGGCAGTCAGCGCCTGTTCAGCCCTAGAAAATCAACGATAGGCGCAAAAAAGTGCTCAAATCCCATAAACGCGTGATTGCCGCCGGACTCCACCGTCTGACGACAGGCGGTGTAATAGGCCACGGCCTGCCGATAGTCCAGGATTTCATCACCGGATTGCAGCAAGCACCAAAGCAGATCCGGGGATTCCAGCGGTTCGACCTGCATGGTTTTAAGATCGTAAACGTGCCGAGACTCTAGCACATATTGTTCATCGGTGTAGGGATTGTGCTGAGGCCCCAGATGATCGATCAACAGCTCGAACGGCCTGACGGCGGGGTTCACCACCACCGCAGGCAGCATGAAGCACTGGGACAGCCAGGTGGCGTAATATCCGCCCAGCGAGGAACCCACAATGCCCAGCGGCCGACCCGCGCGCTCCATGACCAGACTCTCCATCAATTCCGCCGCTTCCGCCGGATAGGCCGGCAATTGGGGAACGATCATATCGATGTCGGGATGATGTTCAGCCAGCCAACGGCCCAGCGCCGTTGCCTTCGCGGAGTGAGGCGAACTATTGAACCCATGAAGGTAAAGCAAGGTAGGCATCAGTAACCGTCCGAATCCATATCAGGCAGAAAGGCATTGCCTTCCAGGCGGACAACCTGCGTTTCAACGCCGCCGTCCGGCAAGAGCTCCAGATAACGCCAGCCCGGAGCGACGTTGTCTATGGTGAAGTTGGTGCAATGCGGTCTGAACTGCACGCAGGTGGAGGGCGTCGCCAACAGGCGTCGACCGTGCCAGTCCAGATCCAGCTCCTGATGAATATGCCCGCAAAGCACCGTGTTGACGTTGGGATAGCGGGACAATACGGCGTCAAGACTGTGAGCATTGCGCAGGCTGTGCTGGTCAAGCCAGGTGCAGCCCGAAGGCAGAGGGTGATGGNGCAGCATCAACAGGGTATAGCGATTGGAGTGGCGGTCCAGTAGCCGCTCCAGCCACTCCAGCTGATAGTCGCTCAACTCGCCATGCGGTACGCCGAAGACCTGGCTGTCCAGCAAGATCACCTGCCAGTGATCTCCCAACAACACATGTTTCGAGGGCGCGATGCCGGCCAACGCTAGCGCATCCACCATCGCCGGTTGGAAGTCATGATTGCCGGGCAGCCAGACGCAGGGCACGTCAAAGCGGCGGATCCCTTCAGCGAAGTGTTCATACGCAGCCAGCGATTGGTCCTGCGCCAAATCGCCCGTAGCGGCGATCAGGTCGAAGTCGTGCTGCCGTGCGGCGATAGCCTCCAGCACCGCGTGGTAACTGTGATAGGTATCTACACCAAGCAGNGTTTCCTGCTTGCCAGCAAACAGGTGGGTATCTGTGATCTGTAAAATCCTGATTCTGGCCCCACGCGCCACAGGAAGTGTCAACTGGCTTTCCAAATGGTGTCCTTGGTCTGTGAAATCTGCCTAATAAACCGGAACCGACATCGAACCATACGCTAAACAGTATTTTAGCCAATCAGCAAGGAACTGATTGATTTGATGCTTTTCGTCACGTTGGTGTAACTTTTTATTGGGATAATCATAACGTGCCTTAAAGCGAAATATCTGCTGGCTGGAACACACTTCCGCGACCATCGCATCGTGATAGAGCCGCACAACCAGCGTCGGCAGACTCCAGTAACTTACCGCTGGCGCAATCTGTTGGATCTCCACCAGCGAGGTATAGCGGGTAGACTCAAGAATCGTTAAACGATAGCGAGCCTGCTGTACGTGATACTCCACTTTTTCACCCACCTCATCCTGACGCGGCAGCAGACGGCGCAACTGCGCGAAGTTCATTTCGCATAGCCGCATCATTTCGGGAAAGTCGGGAGTATAACGTTTCATGAATTCAATCCACCCACTCGGTTTTCAGTTTTTCATGGTGCAACGCCAGCCATTGCAAGGCAATGACAGAGGCTGCGTTATCAATCACTCCCTCTTCGACCCAGCGATAACTCTGTTCGCGGCTGACCACCTGAACGCGTATATCTTCGTTCTCCTCGGCCAGCCCGTGCACGCCCTGTGCGGTACGGGTATCCACTTCTCCCACCATAATGGTCAGGCGCTCGCTTGTTCCGCCCGGACTCGCCAGATAGCTGAGCACCTCACGGCAACGCCCCACCGTCAGGCCTGCTTCTTCCTGCGCTTCACGCCGGGCTACGTCTTCATGGCTTTCGCCGGGATCAATAATGCCAGCGACCAGCTCAAACAGCCACGGAGAATCACTGGTATCGTAGGCGGCAATACGAATCTGTTCAATCAACACCACCTCGTCTCGCACAGGATCGTACGGCAACAGGACGACCGCATGGCCGCGCTCGAGAATCTCACGGCTGACTTCGCCGCTCATACCGCCCTTGAACAGACGGTGACGATAACGGTAGCGGTCCAGCGAAAAAAAANCTTTGTACAGCGTTTCACGTGCAATAATTTCAACATCGTCTTTGGTAAAGGTGAACGGACGAGTTTTTGAAGACGCCATCTTTGTACTCCTGTGATAAGTCTCGTAATCTCAGTGTATATTGCTACTGGGGATGCTGGCCGGCGTACCCGGCGATTGAAACGCTATTGACCCGAACCTGACGTCCGACGTTACCGTCAAGACAGGACGAAACCGTCAGAAACGGAGCATTTATGCTCACGGCTTTTTGACGGAACCGGATGCATCAACGGGAAATTGTTCCCACTCTGCGGCGGTCGATAATATGCATCAGGGCGCTGATGTCGCCGTAGGATGGCACATTCAGCCACCTCATCGTATTGTAAGATTCTGCTAGAATCGGCAACTTATCGTCTCCAGATGGCGCTACCATAGCAACTTTGCTGCACAACAAGGAATGCAAATGAAGAAATTGCTCCCTCTTCTTATCGGCTTGGGTCTGAGCGGCTTCAGCTTCATGAGCCAGGCGGAAGATCTGTTACAGATTTATCAACAGGCTAAAACGACAAACCCCGATTTACGCAGTTCTGCAGCGACTCGTGACGCCGCCTTTGAGAAAATCAATGAAGCGCGTTCTCCTTTGTTGCCGCAGCTGGGTCTGGGTGCGGATTATACCTATACCAGCGGTTTCCGTGACAGCAAAGACGTGAACAACAACGTGAAGAGCGCTTCGCTACAGTTGACTCAAACCCTGTTTGATATGTCCAAGTGGCGCGCGCTGACGCTGCAGGAAAAACAGGCCGGCATCGAAGACGTCACCTATCAGACCGCGCAGCAAACGCTGTTGTTGAACTCCGCCACCGCCTATTTCAACGTCCTGCGAGCGATTGATTCGCTGTCGTATGTCACCGCCCAGAAAGCCTCTATTTATCGCGAGCTGGATCAAACCACTCAGCGCTATAACGTAGGTCTGGTCGCCATCACCGATGTGCAGAATGCCCGTGCGCAGTACGACAGCGTGCTGGCAAGCGAAGTCACCGCTCGCAATGCGCTGGACAACTACCTGGAAGTGCTGCGTCAGGTGACCGGCAATGTCTATCCTGAACTGGCCAGCGTGAATACCGACAACTTCGCGCCTAAAAAACCGGAGCCGATCAATACGCTGATGAAAACGGCGGAAAGCCGCAACCTCAGCCTCTTATCCTCCCGTTTGAGCCAGGATCTGGCCCGCGAGCAGATTCGTTCGGCGCAGACCGGCTACATGCCGACGTTGGATTTATCCGCCTCGACCGGCGTGAGCAACTCCCGTTATTCCGGGTCTCGCGCAACAGAAGGCAGCTACAACGACAGCGATATCGGCCAGAATCAGGTCGGCCTGAGTTTCTCCCTGCCGTTGTACAGCGGAGGCGCGACCAACTCTCAGGTCAAACAGGCTCAGCATAGCTACGTGGCCGCCAGCGAAAATCTGGAGAGCGCGCACCGCAGCATGATTCAGACATTGCGTTCGTCTCACAACAACATCGCCGCGTCCATCAGCAGCATCGCGGCCTACAAGCAGGCCGTCGTTTCCGCGCAAAGTTCTTTGGACGCCATGGAAGCCGGCTATCAGGTAGGGACCCGCACCATCGTTGATGTTCTGGATGCGACAACCACGCTGTATAACGCGAAGCAGCAACTATCCGGCGCGCGTTACGACTATCTGATCAACGAGCTGAACTTGAAATACGCGTTGGGAACGCTGAACGAAAATGATCTGCGCACGCTGAACGCCACGTTAGGCAAACCGGTTTCCACGACTCCGGCGCCTACCGCAGACGACAGCACCCGCACCGTTTTCGCCGCCGGTAACTGATCGCGTTTTACCCAGCCTGAGCATGATGCGGCGGTAGCCTGCCTTCGCCGCATCGTTTAACAACAACGCCCTTCACAGCGAATTTACTCTAAAACGAAAATTTTCTTTCAGAGCGAATTGTATAGCTGCGTAAAATGCTTGCGCCCACCTCGGCCTGGCTTTTAAAAGTCAAGCTGTTCACCTATTCTACAAACCTTTATTGCTATGTTGGGCAAGATGCCCTCTCCTCAGGAAGACGCCACACAATGAAAAGAACACGCAACATCAACTACGACCGCTTCCGTAAAAGTTGGCGTCGCTTTCCTCTGGCGCCGCTGACGCTGGCCATGGGTTCCGTATTCATGCTAGCCGGCTGCGAAAAGACGGATGAAACCGTTTCGCTCTATCAAAACGCGGACGACTGTACTCGCGCTAACCCGTCCATGAAAGACCAGTGCACCACAACCTATAACAACGCACTGAAAGAAGCCGAGAAGACCGCGCCGAAGTATCGGAGTCAGGAAGATTGCGCCGCTGAATTCGGCGAAGCGCAGTGTATGCAGACGCCCGCGACCACCGCTTCGAACCAAAACGCACCGGCCCAGGCCGGTATGACGGCGCAGCCGCACGAAAGCGGCAGCTTCTGGATGCCGTTAATGGCGGGCTATATGATGGGTCGCATGATGGGCGGCGGCGGATATGCCCAGCAGCCGCTGTTCAGTCCACGTTCGGCGGCCAGCCCGGCTAACGGTCAGTTCGTCGATGCGAGCGGCAAAAGCTATGGCAGCGCCACAAGCGGCCGCACGATCACCGTACCGAAAACCGCGATGACGCCGAAACCCGCGACCACCACCACGACAATGCGCGGCGGCTTTGGCGAGTCCATCGCCAGACAGCAACAGCAGCTTAGAAAAGGGAAAGACAGCACTTCTTCACGCTCTGGTTCAACCTACCGCAGCCACAGTTCAATGGGTGGGTAAGGCGCTGACACAATGAAGAGAATAGCGATAGCGGAACGCCCTGACTGGCGTGAAAAAGCCGCCGAGTTCGGCTTCAATTTCCACACGATGTATGACGAACCTTACTGGTGCGAAGAAGCTTACTATCAGTTCACGCTGGCGCAGATCGAAGAGCTGGAGTCAACGACGGAAGAGCTGAATCAAATGTGTCTACAGGTGGTGGAGAATGTCGTCAACAGCGAAGCGCTGTTGACCCAGTTTCGTATCCCCAAACACACCTGGGATTTTGTGCGTGAATCGTGGAAAAGCCAACAGCCCGCGCTGTATTCCCGATTGGATCTGGCCTACGACGGCGTCAATCCGGCGAAGCTGCTGGAAAACAACGCCGACACGCCCACCTCGCTCTACGAAGCGGCGTTCTTCCAGTGGGGATGGCTGGAAGATCAGATCAACGCCGGAAAACTGCCGCAGAATGCCGACCAGTACAACAGCATTCAGGAACAGCTGATCGAACGCTTCGCCGCGCTGCGTCAGCAGCATGGCTTCGGCCTGCTGCACTTCACCTGCTGTCAGGACACCGAGGAAGATCGCGGCACCGTCCGATATCTGCAGGATTGCGCTGAGGAAGCGGGCATCGCGACGGATTTTCTGTATATCGACGAAATCGGTCTGGGCGAACGCGGCCAGTTTACCGATCCTCAGGATCAGGTGATTAGCAATTTGTTCAAGCTCTATCCGTGGGAATTCATGCTGCGGGAAACGTTTTCCACCAAGCTGGCCGACGCGGGCGTACGCTGGCTGGAGCCAGGCTGGAAAAGCATTATCTCCAACAAGGCGCTGCTGCCTCTGCTTTGGCAGATGTTCCCCAACCATCCGAACCTGCTTCCCGCTTACTTCGCGGAAGATGCGCATCCGGCGATGGAAAATTACGTCGTCAAACCGCTGTTTTCTCGTGAAGGCGCGAATATCGAGATTGTCCAGAACGGTCATAAAATCGCCTCTGCCGACGGTCCTTACGGCGAAGAGGGGAAAATCGTGCAGCAATACCATCCGCTGCCGAAATTCGGCGACAGCTACACGCTGATAGGCAGTTGGCTGGTCGGCGACAAAGCCTGCGGCATCGGTTTACGAGAAGATACCTCATTAATTACACAGGACTTATCGCGTTTTTATCCGCACTCTATTCTGGATTAACGCTCCCGCAGACGGCGGCACACCCCGTCGTCTGCGCCTTCTCTTTTCTTCCTTATTGGTCCTGTTCTCAGCAAGAAAATCATTTTCGCCCTTTTATTCGCGCTTTGAAAACGTCTCCGTTTGGTTAAATATTTCATCTAGCCGCAGTAGCAATCATTGATGACCAGATTCATCACGATGAGGGCTGTTTTGATTTTTTGATGGACTTGAACACAAGGGACGAACATGAAAAAAACGCTAGTGATGGCACTCCTGGTCGGTCTTCATACGGCTGCTTACGCACAAAACGAACCCGCCGCGCAAGACTCGACGCCCCACTCTTTGGCACAGGAAATCACGCAGGAAGAACAACGGCTCAACACGTTGAGGGACAAGGCGGAGAACGGCAGCGCAGAAGACCGACATCAGCTCACCGATCAGCTGCTTCGCAGTAACTGGCCGCCCTATCGGGCGGAAGGTATTAAATGGTTGAAGCAGGAAGCTGACGCCAACGACGTGCATGCGCAATTCCGACTGGCCAAGATTTACCTTGGCAGAATGCCAAATGAAAACGATCCGGAAAGTGGACTGATTTACCTGAAAAAGTCGGCTGAAGCCGGTTTTGCTCCCGCTCAACTGCTGATGTCTGTCATATTGAGCAAACACCCGCAGTTGCCGAGAGATTTTGAACAGGCCAAGCAGTGGGCGGAAAAAGCCTTAAACAACCCGGACGCCACGCCGCAGTTGAAAGAGGGCGCAGATAACATGATCGCCTTTATTGACGGAAATAAGGCCCCTTGAGGCGGCCTAGCGCGGCGAAAGCGCGCACAACAGCCCGTCGTCAACGCGGCGGCTCTCCTGCGTGAGTCCTGATCAACCAACCTGCACCGAAAGCATGCTGAGAGAGCCCATTTCGATACCGTCGATCAGTATTGACACCGGCTCTTTACCCTGTCGACATCCCAAGACATATAACAGCGGCAGGAAGTGATCCGGGGACGGGTTAGCGAGCGCCGCCTCCGGGTGCTGCATGAAATCCACCAGCGGATGGTTGTCGCCGCGATAAGTCAGATGATCTCGGACAAACTGGTTAAAGGCGCTAGCCCAAGGATACGGCGCCGCTTCGCCCTCTCTCTTCACCTGACGCAGGTTGTGGACGACGTTGCCGCTGGCGACCATCATCACCCCCTGATCGCGCAGCGTGGACAGACGCTGCCCCAGTTGATAGTGATAATCCGCCGGTTGCGTACCATCGACGCTCAACTGCACCACCGGAATATCCGCCTGCGGGAACGCCTTGATTAAGACCCCCCAACTGCCATGATCCAGCCCCCAATCGCGTTCGTCGAGATGCACCGGCACGGGCGACAACAGCTGCTGAATCTGCCGAGCAAGCGCCGGAGATCCCGGTGCAGGATACTGGGTATCAAACAACGCCTGTGGAAAACCGCCGAAATCATGGATCGTACGCGGCGCGTCCATCGCCGTCACGGCGGTGCCGAGGGTAAACCAATGGGCGGATACCGCCNCTATCGCCTTCGGACGGGGCAACGTTTCACCCAGTTTCCGCCAGGTCTCCGTGTAGATATTGTCTTCCAGCACGTTCATCGGGCTACCATGACCGAGGAAAAATGCGGGCATCCGGGAAACGTTCATAACAGGACCTTTGGTTAGCATCGAAATAGCGTGAGTGCACAGTCGTTACTCTACGCGTCAGATCGTTGGAAAACAGTCGGATAACAATGACCAAAAACGTCAAAAAATTTGAATTGAAGCCGTCACGAGCGAGGCGTTCGAAGGGAAATGGCAGGCATAAAAAAACCGGCGCATTGCATCAGCAACACGCCGGTCGAAAGTGAGGGAGTTGACCGTTAAGCCGGGTTCTGTCGTGGACAGTCATTCCTCTAGGCCAGCAATCGCTCACTGGCTCAAGCAGCCTACCCGGGTTCAGTACGGGCCGTACCATGTGAACCCCTATTTGGCCTTGCTCCGGGTGGAGTTTACCATGCCACGAACTGTTGCCAGCCGCGCGGTGCGCTCTTACCGCACCCTTTCACCCTTACCTGATCCCGCTTGCGCGGGCCATCGGCGGTTTGCTCTCTGTTGCACTTGTCGTGGGCTCGCGCCCCCCAGGCGTTACCTGGCACCCTGCCCTATGGAGCCCGGACTTTCCTCCCCTCCATCTGTCTCCCCCGAAAGGGACGGCAACGAAGCGGCGACTGTCTGGTCAACTCCGGCGCGGATGATAGGGCAAATCGCCGCCCTTGTCATCCCTATTGGCTCACTTTTCCCCGTCTTGCTCCAGCGCATGACGGTACAGGGCGTTCTTTTTCACGCCGTGGATCTCGGCGGCCAGCGCCGCCGCCTTTTTCAGCGGCAGCTCGGCTTGCAGCAACGCCAGCGTTCTCAGCGCTTCCGCGGGCAACGCGCTGTCGTCTCGGTGATATCCTTCAACAATCAGTACCATTTCGCCTTTGCGGCGGTTATCGTCCTCTTCTACCCACGCCAGAAGCTCGGCCACTGGCGCGCCATAAATGGACTCCCAGGTTTTAGTCAGCTCACGCGCCAGCACGACATAACGCTGCGGTCCCAGTACGGCGACCATATCGCGCAGGCTGTCCAACAAGCGATGCGTGGATTCGTAATAAATTAGCGTACGCGGTTCTTCCAGCATCGCCTGCAACGTGTCTTTTCTCGCCTTGGTTTTCGCCGGCAGGAAGCCTTCATAACAGAAACGGTCCGACGCCAGCCCGGCGGCGGACAGCGCGGCAATCGCCGCACACGCGCCCGGCAGCGGCACGACGCGCACGCCGGCTTCGCGGCAAAGCCTTACCACGTGATAACCCGGATCGTTAATCAACGGCGTTCCGGCGTCCGAAACCAGCGCCACGCTCATTCCACTTTGCAAACGGCTCAGTAATTGCTCTGCTTTCTGTTGTTCATTGTGATCGTGCAGTGCGAACAGCCGCGCATTGATCGCGAAATGCTGTAACAATAAACCGGTATGGCGAGTATCCTCTGCCGCAATGAGATCGACGCTCTTCAGAACGTCCAACGCGCGCTGAGTGATGTCTCCCAGGTTGCCGATAGGCGTCGGGACAATGTAAAGGGTGGAGGCAGAAATCTCCGCTTGTTGGTCTTGATTCATTGTTTCATCCGGGTTGCCGATTTAATATTGAGCATCTCTGAATTTATCACTGGATACAGTATGCTTCCCTTAAATTCTGTCCGCCCCCATACAGGCCGAGTCATTCCTGTCATGCTGGCGGCGCTCGTTCTCGCTGGCTGTCCGAGCTTGGCGCCCCAAAGCCCTTCCAACCAGCAAGTAGCCCTCAAGGCTGGCGCCACATCTGATTATTACCTGCAGCAGGTGCAGCAAAGCGGGGATGATAACAAGGCTGACTGGCAATTACTTGCTATTCATGCCCTGATACAGGAAGGCAAGCTGCCTCAGGCCCTCGCGCAGTGGAGCGCCCTGCCCGCTTCGCTCAACGACAGACAACAGCTCGAACAGCGTCTGCTGAACGCAGAACTGGCGGTCGCGCGCAATGATATGAACGCCGCCAACAGCACGTTGTCCCAGCTGGATGTCAAAGCGCTATCCAGCCAGCAACGAGATCGCTACTATCAGGCGTTGATTAGCGCCAATCAGGCTCAGCCATCGCTGACCCTGATCCGCGCTTATATCGCTCAGGAACCGCAGTTACAAGGCGATGCCCATCAGCGCAACATCGATCTGACCTGGTTCGCACTCACTCGCCTCAGCCCACAGACCATCAGCGCCATCGCGATCAACGCCGACGAGAATACCCTGGCGGGTTGGCTCGACCTGCTGACGACCTATCAAAGCCACGTCGCTGCGCCTGCCGAACTGAAAACGGCGATTGCCGACTGGCAAACGCGCTATCCGCGTCATCCGGCCGCGAAAACATTGCCGACGGTATTAACACAGCCGCAGGGCACCGGGCCAAATCTGTCGACCTCCGGCGGTATTGCGTTGCTGTTGCCGCTGAGCGGTCAAGCGCAGGTCTATTCGAAAGCCATTCAGGCCGGTTTCAGCGCAGCACGGGACGGTCAGGCCATACAGAACGCCCCGGTGCAAGCGCCAGCCACCGCCGCCGTTGCCCCAGCGCCGGGAGACGCCGAGACCGCCGCGACGGCGAATCAGGCGCCAACGCCATCGTCGCCGACGCAGGAACCACCGGCTTCCGACGCACCTGTCCCTGCCCCCAACAACGCAGCCGCAGCGCCTGCTCCAGCGTCCGGCAATGTGGCGGTGAAGGTCTACGATACGACCGGACAGCCGTTGACCGACATCATTGCTCAGGCACAAAAAGACGGCGCCACCATGATTGTGGGACCACTGCTGAAAAGCGATGTCGAGCAATTACCAGCGACCCAAACCACGCTGCAGGTGCTGGCGCTGAATCAGCCGGAGCATATCCAGCCTAGCCCCAACATCTGCTATTTTGCCCTGTCGCCGGAAGATGAAGCTCGGGATGCGGCGCAATTTATTCACAGCCAGGGCAAACAGCAGCCGCTGGTCCTGGCACCGCGCGGNGGNCTGGGCGATCGCGTCACGGCCGCTTTCGCCGCCGCCTGGCAGCAACAAGGCGGCGCCACGCCGCTGCAGCAGCGCATCGGTGGCGCCGCCGAGTTGAAACAGGCCATTAATAACGGCGCCGGTATTGCGCTTAACGGACAGCCGATCGTCACCGAGTCAACGTCACCTCAGCCACCCTCAGGCACCACTATCGGCGGCCTGAATATTCCGGCGCAGGTGCCGCCTNCCCCAGCGGAGACTAGCGCGGGCGGCGTAGACGCGGTCTATATCATCGCCACACCCGACGAACTATCGTTAATCAAACCCATGATCGACTTGCGCAACAAATCACGCGTACGCGCCGCGCTTTATGCCAGTTCGCGCAGCTACCAGGCAGGTCTGGGACCTGATTTCCGTCTGGAAATGGAAGGGCTGCAGTTTAGCGATATTCCGCTGCTGACGGGCGCGAATCCGTCGCTGATGCAGCAGACGACGGCACAGTTCCGCAACGACTACTCGCTGGTGCGCCTCTTCGCCATGGGAATGGATGCCTGGACGCTGGCGAACAACTTCTCCTCATTACGTCAACAGCCGGGCTATCATCTGGAGGGTTCAACGGGGCAACTGAGCGCCACGCCGGATTGCGTCGTGAACCGCAAACTCACTTGGCTGCAGTTCCGCCAGGGACAGCTGGTGCCGGCATCCTGAAGACCCGAGAAACCGGCAACGATTACGAACGACAGGCTCGGCGCTATCTTGAGCGCGCCGGCCTGACGTTTGTTGCGGGCAACGTGGCGCTACGCGGCGGCGAGCTGGATTTGATAATGCGCGACGGTCCGATATGGGTTTTCGTCGAAGNGCGCTACCGTCGCAACGCGGACTTTGGCGGTGCAGCCGCCAGCGTAACCCGGCGCAAACAGCAGAGGTTACTGCAGGCGGCCGCCGTGTGGTTATCGCGTCAAGGCGGCGGCTTCGAACATACCGACTGTCGTTTCGACGTACTGGCCATCACCGGCGACCAGCTGGAGTGGTTGCCGAACGCGTTCGGCAATCAGGAATAATTGGTTAATTCCGAAAACAAAAGAATAGGTTACCCAAACGTGCTGGATAGAATTAAAGTCTGTTTTACCGAGAGCATCCAAACCCAGATCGCCGCGGCAGAAGCTTTGCCGGATGCGATCTCGCGGGCAGCCGTCGCGATGGTGCAATCTTTGCTGAATGGCAACAAGATCCTGAGTTGCGGGAACGGCACTTCCGCCGCCAACGCCCAGCATTTTGCCGCCAACATGATTAACCGCTTCGAGACGGAGCGTCCCAGCTTGCCCGCTATTGCGCTGAATGCCGACAACGTGGTGCTGACGGCGATTTCGAACGACCGGTTGCATGAGGAGATTTATGCGAAACAGGTTCGGGCCTTGGGACAAACGGGGGATATCCTCTTGGCGATATCCACGCATGGAAACAGCCGCGACATTGTCAAAGCGGTAGAAGCCGCCGTGACCCGTGACATGACTATCGTTGCGTTAACCGGCTACGATGGCGGCGAACTTGCGGGCCTGCTGGGACAACAGGATGTGGAAATCCGCATCCCATCGCACCGCAGCGCTCGCATTCAGGAAATGCACATGTTGACGGTAAATTGCTTGTGCGATCTGATAGACAACACGCTCTTCCCACACCAGAACGATTAAGGAGTACCTCATGAGGATATATTCTTGCATTGCCGTGCTGTCTGCCGCTCTGCTGCTACAAGGTTGTATCGGCGCGGTCGCTATCGGCAGCGCAGCCGTCGCGACCAAAACCGCGACCGATCCCCGTACGGTAGGGACTCAGGTTGATGATGGTACGTTAGAAATGCGCGTATCCAATACATTGGCAAAAGACCAGCAGTTAAGTAAGGAAGCCCGCATCATCGCGACGGTGTACCAGGGCAAAGTCCTGTTGACCGGTCAGTCGCCGAATACAGAGCTGTCCAGCCGAGCCAAGCAGATTGCGCTGGGCGTGGAAGGGACGACGGAGGTGTATAACGAAATCCGCCAGGGGACGCCGATTAGCCTGGGCACCGCGTCAATGGATACCTGGATCACCACCAAAGTGCGCTCTCAGTTGCTGGCCAGCGATCAGGTCAAGTCTTCTAACGTCAAAGTGACCACGGAAAACAGCGAGGTCTTTCTGTTAGGTCTGGTGACTCGCCGCGAGGGAGCCGCCGCTGCGGAAATCGCCAGCAAAGTCAGCGGCGTCAAACACGTCACCACGGCATTTACCTATCTCGAATAACCCTCCGCTCTTCCAAGCTGCCTGACCCGCCTCAGCGGCGGGCTCAGGCCCTTACAGCCCCNCCTGGCGACTCACGCCGTGGCGTACTTCTCTTTACACCCGCCAAATATGCCCCGCATACCCTTTTTATGCTCCGACGCATCGCCTGGAAACACCGTTAAACAACAGAACATCATGCTGGATTTGCGAATACATTAGCTTGGCTATTGTTTTTTTTGGCTCTCTCAACGCCTTCTATTCTGTGAGGAAAGACAAACGCCTTCCCTGGTGCCTGTTTTTTACAAAACAGACCCGTAGCATTATCGTAACTTGTTGTTTTTGAGGAAGGCATCCCCGCCCATCTGGCGCATTTGTCGCAGTATCCATTGCTGACGACGGATCACGTAACCTGATGGACGATCGACGCGAAACCGGATTGGGTTAGGCAGCACGGCGGCCAAAAGCGCTGCCTCGCTGGCGGTTAAGCGACTGACAGACTTGTGGAAAAAATGCCGAGAAGCAGCTTCAACGCCAAAAATCCCAGGACCAAACTCCGCGATATTCAGGTAAACGGTCAGAATCCGACGCTTGGTCCACGCCAGCTCCATCACCGTCGTCAGGCCGGCCTCAAGTCCTTTGCGCACCCAACTGCGCCCGTCCCACAACAGCAAATTCTTGACCGTTTGCTGAGACAGCGTGGAAGCGCCGCGAATGCGTCCTTCATTTTCCTCGTTATGTCGCAAAGCGGCATCGATCGCATCGAGGTCGAATCCCCAATGTTGTGGAAACTTTTGGTCTTCCGCCGCGATCACGGCCAGCGGCATGACATAGGCTATCTCATCCATCGAAACCCAGTCAGAATGCGCGACATAAGAAAAGTCACCGCGCAGCCATGCGCTAATCTGACGATCGATCATTACCGCGGAAAAGGGTACCGGCAGGAATGCAAACAGCGTAATAGCCAGTAACCAGCTCCCCAACACGATGACAATGACTCGGACGATCGCGCGTTTGATGCCACCGACGAATAGGCTTAGGACTCGGCCTGATTTCATTCAGTCAATTCCAAAACATGGGCAACCAGTTTCTCAATCCCCAGAGCCACCTCGCCGATGGAATTCGCCAGCATGTAGGCCGGCGTCGTCACCACCTTGTGTTCGGCATCCACGACAATGTCGTCAACCGGACAAGTCACATGCATTCCTCCCATCGCTTCGATGGCTTCAGCTGTATCAATATCGTTACCAATTGTAAGCCTGACAGGAAGACCAAGCAGTCTCGGCAACATGGCCGGGGAGATGCAAATAAAGCCAATTGGTTTACTTTTCTTATAAATTTCCTGGGTGAGTATTTTTAATTCTTCGTCGACCTGACACTCGCTTCCACGGGTCGCAAAATCACTTAAATTTTTCGCTGCGCCGAAACCACCAGGAACAATCAGCGCATCGAGCTGTTCCGCGTCAGCCGCGGAAAGAGGCTGGATTTTTCCACGTGCGATCCGTGCTGATTCCGCAAGGACATTACGCTTTTCGTCAGTCACTTGGCCGCTAAGATGATTGACGACATGCAGCTGATCTTTGTCCGGCGCAAAGCAGATGGCTTCAGCTCCAGCACGGTCGATTGCAAGTAGAGTCAAAACCGCTTCGTGGATTTCTGAACCATCATAAACACCACATCCGCTGAGTACGNCACCGACTTTTTTCATCATTAAGTCCTCATTTCATTACATCAACTAATTGATTTTTTAATTGACAAACACTAATCTACATCACACATTTTAAGGATACTCGTAACGAGCAACGACGTTTTGTTATGTTGTCAGTTACGTGAAATGTACTTACCGCACTTGCGAGCTAACAAACCTGAAATCAATTGCAGGTGTACCAGTTTCCCTGGTGTTGGCGCATAATTCGCGCACCCCGGCTTCGGTCGGGGTCATTTTTTTTCAGCCTGATCGACCCNCGCTTTCAACACCTCAACGTCATGACGCCAATCTTGTTTCAATTCGTCAATCCACTCATGCACATTGTCCCACCATGCAGGCAACGTCGTTGTTTGAATCTGTTGAGCCACCTGCTGCAAATGCCGTAACCCGACGGAACCCGCAGCGCCTTTGATTTTGTGACCTTCCTCTGCGATGCCCTTCTGGTCGCGCGCCGTCATGTTGGACTCCAGCACCGCCAGGTAACCCGGCATCATTTGCTCGAACATCTCCAGGCTTTGGCGAATCAATGAGGGGCCGACCAGATCCAGATACTGCTGCAACATGGCGACATCCAGCATCGATTCGGCCGCAGAGGCATCGACAGCTCCATCGGCGACAGCCTCCGGCTCGCTATTTTCGGGCGTATCCCAATACTGTTTGATGATCGCCGTGAGCGCGGGAACCGCCAGCGGTTTGCTCAGCACATCGTCCATGCCCGCATCCAGATAGTCTTTTTTGTCCTTCAGTACGTTGGCGGTTAGCGCCACGAGCGGCGGCAACGTCTGCTGTCCGTAGCGGGCGCGCAGCNCGCGGGCCACATCCAATCCGGTCATGTCCGGCAGTTGGATATCCAGCAGCACCAGATCGAACTCGTCGGGGTCGAACATCGCCAACGCTTCCTGACCGGTCATCGCCACTTCAACGCTACTGCCCAGCTTTTCCAGCACCGAGCGCGCGACGACCACGTTCAGTTCGATATCTTCCACCAGCATGACATGCAATGCAGGCAGCGGCAGTGTTTCATCGCCGTTCTCATTCGTTTTCGCCTCTTCCACCATCGGCGCGGACACCGTCAGCGTGAAGCAGGAGCCTTCGCCCAATTTGCTGGCGACCTGAATATCACCGCCCATGTTTTGCGCGAGCCGTTTGGAAACGGCCAGACCAATGCCGGTTCCGGTAGCCGGTTTACCGCCGTTCTTATCCTTCACCTGGTAATACATGGAAAAGATTTTTTCGAGCTCCTCATCCGGAATACCCATGCCTGAATCCGCGACCTCGAAACGCAAAACATTACGCTGATCGTGCCCGACGCGGATCACCACCTTACCGCTTTGGGTAAATTTCACGGCGTTGCTCAGCAGGTTCCAAAGAATCTGCCGCAAACGTGTGCCATCGGTGATGATGCTTTTCGGCAGCGGCTGCTCAAGGACCACGTCCAACTGCAAGCCTTTGGGTTCGGCCAGAAGGCCGCCCAGATTTTCCAGGTCGGCGACGAATCCAATGAAATCCACCGGCTGATTATCCAGCTGAACTTTACGCCGCTCCTGCTTGTCCATTTCAATCACGTCGTTGAAGATATTGCCGAGGGTGATGGCGCTGACGTGAATAGTTTTGAGGTATTTTCGCTGCTCCGCATCCAGATGGGTGTCGAGCAGAATGCGGCTGAGACCGACAATGCCGTTAAGCGGCGTACGAAGCTCGTGGCTGATCGTTGAGATGAAGGTCGTCTTCTCCCTGCTGGCCTTCTCTAACGCGTCCTGGTAACGCTTGCGCTCGGTTATATCGCGGCCAAAACCCATCAGCCCATGTCGCTTGCCCTGTCGGTCGTAAAACGGCACCTTGCGCAACTCGAAACAGGATTTGCGACCGTCCGGATACACCAGCCACTGTTCGTAGGTCAGGGACACGTTGTGGCGAAACACCTTTTCGTCCGTCTCGACGACTTTGGCCGCGATATCCTGCGGATAAACGTCGAAGGGCGTCAGGCCGATCATTTGTTTCTGGCTCTTGCCCAACAGCAGTTCCATCGCGCGGTTGCAGCCGGAAAACGCCTTATTTTCATTGCGGTAGTAAACCAGATCCGGCGACGCATCAAGGAAGGAGCGCAACAGCGCCGACTGCTGCTCCAGTTCCACCTGCGCCTGTTCGCGCCGCGCCATTTCTTCGCGCAGTTTGCTGAGCATCTCAAGGCGCGACTTTTCAGCCTTGATTCGGTCGGTGATTTCCTGATTAAGCTGAGCAATGTTGTTCTGCAGTTTGGCGTTCAGCTCCTGATCGCGATGTCGCATCACCTCTAATTTGGCCACCAAACGCGACAGGCGCTGTCGAGACTCTTCAAGCTGCTCGACCACTACCGACAGGAAATAAACTGCCCAAGGCGTGATTAGAAGGCCAAAAAAGATGGAACGCACCACATCGATGCGTTCGACCTGACCGCTGAGCAGCAGGGTCACCGCCATCTGGACCACCAGCGCCAACAGCACCAGCACGGAAGCGAGCAGAATGGAAAAGCGAACCAGCCCAAGTCTCACCATTAAATCAACGTAATACTGGGCTAATAGCCGGATTTGCTTCATAGAATTTTTCCTTCATCGAGATCCCGCAAATCATACCGTAAAAGTCATGATGCGCGGGAAATGAGCAGAGGATTTAAGAACGAGGTATAACGTCAGGCGGGAACAAAACAAAAGGCGTCGCCCAGAGCGGAACCCTGAACGCCATACTGCGACAGATAGCGGTCGATCTCCACCATAGCGGTCCAGCGATTTTCGCACCACAGGGGCGCCAGCAGGGTCGGACGACGGGCGCTGGCGGAGATCCGGTGGAAGACCACGTCCGCGGGCGNATGGCGAATCATTTCACCAGCCGTTTTCACATATTGCGCCAGCGGGAGTTCCGGCAATCGTCCCGCACGCCAGGCTTTGCCCATGATGCTGCCGTCAACGATATGCAGCGGATGCAGCTTCAAACCGTCTACCCCACCGTCGACGACTCGGCGCANCGTCGACAGGCAGGCNCTCTCGTCCTCTCCCGGCAGGCCGACGATCAGGTGTGTGCACACTTTAAGACCGCGTTCTCTGGCGCGGCGCGTTGTCTGCTGGTAACAGTCAAAAGTGTGGCCGCGGTTGATACGGTGTAATGTCTTGTCGTTGGCCGTTTGCAGTCCCAACTCCAGCCAAACCTCATAACCCTGCTGGCGATACTCTGACAGCAGATCCAGCACGGCGTCCGGCACGCAGTCAGGCCGGGTGCCCACGCACAGGCCCACCATATCGGCCTGTGTCAGCGCTTCGCGATACATGGCTGCCAGAACCTGCACTTCGGCATACGTGCTGGTATAGGCCTGGAAATAGGCCAAATAACGCTTGGCGCGGTTGACTTTACCGGCCTGGGCGGACAGCTGTTCGGCGATACTGCGCTGCTGCATCTGTTCGTCGGCGAACGAAGCCACATGGCAAAACGTGCAACCTCCCCGACCTAATGTGCCGTCGCGATTTGGGCAACTAAAGCCGCCATGCAGAGTCAACTTGTGAATTTTCTCGCCATAGCGACGCTGAAGATCGCCGCCAAACATATTGATTAATCTTTGTAATTGCATATTCTGNCTTTCCTCCTCCGCGGGAGGTGCAGCCTACCTTTTCCTCACTCAGCCTGCGATGACGCCGATCAAGTCCGCCCCCGCCCAACTTGAATAATTATTCTTTTTTAGTGCAAATAAAGTCATAAATAGACTAATTAATTTTGCTAATAACCTGCTCGCGTCGCATTAGAAGTTGACCAGAGATAAAAAAACAGTGACATGAGTTAAAAAACGGAAAACTACCAGAATAAGATGCCATTAAGTCGAGATAACGCAGCACGTCGGGACAGAAATCCGGCTTTCTTGTAGTGATACAACTCACATTTCATCTGCGTCTCGCGTAGATACCCTGTCTTCTTTTTGTTGGTAAAACCCTTACTTATCATAATCATAAGTAAACATTATCCCTGAAATACCGATTTGTGTAGGGGATTTGACCTGAACTGGGTTTCTCGCTAATTTGGGAAATGGCTGGAAGCTTTCCTGACGAGACTACGACTCGTCATATTTATGCAGTAACAAGAAGACTCCCTCATCAAGCAAGTCATCACCCCTTGTGAGACCGTCACGAGAGTCCGGAAACAGAGAGCGACATTTTCCGCTGAGATATTCACTCTCAGTGAGGGGTCGCTCGCGGTAAAGTCGCCTGCATTGGACTGGCGATGAGGCAGTCATACAGAGCCTGGGGAGGTTCATTCATATGTTGTACGATGCATCCCAAGAAAAAGACAACTGTGGCTTCGGACTCATCGCCCATATAGAAGGCGAGCCAAGCCACAAGGTCGTGCGTACCGCCATTCACGCACTGGCCCGTATGCAACACCGTGGCGCGATCCTCGCCGACGGCAAGACAGGCGACGGCTGCGGCTTATTACTTCAGAAGCCCGATCGTTTCTTCCGCCTGGTCGCGGAAGAGCGCGGCTGGCGGCTGGCGAAAAATTACTCCGTCGGCATGATGTTCCTCAGCCAGGACGAAGCTGTCGCCAAAGCGACCCGCCGAATTGTGGAAGAAGAGCTGCAGAACGAGACGCTGTCCGTTCTGGGCTGGCGCGAAGTGCCGACCAATCCGGATGTTCTGGGCGAAATCGCCCTCTCCTCCCTGCCGCGTATCGAACAGATTTTTGTTAACGCCCCTGCCGGCTGGCGCCAGCGCGATATGGAGCGACGCCTGTTCATGGCTCGCCGCCGCATTGAAAAACGCGTGCAGGATAAAGATTTCTACGTGTGCAGCTTCTCCAATCTGGTGACGATCTATAAAGGTCTGTGCATGCCGGCGGATCTGCCGCGCTTCTATCTGGACCTCGCCGACCTTCGTCTGGAATCGGCTATTTGCCTGTTCCATCAGCGTTTTTCGACCAATACCGTGCCGCGCTGGCCGCTGGCGCAGCCATTCCGTTATCTGGCCCACAACGGCGAAATCAACACGATCGCCGGCAACCGCCAGTGGGCTCGCGCACGTGCTTACAAATTCAAAACGCCGCTGATCCCGGATCTGCGCGATGCGGCGCCGTTCGTCAATGAAACCGGCTCGGACTCAAGCTCGCTCGACAATATGCTGGAGTTGTTCCTCGCCGGCGGTATGGACATCGTGCGCGCCATGCGCCTGCTGGTGCCNCCCGCCTGGCAGAATAACCCAGACATGGACCCTGAGCTGCGCGCGTTCTTCGACTTCAACTCCATGCATATGGAACCGTGGGACGGTCCGGCTGGCGTCGTATTGTCTGACGGCCGCTACGCCGCCTGTAACCTTGATCGCAACGGGCTACGCCCAGCGCGTTACGTCATCACCACCGACAAGCTGATTACCTGTGCTTCCGAGGTCGGGATCTGGGACTACCAGCCGGATGAAGTGGNGGAAAAAGGCCGCGTCGGTCCCGGCGAACTCATGGTTATCGACACGCAGGAAGGACGCATCCTTCACTCTGGCGAAACCGACAACGACCTGAAAAGCCGCCATCCCTACAAAGAGTGGATGGAGAGGAACGTCAAACGTCTGGTGCCGTTCGAAGAGATGCCGGACGATCAGGTCGGACAACGCGATCTGGACGACGTGCAGCTTGAGGCCTATCAGAAGCAGTTTGGCTACAGCAACGAAGAGCTGGACCAAATCCTGCGCGTGCTCGGCGAGAACGGCCAGGAAGCCACCGGCTCGATGGGCGACGATACGCCGTTTGCGGTGCTCTCCAGTCGTCCACGTATCGTCTATGACTATTTCCGACAGCAGTTCGCGCAGGTCACCAACCCGCCGATCGACCCGCTGCGGGAAGCGCACGTGATGTCGCTCGCCACCTGCATTGGACGTGAAATGAACGTCTTCAGCGAAGCGGAAGGACAGGCCTATCGTCTTACCTTCAAATCGCCGATTCTGCTCTACTCCGATTTTAATCAGCTGATCCATCAGGATCAGGAGCACTACCGCGCCGACCAGATTGATCTCACGTTCGATCCTCAGCGGCAGACGCTGCAGGAAACGATAGGGAAACTGTGCGACGAAGCGGAAAGCAAAGTCCGCGACGGCACGGTGCTACTGGTGCTGACCGACCGCGCGATCGCCAAAGATCGCCTGCCGGTGCCCGCTCCTATGGCGGTGGGAGCCATTCATAGCCGTCTGGTCGAACAGAGCCTGCGCTGTGACGCCAACATCATTGTTGAAACCGCGAGCGCCCGCGACCCGCACCATTTCGCCGTGTTACTCGGTTTCGGCGCGACCGCGATTTATCCCTATCTGGCTTACGAAACGCTATCGCGCATGGTGGACAACCGCACTATCGATAAAGCGCACCGCGCCGTCATGCTGAACTACCGCAACGGCATCAACAAAGGCCTGTACAAGATCATGTCCAAAATGGGCATCTCCAGCGTGGCTTCCTACCGTTGCTCACGGCTGTTCGAAGCGGTCGGCCTGCATGAGGACATCACTCGCAGCTGCTTCCCCGGCGTGGTGAGCCGCATCGGCGGCGCCAACTTCAGCGACTTCGAGCAAGATCTGCGAAATCTGGCTAAACGCGCCTGGCTGAAACGGCAACCGCTCGAACATGGCGGCCTGCTGAAATTCGTCTATAACGGCGAATACCACGCCTATAACCCGGACGTCGTGAAAACGCTGCAAACGGCAGTCCAGAGCGGCGAATACGACGACTATCAGCGCTACGCCAAACTGGTCAACGAACGCCCGGCGGCGACGCTGCGCGACCTGCTGGCGCTGAAGCCGCAGGAGAAAAGTACGGCTATCGCTCTCGATCAGGTAGAACCTGCGTCGGAGCTGTTCAAACGCTTCGACACCGCCGCCATGTCCATCGGCGCGCTCAGTCCGGAAGCGCNCGAGTCGCTGGCAGAGGCCATGAATACGCTGGGCGGCTACTCCAACTCCGGCGAAGGCGGCGAAGATCCGGCGCGTTATCGCACCAACAAGGTTTCGCGCATCAAACAGGTGGCCTCGGGCCGCTTCGGCGTTACTCCGGCCTATCTGGTCAACGCCGACGTGATTCAGATTAAGGTGGCTCAGGGCGCAAAACCGGGCGAAGGCGGCCAGTTGCCGGGCGACAAGGTGACGCCGTACATCGCCAGATTGCGTTATTCCGTCCCCGGCGTGACGCTGATTTCGCCGCCGCCGCATCATGACATCTACTCCATCGAAGATCTGGCGCAGTTGATTTTCGACCTGAAGCAAATCAATCCGACAGCGATGATTTCGGTGAAGCTGGTTTCCGAACCCGGCGTGGGCACCATCGCCACCGGCGTCGCGAAAGCCTATGCCGACCTGATCACCATCGCCGGCTATGACGGCGGCACCGGCGCCAGCCCGCTGACCTCAGTAAAATATGCGGGCTGTCCGTGGGAACTGGGTCTGGTCGAAACGCAGCAGGCGCTGGTCGCAAACGGTTTGCGTCACAAAATCCGCCTGCAGGTGGATGGCGGACTCAAAACCGGGCTGGATATCATCAAGGCCGCCATTCTGGGGGCGGAAAGCTTTGGCTTTGGCACCGGACCGATGGTGGCGCTCGGCTGTAAATATCTGCGTATCTGCCACCTGAACAACTGCGCCACCGGCGTGGCCACTCAGGACGACAAGCTCCGCCGCGATCACTATCACGGTCTGCCGGAACGCGTGATCAACTATTTCCATTTCATCGCGCGGGAAACTCGTGAGCTGATGGCCGAGCTGGGCATCAGCCAGTTGGTGGACCTGATTGGCCGCACCGACCTGCTGACGGAGCTGGACGGGTTTACCGCCAAGCAGAATAAACTGGATCTGGCGCCGCTGTTAGAGACAGCAACACCGCATCCCGGCAAGGCGCTGTACTGCACCGAGACCAACCCGCCGTTCGACAAAGGGGTGTTGAATAAAGCCCTGCACGAACAGGCCCAGCCCTACATCGAAGCCAAACAGAGCAAGACGCTTTACTTCGACATTCGCANCACCGACCGTGCCGTCGGCGCGACACTCTCCGGCGCTATCGCTGAAAAATACGGCGATCAGGGACTGGCAAGCGATCCGATCAAAGCCTATTTCACCGGCACCGCAGGTCAGAGCTTTGGCGTCTGGAACGCCGGTGGTGTAGAGCTGACGCTGACCGGCGACGCCAACGACTATGTCGGTAAAGGCATGGCGGGAGGCATGATTGCCATACGCCCGCCCGTCGGCTCCGCCTTCCGTAGCCACGACGCCAGCATCATCGGCAATACCTGCCTCTACGGCGCCACCGGAGGCAAGCTGTTTGCCGCCGGGCGCGCAGGGGAACGCTTCGCCGTGCGTAACTCCGGCGCCATCACGGTGGTGGAAGGCATTGGCGACAACGGCTGTGAATATATGACCGGCGGCATCGTCTGTATTCTGGGGCGCACCGGCGTGAATTTCGGCGCCGGGATGACCGGCGGCTTCGCCTACGTGCTGGATGAAGACGGTGAGTTCCGTAAGCGCGTCAACCCGGAGCTGGTCGAAGTCCTGGATGTCGATAGCCTGGCGATCCACGAAGAACATCTGCGCGGCATGATTACCGAACATGTTCAGCACACCGGCTCCTCACGCGGCGAAGAAATCCTCGCCAACTGGCCGGTATGGGCGGCGAAGTTTGCACTGGTGAAACCAAAGTCCAGTGATGTGCAGGCGCTGTTGGGTCATCGTAGTCGTTCCGCAGCCGAGCTGCGGGTTCTGGCGCAGTAAGAGGTCATCATGAGTCAAAACGTTTATCAATTTATCGACTTACAGCGCGTAGATCCGCCGAAGAAACCGCTGAAAGTCCGGAAAATTGAGTTTATTGAAATTTACGAGCCATTTTCAGAAAGTCAGTCCAAAGCCCAGGCAGACCGTTGTCTGTCCTGCGGCAACCCTTACTGCGAATGGAAGTGCCCGGTGCATAACTACATTCCCAACTGGCTTAAGCTTGCCAATGAGGGACGTATTATCGAAGCCGCCGAGCTTTCTCACCGGACCAACAGCCTGCCTGAGGTCTGCGGGCGCGTTTGTCCGCAGGATCGCCTGTGTGAAGGTTCCTGCACGCTGAACGATGAGTTCGGCGCGGTCACAATCGGCAACATCGAGCGCTACATCAACGATAAAGCCATCGAGATGGGCTGGAAACCGGATATGTCCGGCGTTCAGGGCACCGGCAAGAACGTGGCGATTATCGGCGCGGGTCCAGCCGGTCTGGCCTGTGCAGACGTCTTGGCCCGCAACGGCGTTAAAGCCCATGTCTACGACCGTCATCCGGAGATCGGCGGCCTGCTGACATTTGGTATTCCCGCCTTCAAGTTGGAAAAAAGCGTGATGACCAAACGCCGCGAAATTTTCTCCGGCATGGGCATTGAGTTCCATTTGAATACCGAAGTGGGCAAAGACATACAGCTGACCGACCTGCTAGCCCACCACGACGCCGTTTTCCTCGGCGTGGGTACCTATCAGTCCATGCGCGGGGGGCTGGAGAACGAGGATGCGCCGGGGGTATACGACGCGCTACCGTTCCTGATCGCCAACACCAAACAGCTGATGGGTTTCGAAACGGCCGCGCCGGAAGCCTATGTCTCGATGGAGGGCAAACGCGTCATCGTACTAGGCGGGGGCGATACGGCGATGGACTGTGTGCGAACTTCTATCCGTCAGGGCGCGACGCATGTGACGTGCGCCTATCGTCGTGACGAAGAGAACATGCCGGGTTCGCGCCGTGAGGTGAAGAATGCGCGTGAAGAAGGCGTTGAGTTCCGGTTCAATCTGCAGCCGATAAGCATCGAAATCAACGACGCGGGCAAGGTCTGCGGCGTGCGCATGGCGCGCACCGAATTGGGTGCGCCGGATGTCAACGGGCGTCGCCGACCGGAGATCGTTGCGGGATCGGAGCACATTTTGGAGGCCGACGCGGTCATCACGGCATTCGGTTTTCGTCCGCACAGAATGGCGTGGCTGACCGATCACGATGTAGCCTTGGATGATCAGGGACGTATTGTCGCTCCGGAAGAGAACGACAGCGCTTTCCAGACCAGCAACCCGAAAATCTTCGCCGGCGGAGATGCGGTTCGCGGCTCGGACCTGGTCGTGACCGCCATTGCTGAAGGCCGCAAGGCCGCAGACGGGATCCTGAACTATCTCGACGTGTGATTAGCAATCTTTAATAGCGCAAGGGCGGCCATTGGGCCGCCCTTTTTACTGGCCAGCCAGGCTAACCCTGAGATTGGTACGAATCCAAAATATCTTGCTCCGTCATTTCCGGCGTTTGCTGGGTAAAGGCATAAAAGCACGGCTTTTTGTCGATATAGATTTGCGACACCATGCGGGTGTTCTCATCGCTGCCGAACAGTCCTACCGGCACGAAATAGGTCACCGGCGTCAGCTGCTTGTAAAACAAGTGCGAGCCGCACTGACGGCAAAATGCGCGCTCCGCCCACGCTGAAGACCGGAAATAAGCAACAAAGTCTTTGCCGTCGATAACAAGATCATCTTTGCAGTCGATTGACATCAGCGGACCACCGCTCCAGGTCTGGCACATACTGCAGTGGCAAACGGAAACGTCATGGGTATCACATTCAGTAGACAGCGTGACCGCACCGCATAAACAATGCCCTTCCATTTCCTTTCTCCTATAAAGATCGGTTTCAGGACATCAGTTTGTCTCTATATTTTTATATAGACAATGCTGAGGGGACGTGGAGATGAAATCGGGAAAGCAATATCGAAAGGATTTGTGGATATAAAAAAGGGCACCAGAGTCGTGCCCTTTTGTACTGAGTTACTTCACCACCCGCAGCGCAGGACGCCCGCCGCGAGGCGGCGAAGGGGGTTCGTCGTCCGGCGTTTCATTGCCGGAAGGGGGCGTGGCAACATCGTCGACCGTGCGTAACGACGGCTTGTGCGGCTCATCATCCTGCTCCAGCGCGTCATCGGGGATTTCACCGGCTTCATAGGCGGGTTCAGGCTCAAACATGGTGCCAGCGCCGTTTTCACGGGCGTAGATCGCCATGACCGCCGCCATCGGAACCATCACCTGGCGAGGCACACCACCGAAACGAGCGTTAAAGCGTACAAGATCGTCAGCCAATTCGAGATTGCCCACGGCAAGCGGCGCAATGTTGAGCACTATCTGTCCATCGCGGGCGAACTCCATCGGCACCTGCACGCCGGGCAAAGAAACATCCACCACCAGATGCGGCGTAAGCTGGTTATCAAGTAACCAGTCATAGAAAGCGCGTAACAAGTACGGTCGGCGCGGTGATAGCTGAGACAGAGCCATGTATCTTAACCTCGGGTCTGTAACCGGATTTCACGCTCGGCTTCGGTCAGAGAAGCCAGGAAAGCGTCGCGTTCAAAGACGCGCGTCATGTAACCTTTCAGCTCCTTAGAACCCGCTCCGCTCAGCTCGATGCCCAGCAACGGCAAACGCCACAACAGCGGTGCCAGGTAGCAATCCACCAGGCTGAACTCTTCGCTCATGAAATAAGGCGTTTCATTGAATACCGGCGCAATGGCCAGCAACTCTTCACGCAGTTGTTTACGTGCTGCGTCGGCCTGCGCCGCCGTACCAGTGGAGATGGTTTTCAACAGCGAATACCAGTCCTGCTCGATGCGATGCATCATCAGACGGCTGTTGCCGCGTGCGACTGGATAGACCGGCATTAATGGCGGATGCGGGAAACGCTCATCCAGATATTCCATGATGATGCGGGATTCATACAGCGTCAGTTCACGATCCACCAACGTCGGGACAGAACCGTAGGGATTGAGGTCAATGAGATCCTGCGGCAGATTATCCGCATCTACCTGTTCGATCTCGACACTCACTCCTTTTTCCGCCAGCACTATACGTACCTGATGGCTGAAAATATCGGACGGGCCGGAAAACAGCGTCATTACCGAACGTTTGTTGGCAGCGACAGCCATGAAAACCTCCAAGTTTATCGAGAAAATACGGCATAGAACCGATCGAATATTATCCTGCAGGCCTTGCCGCGTTTGAACTTCTTACTGGGGTAAGAAACCGCTGACGACAGCTGTCGTTTTATCAAAACTTACTAGCTGGCAAACAGGTACAAAACCGGCGATTAGTGTATCAGATTTTGTGCGTTTTGGGGGGATATAAGCGCCAATTCATTGTTAACCGTAAGGAATTAAAGACAATTTTTTAGACGCACGGAGAAACAGGCAAAAAAAACCCGGTGACGAGCACCGGGTTTCTGACGCTGATTTCGCTGCAAAGCAGCCGGAAATTAACGTTTGGAGAACTGAGGACGACGACGTGCTTTACGCAGACCGACTTTCTTACGTTCAACCTGACGAGCATCACGCGTAACGAAGCNAGCTTTACGCAGCTCAGAACGCAGAGACTCATCATATTCCATCAGTGCACGGGTGATACCGTGACGGATTGCACCAGCCTGACCGGAAATACCACCACCTTTAACGGTGATGTACAGATCCAGTTTGCCAACCATGTCGACCAGTTCCAGCGGCTGACGAACTACCATACGGGCAGTTTCACGACCGAAGTACTGATCCAGGCTGCGCTGGTTGATAACGATGTTGCCACTGCCCGGTTTGATGAACACGCGAGCGGCGGAGCTTTTGCGGCGACCAGTGCCGTAGTATTGATTTTCAGCCATTGCCTATAATCCCGATTAAATGTCCAGAACTTGCGGTTGCTGTGCCGCGTGATTGTGCTCGTTACCCGCGTAANCTTTCAGTTTACGGTACATAGCACGACCCAGCGGGCCCTTCGGCAGCATGCCTTTAACCGCGATTTCAATCACACGCTCAGGACGGCGGGCAATCATCTCTTCAAAGGTCGCCTGTTTGATACCGCCGATGTGGCCGGTGTGGTGGTAGTACACTTTGTCAGAACGTTTGTTGCCGGTAACAGCAACTTTTTCAGCGTTCAGGACGATGATGTAATCACCAGTATCAACGTGCGGAGTGTATTCCGCTTTATGCTTGCCGCGCAGACGACGAGCCAGTTCAGTAGCGAGACGGCCCAAAGTCTTACCGCTCGCATCAACAACGTACCAGTCGCGTTTTACGGTTTCTGGTTTAGCTGTAAAAGTTTTCATTAAAAGCTTACCCAATTTAAGTTACACGTTGGTGAACACACAAACGCTTCAATAAATAGTGTTGAGGTTCACACGGCTATCTAGTCCAGCAAACCTACCCCTTCGAATAGCTATTGCCAGCGCGATTAAAGTTTCGGGAAAAAAACTTTGTTGTAACGTGGGGTCGCAGGATTATAGAGAAGCCGACATCAAAAATCGACCTTTTTTCTACCACATTGATAGAAAAGGCAGCAGCCCCCTTTACGACAAATGGGGCAGTTGCAGGTAGTCTTCGCTTTGCATCTCCTGCAATCGGGACAGGCAGCGGCGATATTCGAACACCAGGCGAGCGCCCTGATAGAGTTCAACCATCGGCGCCTGCGCCGACATTATCAGCTTCACCCGGCGCTCATAAAATTCATCGACCAACGCCAGAAAACGCCGCGCGACGTCCTCCTCCGCCTCTCCCATCACTGTGACGTGATGCAGCAGAACGCAGTGATAACGCTGAGATAACGCGATGTAGTCGTTCTGGCTGCGCGCATCGGCGCACAACGTGGCGAAGCTTACCGCCAACACGCCGTTACGACTGCCCAACACGGGCATCGCACGATGGTTTATCTCCAGCGTTTCACCCTCGGACGTATGCCCAGAGAGATCCGTGAACATTTTCCGCATCGCATCATCGGCATGCGTATCAAGCGGATAAAAATAAAGGTGAGCTTGCCGCAGCGTTCGCTGTCGGTAATCAATGCCCGCATCGACATTGACTACAGCGCAGTGCTGCTTAATCAGCTCAATGGCCGGTAAAAATCGCGACCGCTGAAGGCCGTTGCGATAAAGCTCGTCCGGCGGAATATTAGACGTCGCGACCAGCGTGATTCCTCGCGCGAACAACGCGCCGAGCAGCTCGGCCAGCAGCATCGCGTCGGTAATGTCGGAGACGAAAAATTCGTCGAAGCACAGCACATCGGTCTGCGCTTTGAATTCATCCGCTACCTGCTCCAGCGGGTTTTCGTGTCCCTGTAGCCGATTCAGCGCTTCGTGAACTCGCAGCATGAAGCGATGGAAATGCAGACGCAACTTGCGTTCGCCGGGCAAACTGTGGAAAAACAGGTCCATCAGCCAGGTTTTTCCCCGCCCCACTCCGCCCCACAGATAAAGCCCTTCAACCAGCGCCTGCGCTGGCTGTTTTTTCCTGCAGAGACGCTGGATCCAGCTTAACGGCTTGCTCGCCGTAGATGCCTGCTGACGCGCCGTCAATGCACGGTGGATATCGTCAAGTCGCAGCACCGTTTGGCGCTGCACCTCATCCGGCTGATAATCCTGCGTTGCTAAAGCCTGCTGGTAAAGCGTTATCGGCGTCATATTCTGCATTGCGGCCAGATCCCTATTAAGAGGAGATAAACGGTCTTTTCTCGTTGAAGAACCTCAGTTTAGCGTCTAAATCATAGCAGTTGCCGCTTCTGCGGCGGCGCATGTTCACCCACTGGTTTATTACATCCTGTTTCAGGACTCCNCTCTGGCAAGCTTAGCGGTTATAGTGACTATTATTGAGTGAAAAATACGACGGAACAACGAAGTCAAATAGGAGTCATTATGACCTGGGAGTACGCGCTGATTGGACTTGTTATCGGTGTCATCATCGGTGCGGTAGCGATGCGCTTCGGCAATCGCAAACTGCGCCAGCAGCAGGTACTGCAACACGAGCTGGAGAAGAGCAAAGCCGATCTGGAGCAATATCGTCAGGAGCTAGTGAGTCATTTCGCCCGTAGCGCCGAACTGCTGGACAACATGGCGGACGACTATCGCAAGCTGTATCAGCACATGGCTAAAAGCTCGAATGAGCTGCTTCCTGAAGAGCAGTCACGCGAAAATCCGTTCAATTATCGTCTGACGGAAGCCGAATCAGACAACGATCAGGTGCCGGTGAAAATGCCCCCGCGTGATTACTCGGAAAGCGCCTCTGGACTGCTGCGCGGCGAAACGCCGTTACGTAAATAATTCCCCTTATTCCCTACGCGCGGGGTATTCCTTGCCCCGCGCTTATTTTCCGCATCACAGGCCGCTCCTTACATTTCGCGAATAAAACCGCAATGAACTTTACACGTGAATAGTCGGTCTGACTCTTCACCACAAGATTGAGTTTATATATCATCATTTTATTTCTACGCAGGTCGAGAGAGAGTTAACAATCAATGAAAAAAACATCGATGTTATTCAGCGCACTAGCCATTAGTATCGGACTGTCCCTATCTTCGCTGCCTGTAGCCCAAGCCGCTCTGCCCGCGGTAGTCGCCGGTCAATCGCTGCCGAGCCTGGCCCCCATGCTGGAAAAAGTCCTGCCCGCCGTGGTCAGCGTCCACGTGGAAGGCACTCAGGTTCAGAATCAGCGCATCCCGGAAGAGTTTAAGTTCTTTTTTGGTCCCAACGCGCCGGCCGAAAAACAGAGCCGTCCGTTTGAAGGGCTTGGCTCGGGCGTTATCATTGATGCCGCCAAGGGTTACGTACTGACCAATAACCATGTGATCAACAATGCGGACAAAATTCGCGTACAGCTGAATGACGGCCGTGAATACGACGCCAAGCTCATCGGCCGCGACGCGCAAACGGATATCGCCCTGCTGCAGCTAAGCGACGCGAAAAACCTGACCGCCGTGAAGATGGCGGATTCCGATCAGCTCCGCGTCGGCGACTTCGCCGTCGCCGTAGGCAACCCCTTTGGTTTGGGTCAAACCGCCACCTCCGGCATCATCTCTGCACTGGGTCGTAGCGGGCTGAATCTGGAAGGGCTAGAAAACTTCATTCAGACCGATGCCTCCATCAACCGCGGTAATTCCGGCGGCGCGCTGGTCAACCTGAACGGCGAGCTGATTGGGATTAATACTGCAATTCTGGCGCCCGGCGGCGGCAATATCGGCATCGGCTTCNCCATCCCCAGCAACATGGCGCAGAACCTGACTCAGCAGTTGCTGGAGTTCGGGGAAGTCAAACGCGGCCTGCTTGGCATCAAAGGCAGCGAGATGACCTCTGAAATGGCTAAGGCCTTCAAGGTGGATGCGCAGCGCGGCGCATTTGTCAGCGAGGTATTGCCGAAATCCGCGGCGGCCAAAGCCGGTATCAAAGCCGGCGACGTTCTGGTCTCTCTGGACGGTAAGACGATCAACAGCTTCGCCGAGCTGCGAGCCAAAGTAGGTACTACGGCTCCAGGTAAAACCGTGAAAATCGGACTTATTCGCGACGGCAAACAGCAAGAAGTGTCCGTTGTTCTGGACAATAGCGCCAACGCGTCCACTAACGCGGAAACGCTGTCTCCTGGCCTGCAGGGCGCCACGCTAACCGACGGTCAATTGAAGAACGGCAGCAAAGGCGTAGCCATCGACAACATCGCCAAAGACAGCGCCGCCAGTAAAATTGGGCTGCAGAAAGGGGACGTCATCATCGGCGTCAACCGTGAACGCGTGGAAAACATCGCTCAATTGCGCAAGATACTGGAAGCCAAGCCGACCGTACTGGCTCTAAATATCATCCGCGGAGACGAATCGATTTATCTGCTGTTACGCTAATCCCACTAAAAACTGGACGCCGCGCCGTGCGGCGTCCTACCATCTTTGTTATTCTGCGATTTATTCTTCTTCAAGTCCCAAACGCTCATGTTAACCAAACTGATACGTTCAGCATTGATTGGTATCGTCGTAGCCGCGATCTTGCTGTTGGCCCTCCCCGCACTGCGCTCCAGCAATCTGCTGAAAGAGGAGGCGTCGACGCTGGATGAGGCCCCCGTCAGCTATTACCAGGGGGTGCGCCGCGCCGCGCCAGCGGTCGTCAACGTCTATAATCGGGCCGGCGGCAAAGACGAACTCAACGTTCGCACGCTGGGTTCGGGCGTTATCATGAACAACAAAGGCTATATTCTTACCAACAAACACGTCATCACAGACGCCGAACAAATCGTCGTCACGTTGCAGGACGGCCGCCTATACGAGGCGTTGCTGGTCGGATCGGATACGCTGACCGATCTGGCGGTACTAAAAATCGAAGCGACCAGCTTGCCCGCTATCTCTATCAACGATCATCGCACCGCACACGTCGGCGACGTCGTGATGGCCATTGGCAACCCCTACAATCTGGGGCAAACCATCACACAGGGCATCATCAGCGCCACCGGGCGAGTCGGACTCAGCTCATCAGGCCGCCAGAACTTTCTTCAGACCGACGCTTCCATCAACCGGGGCAACTCCGGCGGCGCACTGGTCAATACGCTGGGAGAGTTGGTCGGCATTAATACCCTGTCTTTCGATAAGAGCAACGATGGCGGAACGCCGGAAGGAATTGGCTTTGCGATCCCTGTCGCGCTGGCGACGAAAGTGATGGGTAAGCTCATTCGCGACGGTCGGGTCATCCGTGGTTACATCGGTATCAACGGCGCCCAGATTGAACGAGTGGGCAACAAGAATGCCGGACTGGAGCGCCTGCAGGGCATCATCGTCAGCAAGGTCGAACCGGACGGTCCGGCGGACAAAGCGGGCATCAAGCAAGACGATCTGCTGTTGAAGGTGAACAACAAACCGGCGCGGTCCGTGATTGAAACCATGGACCAGGTGGCGGAGCTGCGCCCCGGCACGGTGATCCCGGTCGTGATTTTCCGCGACAATAAAGAGATGACGCTCGACGTGACCATTCAGGAATTCCCGGCGAACTAGCGCGTAACGTCACGCGTTGCCGGTCACAGAACGAGAAACGGGACGACAGCCTCACGACTATCGTCCCGTTTTTTATGGCCGAAGAAACTTACTCCGCGCCCGCGATGCGTTCGATGTTCGCGCCAAGACCACGCAGCTTATCTTCAATGCGCTCATAACCGCGATCGATGTGATAGATGCGATCGACCAGCGTCGCGCCTTCCGCGATACAACCCGCCAGCACCAGACTCGCCGATGCCCGTAGGTCGGTCGCCATCACCTGTGCGCCCGAGAGTTTTTCTACGCCGTGGCAGATAACGGTGTTGCTCTCAATCTCCGCCTGCGCGCCCATACGGATCAGCTCAGGGATATGCATGAAGCGGTTTTCGAAGATGGTTTCCGTGATCACGCCGGTGCCTTCCGCCACCAGGTTCAGCAGGCTAAACTGCGCCTGCATATCGGTTGGGAACCCTGGGTGCGGCGCGGTGCGGATCGTCACGGCTTTAGGACGCTGACCATGCATGTCCAGACTAATCCAGTCTTCGCCGATTTCGATATCCGCTCCGGCTTCGCGCAGCTTAGCCAGCACCGCATCCAGCGTATCCGGGCGCGTGCTGTGGCAGACGACTTTACCGCGAGAGATCGCGCCGGCGATCAGGAAGGTGCCGGTTTCAATGCGGTCAGGCAGCACGCGATAAACGCCGCCGCCCAGACGCGCTACCCCATCGATGACAATACGGTCGCTGCCCGCGCCGCTGATTTTGGCGCCCAGCGTATTCAAAAAGTTGGCCGTATCGACAATTTCCGGCTCACGGGCCGCATTTTCGATAATCGTCTGACCTTCCGCCAGCGTAGCCGCGCTCATGATCGTCACCGTGGCGCCCACGCTGACCTTGTCCATGACGATATGCGCACCCTGCAAACGTCCGTCAACATGGGCCTTGACGTAACCTTCCTCCAGGGAAATCTTCGCGCCCAGTTGCTCCAGACCGTTGATATGCAGGTCGACCGGACGCGCGCCGATAGCGCATCCGCCCGGCAGCGAAACCTGTCCCTGACCGAAGCGTGCCACCAACGGCCCCAAGGCCCAGATAGAGGCGCGCATGGTTTTCACCAGCTCGTAAGGCGCGCAAAAAACGTTGACGCCGCTGGCATCGACATGGACGGAACCGTTGCGTTCCACACGAGCACCGAGTTGTCCGAGCAGCTTCATCGTGGTGTCGATATCCCGCAGTTTCGGGACATTCTGTATTTCTACCGGTTCTTCAGCCAACAGAGCGGCAAACAGGATCGGCAAAGCCGCATTTTTAGCCCCGGAGATAGTGACTTCACCAGAGAGCCGGGTCGGCCCCTGCACACGAAATTTATCCATAGTGACGATTTCTCAATAATTCAGTTCAATAGCGCCGCGCTATTTAGAAGCCGCTGAGCTTGCGATCGCGCTGCCACTCTTCGGGGGTATAAGCCTTGATTGACAGGGCGTGAATACGGTTGTCCGCGATATATTCCATCAGCGGCGCATAGACCGTCTGCTGCTGTTTAACGCGGCTCATGCCGGCGAATAAATCACCGACCACAATCACCTGAAAATGGCTTCCATCGCCGGATGCATGAACTTCCTGAAGTGCCAATGCGCTCATCAGCACAGATTCGATTTCTTTATTTTCCATCGCTCTCAATTCTACGTCTGGGGGGGATGATAAACAGCGGGTATCTTAGAGGAATCCGCCGCTATCTTAAACAAAAGAAATCCCCCGTTGCGCAAAAGGCAACAGGGGACGGAGGGCCGTAAACACCGTGCATTAGCAGGTTAATTGCACCGGAATGACGTCGTTCAGGTTATACAAGTCGATCAGCGTTTTCAGCCGGTCGCTCACCCCGATAATCCGCAGCTCGCGGCCCTTCTGCGTCTGCTGGTGATAAAAATGCACCAATAGCGCCAGACCCGCGGAGTCCACCCGCTGTAGCTGGCTGACGTCCAGTCCGACCACGTTCTCCAGTAATGCCTCGCGCTGTTGCCAAAGCGGCAGCAACGTTTCACGATCCAAATCGCCTTTCAGCGTCAGCGTGCCTTCCTGCGATTGCCAGCTCAGCGGATCAGCCATTTTTCTGGTCCAGCGTGATCGGCTGCTGCGCAGAAATTTGCAGCTGGCGGGTCAGGCCGTCGACACCCTGCTGGCGCAGTATCGACGCCCATTCGTTTTGTTTGGTCGTAATCATGCTCACGCCTTCGGCGATCATGTCATAGGCCTGCCAGTGGCCGGTCTGACTGTTCTTGCGCCACTGGAAGTCCAGCCGCACCGGCGGGCGCCCGCCGTTATCAACAATCGTCACGCGGATAGACACGATGTTGGCATCCCCCAGCGGCTGTTGTGGCGCAATCTGGTAAGTCTGGCCGTGATACAACGCCAGCGCCTGGCCGTAGGCTTGTTCCAGATAAGCGGAAAACGCCTTGAAATAGGCTTCGCGTTGCGCGGGCGTCGCGCCCTTGTAATATTGTCCCAGCACCAGCGCGCCGGCATATTTCACCTGCACATAGGGCAGCAGCTCTTCACGTACGATATTGCGCAGGTAGTTGGGATTCTGACGGATACCCGGTTGTTCATTCTTCAGGCGGTCAAAGGTTTTCTGTGCGGCGTCGGCCATCAGGCTGTAAGGATTCGTCTGGTCGGCGGCAAGCGCCGCGGGGGCCATCACCAGTAGCGCCGCCGCCATGAGTAAACGTTTCAACATGCAGGTATCCTCTTAAGAATGTGGAGTCACGGGGTTGTTCTGGGATTCCGGAGCGCTGGCTGGCGCACTGCCGTTCGGCTCAGTATGCTCGTTGCCGCCGCCGCTCTTATACAGGAACTGCCCGATGAGATCTTCCAGCACCATCGCCGATTTGGTGTCCTGGATGGTACCGCCGTCCTTGAGGATCGACGTCCCCATCTCCGGGTCTTCGAAGCCCATATTCAGCGCCAGATACTGTTCTCCCAGCAGGCCCGACGTACGAATCGCCAATGAACTGGTATCAGGAATATGGTCGTAGCGCTTGTCGATCGCCATCGTAACGCGCGGCAGGTAGGTGTTAGGATCCAACTCGATACTGTCCACCCGACCGATGACGACGCCGCCGACTTTCACCGGCGAACGCGTTTTCAGTCCGCCGATGTTATCGAATGTCGCCGATAAACGGTACGTCTGCTGGTGTCCCAGCGTGTTCAGATCGGCGACCTTCAGACAGATAAAAATGATGGCGCCCAGCGCAATAAGCATAAACACGCCGACCCAGATTTCATGTTTCTTCGTTTGCATCACTTAGTTCCCAAACATCAGTGCTGTCAGCAAAAAATCCAATCCCAGAACCGCCAGCGATGAATGCACGACGGTTCGCGTCGTTGCACGGCTGATGCCCTCCGACGTCGGGATGGCGTCATATCCGTTAAACAGGGCGATCCAGGTCACGGTGATCGCAAAGGCGAGACTTTTCAGCATGCAGTTTACGATATCCAGTCGCCATTCGACCGCCCCTTGCATCGCCGACCAGAAAAAACCGCTGTCGATGCCTTTCCAATCCACGCCGACCAGCGCGCCGCCCCAGATCCCCACGGCGACGAAAATCACCGTCAGTAATGGCATCGTAATCACACCAGCCCAGAATCGCGGCGCGACGACGCGGCGCAATGGATCTACCGCCATCATTTCCATGCTGGACAGCTGCTCCGTAGCCTTCATCAATCCGATTTCCGCCGTCAGGGCAGACCCGGCGCGACCGGCGAACAGCAGCGCGGTCACCACCGGTCCCAGCTCGCGCAGCAGCGACAGCGACACCATCATGCCGAGACTGGCCTCCGCGCTATAGGTCGTTAGGACCAGATAGCCCTGCAGCCCCAGCACCATACCGATAAAGAGGCCGGACACCATGATGATCAACAGCGATTGCACCCCCACGCTGTAGAGCTGACGGCGCAGCAACGGCCACTGCCTGGCCGGTTCCGGTTTCCCCACCAACGCATTGAACAGCATGAGTCCCGCACGTCCGAACGACATACAAACGCTGATGCCGACGCGTCCAAAAGACGCTAATGCCTGAAATAGCATGAATACATTAACTCCCAGCTTTCAACAGTTCGCGTGTGTAATCTCCCGCAGGATAGCGGAAAGGCACCGGCCCATCGGCGATACCGTCGAGGAACTGACGCACGCGCGGGTCGGCGTTGTGTTGCAAATCGTCCGGCGAGCCCTCAGCGACGACGCGCTGGTCAGCGATGATATAAGCATAATCCGCAATGCTCAGCACTTCGGGGACGTCGTGGGAAACCACAATACAGGTGACACCGAGCGCATGATTGAGTTCATCGATCAGTTTGACCAGCACGCCCATCGTGATGGGATCCTGCCCGACGAACGGCTCGTCGAACATGATGAGCTGCGGATCGAGCGCGATAGCCCGCGCCAGCGCCGCCCGCCGCGCCATGCCGCCGGATAATTCGGACGGCATCATAGAGGCGGCTCCGCGCAGCCCTACCGCTTCGAGCTTCATCATCACGATAGTATGCAGTAATTCCGGCGGAAGCTGGCTGTGTTCCCGCAGCGGCCAGGCGACGTTGTCAAACACATTGAGATCGGTAAACAGCGCGCCGGATTGAAACAGCATGCTCATTTTTTTACGGGCTTCGTACAGCCCGGAACGAGAAAGCGCAGGAATATTTTCGCCGTCGAACCAGACTTCGCCCTGATCCGGCGGCAGCTGGCCGCCAATCAGGCGCAGCAGCGTGGTTTTGCCGATGCCGGACGGCCCCATGATGGCCGTCACTTTGCGTTGAGGGACGTTCAGGGAAATATCGCTAAAAATCTGCCGATTCCCCCGGCGAAAACTGAGCCCTCGAACTTCAACCAGGTTAGAGACTTCGGGATTCATCATGTGTTTCCTTTCCGACTGCGCGTTCGGCGCAGTCATCAGCATTTAGACCGTACGTTGCACCGCCCTTCAACGCCGGATGACGCATCGGGCATTCACTGTGACAAACGGCCATCACTTATTCGTGACCAAAGTTGCCATTGGTTTTACTTTTTCACACTACACAGTCAAAATTAGCGCCAAAGATGAAAAATGATTTTTTTTATTCACTCTTCGTCCCAAAAATACTGGTTTGTGCGCCAATAAACCGGTGATTATACCTGAATAAAGGACGCTGCATGCTTTTTGCGACAGTNCTCTTGATTGTTGGTTTGATTCTGCTGGTTTATGGTGCCGACCGTCTGGTTTACGGCGCCGCCGTATTGGCCCGCGCCTTCGGTATTCCGCCGATAGTGATCGGCATTACCATTGTGGGACTGGGTACCTCGTTGCCGGAACTGATGGTCTCGGTCAACGCGGCGATGAATCACCAGATCGATATGGCGGTGGGCAACGTGCTCGGCTCCAATATCGCCAACATCCTGCTAATCCTCGGCAGCGCCACGTTGATTCGTCCGCTGACCTTCCATTCGGTGCTGGTGCGCCGGGAACTGCCGCTGATGTTAATCGTCACCGCGTTGTGCGGAGTGTTGCTGTACGACCATGCCCTCAGCCGACTGGATGGCGTAATACTGTTGCTGGCCGCCACGATCTCCATCACGCTGATACTGCGCATGGCCCGCACGGCCCAACGAGCGGGGGTTGATAGCCTAACGCGCGAGCAGATGGATGAGCTGCCTCGAGACAATAACGCTGCCGTCGCCTTGCTGTGGCTGGTACTGGGCGTCATTATTTTGCCGATGGCGACCCGCATCGTCGTGGACAATGCCACCGTGATCGCCCGCAGCTTCAATATCAGCGAATTGACCATCGGTCTGACGGTGCTGGCTATCGGCACCAGCCTGCCTGAACTCGCCACCGNAATCGTCGGCACGCTGAAGAAAGAGGACGACATTGCGCTCGGCAACCTGATCGGTTCCAACATTTTTAACATCGGCATTGTATTGGGCGTACCGGCGCTGCTTTCTCCCGGCGCGTTGAACCCACTGGCATTCAGCCGCGACTATTGGGTGATGCTAGGGGCCAGCGTACTGCTGGCGGCACTATGCCTACGCCAGAAACGGTGCATCGGTCAGGGCGCGGGCGCGCTATTGCTGTGCGCGTTTATCGCTTACCTCACCGTGCTGTTCTTTTTTTCATAGCCGGGCCTTAACGGCCACGCAGGACGTTTTACATGTCACACTTTGAGCTACCCTCCGATTTCGATTTCCAGAGCGCAGGGAAACAGGTTTTATCCATTGAGCGCGAAACGTTGGCGCAATTGGATCAATATATTGATGATAATTTTACCCGCGTCTGCGAGATGATTTTCCGCTGCACGGGCAAAGTCGTCGTGATGGGAATGGGAAAATCCGGTCATATCGGCTGNAAGATCGCCGCCACTTTCGCCAGTACCGGAACCCCGTCTTTCTTCGTGCATCCCGGCGAGGCCAGCCACGGCGATCTGGGAATGATTAGCGCTCAGGATATTGTTATCGCCATCTCCAACTCCGGCGAATCCCATGAGATCCTGGCCCTGATCCCCGTACTCAAACGTCTGCACGTCCCGTTGATCTGCATGACCGGCAATCCCGAAAGCACCATGGGAAAAGCCGCCGACCACCATCTCTGCATTCATGTCTCGCAGGAAGCCTGCCCGCTGGGCTTGGCCCCTACCTCCAGCACAACTGCTACGCTGGTAATGGGCGACGCGATTGCCGTGGCGCTGCTACAGGCCCGAGGATTTACCGCGGAGGACTTCGCGCTGTCCCATCCGGGCGGAGCACTTGGCCGCAAACTGTTACTGCGGGTGAACGATATCATGCACAGCGGCGACGAAATCCCCAGCGTTCCTCGCGATGCCTCCCTGCGCGACGCGTTGTTGGAGATCACCCGTAAGAATCTGGGAATGACCGCCATCTGCGCTCCTGACGGCACTATCGAGGGAATATTCACCGATGGCGACCTGCGCCGTATATTCGATCTGAATATCGATCTGAACAGCGCGCGCATCGTCGACGTCATGACCGCCGGCGGTATCCGCGTCACGTCGCAAATGCTGGCCGTGGATGCGTTGAACCTGATGCAATCGCGTCATGTGACGGCACTGATGGTCGCGCAAGACGATCGCCTGGTCGGCGTCGTGCATATGCACGACATGCTGCGTGCAGGTGTGGTTTAATCCAGCCACGCCGTCACCCCTGAATTGACCCAACGACTTCAACCCGGCTGTAAACCAAGGACAAGCGTGAAATGAGTGAAACCCCGCCGAATACCGAGACCTGCTACGGCCCTGTCGCCGGCGTAGCGATGGACAAGGCCCGAGAAATCCGACTGCTCATCTGCGACGTGGACGGTGTTCTGTCCGACGGCCTAATCTACATGGGCAATCAGGGCGAAGAGCTGAAAACGTTCAACGTTCGGGACGGCTACGGTATCCGCTGCCTGCTGACGTCTGACATTGACGTCGCCATTATCACCGGTCGTTCAGCCAAGCTCTTGGAAGACCGCTGCAAGACCCTGGGGATTTCTCACCTATATCAGGGACAGTCTGATAAGCTTTTGGCCTTCCGCGAGCTGTTGGATAAACTGGCGCTTGAGGCCCATCAGGTCGCCTATATCGGCGACGATTTGATCGACTGGCCGGTGATGGCGGAAGTCGGACTGAGCGTCGCGGTGGCGGATGCCCATCCGCTGCTGTTGCCCCGCTCGGATTATGTGACGCGCACCGCAGGCGGGCGCGGCGCCGTACGCGAGATTTGCGACCTGATTTTACAGGCGCAGGACAAGCTGGAGTTCGCTAAAGGGTTGTCGATATGAATAAAACAAAGCGCTGGCTGACCGCCCTGCTGGCCCTGATCGCACTGGTGTTGATCGGCCTGAATCTGACCGGTACCAACGATGACGCAACGCCTGCCGTGTCGGAGAGCAACGCGCCGACCTATACCACTCAGCAAAACCTCACCGTGGTGTATGACCCAACGGGAAAACTGGCCTACAAGCTGGTGACTGAAAAAGCCGAATATTACGAAAATGACCAGTTGACCTGGTTCACCCAGCCGGTGGCCACGATGTACAACGAATTAGGCGTCGCCACCTGGTCAGTCCGCTCGGATCGGGCCAAACTGACTAAGGACCGCATGCTGTATCTGTACGGCCATGTCGAGATGAACAGTCTGACGACAGATTCGCAGCTGGAACGGGTCAAAACAGAGAATGCCCAGGTAAACCTGGTCACCCAGGATGTCTCATCCGATGATGAGGTCACGCTTTACGGTGCCAGCTTTACCTCCAATGGTTTGAAAATGCGCGGAAATCTGCGCAACAAGACAGCAGAGTTGATCGAAAAGGTAAAAACCTCCTATGAAATTCCAAAAAATCAATAAAGCACTGCGCTACACGCTGATCGCCAGCTCGCTGTTTTCCGCCAGCATGCCGGTATTGGCGCTGACCGGCGATACCGATCAGCCGATTCATATCGACTCCGACCAGCAGTCGTTAGACATGCAGGGCAACGTCGTCACATTTACCGGCAATGTCATCGTCACGCAAGGATCGATCAAGGTTCAGGCGGACAAAGTCGTCGTCACCCGTCCACAGGGCCAGCAAGGCCGCGAAGTCATCGAAGGGTTTGGGAATCCGGCGACGTTCTACCAGATGCAGGACAACGGAAAGCCGGTCAAAGGCCACTCACAGAAAATGCGATATGAGCTGGATAAAGACAACGTCATCCTGACCGGCGACGCCTATCTGGAACAGCTGGACAGCAATGTCAAAGGCGACCGCATCACCTATCTGGTCAAGCAGCAGCAGATGGAAGCATTCAGCGATAAAGGCAAGCGCGTGACCACGGTGCTGGTGCCTTCTCAGCTGCAGGACAAAAATGGCCAGCGCACCGCCCCGGCCAAGGCCCCCAAACCGCAACAGCGAGCGACGCAATAACTCATGGCTACATTAATCGCAGAAAATCTGGCTAAGGCGTACAAAGGCCGCAAGGTTGTGGAAAACGTCAGCCTGAAAGTCAATTCCGGCGAAATCGTCGGCCTGCTGGGTCCGAACGGCGCAGGCAAAACGACCACGTTTTACATGGTCGTCGGCATCGTCCAGCGCGATGAAGGCCGCATCATTATCGACGACGATGATATCAGTCTGCTGCCGCTTCACGACCGCGCGCGCCGCGGCATCGGCTACCTGCCGCAGGAGGCGTCGATTTTCCGGCGGTTGAGCGTTTACGATAACCTGATGGCCGTGCTGCAAATCCGTAAGGATCTGACGCAGGAACAGCAGGCTGACCGCGCCAATGAGCTGATGGAAGAGTTTCATATTGCTCATTTACGCGATAGTCTGGGACAATCCCTCTCCGGTGGGGAGCGTCGTCGAGTGGAAATCGCCCGAGCGCTCGCAGCCAATCCTAAGTTCATCCTGCTGGATGAGCCTTTCGCCGGGGTGGACCCAATTTCGGTGATAGATATCAAGAAAATTATTGAACACCTCCGCGACAGCGGTCTGGGTGTCCTCATCACCGACCATAACGTCCGCGAAACGCTGGACGTCTGTGAACGTGCCTATATCGTCAGCCAGGGCCATCTCATCGCCCACGGAACACCGGCGGATATATTGGCNAACGAACAGGTCAAACGTGTCTATCTGGGCGAAGGCTTCCGACTCTGACGTCATATTTTTGTTCGTATTATCCAAGGGAAGTTAGCGCTATTTATGAAGCAAGGTTTGCAACTCAGGCTTAGCCAGCAACTGGCAATGACGCCACAGTTACAGCAGGCAATCCGCCTGTTGCAGCTGTCCACGCTTGAACTCCAGCAAGAAATTCAACAGGCGCTGGAAAGCAACCCCTTGCTGGAACAAACCGATCCCCACGAGGAGGTCGAGACGCAAGAAAGCAGCAGCAGCGAAGCGCTGGATACCCGGGAGGCGCTGGAGCAGAAAGAGATGCCCGACGAGCTGCCGCTGGACGCCGCCTGGGATGAAATCTATACGGCGGGCACGCCCTCCGGCACCAGCACCGACTACCGCGATGATGAGCTGCCGGTCTACCAGGGCGAAACCACACAATCCCTGCAAGACTATCTGATGTGGCAGGNGGAGCTGACGCCGTTCTCCGACACCGATGCCGCCATCGCCACCTCCATCGTCGACGCCGTCGATCCCACGGGNTACCTCACCGTTTCTCTGGAAGAAATCCGCGACAGCGTCGGTAATGAAGAGCTGACGATGGAAGAAGTGGAGGCCGTCCTGAAACGGGTACAGCGCTTCGATCCGGTGGGCGTCGCGTCGCGCGATCTACGCGAGTGTCTGCTAGTGCAGTTGTCCCAGTTCGACAATAAGATGCCGCGCTGGGAAGAAGCCAAGCTGATCGTCAGCGAATATCTCGACCTGTTGGCGAATCATGACTTCCGTACGCTGATTCGCGCCAGCCGTTTAAAAGAAGACGTGCTGAAAGAAGCCTTGGCCCTGATTCAATCCCTCGATCCGCGTCCGGGACAGTCCATCAACACCGGCGAGTCGGAATACGTGATCCCCGACGTTCTGGTGCGTAAAGTGCAGGACCAATGGTCCGTCGAACTCAATACCGACAGCGTACCGCGGCTGCAAATCAACCAACAATATGCCGCGCTGGGCAACAGCACGCGCAGCGACAGCGACGGTCAGTTCATTCGTAGTCACCTTCAGGAAGCCCGCTGGCTCATCAAAAGTCTGGAGAGCCGCAACGACACGCTGCTGAAAGTGACCCGCTGCATTGTCGAACAACAGCAGGCCTTCTTCGACCACGGCGAAGAGTACATGAAGCCGATGGTGCTGGCGGATATCGCCCAGGCAGTGGAAATGCACGAATCCACCATTTCTCGCGTCACGACGCAGAAGTTCCTGCACAGCCCCCGCGGCATCTTCGAACTGAAATATTTTTTCTCAAGCCACGTCAACACGGACAGCGGCGGAGAGGCCTCGTCTACCGCCATCCGGGCGTTGGTCAAAAAATTAATCGCTGCGGAGAATCCCGCCAAACCGTTGAGCGACAGCAAGCTGACCACTCTGCTTTCCGATCAGGGAATCATCGTGGCCCGGCGCACCGTCGCCAAATATCGCGAGTCTTTATCCATCCCACCGTCCAACCAGCGTAAACAACTGGTTTGACCTTGAACTGAGAAGGAAGACGCTATGCAGCTGAACATTACCGGACACCATGTTGAAATTACCGATGCCTTGCGCGAATTTCTCAATACGAAGTTTGCGAAGCTGGAACAATATTTCGATCGCATTAATCAGGTGTACGTAGTGCTGAAGGTGGAGAAAATTCAGCAGATTGCTGAAGCCACGATCCACGTCAGCGGCGGTGAGCTGCATGCCACATCGGAAGCGGAAGAGATGTATGCCGCCATCGATCTTCTCATCGACAAACTGGCGCGACAGTTAAACAAACATAAGGATAAACTGAAGCAGCACTGATTGTTCCCCCGCCTCCAGGCGCAGGGACCGAAAGGGCAGCCCTTTCGGTAGCTGGAGGCCCGAGTGTTGTCAGGTGAATACAAAATGAATAACGATTCCATTATGCAACTCAGCGCCGTACTTCGACAGGAGTGCACCCGCAACGCCGTGAGCTGCCAGAGTAAAAAGCGCGCTCTGGAAATCATCAGCGAACTCGCTGCGGCACAGCTCAATTTGCCCTCGCAGATTATTTTTGAAGCCATTCTGGCGCGTGAACGGATGGGCAGCACCGGTATTGGCAACGGTATTGCTATTCCTCACGGGAAGCTCGATAACGAGGACACATTGAGCGCCGTGGGCGTCTTCATCCATCTGGAGAAACCCGTCGCCTTTGATGCCATAGATAACCAGCCCGTGGACCTGCTGTTTGCCTTGCTGGTTCCCGCCGAACAATGTAAAACCCATTTAAATACGCTGGCGCTAGCCGCCAGACAGCTGTCGGATAAGGCGCTGTGCCGTCGGTTGCGGGGTGCGCAGAGCGACGAAGAGCTGTATCAGATCATGACCGAATCGGATAGCGACGAGCAGCCCTAAAATATCAGGGCGAAGCGCATCCAGACCAAGAAAATGAAACGACCGGACGCCGTGCGCCAACGCTCGCGTCCGGTAATCATTCCGGCCAAGGCCGGATGACTTACATAAGCTAACGGTGGCAGCGAGACCTTCACCATTCCGCTGCCTGAGGGGAGTCGTCAGATGGTGCTGATGATTGTCAGTGGTCGTTCAGGCTCGGGAAAATCCGTGGCCTTGCGCGCGCTGGAAGACATGGGTTTCTACTGCGTGGATAACCTGCCTGTGATTCTACTGCCGGATCTGGCCAATACCCTGGCCGCGCGGAACATCTCGGCGGCGGTCAGCATTGACGTACGTAATATGCCGGAAACGCCGGAAGTGCTGGAGCAGGCGCTGACCCGACTGCCAAGCAGTTTCTCGCCGCAGCTGCTGTTTCTGGACGCCGATCGCAATACGCTGATCCGCCGCTATAGCGACACTCGTCGCCTGCACCCGCTGTCCAGCCAGAACCTGTCGCTGGAAAATGCCATCGACGAAGAAAACAATCTGCTGGAGCCGCTGCGCTCCCGCGCCGATTTGATCATCGACACCTCCGAGATGTCGGTGCACGAATTGGCGGAGANGCTGCGCGCCCGCCTGTTGGGCAAGCGGGAACGCGAGCTAACGATGGTATTTGAATCATTCGGCTACAAGCACGGCATTCCTATCGACGCCGACTACGTGTTCGACGTCCGCTTCCTGCCAAATCCGCACTGGGATCCCAAACTACGCCCCATGACCGGGCTGGACAAACCCGTCGCGGCGTTTTTGGATCGCCATACCGAAGTGCACAATTTTATTTATCAAACGCGCAGCTACCTTGAGCTATGGCTNCCGATGCTGGAAACCAACAATCGCAGCTACCTGACCGTCGCCATTGGTTGCACCGGCGGTAAACACCGTTCGGTGTATATCGCCGAGCAGTTGGCCGACTACTTCCGCTCCAGAGGCAAAAACGTGCAACTACGCCACCGTACGCTGGAAAAACGTAAATCATGACCGTAAGACATACCGTTGAAGTCAAAAACCGTCTGGGTATGCACGCCCGTCCGGCGATGAAGCTATTCGAGCTCGTACAAAACTTCGATGCTGAAGTCATTCTGCGCAATGAGAGCGGCACGCAGGCGGAAGCCAGCAGCGTGATTGCCATGCTGATGCTGGATTCCGCCAAGGGCCGGCGTATTGAAATCGAAGCGACCGGTCCGGACGAAAACGAAGCGCTCGCGGCCGTCGTAAAACTATTCGACGCCGGCTTTGACGAAGAATAACCAGATTTCAGCTCATTTTTTCGTCTTCGTACCTTCCATTTCCCCTCGCCTTGTTATCGCCCAGAATTCCCTACGCCTAAACTATTTTAGGATCATACCTTTCGCAGCCGATAAATTAAAAACACGTGTTCCTATAAAGGTCCCCAATCTTTTTGTTAATTTAAAAAAAGCCCGAGTTCACAACTAAACCGGATAAATAACATGTAGTTATTTTCTTATCTTCATTTTTATAAAGAAATCTCAAATTGTCCTTAGGCCCAAAAACCAGAAATGGCCTTAAACAATAGACGATCATATGTATTCGCGAGATTAATAAGGAGTTTATCCTATTTGAATTAACAAATACTGCCATTTTCTCTTTTAACTTCATGCAGATATAAATAGCCATAAAAAAAATCAAAAAAAAGATCTGATTTGAAATGAAAGCCATTATTAATAAAAATACGAAGACACTCCCCATCCAAATTATGAATGAGTAAGCCGGAGTAATCTCATATCATTTGGCGGTGTTGAGTAACCACGGGTTAAGATTAAGTAAAAGGAATACATAGATGAGGATATTAATATGTCTAAAAGTATAGCCAATAAAGGCCAAACGCCAGGTTCTCGTCGTGGCGCATTGAGGGAACTACTAAATAACAAAAAAGCGATCCGCGTCATGGAAGCCCACAGTCCATTATCCGCCATGCTGATTGAAGAGGCCGAATATATAAAAGGAGGAGTGAATCACAAATTTGATGCTTTTTGGTCCAGCTCTCTGACCGATTCTACTTTGAGAGGTCAACCCGATACGGAATTAGTCAATTACAGCCGCCGTTTTAATTCCATCGCTGATATTTTCAATGTTACGAACAGCCCATTAATTTTTGACGGTGATACCGGCGGCCAGATAGAACATCTGGTATACCACATCCGAGAGGCCGAAAATCTGGGAATTTCCGCCATCATCATTGAGGATAAAACCGGTCTGAAGAAAAACTCTCTATTCGGCAATGAAGTGAAACAGACCCAAGCTACGGTGGATGACTTCTGCACGAAAATCAGAGCGGCCAAAGAGGCTCAGTTGACGCCGGAATTTATGTTGATTGCACGCATTGAAAGCCTGATATTGGAAACCGGTATGGACGATGCCATCGACCGCGCACTGCGTTATGTCGAGGCGGGAGCCGACGGCATCATGATCCATAGTCGGCTTAGAACCCCGGATGAAATTCTCGAATTTGCTAAAATATTCCGCAGTCACTATCCGCAGATCCCTTTAGTTTGCGTACCGACCAGTTTTAATGAAATTACGTTCGAACACCTGGTCAAAAGTGGTTTTAACATCATTATTTATGCTAACCATATGTTGCGCGCATCTTATCCGGCCATGCGAGAAATTCTCCCCCAAATTCTCAAATATGGCCGCACACGAGAAATCGAAGACAAATGTATTTCTATAAAGGAGATACTCAACTTAATTCCCGGAACGAAATAATCACCCAAGAATAATAATCCAGCAACACAATTAATCATTAAAAAAGAAGGAACTTATCATGATTAACCCTGACGATTTTTTGGGTTTTTTACACCATAAAGGTATTCGATTCTATAGTGGCGTCCCTGACTCTTTATTAAAAGAATTCTGTCTGGCTATCGACGGAACAAAAGAAGATATTCGGCATCAGTTAGCTTGCAATGAAGGCACTGCGGCAGGAATGGCCATTGGCTATCATTTGGCAACAAACTCAATACCTGTGGTTTATTTACAAAATTCCGGACTGGGAAATATCGTTAATCCAATTTGTTCGCTGGCGGCGACAGACGTTTACAGCATCCCGATGCTATTTATTATCGGCTGGCGTGGTGAAACCAAACCCGACGGAACCCAACTGAATGACGAACCACAGCATGTGATGCAAGGTCGGGTCACACTACCGCAGTTAGATGTAATCAATATTCCCTATCATATATTGGAAGGCGAGCCTGATATTGACTTCCCGCAGATAGAACAGCTGCTGGAACAGGCGCAACGCGAAAAACGTCCTGTCGCCCTGGTCGTACGTAAACATACTTTCTCTCCTTGCCAACAAGCCAGGCAGCCGGCGCGAACCTCGGCCACGCTGCTGCGCGAGGAGATCGTCGCGGAAGTCCTGTCCGCACTACCGGCCGATGTCCCCATCATCAGTACCNCCGGAATGCTGTCGCGCGANCTGTTCGAGCTACGAGAACAGCGTGGGGAAGAGCACGAACGCGACTTTCTGACCGTAGGCGGCATGGGCCTCGCCAGCCAGATAGCGCTGGGTATCAGCGAAGGTCGACCGGGTAAGAAAGTCGTCTGTCTGGATGGCGATGGCGCGACGCTGATGCACATGGGCGGGCTGACCAATAGCGCCCTTTCCCCCACGCTTATCCATATCGTCATTAATAACGGCGCCCATGAGTCAGTCGGCGGTCAGCGGACGGCGGCGTCGCGCCNCCCCTTAGCGCCCATCGCTGCCGCCTGTGGCTATAGCAGGGTCACAGCGGTAGGAAGCCGAGAAGCCCTGCGGGCAACGCTTCACAAGGCGCTGATGAGTCAGGGGAGTCAGTTTATCGAAGTGAAATGCCGCATTGGACACCGCGACAATCTAGGAAGGCCCACGACATCGCCTTCCCAGAATCGAACCTGCTTTATGCGGTTCCTGTCGCAGCCAGCTCATTCCAGCTGATAACACCCCTGCCACCCCTTCCCCGAAGCGGTGACGTTGAAAGGATGCTCCCTATGACAAAACACATTTCTCTGGTTGGCATCGGCGTATTGGGAAAGGCGATCGCACTCAGATTACGTCAGTGCCAATACTCTCTCAGCCTCTACAACCGTACGGTGAGTAAAGCCGAAGCCCTAAGCGGCAACGGCGCACGCGCTGTGAATTCACTCAGCCAGTTATTCACGCGTGAACGATCAATTATTCTGGTTTGTCTGACAGATGCTGAGGCCATGAAAGCCCTTTTTTGCACGCCGGAAATAACCAGCAGACTCAAAAAATATCAGCCACTTATTGTCAACATCAGCACCATCGGCCCCCAGGACAGCCAGCAAATGGAGGTTTTTTTCCTGCGCCACGGCGCTCACTACCTGGAAGCCCCCGTCTCCGGGGGCCCCGAAGGCGCGCGCACCGGCAAACTGGCCTGCTGGGCAGGCCCAATACCGACTGACTTTTCCGATGTCCTCCCCGCGTTGCTCTCCTCTCTGAGCGACAACTATGTCGTCATGGACAGCAACCGGGCCGCACAGACGATGAAAGTCATCAACAACTACTGTGAGGCCGTCCACCTGCTGGTCGCCGCAGAATCGATTCTGTTAGCCGAGAAGTGCGGCATCAGCCAGACGACATTGCAGCAAGCACTACCGTTGGGGCGAGGTCGCTCCACCTATATGGATGTAATGCTGAATCGTTATCTTCACCCATCAAACCTGATTTCCGTTCCGTTAGATATCCGTATCAAGGACCTGGATCTGGCTCACGCCCTGTTTCGTGAACAAACGGTCCATAGCACCTTTTTCGACCCTATCCAGCGTATTTATCTGGATACCGCCGAAGCCCTCAGGGCGCCACAGGATCAGACCGCGTGTTTTGCCTATTTGTCGAAGCAATCACAACAGCAAGAGCCGGAGGCGTAAATGATGACGAAGAAAGAGCAACGCGCTTATTGGATGTCCGTACTGTCACGCAGCCGTGCCGAAGCACTGCTGTCATATTGGCAACCCCTCAATATTGCCGTGGACTATCAACTGCTGCGGCCGACGGAGATCGGCCTGCTCCAACTACAAGGTCGCATGGAAACCACAGGACAGCGTTTTATGGTGGGCGACATGACCGTGACCCGCGCGGCATTGCAACTCAAGGACGGAATTTGCGGCTACAGCTATATCGTCGGCAGAGACAAACCCCATGCGGAACGCTGTGCCTTCATCGATGCCTTATTACAAACCCAGTCTGCTTTCAACCCGCTGTGGAAGCGTCTGGTTTCCCCTCTCGCCAAGCAACTGCAAGCTGAACATGACCAACAGCGCCGTGAAGTCGCCACCAGTCGAGTCAACTTCTTTACGTTGGTCAGAGGAGAGTAATCATGGACATTTTGAATGGATTCTCCAATCCGGTATTCGGCACTCAGGCCTGCTTCAGAAAAATCGTCAAAGCCATGAGCGAACCCGGGGCAACGGTGACCGTTCCCGGCATCGAGGAACTGAACAACATTTCATCATCCACTATCGCGGTGCTGTTGACACTGACCAGCCAGAAAACACCGCTGTTCATCGATCGAAATATCAGTAACCCACTGTTGCTGAGAACGCTGTGTTTACATACCAATGTGCCGATTACTTCTAACGCGGCAGAAGCGTATTTCGTCCTGTTGAACGGGAAAACTAACAAGTTCGATAGTCGCCCCATCCAACACGATCTGATGTGTTTCCCCTGCGGCAACGAAATAGAGCCGGAGAAATCGGCCACCATCATTATGGAAGTTGATGGGCTTAACAACGGCAGATGCCTGAAGCTCAGCGGCCCTGGCGTGAATAACGTCAAAATCATCTCTCCGCATCTTCCCAGCGCGATACGGCGCTATCTCTGTGAGCGGCCACATCCTTTCCCGATGGGACTCGATTTTCTGTTTACCTCCGGCAAGAAGCTGCTCGCTATCCCCCGAACCACTCGAGNGGAGGAGTGCTGATGTATGTTGCAGTGAAAGGCGGTGAAAAAGCCATTGAAGCCGCACACCAACTTCAAGCCTGTCGTCGGCGCGGTCAGCCGCATATTCAGGAACTGAGCTGTGAACAGATTGAACAACAGCTCGGTCTGGCGGTCGNCCGCGTCATGACCGAAGGCAATATTTACGACCGTGAACTGGCTGCGCTAGCAATCAAGCAGGCCAGCGGCGATCTCGTCGAAGCGATTTTTCTGCTGCGCGCCTACCGTTCTACCCTGCCGCGCTGGGGGGTGAGCGAACCGCTGGCTACTGCATCCATGCGTCTGGAAAGGCGCATTTCCGCCATCTTCAAAGATCTTCCAGGCGGGCAACTCTTGGGGCCGACTTACGACTATACCCATCGGCTGCTGGACTTCACGCTGTTGGCGGAGGGCGAACCGCCAACCGCCCCGACGGAGCCGGAAACACAGGATGAGGCACCCATCGAGGACACGGTTCCTCATGCCTTTCACTTCCTGACACAGCAGGAGCTGGTGCCGCCGGTGGATGAACGCGACGAAGAGCCGGCGGATATCACCGTCGATCCGCCGAGCTATCCGTGTCCGCGTTCGGCGCGGCTACAGCAGTTGATCCGCGGCGATGAGGGGTTTTTGCTGTCGCTGGGATACTCCACCCAGCGCGGCTATGGCCGCAATCACCCTTTTGTTGGCGAAATCCGCACAGGCCTGGTCACGGTGGTGATGTTCATTCAGGAAGTGGATATGGCGGTGGAAATCGGCGACATCCTGGTAACGGAGTGCGAAACCGTCAATGGCTTTATCAAACCCATGAAACAGGCCCCGCACTTCACCCGCGGCTATGGTCTGGCCTTTGGGCGAGCCGAACGCAAAGCGATCACCGTCGCCCTCGCGGATCGTGCTCTACAGGCCGCCGACTATCACGAAGACATTCATGGCCCGGCGCAGGATGAAGAGTTTGTTCTGTCTCATGTCGACAATGTCGAAGCGGCCGGTTTCGTCTCTCACCTGAAACTCCCACATTACGTCGATTTTCAATCAGAGCTGGAACTCCTCAAGCGTCTTCGACAGGAGTATTTATCCACGCAGGAAGACCCACATCATGACGACTAACGTTGCTGAAGAAATTGAAGAAAGAGCCTACAACTATGCCTATTTGGACGAAAACACCAAGGGCATGATCCGCCGCGCCATACTCAAAGCCATTGCCATTCCCGGCCATCAGGTGCCCTTTGCCAGCCGGGAGATGCCCATGCCTTACGGATGGGGAACCGGCGGTATTCAGGTGACCGCCAGCATTATCGGGCCGGACGATGTCCTCAAGGTCATCGATCAGGGCGCCGACGATACCACCAACGCCGTCTCTATCCGTCACTTCTTCCGAACCGTCGCGAAAGTGAAAACGGCGGAAAGGACGACAGAAGCGACCATCGTTCAGACGCGCCACAGAATACCGGAGACGCCGCTAAAGGAGGACCAGATCATCGTCTACCAGGTCCCGATCCCAGAGCCGTTACGGTTTATCGAGCCGAGGGAGACGGAAACCAAAAAAATGCACGCGTTGGAAGAGTACGGCGTCATGCAGGTCAAGTTGTATGAGGACATCGCGCGCTATGGGCACATCGCCACCACGTACGCCTATCCGGTCAAAGTCAATCAGCGCTACGTGATGGACCCCTCTCCCATCCCCAAATTCGATAATCCCAAGATGCACATGATGCCGGCCCTGCAACTGTTTGGCGCCGGGCGCGAAAAACGCATTTATGCGGTTCCCCCTTATACCCCGGTCGAAAGCCTCGACTTCGACGACCATCCTTTCACCGTGCAGCACTGGGACGAGCCGTGCGCAATCTGCGGCTCACGCAACAGTTTTCTAGATGAAGTAGTCATCGACGATGCGGGCAGCCGCATGTTTGTTTGCTCAGATACCGACTATTGCCAGCAGCAACGGGACAACCAGGAGAAAAAGCATGGGAACACTCAATAACCACCATGAGCATGACGGTCCGCTGCTGTCCGTCGATGCGCTCACCCATCTCTATGCGCCGGGGAAAGGATTCCAGGATGTGTCGTTCCAGCTCTGGCCCGGTGAGGTTCTGGGAATTGTCGGAGAGTCCGGGTCAGGTAAAACTACCCTGCTGAACGCGATTTCCGCCCGTCTGGCGCCCCAGCATGGCTCCGTCACCTACCGAGATCGCCAGCAAAGAACATGGCCGATTTATGACATCAGCGAACGTCAGCGNCGGGCGCTGATACGCACCGAATGGGGTATTGTCTGGCAGCATCCGCTGCTGGGACTGCGCTCGGCGGTTTCCGCAGGCGGCAACATCGGCGAACGTCTAATGGCTATCGGCGACCGTCATTACGGCCACATCCGCGAGACGGCCGCGCACTGGATGCGCAACGTCGAGCTGCCTGTTGAACGTATGGACGATCTGCCGACCACCTTCTCCGGCGGGATGCAGCAGCGTCTGCAAATCGCCCGCAATCTGGTGACCTCGCCGCGCCTCATTTTTATGGATGAGCCGACCGGCGGACTGGATGTTTCGGTACAAGCTCGCCTGCTGGATCTGCTGCGTACGCTGGTGACGAACATGCAGTTGGCCGTCGTCATCGTCACCCACGATCTGGGCGTAGCGCGTCTGCTGTCCCATCGGCTGCTGGTCATGAAACAGGGACGAGTCGTCGAACAGGGACTGACCGACCGCGTGCTGGACGATCCTCATCATCCTTATACCCAACTGCTGGTGTCATCCATCCTCTAGCAGAGCCATCTCCCCAGGAGGCGTCAATTATGGATCTTCGCCTACGCATTGAAAATGTAAGTAAAACGTTCGTATTGCATAACCAGCAGGGCGTTAGATTGCCGGTTTTCAGAGACATCAATCTGACGGTGAAAAGCGGAGAGTGCATCGCCCTCCACGGCCATTCCGGCAGCGGAAAATCTACGCTGCTGCGTTCGCTCTATGGCAACTACCAGCCGGATAGCGGCCATATCTACGCGCGCCATCAGAACGGCTGGGTGGATATGGTGTCAGCCGACGCTCGCGACCTCCTCGACGTCCGTCGACATACGATCGGCTGGGTCAGCCAGTTCTTGCGGGTCATCCCACGCATCAGCACGCTGGACGTCGTCATCCAACCTTTACTGGAGCGGGGTATCCCACGTCAGGAAAGCGAAATCCGCGCCGGTGAGCTGCTGACCCGGCTGAATGTGCCGGAACGGTTATGGTCGCTGGCGCCTGCTACGTTCTCCGGCGGCGAACAGCAGCGGGTCAATATCGCCCGCGGACTGATCGGCGACTCCCCCATTTTGCTGCTGGATGAGCCGACCGCTTCGCTGGATGCGGACAATCGCGAAGCCGTTACGCAATCCATCATTCAGGCCAAAGCGGGAGGCGCGGCTATCGTCGGTATTTTCCATGATGAAGAAGTTCGCGCTCGGGTCTCGGACCGCATCTATGCCATGTCCGTCAGCGCGTCTCAGGAGGAGGAGTCCTATGATCATTAGTAATGTACGGATGGTGATGTCGGACGAAATCATCAGCGGATCGTTGTCGGTTCATCGAGGTGTGATTCAGCACATCAGCGATGCGCCGAGCCGCCTGCCGGGCGCGTTGGACGGCGACGGCGCCTGGCTGATCCCAGGACTGATTGAGCTGCATACCGACAACCTCGACAAATTCTTCACCCCGCGTCCCGGCGTCAGTTGGCCGCCGGCGTCCTCGATGCGCGCGCACGACGCCGCCATTATCTCCAGCGGGATCACCACCGTATTGGATGCGATCTCCGTTGGCGATATCCGGGATGGCGGCCACCGCCTCGACAACCTGCTCAAAATGACCGACACGGNGGTTGCGACCCAGATAGCCGGCCTGAATCGCGCGGAACATTTGCTGCACCTGCGCTGCGAACTCCCTCATAAAGATACGCTGCCGCTGTTTGAACAGCTTTGCGATCTGCCGTCGGTCACGCTGGCGTCATTGATGGACCACTCGCCAGGGCAGCGCCAGTTCGCCTCGCGAGAGAAGTACCATGAGTACTATAAAGGCAAATACCTCCTGAACGATGAGCAAATGGCGCAGTTCGAAGCGGAACAGATTGAAGGCTCGCAGCGCTGGTCCCAGGCCAACCGTCAAGGCATCGTCAGTTTGTGCCAGGCCAAAGGTATTACGCTGGCCAGCCACGACGACGCCGCGGAAGATCATGTGATGGACGCCTACCGCCACGGCGTGTCTATCGCCGAATTTCCCACGACGGCCGCCGCCGCGCGCGCCGCCCATCGGGTCGGTATGCAGGTGCTGATGGGCGCGCCCAACGTGATCTGCGGCGGCTCGCACTCAGGCAACGTCGCCGCGCATCAGTTGGCGGAAGAAGGCCTGCTGAATATTCTCTCTTCGGACTACTATCCCGCCAGCCTGCTGGAAGCCGCTTTTCTCATAGCCGAGGACGAGCGCAACAACTACAGTCTGCCTCAGGCTATCGCGTTGATCAGCCATAACCCGGCGCAAGCTTTGCAACTGAACGATCGGGGTCTGGTCGCAGAGGGAATGCGCGCCGACCTGGTACTGGTCCGTCGTCATGGCCCGCAGATGGTGCTGAAACGGGTATGGCGACAAGGCGAGAGGGTTTTCTGAAATGAGCAGACTGATCTATTTGATAGGGCCTTCGGGCGCAGGAAAGGACAGTCTGCTGGATGCCATTCGCGCCAGCTCCCCGCAACGCCTGCTGGTCGCTCACCGCTACATCACGCGACCTGCCGGTCTGCCCGGTGAAAACCACGTGTCGCTCACGGTGAACGAGTTTAGCCAACGCTGTCATCACGGCTTGTTCGCTCTGGACTGGCGGGCGCATCATCACCATTACGCCATCGGCATCGAAATCGATCTGTGGCTGGAACGGGATCTGGATGTGGCCGTCAACGGCTCGCGCGCTTACCTCAAGCAGGCGCAACGACGTTACGGCTCGCGGCTGTTTCCGCTCTGTCTGGCGGTGTCGCCGTCGACCCTGCGTCAACGGCTGCTGACGCGCGGACGGGAAAATGCGCGTCAGATCGAAGAGCGACTGTTACGAGCGCAGGAGCAACAGCGCAACTTACCGCCAGACTGCGCTTTACTGCATAACGACGGTCCTCTTCCCCAGACGCTGGCGCAGTTCTGGCAGTTGCTGTCCCAAACGGAGAGGAAAGAGAATGTGTGATGAAAAGCGGCACACGTCGATATTTCATTTCCTGGGCACCGGCGGCGCGCAGCAGGTTCCCGCCTTCGGTTGTAATTGCGGCGTATGCCAAAGCGCAAGGTCGTCTCCGCAACGGCGGCGGCGCGCCTGCTGCGCCGCGCTGATCGATCATGGGGAAATGACGCTGATCGACGCGGGCTTGCCCGATCTGGACAGCCGCTTCAGCGCCGGGGAGATTCGCCGCTTTCTGCTCACCCATTACCACATGGACCACGTTCAGGGNCTCTTCCCACTGCGCTGGGGCTGCGGCGAGACGATCCCCGTGTTCGGCCCGCCCGATCCGAACGGCTGCGATGATCTCTATAAACACCCCGGCATTCTGCAATTTCAGCCGCCGCTGAAACCCTTTGAGACGGTCGCGTTTGGCCGCGTGCCAACCACCCCGTTGCCCCTGAATCACTCCAGAATGACCTATGGTTATCTGTTTCAGACGCAGTTTGCTTCGCTGGCCTACCTCACGGATACCGTGGGTCTACCGGAAGAAACCGAGCGGTTCTTGGCCGGACGGCCGGTGGATTATCTCGTGCTCGACTGCAGCGCCCCCCCGCAGCCCACGCCGCCCAGGAATCACAACGATCTGACTTTGGCGCTAAACATCTTTGAACGGTTAAAGCCGGGGAAAATGTACCTGACGCATATCGGTCATTCGCTGGATCGCTGGTTGCGGGAGCACCCATTGCCGAAGCATGTGCATGCTGCATACGATGGATTGAGGCTGAAGCTGTAGCGGACGCGCGACGTAAAATGCACCGCGCGCCCCAGAAATTACGCCCCGGCGATCTTCATGGCTGGCAGCAGGACCGATCCGCACTGGATGTTGCTGCGGGTTTCAATATCGTCGCCAACGGTGACGATATTGCGCAGCATGTCCTTCAGGTTTCCCGCGATAGTGATTTCACTGACGGGGTACTGGATTTGACCATTTTCCACCCAGAAGCCAGCCGCGCCGCGTGAATAGTCGCCTGTTACGCCGCTCACGCCCTGTCCCATCAGTTCGGTTACCAGCAGGCCGGTTCCCATCTCACGCAGCATGCCGTCGAAGTCCAGACCGCGTCCGGCGATGCGCCAGTTGTGGATACCGCCCGCGTGACCGGTGCTCTGCATCCCCAGTTTGCGCGCCGCGTAGGAGGTCATCAGCCAGGTTTGCAGCACGCCGTCTTTCACGATGTCTCGCTCCTGCGTGCGTACCCCTTCGCTGTCGAACGGCGTGGACGCCAGTCCTTTGCGCAGATGCGGCAACTCACGAATCGTCAGCCACTCCGGCAGGATTTGCTGGCCCAACTGGTCCAGCAGGAACGTCGATTTGCGATAAACGCTGCTGCCGCTAATCGCGCCCACCAGATGGCCGAACAGGCCGGTCGCCACCTCCGCGCTGAACATCACCGGCGCCTGCATCGTAGACAGTTTGCGCGGCGCCAGTCGCGACAGCGTGCGGCGCGCGCACTCCTGACCGACCCACTCCGGCGTTTCAAGATCGTCCAGCGCGCGTCCGAGGGTATAAGCATAATCGCGCTGCATGTTGCCGCCTTCGCCGGCGATCACGCAGCTGGACATGGAGTGGCGGCTCGAGCAGTAACTTTGCAACATGCCATGGCTGTTGCCGAAGACCTTGACGCCGTAGTAGCTGTTGAAGCTGCCGCCTTCCGTGTTGGTAATACGTTCATCCGCCTGCAGCGCGCTCTGCTCCGCGCGGGCCGCCAGCTCAATGCCGCGCTCCGCATCCAGTTCAGCGGGATGAAACAGATCGAGATCCGGCGCATCAAACGCCAGCAGTGCTTCATCCGCCGGACCGGCGAACGGGTCAACCGAGGTGTAACGGGCGATATCCAGCGCCGCCTGCACCGTACGGGCAATGGCCTGCGGGCTGAGATCCGTCGAGGACGCGCTGCCTTTGCGCTGCTGATGGTAGACGGTGATGCCTAACGCGCCGTCGCTGTTGAATTCAACGTTTTCCACCTCGCCATAGCGGGTGCTGACGCCGATCCCCGTGGTCTTGGTTACCGCGACTTCCGCCGCGTCCGAACCGGCGCGGGCCAACTCCAGCGCCTGCGCCACTGCCTGTTCCAGCGTTTTTCGCTGCTCTGCAACCTGAGTGATAATTGTCATTGATTCGCCATCATGAGTAAGAAAACATCCTGATACTGTAGGCGGTCACGAGGCGCGTCTGCGCGCGATTCGTGCCATACCTCTGCGTAATAAAGAGGTAGCGTGATATCCTTGAGTCTAACAGGATCTGCCGACAATTTCGCAGCAAGCCATAACCTGATAGGATCGGCCTCTTTTTGAGGAAACCACGCATGAATAAACACCCCGAAGACTGGCAGGACGACGNCCCGCCTACCAGCCAGGAAGAAGACGACGACGAAATTATCTGGGTCAGCAAAAGCGAAATCAAACGTGATGCTGAAGCCCTGAAAGATCTTGGGGCGGAACTGGTCGCCTTGGGGAAGAATGCCCTCGAACGCATCCCGCTGGATGAAGAGCTGCTGGCCGCCGTCGAGCTGGCCCAGCGCATCAAGAAAGAAGGCCGCCGACGTCAGTTGCAATTGATCGGCAAAATGCTGCGCGCACGCGACCCGGAACCCATTCAGCAGGCGCTGGATAAGTTGAAGAACCGCCATAACCAACAGGTGGCGCTGTTCCATAAGCTGGAGCAACTGCGTGATCGTCTGCTGGCGGAGGGAGACGATGCCATCACTGACGTGCTGACGCTTTATCCGCAGGCCGATCGCCAGCAGCTGCGCTCATTACTGCGGAATGCCCAGAAAGAACAGGCCGCGAACAAGCCCCCGAAATCTTCCCGTCAGCTGTATCAATATCTGCGAGAACTGGCCGAAACCGAAGCGTAAGACCGTGACCGGCAGTTGGCGTGTTCCTCGCCGCCGGTCCGCCCTAGCGCTACCTGGCTGATGCCGCCAGCGCGGTGCCCGCAAAAATAAACAGCGAACCGGACGCGCGGTTGAACATCCGCAGGCGTTTCGGGTGCGAAAACAGGGAAGACACGCGTTTTCCCATGCAGGCGTAACAGAACATGATGCTGCAATCCAGCACCGTCCAGGTCAGCGCCAGCAGCGCGAACTGACCGACGTGCGGCGCGCTGGTGTCGATAAAATTGGGAAACAGCGCGGCGAAGAACAGCAGATCCTTCGGATTACTGATCCCCACCGTGAAACCGCGTCTAAACAGCGTGAATATGCCGGGTTCATCAACCGGCAGCGCCACGCTTTCTGTTTCCGCCACCGGGCCTGTTTTCGCCCGCCACGCCGAAATACCCAGCCAGATAAGATAAGCCGCGCCTACCCCCTTCAGCAGCATAAACGCCGTCGTCGACGCCGCGAGGATCGCGCCCAGTCCGAGCGCCGAGCCGGTCATCAGCAGCAACGCCGCGCTGGCCCCGCCCGCGATGGTGGCGATCGCGCGTCTTTGTCCATAGCGTAAACCATGAGTCATGCTAATGAGCGCCGACGGGCCGGGTATGGCGATCAACGCCACGATCACGCCGGTGTAAACCAACCAAAGATGCAAAGTCATAATGCGTCGTTACCTATACGTCATCCGCGCGTGTCGCCACACACGATGCGGTGGAAGAAGTCGAACAGTGGGTTGAAGGAAGATATTAGACCGTCCACCTAAACAAAGATAGCCCGCCGGGCGGCACGGTGAGCCTGCGCGTGTCCGGCGTCGTTAGCCGATGAAAGCATGCTGATTTCGCCGCAGCAGCGCGATCAGGCGACTGACCGACGCAATGGTTTTTTCCGCTACCCGGTGGTCCAACAAAGCCTGCTGATACGCGTCCATCTCCTCCAGCAGCTGTGTGAAATAGCGGCTGCGCGCCGTATCCTGTTTCGCCTTGATCACCCGACCGGCGGTTGCGCGCAACCGCCGATGATGCGACGCCAGCGTTTCGCTAACCGGGATATCCAGCTGCCGCAGCCCTTGATGCGCGATAATCAGCGACAGCGCCAGCCGATACTTGGCGATATCGCCCGGAAAGCGGTTCAGTAGCAGAAACAGGTATTGATACAGCGCGGGCAGGTAGTTGTCCTGCCGCCGTTCCTGACGCGTGTTCAATGCCGACACCGCGCCGAAAACGAAGCGGTTCATCAGCGTCCGTCCCGTCCAGGCCAGCGAGTTGTCCCGAATCAGCAAAATGACCAGATAAGCCAGGAAGCAACCGATGACTTGCCCAATGGCGCTGTCCAGGAACTGTGCGATATCGAAGGTCATCGGGTTATCCAGCACCAGAATATTGATGGTCGTCGCTAGCGACGCCAGCGATCCCAGCCGTCGCTTCTGTACCTCGATACCAATAAAGAACGCCATCAGGCCGAGGCTGAGACACAGCAATAGCTGACTTTGCTGGGTGGCGGGGAGCACCAGCATAAACATCAAGGAGCCGAGCGGCAGCGCGAACAGCGTCCCGACCAGAAAATCCTTGGCCATCATGCGCGGATTGGGCAAGCGCATCGCCAGCGCGGTGACGACGGCGAGCATCACCATGCAGACGCTGCCGGAATTCCATCCCGTCGCCAGCCAGAACAGGCACCCCAATGTGGTGGCCGCCCAGGTCCGCACCCCGTTGATCATGGCGTGATGGGTTTCTGCCGACGTAGCTTTGACCGCTGCGTCCGCCGTCAGCGCATCCNCCTCAATGCGGTTGATACGACCGTTGTTCAGCACGCCCCGCATCAGTAAATGGTAACGCGTCGCCGTCGCGACCCAGCCGACCAGCGACGGCGGCAGGCTGGCGCCGTTGACGGCCACCAGATAGCGCAGCTGGCGTAAGCGCTGACGTCCCTCTTCCGACGACGTCACGGGCTGCTCCAACATCAGGGCCAGCGCGCCATTGATAGGCGCCTGGGTGTCTTGCAGGATCAGGTAGGTTTCACAGGCCTGGGTGATCATCAGCCAGGACTGCGTCACCATGCTTTTGAGGCGCAGGTTGCTGTTCTGCCAGCGGGACGACTCGACGCGCAGCTGGCTGCGCATGCCGTTCAGCGCCTGAGTATTACGCACCAGCGCATGCCAGTTAGCATCCAGCTCCTCTTTCGAGGCGCCGGACACGCAGCGTTGCAACAGCTGGAACTGATCCAACAGCAGCGCTTTCATCGCACGATCGATATCTTGTTTAATGGATCGCGGGGAGAACAGCAGATCCGCCAGGATAGCGCACATGATGCCGAGCACGATCTCGCTGCAGCGTTCGACGGCGAACTGCGGCGCCTGAAGCGGCGTACTCTGCGTCGTCACAACGATAATCAGCGCGGTATAGCCGGCCAGCCCAAAAGCGTAGGAGTTTTCCACCCGCACCAGCGAGGAGATCCATACGCAGGCTCCCGCCCACAGACAGCTCAGCATCAGCATCACGACCGGCGCGCGCGCCGTACTGACAATAATGACCAGCGCCCCGATACAGCCGATAAATGTGCCCAGGATACGCAGCAGCCCACGATAGCGAATAGCGCCCGAAAATGGCTCCCCGCCGGCGGCGAAGGCGGGGCCGGCGGCCACGATCGCGGCGGTCAGCACCGCCCAGCGCGGGGTTTCAAGCTGCATATAAAAACCGAGCATGAGCGAAAGCAGGATCGCGAAACTCAGCTTGAAGGCAAACCGCAGCCGGATGAATCCGGGGAAATTGAACATGGCGGCGCTTTACCCGAACNCGCGCAGCCGGTGCATCAGTTTCAACATCGGCGACATGGATTTTGTATGCTCCGTTTTTTCCCCTGTGACCACGACCGTCGCAGTGGTACCCGCCGGGTAGAGGTTACCCATCTGTTGGTCCAACCGAATCTTCACCGGCACCCGCTGCGCCAACCGCACCCACTCCAGATTGGAGNCGACCGTCGCCAAACCGCTGCTGTCGGTGGTGATATTGCTGTTAGTCACCGCCGCCGCCACGCTATCCACGGTGCCGTACAAAATGCGGTTGCTGCCGAGCGGCGTGATTTCCACCCGTAAGCCGGGACGAACGCCGCCCAGCTTGGTCTCTTCCATATACGCCCACAGGTAATAAGAATCTTTTTTCACCAGCGCGACCACGGTCGCGCCGCGGGTAATAAATTCACCGACCTGCAAATTCAGGTTGGTCACCCAACCCTCCGACGGAGCGCGGACGACGGTGCGATCCAGGTCGAGCTGCGCCAGTTCCAGCGCGGCCTGTGCTTGCGCCAACTGATGTTTCGTGGTTTCCAGCGTATTGCCGTATTGTTCGATTTCTTCGCGCGACAGCGCCTGCGTCCCGAGCTTCAGACGACGGCCTGCTTCCCGTTTTTTCTCAACGACCAGCGATTGATAATATTCGACGTTCGCCCGCGCTTCGGCCAGCGCCTGCTGATAGCGAGGTCTGTCGACTTCGAACAGGATGTCGCCTTTCTTGACCAATTGGTTATCGTGGACGTTGACGGCGGTCAGCAGTCCGCTGACGTCGGGCGCGATAGCGACGATATCGGCGGTGAATCGCGCGTCGCGCGTCCAGGGGGACTCGGTGTAGAACGCCCACACCCGCACAATCGCCATGATGGCCAACAGGACCAACACCAGCGTAATGGCGATGCGAGCAAATTTTTTCAGATAGATTGTCAGAGCGGATGTATTCACAACGACCTCAAAGACCGAAACGGAAAAGCAGATAAAACAGACAGCAGAACAACGCGGTGTTGAACAGCGCAGGATGCCAGACGATATCGTAGATCCCGGTCGGCTGCAGCAGACGGAGACAAATATAAAACAGCGCCAGCGAGACCAGCAGGACAAAAAATACCGGCGGGAACGACAGGCCGAACAGAACCATGACCGGAAGCGAATTCATCTTTTTCTTATCTCTCACTCTGATGCGTAATACGCCCTGTAAGCAGCATAGCAAATAACCAAAAAAAACCTCCGCCCGCAGCCATTGACTGCGGGCGAGGGGAAGACACAGCAAGACTGATAACAATAATGAAGAACACACATAACGAATGATCGGTATGATGAAGCGGTTACTTTTTCATTCATTGAGGTAACAAAGGCAGGAATCCGGCGAGGAGAACACCGCGCTTCCTGTTTAGACACGCCTTATTATGGATGTTTATTATGACCTTATCTACCCAGCGTGATCTAAATCACTTTTAAGCCAGGCTTAATAATGGAACGATTAAAAAGCATGACCGTCTTCGCCAAAGTGGTGGAGTTCGGTTCATTTACCGCCGCCGCCCGGCAGTTGAAAATGAGCGTCTCCGCCGTCAGCCAAACGGTAACCAAGCTGGAAAATGCGTTGCAGGTGAAGCTGCTGAACCGCAGTACGCGCAGCATCGGGCTGACCGAGGCGGGAAAAATCTATTACCACGGCTGCCGTCGCATGTTGGTCGAAGCGCATGAAGTTCACGATCAGCTGTATGCGTTTACCAACACGCCGATCGGTACGCTGCGTATCGGCAGCACCTCGACCATGGCTCAAAACGTCCTGGCGACGATGACGGCGGAAATGCTGAAGGAGTATCCGGGGCTGTCCGTCAATCTGGTCAGCGGCATCCCCGCGCCGGACTTGATCGCCGACGGTCTGGACATCGTGATTCGCGTAGGGGCGCTGCAGGACTCCAGTCTGTTTTCCACCCGTCTGGGTTCGATGCCGATGGTGGTCTGCGCCGCCAAAAGCTACCTGACGCAGAACGGCGCGCCAGAGAAACTGTCTGACATCGACAACTTTTCCTGGTTGGAATACAGCGTGCGGCCCGACAGCGAATTCGAGCTGATCTCGCCGGAAGGGTTGACGACGCGTCTGAAGCCGCAGGGGCGTTTCGTCACCAATGATTCCCAGACGCTAATCCGCTGGCTCAAGCACGGCGCGGGCATTTCGCATGTGCCGTTGATGTGGGTCCTTGAGGAGATTAAACGCGGTGAGGTGGAGATTCTGTTTTCCCACTACCATTCCGATCCGCGGCCGGTCTATGCGTTATACACGCGCAAGGATCATCTGCCGTTGAAGGTGCAGGTGTGCATTAATTATCTGACGGAGTACTTCAAAAAGGTGGCGCTGACCTATCAAGGATATCGCCAGGAGACGCCTCCGCCGGCGGCGCCCTGACAGCACGCCGAGACGACGGAGGAGAACGGAGGGTGATTAAGCCGTGCCGCCTACCGTCAGGCTGTCCAGCTTCAACGTCGGCTGACCGACGCCGACCGGCAGACTCTGGCCTTCTTTACCGCAAACGCCGACGCCCATATCCAGCGAGAGATCGTTGCCCACCATAGAGATCTGCTGCATGGCTTCGATACCGGAACCAATCAGCGTCGCGCCTTTGACCGGCTTGGTGATGCGACCTTTTTCGATCAGATAGGCTTCCGACGTGGAAAACACGAACTTGCCGGAGGTGATGTCCACCTGACCGCCGCCGAAGTTCGGCGCATACAGGCCGTAGTCGACGCTGGCGATAATTTCTTCCGGCGTGGATTTCCCGTCCAGCATGTAAGTGTTGGTCATGCGCGGCATCGGCAGATGCGCATAGGACTCACGGCGACCGTTGCCGGTCGGCGCGACGCCCATCAGGCGGGCGTTGAGCTTGTCCTGCATGTAACCTTTCAATACNCCGTTCTCGATCAGCACGTTGTACTGACCCGGAACGCCCTCATCGTCCATCGCCAGCGAGCCGCGACGGCCTTCCATCGTGCCGTCATCCACCACGGTACAGAGTTCAGATGCCACCAGATTGCCTATCTGGCCGCTGAATACGGAGGTACCGCGACGATTGAAGTCGCCTTCCAGACCGTGACCGACCGCTTCATGCAGCAGCACGCCCGGCCAGCCCGCGCCCAGCACGACGGGCATCGACCCCGCAGGGGCCGCGACGGCGGAAAGGTTGATTAGCGCCATACGTACGGCTTCTTTCGCCCAGGCTTCCGCCCGCGCTTCGCCGTCCACAGACTGCCAGAAATAGTCGTAACCGGTACGCGCGCCGCCGCCGCTGGAGCCACGTTCACGCTTGCCGTCCTGTTCCACCAGTACGCTGACGGACAGGCGCACCAGCGGACGGATATCCGCCGCCAGCGTGCCATCGGTTGCCGCCNCCAGCNCCAGCTCATACACACCGGTCAGGCTGGCGCTGACTTCCTGCACGCGGGCGTCTTCCCCACGCGCGGTGGCGTCCACGCGTTGCAACAGGGCGATTTTCTCTTCCCGCGTCAGGCTATCTAGCGGGTTCTGGCTCGGATACAGCGCGCGATGCGCCGACTCGCCAAGAGCATGCACGCGTCCGTCGCCCTGTTCTCTTACAATACTGCGGGCCGCCTGAGCGCTTTGTTGCAGGGCGTTCAAGGTAATTTGGTCGGCGTAGGCGAACCCCGTTTTTTCGCCGCTGACGGCCCGGATCCCCACGCCCTGATCGATATGGTAGGACCCGTCTTTGATGATGCGATCTTCCAATACCCAAGACTCATGGTAGCTGGATTGGAAATAGAGATCGGCATAGTCCAGACGACGCGCATTCAGCGTCTCCAGAATGGCGTTTAAATCGTTTAGGCTCAGCTTGTTGGCTGTGAGNAATTGCTCACTGACTAACGTCAGACTCATAGGATGTCACTCTTAATGTCAAGGTAATCAGATAAACATACCGCCCTTACTGGCCGGATGTCGCCGCGCGGGCTTTCTGCTTTTCGCGCAGAACTTCCTGAATCTTCGGTTGATCCACACTACCGGAAATATGGTAACGAATCAGGGAAAATTTATTCCACAGCGGCGCCAGCACTTTGCTGGCGGCAAATACCGCCGCGCCGACGACGGGATTGACCACAAAAGCCGCGGCCACCCCGACCGTACCGGACAGCTCCGGCGCGATCGTGGCTTCCATGTTGATCTGCCGCTTCACCAGATCGACATCGCCGCTCATCGCGATGTCCGCCTCCAGCCCGTCGACCAACAGATTATCGGTATGCAGCACGCCGGACTTAATCCAGGCGGAGCTGCGGATGCTGTCGAAATAGAAGCCTTTGTTAAAGGTATCGTTGAAGTCGAACTGCAATTTGCGCAGCAGCGCATCGAAGCTGATGAGGCGCAGCAGTTGCCCGGCCGACCCGCTGCTCGCGCTGGTGATTTCCCCTTTGCCAAGATGCGTCTGCAGGATACCGCTAAGCGTGGGCACGTCCGGAGACCACGGCTCGCCATGCCAGTAAAGATCATAATCGATGTTGAATGACTCACCCCGCAGCGGCGTGGCAATGCCCAGCCACTCGGCGCTCTCCGTCAGGCTATCGCCGGACAGCACGCCTTTCAGCGAAGTGCGGCTTCCCCCCTCGGCCTGCTGCCAGCTGCCGTCGATCGTCAAACGCGCCTTGCCGTCATCCACCAGCCCGTGGCGGATCGAAATTTTGTTTCTCTCAGGCACCAACAGAGCCTGAATCCGGCCCAGATTTTGTCCCATCGCCCAACATTCGGTGCAGTTCACCTGTAGCGTAGGCCACCCGGCAAAAGTTTCGTTGGTGATGGTAAAGGGCGCGGAAGCTTTGCCCGACGTCTGGGAAGCCGCGCTCCCGGACCATTGAGGGTTGTAGTAAAGATAGCGCACGTCGCTCCGCCACACGCCGGTACGCGGGATTTCCAGGCGTCCGTCGATCTCGCGGCCGCGCGCCGTCACCGCGGTGCCGCCCGCAGTGGAATACGCGCTCAGCGCCAGATCGCGCCATTGCTGGCCCGCCAGCGTCAACTGCGGCGTCGTCACGGTGACGCGCGCCGGGAGCGAAAGTCCGCCGCCTCCCGACCCCAGGCCGGACTTCGCGCCGGACAGCAGCCCCAGCCAGCGTTCGCCGTCAAGCTCCGGGAGATGCAGCGTGATGCCGTCCTCGCCGGTCAGAGCCGGCATATTTTTACCGCCGTTCTGCCAGACAGCCTGTGCCAACACGACCGACTGTTTCTTCAGCAGCCAACGGCTGTTAAATCGCTGACTTTTCGCCAACACGCCCTGTACCGTAAAGCCGCGCAGATCGCCTTTAGCGCTCAGCTGGACCGGGAGCGCTTTGCCTGCGGCCTTGTCGAGCGGAGAAGGTAAGTGACTGCTTACTTCTTTCAGGTCGGCCTGGGCGTTGATATCGTAGGTGACGCCGCCCTTGTGCGGCAGCGTCACGCCCACTTGTGTTTTCCACGTCGCGTTGCCGCCCAACGCACTCACGACGTCGGCAGGTAAGCCCGGCAGCCGCGCCGGTTGTACGCTCCCCAGCAGATCCACATTGACCTGAAACGCGTTTTCCTGCTCTTCCGTGGTGAAACTGGCGGTCAGCGGCTGGCCGAATACGCTGGCCTGCAACGGCTCGCTCTTCAAATTACCGTTGTCGTAACTGAAGCGACCGTTGAGCTGGCGCAGCGTGACGCCTAGCGGTTTGATGAACAGGCTATTGTCATTCATCGTGACCTCGCCGCTCGCCCGTACCTGCTTACCGTTCAGCGGGATAGACAAATGCAGCGTGCTGGCCACGTTACCGCCGATCTGCAATTGTTGCAGCGTCGTTCCCAGCGTGGATTTCAGCGGCGTCTGCATGAAGTAATCACTCACATCTTTGCCACTGCCGTTCAGGTCGCCATTTATCAGCAGCAGCTCCTGCTGAAAGTTGGGGATCGCGGCATCGATGTTCCGGCCTTTAACATTGCCGAGCCGCGCCTGCGGCGCATTCATCCACAGCCCGTTATTCAGGAAATTGAGCGTGATATTTTCACTGTCCAATGCGGGCCAGCCGGGCTGAAAGCCGAACTTGGCGTTTTTCAGCGGCACCCACACCTGAAACTGTCCATCATGATGCGCAAAGGGAAAGTGCGATGGGTTGCCGGAAAATATCAGGGTGCCGTTGTCTACCGAGCCGCCCTGCACCGCCTGACTGAGGTAATTGACCAGACTTTTTCCCATAAAATGTTCGGGATAATAACGCCACGCCTCCGCCCCATCGCTTAAACGCAGCCCGGCGAGAATATTCAGCTGCGGCTCACCCTGCGCGGGATGATGGTAGTCAAAATCGCCGTTGGCCCAGAGCGATTTGGCCTGGACGTCCAACCCCTTCGACCATAGCGTCCACCCTTGGTCGTCGCTCCGCCAATACAGGTTCCCTTCCACCTTCGCCATTTCCAGCGGCGCGCGGAACATGCCTGGATAAGGCAACGTGCTTTGTTTCAGTTGAAGATGCACCTGACCGCTTCCCACGCTTCCGCTCACCGTACCGGAAAAATGGTCAACGCCCGGTAGCATCTGCCAGGGCTGCCAGCTGACATCTTGCCAACCCACCTGAAAGCGACTGTCCTGCGGCGTCGCCAGCGGAATATCCAGCGCCAGCGTGGTCAGTTGGCCTTTTGGCTGCAACGCCTGCCAGCGTGTTTTCAGCTCTGGCATCGCGGAAGAGAGCAAGGGCAATAGCGGCGTAAAACGCTCCAGCGCCAAACTGCCGCTGCGAACTCGCAGTTCGCCCTGTAGCGCCTCGCCATCGACCGGCTTATCGGCAGGAAGCCNCAGCGCGGAGACGGCCGCCTGAGGCCAGTCCTGCCCGTCCGTCGCAACATTCAATGTTGGGATGGTCAACTGCCAGCCGCTATCCTGTCGACTAGCCTGCAGCATCATACTGTCGACGCTGATGCGATGGGTCTCTTTGCCGTCGCGCCAGCCCGCCGTCCCTTTATTCAGCAGAATGTCGCCCCCGGCGATCTCGCCGTTACGCACATGCAGCCAGGTCGCCAGACTAAAGTCCGCATTCTCCAGACCGGTATTCCTTCGCAACCAGCGGCTCAGCCAGGGCTTCATGTCGATATCATCGGCTTGCAGATAAAGTGTGCCGTCATTCAGCCATCCCTGATCGTCCTGCAAATCCATGCGCATCTGCACCACGCCATGCTGTCCGTTAAAACTCGACAGGCTGATTTGCCCCTCGGCGCGATGGCGGTTGTGGCCATTTAGCCAGGTGAGTTGGGGAATAAATAGTTCGGCTCGCGGGCCGGAGGGCGTCAAAAAGGTGATATGGCTGTCGCGCAAATCGAAGCGGTCGAACTGCCGNAGAAACAGGTCGGCCACTTGATTTGCCTGCCAGCCGCTATCGTTATTTTTTTGCGAAAAATTGAGGGGATGTTTGATGTCCAGCTGCATCTGGTAAAAGGTCAGATCGCGGAACTGCCAGCGCAGATGAAGCAAGGATTGCCACACATCCAGCGCCAGCGTGACCCGTTCGGACTGCCAGTCAGCATCCGGATGCTGAATGCGAATATGGTTGATTTCCAGCGTGGGGCCGAACGGCTCCCAGCTGCCGTGAAGACCCGCGACCTCGATGGAAGTCCCGGAGATTGACTGCGCCCAAGCCACCAGCCTCGGCCTCAAATCGTCCAGATGCGGCATGACAAGCCTCAGTCCACTGACCCCCAGCGCAACCAGTACAATAAGGGTGGCTCCCGTAGCAAGTAAGATTCCGGGCAGTCGCCTCACGCATGTCTCCTTGTTGTCCATCACCGGCAGCGAGGCTGTCAGATATGCCGTCTCCGCACCGCGTCGACTCTGCGTTTTCCGCTATCGCCGGCCGCCGGTATTCACACGCCGTCTGTATTACATCATCACTACGTCGAACTGCTCCTGACTGTACAGGGGTTCGATCTGGACTTTGACCTGCTTCTCGACGAAGACTTCCACCTCGGCCAGAGCATGGGACTCTTCGCCTTTCAGCGCCTCGCCAACACGCGGCGAGGCGTAAACCAGGAAGCGGTCGGAATCGTAAGCATGGTGTACGCGCACTATTTCACGCAGGATTTCGTAGCAGACGGTCTCAACCGTTTTCACCGTCCCGCGACCGTGACAGGTGGGGCAGCCGCTGCACAATACGTGCTCGATACTCTCACGGGTACGCTTACGGGTCATCTCCACTAATCCTAGTTGAGAGAAACCGCTAATACTGGTTTTTACCCGATCTTTACTGAGCGCCTGCTCCAGCGAATGCAGCACGCGGCGACGATGGTCTTCGTTGCTCATATCAATAAAGTCGATGATGATGATGCCGCCCAGATTACGTAGTCGCAGCTGGCGGGCTATCGCCTGCGTCGCTTCGATATTGGTATTNAAGATGGTTTCATCCAGATTGCGATGCCCGACGAAGGCGCCGGTGTTGATATCAATCGTCGTCATCGCCTCGGTCTGATCGATGATTAAATAGCCGCCTGACTTTAGCTCCACCTTGCGATCCAGCGCGCGTTGAATCTCGTTCTCCACATCGTAGAGGTCGAAAATCGGCTGCTTACCCGCATGAAGCTCCAGCTTACTGGCCATCTCGGGGATATATTCGGAGGTGAACTCCACCAGAGAGTCGAAGGTCAGCTTAGAGTCGACGCGAATGCGATCCAACTCCGCGCCGGCGAAATCCCGCAGGATACGCTGCGCCAATGCCAGTTCGCCATACAGCTGGCAACGGGTTTTATTGCGCTTTTTACGCTCTATCACCTTGGCCCACAGGCGTTTCAGGAAAGCGGCGTCTTCCGTCAGCTCTTGCTCGCCCACGCCTTCGGCGGCGGTGCGAATGATGAATCCGCCCTGTTCGTCACAGTAGGCGGAAACGATACGTTTGAGGCGCTCACGTTCAGTTTCGCTTTCGATACGCTGGGAGACGCCGACGTGCGAGGCGCCCGGCATGAAGACCAGATAGCGCGAAGGCAGTGTGATGTCCGTCGTCAGACGCGCGCCTTTGGTGCCCAAGGGGTCCTTGACCACCTGCACCATGAGATCTTGTCCCTGACGCACTAACTCCGCAATGTCGCGGACGTGGAAGTTTTTCTGTTCGTCGCCCGCCACGCATTCGGTATGCGGCATGATGTCGGAGGCGTGCAAAAAAGCCGCCTTATCCAGACCAATATCGACAAACGCCGCCTGCATGCCGGGCAGCACGCGGCTGACCCGCCCTTTATAGATGTTGCCGACGATGCCGCGCTTGGCTTCGCGCTCGATGTGAATTTCCTGCATCGTGCCGTTGTCAATGTAAGCGACGCGCGTTTCTGAAGGTGTAATGTTTACCAGTAACTCAGCGGTCATGGGTTCCTCTTGCTGTACGCAGTTCGGCAAATCGGCTGAACAAGTCAAGGGTTTCCACCAGCGGCAGTCCCACAACAGCGTGGTAACTTCCCGCAATGGATTTTACGAAGCACCCGCCTTTGCCCTGGATACCATAGGCGCCGGCTTTATCCATGGGTTCACCGCTGGCAATGTAGCTAACGATATCCTGTTCTGAGAGCCGCCGAAAAACCACTTCGGTGACCACACGTTGACTTAATGTTTTTTCTTTATCGGCCAGTGCTATGGCCGTCATCACCTGATGCCGACGGCCGGACAGCGTCCGCAGCATCTCGGCGGCGTGCGCCTCGTCGCGTGGTTTTTCCAGCNCATCGCCTTCCAGAACCACGATGGTGTCCGCGCCGAGCACAGGGAGATCCTGCGGCGCGACGGCCACGCCCGCCGCCGCTTTATCCTGCGCAAGACGACTCACGTAGTGTTCCGGCGTTTCGCCAGGCCGTCTCTGCTCTTCCACGTCAGCCGTCAGCGTCACGAACGGGATCTCCAACATCTCCAGAAGAGTTTTACGCCGGGGAGACGATGACGCTAAATACAGTGCTGTCATGCACGACCTCTATTGTACGGTGAACTGACGGCGGATTTTCCGCATCAATAAAAACAGCCACGGCCACAACGCACCATCGACCACGCAGTTCCATAGCGCTTCCGGACGAAACGTCACGTCGTGAACCAAAAACTCTGCCCAGAAGACCAACAGATCCAACAACAGCGACAGCAGCATGACGATCAAGGCCTGCTGCCACAGCGCCATGTTGCGGAAGAGCTGGAAGCGAAACGCCACCAGATAGGCCACGATGCTCAGTCCCAACGCGCGCACGCCCAGCGTCGCTCCAAGAATCAGATCGGTGATGATCCCAAGAATGAAGCCGGTTCCCACATTTACCCGGTGCGGCAGCGCCATCACCCAGTAAATCAGGAACAACGTCAGCCAGGAGGGGCGGAACATATAGATGTCATCCGGCCACGGCATAATTTGCAGCACCAGTGCTATCAGGAACGACAGCCAGATAATCCCGTTGCCGTTGCGACGATAACGATTCATTGCTCGCCCCTCGGCGCGCGACCGCCCGCAGGAGCGCTATCCGTCGGAGAAGCCACGTTCGCCGGGGGCGCCGGCGGTCCCATCGAGTCAGGAGACGGCAGCACGTGCGGCATCATCTGCATCAGGCGTTCGTTCGCTACTCGTTGCACTTCCTGCGGAGAAATGGCGGCGTGGGCGTCGTTATCCCCTCCCCACAATAGGAGAAGATAGCGCAAACGCTGCAGTCCCGCCGTGGGATGCGCCTGGATGACCGTATAGGCACGTTGAGTGTCGACTTTCACCGAAGAAATGACGCCCACGGGATAGCCTTCGGGGAAGCGTCCCCCCAGACCGGAGGTGACCAGCACATCTCCGACACGGATATCGGTATTGTTCGGCAAATGCTCCAATTGCAAATCTTCCGTGCAGCCGTTGCCCGCGGCAATCAAGCGGATGTCATTACGCAGCACCTGGATCGGCAGTGCGTGAGAAGCATCGCAAATCAGCAACACGCGGCTGGTCAGTTGTCCGACGGCGATCACCTGTCCGACAACGCCTTTATCGCTGATGACCGGCTGGCCTTCATACACGCCGTTGACGGCGCCTTTGTCGATCACAACCTGATCGCTGTAAGGGTCGATACCGGCGGAGAGGACCTGCGTCACCATCTTGTGTTCATCCTGCCGCAACGGAGAGCCCAGCAGTTCGCGTAGCCGCGCGTTCTCCTGCTTGAGCTGTCCTTGCAGCAACAGGTCGCTGTTCTTCAATAACAGCTCCTGGCGCAGCGCCGCGTTCTCGCGCTCCAGCTGTTCCCGGGAGGTCAGCTTGGCCGAGACCTTGTCCAACGCCGCGCGCGGACCATTCGCCAGAAAATAGAACGGGCTGACGGCGGTATCCATATAAGTGCGGATTTTGACAAACGTACCGAGCCGACTGTCAGCAATAATGATGACAATGGCGGTGATGACGGTTAGAAAAAGTCGCAGTTGCAAGGAGGGACCCCTGCTAAAAATCGGCTTCATAAAATGGCGTATTCCTCGACAATGAAAAAGGGGGCAACCAGACGGGATGAACACAACAAACCTTCATCCATACGGTTTCCCCCTTCTTTATTTCTGGCAGGCCGGATTATTCTTCGCTGAACAAATCGCCGCCATGCATGTCGATCATTTCCAACGCTTTACCACCGCCACGCGCAACGCAGGTCAGCGGATCTTCCGCGACCACCACTGGAATGCCGGTCTCTTCCATCAGCAGACGGTCCAGGTTGCGCAGCAGAGCGCCACCGCCGGTCAGCACCATGCCGCGTTCGGAAATGTCGGACGCCAGCTCTGGCGGGCATTGTTCCAGTGCGACCATGACCGCACTGACGATGCCGGTCAGCGGCTCCTGCAGGGCTTCCAAAATTTCGTTGGAGTTCAGCGTGAAGCCACGCGGTACCCCTTCAGCCAGGTTACGGCCGCGCACTTCAATTTCACGGACTTCGTCGCCCGGGTAGGCGGAGCCGATTTCGTGCTTGATGCGTTCCGCCGTCGCTTCGCCGATCAGCGATCCGTAGTTACGGCGAACGTAATTGATGATGGCTTCGTCGAAGCGGTCGCCGCCAATGCGGACCGAAGAGGAGTAGACCACGCCATTCAGGGAGATCACCGCCACTTCCGTGGTACCGCCACCGATATCCACCACCATGGAGCCAGTCGCTTCAGATACCGGCAGCCCCGCGCCGATAGCCGCCGCCATAGGTTCTTCAATCAGGAACACTTCGCGCGCACCCGCACCCTGTGCGGATTCACGGATCGCGCGGCGTTCAACCTGAGTCGCACCGACCGGAACACAGACCAACACGCGCGGGCTGGGGCGCATGAAGCTGTTGCTATGCACCTGTTTGATAAAGTGCTGCAGCATTTTCTCAGTCACGAAGAAATCGGCAATCACTCCATCCTTCATTGGACGGATAGCCGCGATATTGCCCGGCGTACGGCCCAACATCTGTTTGGCGTCATGGCCTACTGCGGCAACACTTTTCGGAGAACCCGCGCGGTCCTGGCGAATCGCCACCACGGAAGGTTCGTTCAATACAATGCCCTGTCCTTTTACATAAATCAGGGTATTGGCGGTACCCAGGTCGATGGACAAGTCGTTGGAAAACATGCCACGAAATTTCTTAAACATAACTAAAGGATAATCCTGCAAGCTGGGGGCGGAAATAAATAAAATCCGCCTNCTTTACCAACCACACGCAGCAGCGACAAGGCGCGAACAGGCTCTGCTACGGTGAAAAAGACGTATGCCGCACAAATTTGGGTTAGGCACGAAACTCATGGAGGGGGGTACCCTCAGGCGGCATCTAGACTGGCCGCGCACAATCCCGAAAATTTGCGCCGACAACGGACATAAAATCTAACATTTTCGCGGTGATATCAGCAGTAACGACATGCTCTCCACGGCGCGCTCATTCTACGCTAAATCGGGCCGGACATTCATATTAAACATGGAACTGCTGTGAATATTTTTTCAGCGTATTCCCGACGGACGCCGAGTTGGCAAACAATGCGCCCTGACCACCGCGAACCCCCTTATCCAATAACGTCAGCCACTCTTCGCGGGTACGAACGCTGACGGCGCAAACGCGCGTCTTCGTACCGACGCAGGCTTCGGTCAGGCTGTGGATCAATAGCTGGTTCTCCGGATGCTGATCGACCCCGCGCACCAACGCCGGATGCAGTTTGATCACCTCGACCGGCAGTGACTTGATATAGTCGCTGCTCACCAGCGTCAGACCAGCCTGCGCCACCACCAACCGACAGCCCAGCCCGGTCAGTTCGGCAATCACCGGACGCAAACGGCCGAGGTACTGACACACGTCGGCCTCGGCCAGTTCCAGCAGCAGACGAGAACGCTGTTCGTGAGCACTCTGTTGCAGCGCTTCGCATAACCACCTCAGGAATGAAGGCTGTAGCAGGGAATCCACGGTAATAGGGATTGCCAGCGTAACGTCGGTATCACCCGCTATCAGCGCGAGCGTGCGGGTCACCAGCAACCGTTCGTAGCTGGCGGTGAGACCGAGCTGGCGCACCAGCGGCATATACTCTGCTTCCAGTAATTCCTGCGTGCCATCGTCGATACGGCTGCTTAGCTCGTAGTGATGCACCCTGCCTTCACTGGTGATTGCCGGTTTTTGGTAGAGACGCGGGCCGCCGCGCGACAGCGTGTCTTCCAGCAACGTGCGCCACTTCACGCTCCCCCGTCCTTTTTCCGGCACGCGACGGTCAAAAACGCACCAGCCGCTGCCACCTTGCAATACGGCATGACGGGTTGCGTCTTCCACATTCTCAATCACCTGATCCACCCGCTGACCGCCGCGGTAGGCGCAGATGCCAATATGCAAAATATCGTCTTTATCAATGCAAGACGGCGCGGGCAGGCGCTCAGCGTCCCGCACCATCTGCGCCGCGACGCCTTCCGCCTCCTTCAACGTTCGATGCGGCAGCAGCACCGCGAGATCGCTGTGGTGATAGCGGGCCACCAGCACAGCCGGATAGCGGTGAACGAACAAAGCAAGCTGATTAATCAGGGCCGTGCAGTATTCCGCCAGCGAGCTGTCATAACCGTGAGTGCCATGCAACGTGTCGAAATCCGGTAGTCGGACCATCATCACCACGCCGTGAGTGCCAACGGACTCCGGATCTTCCAGCTGTGTCGCCAGTTGGTTATCGAAGAAAAACCGGTTATTTAAACCGGTTTCCGCATCCTGTGCGACAAAGGCGCGGATCAGTGTATCCACTCGACCTTTGGCTTCCCGTGCTTCCACCAGATCGCCCAACAGCTTGTCGAGCGCGCCGCTGACGCTGACCGGCCATTCGCGACCAGAGCCGGACGGCACCACTTCGCTGTCGCCGTAGAGAATGCGCTCCGCGCGCGCTTCAAGCCGCTCCTGCCCAGCCATCTGCCGCCGCAGCCAGCGCACGGCATAAAAGATGGCGATCGACATCACCAGCATCACCGCCATGACGGACAGAAACGAAAACAGATAACGGGGGGAGCCCATCAGCGGATCGACGTAGATCATTTTCAGCGAAATATTGGGATGCTGCATGAGCGACATCTGCGCCCGGCGATACATAATCGTCCGGTCATCGGGCTTGTCTTCCCGCAGGCTGACGACATCGCTGCTGTCCTGCCCCTGCTGGATCTCCAGCTCGACGATCCCCAGGCTCCTCATCACCGGCGGCAGCCACGCTGCGATCTCGCTGGGCGAGTTCGCCAGCAGGGCCTGATCGACGCTGGTCGCCACCGCTTTAAGTTGGTGCTCCATGCGTTTCTGGCTGTAGTAAATGAAGCTGGAGATACTGCTGACGAACATTAGCGCAATCGCCAACAGGGTCAGCGTCGTCATCAGCATGGAAAGTTTGGTGGTCAATCTCATCCTTGGGTCTTTTACTCCTAGGCCTTATAACCGAATAAATGCGGCAGCGGCACAGCCGCCTGCTCCTTGCGGTTTATCAGTGCATGTCATGTCTATTACCAATATAGTCATTACCTGACTTCCCTCTACCCATTTGTTCGATCTCTGATAAGGAGGTAATGCAATGCAGGCTCTGATTCTCGAACAGCACCAGGGTAAAACGGTGCCTGAAGTCCGCACCATCGACCCGACGCAACTGCCGGAAGGGAACGTGACCGTCGATGTATCCTGGTCGAGCATCAACTATAAAGATGCGCTGGCTATCACAGGCCAAGGAAAAATTGTCCGCCAGTTTCCCATGATACCCGGCATTGACTTCGCGGGAACCGTACACCGCAGCGACGACGACGCTTTCGTCGTCGGGCAGTCCGTGATTCTGACCGGCTGGGGCGTCGGGGAGAATCATTGGGGCGGACTCGCGCAGTCGGCTCGGGTGAAAAGCGACTGGCTGGTCGCGCTGCCTGAAGGACTCTCGACACGTCAGGCCATGATCATTGGCACCGCAGGATTTACCGCCATGCTGTGCGTCATGGCATTGGAAGAAGGCGGCGTCACGCCTGCAGACGGCGAGATTATCGTCACCGGCGCCAGCGGCGGCGTGGGCAGCACCGCCATTGCGCTGCTTCATGCGCTAGGGTATCAGGTGACCGCGCTGAGCGGACGGACGGAAAACGCCGATTACCTGCGGCAACTGGGCGCAGGNCAGGTGCTCGACCGACAGGAATTTACCACCGCGCCGCGTCCACTGGAGAAACAGCGCTGGGCCGGCGCTATCGATACCGTGGGTGATAACGTGCTGGCGACCCTGCTGGCGCAGATGAATTATGGCGCAACGGTCGCCGCTTGCGGTCTGGCCGGAGGCATCGCGCTGCCGACGACCGTCATGCCGTTCATTCTGCGCAACGTGCGGCTACAGGGCGTGGATTCGGTCATGGCGCCGCCGCCGCGCCGACAAAAGGCCTGGGAACGGCTGGCCGAACTGCTGCCCGCCTCGTTCTATCACCAGGTCGTCAAAGAGATCCGGTTGACAGAGGTGCCCGCCGCCGCCGCCGATCTCATCGCTAACCGGGTGACGGGCCGTACTCTGGTGAAGCTGCGTTAAACCCGCCAGGGCTATTCTTTTTAGACCATCCCTATTCGGGTGGTCTCTTCGCATGACGCTCAGACAGAGAAAAATTTTCTTTATTGCACGGAATCTCTCCGCGGCGGAATCATCTATATATTAAGAACCGCCTCATTTGGACCCTGCTAGCGATCCCTTTGACGATGAGCCGTGCGCAAACGGTTTAGAGACACCGGATATAACCCCGTTGACTCGCGGAGTTCGCCCCCCTTTTCTTACGGCCGCGCCCATCACGCCGACAGAAATAGGCCCAAGCCATACCGTGGTACACCAGTTGAACGCCGCGCATCGAGTCACCACACAGGCATAAAGGCGGAATACCATGAAAAAAAATCGCACGCCGACCGAAGCAGATGTCACGCCGGAAGCCCTGTTCCACCAGCGTCGCCAACTGCTGAAGTTTCTGGGCATCTCCACCGCAGCCCTCTCGTTACCGCTGTCCGCGCAGGCGGACTTGCTGTCCTGGCTCAAAGGCGGAGAAAGGCCTAAAGCCCCGCCGGGCAAACCGCTGACCTTCAATCAGCCGCCGAACTGGCGCTTGGATCTGCCGCTCACGCCGGAAGACAAAGTCATCGGTTACAACAACTTTTACGAGTTCGGACTGGATAAGGCGGACCCGGCGGCCAACGCGGGCGGCCTGAAAACCGAAGACTGGAAAATCGAGATCGACGGCGAAGTCGCCAAAGCCATCACGCTGGATATGGACGACATTCTCAAGCGCTTCCCGCTGGAAGAACGCATCTATCGATTCCGCTGCGTTGAGGCCTGGTCGATGGTTGTGCCCTGGATCGGCTTTCCGCTTTCTCGACTTATCGCATTCGCNAATCCTACCGGCAACGCGCGCTATGTCGCGTTTCAGACGCTCTACGATCCTGAACAGATGCCGGGACAAAAGGACAGCTTTATCGGCGGGGGACTGAATTACCCTTACGTCGAAGGGCTGCGGATGGATGAAGCGATGAACCCGCTGACGCTGATGGCCGTGGGCGTTTACGGCAAAACGCTGCCGCCGCAAAACGGCGCGCCGCTGAGGCTGATGGCGCCGTGGAAATACGGATTCAAAAACATTAAATCCATCGTGAAAATCCGCTTCACGCACGAACGACCTCCCTCGNCCTGGAACTTATCGGCGCCGAACGAATATGGTTTTTATGCCAACGTGAACCCGCACGTGGACCATCCACGCTGGTCGCAGGCGACGGAACGGGTGATCGGCGCGGGCGGTATTCTCGATGTGCAGCGGCAACCGACCCTGCTGTTCAACGGGTATGCAGACGAGGTGGCCTCGTTGTACCGCGGTCTGGATTTGCGGGCGAACTTCTAAATTATTCGAGCCCAACACGTGGAGTCAGCGTCGAATGCGTTTGCACCCCCGACACCTGTTTTGGATTAAGGTACTGATTCATCTGGCGGGAATATTGCCGCTACTGTGGCTGTTTCTGACCGCGAACCAGGGATGGCTGAGCGCCGATCCGGCGAAGGATATCCAGCATTTTACCGGCAGAATCGCGCTGAAATGGCTATTGGCCGCCCTGGCGATAGCGCCGTTGGCGCGCTATGGCAAACAGCCGCTGCTAATCCGCTGTCGACGGCCCGTCGGCCTGTGGTGCTTCGCCTGGGCGACGCTGCATCTGACGAGCTACGCGCTGTTGGAATGGGGACTCAGTCACCTTTCGCTGCTGGTCAGCGAGCTTTTCTCCCGCCCCTATCTCACGCTCGGCATTGTCAGCTGGATATTCCTGCTGGCGCTGGCGCTGACGTCCACGCAGGCCATGATGCGCAAGTTGGGATCTCGCTGGCAAAAATTGCATAACACGCTTTATCTCGTCGCTATTCTTGCCCCTATCCACTACATTTGGTCGGTTAAAACGTTGTCTCCGCAACCTATTTTCTATACTCTTCTCGCCCTCATTTTGTTACTGATGCGTTATAAAAAATTTCGCCAGTGGTGGCGCTGAAGCTCCGGGGTCTAGCGGTGTGATAAAAGCGCCGAAACGGGGCGGAAAGGAAGCTGAGATGAATATCTCCGCAGATAAAGCCACTATATGGCTGCTAATTGCAACGAAATGATTATAATGCACGACTTTGTTTTTAGGCATCGGACAATTTGCGCCTAGAAAGGTGACAAACGAATAGCTTCGCGCTATTTTGTGCAGCACCAAGCGAATCGCGGGAGATAGCAGCATAATGGTAGATAAGTTCAACATTTTGCTTTTGAACGGTCCGAATCTGAATCTTCTGGGCGCCCGCGAGCCTGAGAAGTATGGCCGTACCACGTTGACGGAAATCGTTAACGGATTGGAACAAGAAGCACTGGCGCTGAACGTTCAGCTGTCGCATCTGCAGTCCAACGCAGAGCACACGCTGATCGACCGCATTCATCAGGCCAGAGGCAACACCGACTTCATTCTGATCAACCCAGCGGCGTATACCCATACCAGCGTTGCGCTGCGGGATGCGCTGCTGGCGGTCGCCATCCCCTTTATCGAAATTCATCTGTCTAACGTGCATGCGCGTGAACCCTTCCGCCACCACTCCTATCTGTCCGATGTGGCAGTCGGGGTCATTTGTGGCCTGGGTGCAGATGGTTATAGCTACGCTTTACAGACGGCCGTAAAACGCCTGTCAATTTCCAATTAACAAGAGTACGGAACCCCATTCATGGATATTCGTAAAATCAAGAAACTGATTGAACTGGTTGAAGAATCCGGCATCGCCGAACTGGAAATTTCCGAAGGTGAAGAGTCAGTACGCATCAGCCGTTCCCCCGCTGCACAGCCCTATCCGATGATGCAGCAGGCCTATGCGCCGATGCAGCCTCAGCCTGCACTGACCGCTACCGTGGCCGAAACGCCGGTAGCCGAAGTCGCCGCAGCNCCCGCCGCAATCAGCGGTCACATCGTACGTTCGCCGATGGTAGGGACGTTCTACCGTACGCCAAGCCCGGAAGCGAAAGCGTTTGTGGAAGTCGGCCAGCAGGTTAACGTCGGCGATACGCTGTGCATCGTCGAAGCCATGAAAATGATGAACCAAATCGAAGCAGATAAAGCAGGCGTGGTGAAAGCCATTCTGTTGGAAAGCGGTNAACCGGTTGAATTTGACGAGCCGCTGGTTGTCATCGAATAACGGGGCGTACCATGCTAGATAAAATTGTTATCGCTAACCGTGGTGAGATCGCGTTGCGTATTTTGCGTGCCTGCAAAGAGCTGGGCATCAAAACCGTCGCCGTGCACTCCACGGCGGATCGCGACCTGAAACACGTATTGCTGGCTGACGAAACGGTGTGCATCGGCCCTGCGCCGTCCACCAAAAGCTACCTGAACATTCCCGCATTGATCTCCGCCGCTGAAATTACCGGCGCGGTGGCCATCCACCCCGGTTACGGCTTCTTGTCCGAAAACGCCGACTTCGCCGAACAGGTTGAGCGCTCCGGCTTTATCTTTATCGGCCCTCGCGCTGACACCATTCGCCTGATGGGCGATAAAGTGTCCGCGATCAGCGCGATGAAAAAAGCCGGCGTTCCCTGCGTTCCTGGTTCCGATGGTCCTCTGGGCGACGATATGGAAAAGAACCGCGCCTTTGCTAAACGCATCGGTTACCCGGTGATTATCAAAGCTTCCGGCGGCGGCGGCGGACGCGGTATGCGCGTCGTCCGCAGCGATAAAGAGCTGGAACAGTCCATTTCCATGACCAAGGCGGAAGCCAAGGCCGCGTTCAACAACGATATGGTCTACATGGAAAAATACCTGGAAAACCCACGCCACGTGGAAATTCAGGTACTGGCGGACGGTCAGGGCCAGGCGATCTATCTGGCTGAGCGTGACTGCTCCATGCAGCGTCGCCACCAGAAAGTGCTGGAAGAAGCGCCAGCGCCGGGCATCACCAGCGAACTGCGCCGTTACATCGGCGAACGCTGCGCCAAGGCCTGCGTGGACATCAACTATCGCGGCGCCGGTACGTTCGAATTCCTGTATGAAAACGGCGAATTCTATTTCATAGAAATGAACACCCGTATTCAGGTGGAACATCCCGTCACCGAAATGGTCACTGGCGTGGACCTGATCAAAGAGCAGCTGCGCATCGCCGCCGGTCTGCCGCTGTCGATCAAACAGGAAGAAGTGCATGTCCGCGGCCATGCGGTCGAGTGTCGTATCAATGCGGAAGACCCCAACACCTTCCTGCCTAGTCCGGGNAAAATCACGCGTTTCCACGCGCCGGGCGGTTTTGGCGTTCGTTGGGAATCGCACATCTATGCAGGCTATACCGTGCCTCCTTATTACGACTCCATGATCGGCAAGCTGATTACCTATGGCGAAAGCCGCGACGTGGCGATCTCCCGTATGCGTAATGCGCTGGCGGAACTGATCATCGACGGCATCAAGACGAACATCGAGCTGCAGTTGAAGATCCTGAACGACGAAAACTTCCAGCATGGTGGCACCAACATCCACTATCTGGAGAAGAAACTCGGCCTGCAGTAACACGCCGCAGACGAGATAAAGGCCGGTCGATCGCTTTCAGGCAGTCGACCGGCCTTGTCTTTTCGCCCCCGTGATAAAAGATAAAAATAACGAGTATTCAGTCGATTACTGCTTTTTCTGCATCCTTCCCGCATTCAGAAACGCACCGGTTTATCTCCAGCTATCCGCACCTGAACGTGAATTCCTGCTAGGCAATGCGCTCACATACCGTAAAATCCCCTGTTTTGCACACGCTTACTGATGAATACCAATTGGGTTGTATAACAAGATGGATAAACGTTTTCTTCAGGCACACCGGGAAGCGCGCTGGGCGCTCGGCCTGACGCTGGGTTACCTGCTGCTGTGGATTGCCGCCGCGTATCTGCCAGGTAACGAATCCGGCATCACCGGACTGCCGCACTGGTTCGAGATGTCGTGCCTGCTGCTGCCGCTGGCCTTCATCATTCTATGCTGGCTGATGGTCCGCCATCTGTTCCGCGATATCTCGCTGGAGGATGAGGATGCATAGCCAGATCGTCATTCCGCTGATCGCCTACCTGCTGCTGGTCTTCGGGCTGTCCGTTTACGCCTATACCCGCCGCCAGCAAGGCAATTTCCTGCGTGAATATTTTCTCGGCAACCGATCGATGGGCGGCTTCGTGCTGGCCATGACATTGATTGGGACCTACGTGAGCGCCAGCTCTTTCATCGGCGGTCCCGGCGCCGCTTATAAATATGGACTTGGCTGGGTACTGCTGGCGATGATCCAGGNGCCGACCATGCTGCTCTCGCTCAGCATTCTGGGAAAAAAGTTCGCGATTCTGGCGCGGCGCTATAACGCGATCACGCTCAACGATATGTTATACGCCCGCTACGGCAGTCGGCTGCTGGTCTGGTTCGCCAGCCTCAGTCTTCTGGTCGCCTTCATCGGCGCCATGGCCGTACAGTTTATCGGCGGGGCTCGTCTGCTCGAAACCGCGGTCGGCATTCCTTATGACACCGGGCTGTTGATCTTCGGCGTCACCATCGCGCTGTATACCGCTTTCGGCGGCTTCCGGGCCAGCGTGCTCAATGACGCCATGCAGGGCATCGTGATGTTGGTGGGGACGTTGCTGCTGGTGGTCGGCGTGATTTATGCCGCGGGCGGCCTGCCCGTCGCAGTGGAAAAACTGCGTCATATCGACCCGGCGCTGGTCTCTCCGCACGGTCCCGGCGATGTGCTGTCCGGACCGTTCATGACCTCGTTCTGGCTGCTGGTGTGCTTTGGCGTTATCGGCCTGCCGAACACGGCGGTACGCTGTATCTCCTATCGGGACAGTAAAGCGCTGCACCGCGGCATCATCATCGGCACCCTCGTCATTACCGTTCTGATGCTCGGCATGCATCTGGCAGGAGCATTGGGGAGAGCGATTCTGCCCAACCTCACTATCCCCGACCAGGTTCTGCCTGAGCTGATGATCGCCGTTCTGCCTCCGCTGGCCGCCGGTATTTTTCTGGCGGCGCCGATGGCGGCGATTATGTCCAACATCAATGCGCATTTGCTGCAGGCATCGGCCACCATCGTCAAAGATTTGTATCTCAGCGTCCGCCCTCAGCGGGCCAGCAACGAAAGATACATCAAACACCTGTCCAGCCTGACCACGCTGGTGCTGGGACTGTTGGTGCTGCTGGCCTCCTGGCGACCGCCTGAAATGATTATCTGGCTCAATCTGCTGGCGTTCGGCGGACTGGAGGCCGTGTTCCTGTGGCCGCTGGTACTGGGACTGTACTGGGAACGCGCCAACGCGACGGGCGCGCTGTGCGCCATGATAGGGGGTGCGCTCTGTTATACCCTGCTGGCCAGCTTCAAGATCCAATGGGGCGGATTTCATCCGATCGTCCCCGCACTGGCATTAAGCCTGCTGGCATTTATTATTGGTAACCGGTTCGGGCACGCCGCGCCCGCCGCCGTTACTTCATCCGACGTTAAGTAAGAGGCCGTTATGCCGTGGATTCAACTCAAAATTAATACTTCCGGCGCACATGCCGAACCCCTGGGAGACGCGCTGGTCGAAAGCGGCGCGGTGTCCGTCACCTTTCAGGACACTCATGACACGCCGGTGTTCGAGCCGCTGCCGGGCGAAACGCGCCTGTGGGGCGATACCGACGTGATCGGTCTGTACGACGCCGAGACCGACATGAAGGCCGTCGTCGCGATCCTGGAACAGGAACCGCTGCTGGGCGCGGGTTTCAAACACAAAATCGAGCAGTTAGAAGATAAAGACTGGGAACGTGAATGGATGGATAATTTCCATCCGATGCAGTTCGGCAAGCGCTTGTGGATTTGCCCCAGCTGGCGTGATATCCCCGATCCGGAGGCGGTCAACGTGATGCTGGACCCCGGTCTGGCCTTCGGCACCGGCACGCATCCTACCACCGCGCTGTGCCTGCAATGGCTGGACGGTCTCGACCTGCAAGGGAAAACCGTCATCGACTTCGGCTGTGGCTCCGGCATTCTGGCCATCGCGGCGCTGAAGCTGGGCGCCGCCCGCGCCATCGGCATCGATATCGACCCGCAGGCCATTCAGGCCAGCCGCGATAATGCCCAGCGCAATGGCGTGTCCGAGCGTCTGGAGCTGTACCTGCCGCAAGACCAGCCGGAAGCGCTTTCCGCCGACGTCGTCGTCGCCAACATACTGGCAGGCCCTCTGCGGGAACTGGCTCCGCTGATCGGCGCATTACCTAATGCGGGTGGTCATCTGGGCCTCTCCGGCGTGCTAGCGACACAGGCCGCGAACGTATCAGAAGCCTATCAGGATAAGTTCACGCTGGATCCTGTGGCGGAAAAAGAAGAGTGGTGCCGAATTACCGGTATCAGAAAGGCGCTGTAAACGCGCCTGAAGCCTTGGCGGGACGCCATTCCGCGCGTTCCGCTTCTTTATCATTCCCTTCTCCTCACCGGTTTAACCACACACCGCATGACACAGTGGTAGTCAGGCTATTTGACGACAAAAGGAATATTGCAGTGATTTATAGCAACTTGAAACCCATTCTGCTGGCGGCGGGGCTGTTCGCCGCCGGGACATCCGCCGTTAGCGCGCACTATCCATTGAGCGATATCGATCTCTCGCAGGCTCGAGCCGGTTTTCAGACCGAGCTGGTCAAAGATACGCTGCAACCCGACGGCAAGGCTGAGACGCCGCCAGTGAAGCGGTATAAGACCGTACAATATCCGTCGCCCGTGGGTGAACTGGTCGCCTATCTGACGCCCGATCCCAAAGACGGCAAGCGACATCCGGCCGTGGTGTGGGCCCACGGAGGTTATGGCGGCATAGGAAGCTTCCTTTGGGAACCTCAGGACGCCGACAACGATCAAAGCGGTCGCGCATTCCCAGAGGCCGGCATCGTTACGATGATGCCAAGCTGGCGTGGAGAAAATGACAATCCCGGCAAGTTCGAGATGTTTTATGGCGAGATTAACGATTTACATGCCGCGAGAGACTATCTGGCTAAACTTCCTTACGTCGACCCCGACCGCATATATCTCNCCGGCCACAGCACAGGCGGGACGATGACGCTTTTGGGAAACGAGTATCAACATGGTTTCCGCGCAGCGTTTTCACTTGGGGGCGTGCCTGATTTAGAATTGAGATTGAGTCGCGGCCCCACCGCCGTCGGCCCATCCTTCAACACCCAAAATTCGCGTGAGTTTTACCTGCGCTCCCCTCGCACTTTTATCACGCACCTCAAATCGCCGACTTACTATTTTGAAGGCAGCGATAATTACTGGGAATATTCATTGCCCCAGATGGAGAAGGATGCACAAAACGCGGGCGTGTCCTTTCATGCCTATAGCGTGCCGCACGGCGACCACTTTTCTATCATCCTGCCGGTCACACGTCTCATTGCCCAAAAAATTCTGCGTGATACCGGGGAGCAGCCGGACATCGAATTTTCTCCCGCTGACATCGAACACATCAGCCACGAAATTGACGCGGCGATAGACGAAATCGACCAAGAATAGGAACCTGCCGCCACGGCAATGACAGAAATCAGGAGCATTCTAGTGCCGTCGCCAGACCGATAGAATGCTCCTCTTTCCACTGAATATGATGCATTTTTCACTACCAATTGCCTTCATTGCCCCATGAATCGCTCCCTGATGCCGCATCTTTACGGTCTTTTCACTTCTAATAAGCCCTTGTCGACTGCGTGGCCCACAGAGTGGGGATTCACATAACCACATGATATGTATCGTTAAAATGAAAATTTCTTTTGATGAAACGCCATTTTATTGATCTGTTCCGCGTAATTGCTCAAAGTTTGGCCTTTCCTATCGCGTGAAAAATGCGTAATATACGCGCCCTTGCAGACACAGTATGGTCACTCTTTGTCTATGCACATTGGACAATTTCAGCTTCCCAATCGTTTGATAGCCGCCCCGATGGCTGGTATTAGCGATCGCCCATTCAGAGCACTCTGTCACATGATGGGCGCTGGAATGACAGTGTCCGAAATGCTCTCTTCCAATCCGGAAGTGTGGCGTTCGGACAAGTCCCGCTTGCGCATGGTGCATAGCGATGAACCTGGTATCAGAGCCGTGCAGATTGCTGGCTGCGATCCAGGGGAGATGGCGGCGGCGGCCAGCATCAATGCTGAGTTCGGCGCGCAAATCATCGACATCAATATGGGATGTCCAGCCAAGAAAGTGAACCGCAAGATGGCGGGGTCTGCATTACTGCAGCATCCTGATCTGGTGAAACAGATTCTGACGGCGGTGGTGGAAGCGGTAGACGTACCGGTGACGCTGAAAATTCGTACGGGCTGGTCTCCAGAGCACCGCAACTGTGTACAAATTGCCAGATTGGCTGAAGATTGTGGTATCCAGGCTCTCACCATTCATGGACGAACACGTACGTGCTTGTTCAATGGCGAGGCCGAGTACGACAGCATTCGGACAGTTAAGCAGGCCGTCGGCATTCCCATCATTGCGAATGGCGACATTACTGACCCGCATAAAGCCAGAGCGGTTCTCGATTACACCGGGGCCGATGCCCTGATGATAGGNCGGGCCGCTCAGGGAAGACCCTGGATCTTTCGGGAAATCCAGCATTATCTGGACACAGGGGAGCTGCTGCCGCCGATGCCATTGGCAGAGGTGAAGCGCTTGCTGATCGGGCATATACGGGAATTGCATGACTTTTATGGTCCAGGCAAGGGATTCCGTATCGCTCGTAAGCACGTTTCCTGGTATCTCCAGGAACATGCCCCGGACGACCAGTTTAGGCGCACATTCAACGCCATTGAGGATGCCAGCGAACAGCTGGAGGCGTTGGAGGCATATTTTGAAAATCTTGCGTAAACAGAAAAAGAGCTGACAGAACTATGTTCGAACAACGCGTGAATTCTGACGTACTGACCGTTTCCACCGTAAACTCTCAGGCTCAGGTAACCCAAAAACCCCTGCGCGACTCGGTTAAACAGGCACTGAAGAACTATTTTGCTCAACTGAACGGTCAGGATGTGAATGACTTGTATGAGCTGGTACTGGCTGAAGTAGAGCAACCACTGTTGGACATGGTGATGCAATATACTCGCGGCAACCAGACCCGTGCAGCACTGATGATGGGTATCAACCGCGGCACTTTGCGTAAGAAACTGAAAAAATACGGCATGAACTGATAACGTTCGGCATCCGTATTTTCACAAGGCGTTGATGAACCATCATCAGCGCCTTTTTTGTGCCCTTTTCCCGCCGATTCGCCCTGCTCTTTGCCATAATGAAGTCATCCGCGTGACGCCAAACGTCGACCGATAGGACGACAATGAGAGACAGCAACACGCGATGAACAGAGCCACTGACCAGGAGCGAAAACCGATGGTAAATAAGTTCACTCAGGCAGACGATTTCAATGAAACGCGCTTTTGGACGAAAATAGTCGGCTACGCCAAAAAGGCCGGGCGCGAAGTGATTGAAAAAGCGCTATGGCTCTATTACGCCGCACAACGGCCTGATACGCCGGTATGGGCCAAAACGACCATCTACGCCGCTTTGGCTTACTTCGTCCTGCCCGTCGATGCCATTCCGGATGCGCTGCCGGTGGTGGGTTTCACAGACGATCTGGGCGTTCTTGCCGGGGCTATGGGCACCGTCAGCCTGTACATCAACGAAGAGGTCAAACGGCAGACCCGCGATAAACTCGCAGACTGGTTCGGCTAATCATCGACNCCGACGTTGTCGAACTGACAAGTCGCGCGGATAAGGGCGGGAGAAAAAAAGCGGGATAAGCGGTGCCGGAGACTCGCTCCGGCACTTGTTAACATTAATGTTGCAGGGCGCTGTTGAGAATAATCGAGGTGATCACACCCGTCGCGGCGGCAATCAGCACATAGTTGCCGTCGATGTAAGCCCAATGCTGGCCTGACGGCGGCTGTCTCAAGCCGCGAGCGCGCCAGTCGTTGACACGATAATCATTGCCGCGATAACGAGCCGGAGCCGGTTTGCCCCTTCTGAAATCGTGACCATGGGAGACAAAGTGGTCACGGTCGCCTCCGCGCTGTACGTGTGACTGCTGCCGGCCTGGTTCGCCATGTCCGCCGCGGTTCGCTTGACCGCCACGATTGCCGTCATGGCCGCCATGCTGCTGGCTTCCCGGTCCCTGCTGCCATTGCTTACCGTCCTGATGATCCGGACCCGCTGCAAAAGAAACGGTTGAGAGCAGGCTACTTGCGGTAAAAACCGTCATTACCATAGCCAACGTAATTTTTTTCATAACTGNCTTCCTCGAATGGTCCTGCCTTTAGTAAGCAGATTACACAGCACTATCGTCCACACTACGGCAGTCTTGAATAACGAAATGTCTTAAATCGTGCTTTCTTAACTAGTTTTACCCTGCTTATCGAATTCTTAACACATCAGCACACCTTCGCGTCATTTTCGCCCTTTCCCACCGCTCCACGTTCATACCCACAGTCTAGTCGATGAATATATCGCTCGGTTCCGCACGCCGCCCAACGTGAAATTCTCTCAATCACGTTGAGAGAATTTCATCTCATGAGGGGATTAGTTCCATGATAATCTCTGCCCACTAAAATAATTAATAAGGCATTTATATTCATGACAACCATTCAAACGCGACGCCCCCCCTTTCGTGCCGACGTAGTAGGAAGCTATCTTCGACCACAATATCTGCATGATGCCAGGGCACAATTTTCCCAGGGTAACCTTTCCGCCGACGCGCTTCGGGCCGTTGAAGACAAAGCGATCACCGAACTGGTCGATAAACAAAAAGCAGCCGGTTTGCAGGTGATTACCGACGGCGAATTCCGTCGTAGCTGGTGGCACCTCGATTTCATGTGGGGCCTTAACGGGGTGGAAAAAAAACTCATCGCCAAAGGCTACGCGTTTGCCGACAAGGAAACCCGTCCGGAAACCGCGCACCTCTCGGGTAAGATCTCCGGCGAGAACCATCCGTTCGTCGAACATTTTAAATTCCTGCTCCAGTTCGCAGAGCCTGGCATTATACCGCGACTGACCGTACCTTCCGCGGCACAGTTTCTGGCCGAGCTGCAGCGTCCTGACAATAAAGCCAAGACGCTGGAGTTTTACCCAACTGAAGATGCGCTGGTTCAGGATATCGCCAAGGCCTACCGAACCTTTATCACAGAGCTGTATGCGGCGGGATGCCGTAACCTACAGCTGGATGACTGCNCCTGGGGCATGCTGGTCGACCCGAAATTCGCGGGCGGCGGCGGCGCCGATACGCCGAACTCCACAAGCTGCGGCTGCGGGCATCACGCAGAACCGGTTGAAGGCAGCAAAGTACACACGCTGGCCGAGCTGTATCTGAAGGTCAACAATGCGAGCGTGGAAGGCGCGCCGGAAGATTTGGTGCTGACGACGCACGTGTGCCGCGGCAACTATGCCTCATCTTGGGCCGCCAGCGGTGGTTACCAGCCAGTAGCGAGCGTGCTGTTCGCCCGTGAAAATGTTTCCGCCTACTATCTCGAGTTCGATACCGAACGCGCTGGCGACTTCTCTCCGCTGGCTCAGGTGTCTGGCGATAAACAGGTGATTCTGGGGTTGATCTCTTCCAAGTTCGGCGAACTGGAAGACAAACAGGCGGTCATTGACCGCATCAAGGAAGCCTCCCAATTCATACCGCTGGAACGCCTGTGCCTCAGCACTCAGTGCGGCTTTGCCTCAACGGAAGAAGGCAACGAGATCACCGAAACGCAGCAGTGGGCGAAAATTGCGTTGGTCAAAGAGATCGCTGACGCCGTCTGGGGTTAACGGACAGCTCATCGCCATCACGCCAGGCTCGAAGGGACGGATTATCCGTCCCTTTTTCTTTATTTATCCTCACGCCAGCACCAACGGCTCCCCCGTTGTGGAAAAAACCGCCGCGCACCACTATATTTATGCTTTGTTGCTATAAACCATCACCTTATGTGATTAGCAATGCGTGGTGATATCACGTAGATTCTCGCCGCTCGGCCTCATAAGCATGCCGGTTGCTCTCTCCCGTCTTTGTAGGAACCACGATGAAAAAAATCAGCGTTGCATTACTGACTGGCGCGTTACTTGTCACCAGTGCTCTGGTACAGGCGCAGGACGATCTCAGCACCATTAAGGCCGCGGGGGTCATGAAATTCGGTACGGAAGGGACCTATGCTCCCTATACCTATCACGATAAATCGGGGAAATTGGTCGGTTTTGATGTGGAAATAGGCCGTGCAGTGGCCGAGAAAATCGGCGTTAAAGCCGAGTTCGTCGAAGGACGTTGGGACGGATTGATCGCCGGGCTGAGCGCAGGCCGCTATGACGCCGTCGTTAATCAGGTCGGTATCACGCCTGAACGTCAGGTGAAATTCGATTTCTCCAAACCCTATATTGATGCGAAGTCTGTGCTGGTTGTCCGCAACGACAACACCACGATCAAGACGTTTAAAGATCTCAAAGGTCATAAGTCCGCACAAAGTCTGACCAGTAATTATTCGAAGCTAGCGACGCGGTACGGCGCGGATATCGTCCCTACCGATGGGTTTAACCAATCGCTGGACCTGGTGATGAGCGGCCGCGCCGATGCGACGCTGAACGACAATCTGTCATTCCTCGACTTCAAAAAACAGAAGCCGGATGCGAAAGTCAAAGTCGCCGCCACCGCTGAAAGCGGCGATCCGTCCGCCATTCTGGTGCGTAAAGGACAAACCCCGCTGGTCGAGGCAATTAACCACGCGCTGGACCAGATGAAAGCGGATGGCACGTATAAAACGATTTCTGTGCGATACTTCGGGGAAGATGTTTCCCAGTAACCGCAAAGATATCGGAGTGTTAGATGCCACCCTGGCTACAACTTATGGCAGACTCCTTTTGGAGTCTGCTTTCTGCTGGACTGAAGTTCACCGTTCCCCTCGCCATTATCTCCTTCATTCTCGGGCTGGCGCTCGGGATCGTCGTCGCCTTGATCCGGCTTTACGGGCCTCGTCCGCTGAAATGGATTGCCGATTTTTACGTCTGGGTCATTCGCGGCACGCCGCTGCTGGTGCAGCTGTTTTTGATTTTTTATGGGCTACCCAGCGCCGGGATCACTCTGGACGCATTTCCAGCCGCGCTGATCGGTTTCACCCTTAATGTAGGGGCTTATAGTTCCGAGATTGTACGTGGAGCCATACTGTCCGTGCCTCAGGGACAGTGGAACGCCGCCTACTCGCTAGGCATGAAGGGAACTCAGGCTATTCGATGGGTCATTTTTCCCCAATCGGTATTTGTGTCCCTTCCCCCACTATCGAATACCTTTATCTCTCTGATCAAAGATACCTCGTTGGCTGCCGTCATCACCGTGCCGGAGATGTTTCTTGCCGCTCAGCGCATCGTCTCCGTCACCTATGAACCGCTCATTCTCTACGTCGAAGCCGCCATTATTTACCTTCTGTTTTGTACCATTCTCAGCAAAGCGCAGACGCGCTTGGAACGCTTTTATCAACGGCATAACGTTCGTTGACATGGCGCCCGGCCTTCCGCGATGCGGAGGGCCGAATAACTCCTTTATTTTACTGATATTCATCTCTTTCACCCGCCCGCCATAGTCTCGTCCTTCAACCCTACCCGCGCCGCTCATCCAGCAATTCAGTAACAAGTTGCACTAAAAAAGACAACAAACACCTTGGCGATGCACTGGTTAAGATCGCGGCATTCTGCTAAATCCGCCAATGAGGTCGTTTCGCACCAAATACAGGCAATTTTTTTGAGCGCCGTGATTATATTGGTGCAATACATTGCAAGTTTTGTGTCCTCCCTCACAAAACTCCCCGCCGTCAGCCAGAGAGCATCCGTCACGGATTGGCATTAGTTTTGCTTAATCACGTCACGGCCCAATATCCAAATGACGGCGCCGGCAGACAGGACGGACGCAACGCTGCGTCCATTACCACAGCACACAACTCATTAGGCACATAAGATGATGAAAAAATTGTTCATTTCTACGCTGGTCGCAGGCGCTTCTCTTCTGACGGCGATGCAACAGGCCCATGCTGGCGCCACGCTGGACGCCATACAGAAAAAAGGCTTTGTCCAATGCGGTATCAGCGATGGCTTGCCGGGTTTTTCCTATGCCGATGCCAGCGGCAAATATGCCGGTATTGATGTGGATGTTTGCAGGGGCGTCGCGGCTGCCGTTTTCGGCGATGCCGACAAGGTGAAATATACCCCGCTGACCGCCAAAGAACGTTTTACGGCGCTGCAGTCAGGCGAAGTGGACCTGCTGTCCCGCAACACGACATGGACCTCTTCGCGTGACGCGGGCATGGGCATGCTGTTCACCGGCGTCACCTATTATGACGGCATCGGTTTCCTGACCCACAACAAAGCCGGGCTGAAAAGCGCGACGGAGCTGGACGGCGCGACGGTGTGTATTCAGGCGGGGACCGATACCGAACTGAACGTCGCCGACTATTTCAAAACTCATGGCATGAAGTACACGCCGGTGACCTTCGACCGCTCCGATGAGAGCGCCAAAGCGCTGGAGTCCGGACGCTGCGACACGCTGTCTTCCGACCAGTCTCAGTTGTATGCATTGCGCATCAAATTGGCTAATCCCAACGAATACATCGTGCTGCCTGAAGTCATCTCCAAGGAACCGCTGGGACCGGTCGTTCGCCGTGGAGACGAAGAGTGGTTTTCCATCGTGCGCTGGAGCCTGTTCGCCATGCTGAACGCGGAAGAGATGGGGGTCACCTCTCAGAACGTCGACCAGATGCTGGCAAAACCGACAACACCGGATATGGCTCATCTGCTCGGCAAAGAAGGCAATTACGGAAAAGATCTCAAATTACCCGCTGACTGGGCCTACAAAATTATTAAACAGGTCGGTAACTACGGCGAAATATTTGAGCGCAACGTCGGTATGGGCAGCGAATTGAAAATCAAACGCGGACTGAACGAATTGTGGACCAATGGCGGTATTCAATACGCGCCCGCCGTTCGTTAATCCCCCAAGTAAATCGGGCACGGCCTTGTCGCCGTGCTCCCGTTTGACTGCTACCGAGGCTTCATCATGCTGCAACGCCCAACCGTAAAAGGTGATTTATCACTGACTAATCCTGCGGTGCGCGCCTGGCTGTACCAAATTATCGCTGTCGTCGTCGTACTGTCTTTCGCAGCCTATCTGTTGCACAACACCATTACTAATTTGGCGCAACGTGGCATTACGTCCGGCTTTGCTTTTCTGGATAACTCCGCAGGATTTGGTATTGTCCAGCATCTCATCGACTATCAGCAGGGCGATACGTACGCCCGCGTCTTCGTCGTCGGCTTGCTGAATACGCTGTTGGTGTCAGCCATCTGTATTGTCTGCGCTTCCTTGTTAGGATTTATGGTCGGTCTGGCCCGGCTGTCTGATAACTGGCTGCTCCGTAAGCTATCCACCTTCTATATCGAAACGTTCCGCAATATTCCGCCTCTGCTGCAGATCTTCTTCTGGTACTTTGCGGTACTACGCAATCTCCCGGGGCCTCGCCAGGCGGTTAGTACGCTGGATGCAGTGTTTTTGAGTAACCGCGGATTGTATATCCCGGCGGCGGATTTCGGGCCTGGCGCCCTTCCAGCCCTAATCGCCGTGGTTATTACCGCACTCGCGACCGTTCTCATCGTTCGCATAAATCAGCGCTATCACCTTGAAACTGGCGTCTATCGAAGAAACTGGCCGTGGCCATTGCTGATCCTTGCACTACTGCTGGGCTTGGCGCACATCACCTTTGGTGGTGCATTGAGCTGGGAACTCCCGGTATTGAGAGGGTTTAACTTCAACGGCGGTCTGGTCATGATCCCGGAACTCGCTGCGCTAGCGCTGGCGCTTTCAGTTTATACCTCCTCCTTCATTGCCGAAATCATCCGTTCTGGTATTCAATCGGTATCGCACGGCCAGCATGAAGCAGCGCTATCGCTTGGCCTGCCAAAAGCGATCACACTACGCAAGGTCATCCTGCCTCAAGCAATGCGCGTCATCATTCCGCCGCTGACCAGCCAGTACCTGAATATTGTGAAGAACTCCTCTCTCGCTGCTGCGATTGGTTACCCGGATATGGTGTCGCTGTTTGCCGGTACGGTCCTGAATCAGACCGGTCAAGCGATTGAGACGATTGCCATGACGATGTCGGTCTACCTGATTATCAGCCTGCTCATCTCGCTGCTGATGAATATCTATAACCGCAAAATCGCCTTAATTGAGCGCTAGAGGAGCAGGGTGAACATGATTTCACATACACCAAATCGCCCGATGCCTGTTAGCAGCGCCATCGCATGGGTTCGACGGAATTTGTTTTCCAGCCTCCCCAACAGCCTGCTGACCCTTTTCTGCCTTTGGCTGCTGTGGAAAGGGGTGCCGCCACTTCTGAACTGGGCGGTCTTCGACGCCAACTGGTTGGGCGCAACCCGCAATGACTGTACCCGCGAAGGGGCCTGCTGGGTGTTTATTCACGCCCGCTTCAGCCACTTTATGTATGGCCTCTACCCCACTGAAGAGATTTGGCGAATCAACTTCGCGCTGGTGCTGGCGCTGTTGAGCATTTTCCCCATGTTCTGGAAACAGGTGCCGCATCGCGGCCGTTATATCGCCGGATGGTGCATTGTCTACCCACTCATCGCCTGGGGGCTGCTGTCCGGCGGATTTGGNGGGATGCCTCACGTGGAAACACGCCAATGGGGCGGACTCACACTCACCATCATTATCGCCGCCGTGGGGATTGCGGGCGCTTTGCCGCTCGGGATCTTGCTGGCGCTGGGCCGACGCTCGGAAATGCCTATCGTCCGTATGCTATGCATTGGATTTATTGAATTCTGGCGTGGCGTACCGCTGATCACCGTGCTGTTCATGTCCTCGGTGATGCTGCCGCTGTTCCTGACGGAAGGGACTAACATAGACAAACTGTTACGCGCCTTAGTGGGAGTCATTCTGTTCCAATCCGCCTATGTGGCCGAAGTGGTACGAGGCGGCCTTCAAGCGTTGCCGAAAGGACAGTATGAAGCAGCACAGTCGCTGGCATTAGGCTATTGGCGGATGCAGTTTCTGGTCATCCTGCCTCAGGCGCTAAAAATGGTTATCCCCGGTCTGGTCAATACCATCATCTCGCTGTTCAAAGATACCAGTCTGGTAATCATCATCGGACTATTCGATCTGTTCAGCAGTATCCAGCAGGCCACAGTCGATCCCGCTTGGTTGGGCATGTCTACCGAAGGCTACGTCTTCGCCGCGCTGATCTATTGGATCTTCTGTTTCAGCATGTCGCGCTATAGCCAACATTTGGAAAAACGGTTTGATACCGGACATAAGTCTCATTGAGGTCATCCATGAATCAGAATGCGTTAACACAATCCGCTGACTACATGATTACGCTGGAAAACGTGAATAAGTGGTACGGTCATTTTCACGTACTTAAAGACATCAACCTTCAGGTGAAACAAGGTGAGCGTATTGTCCTATGTGGCCCGTCAGGTTCGGGAAAATCAACGACGATCCGCTGTATCAACCATCTGGAAGAACATCAGAAAGGACGAATTGTTGTCGATGGCATCGAGCTGAATAGCGACAGCCGCAACGTTGAAAAAATCAGAACGGAAGTTGGCATGGTGTTCCAACACTTCAATCTTTTCCCGCATCTCACCGTTTTGCAAAACTGTACGCTGGCACCTAACTGGGTACATCGCATACCGAAAAAAGAGGCCGATGCGCTGGCGATGCATTATCTGGAACGCGTGCGCATTTCGGCCCATGCGCATAAGTATCCAGGACAACTCTCCGGAGGCCAACAACAGCGTGTCGCTATCGCGCGTTCGCTGTGTATGAGACCCAAGATCATGCTGTTCGATGAGCCTACCTCGGCGTTAGATCCTGAAATGGTCAAAGAGGTGCTGGATACCATGCTTGGTTTGGCCGAAGACGGTATGACTATGCTGTGCGTCACCCATGAAATGGGATTCGCTCGCACAGTTGCTAACCGGGTGATCTTTATGGATCAGGGTGAGATCGTCGAACAGGCGCCGCCGGAGATCTTCTTCTCCAATCCGCGATCGGAACGTACTCAGTCTTTCCTGGCGCAGATTCTGCACTAACCATTTATTAAGGCTCATTCGTAGAATGAGCCTTAATTAGCTGTTTGGGCATAACAGTCTGGCCTGCCGGGCTGCCGATATCTNCCTTGCGGGGTGGNCGCTTTTTTCTTTTTCGCCCCAACGCAAAAACCCCCAGCTTGCGCTGAGGGTTTCTACTGATTTGATGCCTGGCAGTTCCCTACTCTCACATGGGGAGACCCCACACTACCATCGGCGCTACGGCGTTTCACTGCTGAGTTCGGCATGGGGNCAGGTGGGACCACCGCGCTATCGCCGCCAGGCAAATTCTGTTTCATTCCAGCCGTTACACCTCTTCCCGTGCAACCACCAGAACCAATCTTTGAACAAGCTGAATCTCGTCTCTCTAAAAACACCTTCGGTGTTGTAAGGTTAAGCCTCTCGGGTCATTAGTACTGGTTAGCTCAACGTATCGCTACGCTTACACATCCAGCCTATCTACGTCGTCGTCTTCAACGGCCCTTCAGGGGACTCAAGGTCCCAGGGAAGACTCATCTCGGGGCAAGTTTCCCGCTTAGATGCTTTCAGCGGTTATCTCTTCCGCACTTAGCTACCGGGCAATGCCATTGGCATGACAACCCGAACACCAGTGGTGCGTTCACTCCGGTCCTCTCGTACTAGGAGCAACCCCCCTCAATCTTCCAACGCCCACGGCAGATAGGGACCGAACTGTCTCACGACGTTCTAAACCCAGCTCGCGTACCACTTTAAACGGCGAACAGCCGTACCCTTGGGACCTACTTCAGCCCCAGGATGTGATGAGCCGACATCGAGGTGCCAAACACCGCCGTCGATATGAACTCTTGGGCGGTATCAGCCTGTTATCCCCGGAGTACCTTTTATCCGTTGAGCGATGGCCCTTCCATTCAGAACCACCGGATCACTAAGACCTGCTTTCGCACCTGCTCGAGCCGTCACTCTCGCAGTCAAGCTAGCTTATGCCTTTGCACTAACCTCCTGATGTCCGACCAGGATTAGCTAACCTTCGTGCTCCTCCGTTACTCTTTGGGAGGAGACCGCCCCAGTCAAACTACCCACCAGACACTGTCCGCAACCCCGGTCAGGGGCCCACGTTAGAACATCAAACATTAAAGGGTGGTATTTCAAGGTTGGCTCCATGCAGACTGGCGTCCACACTTCAAAGCCTCCCACCTATCCTACACATCAAGGCTCAAGGTTCAGTGTCAAGCTATAGTAAAGGTTCACGGGGTCTTTCCGTCTTGCCGCGGGTACACTGCATCTTCACAGCGAGTTCAATTTCACTGAGTCTCGGGTGGAGACAGCCTGGCCATCATTACGCCATTCGTGCAGGTCGGAACTTACCCGACAAGGAATTTCGCTACCTTAGGACCGTTATAGTTACGGCCGCCGTTTACCGGGGCTTCGATCAAGAGCTTCGCCTTGCGGCTGANCCCATCAATTAACCTTCCGGCACCGGGCAGGCGTCACACCGTATACGTCCACTTTCGTGTTTACACAGTGCTGTGTTTTTATTAAACAGT
>NZ_JIBO01000015.1 GCF_000688655.1 Lonsdalea quercina subsp. quercina | reverse complement strand
CTTGTAAACAAGCCTGAGCATAACGCAGCATAAGAGAAAATTTGGTAGGCCTGAGTGGACTTGAACCACCGACCTCACCCTTATCAGGGGTGCGCTCTAACCACCTGAGCTACAAGCCTATAAAGGTATTTCTNCTCGTTCTTCTTTCATCAGACAATCTGTGTGAGCACTTCACTAGCACTTCACTTTGGTAAGGAGGTGATCCAACCGCAGGTTCCCCTACGGTTACCTTGTTACGACTTCACCCCAGTCATGAATCACAAAGTGGTAAGCGCCCTCCCGAAGGTTAAGCTACCTACTTCTTTTGCAACCCACTCCCATGGTGTGACGGGCGGTGTGTACAAGGCCCGGGAACGTATTCACCGTAGCATTCTGATCTACGATTACTAGCGATTCCGACTTCATGGAGTCGAGTTGCAGACTCCAATCCGGACTACGACGCACTTTATGAGGTCCGCTCACTCTCGCAAGTTCGCTTCTCTTTGTATGCGCCATTGTAGCACGTGTGTAGCCCTACTCGTAAGGGCCATGATGACTTGACGTCATCCCCACCTTCCTCCGGTTTATCACCGGCAGTCTCCTTTGAGTTCCCGACCGAATCGCTGGCAACNAAGGATAAGGGTTGCGCTCGTTGCGGGACTTAACCCAACATTTCACAACACGAGCTGACGACAGCCATGCAGCACCTGTCTCAGAGCTCCCGAAGGCACCAAGGCATCTCTGCCAAGTTCTCTGGATGTCAAGAGTAGGTAAGGTTCTTCGCGTTGCATCGAATTAAACCACATGCTCCACCGCTTGTGCGGGCCCCCGTCAATTCATTTGAGTTTTAACCTTGCGGCCGTACTCCCCAGGCGGTCGACTTAACGCGTTAGCTCCGGAAGCCACAGTTCAAGACCGCAACCTCCAAGTCGACATCGTTTACAGCGTGGACTACCAGGGTATCTAATCCTGTTTGCTCCCCACGCTTTCGCACCTGAGCGTCAGTCTTTGTCCAGGGGGCCGCCTTCGCCACCGGTATTCCTCCAGATCTCTACGCATTTCACCGCTACACCTGGAATTCTACCCCCCTCTACAAGACTCTAGCCTGCCAGTTTCAAATGCAGTTCCCAAGTTAAGCTCGGGGATTTCACATCTGACTTAACAAACCGCCTGCGTGCGCTTTACGCCCAGTCATTCCGATTAACGCTTGCACCCTCCGTATTACCGCGGCTGCTGGCACGGAGTTAGCCGGTGCTTCTTCTGCGGGTAACGTCAATCAGCGAACGTATTAAGTTCACTGCCTTCCTCCCCGCTGAAAGTACTTTACAACCCGAAGGCCTTCTTCATACACGCGGCATGGCTGCATCAGGGTTTCCCCCATTGTGCAATATTCCCCACTGCTGCCTCCCGTAGGAGTCTGGACCGTGTCTCAGTTCCAGTGTGGCTGGTCATCCTCTCAGACCAGCTAGAGATCGTCGCCTAGGTGGGCCTTTACCCCGCCTACTAGCTAATCCCATCTGGGTTCATCCGATGGTGTGAGGCCCGAAGGTCCCCCACTTTGGTCTTGCGACGTTATGCGGTATTAGCTACCGTTTCCAGTAGTTATCCCCCTCCATCGGNCAGATCCCCAGACATTACTCACCCGTCCGCCGCTCNCCGGNAAGGAAGCAAGCTTCCTTCCGCTGCCGCTCGACTTGCATGTGTTAGGCCTGCCGCCAGCGTTCAATCTGAGCCATGATCAAACTCTTCAATTAAAAGCTTGATTTGCTAAGTTAATAGCGATGCTCAAAGAATTTACTGTTCATTCGTAATGAATTAACTGTTGTTCACTCTTCAAGACTTTTTCGTATCTGATTGCGATAGTGTCTTGTGAGTGCCCACACAGATTGTCTGATTAAATTGTTAAAGAGCAGCGCCACTTTCAGTGGCCGCGGGCCGCATATACTACGGATTCCGCGTTTGAAGTCAACGACTTTCTTCGTCTTTCTTCGACTGCCACCGCGTTGCGTTGTCCGCTGCGCCGTGTCAGTGGGAGCGCATTATAGGGAGTTATTTCAGGCTGACAAGCGCTAAATGAAAAAAGATATTCAAACGAGTTTTTTTCGGTCAATACGCTGTAATAATCTTCATTGCGCCTTTTTTTTCAGCGTTAATTGACCGAATTGCTGGGCAAAGTCTCGGACCTGATGCCAGTCAGTATATTCAATCTCACGCGAGGTATCCGTCTCCCCACCCGTCATTCGCATGATCAACTGAATCATGATGCGGTCAAACCATCGATAGCGAGGATAACGCAGCGCCCCGGCGAATACCGCGCCCAAATCGGGTTTCCAGGGACAACGCATTAAAAATTTGCGCGTATAAGCATTGGTTTGTACCGTGCTTTTTTCAGGTTTGCGCGCTGTGAGATTCACCGAAAAGAAAGCGCTCGGCTTATTTTGCAGTAAAGCCAGGTTGCGCTGAATAAACTGGTCCAGCGCAGGTGCAAAATGTCCGTAGCGTACGGATGCCCCCAAGAGAATTTTCGTGTACTGGGTAAGTTCGACCTTATCGGCATCGTCAATATTGACGACATCGCATACTTGCGTTTCTTTCAGTTCATCGGCAATGACATTAGCTATCGCCTCTGTTTGGCCATCTGTACTGGAAAACAGGATCAATGCTTTCATTCTAAGGAAACCTCTTTTTGTTATTCCCGCCAGAAGGTCGGCGTAAACAGCACCAACAGCGTGAATACTTCGAGACGGCCAAACAGCATCGTCAATATGAGTATCCATTTTGCAGCATCGTTCATTGAGGTGAAGTTGTCCGCCACCACGCCTAGACCGGGACCAAGATTGTTTAGCGTAGCTGCAACGGCGGCAAACGCCGAAAAATCGTCAACGCCGGTCGCGATAACGGCCAACATACTGACGATGAATACCAGCGCATAGGCAGAAAAGAACCCCCATACGGCTTCCAGTATTCTTTCCGGCAACGCGCGCTGCCCCAGCTTAATGGTATAGACCGCATTGGGGTGAACCAGTCGCTTAAGTTCACGCGAACCCTGTAAGAACAGCAGCAAGATACGGATAACTTTAAGTCCACCGCCCGTTGAACCTGCACAACCACCAATAAAGGCTGCACACAGAAGCAACACCGGCAGGAACAACGGCCAATGCGATATGCTGTCCGTTGTAAACCCGGCGGTCGTCGCCATCGAAACCACCTGGAAAAACGCCTGATTCAGCGTATCGATCCCCGAGCTGTACACATTATGGAACCACAGTACGACTGTACAAACGACCACCAAAGACATCTGGACAAAAATGAACATGCGGAATTCGGGATCGCGCCAATACACTTTCAGGCTGCGTCCACTTAATACGGCGAAATGAAGGCCGAAGTTACAGCCTGAAATGAGTAGGAAAATCGCAATAATGGTATTGATAGTAGAGCTGTTGAAGTAGCCGATGCTCGCATCATGCGTAGAAAAGCCCCCTATCGCAATCGTCGAAAAACTGTGGCCTATGGCATCAAAGACCGGCATTCCCGCCAACCACAGTGACAACGCGCACAACACCGTCAGCAACAGGTAAATCAGCCACAGCGTTTTCGCCGTTTCCGCAATACGAGGCCGCATTTTGTTGTCTTTCAGCGGGCCGGGCATTTCTGCGCGATAGAGCTGCATGCCCCCGACACCTAAAATCGGCAGGATGGCCACCGCCAGCACGATAATCCCCATCCCGCCCATCCACTGCAACATCTGACGGTAGAACAGGATGGCTTTAGGCATCGAATCCAAACCAACCAGTGTCGTCGCCCCGGTCGTCGTCAGTCCGGAAAAGGATTCGAAGAACGCATCCGTTATTGTTAAGTTTGGCCGGTCGGTAAACAGAAAAGGCAGCGCCCCGACGCTTCCCAGCACCGTCCAGAATAGCACCACGATCAAAAAGCCCTCCCGCGCTTTAAGCTCGTGCCGGTGCTTGCGGTTGGGGAACCAGAGCACCAGCCCGATAATCAACGCGGCGATGAATGTCTGAGTAAAGGCTTTACCCGCGCCGTCGCGATAGATGAGCGCCACCAGGCCAGGTATAAACATAGTGCCAGAAAAGAGGATGACCAGCAGGCCAACGATGCGGGTTATGGCGCGCAAGTGCATTACGGGGCCTTCCTTAACAAAAAGTTCAGTGAGTTCGCGCTGGGATTATTGTGAAATTGGCAGTAATTGCAACGCACCGCGACTAATATCTCGTAATCGGCGATCGGCCTCATCGGTGGCGTGTAAAGGCAACGCCAGTTGGAGCCTGACGTCAGCGCCATATTCCGTCGAGACAATCTGCCCTTCCAACTGACGTACGATGACTTCGACAGGCGCCAATAAGGGATAATCACACTGAAGTCGATACTCTCGTAGCAATACCCGCCGTGTAAGCGTGACTTGCTTCAACGCCTGCTGTATACCGCCGCCGTAGGCTCGTACCAACCCGCCAGTGCCAAGCTTGACGCCACCGTAATATCGGACGACGACAGCCGCCACCTCGCCGATACCGCTGCCCATGAGCTGTGCCAGTATCGGTTTGCCCGCCGTGCCCGCCGGTTCACCATCATCGGAGAACCCCAATTGCTGGGAATCAGCGGGCGCGCCCGCCACATAGGCCCAGCAGTGATGAACAGCCGCAGGATGCTGCTCCCGCTGGGCAAGAATAAAGGCTTTAGCCGCCTCTACGCCGCAGGCAGGACTTATCACGCTGATAAAACGACTTTTTTTTATTTCTTCGCTGACGCTGACCTGCTCAGCGGGTACCGGATAAGAAGACATCAGTCCAGATTCAGCGCGCGAGTTAAGTTTTCAATGCGCTTGTCATGGATGACGACGTTATCTTCGATGCGGATACCGCCCGCAGGTCGCAGCGCATCAATCTTCTGCCAGTTGAAATGCTGACGAAGAGCGCTGGCGCGCCAAGGTTCCAGCAGGGAGNCGATGAAGTAGAGTCCGGGCTCGATCGTCACCACCATTCGTGGCTCAAGCATTCGTGTGCAACGCAAATAAGGATAGCACTCGGGCGCGGCCAGCGTGGTGCCCGCATCGTCTTGCATAAACCCGCCGACGTCATGGACCTGCAGCCCCAGAAGATGCCCGAGTCCGTGGGGCAAAAACGGCCGAGTCAGCCCCTGTTCAACCATTGCTTCCTCGCTAAGGCCGCCCACCAGCTTGTGGCGCTTCAGCAGTCCGGCAAGCCGGCGATGCATCTGTTCATGGTATTCGGTATAGCGCACGCCCGATTTCATCGTCTCAATCAGCGCTCGCTGTTCCTGGTTAAGGTCTTTGACCAACGCCGCAAAATCGCTGTCACGCTGAGCGGCATAGCTACGAGTGATATCCGCGGCATATCCGTTGTATTGCGCGCCGGCGTCAATCAGGAAACTGCGAACTTCCCCAGGCACATGATGCTTCAACTGGGTGTAGTGCAACACTGCGGTATGCTCGTTCAACGCCACAATGTTGTCATAAGGCACGTCGCTATCGCGGTGGCCGGTCGCCGTGAGGTACGCAAGGTTAATATCAAACTCGCTCATCCCGGATTGAAATGCTTCCAGCGCGGCGCGGTGACCCGAGACGGCGGTTTTCTGCGCTTCGCGCATGCAAGTCAGCTCGTAATCGGTTTTGTAGGCGCGGTAATAGTGAAGGTAGTTCAACACGCTTTGGGGATTGATGTGCTCAGGCGTCATGCCGAGTTCAGCTGCACGTTGTATGGCGCTGCCGATATAGCCCACATTCTGCCGCGGCGCAGGCAGCACGTGTCCGATATCGTCAGCCTCTTGAAACACCTGAATGTCGAACTCTTTCGTCCAGAAGCTATCCGGCAGCGGAGAGACGCTGTGCCAAAAATCAACGGGAGAATGAAACCATAACCGCGGTTTATTCACTCCGTCGACCCATAGCCAACAATTCGGCACCCGCGTCACCGGCAGCCACGCTTTGAAATGCGGATTCACTTTGAACGGATAGTCGTGGTCGTCCAGGAACAGCGTCATCAGCTCCCCGGAGTGGATCAGCAACGCATCCAGATTGCCGCGTTCAAGCGCAGTCTTCGTGCGTTCTTGCAGCGTCACGACATGTTGATGATACAAAGGGGCCAGCGATTCCATCAGTATCTCCATCTATCACAGCGTATTTTTATGTTAACACAGCGCTGGGGATCCGGCAGTGTCACCCCCGACGCAGGTCAAACAACGGCGAGTCTTTCCTCGCTCTCGCAATCAATCTTAATAACAGAGAGAACAAAAAACGGCCCGATAGATACGCCGAATAATGGACAATCAGAAGCGATTTACACGCACGTACGTAAGCGATAAATGGCAAACCGGCCCCGTGATATACAGAGCCGGATATTGCGAAAGGAGGACCTTAAATGAAGGAAAATGCATCGCCAAACAGATGTTCTTGCTGCGCGCCACGCTCGTTGCAGAAGCGTTCCCGCGCGACTTTCGCCATTTCGAAACGACCGGCGATATAGATGTCATGGCCTGCCAGCGAGCCAAAGTCTTGCAGCACCGCGCTCAGCACCGTACCGGTACGACCTCGCCAGCCGTCTTCCGCCTGTTCAACCACTGGCACAACCTGCAGATTGGGGTGTTGTTCCGCCAACGACTCCAGCGCACTTAAATCATAGAGATGTTGAGGTTCACGCCCGCCCCAGTAGATAGAGACTGGACGCTGCGGCTGATGAGCCAGCACGGTCAGCAAAATCGAACGGACATAGGAAAAGCCGGTGCCGCCCGCGACCAAAATCAAAGGACGATTGCTATCGTCTCGCAACCAGGCCTCGCCATGTGGAACATCCACTTCCAGAGTGTCTTCTTTCAGGATGCGGTCCATGACGGCCATCGCGTAAAGATTCATGTCCGACGCCCCGATATGCAGCTCGATAAAGTCGGTATCCATTGGCGTCGATGCGATAGAAAACGGGCGCTTATCCCGCTCATCCATCACTACCATCAGATACTGGCCGGCACGGAAGGAAAACGGGGCTGAAGGTAATAAACGGACCCGATAAACCGTATCGGTAATCGTTTCTACTGATGTTACTTCACAGCTCAATGTTGTCATGCGTTCCCTCTGTAGGGTCATCAAAACGAAATGGGGAATGACAGTTACGGTCGATTAGCGCCGCTTTTCGCTGTCATCGAAAATGGCTAACTCATCCCAGATGGCATCGATACGAGCCACGACCTGTGGATCTTTGGTTATCGGTTGTCCCCATTCTCGCTGGGTCTCGCCCGGCCATTTATTAGTGGCATCCAGCCCCATTTTGGAGCCAAGCCCGGAAACCGGTGAAGCAAAGTCCAGATAGTCGATGGGCGTATTTTCCACTAACAACGTATCTCGCGCCGGGTCCATTCGCGTCGTGATCGCCCAAATGACATCTTTCCAGTCACGGGCGTTAATATCATCGTCGCAGACGATAACAAATTTGGTATACATAAACTGCCGCAGAAACGACCACACGCCCATCATCACCCGTTTGGCATGCCCAGCGTACTGTTTCTTCATAGTAACGACCGCCAGACGGTAAGAACACCCCTCAGGCGGTAGATAAAAGTCGACGATCTCCGGAAATTGCTTTTGCAACAGCGGCACAAAAACTTCGTTCAACGCCACGCCCAATACCGCCGGCTCATCCGGCGGACGGCCGGTGTAAGTTGAATGGTAGATAGCGTTCTGCCGCTGGGTTATGTGCGTCACCGTGAAGACCGGAAACTGATCGACCTCATTATAGTAGCCGGTGTGATCGCCGTAAGGACCTTCCTCCGCCACCTCTCCCGGTTCAATATACCCTTCCAGCACAATCTCCGCGCTGGCTGGCACGTCCAAATCGCAGGATAAACATTTCACCACCTCGGTCTTATGGCCGCGCAGCAGTCCGGCAAAGGCATATTCGGATAACGAATCCGGTACCGGCGTCACCGCACCGAGAATAGTCGCCGGGTCGGCTCCCAGCGCCACGGCGACGGGGAAACGTTCACCAGGATGTTCCTGGCACCNCTCCTGGAAATCCAGCGCCCCGCCCCGATGAGACAGCCAGCGCATGATCAGCTTATTTTTACCCAGTACCTGTTGGCGATAGATCCCCAGATTCTGCCGCTCCTTAAACGGACCCCGGGTGACCGTCAGTCCCCAGGTGATCAACGGTGCCGCGTCGCCAGGCCAGCAATGCATCACAGGAATGCGCGTCAGGTCCACATCGTCGCCCTGCCATACGTTCTCCTGACAGGCGGCGGAGGACACGCGCTTCGTCGGCATATTCAGTACCTGACGAAAGCGGGGAAGCTTGTCCATCAAGTCACGGAATCCGCGCGGAGGTTCAGGCTCTTTCAAAAATGCCAGCAGTCGACCGACATCCCTCAATGCGCTGACGTCATCCTGGCCCATCCCCAACGCGACGCGTTTTGGCGTGCCGAACAGGTTGCACAGGACCGGCATGTCGTAGCCGATCGGGTTTTCGAACAGCAGCGCCGGGCCTTCGGCTCGTAGAGTACGATCCGCAATCTCGGTCATTTCAAGATGAGGATCGATGGGCTGGGTAATGCGTTTTAGCTCGCCCTTCTCTTCGAGACGGGAAAGGAATTCACGTAAATCACGGTATTTCATGCTGTTCATCAGGACGTTCGGTGGTGCAGTCATTATAAAGTTTCTTCTACAAACTGTCGCTTCCTGCGGGCGCTATTTATCCCGTGCCGCTTTTGTTATTCTTGCCGAAAATTGCAATAGATTAGTGAAATTATGGAATCCTGGTATCTACTTTACTGTAAGCGCGGGCAGCTATTGCGGGCAAAAGAGCATCTGGAACGTCAGACTGTCAACTGCCTGAGCCCGATGATTACCATTGAAAAGGTTGTGCGCGGAAAACGTACCGAGGTCAGCGAACCGCTGTTTCCCAATTATCTGTTTGTCGCTTTCGATCCCGAACACATTCACACCACCACGATTAGTGCGACGCGCGGCGTCAGCCACTTCGTCCGTTTTGGCGCGCTGCCCGCGACGGTGCCTCAGGGGGTGATTGACGAACTAGCCCTGAACCCGACGTTAGTAGTGACGGACCCGGAAACCCCGCAGCCAGGCGACACCGTGACGATTACGGAAGGGACATTCAATGGGTTGGAAGCCATCTATGCGGAGCCAGATGGTGAGGCGCGGTCCATGCTGCTGCTTAACCTGCTGAATAAACAGGTTAAGCAGAGTATTGATAACCGCCAGTTCAAAAAATGCTGACGGCCATTGCCGTCAGCGCTGCAGAGACTCCTCACGCAGCNACTGCGCCACACGTTTCGCGAAGTAGGTCAACACCCCATCCGCTCCGGCGCGTTTAAAGCACATTAGGGACTCCATCACCACCGGTTGCTCCTGCAGCCAGCCATTCTGAATCGCCGCCATCTGCATCGCATATTCACCGGACACCTGATAGGCAAACGTCGGCACGCCAAAGGTATCTTTCACCTGACGGACCACGTCAAGATACGGCATTCCCGGCTTCACCATCACCATATCTGCGCCTTCCTGCAGATCCTGGGCGATCTCCTGAAGCGCTTCCGCACCATTCGCTGGATCCATTTGATAGGTCTTCTTGTTACCGCCTTTCAGGTTGCCGGAGGAACCCAACGCATCGCGGAAAGGTCCGTAAAAACAGGAGGCATATTTAGCGGAATACGCCATTATCTGGGTATTCACCAGCCCCTGAGTTTCCAGTTGGTTACGAATGGCGCCGATGCGACCGTCCATCATGTCGCTGGGGGCAACGATTTCCGCGCCTGCATCCGCGTGAGACAATGCCTGGCGAACCAGGATGGTTTTCGTGATGTCGTTTACGACATAGCCGTCGTCGTCGATGATCCCATCCTGCCCGTGAGTGGTATAAGGGTCCAGCGCCACGTCAGTCAGTAGTCCCAGCTCAGGCACCGCAGCCTTCAACGCACGCACCGCGCGCTGTACCAACCCGTCCGGGTTGTATGACTCTTCTGCGTGAAGCGACTTCTTATCCGCTTCGATCACGGGAAAGAGCGACAATACGGGAATACCTAGTTTGGCGACGATTTCCGCCTCTTTCACCAGTTCGTCTATCGTCAGGCGATACACGCCCGGCATAGATGGCNCTTCCTGACGCGTCGCTTTGCCTTCCATGACAAACACAGGGTAGATGAGGTCGTTTACGGTCACCTGATTTTCGGCCACCAGACGGCGGCTGAAGTCATGACGACGCAGTCGGCGCAGACGTCGTCCAGGGAATGCGCCGGGAAAAGCAGTGCTCATAGAATTATTCTCCAGTCGAAGCCAGCCGGAAAATCCGGCGGGCATTGTCATCCGTCATCGCGCCCAGCCAAACGGCGTCTTGTCCGCGCCAGGCGGCTACCTGCCGGACAATATGGGGAAGATGACAGGGTTCATTACGTCGGGAAGTGGGTTTAGGCTTTAAATCCCGCGGTAGCAAGTAAGGCGCATCCGTTTCCAACAGTAGCCGCTCGTCCGGAATGTGCGGCAGTAGTTCGCGCAGCGCCAGACCTCGGCGTTCATCGCAGACCCAGCCGGTGATGCCAACCATCAGTCCGGCATTCAGGCAGTCGCTTAACGCCTGACGATCGCCCGTAAAGCAGTGAACCACGGCGGCGGGCACTTTATCCAGCCACGGTTGCAGCAACGCCATGAAGCGTTCGTGCGCGTCACGGCAGTGCAGAAACACTGGCAGAGACAGTTCGGCAGCCAGCGCCAGTTGGGCACTGAATGCGTATTCCTGCTGCTCGGGGGAAGAGAAGTTGCGATTAAAGTCCAGACCGCATTCGCCAATAGCGACGACTTTATCGCGCTGACCCAACCGGTGAATTCGCTCAGCCACTGTTTCTGTCCAGGTGCTGGCGTCATGTGGATGAACGCCGGCGGTCGACCAGCAGTAATCGGGAACAGCTTCGCTCAATGCCAGCGCCTGTTCGCTTTCTTCGGCGCTGGTGCCGGTAATCAACAGGCCGGTGACGCCAGCCTCGCGGGCACGCCGCACCACCTGTGCGCGATCTTTATCAAACTGTGAGCTGGTGAGGTTAACTCCAATATCAAACATCGACGTCAGTCCTGCGGTTCACATCTGTTGTCCCATGTGTCTCGAGACGCTCAAAAAACAACACCTCTCGGCGAGAGGTGTCCAATATGACGTTTTGACCGCGCTGCGGCGGCGCCGGGCTTTCCAGTCATCGCCGCCGTTACGGCGCAGGCTCTTCAGGATTTTCCTCGTCATTTCGACGTCCTTTGCCAACGTAGAAGCGGGCAAAAAAGACCCCTATCTCGAATAACAGATACATCGGTATCGCGAGGAGAGTTTGGGAAAATACGTCCGGCGGCGTCAGCAGCATACCGACGACAAATGCGCCAACCAGTACATAAGGGCGTTTCTGCTTGAGCTCTTGCGGCGTCACCACACCGCTCCAGCACAGCAGCACAATCGCCACCGGCACTTCGAACGACACGCCAAACGCCATAAACAGCGCCATGACGAAATCCAGATAATTGTTGATATCGGTCGCAATCATCACGCCGGCAGGCGCAGTCTGGGCAAAGAAACTGAATGCCAGCGGAAAGACGATGAAATAAGCGAAGGCCATGCCGAGATAAAACAACAAGCTGCTGGAGAACAACAGCGGCATCATCAGACGACGTTCATGCTTGTACAACGCCGGCGCCACAAAGGCCCAAACCTGATATAGCACCAGCGGCGCGGAGGCAAACACCGAAACAATCAGGGTCAGTTTGATGGGGGTAAAGAATGGCGAGGCAACATCGGTCGCAATCATGCTGGCGCCAGCGGGAAGCTGTTTGATTAACGGTGCGGAGACAATCTGATAGATATCATTCGCGAAGTAGACCAACACGACAAAGACTGCCAGAACACAAAGAATACTATTCAACAACCGCTTACGAAGCTCGATCAAATGGCTGATCAGCGGCTGGGTTTCATCAACGGCCATAGATTAAAGATCATCACGTGGTTGAGAGGGAGACGAGGATGTCGCGGCGGGCAAAGGGGTTTTTACCTTGCCGGACTCGCCGGCGGTGTTATCAGCTGTCAGGCTTGAGGCCACGGCGGATTTTTCCATCGCAGGGGACGCCGTCGTCGTTTCATGCTCGATAACCCCATCATGGGCGGCCTCGGGGTCGTTCAACGGCTGGCTAGGCGTGTCGTCTTTCTTTTCTTCGCCCAGTTGTTCCAACGTGTACGTCCGCTTCATGGAGTCCGCTGCTTCCTTTAGCTCATCCATAGACGCTTTTAGCTCAGGCGAGAGATTCTGCAGGTTGCTGGCCTGTTCCNCTTTCTTCAGGCTATCCTGCAACTCTTGCAGCTTCATTTCCTGAACCAGTTCGTTTTGCACCGATGACGCCAGAGAGCGTAAAGCGCGAATCCAGCCCACCACCGTTCTTACCGCCACGGGAAGACGCTCCGGACCTAATACCACCAGTCCGATAACCATCACCAACAGCAGTTCGCTAAAGCCGATATCAAACACCGATTACACCCGCTCTTTTGACTGACTCTTTTCTTCCTGCTTCGTTTCCGGCTGCTGTTCAGCAACGGTTTTCGTGTTGAAATCCGCATCCTGCTGCTGAGCCTTTTCATCCGAGGCAGACGTTTGATCGTCGCTCATCGCTTTCTTGAAGCCTTTAATGGAAGCGCCCAGATCCGAACCCAGCGTTCTTAATTTGTTGGTCCCGAACAGCAACACCACGATGACTGCGATGATCAATAAATTCCAGAGACTAATACCGCCCATGTCACTACCTCTTATGCAAGGGGATTATCAAACTACCGTGTTTTATAACGGCAATCATGCTACTGATTACGATCTTATTCAACGCGTACAACGCCATCCTACGATCCAGGCGACAATCCCGGCGGCGATCATACCGGAGGGCACAATGTTCGCTTCGATGTGGCTGGCCAGCAACACGGTACCGCTCACCAGCAGCGCCGCGCCAACGCCCAAAAGATAACGCGACTGGCCTTGCCGCACCCGCTGAACACGCAGCTCATCCGCTAAATGTTCCATACTCTCTCGCAGCTTTTTATGCTGACGAAGTCCGTCGTAGAGCAGTTCAGGAATTTCAGGCAACTTTTCCGCCCAAAACGGGGCCTTTTGTTTGAACGCCCGCACCATGGCGGGTATACCCNCCTGATCTTTCAACCAGGTTTCGAGAAACGGCTTGGCCGTTTTCCATAAATCCAACTGCGGATAGAGCTGACGCCCGATACCTTCGACGTACAGCAGCGTCTTCTGCAACAAGACCAGCTGCGGCTGCACTTCCATATTGAAGCGACGCGCCGTGTTAAAGAGGTTCAATAATACATGACCGAAAGAAATTTCCGCTAACGGCTTTTCGAATATGGGCTCGCAGACGGTACGAATCGCGAACTCGAACTCTTCGACATTGGTGTCCGCAGGCACCCAACCGGAATCGACATGCAGCTCGGCTACGCGGCGGTAGTCGCGGTTGAAAAAGGCGATAAAGTTCTCCGCCAGATAGCGTTTATCGTCCTTGTTCAAGGAACCGACAATGCCGCAATCGATGCCGATATACAGGGGATCTTCAGGGTGTTCGTAGCTAATGAAAATGTTGCCGGGATGCATATCGGCATGGAAGAAACTGTCGCGAAAAACCTGAGTGAAAAAGACCTGAACCCCGCGTTCCGCCAGCAGCGGCAGGTTCACGCCATGTGCTTTCAACGCGTCCATATCCGACACCGGGATCCCATAAATCCGCTCCATCACCAGCACCCGTTCGGTGCAATAGTCCGAGTAGACTTCCGGCACGTAAAGCAGCCCGCTGTTTTCGAAGTTGCGTCGCAGCTGTATGCCGTTGGCGGCTTCTCGAAGAAGGTTCAACTCATCCAGCAGCGTTTTTTCATATTCGCGCACCACTTCGCGAGGACGCAGGCGACGGCCGTCCGGCATCAGTAGCGGCAGCCAGCTGGCCAACCGTTTCATCAGCTTGATGTCCGCCTGGATGACGGGAAGGATATCCGGGCGAATCACCTTGATGACGATATCTTTGCCCGTCGATTTCAGCTTCGCCGTATGCACTTGGGCGATGGAAGCCGAGGCCAGCGGTTTGGCGTCGAAGTCGTCGAACCAGTTTTCCAACTTGCCGCCCATCGACTTTTCAATTTGCTGGCGCGCCAGTTCTCCGTCGAAAGGTTCGACCTGGTCCTGCAGTTTCGCCAGTTGATCGGCGATGGCGGGAGAAAACAGATCGCGCCGGGTAGACATCATCTGGCCGAATTTGATCCAGACCGGTCCCAGATCTTGCAGAGCCAGACGCAGACGTTCACCCAACGGCTGCTCCTGATGCCGATTAGGCAACCAGAACAACAGGCGCCGTACGAAACGGACGGGGAGGGTTAGCGGCACACGTGGGATCAGTTCGTCAAGTCCGTAGCTCAGCAATACCCAGACAATACGATAAAGGCGAATCAATTCCCCCGGCGTCATCGCGTTTCCTCCAGTTTTGATAATCTTTCAGACAATGCATCCACCGCGCGGTCTAACGCCTCGACTTCATCCCCAAACCACGTTGCCTCCAGTTTTCCCGGAAGCAGACGCCACTCTTCAGTCAGCGTTTCCGACAGATAGTGCCGTTGGCGGCACAGGAAACCGCTGACGGCGCTGACCGTTTTACGCGCAGTCTGACTCAGCCCTTCCGCGGCAATATCGCCCAGGTAAGGGGACAGCCATTCAGCCGGGTCGATTTCCGCCAGATCGAGCAGCGCGATAAATTGCTGAGCCACCTGGATATCGCCTTCTAATGTCAGCTCGCCGCTGCGCATGAGCGCGGACAGCTGCTGACGGTCGCGCAGTTGAATCAGTGCGGACAGTTGAGTCACCAGCCGGCAGTCGGGCGTCGACGCCCATTGGCTGACAACATCCAGCCGCTGTTCGCTGAAAATCAGCACCAGCGGCGCACGCAGCTCGGCGATATCAATACGCAGCGTTTTTCCATGCAGGCGCTGACGGGCCGCCTTCATGCTTCGATCACGAAACAGTAACTGATTGAGCGCCGTTTCCAGCGCAGCCGTCAGTACAGGCATTATCCGCATTGGCATGTTCAAACTCAGAATTTAAACCCGCGATGCAGGGCAACCACCCCGCCGGTCAGATTGTAATAATTGACGTTGTCGAAACCAGCGTCGGCCATCATGGACTTCAACGTGTCCTGGTCCGGATGCATGCGGATGGACTCGGCCAGATAGCGATAGCTGCCCGCGTCGCGCGCCACCATTTCGCCGATGCGCGGCAGCACGTGGAAGGAGTAGAGGTCGTAGACTTTGCTCAACGCTTTCGTCGTCGGTTTGGAAAACTCCAGCACCAGCAGACGACCGCCCGGCTTCAGTACACGAAACATGGAGCGCAGCGCCTGCTCTTTTTCAGTCACGTTGCGAAGGCCGAAAGAGATGGTGATGCAATCGAACGTGTTGTCGGGGAACGGCAAGGCTTCCGCATTCGCCTGCACATAGCTGACGTTGCCGATGACACCTTTGTTGCGCAGCTTTTCCCGTCCGNCTTGCAGCATGGAGGCGTTGATATCCGCCAGTACCACTTCCCCTTCCTCCCCCACCAGACGCGAGAATTTCGCCGTCAGGTCGCCGGTGCCGCCAGCCAAATCCAATACACGTTGACCGCGATGTACGCCGCTGCATTCGATGGTAAAGCGTTTCCAGATACGATGGATGCCGAAAGACATCAGGTCATTCATCAAATCGTACTTTGCCGCCACAGAATGGAAAACGTCAGCCACCATGGTTTCTTTATCGTCTTTCGCCACGGTGCGATAACCAAAGTGCGTTGTTTTCTCCGAATCGTCTGCCATGTTATCCGCCTGCTATTGTCAAAATCCGGGTTTCCCCACTTACCAAGAGTGTAACAGACCCAGATTAAAAGCCACTGCCCTTCTTTGCCGCCGCGGGCTGTCGCGCGTGGGCGTGATCCCGCTCAACGCCGGAAGTTTACACCGCCTGAATAGGCGCGCTAACCGGATTTTTCGTCATCAAACGTTTCATTCGGCGCGTCCTCGTCGGTATGGCACTCCACGCTCATCACGTCCGTATCCGACATCAGCGACGTTTTAATGGGCCGTTTCACTTCCACGCCGAGCGAACGAAATCCCTCGGCCTGGCCGATCAGATTTCCGCGGCCGGACGCCACTTTTTTCATCGCCTGATGATAGCTGCTCTGAGCCCGGTCCAGATTCTGTCCTAACGTCGTCATATCGTCGACGAACAACCGCAGTTTGTCGTATAGACGGGAGGCTCGCTCTGCGATTTGCTGCGCATTACGGCTCTGCTGCTCGTAGCGCCACAGGTTATTGATGGNGCGAAGGGCCACCAGCAGCGTCGTCGGGCTGACCAGCATGATGTTGTTTTTAAGCGCCTCGGTGATCAGCTCCGGCTGCCGGTCTATGGCCAGTAGAAAAGCAGGCTCCACCGGAATAAACATCAGCACATAGTCAAGCGAACGCAAGCCCGGAAGCTGCTGGTAATCTTTACTGCCCAGCAACCGTATGTGGCTGCGAATGGAAACCAGATGTTCATTGAGCGCGGCGCTCCGCTCAAGTTCGTCTTCGCTATTGAAATAGCGTTCGTACGCCACCAGCGACATCTTGGCGTCGACCACGACGTCTTTCCCATGCGGTAAACGGACGATAACATCCGGCTGCATCCTGCCGTTGCTCCCCGTCTGTATGCTGACCTGCGTTTGATATTCGTGCCCTTCCCGTAGCCCGGAGCTTTCCAGCACTCGGCTCAGAACGACTTCGCCCCAGTTTCCCTGCGNTTTGTTGTCGCCTTTCAGTGCCTGAGTCAGATTGACGGCTTCCTGCGCCATGCGGGCGTTGAGCTGCTGAAGATTGCGGATTTCGTGCGCCAGCGTATGGCGCTCGCGCGCTTCCTCGCCAAAGCTGTCCTGTACCTGACGGCGAAANCCATCAAGTTGTTCCCGCAGCGGCGTCAGCAGCCGGTCCAGACTTAACTGGTTTTGCTGGTCAACCTTGCGACCGCTCTGCTCGAAAATACGATTGGCCAGATTTTCGAACTGCGCCGACAGGCGTTGCTCGCTGTTGATCAACAGGCGCTGTTTCTCTTCCGCCGCCAGCCGCGTCTCTTCCAGCCGGATCGTCACCTCCCGCAGCTCCGCTTCCTGCGCGCCGTTGGCCTCTCGCAGCGCGCGCAGCTCCTGATTAAGCTGTTCGCACTCGGCTCGCAGCGCCGTCATCTGCAACAGTTTTTCCTGACCTGCCGCCAACTGACCGTGTAAAAGCCGCAGCTCGCGTTCTTGATCGTTTAACCGAGTCTGATCCTGCTGACGCGCCTCTCGGCTCTCGCTCAGGGCCTGATGCGCCTGCTGCAAAGATTGCTCCTGCAACTGACGTTCGGTTTCATAGCGCGCATGACGCTGCTGCTGTAACAAACTCGCCACCAGCCAGCCGATCATCAGACCGACCACGCTTCCGCCAATGCCGTAAAAAAGGGTGATTGCCACACCGCCTCCGGGTTCTCTTGCCGCTGCCCGTCAAGGTAAAAGCATGCTGTATGGATGTCCAGAACGGATTCAGGTCATTACCGTGATTTGAAAGAAAAAAAGGGGAAAATGCGATACGGATTCAGGTGTGGAGTGAAACGGAGGCGGAAAGCATCCGCCTCCTTGATGCATCAGGATAGGCTTTGTTTGGCAACCGCGATAGCCGCAGCCACCTGCTGCGGAGACACGCCGCCTTGCGCCGCGCGCTTATCCAGACAGGATTGCAGCGACAACACGGGGTACACGTCGTCTTCAATGACTCCGCTGAACGTTTTCAATTCGGCCAATGATAGTGCTTCCAGCGCTTTTCCCTGACGGATGGCTTCCACCACCGCTTCGCCCACGATGTGGTGCGCTTCACGGAACGGGACACCTTTAGCAACCAGATAGTCCGCCAGTTCGGTGGCGTTGGCATAGCCTTGCTCTGCCGCTTCCTGGCAACGAGGACGCTTAACCTGAATGCCTTCCAGCACCAGCGCGGCCATCATCAGGCTGTCATGCCAGGTATCCAGCGCATCGAACAAACCCTCTTTGTCTTCCTGCATGTCTTTATTGTAAGCCAGCGGCAACCCTTTCAAAGTGACCATCATGCCCGCCAGCGCGCCCTGTACGCGTCCGCATTTACCGCGGATCAACTCCAGCGCATCCGGATTTTTCTTCTGAGGCATCAGGGAAGAGCCGGAAGTTACGCGGTCGGACAACTCCACGAATGCGGCTTCCCCGCTGTTGAAGAAAATCAGGTCTTCCGCGAAACGAGACAGGTGCACCATGCCGATAGACGCGTTGGACAACAACTCCAGAACATGGNCGCGATCAGACACCGTGTCCAGACTGTTGCGCGTCGCGGAGGCGAAGCCAAGCCAGCCGGCCAACTGCTCACGGTCGATAGGATAGGCCGTCCCCGCCAGCGCGCCGCAGCCCAGCGGACTGACGTCCAGACGAGCCAGTGTATCGGCTAAACGGCTTTCGTCACGCGCCAACATCTCGTGATAGGCCAGACACCAGTGAGCAAACGTTACCGGCTGAGCGCGCTGGAGATGGGTGTAACCCGGCATGACCGCATCCTGATTCGCCTCCGCCGTCGCCACCAGCGCCTCGCGCAGATGCCGAAGGGTCTCCGTCAGTTCACCAATTTGCGCTTTGCACCATAGCTTAAGGTCCGTCGCGACCTGATCGTTACGACTACGGCCGGTATGCAGTTTTTTACCCAGATCGCCCNCTTTCTCAATCAGGCGTTGCTCCACCCAACTGTGAATATCTTCGGCATCGCTTTGCAAAATGGCATGAGGATCGGCCTGAACTTCCTTTAACAGGGCCGTTAAAGCCTGCTCCAACTGCTGCTGTTCCTGTTCGCTCAGGACATTGACCGTCACCAGCGCTTTAGACCACCCGATGGAGCCCGTGATGTCCTGTTCCGCCAAACGGTAATCAAACCGCAGTGAATCGTTGAACTGTTTAAAACGTTGATCTGCTGCCTGGCTAAACCGTCCGCCCCACAAAGCCATAACTTTAACTCCTGGTATTCAAATGATGACGAGCGGATGGCGCTCCATCGCCCGCCAGAAAGACTGTCTTACGCCGACTCGCCCGGCACGGGCGAATCCGGTGTAGATAAATGCGGCATTACGCCGAAATACGCGTGCCGATAGAGACGCCGTTAAACAACGTCGGCAGCAGCTCGGCATGACGCCAACTGGCGATATCCACGGGCCGCCTCAATACACGCGCGGCTTCCAGCGCGGCGTTGACCTTGACCACCATGCCGTCGGTGATGATGCCTTGGGCAATTAACGCCTCGGCCTTCTCCGCCGTCATCTCTTCGATACGCTGGCCTTTGCCGTCCAGAATACCGCTGACGTCAGAGAGCAAAATCAGGTCCGCGCCCAGCGTTTGAGCCAGCGCCGTCGCCGCCTGGTCAGCGTTGACGTTCATGAGTTCACCTTCCGCAGTTATGCCGATGGAGCTGATGACGGGCAGATAACCGGCCCCCAGTAGCGTTGTGAGTAAAGCGGGAGAACCTGCTTCCGCCTTGCCGACATGACCCAACTCGTCGTCCAGCCGCGTCACCACCGTACTGCCGCCATCAGCCAGACACAGCCCGACGGCCTGAATGCCGTGCTTTACCGCCCATGACAGCAGCGTTTTGTTGGCGGAACCCGCCAGCGCCCCGGTGATGATGTCGATCTGATCCGCAGGCGTAACGCGCAGACCCTGTTTTTTCACGACGGGCAGCGACAGCTTTTTCATCAGGTCGTCGACCAGACAACCGCCGCCGTGCACGATGACCAGAGGGCGCTGATGCTGCTGACGATACTCAACCAGCGCGTCGAACAAACGCATTAGCGCCTCTTCACTATCCAACAATACGCCACCTAGCTTGATAATTAACGGATTCATGGGTCTTTGCGCCTCAGAAATAATCAGAGTAAGGACTGGGTTTCAGGGAAACCAAAACGAATATTCATGCACTGTACCGCCTGCGCCGCCGCGCCTTTCAGCAGGTTGTCTTCGGTGGATACGACGATCAAATGTTCATCCTGCACCGAGAAACCGATATCGCAAAATGGCAGACCGACCACGGATTTCAACGCCGGAACACCTTTAGCGTAGATCCGGACCAGCGGCTTGTCGTGGTAGGCGTTGTAGTAGGCTTCAGCCACATCCTGTGCGGTCACGCCGGGACGCAGACGGCAGGTAATCGTTGCCAGAATGCCGCGCGGGAAATTACCCAGGTGCGGGGTAAAAATCACCGGAATCCCCAGATGAGCGACGATTTCGGGCTGATGCCGATGGGTGAAGAGTCCGTAGGGCTTCAGGCTGACCTCGCAGAAGCTGTTGGTCATGGTGGCCTTGCGTCCGGCCCCGCTGACGCCGCTGGTGGCGTCGATCACGGGCCATTGGTCGATATTCAGCAGACCGCTTTCCACCAGCGGCTTCAGCGCCAGCTGAGAGGCCGTGGGGTAGCAACCCGGCACGGCGATCAGCTGCGCCTGTTTGATCTCATCAGCCTGCCACTCGGCCAGCCCATACACGGCCTGCGCCAGCCAGTCGGCGTGCTGATGGTCGAAGCCGTAATAGCGGCTGTAAAAATCGGCGTCCTGCACGCGGAAGGCGCCGGACAAGTCAAACACGGTGCAGCCCGCCGCCAAAAATTGCGGCGCCAGATCGTGGCTCACCTTGTGGTCAGTGGCTAAAAACACCACGTCGACGCCTTTGGCCGCATCGGCAACGTCGGTGAGCGGTTGGACAGGTAAGTCGATAACGCCTTTAAGCTGGGGATGCAGTTCGGAGAGTGATTTTCCCGCATCTACACTTTGCGCTGAAACCGCCAAAGCGGTTATGTTCATCTGAGGGTGACGGTTCAGGTACAGTGCCAGCTCCGCGCCGGTATAACCACTTGCACCTACTATCAACGTATTCAACATGAGATCCGTGTACCTTTGTTATATCGCGATCGGTGAGACGAGAGCCGGGGACTGATGCGGATAAGCCGCTCCCCCCACGATGCCAGAAAAAAGCATAAGCGCGGTCCGCGCCGCAGTTTGTGATTTTCTTTCACCTGGCAATACTGTATTTTTATTCAAAATAAATGCATGAATATTGATACTATTCAAACCAGAGGCTGTCAACAGTGAAGATGAATTTACCCCCTTTTATTGAGCTGTACCGGGCATTGATCGCTACGCCATCCATTAGCGCCACCGATAGCGACCTGGACCAAAGTAATGAAAACTTAATCAACCTGTTGGCAGGCTGGTTTACCGATCTGGGCTTTCACGTTGAAGTCCAGCCGGTACCCGGCACGCGTCATAAATTCAACATGCTGGCGCGCCGGGGAGAAGGCAGCGGCGGCCTACTGCTGGCAGGACATACCGATACCGTACCGTTTGACGACGGGCGCTGGACGCGCGATCCCTTTACCCTGACCGAACACGACAACCGGCTTTACGGTCTGGGTACCGCCGACATGAAAGGGTTCTTCGCTTTCATTCTGGATACGCTGCGCGACATCGATCCGGCCACGCTAACCAAACCGCTTTATATTCTGGCGACGGCCGATGAAGAGACCACGATGGCAGGCGCCAAATATTTCTCCGAATCCACGCGCATCAGGCCGGATTGCGCCATCATCGGCGAGCCGNCCTCACTGCAACCGGTGCGCGCGCACAAAGGCCATATGTCCAAAGCGATACGCGTTCAGGGTCAGTCTGGTCACTCCAGCGATCCGGCGCGCGGGGTCAACGCCATTGAATTGATGCACGAGTCCATCACTCACCTGATGAAATTGCGCAATACCCTGCAAGAGCGCTATCACAATCCCGCATTCCACATCCCCTACCCGACAATGAACTTCGGGCATATTCACGGCGGCGACGCGGCCAACCGCATCTGCGGCTGCTGCGAACTGCATATGGATATCCGCCCGCTGCCCGGCATGGCGTTGAACGATATCAACGGCCTCGTGACCGAGGCGCTGGAGCCGGTCAGTTCCCGCTGGCCGGGACGCTTGACCATCAACGAACTGCATCCGCCCATTCCCGGCTATGAGTGTCAGGCCGATAGCCCTCTGGCGCAGGTGGTGGAAAAGTTGTTGGGACAACCGACGGAGGTAGTGAACTACTGTACCGAAGCGCCGTTTATCCAGCAGCTTTGCCCAACGTTGGTGCTCGGCCCCGGTTCCATCAATCAGGCACATCAGCCGGATGAGTACATCGATACGTCGTTCATCAAGCCGACACGTACGCTGATCGCACAGCTGATTCATCGTTTCTGCCAGCATTAATCTCTCCGTCTTGCCTGTCATCGATAGGCAAGACGCGTTCCCTTCAACATCGGTAATTCTTCACGGTTTACCTCTGCGCCTCACCGCTCGCGGCCTGGAAGCGTTAGCTTCAGCGTCTTCCAACAGATCTCCATGTAAAAATTTATTCTGAATAATCACTAAATAAGCAGTGATGGACGCTATCAGAGCGGACTATATGTGAAATAAAAAACCACAAAATACGCCCAAGGCGGCACGATTAATTACGTGAAAACACAAAAACCCTGCTTTTTTACGGGTTTTTACCCCTAGGGAACATCTCATCAACCCTTGTCCTATCTGGGTTTGTCTGGCCTTAATAAGCTAGTCTTATCTTAGGGATCAGGTGATGAAATTTCGCAAATTGCCTTTTCCCTACAGAAACGGGTACAACTGTAAAGATAGTGCTCACCACAGACGGGCGCGATCCTCTATTGCCAGACAAAAACATCACTCCACGTTTAAAGCGTAATATTTTCACAGGACAACGAGAGACGGGTCAGGACAAATATGAATGAACAATATTCCGCAATGCGCGGCAACGTCAGTATGCTCGGCAAACTGCTTGGGGACACCATCAAAGACGCATTGGGAGAAAACATACTTGAGCGTGTTGAAACCATTCGAAAACTTTCCAAAGCCTCCCGCGCAGGCAGCAATGAACATCGACAACAGCTGCTAAATACGCTGCAAAACCTTTCTAACGAAGAACTTCTGCCCGTTGCACGCGCTTTTAGCCAGTTTCTCAACCTGACCAATACCGCCGAGCAATATCACACCATCTCCCCGCACGGAGAAGCGGCCAGTAACCCCGAAACGCTGGCGCTGGCCATTCGCCGTCTGAAAGACAACGACAAACTGGACGAAAATCAGATCCGCGAGGCCGTGGAATCGCTCTCCATTGAATTGGTCCTGACCGCGCATCCGACTGAAATTACCCGTCGTAGCCTGATTCACAAACTGGGTGAGGTAAACCACTGCCTGAAACAGCTCGATCACGACGATCTGGCGGATTATGAGCGCCATCAGATCATGCGCAGACTCCGTCAGCTCATCGCTCAGTACTGGCACACGGACGAGATACGTAAAGAACGCCCCACGCCGGTCGATGAAGCCAAATGGGGCTTTGCCGTGGTTGAAAACAGCCTGTGGGAGGGCGTTCCCGCCTTTCTGCGCGAGCTGGACGAACAGCTGGAGCGGGAACTCGGCTATCGTCTGCCGGTGGAGGCAACGCCTGTCCGATTCACCTCATGGATGGGGGGAGACCGCGACGGCAACCCTAACGTCACGGCGACGATCACTCGTCGCGTGCTGCTGCTGGGTCGCCGAAAAGCGGCGGCGCTGTTTTTGAACGACGTGCAGGAGCTGGTTTCCGAGCTGTCGATGTCTATGTGTACGCCCGAATTGCAGCAGCTGGCCGGCGGCGACAGCGTACAGGAGCCGTATCGCGAGTTGATGAAGAAAATGCGCGCGCAGCTTGTCGCGACGCTAAACTATCTCGATACCCAGCTCGAAGGGAAATCCGCCCCCGAGCCGCAGGACCTGCTGGTCTGTAACGAGCAGTTGTGGGATCCGCTGTACGCCTGTTACCGCTCTCTGCACAGCTGCGGCATGGGCATCATCGCCGACGGGCGGCTGCTGGATACCATGCGCCGTGTACACTGCTTCGGCGTACCGCTGGTCCGCATCGACGTCCGTCAGGAGAGCACGAATCACACCGAAGCGATCGCCGAAATTACCCGCTATCTGGGACTGGGCGACTACGAGAGCTGGTCGGAAGCCGATAAACAAGCTTTCCTGATCCGAGAACTCAACTCCAAACGTCCGCTGCTGCCGCGCCAATGGCAGCCAAGCCCTGAAACGCAGGAAGTGCTGGATACCTGTCAGGTCATTGCACAAACCCCGCAGAACGCCATCGCGTCTTACGTCATTTCGATGGCCCGCACGCCGTCCGACGTTCTGGCCGTCCACCTGCTGCTCAAGGAAGCCGGTTGCCCCTATACACTGCCGGTGGCTCCTCTGTTCGAAACGCTGGACGACCTGAACAACGCCGACAGCGTGATGACGCAGTTGCTGGATATCGACTGGTATCGCGGCGTGATCCAGGGCAAACAGATGGTCATGATCGGCTATTCCGACTCCGCCAAAGATGCGGGCGTGATGGCGGCCTCTTGGGCTCAATACCGCGCGCAGGATGCGCTAATCAAAACCTTCGAGAAATATGGCGTGGCGCTGACGTTATTCCACGGTCGCGGCGGCTCTATCGGCCGAGGCGGCGCCCCGGCGCATGCCGCGTTGTTGTCGCAGCCGCCGGGAAGCCTGAAGGGCGGTCTGCGCGTCACCGAACAGGGCGAAATGATCCGCTTTAAATTCGGCCTGCCGGAAGTCACCATCAGCAGCCTGTCGCTGTATACCTCCGCCATCCTGGAAGCCAATCTGCTGCCGCCGCCGGAGCCGAAGAACGAGTGGCATCACATCATGGACGAGCTGGCTCGCACCTCTTGTGAAATGTACCGCTACTACGTCCGCGAAAATCCAGAGTTCGTCCCCTACTTCCGCGCGGCGACGCCGGAACAGGAGTTAGGCAAACTGCCGCTGGGCTCCCGCCCGGCCAAACGTCGGCCAAGCGGAGGCGTGGAAAGCCTGCGCGCCATCCCGTGGATTTTCGCCTGGACGCAAAACCGTCTGATGCTGCCGGCCTGGCTGGGCGCGGGCGCGGCTTTGCAGAAGGTGATGGATGACGGCAAACAGGATCAGTTGGAAGCGATGTGCCGCGACTGGCCGTTCTTCTCCNCTCGTATCGGCATGCTGGAAATGGTGTTCTCTAAAACCGACCTGTGGTTGGCGGAATATTACGATCAGCGATTGGTGCAGGAGAATTTATGGCCGCTGGGCCATCAGCTGCGCGCGCAGTTGGAAAAAGACATCAAAGCCGTGCTGACCATTTCCAACGACGACCATCTTATGGCGGATCTGCCCTGGATCGCGGAGTCTATCTCGCTGCGCAACGTCTATACCGATCCACTCAACGTCCTGCAGGCCGAACTGCTGCATCGCTGCCGCCAGCAGGAGACGCCGGACCCCGATGTCGAGCAGGCGTTGATGATCACCGTCGCCGGTGTCGCCGCGGGGATGCGCAATACCGGTTGATTCCGGCGAGTTGAAAGAGGGTGGAACCTTCCCGCCCGTCTGACCGAGACAACGCGTTCTACGCCGTCGTCTCGGCCCAGGCCTTTTCTCCACCTGCGGGCCGACCCTGCCACGATCGTGCGGCAAGATCGGCCCGTTGTTTTGCTAGCATGCTTAATCTAAATAGCGTTCGCGCAAGCGTTCCCGCGCTGACGCATCCAATCCGTAATCCCGCATCANCCAGTTGTCTATCGAGCCGTGCCGCTCACGTATCGTCCGCAGCGCCGTCTGCAGAAACTCCTCTCGAGCTGACAAAATAAAAGCGAACGGCCGCATTGCCGCCTCGCCGAGCACGGGCGTCAGCTCCTCGATCAGACGCTGGCGGAACGGCTCCAACGTGGTTTCTGTCAGGAGATAATCGTCCATTACCGTCTGTTCATCCGCCCCCAGCGCGAATAACACCAGCGCGACGCCGACGCCCGTCCTATCCTTGCCGACCGCACAATGCTGTACCAACGCGCCCTGGTCCGGCGCCTGCATCAACTGGACCAAGCAGTGGTAGGCGTGGTTGTCGAACGGCAGCCGTTCGTACACGGTGAGCATGAAAGCGCGTGCGTCCAGCTCGGCCAGTTTCTCCGGTCCCAACGATTCAAGATTGGCCGTCACCTCATGACTTGGAGGGTTAGCCGGCACGCCATGATAGCTGACACCCGCCCACAGCCGATCCGGACGCAGCGCGGCCTCCGAGATATCGCGATAATCGACCACATGCGCGACCGGCATACCGGCCAGATACGTGCGATCCTGATCGCTCAGTTCATCCAGCGCGCCAGCACGCAGCAGCTTGCCGGGGCGCACACGCCGACCGTCGGCTGCGGCCAGCCCGCCCAGATCGCGAAAATTGATCCCGCCGTTCAGCGGCAGGACGGAAGGATGCAGCGTCTTGGCTAACGTCATAGCGTTCCTTTAATGAGTGTAAATGAAGGGATTCAGGAGAGCAGCATGCGCGCCGCCGCCAGCACCACGTTCACCGACGCGGTTTCGGCCAGTTTCATCGTGGCGGCGTCGGGAGTTTCCTGCTGAGTGCGATTTACGATAACGCCCGCGACCATCCCCGCGCGCAGCCCCTGGCTGGCGCACATCGTCAGCAGCGTTGCGGACTCCATTTCGTAGTTCAGCACCCCCATGCTCTGCCACTCCTCCATCGACCCACGGAAACGGCGCACCACCCGGCGCGAGAAGGTATCGTAGCGCTCCTGCCCCGGATAAAACGTGTCGGAAGAGGCGGTGACGCCGACATGCAGCGTATGACCGGCGGCGCGGGTGGCCTCCACCAGCGCCGCCGTACAGGCGAAGTCCGCGACGGCGGGGAACTCCATTGGAGCGAAATGCAGGCTGGCTCCATCGAGACGCACCGCCGCCGTCGTCACCAGCACATCGCCGACGGCGATATGAGGCTGGATAGCCCCGGTCGTGCCGACGCGCAGAAACGTGCGAACGCCCAATTGCGCCAGTTCTTCTACCGCTATCGACGNGGAAGGCCCGCCGATGCCGGTCGAGCAGATGATCACCGGCTTACCCGCCAGCTCGGCGCGCCAGGACGTGAATTCGCGGTGAGATGCCAGAAAGACCGGTTTCTCCATCAGAAGGGCGATTTTCTCTACCCGCGCCGGATCGCCCGGCACAATCGCCAGTTCAGCACCATGAACATCTTCCTGGGTTAATCCCAGATGAAATACGTCAGACATATCGCTCTCCATCGATGTAGTGAATCAGAGGGCATCGCCTTGACCTAGCGTCGCTTACCCGGCAACTCAGTGAATTCGATCGATCCCGAAAGGGATAATCATTTATTGCTACCACACTATTATGAATAGATTTTTTTGTAATGCGATAAGGTCGACGAGGTCGCTCAGTCCATGAGACACGTCAGCGCGCCAGGAGTCATGCGCCAACATCGCGTACGCCAGACGGGCTTATCCGCGTATGAGCGATCAGGCATGGACGAAGTCTTGCCAACGCCGCACGAGATAGTTGTGTTCATCCATCACCGAATTCCAGACGGCAATATGCCCCATGCGCTGCTCGTAACTGCCTCCGTCGCGCAGTTCGCCCGGCATAATCAGAGGATTGCCGTGGGCATCCGGCAGCGTTTCGGCTGCGGGTTTGCCGCCGTACCAGAAATCCCATTCGGCGTCAGAAAGATAGGTGCGCGTACGCTGCGGATTGGAAATATAGTAGCCCTGCCGCGCCATGACCGCCCCCGGCCAGCCGGACTGCCACCAGTTAAGATAATCATAGGCGGCCTCTTTTACGCGCCCGCTGACGCAGCGCGACATCGACAAACCGCCGTACCAGGCGCGATAGCCCTCGCGCGGCACCGCCAGCTTGAACCCTTTTTGGCGGAAGTGATGACGAAAATACGTCGGCGCCCACAGGCTCTGTATGCACACCAGCTGATTGCCAATAAGNTTGCTGGCCTCATCATGCGTAGAACCCAACGCGGCAAAATGTCCTTGCCGGCGCAGGCCAGCCAATACGTCGGCCAGCCGGTCGATCTCTTCCAGCGTCAGGTTTCCCACGTTGCCGAACTTGAGCCGTCCACGCGCTTGCACCGCCAGCACGGCGTCCAACACGCCCATTGAGGCTTCATCCTGTAACGCGACCTGACCAAAGAATGCGGGATCCACCAACCATCCCCAGCTCTCCTCCTTACCGACGAGTGAAGCCGGCAGCCTCTCGACCTGATAGGCGAAGCTGTCCGTGTTGTGCGTCAGCGGAAGCATACTGATTTTATCGGTAGGGTGAGCGCCCAGTTCGCCATTATCCTGTACATACAGGCGATGCGAGGGTTCGCTGCCGCGGCTCAGCGCTTGGCCGGGCAACAGCCTGCCTCGCTTCGGGAGGTCGTTAATTTCATCCCAATACTGTAGTTTGGCGATCTCAAGCGGCTGGATTGCCTGTGCGGGCCAGACAAAGTCGATATTGTGAAACCACTGGTCGTATAGATCGTAACTTTCGGGGTGCATAACGGCGATGCGCTGCGCTTCTTTAACGCTGCATACCTGATAGTCGATACACATGCCTAAATCCTGCTCGGCCTGCTTTCGCAACAGCTCCAGCAGCGTCACTGAGGTTCCCAGTACTCGTAAGGTCACACCGCTGCTCTTCATCATTGACCACCGCTTTTCATGATCAAGGTAGTCTGAAAGCGACCCATGCCGCTTTCGCGTTTTGAAAGCCANTTTCCCCGCCTCATGATGTTCCCTCGCCGCAAGGGCGCGGAGAGATCACTGGCTGTTCGCCGAGGTACTGACGGGGAGAAACGAGAAAAGATCCCCGGAGAATGGCGGGGANGTGCTTTTTTTTCACAATAATAATACCTTTAAAACTCAATTGAGACGGGCCATACCGACGTCACCATCAATAGGCACACCGTTAAACAGCCCTGAAAATCTTTCGTGAAAGCGCGCGTGAGCCGGTGAGAACGCTATTGTGGCACCCTTGCCTACAATCGACGATACCGCAATCATCAACCGAGGCCGTTAGCGGGAGCGTCGCCCGAACTCAACGTCGGCATTTGACGGATCACGGCATGACGTCGCCGGAATTCGGCCCCAGCGTTTGACCGACGAAGAGGTTGCCGCCGGGATCGCTAGCCAGCAGCAGCGCGGCCGGCGCTACCTCGCAAGCGTTTCCGAACCGCCCTAACGGCAGCTCGGCGGCTTTGGCCTTTTTCCAATCGCTGCTGATACCGTCAATCATCGGCGTTGTTATCGGGCCGGGAGCGATGGCATTGACCAGCACGTTGTGCGGCGCCATCTCCAGCGCCAACGATTTAGTAAATCCAATGACGCCGGCTTTCGCCGCCACATAATGGCACAGTTCGGCTCCGCCTTTGATACCGAGCTGAGAGGCGATATTGATGATGCGCCCCCAACGCTGACGCCGCATCCACGGCAGCGCCCGCTGGGAAGAGAGAAATACGCTGCGCAGGTCTACCGCCATCATCTCCTCCCACATCTCCAGCGTGATCGCCTCACAGGGCGCCTGCGTCAACAGCCCCGCATTATTAATCAGTACATCGATACCGTCGTAGTNCCGAACGCAGTCATCAACGCTTTGCTGCGCTCCCGACGGCGTCCCAACATCCACGACGCTGCCATAGCATTCAACCCCGCGTTGGCGACAACGCTCGACGACGCATTCCAGCCCTTCCGCATTGCGATCGGACAATAGCAGGCGCGCGCCATAGTGTGAGAAAAGTTCGGCGATAGCGAACCCTATACCGCTGGCCGCGCCGGTGATAACAACGCGTTTTTCCTGTAATGACATTACATCCTCCCTAATCCGGCCGCTGTGGAGAGACCGTCGTCGATAATCAAAGCGCTGGCTAGGGCGCGTTCTATGCGTATAGCCAGCACATAAAATATAAATAGCAGATAATCAGACGAAAAAAGCGATCCCACCGGCGAATGCGGGATTTTATCCCACGATGTTTAGCAATAACCGCGAGCACAACCTCCGGGTCATCACGCTCATGGGCTGTCATTATCCTTCGCCAAAGCACGACCAGCGGATAGAGGAGGTCTTTCCCCTATCCCGCCAACGCCGGACACCGAGGATCTCTTCAGTCATCTGTTTTTCCACACAAAATGCGTTTGATCCGTCGAAAACGCCATAAAGCGCCTAAAATAGATAGCTTTCTATTTAATTGGCGCGTCACTATTCGCCAGTAATATGGGCGATTGAGACCCAAAAAAAACAAAAGATTATCGCCAATAACAAAAATATCAGATAAATATCTCGTAAAATATTGAAAAACAATAACACACCGACATATACACCTAAAAAATCACGCCTTCGATGAGTATTATCCATAAACGTATCTTATATTAAAACATCCATTATCGAGCGTGAAATATCCAATTAGACTGTTTTTTAACCGCCATCAGTCACGCACATCGCCGCAGAGGTGTGCGATAATGGCGTCATGCGCATGGCAGGAGACGATGTCATAAAGGATGTTAACTACACACGATAATAAAAAACCGGACATTCGTGGCACAGCACGTTACGAAATGATCCATCAGGTATTGCAGCAGGCCATCAAGGCAAACACGTTGCCTGTCGGATTGGTCATGCTGGAAGGACCGCTTGCCGAATTGTTCGGTACCAGTCGCGTTCCCGTCCGGCGGGCTCTTGGGCTTTTGCATGAAGAAGGGTTGATTCGCCGCTTCGAAGGCCGTGGTTTCATCGTCGCGGCGGAGGCTCAGGAAATCGAACCTGTGCGTATGCCGCTCAACCGCACCATGCTGGGGTTTGATCAGCAGCAAGAGCTGGTGGACACGCGCAGCACCGGTGAGAAAGTGCTCAGCGACCTGCATGAAGCGCTGTCTACCTGTATGGTCTTCGGTCATTACCAGCTCAACGAGGCCAATGCGGCCGAGTTTTACCACGTTAGCCGCAATGTCATCCGCGAAAGTCTGATGCGACTGCGCGATCGCGGTCTGGTAGAGAAAGAGCCTTACTCTCAATGGCTGGCCGGACCGCTGACCGCCCGTGAAATCCGCGAGCACTATGAAGTACGAGCCAGTCTTGAACCCGCCGCTCTGCGTCGGGCAGGCCCCCTTATCCCTCAGAGACATATCGATGCCAGTCTGACGCATATCGAGCGTATTCGAACCAGTAAAGTCAGCACGGGAGCCGAACTCGAGCAGGTAGAAGACGATCTTCATCTGCTCAGCCTGGAGTTTGCGGGCAACCGCACGTTGGTTGATATTCTTCGGCAAAGTCACTCTACCTTGACTATCGCGCGCATCTTCCATGAAACGCTCTCGCTGCCCGTTGATGAAGCTATGGTAAACGAGCATCAGGTGATCTACGAACAACTGCTTGAAGGGGACTGGGACCTCGCAGCACAGACCCTGGATGAGCACCTGGCGAATGCTCAGAATCGAACGCTGAAAAAGCTAAAAGTCCTGTCCGTACTCCCGGAACCCACGCTCCCCCCCTATCTGCAACGCCTCAGCTGACCGTCGGCACTTTCAGGCAGCAAAGAACGCCTTTATCGCAGCGATATGAAGAGACTCTCCGCAAAGACATCGTCCCATAGCGATTCAAACGCCCCGTCGCCGTCTTCGGCAGCGGAGGCTGAAACACGCCTATTGACCGGCTGTCGCGACACTGCCGCCTCAGACGATAAAAGAGTAAAAGCGAGTGAAAAAACCGGGAGAACGCGCAATAAAAAACAGGGAAACTCTCGTTCCCCCGTTGAGACATCAATGAGCCTGCGGGTGGCTCATGCCTGCGGACTGATACGTCCCGGCGAAGCGCCGGGACACTGACGGGACGGCTCTCTCGTCAGCGATCAGGCCTGCGTTTCTCGCAGACGTTTGGCCGCCTGCACCATGTTGGCCAGTGATTGACGCGTCTCCGGCCAACCGCGAGTTTTCAGACCGCAGTCCGGGTTCACCCACAGACGATCGGCAGGGACGTATTCCGCCGCCTTGCGCAGCAGCGCTTCAATCCATTCCACGCTCGGGACGTTCGGCGAGTGGATGTCGTAGACGCCGGGACCGATTTCGTTCGGATATTCGAACTCTTCGAACGACTCCAGAAGCTCCATGTCGGAACGCGAGGTTTCGATGGTAATGACATCAGCATCCAGCGCGGCGATGGAATCCATGATGTCGTTGAACTCGCAGTAACACATGTGGGTGTGGATCTGCGTGTCGTCCTGAGCAATCGCGGCATTCAGACGGAATGCTTCCACCGCCCATTCCAGATAGGCTTTCCAGTCGGAGCGATGCAGCGGAAGACCTTCACGCAGCGCCGGTTCGTCGATTTGGATGATACCAATGCCGGCTTTCTCCAAATCTTCCACTTCGTCGCGCAACGCCAGCGCAATCTGCTTGGCGATGGTTTCACGGCTGACGTCTTCACGCGGGAATGACCAGCACAGGATGGTCACCGGACCAGTCAGCATGCCTTTCACCGGCTTGCTGGTTAACGACTGCGCGTACTTCGCCCACTCGACGGTAATCGGTTCCGGACGGCTGATGTCGCCGATGATCACGGGCGGTTTCNCGCAGCGGGAGCCGTAGCTCTGAACCCAGCCGTTCTGCGTGAAGACGAAACCGTCCAAATGTTCGCCGAAATACTCGACCATGTCGTTACGCTCGGCTTCGCCATGCACCAGCACATCCAGATCCAGACGCTCTTGCTCGGTGATCGCCTGTTTGATATGTTCGGCAATCCCCGTCCGATAGTGCTGTCCATCCAGACGCCCCTGTTTGAAGTCCAGACGCAAACTGCGGATTTCGGTGGTTTGCGGGAATGAACCGATGGTCGTCGTCGGCCATGACGGCAGTTGGAAGCGAGCGCGTTGGGCTTCCGCACGCTGCGGATAAGGATGCTGGCGCTGGCTGTCTTTCGCCACAATGGCGGCCAGACGTTTTTCCACCGCCGCATTATGTACGCGGGTGGAGGTGCGACGAGCGCGGATCGGCGCGCTGTAGACTTCCAGCGGTTTACCGTCGCCGCTGTTCAGCGCGGTGGTCAGCAGTGACAGCTCACTACATTTTTGCAGCGCGAACGCGAACCAGCTTTTCACTTCATCATCGAGACGCGTTTCTACGCTCAGGTCGATAGGACTATGCAGAAGAGAACAGGAGCTACCGATCCACAGCGTACGTTTCCCGACCAGCGGCTGGAGGCGTTCATACCAGGTGCTGAGATCTGCACGCCAGACGTTACGACCGTTGATGACGCCGAGAGACAGTACCCAATCCGCCGGTAGCTGTGCGTTCAGCGTCGCGGCGTCGTCTTTGCCGTGCACCAGGTCAACGTGCAGCCCCTGAACCGGCAGCCCTTTGATGGTATTCAGATTCTGGCCGATNCTATCGAAATAGGTGGTCAGCAGCAGTTTCACCTGCCCTTGCAGTGCGTCGTACGCCGGTTTGAACGCCGTCAGCCATTTGTCTTCAAGTTCCAGCACCAGCGCCGGCTCGTCGATCTGCACCCATTCGATACCGCGTTTCGCCAGTTCACCGAGAACCTGTTTGTACACCGGCAGGATATCGTTCAGCAGCGACAGGCGATCGAACGCCGCGCCTTTCNCTTTACCCAGCCACAGATAGGAGACCGGTCCCAATAGGACGGGCTTGACTTTATGACCCAGCGCCAACGCTTCATCGACTTCGTCCAGCAACTGCGTCCAGGTGAGTTTGAAACGCTGACCCTGGGTAAATTCAGGCACCATGTAGTGGTAGTTGGTATTAAACCACTTGGTCATTTCCGCTGCGGCAGCCGGTTCGCCGGTGGGCGCACGGCCACGACCGATGCGGAACAGCGTATCCAGATCGACGGAGCCATCCGCATTCTGGTGACGCGCCGGCACATTGCCGAGCAGCAGGCTGGNGGTTAATACATGATCGTACCAGGCAAAATCGCCCACCGGCAGCAGGTCCACGCCAGCATCCTTTTGTTGCTGCCAGTGACGAGCGCGCAGATCGCGACCGACAGCCAGCAGTTCTTCCTGGGTGGTGTTTCCTGCCCAATAGCTTTCCTGCGCTTTTTTCAACTCACGACGTAAGCCGACGCGAGGAAAACCGAGAGTATGATTTACAATTGCCATGCTTGAATTCCCATTTAGCCGTCCAGATGTTTACACATCCATAATCCGCAGGTAGTGTAGTAAGCACAAGCGCAATTTATTCATTGTCACTGTGAAGGACTCTCATGATCGAACTAAAACACTTACGGACGCTGCTGGCGCTGCGCAATACAGGATCGTTAGCCGCCGCCGCCGCACAGCTCCATCAAACGCAATCCGCGCTATCGCATCAATTTAGCGATCTGGAGCAACGTTTGGGATTCCGGCTATTCGTCCGTAAGAGCCAACCGCTACGATTCACTCCACAAGGAGATATTTTGCTGCAGTTGGCGGAGCNGGTGCTGCCGCAGATCCAACNGGCGCTGCAGGCCTGCCACGAACCTCACCAGGCCACGCTGCGTCTGGCCATTGAATGCCACAGCTGCATTCAGTGGCTGACGCCAGCGCTGGAAAATTTTCATCAGAGCTGGCCGCAGGTCGCCATGGACTTCAAGTCCGGCGTCACGTTCGACCCGCAGCCGGCTTTGCAGCAAGGAACGCTGGATTTGGTGATGACTTCAGATATTTTGCCGCGTAGCGGTCTGCACTACTCGCCGATGTTCGACTTCGAAGTCCGACTGGTGCTGTCCCCCGACCATCCGCTGGCGGCCAAAGAACAGATCGACCCGGAAGATCTCAGTGAGGAAACGCTGATGATTTACCCCGTGCAGCGCCAGCGCCTGGATATCTGGCGCCACTTCCTGCAACCAGCGGGCGTCAGCCCGGCGCTGAAGAGCGTGGACAATACGCTGCTGCTGATCCAAATGGNGGCGGCCCACATGGGGATCGCCGCGCTGCCGCACTGGGTGGTGGAGAGTTTCGAACGTCAGGGACTGGTCGTCACTAAAACGCTGGGGAAAGGATTGTGGAGCCGGCTGTACGCCGCAGTGCGCGATGGCGAGCAGCGTCAGCCGGTGATTGACGCTTTTATTCGTTCGGCGCGTCAGCACGCCTGTTCGCATCTGCCGTTCGTGCGGGACGCTTCGCAACCCAGCGCTGATGTACCCACAACGACGATAGAATAACGGCCGAGCCGACGATAAAGCTCGGCCAATGCGGTCGTTCCTGCCAAATCGCGAAATTGACCAACAGGCCTGCCGGAACGTGAAAGTTGTTCATAATTCCCAACGTTCCGGCATCCACCTGCGTCGCGCCATAGTTCCACATGAAATAACCGATGCCGGACGCCCCAATTCCCAGCCATACCAGTACGCCCCACTGCACAGAAGTGGNCGGCAACTTATGCGCGTCGCCGAACAGCAGCCAGGCCGCCACCGAAACGCCCAGCGCCCCCAGATAAAACCAGGAGAATGCGCTGTGCTGCGGCATGGGGTAGACCTCCATCAGCCGCTTGTAGCCAACCTGTCCGATGGCAAAGAAGATATTGGCCGCCTGCACCAACAACAAGCCCCACCAGAACTGTCCGCTGATGCCGTCGTAACGAATCACCGCCGCGCCCGCCACGGCCAGCAGCGCACTGAGCGCGTAGCCCCAACGCAAGGGTTCCCGTTTTAGCAGATCGTAAATCAACGTCACATATAGCGGCGTCATGACGGTAAACAGCAGGAACTCCGGCACGGTGAGATAGAGATAGGCCTGGAAAGCGAACAGGTACATGATGCCCAGTTGACAGGCGCCCACCAGCAGATAAAGCAGCAGCGCCCGCGGCGCATAGCCCCGCCAGCGCAGGAAAGGCAGAAAGATGAGGGCGGCTAGCCCGACGCGCACCAGCACCGAGAACCAGCTGTCGACGTGACCCGCCAGGTATTCGCCAATCAGGCTGAAGGAAAAGGCCCATAGGATAGTCGTAACGATCAGTAATAGCACGGGGTGACTCACTCAAATAGCGCTCAACAGGAACCACTATTGTAAATGAGTTCTACGCGGGATTTTTCACCAATGCGGTTGACAACCGAACAAATAAAGCGCGATTGTCAGCCGCATTTCACGTTAACAACTTAGAATTGCCAGCGCAGCCAGGCGAAGAAGACGTTGCCGTTGTTGTATGTTCCAGGAATGTAGGTTGCCTGGAAAGACAAACGCTGATAGTTGATCGAGGCCAGCGGCAGGAGCACCGGAATCGGGATGTAGTTCCAGTTATCCCGCATGGTTACGCCCGCCGTGAAGCCCAGCCCCAGATGGAAATCGCCATTGACCGTCGGCTGCCAGCGTTTTTCATAGCCGTAGCCTCCAATCGGCTCCCACTTGTTAAATGAGTCCTTGAACGCCATCAGATACAGGCCATGCCAGTCGCCGTCCTGATCAAACCGCGTCACGCCGAAGCCCGCGCCCCATGGACGCTCATTGTAGCGATCGGTCTTTTCCTTGTCGTAGGTCCAGCGGTTATGCCAGGTGATTGTCGGTACGTAGAGATCGTAAGACTGCGGCGCGCTCCAGGTCGTGGACAGATTGGTTTTGGCCCGTTGCCAAAACCCCGCCTCCGACGCCGTCGTTTCCTGCTCTTCCGCATTTATGGAAGCGTTTTTGGAAGCCATATCTTCAGCCATCACCGGGGCCGAGAGTACGGTCAAAAGGGGTAAACACCGAGAAGGTACAGCTAATTTCAACAACATATCCAGTTCTCAATTACTCATAAAATCCGCACAGCCGCTGTCAAGGCGGTGTCTTTTCAGAGGGTGCGGCGATGGGGAAAGATAGAAATAACATGTGTGGTCTCAGGCAAAAAAATCGCGTTGCTCTTCAGGAAGATCACACCACGAGGACAGGCGACGCAAAGCGTTTCGCCCGAGAGTGCGGCCTCATTCCAGAGCGCTTGAGAGCATCAAGATCGACGGCGCTCAAATGCCGTCTCCGTATTCAAAACCGCGAGCGCCGTTGAAATACTGATCCATATCCATGGAAGGTTTATCTGTTTCAGGTCGACCCACGATACGCGCCGGCACACCGGCGGCGGTGGTATGAGGAGGAACCGGTTGCAGCACCACGGAGCCGGCGCCGATTTTGGCTCCACGTCCCACCTCAATGTTTCCTAAAATTTTGGCGCCAGCGCCGATCATCACCCCTTCACGAATTTTGGGATGGCGATCGCCGGACGTTTTACCGGTTCCGCCCAGCGTGACCGACTGAAGAATCGACACATCGTTTTCCACGATAGCGGTCTCGCCGATGACGATCCCCGTCGCATGGTCCAGCATGATGCCGCAGCCGATGCTCGCCGCAGGATGGATATCCACCCCAAAGGACACTGAAATCTGATTTTGAAAGTAGGCCGCCAGCGCCCGGCGATCCTGTAACCAGAGCCAATGACCGATGCGATAGGCTTGNAACGCGTGAAACCCTTTCAGGTAGAGTAAAGGCGTAGAATACTTATCCACCGCGGGATCGCGCAGGCAGACGGCTTGAATATCGCGCGCGGCGGAGACAATCATCTGAGGATCGGCCCCGTAGGCCTCTTCCAGCACTTCACGAATGGCAATGGCGGGCATGGTGGAGCTGGCCAGCTTGTTGGCCAGCATGTAGCTCATCGCGCTGCTCAGATTCTCATGTTTCAGTAACGTCGCATGAAAAAAGCTGGCCAGCATGGGTTCGCCCTCGGCCAGACTTCGCGCCTCATCTTTGATGTTTTTCCAGACCAGCTCTAATTCATCATTAGACATTGCAACCGTCCTCCGAAGTCCATCGCGTACTAAAGTCATGTCTTCTCTCTGCAGGACAAAACGCGATAGGCGCCATCAGTCGGCGAATACCCGTTATCCTTGAAAAGGGATTAGCTGGCGCTCTCGTCCTTACGCGACCGGCCCAGCAGGCTCAGCGCGGCTTCTCGTGCATCTTTGCCGCAGTAAANCACCTGCCACAACTGTTCGGTAATCGGCATCTCGACGTTAAGACGCTTGGAAAGGGCCATGACTTCTTTTGTGTTACGGTAACCTTCCACGACCTGACCAATCTGGTCACGGGCCGCATCGACGCTCATCCCCTGCCCCAGCATCATGCCAAAACGTCGGTTACGCGACTGATCGTCGGTACAGGTCAGAACCAAATCGCCCAATCCGGCCATCCCCATAAACGTCGAAGGGTCCGCCCCCAGCGCAACGCCAAGGCGAGTCATTTCCGTCAGGCCGCGGGTAATCAATGCCGTACGGGCATTCGCGCCGAAGCCCATCCCATCAGACATGCCCGCGCCAATGGCGATAACGTTTTTAACCGCACCGCCCAGCTGCACGCCGATAAAATCCGGATTTCGATAAACCCGGAAGCTCTTGCCGCAGTGCAGCAGTTCCTGCAGGTCATCGGCAAACTGGCTGTCCGTCGACGCCAGCGCGATAGCGGTAGGCAGGCCGGCAGCCAGCTCTTTGGCGAATGTCGGCCCCGACAGCACCGCCAAAGGTATTGCGTCGCCCAACGCTTCTCGCGCCACGTCCTGTAAGAGACGCCCCGTTTCAGCTTCCAGCCCCTTGGTCGCCCAAACGATGCGCGCATCCGCGCGCAGATGCGGCTTGATCTGGCGCAAGACGTCGCCAAAGACATGGCTCGGCACCACCNCCAGAATATTTCGGCTGGCGGCCACGGCACGCGTCAGATCGCTCTCCAGCAGCAACGTATCCGGAAAAGGCACATCCGGCAGAAACGCTTGGTTGCACCGGGCATCCTGCAACGCCTGCACGTGGACAGGATCATGACCCCAGAGCACCACGTCATGGCCGTTGCGCGCCAGTGTGATCGCCAGTGCGGTGCCGTAGGAGCCGGCGCCGATAACGGTCATGGAAGCATCAGGCATGTTCATCAGGCATCCAGCTGCGGCGCGGCGGCGCCTTCTTCGGAAGCTTGCTGTTCCAGGTAGTTCATGAACAGAGCATCAAAGTTGACCGGTGCTAGGTTCAACTGCGGGAAAGTACCGCGGGAAACCAGGCTGGTGATGCATTCGCGCGCATACGGGAATAGTACGTTCGGGCAGTAAGCGCCCAGGCAATGAGCCAGCTGCGGACCTTCAAGACCGGAAACGGTGAAAATACCCGCCTGCTGAACTTCACACAGGAACGCCGTTTCTTCACCCAGCAGCGCAGTCACCGTGACACGCAGTACCACTTCATAGACGTCATCGGCCAGCTGGCTTGACGCCGTATCCAGATCCAGTTTGACCTCTGGGCTCCACTCCTGCTGAAACACCTGCGGTGCCTTCGGCGCTTCGAAAGAAATATCTTTAGTGTAGATACGTTGGATTTGGAATGAAGTTTCGACGTTGTTGTGTTCGGACATAGTTAAAAATACCTTTTGTTAGATTTCCTTGACGCGCTTCCCTGTCTGCGGAAAGTCAACGCCATCGCTAAGGGCCCGCGCCCGGTCAATCATTGCCGCAGGCGCGACGAACGGCCGTCCGGGTTACTTGCCGCGGACCAGTGGAAGGTTCTCGCCGCTCCAACCCGTAAGACCCTCTTTCAGGATCACGACGTGGGTAAAGCCCGCATTGAAGAGCTGCTCCGCCGGCTGACGAGAAGACATCCCGTTAGCGCAAACCACGATGACAGGCTGAGCCTTGTGTTTTTCCAGTTCGCCCAGGCTACCGTTTTTAATATCGTTAGGTAACAGGTTGATGGAACTGGCGATGTGTCCACGGCGATACTCTTCGCGCGTACGCAAATCCACAACGACCGCATCTTCTTTATTGATGAGTCGGATTGCTTCTGTACGAGCAACCTCCTTCACCTTCGAAAACTTACTTTTAAACGTAAGCACAATGACCATAACAAGCAACACAACCCAGGCCAGGCTGAGGATCGGGTGTCTGCTAACGAATGGCATAATCTCTTGCATAATGTCTTGCATGAGGTGTAACGACTCCGGAATCAGTTAAGCAATCAATATTGAGGTGTTTGAGTATACCTGCGCGATAGGGCAAATACAGCCTGAAAGCCAATATCGCCGAGCGAATCTGCGCGTAGCTACATAAAAACCCGCCATAAAGCGCCGCGAACGATCATTTTATGCGGAGAGCCTTCTACTTATCTATTATTGATGTCATTGCAGCCTGCGCCGACGCCTCTCGCACACAGTTAGTAATAGAAACCCTGAGTGAGACAACTGGTCAGCGGCTGTGCATCGTGGAATAATCCATCATCATGAATAAAAGCGCGTTTTCTGTACCGTTACGGACAACAGGCCGCCAACGTCGGCGACTTCGCTGCGCCAGTGCATTATGCATTGGCGCTTTGCTATTGCCGTTTTGCAGCGCGGCCGACGACAGCCAGCAACAGCTCAAATCTTTGCAGCAGAATATTGCGGCTAAAGAAAAGAGCGTGCGAGAGCAGCAACAGCGGCGCAGCGCGCTGCTGGAGCAGTTGAAACGGCAGGAACAGTCGATTTCACAATCCAGCCGCCAACTGCGGGAAACGCGCGGCACGTTGGAGAGTCTCGCGCAGGAAATCAAGGCGCTCAACGCCTCCATCACCAAACTGCAGTCGCGACAGAAAGCGCAGGAGCAACTGCTCTCACAACAGCTGGATGCCGCCTTCCGTCAGGGTCAGCACAGCGGGATTCAACTCATTCTGAGCGGCGAGGAAAGCCAGCGTCGCGAACGTATTCTGGCGTATTTCGGCTATCTAAATCAGGCCCGTCAGGAATCTATCGCCCATCTGCAGCAAACGCGCACCGACCTTGCACAGCAAAAACAGGCGCTGGGAGACCGGCTGGCGCGTCAGCAAAGTTTGCTCAGCGAACAACAGCAGCAGCAGAAAACTCTCGAACAGGCCCAGGGCGAACGCCAGAAAACGCTGAGCACGCTGGAAAGCACGCTGGAAAAAGACCAACAGCAACTGACTGAACTACGCCAGAACGAAGCGCGCCTGCGCGACAAAATCGCCCGCGCAGAACGGGAAGCGCGCGCGCGCGCCGAGCGAGAAGCCCGGGAGGCTGCGCGCGTCAGAGAGAAAGAAGACAAGGCCAAACGCAGCGGCACCCGCTATACCCCCACCGACAGCGAACGTTCTTTGATGGCGCGCACCGGCGGACTGGGAAGACCGGATGGACAGGCCTTCTGGCCGATTCGCGGCCAAACCCTGCACCGTTACGGCGAGCCATTGCAGGGCGAACTTCGCTGGAAAGGACTCGTGATCGGCGCACCGGAAGGCACCGAGGTCAAGGCTATCGCCGACGGCAGCGTGCTGATGGCCGACTGGCTGCAAGGCTACGGTCTAATGGTCGTGGTTGAGCACGGTAAAGGCGACATGAGCCTGTATGGATATAACCAGAGCGCACTGGTATCCGTCGGCGACAAGGTCAAGGCAGGACAACCTATCGCGCTCGTCGGCACCAGCGGCGGACAAAGCCAACCGGCGCTGTATTTTGAAATTCGACGTCAAGGTCAGGCCGTTAACCCACTCCCCTGGTTAGGAAGGTAGTTTTGCGTCCATTCATTTCTCGCGTTATCTCGGCTATCGCCCTGTGTGGCCTGGTTGTTCCAGCCTGGGCCGGCAAACTGTCCATCGTTATCGACGACTTCGGCTACCGCCTCCACGATGAACGACAGGTGCTGGCTATGCCGACGGCAATTTCCGTCGCGGTGCTGCCGAACGCGCCTAACGCGCGAGAAATGGCGACGGAGGCCCACCAGCAGGGCCACGAAGTCCTGATCCATCTGCCCATGGCCCCGATGAGTAAGCAGCCGCTGGAGCGNGATACTTTGCGTCCGGACATGAGCAGCGAAGAGATTCAGCGCATTCTGCGCGAGGCAGTCAGCAAAGTCCCCTATGCCGTCGGGCTGAATAATCACATGGGCAGCGCCATGACCGCCAGTCTGCCGGGAATGCAGAAGGTCATGCAGGCCATGACCGCATACCCGCTCTNCTTTCTGGACAGCATGACAATCGGCAGCAGTCAGGCCAGCCGCGCAGCGGAAGGCACCGGCGTCAAAGTCGTCAAGCGCAGGGTTTTTCTGGACGATAGTCAGAACGAAAACGACATTCGCAAACAATTCAACCGGGCCGTCGAGCTGGCCCGCCGCAACGGTTCCGCCATCGCCATCGGGCATCCGCATCCGAACACCCTTCGCGTACTTCAACAGATGCTGCCCACGCTGCCGCCCGATATCGTGCTGGNGCGGCCTAGCCAGTTATTGAACGAGCCTCAGGAACCGCAGCATTACCGGACGGTGCCGGTTTACACCGCATCGAAAAACGCGTTCCGCGCGCCGCAGCAGTGCCGCGCTAAACATCAGCTGCCGCCGATGCCTCAACCACAGGTGCTTAGCCAGCTTAGCGAGAACATGGGCAACAGCGTTCCCGTCGTCTATCTCAAGCAACGTTGGCAANCCTGGATGGGCGCCCCCTTCACCGGGACATCGCCTGTCGAAAACTAATGCCAAGCTGTCCGCTGGAAAATGAAATGCTATGATAGCGCCCAATAGATAGCGTGAGGCGCGGTGCCTCACCTAACAGCTTAGCAAGGGTAACTCCCATGATTATCGTGACTGGCGGCGCCGGCTTTATCGGCAGCAATATCGTGAAAGCCTTGAATGACCAGGGTTACCGGGACATTCTGGTAGTTGATAACCTGAAAGACGGCACCAAATTCGTCAACCTGGCGGATCTGGATATCGCCGACTACATCGACAAAGAAGATTTCATCGCCAATATCGTCGCCGGCGACGATTTAGGTGACATCGAAGCGATTTTCCACGAGGGCGCCTGCTCTTCCACCACCGAGTGGGACGGCAAGTACATGATGGATAACAACTATCAGTACTCCAAAGAGGTGCTGCATTACTGCCTGGAACGCAGCATCCCCTTCCTGTATGCCTCTTCCGCCGCCACCTATGGCGGACGTAGCAAGGATTTCGTGGAAGAGCGTCAGTTCGAACAGCCGCTAAATGTCTACGGTTACTCCAAATTCCTGTTCGATCAGTACGTGCGTGAAATCCTGCCGCATGCAGGCTCGCAGGTCTGCGGCTTCCGCTATTTCAACGTCTACGGGCCGCGTGAAGGCCACAAAGGCAGCATGGCCAGCGTGGCATTCCACCTGAATCAGCAAATCCATCAGGGCGAAAATCCGAAGCTGTTTTCCGGCAGCGAAAGCTTCAAGCGCGACTTCGTCTATGTCGCCGACGTCGCCGCCGTGAACCTGTGGTTCTGGAAACAGGGCGTCTCCGGTATTTTCAACTGCGGGACTGGCCGGGCTGAGTCGTTCCAGGCCGTCGCCGACGCCGTGCTCGAGTATCACAAGACCGGCAGCGTTGAGTACATTCCCTTCCCGGAAAAACTGCAGGGCCGCTATCAGTCCTACACTCAGGCGGATCTGACCAAACTGCGCGCGGCCGGTTATGACAAGCCGTTCCACACCGTCGCTGAAGGCGTAGCCGACTACATGGCCTGGCTTAACCGCGACGCGTAATCCTGCGTTACCGTAGGGGATATCGAACGGTATGAAAATTCTGGTAATCGGTCCATCCTGGGTTGGCGACATGATGATGTCGCACAGTCTTTATCGCACGCTTAGGACCGAACTCCCGGATGCTGTCATCGACGTGATGGCGCCGGCCTGGTGTCGTCCGCTGCTGGCTCGCATGCCGGAAGTGAATCAAGCGCTGGCTATGCCGCTGGGCCACGGCGCGCTCCAGCTGGCTGAGCGTCGCCGTCTGGGCATCGCACTTCGGCCTCAGCGCTACGATCGTGCATACGTCCTGCCTAACTCATTCAAATCCGCGTTGGTGCCGTTTTTCGCGCAGATACCCCAGCGCACCGGCTGGCGCGGCGAAATGCGCTATGGATTGCTGAATGACGTTCGCGTGCTGGACAAGGCGGCCTTTCCGCTGATGGTGCAACGATACGTTGCGCTCGGCTATGACGCGAAGGCGATGAACAGCGCGGACGATCTGCCCGCCTCACTGCCGTGGCCGCAGTTACAGGTCTCCGAGACCGAAATCTCAGCGGCACTCGCCGAGTTCAGCCTGCCGGGCGACCGGCCGCTGATCGGGTTCTGTCCCGGCGCGGAATTCGGTCCGGCCAAACGCTGGCCGCATTACCACTACGGCGCACTGGCTCAAGCGCTGATCGAACGCGGCTATCAGGTCGCGCTGTTCGGTTCAGCCAACGACCGTCAGGCAGGCGAAGACATTCGCAACGCCCTGACAACACAGGCTCAGGCCGATTGCTTCAATCTGGCAGGCAATACCACGCTGGATCAGGCGGTCGTGCTGCTCGCCGCCTGCCGCGCCGTGGTCAGCAACGACTCCGGTCTCATGCACGTCGCCGCCGCGCTGAATCGGCCGCTCGTCGCCCTCTACGGTCCCAGCAGTCCCGACTTCACTCCGCCGCTTTCCAACGACGCGGAAGTGATCCGCTTGATCAGCGGCTACCATCGTGTACGCAAAGGCGATGCGGAACAGGGGTATCATCAGAGCCTGATCGACATTCATCCGGAACAGGTGCTGAACGCGTTGGAAAAACATGTGAATGTGCGAGGAGCACAGGCATGAGAGTGCTGATTGTGAAAACCTCCTCGATGGGAGATGTCCTGCACACCCTACCCGCATTAACCGACGCGATGCATGCCGTGCCCGGCATCCAATTCGACTGGGTGGTGGAAGAGGGATTTTCCCAAATCCCTGGCTGGCATCCGGCCGTTGACCGGGTCATCCCAGTTGCAATTCGCCGCTGGCGCAAAAGCTGGTTCAGCCCCGCCGTTCGCCAGGAGCGTTCTACGTTTAAACAAATGCTGCGTTCCCGACGTTACGATGCGATCATCGACGCGCAGGGACTGATCAAAAGCGCGCTGTTGGTCACGCGCCTGGCGCGTGGTAATAAACACGGGCTGGACTGGAAGAGCGCCCGCGAACCGCTGGCCAGCTGGTTTTATCAATACCGTCACCGAGTGGCGCGCGAGCAGCATGCCGTCGAGCGCATTCGTGAACTGTTCTCAATCAGCCTGAACTATCGCCGACCTACGGAAGCCGGGGATTTTTCAATTGCAGCCAAATTCCTGACCTCCCCCCCGGAAGACGCCGGGCGTTATCTGGTCTTCCTGCACGCCACCACCCGCGACGAGAAGCACTGGCCGGAAGATCACTGGCGCGAACTGATCGCGCTGACGCAACCGAGCGGCCTACGCATCAAACTGCCGTGGGGAGCGGATCATGAGCACCAGCGCGCGCTACGGCTCGCGAAAGGTTTCCCCCACGTGGACGTTCTGCCGCGGCTGAATCTGGAACAGGTGTCCAGGGTATTGGCCGGCGCAAAGGCCGTCGTATCGGTGGATACCGGGCTGAGTCACCTGACGGCGGCGCTCGATCGGCCGAATATTACGCTCTATGGCCCGACGGATCCGGGACTCATCGGTGGATACGGGAAAAATCAGACCGCCGTCGTATCCCCAGATAAAACGATGTGTTCAATCACCAGCGCTGATATTTTTTCCCGCTTGCCGCTTGATCAAAAAACATGATTCTAACGACAAAAAGACAAATAAGAATATTCCATCTCATCAATGGGATACTTTGATGTCATGTTTAACCTTGATGATATGAAGCATACAAAATACAGAATAGGGAGCTGGAGATTCTTCCCAGAAGGTAAATATGTCGATATCGATCCATAAACCCATTGCGCTATTTTTACTGGTAATAACGTTATTGCTGTGCTCTTTTTGGGCTATTCCCAGCAAACTTTTGCCCTTCCATCGGAATTTACTTATTTATAGCGCCTTCGTCTTTTCCTTGTTACTTTTTTTCAAAGACCGACGCTTTTTGCAAAATCTCAACGCAGCAAAGTTAAAAAATGTGCTGATGATATTAGGCATAATGACCGTCGTAACGTTGTCATGTTCACTCTTATTTTCACACCACTTGCACGAGACGTTAAGGGCCTGGCACAGTCAATGGATGAGGCCGCTGATGTTATTTGTTTATGGCCTGGTCTTTTATTCGATAATTGCGTTTAATTTTCCAAACTTGAGCTATAAAAAACTGATTACCGCCATCATTCTGAGCTTTTGGGCGCCGATCTTCCTCCATATTCTGACGATTGCTTATATTTACTTTAAGTCCGGCGCTATCATGTGGGGAGAAACCTATATCTTCCCATCGCGTCTGGAACTCAGCTTTCAAATCAACCTGATAAGCATCATCATCTTCTCTGATTTGCTGTTGCGCCTATTGGAAAACCGCCGACTGCTGACGTTGAATACCTGGATTGTCGTCACGCTAGTTATTTTCAACGTCATCGCTACCGGTCTTGCAAATACCCGGTGGGGCACGGTCGGCATGATCTTCGGAATATCTTCCATCAGCCTGATTTTTATTATTAGAAAAATCAACGCCATTAATTTGGGGAAATTAAGCCTATACTCGCTGCTTATAGTTTGTACGGTAATGAGCGTCGGCCTGTTTTCCTATGAAAAAGATCCTCGCTGGAAAAGCATCGTAGAAGATGTAGAAATTGGTTGGAATGCCCCCAGCAACAGCTTTTGTTTTATTTTCAATAGCCCGGAACGCGTAATTCCGCTGCACGCAGATGGCACGCCGGTCAGCCATTCTAACGCCTGTCGTATCGCCTATGTCCACCAGGCAACGAAATTTATCGTGGAACATCCGTTGGGAATTGGCACCAGCAAANCCGCTTTTCTACAACGATTGCATGAGAAATATCGCAATCCGCTGATCGATATCAGCCATAGTCATAGCGGTCTTCTGGAATATGGTTTGCAATACGGCGTTCTAGGAATGCTACTGTGGATCATTTACAACCTTATGATATTTAAAATATCCATTCGGGCATTCTTTAAAGAAAACAAAACCGTTGGCGTAGTGCTATTACTCCTTTCGAGTGGTTTTTTCTTCCGGTCAATGGTAGACAGAATATTATTAGATCATTATATGGAAGAATATATGTTCCTGAGCGGGCTACTCTTGGGGATTCTTGCCTATAAACCGGTGCCGTCCACGAAAATCGCGAACGGTTGAAGTTACACGGAATATCATCAACGTCATGATGGTATTCCGTTTTTTATTGCATACAGTGTATTCAACCATATAATAACTTTAGTTTAATTATTATTTACTTATAGGCCGTCATGGAAAACATTCTAGAAATTAACAGGGTTGATAAGTCACATATCAAACTAAGCTACGTCACCCACTTTTATTGCAACCAAAGCGATATCGAGTCCGTTATCTCGCTGTTGCGCGAGTACGAGCAGTACTCCCCCGATCTGCTGGACGTCATCCAGTTCGTCATCGTCGACGACGGCTCCCCGGTCAGCTATGAGATTCCAGAATTCAACCTGAACCTTGTCTGGCTCAAGATTAACGAGAACATTCCGTGGAACCAGGCCGGCGCACGGAACCTCGGCGTGCTGTATGCCAAGTCCGACAAAATCGTCATGACCGATCTCGACCACATCATCCATGAGAATACGCTGCGCTACATGACGGAAAGGCGTAATCCGGGACGCACCTTCTTCAAGCTCTATCGCAACTCGCCGGAAAACCCGCAGAAAATCTACAAAGGCCACTCCAACCTGTTCTTTATGTCGCGCGCCCGATTCATGCGCTTCTTCGGCTACGATGAGGAGTTTGCGGGCAACTACGGAGCGGAAGATTATCGCTTCGTGAAATACCAGAAGTATCACGGATCCATTCAGCGTTATTTATCGAAGAAATACCTTTGTTCAGAAAGGAATGTGAACCGCAATAAGTCGTATCACACGCTGGACCGCGATCTCTCCGCCAATACGCCCGTCGATGATAAAAAGAAACATGAGATAGAAACCTACGGCGATGAGTTCGGCCACAGCAGAATGTTTCTAAACTTCAGCTGGAAAATCGTAAAAAACGTCCACCGTACGCCGCCTGCGCGTAAGAAAAACACGCTCTGGAAACCCATGTGGTGGTTCAGATACCTGTTCGGTTTTCTGGCCCGCTAAACAACACGCCCCTGCCTTTCGGCAAGGGCGTTTTTACTAGCTCAATCAGACAGGCCGTCAAAGATATAGCGGTACAGCCTCAGCGAAGCATACCTTCCGCTTGCGTCTTTATCCGTTCGATACGATGCGCGACCCGGTCAATCACCTGCTGCGGCTTAATCGCCTCCATCACATGACCTTGCTGGATAGCGAGGTTGTTGGTGGCGCCATAAATCACATCGTGCAGGTCAGGATCCTGATAGGGTCCGGTACTGTGCGGCTCCGCGGTCACAAACAAACTCACCGTCGGCACCTTAAGCGCTATCGCAATATGCAGAGGCCCGGTATCCCCGGTCACCAGCACATCCATACCGTTGATCAGCCCCACCAGCTCTTTCAGATTGGACGAACCGATATGGTTAACGATGCGAGAATGCAGCGCCGGATCGACCTGCCGCAGCAGCGACTCGGCCAACGGACTATCCCCAGACCACCCCGTCAGCGCAATCTGGCAGGTCGGGTCCGTGGCAAGAAAATGCTCGGCCACCGCGGCGAAATACTCAACCGGCCAGCAGCGCTCAGACGTTGAGGCTCCCATCTGAAAACCAATCACCGTGCCGCGCCCCGCTTTGTCGACAGGTGCCACCGCAAAAGGGATGCGCATGCTGATATCGCTGACGTCCGCCCCCAGCATAGAGACCAGCGCCAGCTTGCGCTGAATAACATGTCCGCGAAATCCGATGACATATCCCGCCAGCCAGCGATCCATCGGCGTAATGCCGTCGACATAGTTATCGCGCAACACGTATTTCGCCCCTGACATCACCGCGCTTAGATAATCATAAGGATCGTGTGAATGCAGAATGATGGCCAAGTCGGGCATACCGAACTGTTGAATGTCCCGCACCAGCTGAGGAACCGTTTTGATTTTGGTATTCCAGCATACGACATGCTGCCAATCGTCCCCGTCTTCAACAAAGGCTTCCAGCTTCTTGTGCACGACCAGCGTGATCTTCGCCTGGGGGAAGCGCTGGCGCACCGCATGGATCGCCGGCGTATTGAACATCAAATCGCCCAGCGCGGTCGTGGAATAAATGACGATATGGGAGAACGCGCTCTCCGTAACGAGCTGCTGCGAAGGCTGAAGCCGCCCCTTGCCGCGAGTGTACAGACGCAAAAACAGATCAACGAGCTTAAATTTCCAGCCTTTCTTCATCTAATCAGCCTTAATTCCCTGATAAAATTCCGACAACGTTTTGCCCTCTGTTTTTTCCGCGAGCGAAGCGAATAACGCGTCTAGGTCGCGATACAGCATTTCGATATCTTGCTCGGTAGTGAACGTAGGGCTGCCTCCCGGCATAAATTCGGACGAGTGGAGCATGAACTCCACGTAGTCGCTGCCATCGGCCAACATCTTTTCGACCACCGATTCCATCTGACGCAGGTTGCCGCCTTTCGGCCGCACCCAATTCACGGAAGCGCTGCGCTGTTTTCCGCGCAGGCAATCGTATATCCGTGTCATCGCGTTGAGTAGCCCACTGTGCTTATACTGAATGCTCATCGGCACTTCCAGTAATGTGGAGTTCCCCGGCTGCGCAATATTATTCGGGTCCATGAAGTAAGCATGGTGTGGGAAGCGGCTATAGTCTGTGCCGCCCTGCCCGTTCGGGTCGCCCTGCGAATACCGCCAGTTCACCAGCGGCGTGACGGAACAGTCAATCTCATAGCCATACTCCATCAACAGCTGAACGTACTCTTCGTTCAACGCCCAGCGGCCAGCGCGATGGCTGCGGATTTTACGCTGGAACGTATCTTCGAGTAACGACGTTATGTACTCAATTTTCCGTCGCATCAACGCCTTAGGGTATTCGATCAGATAAGGTTTATAGCGCCAATCATTCCCGGTCAGATCAAACTCAGGCGGATTGTTCCAGGCATGTAGGTGCATCCCAACCTCGCCTTGGTCTCGGGCGATGACGTCCCTGGCGAACTCTATATAAGCGGGATCCAGCGCCATCTCGTAATTCGTCAACCAGGTGGGCTTGAAACCGTATTTTTCACAGAGCTGCTGAAATCGTGGCAAATAATGAGAATTTCTTGTCGAAATCTTGTCATTATTCTGCCAAAGATTATCTCCTTCCGTGTCGATCGTGATGATAAATGCTGGTTTACACATGGAAATTGCGCCTGATAATCTTAGGACGTAAAGTACGTCGGTGACGTGGGCAGCCTAAACCGCTACCGTCACCCTGAAAAGTCATTATTGTAACTGAAGATGTTGCTACGCAGGTAAAAACGGAGAACACAGTTCGTCGGGGATCAATAGTAGCCACTCTTGGCGATGTCATCTAAAATCGCCCTCTGCTTGCAATGAGAAACGTCGCTGATGAATCACACCACAGCCCATGCCGTCAGGCATATTCTGCTGATAAAATTTCGCCATCATGGCGACATGCTGTTAACCACTCCGGTCATCAACACCCTGAGTCAAACCTATCCAGATGCCGAAATCGATGTGCTGCTGTACCTCGAAACGCAGGACATGCTGGTAGCCAATCCACGCATCCATCGCATTTTCGCCATCGATCGCCAATGGAAGAAACAAGGACTGCGGACCCAGCTCAGCAAAGAGTGGCAGTTGATCGGCCAGTTGCGTCATCAGCGCTACGACCTCGTCATTAACCTGGCCGATCAGTGGCGAAGCGCTTTGATAGCGAAACTGACCGGCGCGCCGGTGCGGTTGGGTTTCGACTTTGAGAAACGTCAACACCCGCTCTGGCGATACTGCCACAGCGATTTAGTCAGCTCCGAGCAGCATGGGCAGCAGCATACCGTGGAACAAAACCTGTCCATCCTCTCACCACTGGGCATTCCTTCCGTCAGCACGCAAGTCACGATGGGGTATACCGCTGAAGACTGGGCGCAGTGTCAGAAGAAACTGCGGCAGCAGCAGGTTGACGGTCCCTACATCGTCGTCCAGCCGACCTCCCGCTGGCTCTTCAAATGCTGGAGCGAAGAGAAAATGGCGGCGGCGATTTCTGCACTGAGGCAGGACGGGCACACGATCGTCGTGACATCCGGACCCGATGTCAAAGAGCAGAAGATGGTATCCGATATTCTCGCCCACTGCCCGACCCACGGCGTGGTCTCGCTCTCCGGCCAGCTAACATTGCGCCAGCTGGCGGCGCTTATCGACCATGCACGCCTGTTTTTGGGCGTAGATTCCGTCCCCATGCATATGGCAGCCGCCCTGCAAACGCCCAGCATCGCCCTGTTCGGTCCTTCCAAACTGCACTTCTGGCGTCCCTGGCAGGCGCCGGGAGAGGTGATCTGGGCCGGTGATTACGGCACGCTACCCGATCCGGATGATATCGATACCGGCACACAACAACGCTATCTCGACCTGATCCCCGTCGAGGCGGTAACGGCCGCGGTACGGAGACAACTATCATGAGTCATTTTCGCCTCGCCATCGTGCGGCAGAAATATCGGCCGGACGGCGGCGCCGAACGCTTTGTAAGCCGCGCGCTGGAAGCGCTGGAAGATGAAGATTTACAGCTGAACGTTATTACGCGTCAGNGGCAGGGTGAAAAGAAGCCGGACTGGCATTTGCACCTGTGTCATCCCCGCTACTGGACCCGAGTCGGGCGTGAACGCGGATTCGCCGACGCTGCCCGCGCCCTGTGGCAGAAAGAGCAGTTCGATTTGGTGCAGAGCCACGAACGTATCGCAGGATGCGACATTTATCGCGCGGGCGACGGCGTTCATCGTCGCTGGCTCATGCAGCGCGCGCGTCTGCTTCCCGCCTGGCGCAAACCGTTACTGTTCTCCAACCGATTCCATCGCTACATCATGCAGGCCGAAGGCGATATGTATCGGGCGCCGCAGCTGAAAGCGGTCATCTGCAACGCAGAATTGATTAAGCAGGAAATTATCGAAGAGTTTGGTCTCAGCGCGGATAAGATCCACGTCATTTATAACGCTATCGACAGCACGCGCTTTTTACCCGCGGAAGAGTCGCAGCGCCGGGCGATGCGCACCGCGCTGACGCTGCCGCAAGACGCCTGCGTGATGGTTTACGTCGGCTCCGGCTTCGAGCGCAAAGGGCTAGCGGCCGCCATCCGGGCTGTCGCCGGAACGAACCGCTACCTCATCGTCGTCGGGCAGGATAAAGCGGAACGTCAATACCGGGCGCTGGCGGCTTCATTGGGATGCGAATCGCGTATCCGGTTTACCGGTATGCAGAAAGATCCGCAGCCTTACTATCATGCGGCTGACGGCCTGCTGCTGCCGACGCTCTACGATCCCTTCCCCAACGTGATTCTGGAAGCGATGGCCTGCGGACTGCCGGTCATCACGACCACGACCTGCGGCGGATCGGAATTCATCCGGGCCGGTGAAAATGGTTTCGTCTGCGATGCGCTCGATATCCCGGCGCTGACCGATGCCGTGATGGCGCTGCCCGTCGCCGCACCCGGCAGCCGCATGGGCGACGCGGCGCGCGCGCGCATTATCGATGCGTCGCCGCAAAAGCTTTCTCAGCAGCTTATCTCGCTCTATCGAACCCTATTGGACGAATAACACATGCGTATCTTGATGATCATCGACGGTCTGCCTGGCGGCGGCGCAGAAAAAGTGGTGTTGACGCTGGCCGCAGGCTTTGTGGCTCAGCGCCATCAAGTTTCGCTATTTTCGCTGCGCGACGTCTGCGAATACCCTGTGCCAGAAGGCGTGGATTATCAGACGATCGCCGACCACAGCCGAGCGCCCTGGCGCAAGCTCACCGAACTTCGCCGCCGCGCCGCAATGCTGGATGCGGCGATCCAACGTACGCAAGCGCAGCTGGGACCGTTTGATCTGGTGTTGTCAAATCTGCACAAGACCGACCGCATTGTGGCCCGCAGCCGGGCGCTCAATCCCGACAACGTCTGGTTCTGCCTGCACGGCATGTTCTCCCCGTCGTATCTCGGCCATCGAACCGGTCTATCCCGTTGGTTGAAACGCGCCAAAATTCAACGGGTCTACCAGCAACGCAACATCGTTGCGGTGTCTCAAGCGGTGCTGTCGGATTTACAAAGCGCCTTTCAGGTACGGCCTTCCAACGCGGCAGTCATTAACAACCCGTTTGATTTTGCGGCGATTGCCGTACTGGCTGACCAGCCCTGCGAACGCGCCGGGACGGATTATCTGGTGCACGTCGGTCGTTTCCATCCCAACAAACGTCACGACCGTCTGATTCGTGCCTATGCGCTGAGCGGCATCGAGATGCCGTTGGTCTTGTTGGGTAAAGGCCGGGACGAGGAAGTACAGCGCATACGACAGCTGGCCGTCGAGTTGGGCGTGGCCGATCGCGTTATTTTCCAAGGGTTCTGCGACAACCCCTACCCTTATATCCGCCATGCCCGACTGCTGGTGTTGAGTTCCGACAGCGAAGGCTTCGGCAACGTGCTGGTTGAAGCGTTGAGCTGTGGAACGCCGGTCGTCAGCACCCGCTGTCCCGGAGGGCCGGAAGAGATCCTGACCGGCCCATTGGCTCAGGGTCTCGCGGCGTTGACCGACGACTCGCTGGCAGCGGCGCTGAAGTCGGTTCTGGCGTCTCCGCCGGAAATCGACAAGTCCCAGCTGGAGCGCTACCGCATCGAATCGATATGCGCGGCCTATCTCGCGCTTGCAGAGCGTCAATCGGCTCACTGACCGCCGCGATTTTACGGCAGTGCGGCCCTGACACGCTTTTCAGCGCTACCGCATCCGCAGCGGGAGACAAAATGCCTCCCGCGTGTTTATTAACATTCCGGCTATACCTCGTATGCACGACGAGGCTGTCGGAATTTATCTGAAAGAGCGGGATAAAACGCCCGCCGGAGACGACAACAACGAACCGGTATCCTCCATTGTTCACAGAAAAATAGGCGAATACGCACAATTCTGTTTCGTTTTTTTCATCGGAAGAAAATGGGCTATCAAAGAAAATAACGCCGGGGGAGATAATCCTGACTCTGTTCTTCGCATCGAGCTTCTCTACCAAATAAGCGCAACGTCGAGAAAACAGGAATACACCGCGAAGAATCAAGGCCCATTCGCCGGTATTACTACGCGATATTTTCGCGAAACGCCCGTGCCACATTGAAACGGAACCGGCTCGATGCAATAAGCAACATATGAAACATTATCCTTATAATTCAATTGGTTGTCTTCTGTAATATAATTTTCTTTGACTCATCGACAAAGGAGCTATGCCGTCATGGGTATCTCTGGCTACCGCGATGCGAGGACGAAAAGAAAATAAATACCCAAAAGTTTCGATACTTTATTTCGAATAATTAATTAACGCAGAGAATATTCACTGAAATAGTAAATAGCGATGCGATAAGACAAAAAACAGAGAATATATTCACCGGCTATTTAGCCTTTTGTTAATAATGACGAGACTTGATAACACCCGTATGAGGTTATTAATTGAGGATGTCATTTCGCTCTCTTTTTTCAATTTTTATTTACATAAATCATATGATTTTTGCACAACGCCATTATGGGTAAATGCATGGCGCCACTTACCTTAAAGACTAGTTATTACAGCGAGTTACGTCCAGATGACGACACGACGCATGAGTTGCAACATATTGATTAAACGCGTATTACACCCAGGCCCCAAGAAAAGGGATATCCCGGCCTCCGTTATCGTAAATGATAGATTTAGCGTCTATAAATATATAGAATTCGCTATCTCTGACTTAAATATAGATACTTATGTTACAGCTGCTGTATACCGTTCTGCTTTACCTCATCCAGCCTCTGATCTGGATTCGTCTTTGGCTACGCGGCCGTAAAACCCCTGCCTATCGCAAACGCTGGGGCGAACGTTATGGCTTTTACAAAGACACCGTAAAACCGGAAGGTATCCTGCTGCATTCCGTTTCCGTGGGAGAAACACTGGCCGCCGTCCCGCTGGTGAGAGCGTTACGCTACCGCTATCCGTCGCTGCCCATCACCGTGACCACCATGACGCCGACCGGCTCGGAACGCGCGCAATCCGCCTTTGGCAAAGACGTGTACCACGTCTATCTCCCTTATGATTTACCGGGCGCGATGAAACGATTTTTAAATCACGTTCAGCCACGGCTGGTCATTGTGATGGAAACCGAACTTTGGCCCAATATGATCGATGCCCTGCATCAGCGCCATATTCCGCTGGTCATCGCCAACGCACGTCTTTCCGAACGCTCCGCCGCCGGTTACAAAAAGCTGGGCAAGCTGATGCGCACCCTGCTACGACGTATCACCCTGATCGCCGTTCAGAATGCGGAAGACGGCGAACGGTTTATTTCGCTGGGCCTCAAGCGCAAACAGCTGAACGTCACCGGCAGCCTTAAATTTGATATCTCCGTGACACCGGAGCTGGCGGCGAAGGCGGTGACGTTACGGCGTCAATGGGCTTCCCAACGCCCGGTGTGGATTGCCGCCAGCACCCATGACGGCGAAGAGAAGATCGTTGTCGACGCACACTGCGAACTGCTGAAGACCTTCCCTAACCTGCTGCTGATTCTGGTGCCGCGCCACCCAGAGCGTTTCAACGACGCCAAAACCATCGTCAGCAAGGCCGGTCTCGATTATACCATGCGCAGCGAGGGTGCTATCCCGCCGGCCTCATCGCAGGTGGTCATCGGCGATACAATGGGCGAACTGATGCTGCTCTACGGCATCGCCGACCTGGCTTTTGTCGGCGGCAGCCTGATTGGACGCGGCGGCCATAACCCACTGGAGCCAGCGGCGCATGCCATCCCGGTACTGATGGGACCGCATACGTTCAATTTCAAAGATATCTGCGCCCGATTGCAGCAGTCCGATGGTCTGATCACGGTGACGGACACCGCCTCCTTGGTCGAACAGGTCAGCAATCTTCTCTCCGACGATGACTATCGCCAGTATTACGGCCGTCACGCGGTACAGGTGCTGCATAAAAATCAGGGCGCGCTGCAAAGTCTGCTAAAACTACTGGAACCTTATCTACCGCCGCGGAGACAATAATGAGCCATCCTCGCCTGTCTGTTGTGCTCATCAGCCGTAATGAAGCAGAGCTGCTGCCGGACTGCCTCGCCTCTGTTTCCTGGGCGGACGAGATCATCGTTCTGGATTCCGGCAGCTGCGACGATACGCAGGCGANCGCCCGTCAGTACGGCGCACAGGTGTTCCAGCATCACGACTGGCCGGGCTTCGGCCGACAACGACAACGGGCGCAAAGCTACGCCAGCGGCGACTATATCTTCATGATCGACTGCGATGAGCGCGTCACACCCGAGCTGAAACTCGCGATCGAGCAAGTGCTCGCGGCGCCCGATGGAAAAACCGTCTACCGCTGCGCGCGCCGCAATCTGTTTTTAGGTCGGTTTATGCGCCACAGCGGCTGGTATCCCGATGAGGTGATCCGCCTCTACCCGCGCCACTATCGCTACAACGATAACGCGGNGCATGAGTCGCTGGATTACGGCGACGCGCGCGTCGTTTCGCTGGCAGGCGATCTAGAACATCTCACTTGCCGGGACTTTTTCGCGTTTCAGCAAAAGCAATTCGACTACGCTACCAGCTGGGCGCAGTCGCGTTTTGAGGCGGGTAAACGCTGTAGCTACCTTTCCATCCTGACCCATACGCTCGGCGCTTTCGCCAAGACCTGGCTGCTGCGCGCCGGCTTTCTGGACGGCAAGCGCGGACTGCTGCTGGCGATAGTCAATGCGCAGTATACGTTTAATAAATATACTGGCTTGTGGGCACTGAATAACCAGCGTAAACATCATGACGACTAGAGCGATTTATCCCGGCACCTTCGACCCATTGACCAATGGCCATCTCGACCTGCTGACCCGCGCCGCCCGGATGTTCGACCATCTCATCCTGGCGATTGCCGCCAGTCCCAGCAAAAATACGCTGTTCACGCTGGAAGAACGCGTTGCGCTGGCGTGCGAAGTGACAAGCCATCTGACCAACGTGGAAGTCATGGGATTCAGCGAACTGATGGCGCATTTTGCCCAGAAGCATCAGGCGACTATTTTGGTGCGCGGACTGCGGGCGGTATCGGACTTCGAATATGAGTGGCAGTTGGCGAAGATGAACACGCATCTGATGCCCGAACTGGAGAGCGTGTTCCTGATGCCTGCGGAGCAATGGTCCTTTATTTCGTCCACACTGGTGAAAGAGGTCGCCCGGCACGGCGGCGACATCGATCCGTTTCTTCCTCCGCCCATCTCGGCGGCCCTGCGGAAAAAGCTGGCCTGACGCGCCGTCAGCGCTGGCAGGTGCGGCAATAAAACGTGCTGCGCTGCCCTTGTTTCAAACTTTCGATCAACGTCCCGCAGTGGCGGCAAGGTTCGCCGCAACGGCCATAGACCTGCAGTTCCTGCGCGAAATAGCCCGGTTTGCCATCTGACTGCAAAAAATCACGCAGCGTGGTTCCGCCTTGCTCGATAGAACGTAGCAGCACTTTCTTGATGGTGACCGCCAAGAGTTGGAACTCAGCCTCGCTCAATGAGCCTGCGGCTCTCTCCGGCGAAATACCCGCGCTGAACAGGGATTCGCTGGCGTAGATGTTACCCACGCCGACCACGAGCTTGTTATCCATGATCCAAAGCTTTATCGGCGTCTTGCGGCCCCGCGATTTCTCGAACAGGTAGTCGCCGCTGAACGCATCACTGAGCGGTTCCGGACCCAAATGAGCCAGCACGGAACTTGTCGCCGGATCCGCGCTCCACAGCCAGGCGCCGAAGCGTCGCGGGTCTGTATAGCGAAGCACCTTGCCGCTATCCAGAACCAGATCAACATGGTCATGCTTACCGGGTTCCATGTATTCAGGCAACACGCGCACACTGCCGGACATACCGAGATGGACGATAATCCAACCGCGAGTCAGCTCGATCAACAGGTATTTAGCGCGACGCTGTACGCTGAGCACCGCTTCATCGCTCAATGACATAACTTCAGGGGATACCGGCCAGCGCAGGCGCGCGTTGCGCACTTCCGCATGCAAAATGGTGTGTCCGACCAGATGAGGTTCGATACCCCGGCGACTGGTTTCCACCTCTGGTAATTCAGGCATGTTTCCTCCCGTGAAAAGTCATGGTCAACACTCTACCACAGCCGTATTCGCCAATTGCAGACACAAAAAAACCCGGCCGAGGCCGGGTTTTTGATAATCCACTAAAATTATTTGATTTTAGCTTCTTTATAGATCACATGCTGACGGACAACGGGATCGAATTTCTTCAGTTCCAGTTTTTCCGGCTTAGTGCGCTTGTTCTTCGTAGTGGTATAGTAGTGACCAGTACCAGCAGAAGAAACCAGCTTGATCTTCTCGCGAACACCTTTAGCCATGATTCAGTTCCTTAATACTTCTCACCACGGGCACGTAAGTCGGCCAGAACCGCCTCAATACCCTTTTTATCGATAATACGCATACCTTTAGCAGATACGCGCAGCGTAACAAAGCGCTTCTCACCTTCCACCCAGAAACGGTGTGAGTGCAGGTTCGGCAGAAAACGGCGTTTGGTCGCATTCAGTGCGTGGGAACGGTTGTTACCCGTCACCGGACGCTTGCCAGTAACTTGGCAGACTCGGGACATGTCTATTCTCCAAAAATCAAATCAGCTCGAGCTTCGTATAGGGTATTGGCCGCCTCGTCAGGCTCTAGAGCCCATCTCAGCAACTTCACTGAAAAGACTCTGTCATCAGGGGAAACCTGCTGAGATAGGCTCTTAACGCCACACCCAAGATTCTCAAAGGNGGCGTAGTATACGCTCTGAAGCGTATGCGCTCAAGTCCCGAACAGCTAAAGATCCCTCAGGATCGTCGAAATATGCCTTAAATCCACCCGCGCTCAGCAAAAGAGACGTACTCACCGTGCCCGATAACCAGGTGATCAAGCACGCGGATGTCCAGCAATTGACATACTTTGACGATATGTTCCGTAATGGCGCGGTCAGCCTGACTGGGCTCTGCCTTTCCCGACGGATGGTTGTGCGCCAGAATCAACGCGGCTGCATTCGCCTTCAGCGCCTCACGAGCAATTTCTCGCGGGTGCACCTCTACGCAGTTAATCGTACCAGCAAACATCTCCTGATGGCGAATGACACGATGCTGATTGTCTAGAAAAAGGACTAAAAAAACTTCGCGTTCACGATGCGCCAGCAACAACTGGAGATATTGCAGCGTCACCTCCGAGCTGATCAGGGCGTCTTCGCGCGCTAATCGTGAGGCAAACAGCCGCCGCGACAGCTCTCCCACCGCTTGCAACTGCGTATATTTGGACAGCCCGATACCGCGAGCTCTGCAAAACTGGGTCTGTTCCGCCGTCATTAACTGATGCAGCGACCCAAACTGGTTCAGTAGATTTTCCGCCAACTGCATAACATGCGTTCCCGGCAATCCGGTACGCAAAAAAATGGCGAGCAGTTCCGTATCCGTCAATGCACAGGCCCCATTCCGTATCAGTTTTTCCCTTGGTGCCTGCCCGTTTAACCACATCATGATAGTGTCTCCCTCCCTGAGTCTTGGGGGCATTCTGGCATGCGGACTGGGGGTGAACGAGGGGCCGGAGGGAAAGATGCGAGGCAATACGCAATCGGTCATTGCAACAAGCTCCTCCATGACAAGATTCCGTTTCCTTTGGACGCTTATGGTAAAATGCCCGACACTTTCTTTAGCTCACACTCGGACACAACGATGACGGAACTCTCCAGTCTGCTCGCGCTCGCCGGCAAACATATCGTACTGGGTATCAGCGGAGGCATCGCCGCCTACAAATGCCCCGAGCTGGTCCGCCGCCTACGGGATGAAGGCGCGGAGGTACGCGTAGTGATGACNCCTGCCGCTAAAGCGTTCATCACGCCGCTCACACTTCAGGCCGTCTCCGGCTATCCGGTGGCGGACGACTTACTGGATCCGGCCGCTGAAGCCGCGATGGGGCATATCGCGATCGGGAAATGGGCGGATTTAGTGATTGTCGCCCCCGCATCGGCTGACGTTATCGCCCGACTGGCGGTCGGTATGGCCAACGACCTGCTGACGACGGCCTGTCTGGCCAGTGCCGCGCCGCTGGCCGTCGCGCCGGCGATGAATCAACAGATGTATCGCGCTCTGCCGACGCAGGACAACCTCGCGCGGCTGACCGAACGCGGCGTGCATGTTTGGGGGCCGGACAGCGGCAGCCAAGCCTGCGGCGACGTCGGCCCCGGCAGAATGCTTGACCCGATGGATATCGTGGAACAGGCGAAGCAATTTTTCGCGCAAACCGCCGATCTGCAGCACCTGAACTTCTTGATTACCGCAGGGCCGACGCGAGAAGCGCTGGACCCGGTCCGTTTCATCAGTAATCACAGTTCCGGTCAGATGGGTTTCGCCATTGCCGAAGCGGCTGCGGCGCGCGGCGCGGCGGTCACGCTGGTGGCCGGCCCGGTCGATCTGCCCACGCCCAACGGCGTACGGCGTATCGACGTCGCCAGCGCGCTGGAAATGCATGAAGCGGTCATGTCCGCCNCCCCCGAACAGCACATCGTGATCGGCTGCGCCGCCGTAGCGGACTATCGGGCAAAAAATGTGGAGAGTGAAAAAATCAAAAAGCAGGGCGATGAAATGACTGTCACCCTGATAAAAAATCCGGATATCATCGCCGACGTTGCAGCGATTCAGGCTCATCGGCCTTATGTTGTCGGGTTTGCTGCCGAAACCACTAATGTGGAAGAATACGCGCGGNAGAAACTGGCCAGCAAAAAACTGGATTTAATCTGCGCAAACGACGTGTCCCAAGCCGACCGCGGATTCAATGCGAAAACCAACGCGTTGCACCTTTTCTGGCACGGGGGAGACAAACAGTTGCCGCTCGGCAGCAAACGTCTCCTGGGCCAACAGCTAATTGACGAGATTGTCAGCCGATATGACGAAAAAAATTGACGTAAAAATTATCGATCCCCGCATCGGACAGGAATTCCCGTTGCCGACGTATGCCACGCCGGGTTCCGCTGGTCTGGNCCTGCGCGCCTGTCTGGATAGCGCCGTAGAACTTGGCGCGGGCGAAACCACCTTACTGCCGACCGGTATGGCCATTCACATCGGCGACCCTTCGCTGGCGGCGGTGATTCTGCCTCGTTCCGGTTTGGGCCATAAGCACGGTGTGGTGCTGGGCAATCTGGTCGGGCTGATTGACTCCGACTATCAGGGCCAGTTGATGGTGTCCGTCTGGAACCGCGGCTCGACGCCGTTTACGATCGAACCCGGCGAGCGCATCGCGCAGATGGTCTTTGTGCCGGTCGTTCAGGCTGAATTCAATCTGGTTAACGAATTCACCGACAGTGAACGCGGAGAAGGGGGTTTCGGTCACTCGGGCCGTCACTGATCCACATCTATTCTTTCGAAAAAACCTATTAGCCACAGCGTAACTAACGCGACTGTGGCGCTATCTGGTGTGGGCAGTTGAATCATTATCAAGGGTCTTTTCAGACATGGCAGAGAAAGAAAATACGAAAAGGAACCGTCGCGAGGAAATCTTGCAGGCACTGGCGCAGATGCTGCAATCCAGCGACGGCAGTCAACGGATCACTACCGCGAAACTGGCTGCAAACGTCGGCGTATCTGAAGCGGCACTTTACCGGCACTTTCCCAGTAAAACCCGGATGTTCGACAGCCTGATCGAATTTATCGAAGACAGCCTGACAACCCGTATCAACCTGATTTTGCAGGATGAAAAGGAGACATTTAATCGTCTTCGTCTGATTTTGCTGCTGATTTTAGGATTTGCCGAAAAAAATCCGGGATTGACTCGTATCCTGACCGGACATGCCTTGATGTTTGAGCAGGATCGCCTGCAGGGAAGAATCAACCAGCTGTTCGACCGTATTGAATCTCAGATCAAGCAGGTTCTACGGGAACACAAAATGCGCGGCGGTGAACCGTTCAAGAACGATGAAACGCTGCTTGCCAGCCAACTGTTAGCCTTCTGCGAAGGCATGTTGTCCCGCTATACCCGTTCGGAGTTTCGCTTCCTCCCCACCCAGGAATTCGACCTGCGCTGGCCGATGTTGGCCGCCCAGCTCGCCTAACGTCAAACGCTGGCAGCACCGCTCACCGGCGGCGCTGCCACATGGTTAAACGCCGTAACGATCGCGATAGGTCTGCACTGCGGTCAGATGTTCCGCCATCTCCGGCTTCTCCCGCAGATAGGTGATAAGATCCTTAAGGGTGATGATGGAAATCACCTGACACGCATAATCCCGTTCCACTTCCTGAATCGCGGAAAGCTCGCCGCGCCCACGTTCCTGACGATCTAACGCAATCAAAACGCCTGCCAGCGACGCGCCCTGCGCGGAAATGATATCCATCGACTCACGGATTGCCGTGCCCGCCGTGATGACATCGTCCACCAGCATGATGCGCCCCTCCAGCGGACTGCCGACCAGACTGCCGCCTTCGCCATGATCTTTGGCTTCCTTCCGATTGAAGCAGTAGGGCAGATCGCGATCGTGATGTTCCGCCAGCGCCACCGCCGTCGTCGTCGCGATAGGAATGCCTTTGTAGGCTGGCCCGAACAGCACGTCGAATTCGATAGCCGCATCCATCAGCGCCGCGGCATAAAAACGCCCCAATAAAGCCAGATCGCGCCCGGTATTAAACAGCCCGGCATTGAAGAAATAGGGGCTGGTGCGCCCGGATTTCAGCGTGAATTCGCCGAACTTTAATACCTGCTTGCTGAGTGCGAATTCAATAAACTGGCGTTGATAGGCTTTCATGACAACTTCTCCTGTGATGATGGATGAATACCCGGCGACAAACCGAAAACCGCGCCCTTCAGCCAACCGACCTTTGCCGTCGACTGAGAAATACCCTCTGACGTAACCTTATGATGACAAAAAACACTCGGCGTTTTGCTCCCCTCAGCGGATAACATCTCAACTCCGCGCCTGACGCAGGGCACATCGCGCTGCCGCAAAGGGCTACAACCCGCCAACATTGCATATTCAGGGATGAACCTACGATGCCGCACAGTGAATGATCGTGCCCAAACGTCAAGCGCGGTGATCCACATCGCCGGCGGTTTTATTCCGACGAAAAAAAAGCGACCCTCCAGGCCGCTTCTTCAAGACGCTTTATTCCGCCAGCGCCGCTTTCTGCGCCTGGATAATCGTTTCAATGCCCCCTCGAGCCAGCGCCAATAGCGCCAATAGCTCGTCGTGGCTGAACGGTTCACCCTCTGCGGTGCCCTGCACCTCAATCATGCGACCGTCTTCGGTCATGACCACGTTCATGTCCGTTTCTGCGGCAGAGTCTTCGACATACTCCAGATCGCAGAGCGCTTCGCCGTTGACGATACCGACGGAGACCGCGGCCACCATGCCTTTCAGCGGGTTTTTCTTCAGCTTGCCTTTAGCAACCAACGCATTTAGCGCATCTGCCAGCGCCACGCAGGCACCGGTGATGGAGGCGGTGCGGGTGCCGCCGTCGGCCTGCAAGACGTCGCAATCCAGCGTGATGGTATATTCGCCCAGCGCTTTCAGATCGAGCGCAGCACGCAGAGAACGGGCGATCAGACGTTGAATTTCCAGCGTACGTCCGCCCTGTTTGCCGCGTGCGGCTTCGCGTGCGTTACGGGTGTGCGTCGAACGCGGCAGCATGCCGTATTCTGCGGTAACCCATCCCTTGCCCTGCCCTTTCAGGAAGCGCGGTACGCCTTCTTCCACCGTGGCGTTACACAACACTTTGGTATCGCCGAACTCGACGAGGACGGAACCTTCCGCGTGTTTGGTGTAATGACGGGTTAACGTGAGCGGGCGTATCTGTTGTGCACTTCGGCCTGTAGGGCGCATGGCTTCTCTCCGGCGGGTGAATGTTGACTGGCGCGCATTATACGGACTTCACCCGGCCCTGCCTACCGGCCCGGCGGATTAAAACGGGCGCGAAGAGCGCCAGCGACGGCGGCCCGAACGGCTGGAGCGACCTGCTTTCGGCATGTAAACTGTTAGCTCGACTTTTCATCAGCCAGTGAATTTACGCCATGCGTGACGCGCGACAAACTGACCCAGATCCTAACACCCCACTCCCCTGGCAGCAGCAGGGAACGGCCCCGGACTACCGTTTCTCTCTCGCCAATGAACGCACGTTCCTCGCCTGGATCCGCACCGCGCTGGCCCTGCTGGCTGGCGCGGTCGCCATCGACCAGTTTACGACGACGCTAGCGTCCCCTGCCGTACGACAGGGGATTGCCGTGCTGTTGGCTCTGGCCGCGGCCTTGATGGCGGGAATGGCCTACCGGCGCTGGGCGGGCAACGAACGGGCGATGCGCAACGGCCTTCCCCTACCCTACACTTCTATGTTGGTCGTCTTCGCCTGCGGACTTGGCGCGGTAGCCATCGCGCTGGCGCTGCTGATCGTGCAGCTGTAGGGTGCCGACGATGCCGTCTCCCCCGTCGCCGCGCGACCCAGGCGTTCAGCCGGAACGCACCGTGCTGGCGTGGTCGCGTACCGCCATCCTGTTGCTGGTCAACACGGCCCTGTTGCTGAAGGCCGGAACATTGAGCACCCAACCGCTGCTGCTGGCCGCCGGTCTTCTGCTGTTGCTGGCGTCGCTGGCGATTTTCATCTGGGTTCCGTTGCGCCTGCGCGCCATCCAGCGCGCGCCGCAGACCCACAGCATACCACCTACGATCCTCATGCGCGGATTCACGCTGACCTTGATTTTGATCGCCTTGCTGATTGCCGGGCATGCGTCATTTTCTCTGCTTTTGGCCCTATAACACGGAATTATCACGCGCCGCAGTCGCACCCAAACGTCTTATTTATCTCTCAAAAACAATTAATTAGATAAAAATTCACCTATACCCTCAGGCTATACCCCACCGACAAACAAGTATTCGTCACCACGCAGGCATCGTGAAATAGTCATAGGCAGAGAACTGGCTCCCGGCAGGCACGAACGACGCAGAAGATGACAACAGCGCAACGTCGGGCCGACACGGTACACAAGCGGTTCGCCGGATGGAAACCGGTTCGCGTCGACATCCCCCGAGCCCCGAAGGTTCTGCCCTATTCCATTAACGATGAGAAACGACATGATGCTGATCCCTCANCCTTACCTGCTTTTCCTTGGCGACGTGACCGNCCCTCTGGCGATTAAAACCGCACGCGGCATCCACGCGTGGCGTCCGGAGCAGTGCGTTGGCCAACTGCGCCTGCCGGGCAGCACCCTTTCGCTGGGTCTGGNCGATCTGGATATCGCCGCCGCCGCTGAGCGAGGCGCTAAAACGCTGGTGCTCGGCACGGCCAATGCCGGGGGTTTTCTGCCGCCACACTGGCTGGACACCGTACGCGCCGCGATTGAGGCCGGCATGAATGTCGCCAACGGTTTGCACCAGCGTCTGGTTGACGTCCCGGGCCTGCAAGCGCTGGCAGAGCAGCATCAGGTACAGCTGTTCGACATCCGCCACATGCGTCCGGCACTGTCCGTCGGCTCCGGTGAAAAACGCAGCGGTAAACGCATACTGACCGTTGGCACCGACTGCTCCGTCGGCAAAATGTACACCTCGCTGGCGCTGGAAGCGGCGATGCGCGATCTGGGCATGAAGGCGGACTTCCGCGCCACCGGCCAGACCGGCGTGCTGGTCGCAGGCGAAGGCATCGCGATTGATGCGGTCATCGCCGACTTCATCGCCGGAGCCGCCGAAGCGCTGTCCCCCGCCAACGACGAAGATCACTGGGATATCGTGGAAGGTCAGGGTTCCCTGTTCCACCCCTCTTACGCGGGCGTCAGCACCGGCTTGATCCACGGCGCGCAGCCGCACTGGCTGGTGATGTGCCACGAAATGGGCCGTCCGCACATGCGTCATCTGCCGCACCAGCCGATGGTGAGTCTGGAGGAGTGCGTGGATGCCAACCTGCGCGCCGCGCGCGTCACCAGCCCGGAGGTGAAGCTGGCCGGTTTCGCCATCAACACCTCCCACTACACTGAACAGGAAGCGCGTGAGTACTGCCAGGAGATCAGTCGACGCTTTGGCGTGCCGGCGACCGACTCCGTCCGTTTCGGCATGCAGGACATCGCCGCGCTGTTGAAAGAGCAGGAGTAAGCCAATGCGACAGATGCAGATCGAAACCGTGGAATTGCCCCTGGCTCGTCCGTTCGCCATCTCTCGCGGTACGCGCACGGCGGTCACCGTAGTGCGGGTCACGCTGGAAGAACGCGGCTTTATCGGCCGCGGCGAATGCACCCCGACAGCCCACTATCAGGAAACGCCTGAAGGCGTCGTCCGGCAGCTGGAAACGGTGCGGGATGCCGTAGAACGCGGCGTTTCACTGACCGACCTGCAATCTTTACTGCCGCCGGGCGCGGCGCGCAATGCGATTGACTGCGCGCTGTGGCGGCTCAACGCGGCGTTGAACAAACAGACGCTGTGGCAGCATCTGGCCATTCAGTCGCCGCAGTCCGTCATCACCGCCGAAACGCTGAGCCTCGACACGCTGGAAAACATGGTCAAGGCCGCAGCTGACGCGGTATCCCGCGGCGCGCTGCTGCTAAAAATCAAGCTGAACGCCGAGCAAATTGTGGAGAAAGTGGCGGCCATTCGTCAGGTGGCGCCCAACGTGACGCTGATTGTCGACGCCAACGAAGCCTGGGGAGAGCACGATCTGGGGCCGCTGCTTCAGCAGCTCGCCGCCTGCCGTGTCGCGATGGTGGAACAACCGCTGCCCGCCGGAGAAGACGGCGCGCTGGCGGATTTCATCCACGCCATTCCGATCTGCGCCGATGAAAGCTGCCATCACGGCGGAGATATCGCCGCGCTGCGCGATCGCTACGAGATGATCAACATCAAGCTCGACAAGTGCGGCGGCCTGACCGAAGCGCTGGCGATGGTCAATGAAGCCAAGCGGTGCGGTCTGCGCATCATGATCGGCTGCATGCTCGGCTCCTCGCTGGCGATGGAAGCCGCGCTACCGGTCACGCTCAGCGCCATCCATGTTGATCTGGACGGCCCCATCTGGCTGGCGGCGGACAGCGCCCCTTACCTGACCTATAACCTCGGCCGCATTTGGCTATAACCGCATACACCGGAGTGACGATGACGGATACCCAGTCCACAAAGCCGACCACCGCCATAGCATCCGGCAGCGCACCGCGTCCGGTGCTGGAAATCAACGACCTGAGCGTCAGTTTCAACGGCCGATCCGGCAACCATTTGGCGCTGAAAGGCGTTTCGTTCACGCTCAACAAGGGGGAAGTGGTGGCCGTGGTGGGTGAAAGCGGCTCGGGTAAATCGGTGACCTCGCTGACGGTCATGGGCCTGCTGGCCCCCTCTGCGCGCATCGAGCGGGGGGATATTCGTTTCACCACCCGCGGCGGCGAGCAGCNCTCGCTGCTGCCCATGAAAGACGACGCTCGCCGCCAACTGCGCGGCCGGGAAATGGCGATGATTTTTCAGGAGCCGATGACCTCCCTGAACCCCGTGCTTAAGGTGGGGGATCAACTGACCGAAGCGCTATTAGATCATCAGATCTGCGATGCGGCCGCCGCCGACGGCAAGGCCCGGGCGCTGCTGCGCAAGGTGCGTATCGCCGACGTCGATCGGGTGATGAACAGTTACCCGCATTCGCTGTCCGGCGGCATGCGTCAGCGGGTGATGATCGCGCAGGCGCTGGCCTGCGATCCGCAATTGCTGATCGCCGATGAACCGACGACGGCGCTGGACGTCACCGTGCAGGCGCGCATTCTCCAAATCCTGCGCGACCTGCAACAGCAAAGCGACATGGCCGTCCTGTTTATCACCCACGACATGGGCGTCGTCGCGGAAATCGCCGACCGGGTCGTGGTGATGTACCGGGGCGAAGTGGTCGAAGAGGGGACGGTCGAAACCATTTTCACCGCGCCGCAGCACCCGTACACCCAGGCGCTGCTGGCCGCCGTTCCGAAACTGGGCGACATGGAAAACAGCCGCTGGCCGCGCCGCTTCCCGCTGCTGGGCCAGAGCCAGAAAACGCCTGAAAGCGNCCACATCACCGCGCGTTACGACGCGCCGCCGCTGTTGGATATCCGCGGCCTCAAGGTTTACTACCCGGTACGCACCGGCATCTTGTCCCACGTCACGCACCACGTCCACGCGGTGGAGCAGATCGACTTCAGCGTCTGGCCGGGCGAAACGCTGGCGATTGTCGGCGAAAGCGGCTGCGGCAAATCCACCACCGGACGCGCGCTGCTGCGGCTGGTCGACAGCGAATCCGAAAGCATTCAGTTTCAGGGCAAAGAGGTGTCGCTGATTCGGGACAAAGCGTTTCAACCGCTGCGCCGCAAGATGCAAATGGTGTTTCAGGATCCCTACGCCTCGCTCAACCCACGTCTGACCGTGGGATTTACTATCGCCGAACCGCTGATGCTGCACGGGCTGGTGAAGTCGCTGGAAGAGGCGACGCCGCAGGTGCAGGCGCTGCTGAAAAGCGTCGGTCTGGAGCCGGAGCACGCCCAGCGCTATCCGCATGAATTTTCGGGCGGACAGCGCCAGCGCATCGCCATCGCCCGCGCCATGGCGCTGCAACCGGAAGTGATCATCGCCGACGAGGCGGTGTCCGCGCTCGACGTGTCCATTCAGGCGCAGGTCGTCAACCTGATGATGGATTTACAACAGAAGACCGGCGTGTCGTGGATTTTTATCTCCCACGATATGGCGGTGGTGGAGCGTATCGCCAACCGCGNCGCAGTCATGTACCTCGGGCAGATTGTGGAAATCGGACCCCGGCAGTCCGTGTTTAATCACCCGCAGCACCCCTATACCCGCCGCCTGCTGTCCGCCGTGCCGGTGGCCGATCCCCTGCGACGCAGCGAACGTCAGTGGGACGACAGCGAAATGCCTTCCCCGCTGAAAAAAGCCAGCGAGAAGGTCGCCAAGGCGACGTATCGCCGGGTCGCGCCGCACCACTGGGTCAGTATTCACGAAAACAACGCATAAAAACGCTTATTCGAATCACAACATCACGCAGGAGAGACACCATGCAACTACGACTTCGCCGTTCCACCGTCGCACTCGGGCTATCCCTGTGTCTGGCGGCCGCCGCCCAGGCGCAGGATTTACGCGTCTCCATGTATGCCGATATCACCGGGCTCGATCCGCACGATACGTCCGATACGCTGAGCTACTCCGTACAAAGCGGCATCTTTGAGCGCCTGTTCCAGTTCGACAGCGCGATGAAACTGGTGCCTAGACTCGCCACTGGCTATACCAGCAACGACAACGCGACCGAATTCACCATTACGCTGCGCGACGGCGTGACCTTCCAGGACGGCACGCCGTTTAATGCCGAGGCCGTAAAAGCCAACCTGGATCGCCTGAGCGACCAAAGCAAAGGCCTGAAACGCAACAGCCTGTTCAAGATGATCAAAAGCGTGACGGTGCTCTCGCCGTCGCAAGTCAAAATCGAGCTGGACGAATCCTTCGGCGCGTTCATCAACACGCTGGCGCACCCGTCCGCCGTTATGCACAGCCCGGCGGCGCTGAAACAGTATCCCGACGAAGCCCAGCTGCGCGTACATCCGGTCGGGACCGGCCCGTTCAAATTCAGCGAATGGCAGCAGGGCAAAGACGTCAAGCTGGTGAAAAACGACCACTACTGGCAACAGGGCTGGCCAAAAGTCGACAGCGTAACCTTCTACCCCGCGCCGGAAGACTCTACCCGCGTGGCCTCGCTGAAAGCGGGTCAGACCGACGTGGCCTATCCGCTACCGTCCGATCTGGTGAATACCGTGAAAAGCGACAGCAAGCTGGCCATTCAGAGCGACGCCGGAATTTACCTGTACTGGATCGCGATGAACAACCAAAGCCCGGTGCTGAAAGACGTCCGCGTGCGTCAGGCGCTTAACTACGCCATCAACCGCGATATCTGGCTGAAAGTCAGCTTCGCCGGTTTGGGAACGACCGCCCAGTCGCCGATGGCGCCGAACGTGCAGTTCTTCCAGCCGCAGACCGAAACCAACTACAGCTATAACCCGGCCAAGGCCAAGGCGCTGCTGAAGGAAGCGGGCTACGGCAACGGCCTGACGCTGAAACTGTGGACCACCAACCGCACCGATTACATCCGCAGCGCACAGTTCTTCAAGCAGCAGTTGGAGCAGGTCGGCGTCAAAGTGACCGTCACGCCGATGGACTCCGGGATGCGCGACCAGAAGCTGTGGGGCGTGACCGATCCGAAGAAAGCCGAATACGACCTGTTCTACAACGGCTGGTCTCCGTCTACCGGCGATGCCGACTGGGCGCTGCGTCCGCTGTACGCCACCGAATCCTGGGTGCCGACGTCCTACAACGTCTCTTACTACAGCAGCCCGGCCACGGATAAAGCTATCGCCGACGGTCTGGCCACCGCAGATGCGGGCAAACGCGCCGCCGCTTACGCCGAAGCGCAGAAGCTGATTTGGAAAGATGCGCCCGTCGTCTTCCTGGGCGCGCCGGACAATCTGGTCGGTAAAGCCAAAAATCTGTCTGGCGTTTACATGCTGGCCGATGGTTCGCTGATCTTTGATCAGGCTCAGTTCAAGTAATCACACAGGGGAGCGCCATGTTTGCCTATTTAATTCGACGTTTGCTGGAAATGATCCCGGTACTGCTGGTGGTCTCCCTGTTGGTGTTCGGTTTTATCAAGCTGCTGCCGGGCGATCCGGCACGGCTCTACGCCGGTCCCGACGCCACGGTAGAAGCGGTGGAAACCGCCCGCCAGCATCTGGGGCTTAACGATCCGCTGCCGCAGCAGTATCTCAATTGGCTCGGCGGTTTGGCGCACGGCGACCTGGGCGTGACTTACCGCACCCAGCAGCCGGTACTTAGCGTCATTCAAAAGAGTTTCATGCCGACGCTGTATCTGGCGTTAGCCGGATTCGCCTGGTCGGTGGTGCTCGGTCTGCTGATCGGCGTGCTGTCGGCGCTGAAGCGCGGCCGCTGGCAGGACTGGTCGTTGATGAGCCTGGCCGTGGGCGGCATTTCGATGCCCCCCTTCTGGCTCGGGCTGCTGCTGATCCAGTTCGTCGCCATGCCGTTCGGCGTCTTTTCCGTCGGCGGCTTTAACCAGCCGTCCGACCTGATCCTTCCGGCGCTGACGCTGGGCGCGTCGGTGGCGGCGGTGATGGCCCGCTTTACCCGCTCCGCCTTTATGGAGGTGATGCAGGAAGACTTCGTGCGCACCGCCAGAGCCAAAGGGCTGCGTAGCCGACTGATCGTCTGGAAACACGTCATGCGCAATGCGCTGATCCCGGTCATTACCATGCTCGGGCTACAGTTTGGTTTCCTGCTCGGCGGCTCCATCGTGGNGGAAAGCGTATTCAGCTGGCCCGGCCTCGGTTGGCTGCTGATCGAATCCATCAAGACGCAAGACCAGCCGGTGATTCAGGCGCTGGTGATGCTGTTCGTCTTTGAATTCATTGTGATTAACCTGCTGGTCGACCTGCTGTATGCGGTGGTCAACCCAGCCATCCGCCTGCGTTAGGAGCGACGACCATGACACTGCCTACTGAACCTGCCGTAGCCGCCTCCCCCGTGGACCCGTCGACCATTCGTTCGCCGTGGCGCGACTTCTGGCAAGCCGTACGGCGCAATCCGATGGCGATGCTGTCGGGCGGATTCATCCTGTTTCTCGTGCTGGTGGCGGTATTCGCGCCCTGGCTCGCGCCGTACAACCCGCTGGAGTCGGACTGGATGGCGCTAGCCTCTCCCCCGTCCGCCAGCCACTGGATGGGCACGGACGATCTGGGCCGCGATGTGATGAGCCGCATTATCTTCGGCGCGCGCATCTCGCTCTATATCGGTATTTTCTCCGTCACGCTGGGCATGCTGGCGGGCATCGCGCTGGGTCTGCTGGCGGGCTACTACGGCCGCTGGGTCGACATGCTGATCATGCGCGGTTCGGACGTTTTGTTCGCCTTTCCCGGTATGCTGCTGGCGATCGCGGTCGTGGCCATCCTCGGGCCGGGGCTGAACAATGTGATTATCGCCGTCGCCGTGTTCAGCGTGCCGGTCTTCGCCCGTATCGTGCGCGCCTCGACGCTGTCACTGAAGCAGGCGGCCTACGTCGAAGCGGTGCGCTGCGCCGGTGCGCCTGACCGCATTATCCTGCTGCGCCACATCCTGCCCGGCACGCTGTCCAGCGTGATCGTCTATTTCACCATGCGCATCGGCACCAGCATTCTGACCGCCGCCAGCCTGAGCTTCATCGGTCTGGGACCGGAACCGGATGTCCCCGAGTGGGGCAACGTGCTGGCGATGAGCCGCAGCATGATGATGGCCGGACAGTGGCACGTCAGCGTATTCCCCGGCCTCGCCATTTTCTTCTCGGTGCTGGCATTCAACCTGCTGGGCGATGCGCTGCGCGACACGCTTGACCCCAAACTCAACGGGTGAGGAGGCGAATATGAGCGCTTATCAACAGGCGCGGCTGAACGCGCTGCTACAGCGCTGGCGGGATGAACGCCAACTGGGCACCCCGCGATTTATGAGCGGTCCGCACAATGCGCTCAGCGATGTGCCCGGCGTTCGCGTTGGCCACAGCACGCTGGCGCAGGGCGAGATACAAACCGGCGTCNCCGCCATCGTGCCGCCCGGCGGCAACCTGTTCGTCCATCCCCTACCCTGCGGCGCGGCGGTGCTTAACGGCTTCGCCAAACCGGTGGGATTGGTGCAAATAGAAGAGCTGGGACAGCTGCACACCCCGATCCTGCTGAGCAACACGCTGGCGGTCGGGACGCTGTTTACCACGCTGGTGCGCGACGCCATCCGCCGCAACCCCGAGTTGGGCCGTTCACTGCCGACCGTCAATCCGCTCGCACTAGAGTGCAACGACGGCTGGCTCAATGATATTCAGGCGCTGGCCGTGACCGAAGCGATGGCGCAGTCGGCGCTCGACGATGCGGCTACGGCCTTCGCTCGTGGCAGCGTCGGGGCCGGACGCGGGATGAGCTGTTTCGGCCTCAAAGGCGGCATCGGCACAGCATCGCGATACATCATCGATTTGGACGCAACGCTCGGCGTGCTGGTGCTTGCGAATTTTGGCACCCTCGCCTCGCTGACGCTGGACGGTGTCCCGATGGGACAAGCTATCGCTCCGCTCCTGCCCGAACTGGCGCCACAGCGCGATGCGGGATCTATCATCATTATTATGGCGACAAACGCGCCGCTGGACGCTCGTCAGCTCAGCCGTATCGCCAAACGGGCGGGCGCGGGTCTGGGACGGCTGGGCAGTTACTGGGGTCACGGCTCTGGCGATATCGCCGTCGCATTTTCTACCTGTGCGACACCGGAGCCGCCCGACGACGAACGGCTGGAGCCGCTGCTCAGCGCGGCGGCGGACGCCACCGAACATGCGGTGCTGGACGCGCTGTTACAGGCAGAGCCCGTCACCGGCTTCCGCGACCATTTCCGCCCGGCGCTACCGCAGGTGCTGGACAAGCTGGCGCAACACATTTTTGAGTGAGGAAATTATCATGAGAGTCTTTATTTCAGCGGATATCGAGGGCGTTGCCGGCGTGATGCGCCCGGAGCAGTGCAGCCCCGGCCACCCGGAATATGCGCTGGCGCGCGCGCTGATGGAACAGGAAGTCAATGCCGCCATCGAAGGCGCCTTCGCCGGCGGTGCCAGCGAAGTGGTGGTCGCCGACAGCCATGCGTCCATGACCAACCTGCGAGCGGACAATATCGACCCACGCGCCCGTCTGGTGCAGGGCAAACCGCGCGGACTGTCAATGGTGGAAGGTCTACAGGAAAGTCCGTTCGACGGGCTGATGTTCATCGGCTATCACAGCGCCGCCGGGGAGCTCGGCGTATTGGCGCACACCATCAACAGCCGGGCCTTCTACCGCGTCAAAATCAACGGCGAAGTGATGGGAGAAAGCGATATTTACGCCGCAGCGGGCGCAGAGCTGGATACGCCTTTGTGGCTGGTTAGCGGCGACGACGTCTTGCAGCAGTGGATTAAACGCTACTACCCCGCGACCGGCTACGCCTGTGTGAAACGCGCTATTTCCCAGACGGCGGCCGAGTCCCTGAGTCCGGAAGAAGCCCGCAACGCCATTAGCCAGGCGGCGACCCACGCCGTCCAGCAGGCGCATCAGGAGCAAACGACGCGTCTACAGCCGCCTTATCGTCTGGAGATTATGGNGGCGAAGCCGGTGATGGCCGACCTATTCTGCCTGATCCCCCACGTCGAGCGGGTAGATGCGATCACCGTCAGCTACAGCGCGCCTAATATGGCGGAGATCATCAATCTGCTGTGCGCATTCTCCTATCTGGCCTCGACCCAGAACTAAATCCAACGCTCGGTCTGACGACATCGTCAGGCCGATACGCAGACAGGGAGCGCGGGCAAATCACAACGCGCTCCGGCTCCCGACGAGGAACATCATGAAACCGGTGATTGTGATCCACGGCGGCGCTGGCGCTATCGCCCGTGCCGCGATGAACAGTGAGAAAGAACAGCGCTATCGCGCCGCGTTGCAGGAGATCGTCCGCAGCGGTCAGGCCGTGCTGGCTCACAACGGCAGCGCGCTGGATGCGGTCACCGAAGCCGTACGGCGGCTGGAAGAGTGCCCCCTGTTTAACGCCGGCAAAGGCGCGGTATTGACCCACGAAGGCACACACGAGCTAGACGCCAGCATCATGGACGGGCGGACGCTGGACGCGGGCGCCGNGGCGGGCGTCAGCCACATCCGCAACCCGATACTGGCCGCGCGCAAGGTGCTGGAACACAGTCCGCACGTCATGTTTACCGCCGAAGGCGCGGAAAGCTTCGCCCAGCAGCACGGTTTGGAGATGGTCGAGTCAGACTTCTTCTTCACCGACGACCGCTATGAGCAGTTGCTACAGGCGCAGGCGAACGGCGGGGGGATCGTGTTGGATCATGACGGTGCAGGCAACCTATCCGGCGGCGATCCGATTGATCCGCACCATAAATACGGGACGGTCGGGGCCGTGGCGCTGGATGCGGCGGGCAATCTGGCGGCCGCGACATCCACCGGCGGCATGACCAACAAGCAGATCGGCCGCGTGGGTGACTCCCCCGTCATCGGCGCGGGCTGCTACGCCAACAATCGGACCGTCGCCGTGTCCTGCACCGGCACCGGCGAAGTGTTTATGCGGACGGTAGCCGCCTACGACGTTTCCGCGCTGATGGAGTACGCCGGGCTGCCGCTGGCGCAGGCAACCGAACGGGTCGTGATGAATAAAGTGCTGGCGCTCGGCGGTAGCGGCGGCCTGATCGCCGTCGACCATGCGGGCAATATCGCGCTGACCTTCAACAGCGAAGGGATGTACCGCGGCTATGGCTACGTCGGCGCAGAACCGGTGGTCGAGATCTATCGGTGAATGTAAATGCTCGCCCCCGATGGGGCGAGCGCGTTCATCCGTCAGGAAGCCGGTAGCATCCGTCTTCCGCCCAACAGCCGAAAAATAGCGGGGCAAATAGCATAGTCATGCCTGCCTACTTCTCCGATGACATCAGTCCCAACTGAATTCACCATTTTGGTGCAAACCGTGCTGTCAGTCAGTAAAGCCGCACCATCATGGAGAAAATCAACACGCCCTACCGACGACGCCCGCTCGCCGCCCTCTTTGATCCCTTCCCTTCATCGCTGGCCTTCGCCCTTTTCTATCCTAAGTCATAACGACATGGCGTAATTGTTGCATTTGCAACAGTCAGTTTGATGCGTTTCGCCTCCGACGGTTCGATTTCCNCCCGCCACACGTGGCAAAATGACTTAAGGTTCAGACTATGCGACTACGCCATATCGAAGTTTTTCAGGCCATTCTTCAGGCCGGCACCATTAGCGGCGCGGCGCGCTTACTGAATGTCTCCCAACCGAACGTCAGCCGGGTGCTGAACCACGCCGAGCAACAGCTTGGCTTTGCCCTGTTCGAGCGCCGCACGCAAGGCATGGTCGTCACGGACGAAGGCCACCGACTGATCCCGCAGGTACAGGCGCTGCATGAACAGCTCCAGTCCATCAATGCCCTGACGGAACAAATTCGCAAAGGACAAAGTCAGACGGTGCGTCTGGGCGCGGCGCATGCGTTCGGCCAGATGATTGTCGCGCCGGCGATGGTGGCCTTTCATCAACAGTCGTCGCGGGTGAACGTGGAGCTGGTGACCGAACACTTCAGCACGTTGTGTCAGGAGATCCAGCAACATCAGTTGGATCTGGCGTTGGTCTTCGGTCAGCAGGTGCCGTCCGATCTGGTCGCCGAACCGCTGTGCCAGTCCACGATGGTCGCGTTACTGCCGAAAGATAACCCGCACCAAGGCCCCGTCTCGCTAGAGTGGCTGTGTCAGAACAACTTATTAATGATGCAGCAGCAAGACCCGTTGGGCCGGGTGGTTCATCGCGCCCTCAACGACCGTGGCCTGCAACCCGCCGCCTCCCTGTTTATCAAAACCTATTCCGTCATCGCCGATATGGTGCTGGCTGGCGGCGGCACCGGGATTGTGGATTTGTTCACCGCGCGCCGTTACACCGACCAACTGAAAATTGTCCCGATTATTCAGCCCTTGCCGTTCGAGGTGATGATGATCAGCCGTCGCGACACGCCGCAGTCACGTGAGGCGCTACAGCTAAAACAGGTGCTGAAACACAAATGCGCCGAGCTGGCCAATCAGTGCGCCTCTTTCCTACTCGCGGCGTAAGTTTTCTTGCCTACGCTATCTCATAACGCAGTATGTACCCGCAAAAGCGCCGGTGGATCAGCCTGTTATTCACCGGCTTTATTTCGCTGTACGGCGACTGACGCGCCCATCTGACGCCAGGGAGAGGCCCTCTCGCATTTCCCGCGAACCCGCCCTGTTCCTTCACGCCGGACCGCTTTTGCTATCATGCCGTATCCCGCGACGTTATAATCCTTCCATCATTTTTCTGACAGGTATGCACCGATGATCCGTAGCATGACCGCTTACGCACGGCGAGAAATTAAAGGCGAGTGGGGAAGCGCAGCCTGGGAGCTGCGTTCCGTCAACCAACGTTATCTGGAAACTTACATCCGTTTACCGGAGCAGTTCCGCAGTCTGGAACCCGTGGTGCGCGAACGTATCCGCAACCGGCTGACGCGCGGCAAAATCGAATGCAACCTGCGTTTTGAACTGGATCCCCGCGCGCAGGGTTCGTTAATTATGAACGAACGACTGGCGAAACAGCTGGTTGAAGCCGCGCAGTGGGTCAAGATGCAGAGCGACGAAGGGGAAATCAACCCGGTCGATATCCTGCGCTGGCCGGGCGTGATGGCGGCGGAAGAGCAGGATCTGGACGCCATCAGCGCCGAACTGATGCAGGCGCTGAACGCCGCGCTGGATGACTTCATCGCCGCGCGTGAAAGCGAGGGCAACGCGCTGAAAGCGCTGATCGAACAGCGTCTGGCGGGCGTTAGCGCCGAAGTCGCCAAAGTTNGCGCGCATATGCCGAACATCCTGCAATGGCAGCGTGAAAAGCTGGTCAGCAAACTGGAAGACGCGCAGGNGCAGCTGGAGAACAACCGGCTGGAGCAGGAGCTGGTGCTGATGGCGCAACGCGTCGACGTCGCTGAAGAGCTGGACCGTTTAGAAGCGCACGTGAAGGAAACCTACAAAATACTCAACAAGCACGAAGCCGTCGGCCGCCGCCTGGACTTCATGATGCAAGAGTTCAACCGCGAGTCCAACNCGCTGGCCTCCAAATCCATCAACGCCGACATCACTGCCTCCGCCATTGAGCTGAAGGTGCTGATCGAGCAGATGCGGGAACAGATTCAGAATATTGAGTAATTTCCACCCTGTTCTACTGACTGCCACTCCAAAGATACCAACGACATGGATACTACGATACTCGTAGTATCCAGCTCAGGCAAAAACTACGATTTTCGTAGTCATGAAAACAAGACTTAATTATCAGGACATTTTTTGTCAACGGCTTAAGCAGGCGCGCAATGCCAAAGGACTTTCGCAAAAACAACTTGGTATTGATGCCGGGATAGATGAGTTTGTCGCCAGTACGCGCATCAATCGCTATGAAAGAGGCATACATCAGGCCAACATTGAGACGATCCAATTGCTGGCAGAGGTGCTGGAATTACCGGTCGCTTATTTTTATACCGCCGATGACGAGCTGGCCGAACTGATACTGGCGTTTCAGGCGTTACCCAATGAGGAAAAACAAGAGATCCTGGCGATGGTAAAAAGCCGGGCTGAATAGCGTCGCTAAAGGCTGTTTTTTCCTCCCCCTTTCCCTCGGCTAATAAAAAACAGACTACGGCTCAAATCAGCCATTACGCAGCTCCCGGTTATTTTCCCACCAGCACCACATTGCTATCACGTAAGCGCTGTATGAAGTGAAACTAATGCATCATGGAGGCATTCGTTAACAATTGAAGGCCGCAGACGATTGCGCCAGCTTATAGGAGTGTTGTACTTGCAAAAAGCCGTTGCTTCACGCAGAAAAAACGGGATACAGGCCTAAGGTGTCGAGGTAAGTTAATCCTACCCACGTAATGTGGACACAGTCCTAAGCGAGGTTCTGGTTTTCAAATTATTTCGGGCTGAGACCGCCACAAGCACTGTGACGACGCCAGCGATTGTCATCACATTCAATATAATTAAATACCGTCGTCCGCATTATTTCCCGGCTGATAAAACGCTCGCCGTGGATACATTCTACTTTCAGTGAGTGGAAAAGCTTTCCGCACACGCGTTATCGTAGCAACAACCTTTTAAGCCCATACAAGTTATGCCGCTTCAGCAATGCCTGATAATCCGCTGAGCAGTACTGCCCTTCGCGATCTGTGTGGACGATGACAGTTTCCGTCCGTTTACGCCGCCACAACGCCATTTGTAATGCACTGCAGGCGCAGTTGTGCTGTCATCCTTGATGACATTACCAGCCGATAACGGCCCTCGACCACAGATCGATGACGACTGCCAGATAAAGCCAGCCTTCATCAGTACGTTAGTACATGATATCACCCGACCATTTTTGATTAGGACCGCTGGCGTAAAAATCCTGTTCCAGTAGATTCTCCAATACAGGCAGACCATGCTCACAATAACTGACCGGGCTGAACCGGCGTGCAGCTTTTGCCCGCTGGGCCTGAAGGCGAAGGCTGGCAGCCACGCTTTTCATGTTGTAGCAGTAACCCTGAGCATGCAGTTCATCGGCCAGACAGGGAGCGCCGTAGCGTTGCTTTGCCTGCCAGAAAGTTTCATGCACGGCTGCTGTCACAGCGGCTCCTGAACTGCCGACGAACGCTGTCACGGTGCGCCGATTTTGCCATGCATACCAGCCGCTGCGGGCCACACGTAGCACCCAACACATGGCTTTGATACTAAACTCAACCTGATGTTTATCGATAAAGACATACTTCACTTCAGGCGCTTCGCGAAGTATGTCGCGGCCTTTTGAGAATAGACGGTTCTTCATCGCGCTCTGCCAGTTGGCGTTTCAGGTGGGCAGTTTCAGCGGCCTGCTTGTTTTCCCTGTCGGAAAACGTCATTTGCTGCGCCAGTTATAGAGTTGCGATTCATACAGGCTAAGTTCGCGGGCAGCGACAGCCATACCAATGCGCACAGCAAGTTTGAGAGCTTCACCGCGGAATTCGGGTGTGTACAGTTTACGGGACGGTTTAGTGGTTGATACTAGTTTTGCCACGAGTAATCACCGCTGGTTGAGAGTTTACTCACTTAGTCGCGTGTCCACTATTGCTGGTTAGGATCACGACTTTTGGTTTACTGATGTGGTCAGTGGGAAAGTTCCGGCAATTCAGCGTAAGGTGTTTGCTGAAATGCTTGGCAAAATTCGAACAGGCAAAACGCTGGTTGTTGCAAAACTCGATCGTTTGGGGCGCGATGCTATTAATGTGCTCCAGACCGTCCGACTGTTATCTGATCACCGCATCAAGGTGATCTTCCACCAGCTTGGCAATACGGATCTCACCTCAACTACTGGTAAGCTGCTACTGTCTATGCTGGTCGCAGTTGCGGAGATGGCGCGTGACTTGCTAATAGAACGCACTCAGGCGGGGCTGTCACGAGCAAAAGCGGAAGGCAGAAGNTGGGAAGACCGTGGCGCGATTTTAGAGAAAAAATGGCGGATCCAAGTGTCAGTGCGTTAGCACGAGAATATGGCGTTACTAGAGCGACTATAGCGTCAAACATGCCCTTAAACGGGAGCAGGGCGTCACAACATGAGAGGGATGAGATTGATGCCATTTATGATGGTGCTGTAGATTTACTGAGTAGCTCATGATCGTCATAATGAGATAAGAGCATAGTAATTATTATAGGAGGTGTAAATGTCGATTGTTCTTCCTGTGAGATTAGATAGCGAAATATTAATTTCGAACGAAAATGATTCGTTTTCGATAACTCAATTATCAGATTTTTGTCTAACTGGTAATTATGATTTTTTTGATTTGTCTGGGATGCCAATAAAGGTGAATGGTTATGACTCTTCACATGAAAATGAAGGTAGAGGACTGAGAATAACCAATCTATGTGGGACTCTAAATGGAGAGATTCTCAAGTTATGTCCAAAATGTGGTCAGGTCAAGAACTTTTATCATTATGGAGTTTCATATAGAACGACTAATGAAAAAAGAGACCAAAGTGAATGTGAGGTTTGTAGAAGTAATTATCAAAAAATTAAATTCTGCTAGGTATTTTTTTATGACAAGAGTAAGTTCTGAATCCCACATTGGTGAGCTCGGCTCAGCTTTTTTACAATATCTATGTAGCAAACAAGAAGTAATTTACCGTCCAGTTAGGATTTTTGATGTTGGTATAGATGCATTTATTGAGCCCCAAGTGGGAAATATTGCTACAGGAGCAATGATAGGAGTTCAAATAAAAACAGGGAAAAGTTTTAAAACAAGTTCAGGTCGCTATTCTTTCAAAAGTGATAAAGCTCATTTTGAATATTGGTCTAGATGCACTTTACCTATCATAGGTGTCGTCTATGATCCTGAGGATGAAAAAGGTGTTTGGGTTAATTTGAGCGATATAGCTAAGGACAGGCTTACCAATAAAGGGCCATGGGTAATTAATCTTTCGATTCAAGAACACTCATTAGACTCTGACAGCTTGCAAACACTTATTGATAGCGCTGAATTAACAAGAATTAAAAAAGATTTTATTAAATTCTCTTACTTAACCATGCCTCAACCGAATAAAAATAAAGAGAAAGATTCCTTTAAAAATTTGAGCACCATCTCATCTCATACTGCATGGGATGAACTCTTAGATACTTTTCTTTCCCTTCTTTATGATGACAGAATTGTTGCCGGTGCTGGTTATAGATTAAGTTTATATTTCCCCGAGGGAAAAAGTGATTTTCGCTATCAATACCTAATAAAAAGATTGTCTTTGCTTAATGATGTCCAGTTAATCAAAATGATATTTTCAGTGAAAGTTGCATTGGATGATTGTTGTGAGCATGTGGCAGAGCATATATGTGATATAATGAGACATATTCCCGACATATATTTAAGGTTAGAAAGTATTGTTTTCAATAATAACTTGAGTAATGATGTGAATGTTGTTGCTATTCAATTGATTGAATCTTTATCCGAATATGAACGTCAAGATTTATGGGACATGATTAGTAATAAGAGGTTGTTGTAATATGATTTCCCTATTTTTAGGGGCCGGTTTTTCTAAATGGGCTTTCGATTTGCCACTGGTAAGTCAGCTTTTTGATTTTAACATTTCTTACCTTACTGCCTCAGAAGAGAAAAAACTCCATCTAATTAAGGAGGATTGGTCTGCCTGGATACAAAAAAATCCGGAAGCAACATACGAGAATTTTGTTTATTGGTGTGTTAATAAATCTTCTCATCGTAGGAGTAGAGTTGTTTGGTATGTTAATAGAAGATTAACTGAACCATTCATTACAAGGATTCGCGGTGGGTATTCTGCTGCTATGTTCGATGAAAAGATTGTGAAAAAAAATCAAAGGATAGTTTTTTTACGTAATTTATTTACTGAGTTAGAGGGGGTTGGTTTAAAAAATATCATCACTTGTAATTATGATAATATTGTCGAGTATACCCTGGGTTGCTCTGGGTTTAATTATGGTATAAAAAATGAAATTTTAGTTGGAAGAGGAAGAAATCCACAATTTCCTTGGCAAAATTCAGATGTGAGAGTTACTGGCGAGATCCTGCTTGCTAAATTACATGGCTCTTTATCGTGGGACAAATATAATAAATACACCAGCGGAAAACCTGGTAGGACAGGGAAATCTCTAATTGTCCCCCCTGCTCCTGAAAAAGAACCTCCGCTTGAATTGCTAGATGTTTGGTCATTTGCTAGGAATGCATTAGCGAATAGCAAAGTCTTAATTGTTTTTGGCTTTTCTTTTAATGCGTATGATAATGCTTTGCTAAATCTACTAAGGGAAAATGGCTCAAATTTAAAAAAGGTAATTTTGATAGATCCTTTTCCAAAAGTTGATGAGGCCAAATTTCTTTGGCCTTCGGCATCAATAGAGATTATCAACCCCTTAAATGATATTGTTTTTACTGAAAAGTGGTTCGAAATATTATGAGCAGGTTGCTTAATTCATTCAAATAAAGCTGCGATTACTTCCCCGGTATTGGCGTTGAAAACACAAAAATACTGAAGCGGTGTTTGTATCCTAAGACTGTTAATTGCTTTAGCTTGTTGTCCGAACATTTGAATAGTTCGTTCGTTTTCGTCATGTCAGAGGTAGATGTTGAATACTGGCTGCGTTTCTCTTTCCTTCCACACATGCCAAATTGTCGCTTTTTCATACATTACCTGTTTGCACTTTTTTACGGAAGAAGGTCACCGGGACGATTCAGGCTGTGGGGGTTATGATAAATCATCCACTTGTGGCAGAATTCCATGGCAATCAAACCAGATGGAGTCGGTTTAGTGGAGCATGAAAAGTTTATGCAGTATGGCCGTATTAGGATTGTGGCAGAATCCACGGGAAAATATTAAGCCCGAACCCCAAAGCTACTTTAGGGATGACCCGGTTTACTTAACGCCACCAAAAGGGGAGTGGATTGACCCGATTCAGGAATGTGAAAAAGAACATAATCCGTTAGAAAATGGTGTTTTTGTCTGGACCGAGATTAAAGGGACGGGACACGCATTTGTTTCTGTTCACGAGCGGAATAATGCTTCTGTTTTCACTTATGGCCGATTTGGTAGGCGGTCTGGTGTTGCTGGGGTTGTCGGAGATGGTATTCTTAATTTTTTGCAGTTTGAAGATGCCAGAAGATATTATCGAGAAGAACTATACCAAACGGAAGCTAAGGTTTTTCTCATTACAGATGCGGATCCAGTGATTGCAAGGATGTACTTTGAGAAATTATGGCGTTCAGGAAGTAAAGNGAAAGAAACCATAAAAATGGGAGAAAATACTAAAATAAATGGTCGAACAATAGATCAATATGACGTCACAGGGGTTAATTGTACTACTCATGCAACAAAAGGCGTGAAAATAGCGGGAACACAAATCTTTAAGGGTGGATATACCACTAACTCTCAGATAAATGTTAATTATGAAGAAGATTTTTCAATTCCAGTATCATTTCGAAGGTATTTAGTAAGTAAGAGTAAAGAGAACTCCATGCTTGTTGTCGATATGACGAATGAATTCAAAAAACAATATCCTAATACTGATAACTATACACCAGTGAGTGAAGATGTCATTTTAAGGGGCGTATCTGAAGTCGTTTCTGGGATAGGGGAAATTTCACCTTATTCCGGTGGAACTGTCGGTGGATTATTCGATGGAGCTTATGATGTTAACAACTAAATGCAAGGCTTTGATTCGATGGGGCAGTATTCTTCTTGTCTCTTTTTTTTATTTTATCAGTATCGCTCTTGTTTCTTTTGGGCATGTTCAAGATAAAGAAAGGATGGTTTTTTTATCTGATAAAACAGTATCAGTTGAATATCATTTTGCGATATTAGCGGATATGAGGGAGTCTATGGACTCTATGCGTTCGGTGGTATTAATTGGCTTTCCGATTAGTGTAATATTGATTCTAATTATTTTTAAAAAGGTTAGATAAATAATCTTTTTTATACGGAGCATACACAGGTTAGCCCTGTTTTTTTGTGAATTTATTAATATTACGTTAGGTGTTGCATAGACAAAAAATGATCTTATTGAGATATTTTTTCATTTGTATAAAGCAGCATGAAATGTACAGTTGAGATATACATTTAAGGAGACACATCATGCGAACTTACACCTCAACTCTGGCTAGAGCCAACATTTCAGAAGTACTAGATGCAGCCACTCATGGCGAATCCGTTGAAATTACTCGTCGCGATGGCAGTTCAGCTGTGGTCATCAGCAAAACTGAATTCGAGGCATACCAGAACGCTAAATTAGATGCGGAGTTCGAAGAGATTATGTAACGTCATGGCCACACGGTAGAGGCACTGACAAACAGATGATATGGATTAGCGCTTAGGAAGTTATCGCTTTCCATGACCGAATATTACAACGGCTTCCCGGCGTCGCGGGCATTGCTGATCCCGGTAGGGCCGAAGCACTCATTTATCGGGTACAGAATCGCGCGGACTGTGAAGGCATAACGGATATCTTTGAGCTTACGGCCACTTACAGGATAGCTATCGCTCGGGGTCATATCTTTAATGATGGTAATAAACGAACCGCGTTTTTCGTTACCATGACCTTTCTCTACCGTAATGGTGTCAAAATACGTGATAACGATAATGCGTTGGAAAATTTAACCGTAGAAGCCGCCACGGGAGAAAAAACCGTTATCCCGTTAGCCCAACATCTACGGGATTTGATGGATAACGCCATTTCTACCAGTCTACTTCCCCGTTGATTAACACGCATTGCCTACCGTTTTAACTAACAAATCTCCCCAACATGGCTAATCGGGTTGAACTGAACTGGCTTCACATTGACCCACNCNCCCGTGCATGTTTAAACAACGAGTGACCCCGTCCCTCAATGTACATCCCCTTTCGTGTTAGCAATGCTTGCTTCTGACAGAGGCCAGCCCATCCCCCGCTGTGTACGAGAAACGGATTGAATGAAACGGTGATGATTCGAATAACCATATCTATTTCCGCTCAGACGATATTATTCTTCGTGGCCGTCATGATACCTCAGCTCGAAATTTGGCAACTGTGGCGCATTGAGTTTCAACCAGTCCAAGAGGAAGGCGATATTTTTGTTTTTAGACGAGTTTTCGGGCCAGACGAGGTAATAACCGTCTCCTGTTGCGATCGCCTCCTTGAATGGAAGAGCGAGGAGCCCGCTATCGATTGCCGCCAGGCTGAGCAGCAGGTCGCCGACTGAGACGCCATGTCCGCTCAGCGCGGCCAAATTTCCCTGTTCCAACGTGTCAAAGACCTTTCCTCCGTTCACGTTGAGTCCCGGATAAAGACCTGTTCTTTTCAACCATCGCCTCCAATCTCGCCGGTCTGGTGAGGGATGAATAAGATCGCATTCAGGAAGCGATGTTTGGGCGGCGTTGAGCATTGAAGGAGAGCAGATGGGGACAAGCCATTCCCGGAACAGCAATCTGCTGTCGGTTGATTTGCCGAAATCACCGTTACCCAGCAGGATCGCACAATCATAGGGTTCACGACTGAAATCAACGGTATCCGTGTCCATCCAGACGCTGGTGATCTCGATGTCAGGCTTAATATAACGCTCCCGGAAAGCATTAAGCACATCGAGAAGCCATCGCATAGTGAGCGTTGACGGCGCTTTCAGGCGAAGAGAGTGACTGTTACTTCTGAATGCGAGACAAGCCCTCTCTATGCTCATGAAACCTTCCGTCAGTTGCGCCGCCAGGACGGTGCCAGCGTCATTCACTCTGACTCTCGGACCATGTCTTTCGAACAGTTCACAGTCAAACCACGCTTCCAGTGTGCGGATATGCCTGCTCACGGCACCCGGAGTGATATTGAGTATTACGGCCGCCTTACTGAAAGACCCCATTCGAGCAGCAGCCTCAAACGCGCGCAGTGCATAAAGAGGTGGTAATGACATAACCGTCTCCATTGTGAGTATTAATCACATTAAGCGCGATTTTTATACGTTTTTCAATGGCCTTTCCGGGATGAATAATCCTTCCGCGCAAGTAAAACGGAGGGACTCTTGTGAACAACACATTACTGCGAAATGGCACCATTATCGGGCAGTCTGATTTGATGAGACTTAGCAGCAACGCCGGAAAGGTTTGCCCGGTTCAAGAATGGCAAATTGACGGCTTTCGGGACATAGCCGCGCGGCTGAATGACAGAGCGTTTCCCTGTCTGTTCGCGCGCCATGCCTGGAAATCAAAAACGCTGCTCTTTGGTCTTATCAGNGAGGGCAATACCGCCGCCGATATGCTTGCCGTCATGCAGCGTTTTACAGAACGGACGCAAAAAGCGCCGGTGGAAGAAAGACTATACAGTCCTCTGGTATTGATCTTTGAGCGTGCCGGGCTGGACTCTCTTGATGAGGCACAAAGGTTTGCATGGCAACAGTTACAGCGCCTGCATGATTATGACACCCATGCCTGGCCTGACAATATTCCTGACGACCCGGAAGAAAGCGCATGGTCATTCTGTTTTGCCGGTGTTGAGCTTTTTTTCAATGTCAGCGGCCCGGCCTACTCACGGCTCCGTAGCCGCAACCTGGGTAAACGCGCTGTTTTTATCGTTAACCCCAGAGCACACTTTGACATTCTCGCCAGCCAGAAAGACTCTAAAGGGATCAAAATCAGAGAGACAATTCGCACGCGCGTTTGGCGCTACAACGATGGTTATGTGCCTTCTGAGCTTGGTTTTTACGGCCAGGAGGATAGCCTGGAATGGAAGCAGTATCTGCTCAACGAGCCGGGGACGCCGCATCTTGCGCGCTGTCCGCTCCATATACATAAGGACAAATCCTCGAAATGAATATGACACTGCTTGGCGCTTACATGCTTTCAATCATGATGCTGCTGCTGACCCCTGGCCCCGTGGTGGCACTGATTACGGGAACAGCAGCGCGTTACGGATACCGCAACGCTTTTGCCACAGCCTTCGGAACTAATGGAGCCTCTCTGGTACTGATTGCGCTGGCGACGCTCATGCTGAAAGGCATCGTGTCAATTTCACCGCTATGGCTCAGTGTGCTAGGGCTGGCAGGCTCGGTGTATATTGGTTACACCGCTATTCAAAGTCTTTTGACGTTGCCCCGGAGCGGCACGGAGACCACGCAGCCTCTCCAACAGGCTTCAAGAGGAGGGTTTATTCGCGGTTTCATCACAGGCCTTTCCAATCCCAAAGACATACTGTTTTTTGTTTCCTTCTTTCCGCAGTTTATTGCCGTTACGCAGGATTTCAGCACCAGTATTCTGACTCTCTGTGCCGTCTGGATCGCTTTCGATTTCTCCATACTGACGCTCTATATCCTGACAGTCAGAAAGTGGATGCCTGCAATGCACGCGCGAAAAATTGAAATGATCTCTTCGCTTTTTCTCCTTGCCGTTGCCTGCTGTGGCGTGATTTATAACGTGTCAGAGCTAGCCCCCCATCGGCTTCTTTAACATGACAGACCGGTCACGGCTCAATACGCTCGGTTGCCCTGTCACATAGGTTCATCAGCAGCCGGAAATGAACCAAATATCGACGTCTTCGTGAATAAATACACCAAACGCGCCCATGAAATCCCAATCAACCTTAAACGAAGAGCTACATGACGCTCAAAAAAACCATTGAAATAGATATTACCCGGAAACAAGAGGATAGTTTTGACGATTTTTTCTGAAAGCAAGAAANCCGCCCTTATTTCGGTGAGAAGAGGCCGAATAAAGAGCGGTTTTTGTTTAATATTTATAATTCGATATTACAAATATTTAGAGGATCAGCCTTTACCCGGCTTTGCCCCCATGAAGACCTGAATGTAACCGCCATTGGACCCTTTTACGGTTCCCCAGCGAGCACCAACACCACCAGCTACGGCTTTCATTTCTTTAGCGTTCAACTCACGCAGTTTATTTTGCTTTTTCATTTTGTATCTCCTTTAAGATGAAAAAATGATCTTGCTATAACTTTGTCCTTAACCCATTTCTACAGGTCATGAACAGTTTTTNAATCAGCCATAAAATACGACTGAGGTTGAAACTTGGAATTTAAATTCATATCTTCATTAAATACATTTGTGGGATCTATTGATTTTCTTACCCACAAACACACTTTTATTCAAATTATCAAGACTTCGAGTGAACGTAGAATGTAATGTTGATACCACTTAATGCTTACGCGCGGTTATTAATTGTTTATTATAAATACTTTCAAATATTGAAGTTGATAGTTACATAAACGCCGTGCTTTTACTTTCTGGTTTTTATTTTTACTATTTGTCGCGTTTATCTATTTCTATACCACAATCTTAATTGAAGCAAGATAATAAATGACTTAATCTCTTTCTCTATTGCATATCAGTTTTTTAATCTGATTTTTTATTTCTTTTATTATATCTTTAACAAAGAGATAATAATGACCGCTCTAACAATCAAATAATATGACTCTATTTAATTTCAAATATAAATGAAATTCATCATTATTAATTTATGCTTGCGTCGCCTGCAGCGTGATGACTCTGTCTGCAGCGTTAATCGTCGACTCCCGGTGTGCGATCATGATGCGTGTGATATTCAGCTGTTTAATGGCCTGACTTACATAATCCTCGCTTTCGCTGTCCAGCGCGCTGGTCGCTTCATCCATGAATAGCATTCCCGGCTTGCGATACAGCGCNCGGGCAATAAAAATGCGTTGTTTTTGCCCCCCGGAAAGTCCTTCACCCAATTCGCCGATGAGCGTCTCGTAGCCCATCGGCATCTCCATGATGGTGTCATGGATGTAGCTGGCTTTGGCGCATTCCACCATCCATTCGGCGTCGATATCCTCTGCAAATCCGCAGATATTTTCCATTATCGAACCGGAAAATAGCCGATCGTCCTGCATCACGCAGCCGATCATTTTATGGTAGTTGTTCACACCAAGTTGCCGTATGTCCACGCCGTCGGCCAGCACGCAGCCAGACTCCGCTTCGAACAGACCACACAATACTTTCATCAACGTCGTCTTCCCAGCGCCGGAAGGCCCGGTTATTGCCACGCTTTCCCCTGGGGCGATATGAAGGCTCAGTTCGCTGAATACCGCTTTGGATTGGCTGTCGTAGCGATAACTCAAATCACGGGTTTCCAGCAAAATCGGCCGCCCTTCAACTTTATTGCCAATCCCCATCTTGTGGGGTTCTCGCGGGTGCAAGGCGATATCGGCGATGCGTTCGTTATGCAGGCTCATCATGCGTAATTGAAGCAGGAAGTGGGNCAACGACGCCAACCGTTCGGAGAACTGCTCCCTGAATACGCCAAACGCCACGAACATCCCGATGGTCATCTGGTTATCAATGACCTGACTCGTTCCCAGCCACAGAATCATCACCTGGTCACAGGAGGCAATAAAGGTATTCAGGCCCCCGAAAAGCAGGTCCATTTTAGTCACCTTGATTCCCGTGTTAATGGTATCGATTTCCAGATTGAGCCAGTGGCTGCTTCGTCGACTGCTCATCCCCTGCATTTTGACGGTGGCGATTCCATATAACGTTTCCATAAAAAAGGAACCGGCCCGCGCGCCCCGAATCAATGACTCTTCCGACAGCTGGCGATAGCGGTCGTAGGTGAGCAGGCGGATAAGGACATACACCGCGCTAAATCCCAGCACGACCACTGCCAGATTACCGCCATACAACACCATCATGACCAGGACGCACGCCACCATAATGCCATCCATGATCGCTCCCACCAGGCTGGTGGTAAACGTTTTGCGCAGCTTGTCCAAGGAGTCGAAACGGGATTGAATATCTCCCAGTTTGCGCCGTTCGAAAAAGCTGAGCGGCAGGTGCATCAGATGAGTGAATAGCCCCGCCTGCCACTGCACATTGATCAGCGTCTCCATGATCATCGACGACCAGGACCGCATCGTGCTTATCGCCGTGCGCAGCAGGATAAAAAACAGCAGACCGGCACATATCAGCGTCAGTAAACCCTTATCGCCCGCCGGAATGGCGTGGTCCATGACCAGCTGCGTGCCTATCGGCACCACTAAGTTGATGGTTTCAATCACCAACGAGAAGCAGAAAATCCTAGTCAGCGCCCCTTTAATACCGGAGATACTGCGAATCAACGTTCCCAGACGCACCCTGTTTTTCACCGTTTCGGCGGTGAATTGACTGCTGGGCCAAAGCTCAAGCGCGACGCCGGTAAAATACTGCGACATCTCGGCAAGCCCGACCGTCCGGCGGCCGCGCGCGGGATCGTGAAGCACAAAGCGACGATGTCTGGCGCTGACCAGTACCACGAAGTGATTGAAGTCCCAGTGCAAAATGCACGGCGTTTTCAATGCGCTAATATCATCAAGATCCAGCGCCAGCGCCCGCGTGGACATATCCAACTGCTCGGCGATGTCATTGATTCCGGCCAGAGTGGCGCCCCGTGCGGAAAGGTTGAAGCGCTGCCGCAGGGCAATCAGGTCGATATTCTTTCCATGATACCCGCAGATCATCGCCAGACAGGCCAGTCCGCATTCCGATGCCTCGGTCTGATGCACCAGCGGAATTCGGCGGCACAGCGTTAAATCTATTTTGCCGAGGATCGATTTGAATAATGCCTTATTCATTGACCGCCCCCGCCGCGCTCTGCCTCATGTCGTAGAATGGCGAAAGCATCCACTGATATATTTTTCTTTTTTCCAGGAAGAGCGTGATCTCCGCCTTCATACCATTCTCGAGGGACAACGATTTGCCGTCATAACGGACGCTCTTTTTTTCGGGCTTCACCACGACTTTATAGTAGGGAACCGACGCCGTTTGAGTACTTTTTGGCGCGCCCTGATAGGTTTGCATTTCCTGCGGAGACGCCGGCGTTTTCGATACCATAGTGACCGTTGCAGCAAACTGGCCGAATTTCTCGACGGGGAACGCCTCGTAACGCACATTGACGTTGTCGCCCACCGAAACATAAGGCATTGCGTCATTGGGCACCCAGGCCACCAAGTAATAGCTTTTTATCTTGCTCGGAATAATTTGTAATAAGCTGTCGCCAGGATTGACCATTTGCCCTAGGGTGACGCTCAATGAATCGATTATTCCTTCCGATGAGGCACGAATAATGATCTCTCCGCCCACATTGGTATTCACCCGCTCCTTTCGCAAATCGTAGCGCTGAAGTTCCATTTGGTATATTCGGTTATCAAACTCCGCCGCTTCGGTCTGAATCTGGCTTTCCAGACTGGTAATCTGTAAAGCATTCTGTTCATTTTGTCCGCTGAGGCTTAATAAGTCATTTTGCTGTTGATAATACAACGCCACCTGGCTGCTTAATTGGTCTTTATTGATTAACCCTTTGGCCTGGTACTGCTGGTAACTGTCCATGTACTGTTTGATTTTTTTTAAACCTTCCTCTGATTGGCGGACGATATCTGAAGAGTGTTTAAATGCATTGATATATTGTGATTTTTGTTTTTCCAGCATTTCCAGGGTATGTTTTTTACTTTGCTCCAGCCGGGAGATAATATTGTCAATGCGCACCAGTTGGCTTTCGATATCTTGCCTTTGATTATCGCTGACTACGCCGTCAACGGTACTTTTACTGACATCGATTTGATAAATCGCATCGCCTTTTTTTATTATCTGCCCTTCCGACACAAACTGCTTGACGACAAATCCCTGTACGCCGGAGCCAATACTGACGGTGTGCGGCCAAGTTGATATTTCACCGCTGACGTTAGCCCGGCGCGTATAATTACCTTGGGTGATGAAGATCATAAACATTGCGATAAAAAGAGCGCAAATAATCATAATCACCCAAGGTGAAAGTCCTGAAAGTAAAATAGCGCTTCCTTGCCATTTCAGTTTCTTGTTGTCTAATGCTTCCTGCCTGAACAAGAAAAAACCCTCACCGATAACTACTGAGAAAGGCGTCCAATATTTTGGAATAGGTGATTATGATTTCATTATTAAAGATTATTCGCAAGTAGGTGACGAAATAAATTTTAATTCCATTTTGTTATTATTCCATTACGACTCATTATTACCTATCGATTTGCCATTTTTCGTTATCTAATTTTCACAATATAGGAAAATGCTATATTTCCTCCGGAAATGCGTCGCCTTAAGTAACATTGACCCTATCAAATGACCGAGTCAGCCATAAAAACCAGTGAGATCAAAATAGTGATTTAATATTTCCTGATGGCGAATGTAAAAATTAACGTTTTACAGATGATTGCGACTATAAAATTCTCTGAGTGACATTCATTGGTTATATATATGTATTAGATGAAACTTAATCTGACCATTCCTCTTTTTTATTCAGGCGGTTGTCATAATACATTTTTATCAAATCTTTCCTGATATTAGGGCTTTCCCCCTTTCATTTTTCACTTTTCAGTTGCGGGGGTGGCCTGGGATCCCCCCGAGTCGCGTCGGGTCGATGGCGCTGAACGAAGGCTTGCGGAAATAGAACGCGGCGGCTTCTCGACGACAATGGAAAACAAATCATCACAACACCCGGGAACCCTTCCCCCNCTGATGCCACTCACTAACACCCAGTCACGTGAGCATCGGTTATGTTGAATGAAAAATTTCATGTTATTTCTCGGGCCATTATCCAGAGATATCAGCCCGGCGAGCTGCCGCCGCCGCGTCCAGAGGAAGATATCTATCGATTGGTCTTCGACCACGATCTGCATATCCATTTAATCGGTAGCCAACCAGGGTATCTGAATATCGTCGCGACGTTCATTGCCCCGCACGCGTGGCGGACACTCGAGGGTTTTCAGGCGTTATTGGCGGAGAACCTGTTCAGCCTGCGTCATCCGGCTATCACGCTGGGGTACGACAGCCAGAGCAAAAAACTGGTGCTGTACGTTCGTCAGCCGTTAGACGAGTTCTCCGCAGAGCATGCTGTGAAGACGTTTCATGATTTTCTGATGCGGGCGGATTCATACTGCTGCGGGAAGTCTCTCCCCACGGCCAATCAGTCCCAGGAAACCCTTTCTCCCCCTCACGCGGGCTTACACCCCGTTTCCAAAAGGGAGTAAGGGGATAGTCCTGGGTTGTATTCCTGCTGGGGACACCCCTTTCAGATTTAGGAGGCGATGATGCCTAGGTTTAACATTTTCCGCGGATCCTCTTCCTCTGCAACGTATAGCGCGATTGTCGAGAATTATGATACCGGCAGTAAAGTGCATGATACCCGCAGCGCCAGTCAGCTGGGGTTGTCAGGCTATCAGCACAAAAATGTCGTCGTGAAATCCGGCACCCTGTCGGCACTGGCCGACGCCTGCTGGGCGAACCGCGTCGTCAAAAATATGCTCCCGCACGGGGCGGGAAATCAGCGGCAGGATGTCCGGGCCTCATCGGGAGAGAGCTGGGCGAGGATGCATCTGGCATACCAAAAGTTTCCTCATGGTGGAATCGAAAATCAGATCAAACGGGCGCAGAAATTCCAGGGGGGCAACTGTGCGGTACATGCCGCCGTCGCCGTCGCCGCGTTGAAAGAACGCAACGTGTCGCAGCCCATATGCCGTGTACGTCTCCAGCTTCCGGAAAATAACAGCCACGAGTTCGTTATGCTGGGCGACCCTCGCGACCCTACGTGGGGCGAACGCAATACGGTGGTCGTGGATGCCTGGCCGACACATCCCAGCGCATGCACGCTGGACCAATCGGTGCTGCACGATATGCAACGCGACACGCATGCGCCGATGACGGAGCTGATGGCGACACATAACCATTTGCTTTGGGATNCCTCCGACTCCGCCAACCGGAGCGATACCCGACGTCTTCGGGAGGTCGTACCGCTCAGTTCCGAGGAGTTGCAGCGAAAATTGGCGAAAGCCGGGCTGCCGTCCTTACATTCCGACGATTTGGTCAGACATGCGTTGAACGATGATTCGTTTAATCGGTTCGATGTGCGCGTCGCCACCGATCCTTCCACGACCTATAGCGATAGTGCCAGCCACCGGGGCCAGAGTGTCGACTATTTGTTGTCCGACCGGTAGCGACGTTTCGCCGTGCGGCTGCCGGCGCTCTCCGCGAAAGTTACGTAGAGGCCGACCGCATATCGATGCGCCCCCTTGAACGAGGCAGGCCCCTTATCAGATGTGCAAACGACCCGGTTGCGCTGAACGCTTTGCAGCCGCGATGTGGCACAGAAGGCAGCACGCTAAGAGCGGAGGATAGAGCGACGATGGCTGGCTTTCAGCTAGCGCAGCGGCCGAAACCGGGCCACACATCCCATCAATAGCGCATTCCCTCACCGAAGGCGCCTTCAATCATGCAGATGCGCGCCGCAAAGTTGGCGCCCTGTCGCAAGCTGGCGGATAGCGTTTTGCCGTTAAGGTGGGCCAGCAGGAATGCGGTGATGAAAGCGTCTCCCGCGCCGAGCGTATCGACGGGAGCGATCGGCTCCGGTGGCTGACTGATCCAATGATGGCCGTCGAACAGTATCGCGCCCTCTGCGCCACGCGTTGCGATAACCCACTTGCAGCCTGCGTCGTGAGCCGCCAGCAGCAGCCGACGGGTTTCATCAAGCGTGCGGCCCGCACAAGAGAAAAAGGCGTAATCNAGCCAGCGGCACTGAGCCTGCGCCCGTCTGGCGTCAAAATCATCCGAAAAGTCGTAGGATAACCGGCCGGGCAGCCCGGCGAGATCCGCCAGCTGCATGTCGATATAGCTGTAGGCGCTGGTGTGGATCAGGTCGAAATGGCCCAGCCACGAGAGGTGCTCCAGCACGAAACGCATAGAGGTGCTTTGACGGATACCGCCCGCATTGGAGCCGAGGAACACGCGCTCCCCTTGCTCAAGGGTAAGATTGGCGTGGCCGCTTTCGCCGGAGACCGTCAGGCAATGTTCGAGACCAATACCGCGCCGTTCGAGCACGCGGCGAATGTGCTCCGCCGCACAATCGTCGCCAAACACGCCCAGATAAGCGGCTTCTGCCGACAACATTCGCGCGTAGACACTGAAATTCAGCGCGTTGCCCCCCGGATAGCCGATGCCGGTATGGGTATATCGATCGATGACATTATCGCCAAGTCCCAGGACTTTCATCATCCTTACCTCAGTAATCCACCTGACCCATATAACGCCGCGTCTCCAGCGAATGCTGGCGCACCTTCGCCAGCGCCGCGCGGTATTGGCACATGACGCTATAGAACAGTATCGGATTGAAATACTCCACCACGCCAGCCGGGATCACGCCCAACCCCAGCGCTTTGGCATCAATAATTTCCACCTTGTCGGCATAGCGGTGCAGAAAGTCGCGCGCGCGCTCATCCAGCGGACGGGTGCGACCCTCGTTGATCATCAGGATCCAGGGCGTGCTGTGGTCTGTGACCTCGAACGGCCCGTGGAAATATTCGCCGCTGTGAATGGAAGCGGCGTTCAGCCACTGCATTTCCATCAGCGAGCAGATGGCGAAGCCGTAGGCGTGACCGTAAGACGCACCGCTGGACAGGATGTAAAACAGCGACTCTTCCGCATAGCGTTCGGCAAACGCCGCCGCAGGCGCCTGCACCTGCTGGCGCGCCTGGTCGATAATCTCGTCGATCTGCGCCATGCCCGCCTGAAAGTCGGCGTAGCCATCAAAGCCTTCGGCCTGCTGCAACGCCTCAACGCTCAGGCTCAGGATCAGCGCCATCGGATTATTGACGACCTGGCTGTCGTTCCCCCAGGCATACAGCAGATTGCCGTCCGAAAAGTCGCTCAGCCGGGCGGCCTCGTTATGGGTCAGCGTGACGGTCACGCTGCCGCGCCGCTGAGCCAGCTCCGCCGCGGCCACCGACTCCGGCGTGTTGCCGCCGTGAGAACAAACAATGGTCAGCGACTGTTTACCCAACCTTTTCGGAGGCGCGTGGACGAATTCGTTAGCGGTCATCATATGACTGTGCAGCGTTGTGGATTCGCTGTTCAGGAAATAGTCCGCCGGATACATATCCACCAGCGACCCGCCGCAGGCCACCAGAAAGACCTGTCGCAGGCCGCCCTGCGGGCGGAAACGCTGTTCGATAAAGGAGGAGATCATCGTTGCTGTATTCATGAATTAGTCGCCATAGACATTGAAAGTGAAATATTTTTTCGCCAGCTTGTCGTACGTGCCGTCCTGACGGATCTCCGTGATGGCGCCATTAAGCTGTTGCAACAGCGGCGTATCCTGCTTGCGGACGCCAATGCCGGTGCCCGGACCAAAAACGGCATCGTCTTTGACCTGCGGTTCGATCAGGCTGAACCCTTTGCCCTCGGGCTTACTGAGCAACGCCTCGGTCACCACCGTGGCATCATCCAGCGTGGCGTCCAGTCGTCCGACGACCAGGTCGGCATAGACCGCTTCGGCGCTGGGATAGGACACCAGTTCAACGCCCTCATCTCGCCAGTGCTTTTGGGCGTAGATTTCAAATACCGATCCTTGCTGCACGCCGACGCGTTTACCGCGCAGCGACTCGGCGATCGGCTTCAGCCCGCTGTCTTTCGCCGCGACCAGATACGCCGGCGTGTTGAATAATTTGAGGGAGAAGTTGATGGCCTTCTGTCGTTCACTCGTGATGGAGAGCGAAGAGAGGATTGCGTCGAATTTGCGGGCATGTAGTGCGGGGATCAGGCCGTCGAAGCTGCTTTCCACCCAAACGCATCGAGCCTTCAGACGCGCGCAGATCTCATTGCCTAAATCAATATCGAAACCTTGCAGCCGCCCGTCCGCCGCTTTGAACTCAAACGGCGGAAATGTGGCATCGGTGCCGAAACGAATTTGTTGCAGCGCGAAAACCGGGCCGGAGAGGAGCGTCATCACCAGACTCAGGGAAACCCAGGCAAGCGTTTTCATCATTCACTCCCTATAAATATACCGTAAAATATACCATTAGAGATATACGCCGATCACACATGCCGGGCAACGAATTTATCCATATTATTCAATTATAACAGTGTGTTAGGGTGTTGTGGTCTGGTTAGCACGGAGGGGATAATACGGCGAAAAAACGGTATAACTGATGATAAAACAAGCGCACACCTTGGCGACAATCGCGCTTTCTTCGGCATGAATCGGACCAGAAAACAGACCATGAACAAGACGAACACAGGAAAACGCCGTCCCCGTAAAGCGTATCTGGAAGCCAAACAGGCTTTGCTGAATATGTTGAAGACGCCGGAATACAACGAGGGCGATCAGATCCCAGCCGAGCGCGATCTCGCCGTACTGCTCGGCATCAGCCGAATGACGCTGCGTAAAATCATCGATGAACTGGTCGAAGCCGGATTGCTGGAGAGACGCGGCAATCAGGGCACCTGGCTGACTCAGACGGCCATTGAACGACCGCTGACGCAGGCTATCGAGCAGGGCATCAGCAAGATCACCGAGCTGAACGGCGCGGTGCCCGGCAGCCGCTTAATCTATTTTCAAGATACCGTCGCCAGCCCCCGGATCGCCCCTTTACTCAGCATTGAAACGGGCGATCCGGTGGTGATGATCAAGCGACTGCGGCTGGGGGACGGCGAACCTTTCTGCTTAGAAACCAGCTATCTGCCCCGTGCGCTGATGCCGGATCTGACGGCTGAGATGCTGGAGGAGAGCGGGTCGCTGTACCGGCTGCTGGCGGAACGCTACCGCCTCTTCGGCGTTTCCGATGAGGGCACCATTCGGGTTGGGGTCATGAATGAAGAAGAGCAGGCGCTGCTGAACGCCTCGCCGGACAGCCCGGCCCTGATCTATCGCGGCGTGATCGCCGACCGCTTTCAACAGCCGGTGGAATATCTGGTGTCGGTCAACCATCCGCAGCGGGTCTCGTTTCGTATCAGCCATCGTCCTAACGCCGAGCGCTGAAACGGCGATGTTTTCGGAGTGGCAAGCGGAGTGCGCGCGGCGGACTTTGGCTGGGCATGGCGGAGAAACACAACGCTGGCATACCGCGCTCAGCGGCGCGGCACCCGCCATGAAACTCGCCGCGTAAAGGACTATGCTCTTTGCAGGACATGAATAACGGAGTCATCAATGATACGCCATATCTTATTTATCACCTTCACGGAGGAGGCCGCGGAAGCCGACATCGAGCGGGTGAAATCGGCTTTTTTGCAGATGCCGGCCGACATCGACGGCATCGTCAGCGTTGAGTGGGGATGTAACGACAGTCCAGAAGGGAAAAATGAGGGCTTTACGCATTGCGTGATGATGACGTTTGAAGACGAAGCGGCGCGCCAGCGCTATTTGCCCCACCCAAAACACGACGCATTGAAAGCGGTTTTCCGCCCGATTCTGGCTAACCTCATCGTGCTGGACTATCCGATACTCACGTCTCAGGAAGCCCCGCAGCCGGTTACCGCCCCACGATAACCACGGGACGCGTTTGCGGTCACCAAACCACGAACTCGTCTGACGGTTGAAGAATCTAGAACACCGAAGAGGATAATCAGACCCGCTGGGGACGTGGGGAAATGGGGAAGTGGACAGAGTCCGGCGTGAACCTCATCGCCTGAACACGCCCCCGTCGCCCGCATGGCGCTAGACCAGCATCACCTCGACGCCTTTCTCCTTCAGTTGCTGAATGACCTCCGGGTTGGCATCGCGGCCGGTAATAAGCACATCGATGTGTTCGGCGTTGCAGAACAGCATACCCGCGCGCTGGCCGAGTTTGCTGCTGTCCGTCAACACCGCCAGTTTGCCGACGTGATCCAACATTTTCTGTTCCGCCATCGCCGTCAGCATATCCATTTTGTACAACCCTTCGGCCGTGAGCCCTTTGCCGCTGGTGAACATCCAATGTCCGGCGTACAGGGACGAAATCTCATCCTGCGGCGCCAGGGTGATGGACTGGCTCTTGTTNTACTGCCCGCCGATGATGACGACGCCGTCGTGTTCTTGCTCAATCAGATAGTTGGCCAGAGGAAAGTAGTTAGTGATGACCTGAACGTCCCGCCCGCAGATTTCCTTCCCTAGCAGAAAGGCGGTCGACCCGCAGTTGATGACCGCGCTCTCACCCGGCTGCACCAGCCGGGCCGCCGCCTGAGCGATGCGTACTTTTTGATCGTGAGTCGAGGTGCTTTGACTGTCCAGCGGCGACCATAGCCGTCTGGTCGGCATCAGCGCCTCCGCGCCGTTGCGCACCTTGCGCACCTGTCCGGCTTGATTCAGCTTATTAATATCGCGACGCGCCGTCGCCGGAGAAATTGAGAACGCTTGCGTCAGGCTGGCCACGGTCAGATGGCGCTTCTCATTCAGCAGAGCCAGAATGGCGCTGTGTCGTTGTGTTTCTGTCATTTCATGCCTGATTTATGATTATTTATGATGTCTTGTGATTGTATAACGCTGTTTTCAAAAATCAAAGCACCGGGCGGAGCCGCAGCCCCACCCGCTTGTCCTTTCGTCAATTCAATGCCAATCCTGCCTCCTGCGCCATCGTCGCCAAACGCGCCCTCGCTTGCCGCAGATGGTCGGCCCAATGCTCATCCTGCGCCCACATTTCAATGACCAGCGGCGCCGAATAGCGCATTCCGGCCAACGTGCGAAAAACGGCGGGGAAGTCTACCTCCCCTTCTCCAATGCACAGGTCGCGGAACTGTCCCGGAGACTCGGCGCTCACACGGAGCGTGTCTTTGAGGTGGATCTGGACAATATGTTCGCCGCTCATCTGCAACTCGGTACAGGTATCGTAATTCCAGCCGGTGATATTGCCGACATCGGGATAGGCCATAAAGTATGGCGAAGGGACCGCCTTCTTGAGCACCTCGAACTTGCACAGCGAATTCAGGTAAGGCGTATCCATAATCTCCACGCCGAGCATGATGCCCGCCCGCTCAGCCAGACGCGCGCTCTCGCGCATGCCGTCGATAAACCGTTGGTGCGTGGCCTCGCTGTGCGGTTCGTAATACACGTCGTAGCCCGCCAGCTGAATGCAGCGTACGCCCAGTTTATAGGCCAGCCCGATGGCTTTGCGCATGATGACGCCCGCCTGCTCCCGCACCGAGGGATCGGCCGATCCAAACGGGAAACGACGGTGCGCGCTCAGGCACAAGGAGTGCAGCGGCAGGCCGTAATGCTCGCACAAACGGCGCAACCCAAAGATCTCCTCGTCGCCCCAGTCCAGGCGTTGCAGGCGCTCGTCGGACTCATCGACGGACATTTCAATAAAGTCGAACCCCAGCGCTTTGGCAGCCTGAATCTTATGCTCCCAATCCAGCCACGCCGGCATGGCCTTTTCATACACGCCCAGCCGCAACGCGCTATTCAGATGATACATCGCGCACCTCGTGAACAGAGAACGTTAGAGGAACGAGCGGAACGGCAGCTCGGGTTCATCCGTGAAGATATCGTCAAACCCGCGCGGATGCTGGTAATGCATTTTGGCCTTGTCCGTCGGGAAGACGTATTTTCCCCCCACCTGCCAGAAGAATGGCTGAAAGCCGTAATTCAGACGATCTTTCTTCCTGTGCCATAGCAGCTCAATTTCACCGGGATCGCTCTGGAAATTCGCCCAAATGTCGTGATGGAAGGGGATCACCACCTGCGTATTCAACGACTCCGCGGCACGCAGAATATCTGAAGAGGTCATTTTGTCGGTCACGCCGCGAGGGTTTTCGCCATAGGAGAGAAGCGCCACGTCGATCGCATTGTCGTTGCCGTGCCGGGCGAAATAGTTGGAGTAATGCGAGTCGCCGGAGTGATACACGTTGCCGCCGCTGGTCTTCACCAGATAGTTCACCGCGCGCCGGTCCATTCCGTCCAGAATGCTTTTATCGCGGGAAGACACGCCCTCGGGCAGCGTCACTAGCGCGGTACGGTCAAAGGCATCCAGCACTTTGATGGTGATATCGCCTATCGAAATCTCTTGCCCGACCTGCGCCACGATGCAGCGTTCGGCGGGTACGCCCCATCCCGTCCAAAGCTCGACGCAGGCTTCAGGACCGATGAATTTCACATGATCGCCCGCATTTTGCAGCACCGCCGCCGCCACGTTGATGTCGATGTGGTCAGCATGATCGTGCGTCGCCAACACCGCATCTATCTTCTTAATACCAAAGGGGTCGAGCACAAACGGCGATGTACGCAGGTTGGGCTGCAGCTTGCGTACGCCGCCCATACGCATCATCTGATGCTGTTTTTTCATGTAGGGATTGGCGTGGGTTTTCTTGCCGGTGCCGCACCAGAAGTCAATGGCGATCTGCGTGTTGCCCGCAGACTTTAACCAGATGCCGGTACAGCCCAGCCACCACATGGCGAACGTTCCAGCGGCGACCTCCTCCTGCTCGATCTCTTCGTTGAGCCAGGTCCCCCATTCGGGGAACGTGTTCAATATCCATGACTCCCGGGTTATGTCAGTTACTTTGCTCATCGTTTTATCCTTTTTCATGATTACAACAACCGCCGTCGACCGATTTCCACGGGTCGCAGACTCTGTCACCCCCGCCCCGTGCTTTTCGTTTGCCCCAGGCGCTCATCACAAAAAACGCGTTCACGGTGATTTAAAATGACTATATCAATCACAAATATGATTATCAATGATTACTTTTCGCACCTCTTGACGAGCCAATCTGATGGTTTAACCCCCCTAAAAACCGATCGCCCCTCACAAAAACCGACAAAAAAATGATATTAACTCGTTATTTATATTACATTTTCAGTACCAACAGGCGAATACAAGTAAACTAACGTGATAATCACAATGCACAGCTTGATCTTCGCCGCCGCTTGTTTATGATGATTTAAAAGATCACAAATAAATCATTTTATGAATACTCGTGATTTCTCTCGGTTAGACATAACAGCAGGCGAAGNTAAATCACTCGTTGGCAGGAAAGGACGCAGGTAACAGGGATTGAGTTATCACCGTCGGGCATATGGCCCTTTACCGATACGGAGCGGCATCATGGAAACGCTATACGCTATTTTTCACATCTTCTACAGCCAGGTTATGACCAAAGCGCCACTGCTGTTGGGACTGGTCACCTTGATTGGGTATCTGCTGCTACGGCGGGATATCTCCACGGTCCTCAAAGGGACGCTCAAAACCATCATCGGGTTCATGCTGGTCCAGGTGGGCGCCGATACGCTGGTCGCGGGGTTCAAACCGGTGATAGAAAAGATCGCCGAATATCATGGCCTCAGCGGCTCGGTCATTGACCCCTACACCGCCATGATGGCGACGATGTCCGTCATGGGGGATCGCTACGCCTGGGTGGGCTACACCGTTCTACTGGCGCTCGCCCTGAATATCCTGATGGTGGTGCTGCGCCGCTATACCGGTATTCGCACGATTATGCTAACGGGCCACATCATGTTTCAGCAGGCCGGGCTGATAGCGATGTTTTATCTGGTGCTAGGCGCCACAATGTGGGAAACCATTATCGCCTCCGCCGTCATCATCGCGCTGTATTGGGGCATCTTTTCCAACATCATGTTCAAGCCGACGGAGGCCGTCACCGGCGGCGCGGGCTTCTCCATCGGTCATCAACAGCAGGCGGCGTCGTGGATCGCGACCAAAATCGCCCACCGGCTGGGCGACCCCAAAGAGAGCGTCGATAACCTCAANCTTCCCCGCTGGCTGAACATCTTTCACGACAGCATCGCCGCGACCGCCATCGTCATGACCGTGTTCTTCGGCATTATTCTGCTCTCCTTTGGCCTGAAGANCCTGCAGACGATGGCCGGTTCCACCCACTGGAGTATTTATATTCTGGAAACCGGCCTGAAATTCGCCGTAGCCATTCAGATTATCGTCGTCGGCGTCCGCATGTTCGTCGCGGAACTGTCGGAGGCGTTCAAGGGCATCTCGGAGCGGGTCATTCCCAATGCAGTGCTCGCCATCGACTGCGCGGCCATCTACGCCTATTCGCCAAACGCCATGGTGTTTGGTTTTATGTGGGGCGCCGCCGGTCAGTTCGCCGCGTTACTGTTGCTGCTCGCCTTTCAATCGCCCATCGTCATCATTCCCGGCTTTGTGCCCATGTTCTTCTCTAACGCCACCATTGGCGTCTTCGCCAACCATTTCGGCGGCTGGAAAGCCGTAATGAAGATTTGCTTCGTAATGGGCGTCATTGAAGTGCTGGGCTCGGCCTGGGCGATTGCCTTGTTCGCCCACCACGGCACGCCGCTCAATGGCTGGATGGGCATGGCCGACTGGGCGTTGCTGTTCCCCCCCATCATGCAGGGGTTGTCCTGGTCACCGCTGTTTCTGTGCGTACTCCTGCTCGGCGCCGCCACCTATATGTTTTTCGCCGCCCGACGTTTGCGCGCGGAAGAAGATGCCACGGCGCCGACGTCGGATCTGCCTGCGGCCGCCACGCCTCCTCTCGCCGAGCCCGAGCCAGTCAATGCGGAACGGGCCGTGCGCGTTCTGACCGTCTGCGGTAATGGGCAGGGGTCATCCATGATGATGAAAATGAAAATCGCCAAGTTCCTGGAACAACGGGGCATACCGCATGTGATGGAGTCGTGCGCCGTGGCGGACTACAAATCGAAGCTCGCGATGACCGACATCATCGTCGCCTCACGCCNCCTCGCGGGAGAGATAGATCCGGGGGCGGGAAAATTCGTACTGGCCGTGCAGAACATGCTCAACCCCCAGTCATTTGGCGACGAACTGCTCGACCTAATCAGAACGCATTTTTCCCGCTAACGTCCGGCTGAAGGAACAGCCGAGAAAGGAGCACACCATGAACTTCAAGCAATCACTGATAGACAACGACACTATCCGACTTCAGGCCCATGCGGCCGACTGGCGGGAAGCGATTAGGATCGGTACGGGCATGCTGGAGACCGCCGGCGCGGTAGAGCCTGGCTATCATGCCGCGATCATCCGCAGCATTGAAAAGATGGGCGCCTACTTCGTCATCGCCCCCGGCCTTGCGTTGCCGCACGCCAGACCAGAAGACGGGGTGAAACGGACGGCTTTCGCGCTGGTGACGCTCGCTACCCCCGTACTCTTCGAAGGCGAGGAAGAACCTGTTGATGTGCTGATCACCCTGGCAGGCAGTACGTCCGATGAGCATATCGACGGCCTGATGGAAGTCACCCAGATGCTGGAGGACGAGAATAGCCCTACCGGTATCAACCTCGACAGACTGCGCACATGCCGCAGCAAAGACGAGGTGTATCGCGCGATCGACAACGCGCTCGCGCAGGCGGCGAAAGAGGAGAGATAACGAATGTTGAGCGACTTGAAACAAACGGTGCTGGCCGCCAATCAACAGTTGCCGCACTACCAGCTGGTCACCCTGACCTGGGGTAACGTCTCGCAGATCGATCGTCAACACGGGCTGATCGCCATCAAACCGTCGGGCGTGAGCTACGAAGCCATGACAGCTGACGATATCGTCATCGTCGATCTGGACGGCAACGTCATCGAGGGGCGGCTTCGACCTTCCAGCGATACCGCCACGCATTTGGTGCTGTACCAGGCGTTCCCTCGTCTCGGCGGCATCGTCCATACCCATTCTCGCCATGCGACGATATGGGCGCAGGCTGGTATGGATATACCGGTGTTGGGCACCACCCACGCCGACTATTTCTACGGCGATATCCCCTGCTCCCGCCCGCTGACATCAGAGGAAATTACCGACGACTATGAAAAGAACACGGGAGTGAGCATCGTGGAAACCTTTCGCCGACGGGACATCGACCCCATTGCCGTGCCGGGCGTGGTTGCCTATGGCCATGCCCCTTTCTGCTGGGGGAAAGACGCCGAGGAAGCGGTGCGTAACGCCGTCGTGTTGGAAGAAGTGGCGGCGATGGCGCTGGCGACGCGGCGGCTGAATGACCATATTCGCCTCCCGCAGACGCTGTCCGACAAACACTATTTCCGCAAACACGGCGCTGACGCTTACTACGGTCAGACTGACGCCACGATGGAATGATGCTCGCGGCATAAGCCGTTTCACCGCTCATCATGACCCTGACGGCGCATGCCGCCGTCTCAACACTGAAAAAGGATTCTCATACCATGACTCAACCCTTGTTACAGATTGCGCTGGACTCTACTGACCTGCACACCGCCGTCGATCTCGCCGCCAGCGTCGCGGAGTATGTCGACGTCATAGAAGTCGGCACCATACTGGCCTTCGCCGAAGGAATGAACGCCGTCCGCACGCTGCGCCAGCAATATCCCGACCATATTTTGGTCTGCGATATGAAAACCACGGACGGGGGCGCCATTCTGGCAAAGATGGCCTTTGCCGCAGGCGCGAACTGGATCACGGTGTCAGCCGCGGCCCACATCGCCACGATTACCGCCTGCAAAGGCATCGCGGACGAATACCACGGAGAAATCCAAATGGAACTCTACGGCCACTGGACGTGGGAAGACGCGCAGGCCTGGCGAAAACTGGGCATCACGCAAGCAATCTACCATCGCTCGCGAGACGCGGAGCTGGCCGGTGTCGGCTGGACGCCAGAAGACATCCAACGCATGCATACCTTATCGGAGATGGGATTTGAGGTGTCTATCACCGGCGGTATCGTGCCTGAGGCGTTGCAGCATTTCCGGGGGATTAACGCCAAAACGTTTATCGCCGGACGGGCGTTGGCCGGCGAAAACGGAAGCGTCATCGCCGACGCACTGCGCCAGGAAATCGCCCGTTACTGGTAACGGCCTCGGTGTCCGCCCTTATGCTTTCATCCACGGGCGGGCACCGCTCCCCGAGACGGCGAACCGCTCCCGCACACTTCCGCCGGAAAGCGCTTTCCCGCTCTGTTTGGGATGTGTCGATGTTTATCATCCAGATAACCTGCCGTGTCTTTCTTTTTATGCCCCCTCTGGTCAACTACCCTTAATTCTTACCTGAATATTGCCGATAAATGGCCAAGTGAGCGCAGTTCATCCGCTTACGAGCTATACATTTAATAGAGGGCGTCACGATCTTATCGCCTCGCTGACAGCGGGTGAACGCGTCCATTTTTTCCATCATCCAGGAATTTGTTAACCATGACATCCCAATCGCCCCTTTTTATGTCGTCGCGCTGTGCTCACTGCGCGGACAGCCATAATTTGGGTCTCGACTTCACCATGGCGTTCCAGCCCATCGTAGACTGCGTGTCCAAACGCATATTCGGCTATGAAGCCCTGGTCAGAGGCTGCAATAACGAGTCTGCCTTCAGTATTATTTCTCAGATCAGCAACGATAAGCGCTACGGCTTCGACCAGCTCTGCCGAATCAAGGCTATCGCGCTTGCAACGAGACTGAAGCTGTCCGGCATGCTGAGCATCAACTTTCTACCCAATGCGATTTATCGCCCCGAACGTTGCATTCGCACTACGCTGGAAGCGGCCAAAAAATACCAGTTTCCTATCAAGAACATTATGTTCGAGTTCACCGAGAACGAGGAGGCGAAAGACAGTAAGCGTATACAGTCAATTATTGAATGTTACAAAAAACTGGGCTTCAAAACGGCGATTGATGACTTCGGCTCGGGTTATTCCGGGCTGAATCTGCTGGCGGATTTTCAAACTGATATCGTCAAGTTGGACATGGCGCTGATCCGCGGCATCGATCAGGATAAAACACGCCAGACTATCGTCACCCACTGCGTCGAAATGTTGAAAGCGTTAAATATCAGGGTCCTGGGAGAAGGCATTGAAACGGAGGAGGAGNATCGTTTTCTTAAAGGAATCGGGATTCACCTCGCTCAAGGATATTATTTTGCCAGACCCGGCTTCGAGTCTCTGCCAGAGGTCGATACAACCCTTATTTAGCGCCGCAGACGAGGCGTTTCACGTCAATGCCACACCCGCTAAACCGGCTTTTACCGCAGAGAGGTTAGATCATTCGGGTTACAGGAAGTCGGCAAGAGAGTGAATCCCGATGAGCTGACTCAAGTTAGCGATTCGGGTAGATATACATTGCCAACGCACCGGCAATTTACAGTACGGCGGGCTTTTTGATGGTACCGCTTACCTTTCATCTGCCTCTCCTTACTTTCCGCTGGAAACCCTCGCTCCTCGACAAGAACAAACGTCGCTATCATCGGGTAAAAAGACCTGAAAAACACACATTTATCTTGAATGTGTACACAAAAACCCCTCGTTCGCTATATGCAATTTAGAACAAGTTGCCCCCTAAGCGGCCGTTATACTGCGCACAATTACAGCGTGTCGGAGAGTTGGTATGAAGCACTCAGAATCTGGGCATCGCCGTGACGATGCAACACAATTACTCGTACGCGAGCTGTTGAAAGCCATTGGTATCGATCAGGGACGTATCGACGCCATATTTCAGGGCGCGCCGATGTACGCCCATGACGGCCTGCTGGATTCCGTCAATCTCATCAGCCTGATTGCCGTACTCAGCGACCACTATGAAGCGAATGAGACGCTAACGGGCGATCTGTTCGATCTCATGGATGAAAACGTTTTCGACGCATTTCACACCCTCGATAGTCTGACGCATTTTCTGCACGAAAAAACCTGACATGTTAATTGATGACCGACTCCCGCAGCGATCAGGACGGAGGATGCATGTTACACATCAATACCTTAGCCACCTGGGTTCCATCGGCTCGCCTCAGCGCCGAGGACATCATTATTCAAACGGGCTATAGCCCCCGCGAAGCCCACACGTTCTGCCAGCTGTACGGCTTTCGCCGCATTGCCGCGCTGGAAGCCTCTGTCTCTCTTTATGGCGTCTTCTATCAACTCATTAGCCAATTGATGCAGCAATCCTCCGGGCCTGACGTCCCCATCGACGCACTCATTTATGTGCACGGCATGCCAAAGCCACATGGCGAACAGCCGGCGTGGCTTGCGCGACTAAAACAGAGTCATCCGTTCGTCAGCGACACGGCGCGCTGCTATGAACTGGACCAGCAGCACTGTGCAACTTTGTTCTGGGCGCTGGCGCGCGCCCATCGTCTATTGGAAGACAAGCAGGCAAAACGCGTCGCCATCATCGCCGGTGACACGTTGTCGCCCTTAGGGACATCACGGCGATACGTGCCGGGATACACGCTGATGGGAGATGCATTCGCCGCGTTGCTGCTGGAGCGCGAAGGCGCTGGTTTACGGTTGGGAAAACCCTTTCTGGGCCAGCGATTGAGCTTTGATGATGGACTAAATAGCGGGCGGGAAGCGAAAACGGCCTTTTATCAGGCCCACGACGACATGGTCAGGGAGGCTCTGGCAGGCGCACAGGCGGGCGATCCCGACAGCCTGTCGCTGCTGCCCCACAACATCAACCGTCTCAGTTGGCGCCGCTTTGTGCGCCGCTACCCGCTGCCGCGTGAGGCCGTCTCTCTCGGCCTGTTGCCGGATATCGGCCACTGCTGCGCCGTGGACCCGCTCCTGCTGCTGCCTGCCGCGATGCCCGCCATCCGCAATGGGCAACCGCACGTGATGCTGTCTATCGGGCTGGGAGCCGCTTATGGCAGCTGCTCCGTTTACTTCCGCGCACAATAAACGGTCGGAACTTCTTACCCCCTTGCACGGCGTTGCTCAGGCACATTGGAATTATTCTTCTATCCCACAATTTCAGACAACAATGCCCGCGGGCACCGGGCATAATTCTTTTAAGGAAGCGTTTTCGCTGGCGTAAGCAGGCGAAAATATACAAGGATGTAATAACGTCACGGTCACAGCGCAGGATTGCGCTATTCGAACAGGGATGAAGACGGAACGTCGCGTTATCAGCATGGATGTTATTTGTCTGCCCGTACCAGTTATTCTCATGCTCCAGCGGGATGACGGGAGATGAAAATCGGGATGGAAACGCTTTCTTTCTCTGCTGATACTCTGCGTGCATACCTCTTATGGTGGTCTGTGCGTCGATACCGGAGAAAACCACGGATGCTACGCCCTTTAAGGATCAGGATATCGGCAAAGGGCGCCTTCTTCTCTTTCTCGTCAGTGACGGGAAAAAGACGCAAACATTGCCCTATTCTCTCTGCTAAAAACCTTTGAACTGGCCCGCAACCCGGCTGATCGCGGACGAACTCCTCCCCTGACTGAATACTGCTGCCTGCATTACCCCAGCCAGTCCGTTAACGCGTCCCACTCCGTCAGGGTGGTAAACCGCCAGCTCAGTGTGGTCTCCTTGGACGACAAAATGCAGCAGTTGAGCGCCATGTCCGCTTCGTCAAACCAAACTTCCTTCATCTGCGCGTTCGCGGGGCGCGAGTCATCCACTACCTGAATCCGCCCGTTTTCTCGCGCCAGACAGCTGAACGAGTCCAACGGCTTGCTCAGACCAAGTCCCAGCGCCTTCAAATAGGCCTCTTTGCGAGTCCATAGCCGAATAAATGCCTGTATATACGCCTCTTCATCGCAATACTGATCCAGCCAGCAGGCTTCATCGGGATGGAAAAAGCGCTTCGCCACGCCGCGTTTATGCTCGACACGCCCGCGATTTCCCTCGACATCGACCCCCACCGCGCCATCCTGTGCGATGGCGAACGCAAAAGCAGCCTCGGTGTGGGAGAGGTTAAAATGAAGCTGGGGATGTCGAGGCAGGAACGGTTTACCTAATGGGGTACGAGCAAACGTCAGCTTATGCGGCAACACGCGACACAGCGGCGCCAGCAGGCCGCGTAGAATGCCCTCGGCCAGTTTGCTGGCGGTGAGCGTATCGTGCGGCGCCAGCCCACAGGCCAATCGCGCCTTGGCAGATATTTCCGGTCGATCCAACGTCTTCCGGTAGACCAAAATACACTGCGGGCCAGAAAGTTGTTTCACGCTATGCTCAGCGCTACCACAAAAATCCAACGAATTTTCCTGGCTCATTTTCACTCTCTGCGCCCAATTTATCGCGCTTTCCTTATCCATCTTGTCCATTTTCCATCCTTGCGGGTCACATCGGCTGACAGTCATCAGGTCGAGATCACGCACGCCTGATGGAAGCGCATACATGGCAACGCTTCACCGCGAGCATTTCTCTCTTTTTGATCACAGATCGATGCGTGGATTTTACGGCATGACCTTTAGAAACAAGTCTTAACGAAGTCTTGTTATTTAAATCCCGATCACGCTTAGAACGCTGACCATTTTCGAGACGAATAATCCCAATAACGAAATGTCGCCATCCCAAAAATGGAATGCTGAGTGGAAAAACCGTTACATATCCCTCTGAAAAAGGGCATTCCAAATATGGCACACAATTTGCGTGAGTCATCCTGTCAATGACAGCAATGACAATAATTAACAACCCAATACCAACGCCGTTTTTAGCATTTTTATTAACCGCTCCAGGCACGGTAAATACATTTTTGGATGACACCATGAATCTACATAATGCCTACCCCCACACCTTGGATAATGAAAGCTTCAACCATAATCTTATTCAAGATATGTATCGTCGTCACCCTAACCTAAAAAAGACCTTGGAAAACAATAATAAAGCAACCAGGCTGGTAGGAATCATCGACTATATCATTGAGAATATCGGCGATAACATCACGCTGGAACAACTCGAAACCGTGAGTGGCAAATCGAAGTTCGATATCTGCCGATTATTTAATCAGGTCTATAATATTACGCCCATGCGATGGATCTGGCGCGTACGCGTCACGCTGGCGAGAGAGATTATTCATATTTCGCCTAACTGGTCTCTGACCGATATTTGCTATGCGTGTGGTTTCTCCTCGTTGCCTCATTTTTCCCGCTGCTTTACGAAAACGTATAATATTCCGCCGCTGAAATACCGGAAAACCGTCTCGTCAGACCGCGAGCCGCCCCGTTTTATTAGCAATATGAGCTTCGATATTATTTTCGGAAAACAACGTCATCTGTTTTCTCGCCATGTATTGCTGGATAACATCCACAATTTGTCTAATTAACAATCTTATTCGAGTATACGAAAAAAGTCCTTCACGGAACTTTTATTGATAAAGGCAGGCACGACGGTGAGTCAGGTTCGGAATCGGAGGCGCCGTCCCATTCGACGAAGGTACCCTGCCTTTGACACAATCCTTCACGTTGATACGTCATTTGCCAAGAAACAGAGGTCGTTTTTATCCCTGATTGCCGCTCCGCCGCCGCTCATCGCGATTCATCTCGAAAATCAGAGGGGCGGAGGCGCCAGAAGACGACAGCGACAAAAAAGGCATACCTCGGTATGCCTTTTTATTACATCGGGCGGCGGTCCGCCGATTATTTTTTGTTTTTGTCCTGCAAGAGTTCACCGCTTTCCACCTGCGGCACACCGGCGTTGCCCGTAATCAACAAACCGCTTTCCATGTAGCTGAACAGCTTTTCACGCGTGTCGGTGATGTCCAAATTACGCATGGTCAGTTGGCCGATGCGGTCATCCGGTGAAAAGACCGAGTCGCCTTTTTCCATCGTCAGACGCTCAGCCTTGTAGGTCAGATTATCAGACACGGTATTGAGATAAGAGAAGTCGTTGCCGCGACGCAGCTCAACGGTGACCTCGCCGGTGATTTCACGGGCGACCCAACGCTGGAGCGCATCACGCAGCATCAGCGCCTGCGGATCGAACCAACGTCCCTGATACAGCAGGCGCCCCAACTGACGGCCGTGAGCATGATACTGCTCGATGGTGTCTTCATTGTGGATCCCGGTGACCAGACGCTCGTAGGCGAGGTGCAGCAGCGCCATTCCAGGCGCTTCATAGATGCCCCGGCTTTTCGCTTCGATGATGCGGTTTTCAATCTGATCGCTCATCCCAAGACCGTGACGGCCGCCGATGCGGTTGGCTTCCAGCATCAGTTCGACGTCGTCAGCGAAGGTTTTGCCGTTCAGCGCGACCGGATGCCCTTGTTCAAAGCGGATGGTGACCTCTTCCGCGGGCACTTTCACGTTTTCGTCCCAGAACTTGACGCCCATGATCGGATTAACGATTTTCAGGCTGGAGTTGAGGAACTCCAGGTCCTTCGCCTCGTGTGTCGCGCCCAGCATGTTGGAGTCGGTGGAATAAGCTTTTTCCGCCGACATTTTGTAGCTGAAGCCCGCCTCGGCCATAAACTCAGACATCTCCTGACGGCCGCCCAGTTCATTGATGAAGTCAGTATCGAGCCAGGGTTTGTAGATTTGCAGTTCCGCGTTGGTCAGCAGGCCATAGCGATAAAAACGCTCGATGTCGTTGCCTTTATAGGTGCTGCCGTCGCCCCAGATATTCACGCCGTCTTCTTTCATCGCGGCTACCAGCATGGTGCCGGTCACGGCGCGGCCCAGCGGCGTGGTATTGAAGTAGGTCATACCAGCGGTAGTGTTATGGAAAGCACCACACTGGATCGCGGCGATACCCTCTGCGACCAGCTGCTTGCGGCAGTCGATCAGACGCGCGTTTTCCGCGCCATACTCCTTGGCGTGACGAGGGATTGCGTCATAGTCCTCTTCGTCCGGCTGACCCAGGTTCGCAGTGTAAGCATAAGGCACCGCGCCTTTTTTACGCATCCACAGCAACGCGGCGCTGGTGTCCAGCCCACCGGAGAAAGCGATGCCGATACGTTGACCAACCGGAAGATGCTTCAAAATCGTCGTCATAACAATTAATCCCTGCTCGAGTTAGATGACATTGAGTGTAACCACTCCAACGCCGAATTACGTAGGTTACGTCGCGCTATATTGGACAAAATGCAGAAGAAGATCGCGGCGCTTCACGCGGTCGACGGCATTTTACCCGCGCACTCCATAATGAATATTTATGCAGAATATGTGATTTATAATTTAAACATCTTTTCAGTCGGACAGGAAGAGACTCGTTAGAATTTCGACAAAAAATTGAATCTGGACTTGCACCAGTTTTACGGCGAGGCGTCAGCATGGAAAAAGCGGCGCTGCTGGCTGGCTTCTCTTCGGCGCGCCGGCTGCGCCAGGCTCAGTCGCGTCAGGCCTAGCTCACCAGTCGGCGACGGTCGATGCGCTGTAGCCCCAACGAAAACAGCAGGCCTATCCCCAGCGCCATCGTAAAGACGTAAAAAATATCCGCCACCGGGGCGCTTTCGAGCGCCAGTTGATGCGTGCGCAAATAGTGGATTACCAGTGCGTGAACGCCGTAAATCGCCAGCGAATGGCGTGCTATCAGCGTCAATACCGGCAAAGGCGCCGCGTTGAGGTAGTATTTTCCACTGACCAATAAACCGGAGGCAGCCACGAACACCAGCGGTCCGCAGTAGAGATAATAGGTCTGATCGAAGTCGCCGTTGATGAGCGTCAGATGGCGTGTCCCGAGCGTCACCAGCGCTGTTCCTAACACAAAGACGCCGAACGCCGCGCGCGCCGCCCAGCGAGGGATCGTCATCATCCCGACGATCCTGCCGGTAATGGCGTACAGCAGGTAATAGATAGTATCGCCGAACATATACAGGTTCACCGGCAGCATCAGATGCTGACCGTTCATCAGCGCGGGCATATTGGGATTGGCGACCACCGCCAGCAGTACGATCGCCGCCGTCAGCGCATAACCCGACGCCTGACGCACTTTAATCAGCGGAGAAAACAGGTAAATGATGGTGATGGCATAGAAGAACCACAGGTGATAAAACACGGGTTTTTGCAGGCTGTCTCGGAGCGCCAGCCACGGATTGATGGGAGTGAGCCACGCCATATAACACAGCGCCAACAGGCTGTAGAACAGGAGACAGCAGCCGATGCGCAGATAGTGTTTACGCTGAGCTTGTCGCTCTCCAAAAAAGAGGTAGCCTGAAATCATGAAAAATAACGGCACGCAGACGCGAGAAGCGGAATCCAGCAGATTGGCGACGTCCCAATAGACCTTCCCCACCGCACTGCCATCGGTGACATACCCTGCGGCGCTGTGGACCATCACCACCATCAAGCACGCTATCGCCCGCAGGTTATCCACCCAGCCGATCCTGTCGGTCATCCACGCCCTCGCCCTATTTTTATACAATAATAAACAGCTTATAGGCTGCCCCGCAGCAACTCAATGTGATTACGGGGAAATGTGGGCAGATAAACAACAGGGCCGCCGAGGCAGCCCTGTGCACTTAACGTCGCACCCTTTGTTGCCTAGAACAGCCCCATGGGTTTGTCGGAGTAGCTGACCAACAGGCATTTGGTCTGCTGATAATGTTCCAGCATCATTTTGTGGTTTTCCCGCCCAATGCCGGACTGTTTGTAACCGCCGAACGCGGCATGCGCCGGATAGGCATGGTAGCAGTTGGTCCAGACTCGTCCGGCCTGAATGCCGCGTCCCATGCGGTAAGTGATGTTCGCATTACGGCTCCATACGCCCGCGCCCAGACCATAGGGGGAGTCGTTGGCGATTTCCAATGCGTCATCCAGCGTTTTGAACGTCGTCACCGCCAGCACGGGCCCGAAGATCTCTTCCTGGAAGACCCGCATATTGTTTTTGCCCTGCAACACCGTCGGCTCCAGATAGTAGCCCTCGGTCAGATCGCCGTTCAGCGACTTGCGACGTCCGCCGGTCAGCACCTGTGCGCCCTCTTGCTTGCCAATGTCGATGTAGTTGAGGATGGTATCCAGCTGTCCGGAAGACACCTGCGCGCCCATCATGGTATTGGCGTCCAGCGGGTTGCCGACGCGGATGGATTCCACCCGTTTGATGGCGCGCTCCATAAAGCGCTCGTAGATAGACTCCTGTACCAGCGCCCGACTCGGACAGGTACAGACTTCGCCCTGATTAAAGGCGAACAGAGAGAACCCTTCCAGCACTTTGTCGAAGAAGCTGTCTTCTTTGTCCATGACGTCGGCAAAGAAGATATTGGGGGATTTTCCGCCCAGCTCCAGCGTCACCGGAATGACGTTCTTCGCCGCATAGCCCATGATCTGCTGGCCGACTTCAGTCGAGCCGGTAAAGGCGACCTTGGCGATCCGCGGCGACGTCGCCAGATACTCGCCGATCTGTCCGCCCGCGCCGTTAACCACGTTGATCACGCCCGGCGGCAGCAGATCCTGAATCATCTCCATCATCAACAGGACGGATAGCGGAGTCAGCTTTGCAGGCTTCAGTACGATGCAGTTGCCCGCCGCCAGCGCCGGCGCCATTTTCCAGCACGCCATCAGCAGCGGAAAGTTCCATGGAATGATCTGCCCGACCACGCCGAGCGGCTCGTGAAAATGGTAGGCCACGGTGTCGTGATCGATTTCGCTGATCGCGCCTTCCTGCGCCCGGATACAGGCGGCGAAGTAGCGGAAGTGATCGATGCCGAGAGGGACGTCGGCATTGCGGGTTTCGCGGATCGGTTTGCCGTTATCCCAGGTTTCGGCGTTCGCCAGCAGATCGATATTTTCTTCCATGCGATCGGCAATACGGTTCAGGATCTGCGCGCGTTCGGCAGCCGACAGCGCGGCCCAGCCGGCTTTGGCTTTATGCGCAGCATCCAGCGCCAAATCCACGTCGCGGGTATTTGAGCTGGCCACTTCGCATAGCGGTTTCCCCGTAACGGGCGTCAGGTTGACATAATATTCGCCGCTGGAAGGAGGAACCCAGGTGCCGCCGATAAAGTTTTCGTAACGTTTTTTCAGGCTGACATCGAAGCCGTAGGCTCCAGGCGAAACACGGCTTGAGCTAGAGTTGGAAGAAGTGTCATAGGTCATTTCTGTCTCCTTTGTATGCTGATGCTGCGGACTGAGCGCGGTATTAGCAGTGACGACGCCCGGCCACCCGATACAGAATGGTAGGTTTACCTAAACAGAAAATTATTGGACCCATCCTAGAGGATGTTAATCAATTGTGATAGCTGCAACCGGTCTGAAAAACGCTGGGATTCGATTCAGCGCTCAGTTTTAGACAACGACCGGAACCCAATTAGAAACGACGCATCCGATGATGCCACGCCTATTCGTCGCCCTGCGAAAGGCGATAACAGTCGCATCTCGCCGCGCGCGGTGAAATACTCATTCATGACGTCACACTAGGACCGCAGGAGTACGGGTGAAAAACGACCATTCTCAGCGTGAAGATACGCAGGCTCCCTTAATCGGGGCCAGTCAGCGCACCATCTGGCATCAGGATGCGTTGGCGAAGCCTCGTCGCGACTGGCTGGCGGAAGAGGTGCCGGTAGCCCTGGTCTACAACGGCATATCACACGTGGTGATGATGGCCTCGCCCAAAGATCTGGAAGCATTCGCGCTGGGTTTTTCCCTGTCGGAAGGCATTATTCAGTCACCGAAGGACATCTACGGCATCGACGTCGTGCCAGCCTGTCACGGCATCGAAGTTCAGATTGAGCTTTCCAGCCGTCGCTTTGCCGGGCTGAAAGCCAGACGGCGCGCCATGGAAGGCCGCACCGGCTGCGGCGTCTGCGGCGTCGAGCAGTTGGAGGAGATCGGCAGGCCGATAGCGCCGCTCCCCTTCACCCAGACGTTTTCACTGTCGCGGCTGGCGTCCGCACTGGCCCGGTTGCCCGATATTCAGCTTGTCGGACAACGGACCGGCTGTACCCATGCCGCCGCGTGGATTTCGCCGGAAGGCTCGCTGTTAGGTGGCTGTGAAGATGTCGGCCGACACGTCGCGCTGGATAAACTGCTGGGGNTGCGCGCTCGTCAGCCCTGGCAGCAAGGCGCAGCGTTGGTGTCCAGCCGCGCCAGCTATGAAATGGTGCAAAAATCCGCGCTTTGCGGCGNGGAAATTCTCTTCGCCGTCTCCGCCGCCACCGCGCTGGCCGTCGACGTCGCTCAACGCAGTCAGCTCACCCTGGTGGGATTTTGTCGGCCGGGGCGCGCGACGGTCTACACCCATCCCCAGCGCCTGCGCGACTAACCGCTTAGACCAATTGGTTGTTAGGCCCAACTATTCTCTTATAAGTGACTGTTGAAAAAGGATTAAAATCAGAGCGGAACGGCAGAAAGCCAAGAATAACCATTTTCAATATCATTTAATTAACTATAATGAACTTCATGCTTACGCGGGACTAACAAACCAAGTGCCGCTCCATCAATATCAATGCACGCCAACTATGGAGATGCAAAATATGAGTTACACACTGCCATCCCTGCCCTATGCCTATGACGCACTGGAACCGCATTTCGACAAGCAAACGATGGAAATCCATCACAGCAAACATCACCAGACCTACGTCAACAACAGCAACGCCGCGTTAGAATCTCTGCCGGAATTCGCGAAACTGTCTCCGGAAGAGCTGATCACCAAACTGGATCAGGTCCCGGCTGATAAGAAAACGGCGCTGCGCAACAACGTGGGCGGCCATGCTAACCACAGCCTGTTCTGGAAAGGCCTGAAGCTGAACACCACGCTAACCGGCGATCTGAAAACCGCCATCGAACGCGNTTTCGGCAGCGTTGACGCCTTCAAAGAAACTTTTGAGAAAGCAGCGGCAACGCGTTTCGGTTCCGGCTGGGCCTGGCTGGTGCTGAAAGACGACGGCAAACTGGCGGTGGTTTCAACGGCTAACCAGGATAGCCCGCTGATGGGTGAAGCCATCTCCGGCGCATCCGGCTACCCGATCATCGCTCTTGATGTGTGGGAACATGCCTACTACCTGAAATTCCAGAACCGCCGCCCGGATTACATCAAAGCGTTCTGGAGTGTCGTCAACTGGGACGAAGCCGCAAAACGCTTTGCAGAAGCAAAAAAATAATCCGCCAGACAGATAGCCTGCCCCGCTAAGCGCGAGCTTATGCCTCAACCCGGAATAACCTTAATTATTCCGGGTTTTTTATTTCCGCATTTCATCCCTCAATACCGAAGTAAGCAGTAAAGCTTTTCTTTACCATGCCGATAATTTTCTCGAGTCCTCTTTGATTATTTTCCCCCATCCTGTACTGGCCGGGGGAGATATTCTTCTGGCTAAAAAAAATAGCAAATCAACACATTAGGGATCTCCCTTAATGACTGAGTTCATTAATAATGGAAGAGTAAAATGGCGATTAAAATAGAAAATATAAAGGTAGGTAAGAAGTTAGGATTAGGCTTCTCTCTAATTTTAGCGCTGACCCTCCTTATAGCTGCGGTTGGGATGATGTACATCGGGACGCTGAAGGATCGCTTCGATAAAGCGACTTTTAGCGCCCAAATCAACGATGAAGTCAATCAAGCCCGCTATTATCGCGTTCTCTACAGCGCAGGGTACAACCCCGATGCCATTAAAAACAATGGCAAACATATTAACAATATCGTCAATTTAGTCAGCGAAGCGAAAAATAAGTCCTGGTATTTAGATTACCAAGACCGCTTAGAAAAAATATCTGATGCCATAGTCGAATATCAGAAGAAACAAAAAGATTATGTGGATGCTGTAAATAAAAAAGATCAGGTAAGACAAAGTTGGAATATTTCAGACACGCAAACCGCATTAAATGCGTTTGAACAACAGACTAAAAATGAGGGTAATTTTCCGCTTCAACTTCAATTAGCCGATCTGGATCTAAAACTCACCTACATCCGCTACCAGGCCCGCGGCCTGCTGCTCGCTCTGAATGAGGATGCGGAGAAACCGCTTATCGCCGCAGTGGAAGACACCGAACAAACGCTAAACCAGTTGCTTCATTCGCTGCCCGTAGAACGTCAATCACAGCTGACGCCGATCCTCACATCGCTGTCGAGCTACAAATCTGAGGTGCTGGCCTACCTTCCAGCTTACCGGGAGGAGCTGAAACAAGTTGATTTGCTCGGCGTTCAGGCCAATAACCTGATTTCACAGATCACCGGCATGGTGGAGAACGAAACTCACGCGACCCAAAAAGATATCAACGAAGCCACGCTGTGGCTGTCTTTGACGTCACTGGTCACGCTGCTGCTCGGCATCGGCATCGCCCTGTATATCTCTCGCCAGATTACACAGCCCCTAAACCAGACCGTGGGTATCGCCGAAAGCATTGCTGCCGGCGACCTGACCATGCCAATCACCACGAGCCGTCGCGACGAACTTGGGATGCTGCTGAGTTCTATGGCGAAGATGAAAGCCAATCTGCACAACATCATTGACGATATCCGTCTGGGCGTCAGCCAGATCAACACCGCCGCCCGCGAAATTGTCGCAGGCAATGACGATCTCTCTTCCCGCACGGAGTCTCAGGCGGCCGCCGTGGAAGAAACCGCCGCCAGCATGGAACAGCTGACGTCGACCGTGAAACAGAACGCCGGCAACGCCCATCACGCCAATAAACTGGTGCTGGACGCCACCCAGACCGCGCAGTCCGGCGGCAAACTGGTGGAAGAAGTGGTCAAGACCATGTCTGAAATAGAAGGCAGCTCGAAACGCATTGCTGAAATCNCTTCCGTGATCAACGGCATCGCTTTCCAGACGAATATTTTGGCGCTCAACGCCGCGGTCGAAGCCGCTCGCGCCGGTGAACAAGGCAGAGGATTCGCCGTGGTCGCCGGCGAAGTGCGTAATCTGGCGCAACGCAGTTCTCAAGCGGCGAAAGAGATTGAAGGGCTGATCTCCACCTCCGTGAATCAGGTCGGGCACGGCGCGAGACTGGTGAACGATGCAGGGAAAACGATGCACGACATCGTGACGTCGGTCACGCACGTCCATGACATCATGGGCGAAATTACGGTTGCTTCGGATGAGCAAAGCCGTGGGATTGCGCAGGTTAATGAAGCCATCGTGGATATGGACAGCAGCACACAGCAGAATGCCGCGTTAGTTCAGGAGTCCACCGCCGCCGCCAGCTCGCTTGAAGAGCAGGCGATTGTGTTGTCCAACGCCATTGCGGTCTTCCGTCTCTCCAGTACGCAGGATCGGGAAAACAATGGGCAGCAGGCGCTGACCAGCGATCATGCACAGCAGCTGACCTACAACCCGTAACATCACGCTCCGGCGACGCCGGAAGCGCAAGTCACTTCGACGGGCTAAGAGAAACTTCTCAGCCCGTCATTTACACCTAACGCACGGCAATCAGCGGTTGCGCCTTCAAGATCGTCGCCAGATTCTGCTGCTGCGAAGAAAGCTGAGTCATCATGCCGTTGTATTGGTCGACCTGCGCCTGCGTCTGGAACTGCACGCCATTGCCGTTGAACGTCACCTGAGCGCCCTGCGTTTGCAAATAGTCGCCGACCTGCACCAACGTCTGCGCAAAGGAAAGACTGACCGGCACCACCGCAGCAACGGCCGTCGCTGGCTTCGTCACCACACGCTCATACACCCGGTTATAAACCGCCTGAACGTCTTCCGGCTGCTTCAGCGCGCGCCGGGCGTTGTCCGCCTGCACTTTGGCGGTCTGCGTCTGCTGACTGAGCAGATTCAAAGCGCCGGTACTTTGACGCAGATTTTCCCGCTCAGTCAGGTAATCCTGCGGCACGCGAATGCGTGCGACCTGCTCCAGCATCGGCGTTAAGCTGCCCGCCAGCGCCTGATCCAACTGCTGACTAAAGCCCGTCAGAATCGCGTAATCCTGCGCATAACGACCGAAACTCTGCTTTTGCTGGTCCGTCAATCCCGGCAGCTGACGCCCCGGTTCCTGTTCCACACCCTGCAAGAATGCGTTGAACGCCTGGCGCTGCTCTTTGTCTTTATCACCACAGGCCGCTAGTTGCAGCGTCATCAAAACCATAATCACCGGCATCAGCCAGCGCGAACGGATATCCGCCAACATATCTACTACTCCTGTTTTTGTTTCGCCGTCTTGCTCATAGAAGGTTCCCCTGATAAGCATAGCCGAACGGCTTTCCCGCAAGATAAAAAACAGCGCGCAAAATCTGGCTGTTCTCCTCGTAGAGGCTGCGGTGAGATACCGCAACGCAGCCCATGTCACACTCAACCGCACCCACCTAAAAAAACAGGGCCATCAAGGCCCTGTCGTCATACAGCGAGCACCCATTCTTACTGCAACACCGAAATGTCCGCCACTTTCAGGAACAGGTTACGCAGTTCGTTGAGCAGCGTCAGGCGGNTAATTCGCACCTCCTGCTCTTCCGCGTTCACCATAACCTTGTCGAAGAAGCTATCCACCGGCTCACGCAGCTGCGCCAGCTCAACCAGCGCTTCCTGATAACGCCCTTCAGCGAACCACGGGGCCAGTTTACTGTTCAATGCGGTCACGTAGGTCGCCAGCTGAATCTCTTCTTTTTCCTTCAGCAGCGCGGCCTGCACGCTGTCATTCAGGCTTTCGGTCGACTTCGCCAGAATGTTGGACACGCGTTTGTTGGCTGCCGCCAACGCAACCGCCTGTTCCAGCGTGCGGAAGTGACTGACGGCCTTCACGCGGGCATCGAAGTCGGCCGGACGGGTCGGACGACGCGCCAGCACTGCCTGAATGGTATCTATCGTATGACCCTCTTCCTGATACCAGGCGCGGAAACGGCCCAACATGAATTCAATCACGTCATCAACGACATTGGCGTTAGTCAGCTTGTCGCCATACAGACGCACGGCTTCTTCCGTTAGCGTCTGTAGATCCAGCGGTAGCTGTTTCTCTACGATGATGCGCAGAGCGCCCAGCGCGGCGCGGCGCAGCGCGAACGGATCTTTATCGCCTTTCGGATGCTGACCAATGCCGAAGATCCCAGCGAGGGTATCCATTTTGTCAGCGATAGCTAACGCACACGCAACCGGAGATGAAGGCAAATCGTCGCCAGCGAAACGTGGCTGATATTGCTCGTTCAAGGCGACTGCGACATCTTCGTCTTCACCGTCATGACGCGCATAGTGCATGCCCATGACGCCCTGCGTATCGGTGAATTCGAACACCATGTTGGTCATCAGATCGCATTTGGACAGCAGGCCCGCACGCGTTGCATGATTGACGTCGGCGCCAATCTGCTCCGCCACCCATCCGGCCAGCGCCTGAATGCGGTCGGTTTTATCGCGCAGAGAACCCAACTGCTGCTGGAACAGAACGGTTTCCAGACGCGGAAGATGGTCTTCAAGACGTTTTTTACGGTCGGTATTGAAGAAGAATTCGGCATCCGCCAGACGCGGACGCACCNCTTTTTCGTTACCCGCAATAATCTGCTGCGGATCTTTCGACTCGATATTGGCTACGAAGATGAAGTGCGGCAACAGCTTGCCCGCGTCATCGTAAACCGGGAAATATTTCTGGTCGCCTTTCATGGTATACACCAGCGCTTCCGCAGGCACGTCCAGGAATTTTTCTTCGAACGTCGCCGTTAGCACCACCGGCCATTCGACCAAAGACGCCACTTCTTCCAGCAGGCTTTCGCTCAGATCGGCTTTTCCGCCAATCTTCTGCGCGGCCTGTTCCGCATCGCGTTTGATCATCGCTTTACGCGCTTCGTAGTCTGCAACCACTTTGCCGCGTTCGAGCAAAATTTCAGGATAGTGATCGGCATTGTCGATGGTGAATTCGGCTTCGCCCATGAAGCGGTGCCCGCGCAGCGTGCGAGCAGATTCGATGCCCAGCACGGTGCCGGGGATCAGCTCGTCACCCAACAGCATCGTCACGGTGTGAACCGGACGGACGAACTGCACGTCTGAATTGCCCCAGCGCATCAGTTTCGGGATCGGCAGNTTGCCGAGCGCCACGCTCACCATGCCCGGCAGCAACGTTTGCGCCGCCTGGCCTTTGACCTGCGCACGGAACAGCAGCCATTCACCCTTGTCGGTGGTCAGTCGTTCGGCCTGATCGACGGTAATACCGCAACCACGCGCCCATCCTTCGGCCGCCTTAGTCGGCTGACCGCTGGCGTCGAACGCCTGCGAGATGGCTGGCCCGCGTTTTTCAACTTCACGATCCGGTTGAGACGCGCTAAGCGCGGTCACCTTGAGCGCCAGACGACGCGGCGCGGCGAACCAGTTCACCGCCTGGTAGGTCAGGCCTGCCGCATCCAGTTCAGCGCTGAAATTGGCGGCAAAAGATTGCGCTAGCTGACGGAGAGCCTTCGGCGGCAGCTCTTCCGTGCCGATTTCCACCAAAAAAGTTTTATCAGTCATGGCCTGTTAGCTCTCTTTTCTATTACACATCGGGAAGCCCAGCGCCTCGCGGGAGGCGTAGTAGGCTTCGGCTACCGCTTTGGTCAGCGTGCGAATGCGCAAAATGTAACGCTGACGTTCGGTAACGGAAATCGCCTTGCGCGCGTCCAGCAGGTTGAAGCTGTGGGCGGCTTTCAGAATACGTTCGTAGGCAGGCAGCGGCAGCGGGTTTTCCAGCGCCAGCAATTCCTGAGCCTCTTTTTCATACTGCGCAAAGCAGGTAAAGAGGAAATCGACGTCGGCATGTTCGAAGTTGTAGGTCGACTGTTCCACTTCATTCTGATGAAACACGTCGCCGTAGGTGGTTTTGCCGAGAGGCCCGTCGCTCCAGACCAGATCGTAGACGCTGTCCACGCCCTGGATATACATCGCCAGACGCTCCAGCCCGTAGGTGATCTCACCCGTGACCGGTTTGCATTCCAGACCGCCCACTTGCTGGAAGTAAGTGAACTGCGTCACTTCCATGCCGTTCAGCCACACTTCCCAACCCAGACCCCAGGCGCCCAGCGTCGGGTTTTCCCAGTTGTCTTCAACGAAGCGAATATCGTGGATCGTGGGGTCAAGACCCAGCGCCTTCAGCGAGCCGAGATACAACTCCTGAATGTTCTCCGGCGAAGGCTTGATGATCACCTGGAACTGATAGTAGTGCTGCAGACGGTTGGGGTTTTCGCCGTAGCGTCCATCGGTAGGACGACGTGACGGCTGGACATAGGCGGCGGCAATCGGCTCTGGGCCGAGCGCCCGCAGGCAGGTCATGGGGTGAGAGGTTCCCGCGCCAACTTCCATGTCCAACGGTTGAACAATGGTACAGCCCTGGCGCGCCCAATAATCCTGTAACGTCAGGATGAGGCCCTGGAAGGTCTTGGTATCAAACTTTTGCATTTGGATTCGCACGCGATACAAGTGGATTGACAATGAATGCGCCAGTATACCCTCTGAGTGCAAGATATACAGCCGGAATGCGGCAACAAGTTCATATCCGGACGAATTTACCATGCGGGGCGGGACGCGGTTTTTCAGCCCGAACGCGACGGCAATCCGGGCCAAAACCCATAGTTTCCGATCGGACTGCGGAAAGGGCTTACGGCATTCGCCGCCGTCCCTCACTCCCGCCAATCAATGCGAAACGGGCGGGAAGCAGAACGTTAACCGAAAAACACCGTTTGCAGCATTTTCAGGCTCAGCAACAGCAGCAGCGCCGCAAAAATCTTTCTCAGCGTCGCGACCGGCAGACGGTGCGCCAGTCGAGCGCCGACCGGCGCCGTGAAGAAACTCACCAGCGAGATCATCAGCACGGCGGGNAGCGATACGTAGCCCAGGCTATACTGCGGCAGTCCGGGGGCATCCCAACCATTGACCATATAACCCAACGCACCTGCCAGCGCGATCGGCAGCCCAACCGCCGCCGACGTACCAATTGCCTGCTGAATACGCACATTGCACCAGGTCAGAAACGGCACCGTCAGCGAACCGCCGCCAATCGCCACCAGCGCCGAAATACCGCCAATGCCAAGCCCCGCCAGCGAGGTTCCGACCGTGCCGGGCAGTTGACGATTGGGTTTTGGCTTGAAGTTCGTCACCATCTGAAACGCGATATAGGCCATAAAGCAGGAAAAGAAGATCGCCAGCGCCTGAGTCGGCAATAATGCGGCCAGCCAGGTGGCGCAGAATGTGCCCACCAGAATTCCCGGCGTAATACGCCAAACGACCGGCCACAACACGGCCTGATGCTGATGATGCGTGCGCAGACTGGACACGGCGGTAATCACGATGGAGGCCATCGACGTTCCCAATGCCAGATGGACCAGATGCTCGTTTTGTACGCCCTGTGCAGCAAACATGGCGGTCAATATCGGCACCATGATGCCGCCGCCGCCAATACCTAATAATCCCGCCATAAATCCAACGACGGCACCAAGCGCCAGATAAGCGATAATCCACTCTACAGCCATCCCTTCACCCCTGACATAGAATATTTTTGATTAATAGTTTTTAAATTTCAATGAAATACAGTAGCCACGGACGGATTGCCGCTTTCAGTCAGGCCCTGATGATACCGCTGGCTAAATCAGCCCCTTAAACTGCATACGACGGATTCCGCATTAGAGATTAAGTCAGGCGCTAACCGCCGCCAATACCCAATAGGTTCTGTTGCGCAGTCAGCCAATTCAACGGTATATATTGCATGTTCATTATTCATTTACGCTTAAATATTGAATTCCGCCACCACAAATCCCTGCCATCGGGCGTCATCGCTGAACTTTAACGCGGTTTATCTTTACCTTTTGCGATCGGCCCCACAAAGGCATGGTTGCCCATACAGTATTTGGCATGTGATGATACGGCGGTTCACGGGGCATACCGTGCGGCAAGCAGGCGTTATTCACGAGGGGCTGGGGTCATGAATCCATGACGAATGTTAGCGAAAATCAACAGAGGAGCATTCCATGAATCGTTGCGGTTGGGTGACGGCCGNCCCGTTATATGTGGCCTATCATGACGAAGAGTGGGGCAAACCCTGCACCGATTGCGACAAGCTATTCGAAATGCTCTGTCTGGAAGGACAGCAGGCGGGCCTTTCCTGGATAACCATACTAAAAAAGCGCGAACGCTATCGCCACTGCTTTCACCAGTTTGACCCGGTTAAGATTGCCGCCATGAACGAAGACGATATTGCCCAACTCATGCAAGACAAGGGCATTATCCGCAACCGTCTCAAAATCGAGGCGATCATCGCTAACGCCCGGGCGCGTTTAGCGATGGAAGCCCAGGGCGAAAATTTTTCTGACTTCATCTGGTCTTTCGTCAACCACCGCCCTGTGACTCACTTCTACGCAACCCAGGCCGATGTGCCTGCTCAGACGCCCACCTCGGAGAGCCTGTCGAAGGCGCTCAAAAAACGCGGATTCAAATTCATCGGGCCCACAATTTGTTACGCCTACATGCAGGCGGTGGGACTGGTCAACGACCATACGACAGACTGTATTTTCCACACGGGAAAGCGTTAACACGCACCAAGGGCAACGACAGAGGCCATCGCGGCAAAGCCGGACAAGATAAACGGGTCAGTCCCGCAGGGGCGAAATCTCCCTCTTTTGATGTCATACTGACGTGATAATGTAGGTTGAAATAATGCAGGAAAGGATTGCCTCGCATTTTACGGTTTTGCTTATCGCGCTGGCCGCCGCTTTTTTCCTCGGGCCGTCACGCTGTAGGCATGGCTCACATCAGCGGCGGTATCTCAGCCATCGCTGATGTGTGACGACGGGAAGAAATACGGACCAGGAGTGCGTCAGTGCTGGTCCGTATTGGGTGTTTTACGTTAACGACAATAAAGGAATATTGTATGAATAAAACCATGGCTAAACTGGCCTTTATGATGATGATGGAATGGTTCATCTGGGGCGCTTGGTTCGTCACGCTCTGGCCTTTTCTCAATCATCACGGTTTCACTCCCACTCAAATTGCCTGGTGCTACTCCTGCACCGCCATTGCAGCCATCATTTCGCCTATCGTGGTGGGATCGCTGACCGATCGCTTTTTCCCGGCGCAAAAGGTGTTGGCGCTGCTGATGCTGGTCGGGGCGGCCCTCATGTTTTTCACCGCGCAACAAACCCATTTCAACAGCTTCTTTCCGCTGCTGCTGGCCTACTGCCTGACCTATATGCCGACCATCGCGTTAACCAACAGCATCGCGTTTTCCAACGTTGCGGACGTCGAGCGTGACTATCCGCAGATACGCGTCATGGGGACCTTGGGGTGGATTGCCGCGGGCATCGCCTGCGGATTTCTCCCTACGCTGCTGGGCTACGGCGATATCACCGCCACCAAAATACCGCTTCTGATTGCCGCCGCCAGCTCCGCCGTGCTCGGGCTGTTCGCCTTGTGTCTACCGCACACCCCGCCGAAAGGCCACGGAAAACTCAGCCTCTCCGTCATGCTAGGGTTGGATGCGCGCGTGTTGTTGAAAGATCGCAGTTTTCTGGTCTTCTTCATCTGCTCATTCCTGTTCAGCATGCCGCTCTCGTTTTATTACATCTTCGCCAACGGCTATCTCACTGAAATCGGTATGCCGAACGCCACCGGCTGGATGACGCTGGGACAGTTCTCGGAAATCTTTTTCATGCTGGCGCTGCCTTTCTTCATCAAGCGCTTCGGCATCAAATACGTGTTGATTCTGGGTCTGGCGACCGCGCTGCTTCGCTATCTGCTTTTTATTTTCGGCGGCACCGAACAGCTGTTCACCTACGCCCTGCTGTTTATCGGCATCCTGCTCCACGGCGTCAGCTATGACTTTTACTTTGTCACCGCTTACATCTACGTCGATAAAAAGTCGCCGGTCTACATGCGCACGGCGGCGCAGGGGCTGATCACGTTGGGATGCCAGGGAATCGGCAGTCTGTTGGGATATCGGCTGGGGGGACAGCTGATGGAAAAATGGTTCGCCTACCCCGAACCGGTACAGGGTTTGACCTTCCACTGGGCTGGTATCTGGGGTTTTGGCAGCGCCATGATTGCCATCATCTTTATCGCCTTTCTCGCACTGTTCAGAGAGCCTGCGCAAGGCGTTAAACCGGTCGAGATCAAGCAAAGTCAAAATGGGCGGGCAAAACCATGACATAACCCCGCCGTACATTAACATTTAAAGAATTCACAGAAGATAGCGTCTTTCCGCAGNGCGGAAAGACGCTATCCTGTTTTGAACAGGGAGACGCGGAAGGAATAATCATGTCGAATAAAAAAGAAAATCGCATCGCAGGGGCGCTCTACGGCCAGATGCTGGGCGATGCTATGGGTATGCCTTCTGAACTTTGGCCTCGTACGCGCGTCAAGGCACACTTTGGCTGGATAGATCGNTTTTTAGACGGCCCTAAGGACAATATCGTCGCTCGTTACTTTAAAGCCGGCGAGTACACTGACGACACTGCCATGGCACTGGCGTTAGCGGATGCGTTGATTGAATGCCAGGGTGAAGTGGTGCCTGATGCCATTGCCGCGCACATCCTCGCCTGGGCTGACCGGGTGGATGCCTATAGCAAAGTCATGCTTGGACCCAGCTCTAAAATCGCCCTAGCGGCGCTGAAAAATGGACAAGCTATCCGCGATCTGGAAAACAACGGCGTCACTAATGGTTCAGCCATGCGGATCTCGCCGCTAGGATGCGTGGTGCCGGCTCACTCGCTTGATCGCTTTATTACCGAGGTCGAACTCGCTTCCAGCCCGACGCATAAATCCGATGTCGCTATCGCAGGCGCAACCGTCATCGGCTGGGCGGTCTCTCAGGCGGTGGATGGCGTCCGCTGGGAAATGCTGCGCGACCAACTTCCGGCCGTCGCGAGAGCGGCCCAGGAAAAGCGGGTGACAACCTATCATGCGTCTATGGCCGCGCGTATCGAGTTGGCGCTGAGTATTGCCAAAGACTCCGGTGGGACGGAAAGTAAGATGGATCGCATTTACCAGCTGCTGGGCACGACCAGCGATATTCTGGACTCGGTCCCGGCGGCCATCGCCATGCTGGAACTAGCCGGAACGCAGCCCAATCGCTGCGCCGTGCTGTGCGCTAATCTGGGTGGCGATACCGACACAATCGGGGCGATGGCGACCGCGATTTGCGGCGCGCTGCATGGCGTGGAGGCGATCGATCCGCAATGGCGTCATCAACTTGATGACGTCAATCATTGCAATATCAACACTTATGCTCGCCAATTACTGACGCTGCGCTTGCAACGGGAAAAGAGGAAGGACGTTTAAGGGAACATTCGATAGCGGGACGGTCAATCACCGGTCCCGCTATCGGCGTTTATCGACGATGACTCAGATCGTCAGGTTCGTCGTTACTGCTCGGACACGAAGACGTATCGGTCGGCACGACAATGATTAATGCTGAACTCGATAGGTACGCCTGCCCTGTCACAGACCTGCTGTTTGAGCACCAGCATCGGTACGGATGCCTTAATATTCATCACAGAAATGAAGTGCTCATCCGACGCCTTGGCTGTCACCCAGTTACGCGTATGCTGCGGCGAAATATTCTGAGCTTTAAAGTAGGCATAGAGTGAAACCCCGATCTCTTCCGGATCGCCTATCAGCGTGGTAGGGACATAGGATGTCACGATTGAAACGGGTTCGTCTTCGATGAAACGATGGCGTAGCAGGCAATAAACCGGCGTATCCGGCGGTAGCGCCAGCTGTTCCGCCACCTCTTCGTTACACGGCACCACCTTCTTTTCCAGCCACATCGTACCCGGATTTTTACCCTTACCCGTCACCTGACAGCTAAAGCTGGCGGCGCTCCCGATTTGATATTCCATTTGGAAATTGATGTAGGTACCGTATCCCCGCGTCCGCACGACTACGTTACGTGATTCCAGTAGTTTCAATGCGTTGCGTACGGTGATGCGGGAAATGCCTAGCAGACGGCAGAATTCACGTTCGCTGGGTAGAAAATCTCCCTCGCGCAAATCGCCATTTTGAACAGCCTGTTGCAAAGCATCACTGAATTTCACGTAGAGGGGCGTATGGTCCCTCTGCTGTAAACGGTGCTGCAACCGCTCTACCAGGGCTGAATATGTGTCCATTTCTTCCTCCTATATCCATGGNGGATAAAGCGTCATCGACGCTTTCCTTGTTAAATAGTCCCTTGTAACTCAAAAGCTTAGCCATCCAGCCAGCTGTGTATTCCTTGCTTCTCTCCCACCTCCTAACAAATGTAATGCCCTAAAAAATGGGCAAAAGGTCAACCTATTGTAAAACCATGACGAGCGCGGTACTGATCATACGACACTATTTCTTTTAATTTGATTCACTAAATTTGCAGTATTCTTTAAGACTCAGTCCCCTTCTACGGGTTATTTCTCCAATCTTTCGACGATCCCCCGTCATAGCGGAGCTAAATCATGAAACCTGAAATTATCCTATACAGTCGCATCCCCGAAGATTTACACGCTCGCCTGTCGTCTCACTTCACAGTCAATGAGTTTCAGAGCCTTCCACCGACTGGCCACCCGGCCCTGGCAAACGCTGAAGGGCTGATCGGGGCCGGCGGTCAAATCGATCAAGCGTTCCTTTCCCACCTGCCGCGCCTGAGAGCGGTTTCGACCGTCTCTGTCGGGTATGACAATATCGACGTCGCCGCGTTAAATCAAAAAAATGCGCTGCTGATGCACACGCCTACCGTATTGACCGATACCGTGGCGGATACGGTAATCGCCCTCATGCTCATGACCGCCCGGCGTGCACTCGAGTCCGCAGAACGCGTCAAAGCCGGAGAGTGGCAACGCAGCATCGGCAGCGACTGGTTCGGCGTAGATGTTCATCACAAAACAATAGGCATACTGGGCATGGGCCGCATCGGCATGGCGGTCGCGCAACGCGCCCACCTGGGTTTCAACATGCCTGTCCGTTATCACGCCCGCCATCATCATCCTGAAGCCGAACAGCGCTTCAACGCCCAATACAACACGTTAGAGACCTTGCTGGCCGAGTCAGATTTCCTCTGCATCACGCTGCCGCTAACCCCGCAAACTCGCCACCTGCTCAATCGCGAACGACTGGCGAAAATGAAGCCTGGAGCCATCTTGATCAACATCGGGCGTGGTCCCGTCGTCGATGAAGCCGCCCTGATCGACGCGCTGCGTAACGGCCAACTGCGCGGCGCCGGCCTGGACGTCTTCGAAACCGAACCGCTGCCGGCGGACTCGCCGCTGCTGACGCTGCCCAACGTGGTTGCGCTGCCGCATATCGGTTCCGCCACCCACGAAACCCGTTATGCCATGGCCGCCTGTGCAGTGGATAACTTGATTGCCGCGCTGACCAGCGACGTAAAAGAAAACTGCGTCAATCCGCCCTCGTCACGTTCATGACCTGAATGTCCACATCCCCGGCAGCTTTCGCTGACCGGGGATGTCAGAAGAACCAAAACCGCAGAAATTATTCCACCGCCATCGGCGTCTCCGTGACCGCCGTCGGTTGACTCCCCTGGATCTCTTTTACCCGCTGTTCTGTTTTCTGCACCGCATCCGCGTTGCTCAACAAACTATAAGTCAGTTCAAACGTCGTACTTTGCCCAGGTTGCAACTGATTGACGCGACCCATTTTACGCTCGACGGTCACCGGATAGGCATAGCTGGTGCCTGGCTCAATACCAGTCACATAGCCCTGCTTTTCGGTATCCGTATTCTTCCATAGAGACAACACCGGCAGTTGGCGGGTATCGAACGCAATCGATACCCCCTTGTCACCCGCCTTGTTCACGAGTGCCGCCAGCGTCTTGCCATCTTTATCCGCATAAGGGGATACATTAAACACCATCTCATCAAAGTCTTTGGTCGGACCTTGATAGGTCGCCCAATCTTTAAGACCGGGCTTTGCATAGTCGTTGAAAGGAGAGATCTCTTTAACCGGCGCGACAAAGCGAGCGCCCTGTTCGAGAATCGGCTTGCCGAAGTTGCTGTGATAGATAATTTGGTAGTCGCGCGGATAATCCGCCTTATTGGTCAACACATCATGGATAGTAAACGACTCACTGCCGGGAACATAACGCAGTTCAGTCCATGTCTCCAGATTGGATTTCTTGAAGCTGTTTTCTTTCAGCAGGCCGCGTATAACAATCGTATGCGGCGCCTTGTCGTCGATGTCCACCACCACCTTGGATGCGGGCGTATTGCCTGCGCGACCGTGCAGGGTATACAGCATGCCGTCGCTGGTCACCGGGTGGCCGGTCCATTCATAACCGCAGCGCNCCATCATTTCATTAAAACCTTCAAGCCACCCCAATCCGTTGCGGCTTTCCAGCGTGATTGTATTCGGGTTGACGACCTCATCGACCGGCGAATCCCACCCAAGGCGGATATTTTTGCCCGTCACATGCAGCAAATCCATACCGCGCGTCGGGCTTAGCGTAATTTGCAGTCCGTCAGGGCTGGTGATAGTGATAATTTTACTGCCCTCCTGACGCCCTCCGTGCAGCACTTTCTGCTCAATGCTGAAAGCCGAACCCTTCCCCTTCAGCGTATCACTACCGACCTTCCAGTTGCCCTTTTCGACGTTAGCTTCAGCATCAGTCAGCACAAACGTTTGCGCGGAAATCTGCCAGGACACCAACGCCAGGGACACGCCCAAAGCCAATAACTTTTTCATGCTATGCATCCTCAGTGGCTGAATTGATTTAGCTCTTACCAGTGAAGACTACAAATGCCGAACCGGCCAAAATGTGATTGCTATCACTGCGTGTCGTTATGCCGTTTTTTTGGCATGGATTTGCCGAAGGAGTCACAGAATTGTTAAGTGTTTTTGAATTTTTTGCACTAAAAGTGGGAGGTGAAACCGATCGTTGCTGACGCGGTTTCAGCCTCCAGCATCACACTCAGGAACGACCACAAAGCTAAATTAAACGCGACGATATTTTATGCTGCCATAAGAAATATCACTGGAATAAACGAAGAAAGCGATATGCATCCCGCGTTGCACCGGGATAATACACGGGGTAAGGTGGCGGCCTCATTCGTGTTTCAGCATTTATTGACAAGCTATGAACTTTTCCGTCTTTGGCAACAAATTCACCCGCCGCTCCGGTATTACTCAACTGATGGACGACCTGAACAATGGGCTGCGCACGCCCGGCGCCATCATGCTTGGCGGCGGAAACCCCGCACATATTCCGGCCATGGATGACTACTTCAAATCCCTGTGCGGCGACCTGCTGGAACAGGGCAGACTGACCGATGCGCTATGCAACTATGATGGCCCGCAGGGAAAAGATACGTTCCTGAATGCGCTGGCCGACCTGCTGCGCGAGACGTTGGGGTGGGAGATAGGCCCACAGAATATTGCTCTGACAAATGGCAGTCAGAGTGCATTTTTCCACTTATTTAATCTCTTTGGCGGACAAAAAAGCGACGGCAGCCGCAGCAAGGTGATGTTTCCGCTGGCGCCGGAGTATATCGGCTACGCCGATTCCGGCCTGGACGAAGACATGTTCGTCTCAGTGCGCCCGCAGATAGAGCTGCTNCCGGAAGGCCAGTTCAAATACCACGTCGATTTCGAACAGCTGCATATTACCGACGATATTGGGGCGATCTGCGTCTCACGCCCGACCAACCCGACCGGCAATGTGCTGACCGACGACGAACTGCGTCAGTTGGACGCGATGGCCCGCCAGCATGAAATCCCGCTGATTATCGACAACGCCTACGGCGTCCCGTTTCCCGGCATCATCTTCAGCGACGCCACGCCGCTATGGAACCAGAATATCATTCTGTGCATGAGCCTCTCCAAACTGGGCCTGCCCGGCTCGCGCTGCGGTATCGTCATCGCGGCCGAAGAGGTGATTGAAGCGATGAGCAATATGAACGGCATCATCAACCTGGCGCCCGGCTCTATCGGCCCCGCCATCGCGCATGAAATGATCCAGCGCGGCGACCTGCTAAGNCTGTCTAACGACGTCGTGCGTCCGTTTTATCAACAGCGCGTTAAGCACACCATCGAGATTATCCGCCGTTATCTGCCGGAGGATCGCTGTCTGATCCACAAGCCGGAAGGGGCGATTTTCCTGTGGCTGTGGTTCAAAGATTTGCCCATCACCACCGAGTCGCTGTATCAGAGATTGAAGCAACGCGGCGTGTTGATGGTTCCCGGCCACCNCTTCTTCCCCGGACTGGCGCAGGAGTGGCCGCACGCTTACCAGTGTCTGCGCATGAACTATGTGCCGGAGCCGGAGAAGATTGAGCAGGGGATCGCGGTTCTGGCGGAAGAAGTAGAACGCGCCATGCAGGAAACGGTGGTGTAAATACGCGCGCGCTCGGCGCTGTCGCCGGGTTGCGTCACGTGCGTCATCACGCGTATTGCAGAGCACGTTCGCATATACTCGCCATCCAGGCGCCCGTTCAGCCCACAGGCTCTCGCCGCCGTGGGCTGAATCTTTTATGCCGCGCCGACGCTTAACCGCGCCCTGCAACGCCCGCCGTCTCCAGCACCGCATGCAAGAGCACATTAGCGCCCGCCGTCACCTGCTCAGGCGAAGAGTATTCGATTTCGTTGTGGCTGATACCGTCCTTGCACGGGATGAAAATCATGCCCGTCGGCGCCAGCATACTCATGTAAACCGCGTCGTGGCCCGCGCCGGNCACGATATCCATATGCGAATAGCCCAGCGCCTGCGCCGCACGCCGTNCCGCGTCTTTACATTCCGGATGGAACGGCGCGGCGGGATAATCCGAGACCTGCGTCAGCTGAATATCCAGACCGGTTTCCGTCATCAGGCTCTCGATATAGGCTTTTAGCGCCTCATCCATCTGCGCCACCGATGCATCGTCAATATTGCGGAAATCGATGGAAAACTTCACGCTGCCGGGCACCACATTACGGCTGNTGGGATGCACCTGCACCATCCCGACCGTGCCGCGGCCGTGNGGCGAGAAGCGGTCGGCGATGTTGATCACCTCCTGCATGATGCGCGTGGCAACCTGCAACGCATCTTTGCGCATCGCCATCGGCGTCGGCCCCGCGTGAGACTCCATGCCCGTCACCACGCAGTCATACCAGCGAATCCCCAGCACCGCCTGCACGACGCCGATGTCGATGTCTTGATCCTCAAGAATCGGCCCCTGTTCGATATGCGCTTCAAAGTAGGCGCCGATGGGATGATCGCCCGGCGTTTGCGGCCCGACGTAGCCGATTTTCTCCAGCTCGTCCTTGACCGTCTTGCCGTCCACGTCCGTGGCGGCATAAGCGTATTCCAGCGGGAATACCCCGGCAAACACCCCTGACCCCATCATGACCGGCACGAAGCGGGAGCCTTCTTCGTTGGTCCAGGACACCACCTCGACCGGCGCTTCGGTTTCAATTTTCTGATCGTTCAGCGTGCGAATGACCTCCAGCGCAGACAGCACGCCGAAGTTGCCGTCGAACTTGCCGCCGGTCGGCTGAGTATCGATATGGCTGCCGGCGACAATCGGCGGCAGCGCGTTATTGCGTCCGGGACGGCGCATAAAGACGTTGCCGATGTTATCCACCACCACCGACAGTCCGGCGTCCTTGCCCCAGCTCACCAGCAGATCGCGGCCTTGCCGGTCGAGGTCGGTCAGCGTCAGACGGCACACGCCGCCTTTCGGGGTTGCGCCAATCTGCGCCAGTTCCATCAATGATTCCCACAGGCGTTCGCCGTTGACCCGCATGTCGGCCGTCGTCACGGTGTCCGCTACCGTAAATATGTCATTACTCATCGTCGCTTCCTCACGGTCAATGCTTCACTGTTTCTGTTCAGCCGTTAGCGCTGAACGCTCTGCGGCGCGCGGGCTTTTTCCCATGCGGCGGCCGCGCTGAAGTCCGGACCCAATGCCGGACGCTTGATGTAACGACCGGCCCCTTCCTGCGCCCGCAGGTCGCCATCGGCCCAGACCACAACGCCCTGGCTGATGGTGTACGCCGGTATCCCGGTCACCGTGCGCCCTTCAAACACGTTGAAATCGTTGCGGGAGTGATGGGTCTTGGCGGAGAGCGTTTTGCTGCCGTTCGGGTCCCACAGCACCAGATCGGCATCCGCGCCCGTCGTCACACAGCCTTTACGCGGATAGAGATTGAACAGCCGCGCGGTGTTGGCGGAGGTGACGGCCACGAATTCGCTGGGCGTCAGACGCCCGCTGTTAACACCGCCGTCCCACACCACCGCCATACGCTCTTCCACGCCGCCGCAGCCGTTGGGGATCTTGGTAAAATCGCCGCCGTCCGCCGCTTTCTGGCTGGCGCAAAACGTACAGTGATCCGTCGCCGTCGTGTGCAGTTGGCCGGATTGCAAGCCGCGCCACAGCGCCTCCTGGTGGCCTTTGGGGCGAAACGGCGGACTCATGACGTGCGCCGCCGCCTTGCGAATGTCCGGGTCGCGGTACACGCTGTCGTCGATCGTCAGGTGACCGGCCAGCACCTCGCCGTAGACCCGCTGACCTCGTGCGCGGGCGCGGGCAATGACCTCCGCCGACTCCTGGCAGGAAACATGCACCACGTAAATCGGCACGCCCAGCACGTTGGCGATGGTAATAGCGCGATTGGCGGCTTCACCCTCGACCTCCGGCGGTCGCGACAGAGGGTGTCCTTCCGGCCCGACAATCCCTTGCGACAAGACCTGCTGTTGCAACAGATGCACCATCTCGCCGTTTTCGGCGTGCACCGTCGGCATCGCCCCCAGTTCCAGCGCGCGGCGAAAACTGTTCATCAACGTTTCGTCGTCGCACATGATGGCGTTCTTATAGGCCATAAAGTGCTTGAAGCTGTTCACGCCCTCTTCCCGCACCAGCGTACCCATATCCCGGCGCACGCTTTCGTCCCACCAGGTGATCGCCACGTGGAAGCTATAGTCGGCCGCCGATTTTTCCGCCCAGCCGCGCCACTGACGGTAGGCTTCCATCAGCGACTGTTGGGGATTCGGGATCACAAAGTCGATGATGGTGGTCGTACCGCCCGCCAGCGCCGCCGCCGTGCCGCTGTAAAAATCATCCACCGTGACGGTGCCCATAAATGGGAAATTCATGTGCGTATGCGGGTCGATGCCCCCCGGCATGACGTACAGGCCGCCAGCGTCCACCACCTCGGCACCCGCCGGCACATCGAATTGGGCCGCATCGCCCACGGCCGCAATCNCGCCGTCGACGCACAGGACGTCGGCGCGGAACTGGCGGTCGGCATTGACGACGGTGCCGCCTTTAATCAACAGAGTGTGACTCATCGTTATCTCCCTCTTTTTCGCCGGTGATCGCACCCGCTCGCCGCGGAAGCCGCCNCCGTCAGTGATGAAAACGCGCGCGGCGGGTCAGAGCGCCTCGGTCGCCATCGGATTATTGGGATGCGTGGTCCAGTTGGCGTATTGCTCGCTGACGACGTGGCCGGTTCGCTCATCCACCTCGCCGGGCGCCAGGCTGCGCAGCGTGATGCACCCTTCCACCGGACAAATAGAGACGCACAGGTTGCAGCCCACGCAGTCTGCCTCTTTGACTTCAAAATGGCGTTCGCCCTCTTTCGTGTGGGTGATGGCCTGATGGGAGGTATCTTCACAGGCCAGATGGCAGCGCCCGCACTTGATGCACTTCGACTGATCAATCACCGCCTTGTCGACGTGGTTCAAATTGAGATAGCGCCAGTCCGTGACGCTGCTCACGGCGCGTCCGCGGAAGTCCTCCAGCGTGCGGTAGCCCTTCTCATCCATGAAGTGGCTTAACCCGTTGATCATGTCGCGCACGATTGGGAAGCCGTGCACCATGACCGCCGTACACACCTGCACCGTGCCGCAGCCCAGCGAGATGAATTCGGCGGCGTCGCGCCAGGTGGAAATGCCGCCGATGCCGGAGAGGGGTAATCCCACGGTGTCCGGATCGCGGGCGATTTCCGCCACCATGTTGAGCGCAATCGGCTTTACCGCCGGGCCGCAATAGCCGCCGTGTGAGCCTTTGCCGCCGGTGTTGGGGTGAATACTCATCTGATCGAGGTCCACCCCTATCACCGAATTGATGGTATTAATCAACGATACCGCATCAGCGCCGCCGCGCCGGGCCGCGCGAGCCGGATAGCGGATATCGGTAATGTTGGGCGTCAGTTTGACGAGGGTCGGCAGGCTACAGTACTGCTTGCACCAACGCGTCACCTGCTCGATGTACTCCGGCACCTGCCCCACCGCGGCCCCCATGCCGCGCTCGCTCATGCCGTGCGGGCAACCGAAGTTCAGCTCAATGCCGTCTGCGCCGGTTTGCTCCACCAGCGGCAGGATATATTTCCAGGACGCTTCTTCGCACGGCACCATAATCGACACAATCACGGCGCGATCCGGCCAGTTGCGCTTCACACGGGCGATCTCTTCCAGATTGACGTGCAGCGAGCGATCGGTGATCAGCTCGATGTTATTCAGGCCGAGCNCCCGCCGGTCGGCCCCCAGCAAGGTGCCGTAGCGCGGGCCGCTGACGTTGACCACATGCGGGTCGATACCCAGCGTTTTCCACACCACGCCGCCCCAGCCGGCTTCGAACGCCCGCGCCACGTTGTACTCTTTGTCCGTCGGCGGCGCGGACGCCAGCCAGAAAGGATTCGGNCTTTTGATGCCCAGGAATTCGGTACTGAGATCAGCCATGCGCGCACCCCCGGTCCAGCAATACAGAAATCGATGCGTCGTTGACGACCTGGCGCCCCGACACGGTTAAGGCCAAATCGATATCGCGGGCGGCGATTTTGCCCTGCCGTACCGCATCCACCGTCAGATCCAGTCCGCCCGCGCAGCAGTCGCCGCCCGCCCAGACGCCCGGTAGGGACGTTCGCCCCGCGTCATCCGTCGCGATGCGCCGATCTATGAGCCGAATAGCGTCACCGGCGGGCGCCGGGTCGTAGGTCTGCCCGATCGCCTTCAGGACCATGTCCGCGGGCAGCGTATAGGTTTCCCCGCTGGCGACGAGCTTGCCGTCTTCCCGTTGCATCACGGTGAACGACACGCCCGTCACCACGCCGTTTTCACCGTGGATAGCCTGCGGCGCAGACCAGAAACGCAGGGTGACGCCGCACTGTTTGGCCCACGCCTGTTCGTGGGGCGAGGCTTTCATCTCCGCCTCGCTGCGGCGGTAGACCAGCGTGACCTCGCGAGCGCCCAGCTTTTTGGCCTGCACCGCCGCATCGACGGCGGTCATCCCGCCGCCAATCACCACCACCTCACGGCCAACGGGCACCCGGCTGAAATCGGCGGCCTGACGCAGCTCCGCAATAAAGTCGACCGCTTCCCGCACGCCAGACAGCGGCGTTTCTTGGATACCCAGCGCATTAACGCCCGCAAGCCCCATGCCAAGGAACACCGCATCGAACCCGGCGCGCAGCTGCTCCAGCGTCATGTCGCGACCCAGCCGCTGGCCGAGACGCAGCTCAATGCCGCCGACGGACAGCAGCCAGGCGATCTCTTTCTGGGCGAAGTCGTCGGTCGTCTTGTACGCCGCCAACCCGTATTCGTTCAGGCCGCCGGGTTTGGGCCGGGCGTCGAAGATCACCACGTGATGACCGCTCACCGCCAGCCGATGGGCGACGGTCAATCCGGCCGGTCCCGCCCCCACCACCGCGACTTTTTTGCCAGTGGCGGCGGCGCGCATAAATAGCGGCCGCCCCGGATTGGCGAAGTAGGCGTCGGTCGCGAAGCGTTGCAGCAGACCGATTTTCACCGGTTTGCCGTCCTGATCGTGGCGCACGCATGCCTGTTCGCACAGCGTCTCCGTCGGACAGACCCGGGCGCACATGCCGCCCAGCACGTTCTCACGCAAAATGGCCTCGGCGGCCCCACGCACGTTGTCCTGCGCGATGCGGTGAATGAAACTCGGTACGTCGATATCCGCCGGACATGAGCGCGTGCAGGGCGCGTCGAAGCAGTAGTAACAGCGGTCCGCTTCAATCACGGCCTGAGTGGCGGTCAGCGGCGGTGCGCTGTCGCCAAACTGGCGAGCGTACTCCTCCCGCCTGAGCCGTTCAGCTCGGATGCCGGGGGTATTTACCCCCACAGGGGTCTGGTTTTTCATGCGTCGAACTCCTCTGTCCAATCCCTGTCGGAAACAGGGGCGTGCAATGTTCTAAGCTGGCGCGCGCTATCGCCGGGTTGCCTCGTGATCGTCATGACCCTTGAGAGAACAGAGCGGCGTCGCTGGCGCGCCACGGCGCGAGAATAAATCCTGACCAACTGGTTAGGTTTTCTAAATAAATGATGCGATTTATGTGCCAGCTTTTGCCCAAGAGGCTAATCCGTGCAAAACAAGGGGTTATCAAGCCATAACTTTTCACGATGGCGACTTGATCGTCTCTATTTGGTGCATTTACCCCCTTTTTTGCAGCAAAAGNGGTCAACTACGATCTTTCGGGGGGGGCAATTAAACGAAGAGCGTGGGAAGGTTACAAAAAGCGATGTTCGTGGAAAATAACGACAGGTTGACGGCAACGCATCGACCCGTCCAGCACAGGGTATTCAGCGAAGTGTTTTTAATCTGCAAAACTGCTGCAAAAGAAGGACAGCACTAGGCCTCCAGCCCGCAGATGCGAAATACGCAGCTCAGCACATGATCGGTGGCGCGCTGCTGCGCGGCGGCAGATCCCACGTTTTCGCCCATCACGGCGGCGATCTGCACCGAGAAATCCGCGTAGGTCTGCGTCATCGACCAGACGGAGAAAAAGAAGNGACGGGCATCCAGCGACTTCATACGCCCGGCGGCGATCCAGCCTTCCAGCACCGCCGCTTTCTCGTCCACCAACTGGCGCAGCTCCGTCTGCAAACGCGCCTGCACCCTCGGTGCGCCCTGCAAGATTTCGTTGGCGAACAGCCGCGACGCCTCGGGATGTTCAAAACTAAAGCGAATCTTATGAATTATGTAGTGTTCAATCGCCGTTTTCGGATCGGCCTGCGGGTGAAAATCATCCAACGGCGCCAGCCAGTCATGCAGCGTGCCATCCAGCACTCTGTCATACAGCGTTTCTTTGTTGCCGAAGTAGTAGTGCAGGTTGGCCTTGGGCAAACCCGCCGCCTCGGCAATCAGCGACATCGTGGCCCCTTTGAAGCCAAAGCGCGCGAAGATCCGCTCCGCCGCCTGCAAAATGATGGCCTCATTATCCTGCCGGATGCGCCCTTTTTCCGTGTCTTCGCCGCGTTCGGCGATTCGCGACCCTATCGGACGCGAGGAGGTGTGTTCGTCTGACACTTTACTGTTCCACATCATTCACGTTCCCACGGCTATACTGCAACGACCGCCATCCCTGGCGGCGACAATCCGTCCTGAGTCACCTTCGCTATTTCGCCGCGGCGTCCCACACGACATGGCTCATGGCGGCATCGCCCGGATCTTTTTTGATGACCGGCGTGCCGCCGCTGTTGAGCAGCACGTCCNCCGTACGGCGATAGGCCGCCGGGTCGAGGTAGCCGATTTGCGGTGTGTTGGCATGCGTGATCAGCTTGGCGACGTTCTCCATCTGACGCTGTTGCGCTTCTACCGTGGCCGCGCCCGACGCATCCTGCTCGACGATAATCTCCGCCGCTTCCTGCGGATGAGATACCGCGTAGTTCCAGCCCTGGTACGATGCCTTCAGGAATTTGGCCATTTTGGCGACGAACGCCGGATCGCCGAGGCTCGGTCCCAGTACGTACAGGCCATCCTCCAGCGTGGAAACGCCCTGATCCTCATACGGGAACGTGACCAGATCGTCCGGTTTCATGCCCGCGTCAATCAGCTGCCCGTACTCGTTATAGTTCATGGTGGAAATGCAGGCCGCCTGATTTTGCAGCAGCGGATCGACATTAAACCCTTGTTTCAGGACCTTGATATCCACATCGGGCTTGTAGCCCAGCTTGTTCATCCAGTTAAAGAACGGGTACTCGTTGCCGCCGAACCAGACGCCCAGCGTTTTCCCCTTTAGATCGGCCGGCGTGCTCACGCCGCTCGATTTTTTGCAGGTCAGCATCATGCCGGAGCGGTCGAATATCTGCGCGATGTTGACCAGCGGCACGCCCGCTTCACGCGCCGCCAGCGCATCCGGCATCCAGTTGACGATCACGTCCGCCGACTTGCCGGCGATCACCTGCACCGGCGAGATATCCGTACCGCCGGCTTTGATGACCACATCCAGCCCTTCATCCTGGTAGTAGCCCTTCTCCTGCGCAACGTAGTAACCCGCAAACTGCGCCTGCGGCACCCACTTCAGCTGGAGCGTGACTTTCTCGGCGGCATACGCCGACAAANAGCCGCATAGAGACAATGCGGTCAACCACAGTCCACGACGAATAGCAGAACGTTTGATCATCAGAGGTATCCTCAGCGTTAAGTGAACACACAGCGGCCGCACCGCGACTACGACATACCGCGTACGGCGGGGTGCCAGAAATTGATTTTTTTCTCCAGCCTGACCAGCAGAGCATACGCCAGCGACCCGACGACCGACGCCACGACAATCGCCGCCCAAACGGTCGCCATATGCATGCGCGCCGCCTCCGTCGAGATGCGGAACCCCAGTCCGGCCGTCGGCGAGCCGAAAAATTCCGCCACAATCGCACTGATCAGCGCCAGCGTGGCATTCACCTTCAGCGCGCCGAAAATGAACGGCAGCGCGGCGGGCAAACGCAATGAAAACAGCGNCTGACGCGGACTCGCGGCGTAGCAATACATCAGCTCACGCTCCATTTTCCCGCTGGCCTGCAGCCCCGCCAGTGTGCTGACCAGCGCCGGGAAGAACGTCACCAGCACGATCACCGCCGCCTTCGAAGGCCAGTCGAAGCCGAACCACATCACGGCGATAGGCGCAACGCCCACCAGCGGAATAGTGCTGGTCAGATTGGCCAGCGGCAGCAGCCCGCGTTGTAAAAACGGCAGCCGGTCGATCATCAGGGCGACGAGGAAACCCAGTCCGCAGCCCAGCGCATAGCCAATCAGCACCGATTTCACTACCGTCTGCATCACGTCGCCCGCCAGCAGATCCGCGCCCTCATACAGCGCACGCGCAATATCCAGCGGCGTGGGCAGCAGCACCTGCGGCACGGCGAATACGGTCACCAGCAGTTGCCAGAAGTAGAGCACCCACAGGCCAAACAGCGTCGCCACCAGACTGGACGGTAGGGCGACGTCGCTGACGCCCGCCAGCCGCTGTACGCTTAAACACGCCAGCAACGCGNCCGCCGTCAGCGCAAGCCAGTAGGCGGCACCGCCGCCGCCTTGGACGATAAGCCAGCCCGCCGCGCCCTCGACAGGCACCATCAGCAGCAGCCAGCGCCACAGCGACGATGACGGAGAAAGTCCCAGCAGCACGCCAGTCAGCGCAAACACGATCACGCCGAGCAGAAGGTAACGGTCGGCGACATCGCCGGTCATCAGCCATTGACTGAACGCCAACAGCACCATCGTCAGCGCGGCGACCAGCATCACCACGCCTGATATCGCTTTGGCTTTCATCGTCCCCCCTTGCGCGACGTCATCACCAGACGCTCTGTCTGGCCGACCAACGCCGTCAGCGCCAGTCCTAGCAAAGACGCCATGACCAGCGCCGACCAGATCTGGATGGTGTTGCCGTAGTAAGAACCGGTCAGCAAACGTGCGCCCAGTCCGGCCTGCGCGCCGGTCGGCAGCTCGGCGACCATCGTACCCACCAGCCCGCTGGCAATGGCGACGCGAAAGGCGGGAAACAAATACGGCAGCGACGACGGCAGCCGCACCATCCAAAAGGTGTCGACCCGGCTGGCGGCATAGGTGCGCACCAGCTCCATCTCCATTTTCTGCGGCGACCGCAGTCCCTGANCGGCGGCGATCGTCACCGGGAAAAAGCACAGGTACATGGCGATGACGGCTTTCGGCAGCAGTCCCGTCATCCCCATGCTGCCCAAAATAATCAGCACGATGGGCGCGATGGCCAGCACGGGCACGGTTTGCGACGCCACAATCCACGGCAGCAGCGCTTTATCGAGCGTACGGGAGNGGACGATACACACCGCAAGCACCATGCCCAGCACGATCCCCATCGCAAAGCCGGTCAGCGCGGCGCTGGCCGTGACCCAGGTGTGGAGCAGCAGGTTGCGCGGCGAAGTGACCGGCCAGCGCGTCAGGCTGGTCCAGATATCCGCGATGATTTGATGCGGTGCGGGCAGCACCGGACGCGACATGGACAACGTGACGCTCACCAGATCGCGCCAGACCCAGTCGCCCTTCGGCGCCAGCGTGCGTTCAATCGCGCCCGGCGCATTGAGGACGATGGCGAGCAGATACCAGCTGATCACGGCGGCGACCAGAACCACGCCTATCGGCAGCGCGTGATAACGCAACGCGTTAATGTTCATGGTGCCCCTCCACCAACGCTTCCCGCACCTCTTGCGCCAGACGAATAAATTCAGGCGTGTCGCGCAGCGACAGATCTCGCTCAGGCGGCAGCGGCGACGTCAGCACGTTGACGATGCGGCCGGGACGCGGCGACATCACGACGATGCGGGTAGAGAGATAGACCGCTTCCGCGATCGAGTGGGTAACGAAGACCATCGTGCGCTGTTCGGCGTACCACAGCTGCTGTAGCTGCTGGTTGAGGTTGTCGCGCGTCAGTTCGTCCAGCGCGCCGAACGGCTCATCCATCATCAGGATCTGCGGTGAGAACCCTAACGCGCGGGCGATGGAGACGCGCTGCTGCATCCCGCCGGACAACTGCCACGGAAATTTCTTCTCGAAACCCGCCAGCCCGACCCGCGCCAGCTGTTCAAGCGCGATGGCCTCGCTCTGGACGGGCGGACGTCCCTGGATTTGCAGCGGCAGCATTACATTCGCCAGCACCGTGCGCCAGGGCAGCAGCACCGGCGACTGGAACACGTAGCCGTAGGCGCCTGCCTGCCGCGCCTCGGAAGGCGTCATGTCGTTGACCCGCACTTCGCCGGAAGTCAACGGTTCCAGATCGGCGATGGCGCGCAGCAACGTGGTTTTCCCACAGCCGGACGGCCCGATAAACGACACAAACTCGCCTTGCCGGATGGTCAGATTGATATCTTTTAGCGCATGCACTGGCCGATCGACCGAGGGATAGATGATGTTGGCGTCGCGCACCACCACGGCGGGTCTGGCCGTCGCGGACTTCAGCGTCAAAACGGAGGGTTCCTCAGCGGACAGAAATTGGCTCATGGCGGTTCTCCCTCTGGCAATGTTGACCGGGTGGTTAGCTTTTCCACTGCGAATGCATGCGATTTCCGTGCCATTATCTCTCCACGCCGGATAACCTTACGAAACACGCAGGATTGCTGACGTTGTCGGCAATATATCGATAATTTATGGCTAAATTGGTGCAAATAGCGGCACATTTGCGTTGATATAGAGCAAGAGAACACGGTGCGGGAAGCCGGAATACCCCGCTGCGACGCAGCAGCGGGATAAGCGGTAGAGATCAGTCGAGGGTTGCGGTCAGTGCGGCGAGCGCGTCGTCAATAATCGCCAGCCCCTGCCGGGCCTCGTTGGCCGTCACCACGCACGGCGGCACAACGTGTACGCGGTTTTCAGCCAGAAAACCGAGCAAGCCGCGCGCGTACAGGTCGGCCTTGAGCTGCGCCATTTTGTCGGCGGGCATCGGCGTTTTGGCTATCGGATCGGTCACCAATTCCAGCGCGTGGAACACGCCTTTTCCGCGCGTTTCGCCGACGATATCGTATTTTTCCGCCAGATGGCGCAATCCTGGTGCCAGCACGGTTTCGCCCACCTGCGCGGCGTTATCGACAATGCCTTCTTCCACCATCGCGTCCAACGTTGCGACAATCGCCGCCATCGCCAGCGGATGCCCGGAGTAGGTCAGCCCGCCGGGAAACACTCTGTCATCGAAGAAATGAGCGATCGGATCGGAAATGATCACCCCGCCCGCAGGCACATAGCCGGAGTTCACGCCCTTGGCGAAGGTGATCAGATCCGGCGTGATGCCGTAGTGGTCGAAGGTAAACCAGCGACCGGTACGACCGAACCCGGCCATCACCTCATCCATAATCAGGAGGATGCCGAACTCGCGCGCCAGTGCGGACACGCCCGCCAGATAGCCCGGCGGCGGCATCAAAATTCCCGCCGTGCCGGGGATGGTTTCCAGCAGAATGGCGGCGATGGTGCCGGGGCCTTCGCACTCGATAATTCGGCGCAGGTGATGCAGCGCCGCCTGGCACTCCTCTTCCTCGGTGGTGGCGTGAAACTCGCTGCGGTACAGGTACGGCGTGAAAAAGTGGATATGGCCGCGGAAATAGTCGTTCGGCAACCGCCGCCAGTCGCCGGTGGCGCCAATCGCGCTGCCGGTGTTGCCGTGATAGGAACGGTAGCTGGAAAGAATCTTGTCCCTTCCTGTGAACAGACGTGCCATACGAATGGCGTTCTCATTGGCGTCGGCACCCGCGTTGGTGAAGAACACCTTGCTGAAGTTCTCCGGCGCCAGCGAGACAATGCGTTTCGCCGCCTCGCCGCGTGCCAGATTGGCCGTCGCGGGCGCAATCGTCGTCAGCTGATCCGCCTGCGCTTTGATGGCGGCCACGACTTTTGGATGCTGAGCGCCGATATTGGTATTCACCAGCTGACTGCTGAAATCCAGGTAGGTCTTCCCGTCGTAATCCCACAGGCGGCAGCCCTCGCCGCCCGCAATCACCAGCGGGTTTAAGCCGCCCTGCGCCGACCAGGAGTGAAAAACATACTGTCTGTCGAGCTGACGGACCGTGGCGTTTGATGGTGCAGTCATCTTCGTATCCTCCTCTGCGACCCTTTTTACGGTCGGCGGCTATAGGGATNGTTCTCTCTCTGGCAGACTAAAAACAAATCCGGCGGATGCGATAGAGCCAGTTACGGATAATCGTCGGGTCAGAAGGTGTCCCGGCGCTTTTTCCCAACTGGCCCTATGACGCCGCCGCCGGGATTCGTAAAGTCATTTTTTCGCCGTGGCGCGCACCGCTGGCCCACGGACCATTTGATTGAGGGGAGAAAACGTTTCATGCCAAACATTGTTTTTATCACCGGCGCCACCTCCGGATTCGGACAGGCCGCCNCCCGCCACTTCGCCGCGCAGGGCTGGTCGTTGATCCTCACCGGGCGTCGGGCGGAGCGCCTGCAAACGCTGTACGACGAGCTATCCCCGAAAACGCCGACCTATATCGCGACGCTGGACGTCCGCGATGCCGCCGCCGTTCAGGCGCTGGTGGACAACTTGCCCGCCGACTTCAAGGCGGNGAAAACGCTGGTCAATAACGCCGGGCTGGCGCTGGCCCCGCAGCCTTCCCAGACGGTCGCGCTGGAAGACTGGCACACCATGATCGACACCAACGTCAAAGGGCTGGTGAACGTCACCCACGCGCTGCTGCCGACGCTGATCAACACCGGCAAAGGGGCCAGCATCATCAATCTCGGCTCCATCGCCGGCCAATGGCCTTACCCCGGCAGCCACGTCTACGGCGCCTCTAAGGCGTTTGTAAAACAGTTCAGCTATAACCTGCGCTGCGACCTGCAAGGCACCGGCGTGCGCGTCACCGATTTGGCCCCCGGCATCGCCGAAACCGAATTCACGCTGGTCAGGACCAAGGGCGATCAGGCCGCCTCCGACCAGCTGTACCGCAACACCACGCCGCTGACGGCGGAAGATATCGCAGAGCAGATCTTCTATATCGCCACGCTGCCGGACCATATCAATATCAACCGCGTGGAAGTGATGCCAGTGCGTCAGGCCTGGTCCGCGTTCGCTATTGACCGCGATCCCAGCTGACGGTGGGGTTTCCCCCTTGCTGTATGGGATGGCGCGGGGGAAGCTTTCAGGTGAGTGTAGACAGTTAATGCGGCGTTTTGATGTTTATTGGAGGGGAAGTTGCGGTTCGACAGGGATATAGTGTTGAAGTTTTTGTGTGGATGAGACTTTGACCTGATATTTGGTGCATACATTGAAGGTGATTAAAAATTATAACCTGTATCTTTGTACTAAATAAGTTCCTCCCAAATGTATCCCAATGTTATTTTCACAATGATATTTATTAGAAAATTTTTGTGTTATTAATCATCTATTGTTGATAATAGATATTTGTCCAGTTCACATTTAATGATAAAAGCATACGCGAGTAAAACATCTATTAGTTGATCCAATACGTCATAAAAGATAAATGGATATGGCCCTTCTTTTTCAAGGAGATATATAACATCAACGTCTTTCAATTTTCTTGTGTACTTGAGGATATACTGAATCGCTGCTTCGTGATTTTTTTTAGGCACACCTGAACAGGCTATAACTTGTCTAATAAATTCTTCTTTATCTCCAAAGTTGCCATTTCGGTGGACAATGACATGTCTAAAATTTTCTATCATTGTCACAGCAAGCCGATAGTTAGTAGACGTTTTGTTGTTTATCTCGATATCTACAAGTGCTGGTAGTTTTTCTCGGAATTGATTCAAGATACTCTTGGGTGCCTTTTTCTTTTTTGTTGCTTGTACATTAAACCACTTCAGATTCTGTGAGGGAATATCTTTAATAGCAATATCCCCGAAGTCACTGGCAGGCCAAAATGAAGGATTGATATAACCAACACATCCATATATCGATTTGATGAAATCTTCAAAAACCTCGTAAGCTTCTACTAATAGCCACTGATATTGCTTATTTTTATGAAGTAAGAGTAGATAGGTTTGCTCCTCAACAGCATCATTTCGATGACCAATAAATTCACGGATCCCTGAGTAAGGGGACGGAAAGGAAAAACAACGTAGTTGTAACCCAAAAAAGCTTTTTATGGATTCATCAATTTCAGGATCATTCTTCTTATCTTCAATACGCTTCTTTTTCTCACTTAAGTTGCTTAAAAGACTGGCCGTATTCCCCCTGATTACCGCCTGAAAGTTCTTCAGATGAGTTATCTTGTTATAAAATTCATCAAGTTGATTATTAAGGATTTCTTTATAATTAATTTTCATCACGTTCCTTTATGAAAGCTAATTAGTTTAGTTGGGATGATAAGTACGTGAATTATTGCGGACCAGCCCATTCTAAAGCATCACCATTCGAAAAATTAAAGAATACCTTTAATATTTTAATAAGCTTAACGTCATTATATTTTACCGATTTAATGTTAACTAGTGAACTGACGTCCGAGATAATATCATCTATGATGTAAGCAACGACCGTTTATAGTACTCAGCCGCTCAGTCCCGCATTAACAGGCGGCTATGAGCGAGGAGCGGACCTTGACACATATGATTGATATTCATATCAACTCATTAAAAAAATATCGAAGCTAAAGCGATTCTGCGGTTTCAACAGCTTGAATTGTCCATTACAATTACTATAAGTCATAGCGACTAGATAGCTGCGCGGAATAGTGCTCCACTTTCGGCCACCCCTTACAGGGCAAGGTATCAGCGTTGTTTCCTCTGCCTGACCGTGCTGCATAGGGCTTGAAATGTGTTGCCCATACGCAACATTCCACCTATCAGTAAACGGCAGGTTTAGCGGTATTAAGCGCAGCTATTCAGTGTTGAACAGTTTAATCCGTCATATTAAGACAAATTCTCAGCTGCTTATTTTATTATTACGGGTAAAGCAAGATTTTACTGTAAGAATTAATACACACACTTCAAAAGGATTGGCTATGCGTTTAAGTAAAGTTCGAGTGCAAAACTATCGGAGCATCCTAGATACCGGTGAGTTTGATATTGAAAGGCTTAAAACAATTCTAGTTGGCCCAAATGAAGCAGGTAAAACAGCAATTCTTCAAGCGATACAACAAATTAATCCACCAGTAGGTACAAAAAAATTCAAACCCCTACGCGACTACCCGAGAGCTCAATATACAAAAATCAGCCGAGGGGATCTAGATCCGAATAAGGTGAAAGTCGTCACCGCAGTCTTTGACCTTGAAGACTTTGATTTAGAGCATGCACCAGATCAAATCAAAGGCAGTTCAATCAGTTACACTTTTACTCGGTATTTAAACAATAATGCCAGTCATAGTTTAATAGGTTTCGAATCTCCAACTTATAATGATATAAAAAATGACCTAATAAGGCTAACTGCTCATTTAGATAGATCGAGTGCTACGGGTGAAGCAAAGCCGCATTCAGAAAGTCTTAGTAAAATAACGAATGGCTGGGCACAGGATAAATATTTAAACGCTGACTCTGAGATTTTAAAGAAGTGGCTGGAGGAAAAGCTTCCATTTATTGATGAAGAAGATGAAAAAGAATTAAAACGTTGGGAAATGATTGAGTCAAAACTGAATTTATCAATTGGCATCCGCAGTTTTCTTGAATATTTAGACCAGAATAAACCTGTATTTGTACTTTACAGCAATTACTTCCGAGTGAAGCCTATCATCCATTTAGGAAATCTCGCTAAACGGCTCGAATCTAATAGTCTCGATGATGATGCATATGATTACGGCAACAGTTGTCTGCTCAGATTGCTTGGTTTTACTGCACAGGAACTTTCTGAACTCGGAAAAGCAACCGATCNAAGCCACACTTCGACAGATCTTGAAGTTTTCAGAGAAAGGCTGGACCAGCGTAGCTATGAGCTCAATGCAGCCAGTGTTGAATTAACCCAGCAAGTAATCAGAGTATGGAATCCTGATGATAACAAAGCAGAGGCAAGCAGGCTCAAGCTGACTGCCGACGGACAATATCTTAAAGTAGTTGTCGAAGACAATATAGGCGTTGAGGTTGAACTCGACCAGCGCTCCGAGGGTTTTCAGTGGCTAGTATCGTTCTTCATAGTTTTCTTTGCTGAGGCAAAAGGTAAACATAAGAATACGATACTCCTATTAGATGAGCCAGGAGTTAGCCTCCATGCCCTGAAGCAAAGAGAGTTTAGAAAAACTATCTCATTACTTGCCGATAAAAATCAGACCTTGTACTCAACTCATTCACCATTTCTAGTTGGCCCGGATGAACTCGATATTGTTAGAGTTGTTGAACTGACTGATAGGACTGTTGGTACGAAAGTACACACAACTGTGTCCTCCAGTGATCCTGCAGCACTTTTACCGTTACAGGAAGCGCTTGGGTATGATTTAGCTCAGAGTCTATTTGCAAACCAGCGTAATTTGATTTTAGAAGGTTTGACAGATTATTGGTATGTCGAAGCCATATCCGGCCTACTTAAGGATGGAGGAAAAACATTCCTGCACGAAAAGATCGCGCTTGTACCAGCCAACACAGCAAGCAAAGTCGTTTACTTCGCGACAATTCTTACTTCACACAACTTAAAGGTCGCAGCATTACTTGACTCAGATAATGCTGGTGATCAAGCAGCAAATCAGGAAATTCTGGTCCATCGCCTTAGCAATAAAAGAATCCTTCGAACATCAGATTTTACAGTTCCTAAAATTGAAAAGGCAGAAATCGAAGATCTCCTCAGAGATACATTAATAGATATAGCAAAGTCGGAACTAAACTGGGACTTAACCACAGCGGTGGCAAGTGCTGAGGGTAAGCCTATTATTAATTTATTTCAAAATGAAATTGGAAAGGATTTTTCCAAGTATAAATTAGCTAAGGCTTTCTTGAGATGGTCTCGAAATCATTCGATCACTGACCTATCTGCTAATGAGATCCAAGGCTGCACGAATCTCATAAATGCTATAAACGCTGCACTGAAGTAATCATCTCAACTGGCTCATTTTCTTGGTATGAGCCAGTTTTTAGATCCCTTTGTGAGGGTATGAACTGCTACCCTAAATTAACACAGAACGACGTCAGCATCGTCCGCTCCTGGCACTTAGCGGCCCTTAAGATCGCGTATATTTCTATGAGCACTCAGATAAAAACAAACATATAGGCCATCGAAATAACCATTATGTTCAGTCACGGAGCGTAATATTAAATATCGTAATAATTTTTCTGATGCAGCCTATTCTTATTAGGGCCACTTTCTCGATTTCCTCTTTGCAATGTGGTCCGTATAAAGATCTACAGCCAGAGAGCTATAAGCACGGCCAAAACTATTACCGGATATAGAGCACACTCGGAACAAATCTACCGTCCCCATTATCCCGTTGCCTCAAGCGGTTTACCCCTTGGCTTAAGGGCATACAAATAATAAGGATTTATCACTAACCCCATGATTAACAACGCAGTATAATTTAGCCCCATAAGTTTATGATAAGGTTAAAGTTGTTAATGAAATATATCCCATTATTTACAGCCAGCTTATTTCTGGCCTGTTCATCACCGGTATTGAGCGCAGAGCATGCTCATTGGTCTTACGAAGGGGAACACGATCCGGCTCATTGGGGCGCTGATTTCCATACCTGCGGCGACGGTATGTATCAATCGCCCATTAATATCACCAGCGTTCAGCATACGCATCAGAAGCCGTTGCAGCTGCATTTCAGTCCGGAAGACAGCCTGCGCGTGATTAATAACGGCCATACGATCGAAGTCGAAGATAAAAAAGGCGACACCTTAACGGTCGACGGCGAAGCCTTTACCCTGCAACAGTTTCATTTTCACTCACCAAGTGAAAATCAAATTGATGGGAAAGCCTTTCCGTTTGAAGGGCACTTCGTGCATACCAACGCTCAGGGCGAAGCGGTTGTCGTCGCCGTCATGTATCGCTTAGGCGCACCCAACCCGGAGCTGGACAAAATCTGGCAGCAGATGCCGACCGAGGTGGCTCACGAAAACGCCCTGACCGCCCATATTCAGCTGCGTAAGCTGCTTCCGCAGAATCTGAGCTACTACCGCTATAGCGGCTCGCTGACCACCCCGCCCTGCACCGAAGGCGTGCGCTGGATGGTGCTAAAACATCCGCAAACCGTCTCCGAACAGCAGATCCAACGCTTTAGCGCCGTCATGCATCATCACAATAATCGTCCGCCTCAGCCGCTGCACGGACGTGTCGTGATCGATTAATTCCGGGCAGGCTCCGCCGCGGCGAGCGAGTCGGTATGGATATTGCTACTTTCATTCTAAGGCCGTTCAGACCCATGAGGACCACAGGATGATCGATCGCTGTCTGCATATCGATTTTGTCGCCAGCCGGAGCCTGCAAGAGCAGCTGCGCGAAAAGCTGATAGACGCCATTCTCACGGGCGTATTCCCAGTTGAAGAGGCGTTGCCGTCTTGTCGGAAGCTATCGAACCAGCTCGCCATTTCGCGCAACACCGTGGCGCTGGTGTATGAAAGCCTGCTGAACGACGGCTATCTGGTCAGCCGCCCCCGTAGCGGCTATTTTCTGCATCCGGACTATCACCAGCCCGAGACGCTCGCCGAGATCCGCCGCCAACAGACGCCCCCTGACGAAATACAGCAGTCGCCTGACTGGAGCAAACGGCTCAACGTCAGCCCAAGCGGTTTTTTCGCCATCATGAAACCGGCGCTCTGGATGGACTACCCCTTCCCGTTTATCTACGGCCAGCCGAATACCCAACTTTTTCCGCTCGAACAGTGGCGTGAAACCACCCGTCGCATCACCGGCCTGCACCGCGACCATCGCTGGCTGTACGACCATATCGATCAGGACGTGCCGCTGCTGATTGAACAGGTTCGACAGCGGATTTTGCCCAAGCGCGGCATCATCGCCCAAGCCGATGAAATCCTGATCACCCTCGGCTCGCAAAACGCGCTTTCGCTGCTGTCGCAGCTGCTGTTTAACCACCGCACGCGTGTGGCGGTGGAGAATCCTGTTTTTCGCGAAGCGGTGAACACCTTTGCGCTCCAGGGCGCGCAGATCGTGCCGCATAGCCTGGACCACGAAGGCCTGCAATTGAACGCCGCCTCTGACGGCTGCGACTACTTTTACGTCACGCCCAGCCATCAGGCGCCCACCGGCATTCGGATGAGCAACGCGCGCCGTACCAGGCTGCTGGAGTATGCGCGACTGCACGATCGGATCATTATCGAAGATGATTACGACTCGGAAACCAACCTTGACCCGCAGCCGCGCGCCGCGCTGAAGGCCAGCGATGTGCATAACCGGGTGATTTACGTCAGCAGTTTGTCCAAGTCGCTATCGCCCGGTCTACGGCTGGGGTATCTGGTGGCTCCCGCGGAGCTGATTGACGAGCTGCGGGCGCTGCGTCGCCTGTCCTACCGTCATCCGCCGACCAACATTCAACATCAGATGGCCCATTTTCTGGCGCAGGGCTATTACGAGGCCTATCTGCACCGCTATCGCGAAGACTCCGCGCGCCGGTGGCACAGGTTGAACGAAGCGCTGGAGCATGACTTGCCCGCCTGTCGTCGAATGGACGGGAGCGAACATGCCAACGCGTTTTGGCTACAGGCGCCGGAGGGTGTCGATACGCATCAGCTGGCGTGGCGGGCTGCGCATAGGGGGGTGTTGATTGAACCGGGACAGGCACATTTTTTGGGTTCCAATGCGCCAGACAACTTTTTCCGGTTAGGCTTTCACGCTATCGATGAGGTGCAGATCGCGCCGGGCATCGCCCGTTTGGCGGAAACTTTCCGCACGTTGGGCGACCCCGATATCGCGGCCAGCAAGCTTCAGAGGGTGTAGCCCAACTGCTGACGCAGATAGGCGCCGGCACCCAGCAGGCCGGGCTGTTTATGGGAGATCATGAAGACCGGGATCGGCGCAAGATAGTCTTTGAAGCGCCCCTTGTCTTCGAAGGCCGCCCGGAAGCCGGAGTGGCGGAAGAACTCCATAAAGCGAGGCACTATTCCCCCCGCAATATAGACGCCGCCGAACGTCCCCATCGTCAGCGCCAGATTGCCGCCGAAGCGCCCCAGCATCACGCAAAACAGCGACAGCGCACGACGACAATCCAGACAGTCGTCCGCCAGCGCCCGCTCCGACACCGCCTTCGGACTCAGTTCCTCCGGCGTACGGCCGTCGGACTTCACCNCCGCGCGGTAGATATTGACCAGACCCGGACCGGAAAGCACCCGTTCCGCCGACACGTGACCGATGTCATGGCGCAGCACGGACAGAATGGCATCTTCTTCTTCGCTGTTCGGGGCGAAGTCCACATGGCCGCCTTCGCCGGGGAGGCTAATCCACCGACCTGCGACCGGCAAGAGGTGAGCCACGCCCAGTCCCGTTCCCGCACCGTACACCGCCACGGGTTTGCCCGCTTCGGCGCTACCGCCGCCGAGTTGGATCACGTCCTCTTCCCGCAGCACCGGGATCGCCATGCTGACCGCCGTGAAATCATTGATGACATCCAGACGGTCGAACCCTAGCTGCTGTTGCAGTTTGACTATCGAAAAGGCCCAGTCATGATTGGTCATCTCCACCCAGTCGTCGACGACCGGACAGGCAATGGCGATACAGCCGCTTTTGACCGTGAGTTCGCTATGCTCCGACAGAAAATCGTTGATCACCGCTTCCAGGCTCGGAAAGTCGTTGACCGAATACTGTTTGCTGCGCGAAATCGCCCCGTCATCCAACTGACAAAGCGCCAGGCGGGCGTTTGTTCCACCCACGTCACCCACCAATGCATACTGGTGCATATTTTCTATTCTCCGATTAGATGCCTGCGTATCCCGGCGGGAAAATGGCTGGCCGATAACCCGGCAGCGCAGCGAAACGCCGCGATTCTTGCGGGGAGAAGGCCTGAGCGCAGAAAGACGCATTCTGCGCGAAGCAATAAGATGGACGCTCAGCGTCTCCGCAAATAGGTACCGGTTTCACGACGGAATACGTTTCGATAAGGTTATCTCGCCCCTTGACACAAATCTAGCCGGATACGTCCGACTCCGCTGCGCCGCGATAAAATTTCCGTATCGCTTTACGCCCATCCTGCGTATCTTCATTTAAAAGAAAAATTAGCTCATTCCCTAAGGAGATACGCATGACGCTCACCATTCCGGAGGCCCTTATCCCCGCCGATCCTCGCTTCGGCTGCGGCCCTTCGCTCATTCACCTTGATGATTTAACGCGCCTGATGGACAAGGGTCCCCACCTGCTCGGCACCAGCCACCGTAAAGCGCCGGTTCGCGCACTGTGCGGCGACATTCAGGAAGGACTGCGTTCCCTGCTGTCCGTCCCGGACGACTACAGCATCGTGCTGGGCAACGGCGGCGCAACGCTACTGTTCGATATGGTCGGGCTGGGAATGGTGAAGCAGCGAATCGTTCNCCACGTCTGCGGTGAGTTCTCAGGGAAATGGTTTAAAGCGTCCAAGCGCATTCCGTGGATTGAGGCGGCCAGCCTGGAGGTGCCTTACGGGCAAGGACACCACGAGTTCAGCACCGCTGACGCCGACGTCGTGACCTGTACGCTGAATGAGACCTCCACCGGCGTGATGAACACCACGCTGCCCGAAGTGGGTGATGATTGTCTATTGGCCGTGGATGCGACCAGCGGCGCCGGTCAGATCGCCTGCGACCTGTCGCGCGTCGACGTGTTCCTGTTCTCCCCGCAGAAGGTCTTCGCCAGCGAAGGCGGCCTGTTCGTCGCCATCCTGTCGCCAAAAGCGAGAGCGCGGATCGCGGAAATTGCCNCCGACAAGACGCGCTACATTCCCGTCTTCGCCGACTGGCAGATCGCGCTCAACAACAGCGAACAGCAGCAGACCTACAACACGCCGGCGACCGTTACGTTATTTCTGTTCGCCGAACAGCTGAAGCGGATGAACGCGCTCGGGTTTGCCGAAGTCCAGCGTCAGGCCGCCGCCAAGGCGGAGCATCTGTATCAGTGGGCCACCGACAGAGACTATCTGACGCCTTACGTGGAAGATCCTGCTTTCCGCTCCACCACCGTCGCGGCGATCGACGTGGCGGACGCCGTCTCCGTCGATAAGCTGACCCGCTATCTGGACGAGCAAGGGCTGGTGCATGGCATTGAGGGGTATCGGGCGCTGGGACGCAACCAGCTGCGTATCGCCCTGTTCCATAACATCGCGCTCGACGATGTGAAAAAACTGACCGCGCTGATCGACTTTCTGATTGCCAGCGGCGAGTTCAACGTCGCTTAATCGACGCCCGGCCCGCCAATGCCAGACAGCGCATCGTCTAGCGTTGGCGGGTGCTGGCCCGTACCACCAACGAGGCCGGAAGCGGCTGCCTCGCCTCAACCTCCTCCCCCGCCAACGCCGCCAGCAGCTGTTCACCCGCCAACCGGCCCATCTGTCGATACGGCAGCGCGACCGTGGTGAGCGGCGGCGAGCACACGGCGGAAAGGTCGCCGCCGCCGATGCTGGCCNCCGCCAGCTGGCTGGGCACATCCACCCCTTCCGCATGGCAGGCCATGATCACTCCGCAGGCGACTTCGTCCGTGGTACAGATCAGCGCGTCCAGCTCCGGCCAGGTCATGCGGATTTCCGGCAGCCGCTGATGACCGGTGGCGAACGTCGGCGGCTCCGTGGCGGCGATAACCCGATGCGGCGAATGATTGACGGCCAGCATCGCGCTGTGCCAGCCGTGCATGATTTGTTTGAGGATCGTCGGGCTGGTCTGGCTGCACAACAATCCCAGATGCCGGTAGCCGCTCTGCGACAGTTGATGCGCCAGCGCCGCCACCGCCTCTGCATAGTCGACGCCCACGCCGACATTCAGCGGCTGCGCAGGGAGTGCTCCCACCTGCATCACCGGCAGTCCGGCATTGATCAGCAGTCGGCGTCCTTCGTCCGTGCTGTCAAAGTTGAAATGCACCATCGCGGCAGGATGGTAAGCGAGCAGGCGTTCGATGAGCTGTCGTTCGCCGCTGGCGGAGTGGTTCGCCTCGACCAGCATCATGCTGTACTCCGCTTCTTTCAGGACCGCTTGCAGTGCTTCCGACACCTGCGCGCATCCTGGCGTAGCGAACGAGGGCACCACCATGAGGATCAGTCGCGACGTGGCGGAAGCCAGCGCGCTCGCCGCCAGATTAGGCACGTAATCCAACTCCGCGATCGCCGTCGCGATTTTCTCGCGCAGCACGGGCGAGACTTTCTCCGGCATCCGCAGCGCCCGGGACGCCGTCATCGCGCTGACGCCCACCCGCCGGGCGACATCGGCCAGCGTGCTCTTCCCGGTGTTACGNCGCCGCTTTTCTCTCATCCTTACCGCCTCCCTTTTCTCGTCCGCCGTCGTTGCCGCTTCGCCGCCCTTGGGAACCGAAATGCCCCCTCAATCCGATGCGCTCGGTCTTAGGGTAACACCGCTACGGGCGAGATAACCGGCCTGGTCGTCACATTCGTCAGCGACGTCTCACTACGCGCATTATTCGCCTCTTCCCCACAATGTTAGCGCTAACTTTGCGAAACCTATCACAGAAAGGTGGTCGATATTTCACCTACATTGAGTCACCCCTTCCCAGAGTCAAGAGGTAGACATGCTCGCTACATGGCTGACGCCCAAGACCATTCACATCGTGGACCGTGTTTCCCACTGGCAGGAGGCTCTCATGCTGGCGGCGGAACCGCTGCTGGCCGACGACGCGATCACTCAGGACTATATCGAGGCGATTGTCGCGACCCATCAGACGTCAGGCCCCTACTATGTGATCGCGCCCGGACTGGCGCTGCCCCACGCGCGGCCCGAGCAGGGCGCCCGCAAGAACGGGCTGTCCTTGCTGTGTATCCGCAAGGGGGTGAATTTCGAATCGGCGGAAAACGATCCGGTGACGGTCGTGATCATGCTGTGCGCCTTATCTGGAGACGAACACATCAGGATGATTACCGAGCTGGCGGCGCTGTTCAGCGACGAAGAAAGTCTGCAACAGCTGCTGACCGCCTCTTCCCTTCCCGCTATTCAGGCGGTTATCGAAAACTATTGAGACGAGGCTTGTGATGAAAAAGATCCTTATTGTGTGCGGCAACGGGCTAGGCAGCAGCTTTATTGTCGAAATGAACGTCAAAAANCTTCTGGCGGAAATGGGTAAGGAAGCAGAAGTGAGCCATACCGATCTGACCTCCGCCAAGTCGGAACACCCGGATATCATTCTGGGCGCCAAGGACATCGTGGAACAGATACAAGGCTCCGACGCCCAAATATTCGGCCTGACCAACCTGTTGGATAACAACCAGATCAGAGAAATTCTGGCTGCCAACCTGTAACGGCGCGCCCAGTCGCGCTAACGGAGTCGCTTATGTTGCAGTTTATTATGAAGGATGTGCTGGGTACGCCCGCTATCCTGGTAGGGCTGTTTTCCCTGTTGGGGCTGATGCTGCAAAAGAAACCGTTCTCTGAGGTGGTTTCCGGCACGCTGAAAACCATCATGGGATTTTTGATTCTCATCGCCGGGGCCAATGTCATTGCCTCCACGCTGACGGTGTTCAGTCAGCTGTTCACGCACTCCTTTAATATGCACGGCGTCGTCCCCAACAACGACGTGGNGGCGGCGCTGGCGCAGGCCAATTTCGGCACGGAAACCGCCATGATCATGGTCTTCGGCATGATCGTGAACATTATTCTGGCGCGGATTACGCCGCTGAAATATATCTTCCTGACCGGCCACCACACGCTGTATATGGCGGCGATGCTGGCGGTGATTCTGTCCACCGGCGGGATGCGCGGCATCAGCCTGATCGCCACAGGCGCTTTGATTCTCGGCGCGCTGATGGTTATCAGCCCGGCCATCTTGCAGCCCTTTACCCGAAAAATCACCCAGTCGGATGATTTGGCTATCGGCCACTTCGGCTCCGCCGGTTATCTGCTGGCCGCGCTGGTGGGTAAGGTCGTCGGAAAAGGCAGCCCGTCCACGGAAGAGCTGAAGGTGCCGAAAACCCTGAACTTCCTGCGCGACTCTTCGGTAGCGATTTCGCTGACCATGATGATTCTGTTCATTGTGCTGACGCTGTTTGCGGGCAAGGCGTACACCGAAAGCCAGGTGAGCGGCGGACAGAATTACCTGATCTTCGCCATTATTCAGTCCATCACCTTCGCCGCCGGGGTCTACGTCATTCTGGCCGGGGTGCGGATGGTGATTGCGGAAATCGTGCCCGCGTTTAAGGGCATTGCGGACAAACTGGTGAAAGACGCCAAGCCCGCGCTGGACTGCCCGACCGTGTTCCCGTTCGCGCCGAACGCCGTAATTATCGGTTTCCTGTGTAGCTTCCTGGCCGGTCTGATCAGCATGTTCCTCTGCCCGCTGTTCGGCCTGAGCGTGATCGTCCCCGGGCTGGTCCCGCACTTCTTCTGCGGCGCGACCGCCGGAATTTACGGCAACATCACGGGCGGACGCCGCGGCGCGGTGATCGGCGCCTTCGTACAAGGTTTGCTGATCTCCTTCCTGCCCGCGATTCTGCTGCCGCTGATGGGTTCGCTGGGCCTGGCGGCCACCACCTTCGGCGACGCTGACTTCGGCATTGTGGGGATCATTCTCGGCAACGTGGTTACGCTGTTCCACTAAGCATGCCGCAGGCGGCGTGGACAGTGTCAGTCTGCGCCGCTCCCTTTCCATGAAGACATAATACGCATCACCGCCCGAGCAGCCCGGCTCTACCGCCATGTTAACCGGCTGATTAAGTTCAAAAAAAACTGAATCATCCCGCTTTTCGCAAACGCATCACACCCTATCAACGCTGCCCCACCTTGAGGGTCATAGCACAGGCAGATGTGCAGATCCTCCACGATAAAAAACCCTCCTGCGCAAGTCGTTCTAGCCTGCGCCAGCATCGGGTATTAAATCGGCAGATACCCCTGCCAGAGCGGAGCGGCAGGGGTGCCGTGCGCGTTGGGCGTCAGATGGATATGCCATCCGTTCAGCTGTTGCAGCAGCAGGCAATCATCCACATCCCGCAGGTCGTCTTTGTGCTGTTTGAACGTGTCTTGCAACAGGACTTTTTTGGCCTGCATCTTCGCCTCATCCGCCGTCGGGGCGACAAACAAGCCGAACTGGTGCAATTCCGCAGGCTCGCCCGGCAGGTAGCCGCCCATATTGATGAACCAGAGCCGCTGAGTCGATGTCGAGGGCGTCTTGCTCAGCGTGATGTCATAGCCGTTGGCCCACGGAATCGGCGTGTAGCTGTCGACGTGGATCTGTTTTTTGTCGCCGAACCAGGCTGCCTTAAGGAGGGGGAAAGCCTCTTCCGGTTGGTTTACCGCGGCAAACTGAACATCGTGCAATTCGATATTGGCGCCTGGCGCGCTACCGCCGACGTAGAAAAGAAAAAGCATGGGCATGAGATCCCGGTCTCCCTGATAGTGATGACATGGCAATCACGCGCGTGATCGGCAGACGCGTCGTTCTCCCCGAACATTGAAATCCCAAACGGGATAAAGCATTGCACAACACGGCGAGAACCGCATTTTTACACGGTCTTGGTGGCAAAAAGCCGGGCGCTGAAGCCCGGCTTTGATGATGACGAAGTCGTCGTCAGCGCCTGACGCGCGGCGTTTTGTTAGCGCATGGTGACGAACTCTTCCGCCCCGGTCGGATGAATGGCGACAGTGTTGTCGAAATCTTGCTTGGTGGCCCCCATTTTCACCGCGACGGCGAAGCCCTGTAGCATTTCATCCACGCCGAAACCGATGCCGTGAACGCCCACCACTTTCTCTTCCGGACCGACACACACCAATTTCATGCGGCACGGCTGACGGTGCTGCGTGACGGCGGTGTACATCGCGGTGAAGGAAGATTGATAGACATTGACCTGCTCGTCGCCGTACTTCTCGCGCGCCTGCGGTTCAGTCAACCCGACGGTGCCGATAGGCGGGTGGCTGAATACCACGGTAGGAATGTTGGTGTAGTCCAAGTGCTCGTTCGGCTTGTTGTTGAACAGGCGCTCCGACAGACGACGCCCCGCCGCCACCGCGACCGGCGTCAGCTCCACCGCGCCGGTGTTGTCGCCCACGGCGTAAATGCCGGAAACGTTGGTGTTCTGGAATTTATCGACCTGCACATAGCCGCGATCGTCCAGCGCGACGCCCGCCGCCTGAAGGTTGAGGTTATCGGTGGCGGGTTGACGCCCAATGGCCCAAATCAGGCAGTCCACCGTCTGCGATTTGCCGTCTTCCAGCTGCAACGTCAGGCTGCCGTCGGCATTTTTTACCACCGCTTTAGGCGTCGACTCCGTGTGCAGCGACGGGCCTTCGGCCTTCATGACTTCCACCAGCGTATCCACAATCAGCGGGTCGAACTGGCGCAGCGGCGCATGTTTACGTACGAACAGGTGAGTTTCCGCCCCCAGCGCGTTCAGCACGCCGGCGATTTCCACGGCGATGTAGCCTGCGCCGACAACGGCGACGCGACGCGGCAGCGCATCCAGTTCAAAGAACCCGTCGGAGTTAATGCCATATTCGGCACCGGGCACATCCGGCAACGTCGGACGGCCGCCGGTGGCGATCAGAATATGGTCGGCGGTGATCTCCTCGCCGTTCACTTCCACCGTGTGCGCATCCACAAATCGGGCAAAACCACGGATCACCTCAACCTGGTTCTTACCCAGCACGTTGTCATAAGAGTGATGAATACGGTCAATATAGGCACTGCGGTTTTTCACCAGCGTGTCCCAGTTGAAGCCGTTAACCGTGACGTCAAAACCATAGTCAGGGCCGTAGTTATGGATAGCCTCGGCGATCTGCGCCGCATGCCACATCACCTTTTTCGGTACGCAGCCCACGTTCACACAGGTCCCGCCCAGATATTTGGCTTCAATCAACGCGCATTTCTTGCCGTACATGGCCGCACGGTTAATGGAGGCAATGCCGCCGCTGCCGCCGCCAATGGCGAGATAGTCATAATGTTTAGTCATTGGGAAATCCAGGTTGTGTGAATGAAAAGTTATAGAGAGTGTAACGCCAGAGATCTGATTCCGGCAAAGATCGCAGCATGATTGTAGTCAGAAACGCCGAGCGCCTTGGGGAGATTTTTGAAATCAGTGCAATAGGCGAGGCCGCCTTACGGGGCCTCGCGCAACGTCAAACGCCTGTCATCACGGTTTCGAACAGCAGGCGATCCAACGCGGCATTGATGCGTTCATCCTTTGCCGGTTGCGATGTGACTATCGCGGTCTCCAGCGACCGTGCGATAAACGCATGGATATGCGGTTGCCGCTCGACCATATCCGTTTCCACCGCGCTGCATTTCAGTTTCAACAGCGCGCGAACCTCCGCCAGCAACGCCGGATCGGTCACCATCGCGTTCAGCAACACCTCGAACTGCATGGGCGGCGCCCCTTTCCCTTCGGCAATCCACTGCACCGCCAGCAGCGAGCGCAGGACGTAAAAGTACTTTTTCAGCCGCACGCGCTCATCCTGCAAATAGGTACGAAAGTTCTTACGCGCAATGGAGAGGTAATGATGACTTGCCTTGAGCGCGGAAAAACAGCCGGGGATTAACTGGCGCAGCCGGTCTGTCGCGACATCGTCCTGTCGGTAGATCACGGGTGAGTCCAGCCATTCGATCAGCGTGGGGTTGCCCCGGTTCAATAGCGCCAACGCCTTTCGCCATTCCCAACCGCACACGTCCAACTCCGACGTCAGCGGACGTTCGATCACATCACGCTGCGGCTCAACCCGCAGATACCACTCCGGCGGATGAACGTAGATGAATCGGACATCATAATCACTGTCCGGCGAGGCGAATCCCCAGCCGCGGCTGCCGGACTCGCAGGCGTACAGGATGCGGACATCAAATTCCTTTTCCACTTCGTCCAGCGCCGCTTTGATTTGGTGTTTCATTTTTTCGCTAACGCCCTGAGGTACTACTGTCATATCCCTGCTCTCCTTTTCGACATATCGCCGCTGCCCCGCAGCACGCTATGCGCCCTTTAAATTCACCAATCCGTTCAACACCTGATCCAATCCGCCGAACACGGAAATCTTATCAATGCGTTCCGCCACCCGTTCCAGCGTTTCCAGCTCTTTCAACCGCAGGGCGACCGGGTTGTTTTCCATCACTTTGGCGGTATTCAGCAGGGAACGCGTCGCCGACGTCTCTTCCCGGCGTCGTATCACGTTGGCCTGCGCCGCCTTTTCCGCTTCCACTACCTGAGACAAAATGGTTTTCATATCGCCCGGCAGCACGATGTCCTTCACGCCCAGCGAAACGACGTCGATGCCGTAACCGGCCATTTTTTCACAGACCAGGGCATTCACCCGTTCATCGATGGTGTGCTTGTTTTCCAGCAGCTCATCCAGCGTGCGAGTGCCCACGGCTTCACGCAACGCAAATTGCAGTTCGCGGTAAAGCGAATCCACCGGTTTCGTTAACTGACCGTACGCCGTCAAAATGTCGCTGTAGCGCCAGTTGGCCACCAGATTCAGCCGAAGATTGACCTTATCGCGCGTCAAAATCTCCTGCCCGCTCACCTCCAGCGCCTGCTGGCGGGTGTCCACCAGCTCCACTTCCACGCAGTGATTAAAACGCCAGTAGCCGCTGACGCCCGGCGGCAACAGTTCCTGCGCCGCGCCATCTACTTTTAAAAGGCCCAAATGCCAGGCCGGAACCTGCGCCAGCAAGACGCCAGCATGCCCAATGACCTGTCGCTGACGCAGCGTCGGCTGCAACAGGGCGGACACCAGCGCATCCGGCACCCGGATGTCGTCGGTTTTTACCTGATCGACGCGCTGATGCTCGTCCTTACGCCAGTAAAGTCGGCGCGTGGCAGGCGGCAAGATTTCCTGCAACACATCGTGATCGTAGCGAAGCCCGATCGCCTCTTCCGGCAACACGACGTCCAGGCAATACTGTTTTACCCACTCCGGATGGTACTGGCGCAGATAGTCGTCCAGCGGCGCCAGCACTTCAGCCCCATCCAAAGAAATAATGTCGATTTTCTGTCGGTTGAACCAACGGGAAAGCCGGTGTCGACCCGCTTCCAATACCCGCAGGTAATCGCCGTCTTGGCTTACCAAACCCAACTGACCTTTACGAATGGTGATGGNCTTAAACATGAATCTCTTTCTCCTGATGATCCCTCCGGCACACGTGAAGACGGACGTCGGGGCGAAGCCGCAGGGGGAAAGCGCACGGGTTCCTGATGGAACGCGTTAGCCTTCTGCCTGCCGCCCGGCGCGTCGGTCGGTCTCCCGTGAGGCCACCGTCAATGTCCCGGTGGCGGGAGGGTTATTTTTCATTATCAATATCGAGGTGCGATATTCGGGATTCGAACCCGAGTTAACCTTTCATTGCGTCTGCGATGCCTGACGGAACATCCACAGGAAAGCGGTACGAAGCCGCTCCTTGAATGCCGGCGTGGTGCTGAACCACTGCAAACTGGCGAATCGACGGGAAAGGTATTGCGAGATGCGTGCCAACAGGAAGGAAACCGCAAAATAAAAACTCAATATACTGATAATATTGAGTTTTTATTTTGTTTTTCTCGTGTCGTGCTGTTCGGGACAACCCGGATGAATTATCCTTATAGCTAAGGATTTATAAATTAGGATAAACATGAAACGTAGAGTGGTGATTGGCACGCTAGGCACCGTATTGGATAAACGCGGCAAACGGGCCAACCGCTGGAGCAAATGGCGGCCAACCGTCGCGCTATGCCAACAACCGGACATGCCGGTGGACCGGCTGGAGTTACTGTACCAACCGCGCAATAGCGGTCTGGCGGAACAGGTTCAAGCGGATATCAACGCGCTTTCGCCCGGCACGGAGGTGCGTCTGCATGCCATCGATTTGCAGGATGCCTGGGATTTCGAGGAGGTCTATACCACGTACCTTGACTTCGCCGCCCGTTATTCGTTCGACACGGAAAACGAAGAGTATCTGGTGCACATCACCACCGGCACCCACGTCGCACAGATCTGTTGGTTTCTGCTGACGGAGGCCCGCTACCTGCCTGCCAGCCTGTTGCAGACCAGTCCGGCCTCCCGTAAAGAAGGCTCGCCTTCTCCCGCTGGCGTTTATTCGATTATCGATCTCGATCTCAGTCGCTACGCCACGTTGACGAGCCGTTTTCAGCGTGAGCAGCAGGCTTCGACTTCGTTTTTAAAAGCGGGTATTGCGACACGGAATCCGGCGTACAACGCGTTGATCGACCAAATCGAACGCGTCGCGCTGCGCTCCTCCGCNCCGTTGCTGCTCACCGGTCCGACCGGCGCGGGAAAATCCTTTCTGGCCCGGCGGATCTATGAATTAAAAGCCGCGCGCCATCAGGTTTCCGGGCGCTTTGTCGCCGTTAACTGCGCTACGCTGCGGGGAGACAATGCGATGTCAACGCTGTTTGGGCACGCTCGCGGGGCTTTTACCGGCGCCCAGCAGGCGCGCACCGGGCTGCTGAGGGAAGCGGACGGCGGCATCCTGTTTCTGGATGAAATCGGCGAGCTGGGGCTGGATGAACAGGCCATGCTGCTGAAAGCGATTGAAGAGAAAACTTTTTTTCCCTTCGGCTCGGATAAGGAAGTCAGCAGCGATTTTCAACTGATCGCCGGTACGCATCGCGATATGCCACGCTGGGTCGCGGCTGGCCGTTTCCGTGACGATCTCTACGCGCGCATCAACATGTGGACCTTTCCCCTTCCGGGACTGGCCGAGCGGCGTGAAGATATCGAGCCTAATATCGACTTTGAGCTACAGCGCTTTGCAGAGACCCAGCAGCTGCAAGTCCGTTTCGACCGTGAAGCGCGCCAGCGCTTTCTGGGGTTCGCCTGCTCGCCGCAGGCCCCGTGGCGCGGCAATTTTAGAGAATTGGGCGCCAGCGTCGTCAGAATGGCGACATTAGCGGATAATGGCCGCATTACACGCGCGCTGGTCGATGAAGAGATTCTGCGTCTCCAGCGGCAGTGGGCGCCCGGCGATGCCCCAAGCGCGCCGCTGCCTGAGAGCGTCGGCGAATGCGATCTGTTTGACCGCCTCCAGTTGGAAAGCGTGCTGAACGTTTGCCGTCAGGCCAGCAGCCTGTCGGAAGCGGGCCGCCAGCTCTTCGCCGTCTCTCGCCAGCAGAAAAAACAGCCGAATGACGCCGACCGGCTGCGCAAGTATCTGGCGCGGTTCGCTTTACGCTGGGATGACGTCAAACACCGTTAATTGATCGGAGTGTTTCACCATGGAACTGATATTTTTGGGCACCAGCGCAGGCGTCCCGACGAAAGCGCGCAACGTGGCCAGCCTGGCGCTGGACCTGCAAGGCCCGCGCCCCGCCTTCTGGCTGTTTGACTGCGGAGAAGGCACGCAGCATCAGATACTGCATACGCGTTTAAGCGCCAGCAAGATCGAGAAAATTTTCATCACGCACCTGCATGGCGACCACCTGTTTGGCCTGCCCGGCCTGCTGTGCTCCCGCTCTATGGCCGGTTGTCAGGCGCCGCTGACGCTCTACGGTCCCGCCGGCCTGAAAACGTTTGTCGACAATGCGCTGAGCCTGAGCGGCTCTTATCTCACCTATCCAATGGAGGTAGTCGAGGTCACCTCCGGGCCGGTTTGCGAGGACGAACACCGCGTGGTGACGGCCTATCCGATGTCGCATACGTTAACCTGCGTCGGCTATCGCATCGACGAGCGGCCCAAACCCGGCGCGCTGGATGTGGAGCGGCTGATGGAAGAGGGCATTCGCCCCGGTTCATGGTTTCAGACACTGAAGCGCGGCGAGTCCGTCACGCTGGAGGATGGACGNATCTTAAACGGCGCCGATTACCTCGGACCGNCCACGCCGGGCCGTTCGCTCGCGATATTCGGCGATACTCGCCCCTCGGAGGCGGGATGCTTGCTGGCCGCCGGGGTGGATGTGATGGTGCACGAAGCGACGGTGGAAGCCAGTATGGCCGATCGCGCCAGCGAGCGCGGCCATTCCACGACGGAACAGGCGGCGACGCTGGCCCGTGACGCGGGCGCAAAACGCTTGATTATCACCCATATCAGCGCGCGATACGGTCAGGAAGACAACGAACGGCTGCTGGCGGAGTGCCGCGCGATTTTCCCGGCCACGGAAATGGCCACCGACTTGGGGAGCTTTCGGGTGTGATTCACCGCCATTGCCCCGCAGCGCATTGGCTCAGCCGAGGTTACTCCGGCACGACCCATTCTACGCGCGTGTGCCCGGTGCCTTCCGGCACCAGCACTTGATGCAGCCACGGCAGCACGCTTTTCATCTGCGCTTCCAGCTTCCACGGCGGGTTGATGACGATCATGCCGGAGGCGGTCATGCCGTGGCGATCGCTGTCCGGCAGCACAGCCAGTTCGATTTGCAGGATCCGGCGGATGCCGGTCGCTTCCAGATCTTTCAGCAGCCGTTTAATCTGCTGACGCAATACGACCGGGTACCACAGCGCATACACGCCGGTGGCGAAGCGGCGGTAGCCCTCCTGAATGCCTTTCACCACCGCCTGATAATCGCTTTTTAGCTCGTAAGGCGGGTCGATCAGCACCAGCCCGCGGCGGGACGGCGGCGGCAGTTGGGCTTTCAGCTGCTGATAGCCGTCTTCACGCACTACGCGAGCGCGGTTGTCGCGCTGGAACTCCTGACGCAGCAGCGGGAAGTCGCTCGGGTGCAGTTCGCTCAGACTCAGGCGGTCATGATCGCGCAGCAGATGACGGGCGACCAGCGGGGAGCCGGGGTAGTAACGCAGCTGCCCCTGCGGGTTGTAGTTACGCACCACCTGCATATAGGCTTCCAGCTCGTCAGGCACGTCGTCCCGCTGCCAGATGCGGGCAATCCCCGCCTGATATTCGGCTGTGCGCTCGGCGTGTTCGCTTTGCAGCTTGTAGCGACCTGCCCCGGCGTGCGTATCGAGGTACAGGAACGGTTTATCTTTCTCCGCCAGAGCGCTGAGGATCAGGCTTTGAACGGTGTGCTTGAGCACGTCGGCGTGATTGCCGGCGTGAAAACTGTGGCGGTAGCTGAGCATGGGTAATGATTATCCAGTGATTAAGTCGTGGGTGGGGCCGACGCGCCGTCTTTCCCCCACCCTCGCCGCAGCGCGGCAAAAACAACGGGGTGCAGCGGGGGAGTATAAAACAGATTGGCCCTCTTCTGGTCATTGGATAAGATCTTAACGGGTTTATCGGCGCGGATCGTGAGGGTCAGCCCGGCGGGCACCTGAAAACCGGTTCCCTTTCCCGAAGCTGAAAGAACCGCAGCGTGGGCCACACGCCCGACGCCCTTCAGACCGTTACCCCCCTAGCAGAGACCAGTTGTCTCCCCCGACGAGATGCGCACGTCCATGATCGGCGAACAGTCGTAGCTCACGCCGGTCCGGCTGCGGGTAGATGCGCGAACTCAGGCAGCGTTCCCCCTCTCCGACAAAGACTTCTATCGAGGAGCGATCGATGAAAATCCGCAGCGATAGCTCGGACTGCGCCGGCAACGGCGCGCTGCGATAGCCGCTCAGGCCATATTCGGGGTAATTGCGCTCCAGCACCAGACGCCCGGACTGCGTGTCCACAAACAGGCGCATACCCTCCCCGAGCATCAGACCATAACGTTCGGCGGTGCTGTCGTTCAGATCCCAGCGCAACATCAGCTCCCGCACATCGCTATGTTCCGCTAGCGGCTGCGGCTGNGAGTCGATCCATTGCGGTTCGATAACCCGTCCGTCGCGCCGCAGCGACTCGACCTCCCGTACCGGGCGCACCCGCAGCTGCCCGTCTTCGAGGCTCAGCTCCCGGGGCAGCGTCATGCAGCCCGCCCAGTGATCACGCTGCGAGGGCATCGGCGACTCCCACATATCCATCCATCCCAGAACAATTCGGCGACCGTCAGCGGCCAGAAACGACTGCGGCGCATAGAAGTCATGGCCGAGGTCCACCTCAGCGAACGGCTCCGTGATGTCGAAATCATCTCCCGGCCGCCAGTGGCCGCGCAGACAGCCGCTCTGGAATAAATTGCGATAGTGATAACCGTTCGGCGAGACGCCCTGCGGCGAGAACATCAGCAGCCACTCGTCGCCCAGCGGGAAGAAGTCCGGGCACTCCCACATGTAACCCAGCGCGCCGTCGCTCTCCGCCAGCACGCGGTCGAACGTCCACTCGCGCAGGCTCTCGCCGCGATAGAGCAGCACCTGTCCCTGACCTTGTTCGTTGCGGGCACCGACGACCATCCACCAGACGCCGTTCTCACGCCACNCTTTGGGATCGCGAAAGTGCATGATGCCGGGAGGCGGCAGCAGAATAGCGCCCTGTTTTTCGAAATGCAGGCCATCGTGGCTGATGGCGAGGCACTGCNCCTGCCGTAATTTCTCGCCCTCTTCGGGAGAGGAAGGCAGGACGACATGGCCGGTATAAATCAGGCTCAGAACGCCATCATCATCCACGGCACAGCCGGAAAAGCAGCCGTCGCGGTCCGGCTCGTTCTCACCGCCGGGAAATAGCGCAATGGGCTGGTGCTGCCAGCGGATCATGTCCTCGCTGGTGGCGTGTCCCCAGTGCATCGGTCCCCATTTCGGCTCATAGGGGTAATGCTGATAGAACGCGTGGTAGCGCCCCTGATGGAAGATCAGCCCGTTGGGATCGTTCATCCATCCCGCCGGTGGCGCCAGATGGAATGTCGGATAAAAGGTGTGGTTGACGTTGGCGTATTCCGGCTGCGCCTCGCTGGCGCGATCGACGGGATTAATCATTNTTGTTCTCACTCTGTCTGACTTGCATGACGGCCTGTAAGGACGGCGAGACGCGCTGAACGCGATATCGCGGCAGACCTGAATCATCGCGTTCCGCTCCGCTCGTCAGGCCGATTTCGGCACGGCACACAAAAGCGGACGCGGAACCGGTAAAATGGGCGGCGCCTTTCATCAAGCGTGGCAGATAAACCCGGTTTTCAACAGGGAATAATCAAATTAGACATAAAAATCAACTTGATAAAAAGGAACATTCGACACAACAAAGGCGCGGCCTGACGCTATCTCTCCCTCTCCTTTCGTTATATCATCGAGCAAAAAACGCGATATTCAGCGAACCGATCGGGATCAGGTTTTATGCATTCCTGGCAGGGTTGCGATAGCGCCACCGCCCGAGCTTTCACCATTCTGCGCGAATCTTCTTCACTGTTTCCCTATGCCGGGCGCGGGTACTACGCCATTCTTGCCCAAACATTGATTTTCGTGGCCTGAAACCCCATCTTAGAATGTAATCTGCAAATTATGTCAGCCTTGTCGGCCACCGGGACAAGGGATCGATCATCATTACTATTCAGGACCGTGCCATGACAAATCCATTACTTACCCCGTTTACCCTGCCCCCGTTTTCTCAGATCAAAACCGACGATATTGTTCCCGCAATCCAAAGCGCGCTGGACGACTGTCGCAAAACGGTGGAACAGGTTGTGGCGCAGCCTGGTCCATTTACCTGGGAGAATCTTTGTCAGCCGCTGGCGGAAATCGACGATCGACTGGAGCGTATCTTCTCCCCTATCGGCCATCTGAATGCGGTACAGAACAGCCCCGAACTGCGCAGCGCTTACGAGCAGNGCCTGCCGCTGCTGTCCGAATACGGCACCTGGGTGGGACAGCATGCCGGCCTGTATCGCGCCCATCGCAATCTACGTGACGGCGAACATTTCGACTCCCTGGATACGGCACAGAAAAAAGCCGTGGAAAATGCGCTGATCGGCTTTGAACTGTCCGGTATCGCGCTGCCCGCCGAGAAGCAGAAACGCTACGGTGAAATCTCCGCGCGGCTTTCCGAACTGAGTTCAATCTTTAGCAACAACGTGCTGGACGCCACGATGGGCTGGTCCAAGCTGATCACCGACGTCAATGAGCTGGCCGGTCTGCCGGAAAGCGCGCTGGCGGCCGCCAAAGCGCAGGCCGAAGCCAAAGAACAAGACGGCTGGCTGCTGACGCTCGACATGCCGAGCTACCTGCCGGTCATGACCTACTGCTCCAACGCCGCGCTGCGCGAAGAGATGTATCGCGCGTACGCCACCCGCGCCTCCGATCAGGGGCCGAACGCCGGTAAGTGGGACAACACCGAAGTGATGGCTGAAAAAATGGCGCTGCGCCATGAACAGGCGCAGTTGCTCGGCTATTCGAGCTATGCCGATAAATCGCTGGTCACGAAAATGGCGGAAAACCCGCAGCAGGTGCTGGACTTCCTGACCGATCTGGCTAAACGCGCACGTCCGCAGGCCGAGCAGGAACTGGCCGAACTGCGCGCCTTCGCTAAGCAACATTATGGCGNGGACGAGCTGAATCCGTGGGACGTCAGCTACTACAGCGAACAGCAGAAACAGCATCTCTACGCCATCAGCGACGAGCAGTTGCGTCCCTATTTCCCGGAAGAGCGCGTGCTCAACGGACTGTTCGAAGTCGTCAACCGCATCTACGGCATCACGGCGAAAGAGCGCAAAGACGTCGATGTCTGGCATCCGGAAGTGCGTTTCTTCGATCTGTTCGATGAAAGCGGCGAACTGCGCGGCAGCTTCTACCTCGATCTATATGCGCGCGAAAACAAACGCGGCGGCGCCTGGATGAACGACTGCGTCAGCCGTATGCGCCTCGCCAACGGCGAGCTGCAAAAACCGGTCGCTTACCTGACCTGTAACTTCAACCGTCCGGTCAACGGCAAACCGGCGCTGTTCACGCATGATGAAGTGACAACGCTGTTCCACGAATTCGGTCACGGCCTGCACCACATGCTGACGCTGGTCGAAGCCGCGGGCGTCACCGGCATTAGCGGGGTGCCGTGGGATGCCGTCGAGCTGCCGAGCCAGTTCATGGAAAATTGGTGCTGGGAGCCTGATGCGCTGGCGTTTATCTCCGGCCACTACGAAACCGGCGAGCCGCTGCCGAAGGAGATGCTGGATAAAATGCTGGCGGNCAAGAACTATCAGGCGGCGCTGTTTATCCTGCGTCAGCTGGAGTTCGGCCTGTTCGACTTCCGCCTGCATACCGAATATGACCCGGCGAAAGGCGCGCAGATCCTGCCGACGCTGGCCGACGTCAAGGCTCAGGNCGCCGTTATGCCCAGCCCGAGCTGGAACCGTTTTCCGCACGCCTTCAGCCATATCTTCGCGGGCGGCTATGCCGCGGGCTACTACAGCTACCTGTGGGCCGACGTGCTGGCGGCGGACGCCTTCTCTCGCTTTGAAGAGGAAGGCATTTTCAACCGCACCACCGGCCAGTCGTTCCTCGACAACATCCTGTCTCGCGGCGGTTCCGAAGAGCCGATGGAGCTGTTCAAACGCTTCCGCGGCCGTGAACCGCAACTGGACGCCATGCTGAAACACTACGGCATCAAGGGATGAAGATCGGCCTGATGACCGAAGAGGGCGCCGATAAAGGCGCCCTCGACGCTCTGGCCGCGCGCTGGGGACTGACAGAGGATGACAGCCAGCCTTTCGCGCTGGTCTTAACGCCCGAACGACTTGAGCTGCGTAAGCAGGACGAGCCGAAGCTGGGCGCCATCTGCGTGGATTTCGTCGGCGGCACGTTGGCGCACCGGCGCCGCTTCGGCGGCGGGCGCGGCGAAGCGGTCGCCCGAGCCGTCGGCATCAAGAAAGGCTATCTGCCTGATGTCGTGGACGCCACCGCGGGGCTGGGACGCGACGCTTTCGTGCTGGCCTCGCTCGGCTGTCGGGTTCGTATGGTGGAGCGGCACCCGGTCGTCGCGGCGCTATTGGACGATGGTCTTCGGCGCGGTTATCAGGACGGAGAAATCGGCGGCTGGTTAAAGGAGCGTCTGACGCTGCTGCATGCTTCCAGCGCCGAGAGGCTGAAAGACATCGAGCCGCCGCCCGACGTTGTCTATCTCGATCCGATGTTTCCTCACCGGCAGAAAAGCGCGCTGGTGAAAAAGGAAATGCGGGTATTCCAGACGCTGGTCGGCGCCGACGACGATGCCGACGCGCTGCTGGCCCCGGCACGCTCACTGGCGAAAAAGCGCGNGGTGGTCAAACGCCCTGACTATGCGCCGCCGCTCGCGGGCGTTCCCGCGCAGTCCATGCTGGAAACAAAGAGCCATCGCTTCGACTTCTACCTGCCGACGCACTAAGTTTCCAACTGGTTTCCCAATATGCATTTCTTTGCCTTGGTCTAAAGCGACGGAAACGCCAGGACGACGAAGGAACGTGATACTCGATGCCGCCGGGATGTGCCAACCGCGCCCCGGCGAGCCGTTACTCTTCTCCCAGCGTAAACAGCAGCGTGCCATAGCCCAGCTGGTCAAAGCTCCCCGGATATGCGCCATAGAACCAGGGACCGCCTTCAGGCCGAATGTTGGTCGCTATCTCGGTGATATTGGGGCTGTTGAGGCCTTTCAGCACAATGTAGTGGTTATAGAGCAGTTCCCAAATCGCTCTGACCTCGCCTCTTGCGCGCTCAGAAATTTGCGTTTGGGTCACATCGCTATTGGTGTAGGTTGTGTAGGGAACCGATTTACCGAGATTATAGGCCGCGACATATTCCGCCCCCTTCATCAGCCGGTTGTCGTCATAACTGAATAAATCATCGCCCTGATTCCAGGCCATTTGGCATATCACGCCCGCCAGCGCGATATCTAATATTGAGTGTGCCTGATCTCTGCCGCTTTCCTGTATTTGTCCCATGCCCTGTTCGGGATAAAGTATCCAGACCAGTTTTCCAATCGCGCCATTTCCCTCGCCGTTTTTGTAATAGTCGACGGCGCGGTCGTAGAGATCTTTTCTGTCTAATAAAATACCGATAGCCATAATGGAACTTAACTGCGCTAAATCCCAGTTTGCCCAATAGTGGTCGATTTTCGTATTGTTATGACGCGCGATAAAATCCAAATTAATAGGGAGAAAGACCGTTTCCATCATCTTTTTGAAGGTGTCGAAATCGCTTGCGCTCCATCCCGGATAGTCCCGCATTATTTCTGCGGTATTCGCCAGTTCGTAGCCATAAATTCCCGCCGCGAGCGCGGCATCGGTGGAGCCTCTAATCGCTTTCAACGTGCTGCCCCAGGCGTTCAGAATGGCGACGGCGCTGTTGGCGTAAGCCTCATCACCCGTGACCTTCCAGTACAGCGCATGGGAGTAGGCGATGGCTATATCTCTGTATAATTGAGGATAATTTTCACTATGCTCGCTATTTCGTCCCCGATACACGATGTCGACGGCGCGAGGCTGCCAGCCAAGCGAAAGTTTCAGCTGCTGGAATCCCTTGAACCAAGGCTCGGACTGCTGATTCACCTGCGTCGCCATTCTGGCGAAATCGTCGCTGGTGCTGAGCATGCCCGGATGTTTGAATATCTCCGCAGACCAGCCGGAAAGAGGGGATAGCAACATAGCGAACGATAGCAGTAAACCTGCCGAGTTTTTGATGAGCATACGCAATTACGTCCCTGTGATATTATTTTCATCAAAAGAATATCACACGAGTATTAGATAATAATTTCATGCTCCGTAATTCGTGGAATTATGCTTTTAATATTCCCTAATTCAGGAGAGTGACCAATTATAAATAGAAAACGACGGTTCGCCCGATATGAACGCCCGTGGAATAACCACTTTCAGCCAAGCTCTTGTCTATTTCAATAAAAGAACCCGCAGCCGCTATCTCGCTCATGCCACATAACGTCATCGAAATGATGCCATTGTCATCTCCCCTTCGCCTCAAACGGCGATCCTTTGGATCCGCCGATGCCAAAGCGATCGCAGGTACAACAAGTAAGTTTCCATTGGTTTCCCAATAATACTGCGACACGCTGAGAGAAGAAACGTTGCGGTAAGGGCAAGTTGGCCTTACCGGCATGAGCCTGAGGCGAATCCTCTGGCGTGTAGGGAGATGCGGGCCATCAATTTGTCGGGGCGATCTTCCGTCTTCCCAAAATGCGCATTTGAGAGGGGTAATAAAAAAGCTCCGCACAGGGCGAAGCTTTTTTCGTATACAGATTGATTGCCTTTGAGCGCTATCAGATATCGATGTTTGCCGCCTTGAGGGCGTTTTCTTCGATAAAGGCGCGACGGGGTTCAACGGCATCCCCCATCAGCGTAGTGAACAACTCGTCGGCCGTAATCGCATCCTTCACGGTGACGCGCAACATACGACGACCTTCCGGATCCATCGTGGTTTCCCACAGCTGTTCCGGGTTCATCTCGCCCAGACCTTTATAGCGCTGAACCGCCAGACCACGANGAGNCTCTTTCACCAGCCACTCCAGCGCCTGCTCGAAGCTGACGATAGGCAACTTGCGCTCGCCGCGTTCCACGAAAGCGTCTTCCTCAATCAGGCCGCGCAGCTTTTCGCCCAGTTGATTGATTTTGCGGTATTCGTTACCCGTCACAAACGCGGTATCCAGCGGATAGTCGGTATCGACACCGTGGGTACGCACACGCAGTCGCGGCTCGTGACGCCCTTCTTCAGTATCGTGGATCACGAAGCTGTAGGTGCTGCCGTGTTTTTCCTGCTCGGTCAGCCGCGTCACCAGCGTTTCCATCCAGTGCTGCACCTGCTCGCGGTCAGACAGCGTGGCTTCGGTCAGGGACGGCTGGTAGATCAACGCGTTCAGCAGCGGGCGCGGGTAACGACGCTCCATACGACCCATCATTTTCTGCACGGCGTAATGCTCGGCGACCAGTCGTTCCAGCGGCTCNCCCGCCATTGCCGGCGCATGAGCGTTGGTATGCAGAGTCGCGCCATCCAATGCCAACGCGATCTGATACTGATCCATCGCTTCGTCATCCTTGATGTACTGCTCCTGCTTCCCTTTCTTCACCTTGTACAGCGGCGGCTGAGCGATGTAGACATGCCCGCGTTCGATGATTTCCGGCATCTGACGATAGAAGAACGTCAACAGCAGCGTACGGATGTGCGAACCATCGACGTCGGCATCGGTCATGATGATGATGCTGTGGTAGCGCAGCTTGTCCGGATTGTATTCGTCACGACCGATGCCGCAACCTAACGCCGTAATCAACGTGGCGACTTCCTGCGACGACAGCATTTTGTCGAAACGCGCCTTCTCCACGTTCAGGATTTTACCCTTCAGCGGGAGAATCGCCTGGTTCCTGCGGTTACGCCCCTGCTTCGCAGAGCCGCCCGCGGAGTCCCCTTCCACCAGGNACAGTTCAGACAGCGCCGGATCGCGTTCCTGACAATCCGCCAGTTTGCCCGGCAGACCGGCCAGGTCGAGCGCGCCTTTGCGTCGCGTCATATCGCGGGCACGACGAGCAGCCTCGCGCGCTCGCGCGGCGTCGATGATTTTGCCGACCACGATTTTGGCGTCTGATGGATTCTCCATCAGGTAATCCACCAGTTTTTCGTTCATCAGCGACTCAACGGCCGTCTTCACTTCCGACGAAACCAGCTTGTCTTTGGTCTGAGAAGAGAACTTCGGATCGGGCACTTTCACCGAGACCACAGCAATCAGGCCTTCGCGGGCGTCATCGCCGGTCGCGCTGATTTTCGCTTTCTTGCTGTAGCCTTCTTTATCCATGTAGGTGTTTAGGGTACGCGTCATGGCGGCGCGGAAACCGGCCAGATGCGTACCGCCGTCACGCTGCGGAATGTTGTTGGTAAAACAGTAGATATTTTCCTGGAAACCGTCGTTCCACTGCAAAGCGACTTCCACCCCGATATCGTCTTTCACCGTGGAGAAATAGAACACGTTCGGGTGAATCGGCGTTTTATTGCGGTTCAGGTAATCGACAAACGCTTTGATGCCGCCATCGTAATGGAAGTGGNCGGATTTATCTTTTTCACGTTCGTCACGCAGACGGATGGAAACACCGGAATTAAGGAACGACAGCTCACGCAGACGCTTNGCCAGAATGTCGTATTCGAATTCCAGCACGTTGGTGAAGGTTTCGGTGCTCGGCCAGAAACGGACGGTAGTCCCGGATTTTTCAGCTTCACCCACCACGCTCAGGGGCGCGAACGGCACGCCGTGGTTGTAGGTCTGTTGATGAATTTTGCCTTCGCGGCGAATGGTCAGCTCAAGTTTTTCCGACAGGGCGTTGACCACGGAAACCCCTACACCGTGCAAACCGCCGGAAACTTTGTAGGAGTTATCATCAAATTTACCGCCGGCATGCAGCACCGTCATGATGACTTCAGCGGCTGACACGCCTTCTTCTTCGTGAAGACCGGTTGGGATCCCACGGCCATCATCCTGTACCGACACGGAATTGTCGCTATGGATGGTGACGATAATGNCTTTACAGTAGCCTGCGAGCGCTTCGTCGATAGCGTTGTCCACCACCTCGAATACCATATGATGCAGACCGGTTCCGTCATCCGTATCGCCGATATACATACCCGGGCGCTTACGAACTGCATCCAGCCCTTTTAATACCTTGATACTTGAGGAGTCATAAGAATTCGACATCAACGTTTCTCGCTCATTTTAGTCCTGTGATTGAACGGTTATTTTACCCTGTTCTACGCGGAACATCTTGCCATTTTCACCGACCATATCGCCTATCTGTTCAGCGCTGATTGCGCTGACGAAGACCTGTGCCTGTGTGGCTTTCAGCCGTTCCGCCAACAGGCGTCGTCGGGCGCTGTCCAGCTCCGAGGCGAAGTCGTCGATGAGGTAGACGCACTTGAGTCCGCTGTTGCGGGTCAGAAATTCACCCTGCGCCAATCTTAGAGCGCACATCAACAGCTTTAACTGACCGCGCGACAACATATCCTCTACCGCGACGCCGCCGGCGCGAATGCGGAAGTCCGCCTTGTGCGGTCCGAAGGCGGTATAGCCCAGCATTCGATCACGCTCGAAATGGCGCTCCAGCAGCTCTGCGTAATCACTCTCCCGATCCCAGCCGCGCTGGAAGGAAAAGCTCAGGGAAAACTCCGGTAAAAACTGGCCGCAGGTGGCTCCGATATCGTCCACAATGGCGTCGCTATATGCGGCTCTCCATTGGCTTATCTGCTCCGCCAGCGGTACTAACTCCTGATCCCATGCCCGCATCTGCCCATAGTGACTGGTTTGGCGCAGCGCTGCATTGCGCTGACGCAACAGACGTTTCAGATTGTTCCAGGCGTGGAAAAAACCAGGCTCCTGATGAAAGCAGCCCCAGTCCAGAAAGGCCCGGCGAAATTTCGGGCCGCCGTTGAGAAGGGTAAATCCTTCCGGGGTAATCAGCTGAATCGGCAGCAATTGCGCCAGTTCAGCGACGCGATGACCATCGCTGCCATCAATACGAACCTTACTGTCGCCTTGACGGTTCTTGCTCAGACCGACGGAGCGCTCTCGCTCGTGGCCGTCGATTCTGCCGTGCAACACGAATTCTGGCTGTTCATGACNAATCACCCGCCCCGCCTGAATACTGCGGAAGGCGCGGCCGTGGCCCAACGTGTAAATCGCTTCAAGCACGCTGGTTTTGCCGCTGCCGTTAGCGCCAACCAGAAAATTGAAACCGGGGAGCAACGCCAAATCGGCAGATTCAATATTGCGAAAATCTCGGATGAGAAGACGGGTCAGTGCCATTTTACAACCATTCAGCGTCGCTGCCTTTCAGCCTGATGCCAGGGACATACGATCGCATTTTGCGAACCGCATGCCGCCCGACACGCTGGCGTACCTAAAACGGCGCCTGGCCGTTTTCCACCCATCGCGCAACTACAGACGCATCGGCATGACCACATACGCTGCGGCCGGACTGGCGCTATCTTCAATCTGTACGCTGGAAACGGAGTCGGTCAGCAGCATACGCACGTCTTCGCATTTCAGTGCGTTCAGCACATCCAGTACGTAGCTGACGTTGAAGCCAATCTCCATTTCCGTACCGCCGTATTCGACGTCCAGAATTTCTTCAGCTTCTTCCTGCTCCGGGTTGTTCGCGGTAATTTTCAGCTGATCTTTGTTCAGATACAGACGAACGCCGCGAAACTTCTCGTTGGACAGAATCGCCGCGCGAGAAAACGCCTGTTTGAGCAGATCGCAGCTGGCTTCGAGCGTTTTGTCGGGGTTTTTCGGCAATACGCGACGATAGTCCGGGAAACGGCCGTCAACCAGCTTAGACGTAAAGATGAAATCGCCGACGTGCGCACGAATGTTGTTGCTGCCGATTTGCAGTTGCAACGGCGTATCGCCGCCGTCCAGCAAGCGCACCAGCTCCATCACGCCTTTACGCGGGACGATCACCGAATGGGACGGCAATTGCTGACCGACCGGCATCGAGCAAACCGCCAGACGGTGGCCGTCGGTCGACACGGTGCGCAGCTCTTCCCCTTCGGTCTCGAACAGCATACCGTTGAGGTAGTAACGCACATCCTGATGCGCCATGGAGAACTGGGTTGCTTCGATCAGGCGCTTCAACGTGGCCTGCGGCAGAGAAAACTCCACCTCGCTCTGCCAGTCATCCAGATTGGGAAAGTCTTCCGCCGGCAGCGTGGACAGCGAAAAGCGGCTGCGCCCGGAGCGCACCAACATACGATCGCCGTCCAGCATAATGGTGATTTCGGCGCCGTCCGGCAAACCGCGACAGATGTCGAACAGCTTGCGGGCCGGCACCGTGGTCGCGCCTGCTTCGTGGGGCTGAGTCAGCGCCACGTGCGCCACCATTTCCATTTCCAGATCGGTGCCGGTCAGCGACAGCCGACCTTCACTGACCTGCAATAACAGATTCCCCAGGATCGGCAACGTCGGCCGGCCTCCCAAGGGACTGCTAACCTGCTGTAGGGGTTTTAACAGATGCTCGCGTTCAATAATAAATTTCATGATATTAGGAAGATAATGTTCTGATTAAATTGGAAAAATCTTCTTTAATGTCGTGACTTTCCTCGCGCAGCTGCTCAATCTTGCGACAGGCATGCAGCACGGTGGTGTGGTCTCGACCGCCAAAAGCATCACCGATTTCCGGCAGGCTGTGATTCGTCAATTCTTTTGCCAACGCCATCGCCATCTGACGTGGACGAGCCACCGAGCGCGAGCGACGTTTGGACAAAAGATCGGCGACTTTGATTTTATAATATTCCGCTACGGTCTTCTGAATGTTGTCGATAGTGACCAGTTTTTCCTGCAACGCCAGCAGGTCGCGCAGCGCTTCACGCACGAAATCGATCGTGATGGAACGTCCGGTAAAGTTAGCGTTGGCGATGACGCGGTTCAGCGCCCCTTCCAGCTCACGTACGTTGGAACGCAGGCGCTTGGCAATAAAGAAGGCGACTTCTCCAGGCAGACGGATATCGTTCTCATCCGCCTTTTTCATCAAGATCGCCACGCGGGTTTCCAGCTCAGGCGGTTCGATGGCGACCGTCAGCCCCCAGCCGAAACGGGACTTCAGGCGATCTTCCACNCCGTTGATCTCTTTTGGATAGCGGTCTGAAGTCAAAATAATCTGCTGATTTCCTTCCAGCAACGCATTAAACGTGTGGAAAAACTCTTCCTGAGAACGTTCTTTGTTGGCAAAAAACTGAATATCATCGATCAGCAGCGCATCGACCGAACGGTAGTACCGTTTGAACTCTTCTATCGCGTTGTTCTGCAAGGCTTTCACCATATCCTGCACGAAACGCTCCGAATGCATGTAGACCACTTTAGCATTGGCTTTGCGAGCCATGATGCCGTTCCCTACTGCATGTAATAAGTGCGTTTTACCTAAACCGGTGCCGCCATACAAAAACAGCGGGTTATAGGCCCCGCCCGGATTATCCGCCACTTGCCGCGCAGCGGCCCGCGCCAGCTGGTTGGATTTACCTTCGACGAAATTATCAAACGTGTGCTTCGGGTTAACGTTGGAGCGATAGGTGTGCTCGGCATGTAGGGACGGCGCATCCCAGCTCGGACGAACCGGAGAAGAAACCGGACGAGCCTGCGGCGCAGCTGCGGGGATCACGGTAGCAGCAGCGTTGCCCGCCGGAGCAACCGTTGCCATCGCCGGTTTGCTACCCACTTCGAACCGCAGCAGAGGAGCATCCAGACCACAGAAATCGTTCAGCAGTCCATTGATATTATTGAGATATTTGTCACGCACCCAATCCAGCACGAAGCGATTAGGGGCGTAAAGCGCCAGAGTGTTGTCACTCAGTTCCGCCTGCAATGGGCGTATCCACATACTGAATTCTGTGGCAGGTAATTCATCCTGCAAACGGGCAAGACACTGCTGCCAAAGCGAAAGTGACACGGCGGACTCCACTCGAACAAGATAAAACAAAGAAAAGAAACAGAATCGTTAGTTATGTAACTCATGATTTTTGGCACCCGCTCCCCGGATCAGAAGAGCCAGCGTGCGCCGCGCATTGATGCGGCATACCGTGACGATCCCGACGGAGGATCGCTAGCGGGACGGCGGATCATAACCTAAACGCCCACAGAGATCTTCCCCTTCTGCACAGTTTTGATCCTTTTTATCCACAGGCTATCCTTATTCCCTCTACCTGCCCGGACACTGAGGTACGGAGGTCATGATTGAGGTTACCCACACCCGGCGGGCTGCCCCCAAGCGTCTATAAGGATAGATGTATTTTTCACCATTGGCGGTGAGGGAGATCATGATCTTCTCACCAGGATCGAGGCTCGATCCTTGCGCTTTACCATGGAGTACGTATAATTCCCGCCCTGCGCGTGGCGCCTGCACGCTGTGCTGGGTTAGGCAGAGGTGTTTCCTTAAGCGGGAAACATTGGGTAGGTGAAACGCGGATGTTAATTGACTCGGGACTGTACAATTATTACAATCCCGCCTCTTTTTATATATATGTATATGCGATTGAGGCGTCGGTCATTTTCTTCACGCCGAGTAGCCAAACGCGTTAACTATGAAGTTTTAATCAAGTTTAGGTAGAAATCGCCATGAAACGCACTTTCCAACCGTCCGTACTGAAGCGTAACCGTAGCCACGGTTTCCGTGCTCGTATGGCCACCAAAAATGGTCGTCAGGTTCTGGCCCGCCGTCGTGCGAAAGGCCGTGCTCGTCTGTCCGTTTCTAAGTAATAAAAGCTAACCCAACGAGTGGTTAAGCTCGCTTTTCCCAGGGAGTTACGTTTGTTAACTCCCAGCCATTTCTCTTTCGTCTTCCAGCAACCTCAACGGGCTGGCACGCCGCAAATTACCATTCTCGGCCGCCTGAATACGCTGGGGCATCCCCGCATCGGTCTTACCGTCGCCAAAAAGCATGTTAAACGGGCTCATGAACGCAACCGCATCAAACGTCTGACGCGCGAAAGTTTCCGCCTGCATCAGCACCAGTTGCCTGCCATGGACTTTATCATCATCGCGAAAAAAGGCGTGGCCGACCTGGATAACCGAGCGCTGACGGAAGCGTTGGAAAAATTATGGCGTCGGCACTGTCGATTGGCTCCCGCCTGCTGATCGGGTTGATACGCGGATATCAGCGCTTTATCAGTCCACTGCTGGGACCGCACTGTCGTTTCCACCCGACGTGTTCCCAATATGGCATTGAGGCAATACGCAGATTCGGCATGATAAAAGGCTGTTGGTTGGCGCTGAAACGCGTATTAAAATGCCACCCTTTGAACCCTGGTGGTGATGACCCCGTACCGCCAAAAACCGACAATAACAGAGAACATTAACGATGGATTCGCAACGCAATCTTCTTCTCATCGCTCTGCTATTCGTAACGTTCATGATCTGGCAGGCCTGGGAAACGGACAAAAATCCGCCGGCCACAACACAGACCACGCAACAGTCTACGAACAATGCAGTCGGCGATGCCGCCAACCAGGGCGTCCCCGCCAGTGGTCAGGGTAAACTGATCACGGTGAAGACCGACGTACTGTCCCTGACGATCAACACCCGCGGCGGCGACATCGAGCAGGCCAAGCTGCTGTCTTACCCGGCAACGCTGGGCTCCAACGAGCCTTTCCAGCTGCTGGAAACGACACCGTCCTTCGTCTATCAGGCGCAGAGCGGTCTGACCGGGAAAAATGGTCCGGACAATCCGGCGAACGGCGCGCGTCCTCTGTATCAAGCGACTCAGGATCATTTCGAACTGACCGACGGTCAGAGTGAACTTCGCATCCCGCTGACCTATACCGACGCCAACGGCGCGACCTTCACCAAGACATTCGTGCTTAAACGCAGCGACTATGCGCTGGGCGTTGAATACGGCGTCAACAACGCCAGCGCTCAACCGCTGGAGCTGGCGCTGTTCGGCCAGTTGAAGCAGTCCATCGATCTGCCTTCGCACCGCGACACCGGAAGCAGCAACTTTGCGCTTCATACCTACCGCGGCGCCGCCTTCTCTTCCAGCGACGAGAAATACAAAAAATACAGCTTCAGTGATATGAAAGAGTCGCTGAACATCGTGACGCAGGGCGGCTGGGTCGCCATGCTGCAACAGTATTTCGCCACCGCGTGGGTTCCGCAGGCCAACAGCAACAACACGTTCTACAGCGCCAATCTGGGCAACGGTCAGGCGGCCATCGGCTTCAAAGCCGCCCCGGTCGTCGTTCAGCCTGGCAGCCAGCAACAGCTGCAAGCTACGCTGTGGGTCGGACCGGAAATTCAGGACAAAATGGCCGCGGTCGCGCCCCATCTGGACTTGACCGTTGACTACGGCTGGCTGTGGTTCATCTCTCAGCCGCTGTTCAAACTGCTGAAATTCCTGCACGGCTTTATCGGTAACTGGGGCTTCTCCATTATCGCCATCACCTTCATCGTGCGCGGCATCATGTACCCGCTGACCAAAGCGCAGTACACCTCAATGGCCAAAATGCGCATGCTGCAGCCGAAGCTGCAGGCGATGCGCGAGCGCATCGGTGACGACAAACAGCGTATGAGTCAGGAAATGATGGCGCTGTACAAGGCTGAGAAGGTCAACCCGTTGGGCGGCTGCTTCCCGCTGCTGATTCAGATGCCGATCTTCCTGGCGTTGTACTACATGCTGATGGGCTCCGTGGAGCTGCGTCATGCGCCGTTCGCGCTGTGGATCCATGACCTGTCTGCTCAGGACCCGTACTACGTGCTGCCGATCCTGATGGGTCTGACCATGTTCTTCATCCAGAAGATGTCGCCGACGACGGTCACCGATCCGATGCAGCAGAAGATCATGACCTACATGCCGGTCATCTTCACCGTGTTCTTCCTGTGGTTCCCATCAGGTCTGGTGCTGTACTATATCGTCAGCAACCTGGTGACCATCGCTCAGCAGCAGCTGATCTACCGCGGGCTGGAGAAACGGGGCTTACACAGCCGTGAGAAGAAATAACGCTGGCTGATTGCCAACCTCATTTCTAACGTAAGGCGGTCACTGACCGCCTTATTTTTTTATGTAATTTAGAGAGATGATCATGAGCCATACCGNCACCATCGTCGCCCAAGCCACGCCTCCGGGACGCGGCGGCGTAGGTATTCTGCGTATTTCCGGTTCCGCCGCGNCGGCCGTGGCGCAAGCCGTGCTGGGAAAACTGCCGCGTCCGCGTTATGCAGACTACCTGCCTTTCATGGACGCCGACGGCAGCGTGCTCGATCAGGGCATTGCCCTGTGGTTTCCCAATCCGAACTCGTTCACCGGCGAAGACGTGCTGGAATTACAGGGACACGGCGGCCCGGTGATTCTGGACCTGCTGCTGAAGCGCATCCTGACGCTGCCGGGCGTACGCATCGCCCGTCCGGGCGAGTTCTCAGAGCGCGCTTTCCTCAACGATAAGCTGGATTTGGCGCAGGCGGAAGCCATCGCCGACCTGATCGACGCCAGCTCAGAACAGGCCGCACGCTCCGCCGTGAACTCCCTGCAGGGCGTTTTCTCCAGTCGAATTCATCAGTTGGTCGACGCGTTGACGCACCTTCGCATCTATGTTGAAGCGGCGATTGATTTCCCGGATGAGGAAATTGATTTCCTTTCCGACGGCAAAATTGAGGCTCAGCTCAACGCGGTCATCGCCGATTTGAATGGCGTCCGGGCCGAAGCCCGACAGGGCAGTCTGCTGCGCGAGGGCATGAAAGTGGTCATCGCCGGCCGCCCTAACGCCGGTAAGTCCAGCCTGCTGAACGCGCTGGCAGGCCGAGAGGCGGCTATCGTCACCGATATCGCAGGCACCACGCGCGACGTGCTGCGCGAACACATTCATATTGACGGCATGCCGCTGCACATCATCGATACCGCCGGTCTGCGCGATGCCAACGACGAAGTGGAACGTATCGGTATCGAGCGCGCCTGGCAGGAAATCGAGCAGGCCGATCGGGTGCTGTTTATGGTGGACGGCACCACCACCGAGGCCAGCGAACCTGCCGCCCTCTGGCCGGAGTTTATGGCGCGCCTACCGAAAACGTTGCCGATCACCGTGGTGCGCAACAAAGCGGACATCACCGGAGAAACGCTCGGTATCGAGGATATGAGCACCCACTCGCTCATCAGGCTGTCGGCGCGTACCGGGGAGGGCGTAGATCTGCTGCGCAATCATCTGAAAGAGAGCATGGGCTTTACCAGCAGCACTGAAAGCGGCTTTCTGGCCCGCCGCCGCCATCTACAAGCGTTGGAAAGCGCGGCCGAACATCTCGAACAAGGCCGTGAACAGCTGGTCAGCGCTTACGCGGGCGAGCTGTTAGCGGAAGAACTGAGGCTATCGCAACAGGCGCTCAGCGAGATCACCGGGGAATTCACCTCCGACGACTTATTGGGCCGCATATTCTCCAGCTTCTGCATCGGCAAGTAACGCTAAGTCCGTAAGCGTCCACTTACTTCCACTCATCCCGCACAGCGCCTTGTTATGCGGGATTTTTTATCGCTTCAACCACTGTTCAAGACCGTCATTACCACGCCAGTAGGTCAAACGGCTGGATAGAATCTGCGTGATGCCTAGAGACAATTCGTCTTCTGATATCCGGGTTATCCGGCAGCAAATTGTCAAAGAAGTTATAAACTTCGTCCCCTTTATAGGCCTGATGACGTAATGGCATAGAAAGTGAAATGGGGCGGCTGTCCGATAATCCCAGCCAGTTTTCGTCATAAGAAAAATGATGCGCCCCACTACCTGTTTTGGTGAAAACACCCACCCGGTAGCCATTCATATAAACATCGTGAGAAGCCATCACCACTCTTCCTTCCAGGATGATGTTGCAATAGAAACCCCGTCAGCAGCATCCGCATTTCTTGGGGAAACGGTGAGTTCTGAATTTAATGCTGACAGTATCTTGAAGAAGGTGTCCAGCTTGGTGGAGTCCGGACGGTGTTCAAGGCTGGATATCGTATCCTGACGAATGCCCACTGTTAGTCGCCACTTTCGCTTGTGAAAGCTTCTGCGTAATACGGACATCTTTCATATAACAACTGAGCTGTTTACTGTTGGTGACCTTCATTATTTCACCTTACCGGTTTTAGCGCGTGAATATCCTTCCAGCGAAACGCCGGTTTTCCGCCATTTATACAAAATTTTTATACCGCCCTTCCGCAATTTGACGACATTTTTATGTCCCTTTCTCTACCCTCCTCCGTGTTCCCTTCACACCTGGAGAATCACCGTGAGCGCAGGAATCATCGCCGGCATCGTGCTGGTCTTTTTGTTACTGGGCTACCTGTTTTACGCCCTGTTTCATGCGGAGGCGCTGTGATGGCCGCCGACGCTGTTTTACTCCTCGCCGTCTACCTGACGGCGCTGCTGCTATTGGCCCAACCGCTGGGACGCCTGCTGACGGGACTCATTCATGACAGAACGCTGCCGGGCACGGCGGGAACTGAGCGTGCTATCTGGCGACTGTGCGGCATCTCGGACGGCGACATGAACTGGCGTCAATATCTGGCGGCGGTGCTGGCGTTCAACCTGCTGGGCATCGTCATGTTGTTCGCCATCCTAATGCTTCAGGGATCGCTACCGCTTAATCCGCAAGGACTGTCGGGGCTGTCGTGGCATCTGGCGCTGAATACGGCCATCAGTTTCGTCAGCAACACCAACTGGCAGGCCTACGCCGGGGAAAGCACCCTCAGCCACTTCAGCACGATGATGGGGCTGACCGTGCAGAACTTCCTCTCGGCGGCGACCGGTTTCGCGGTGCTGTTCGCGCTGATTCGCGGGTTCGCCCGTCACGCCACCGACAAGCTGGGCAACGCGTGGCGCGACCTGACGCGAACGACGCTGTTCGTACTGCTGCCGCTGTCTCTGCTGACGGCGCTGTTGATGGTCAGTCAGGGCGTGCCGCAAAACCTCAGCCCTTATCTGACCTTCACTACGCTGGAAGGCGTGCAGCAAACACTGCCGATGGGGCCGGTAGCCTCGCAGGAAGCCATCAAAATGCTCGGCGTCAACGGCGGGGGGCTGTTTAACGCCAACTCGGCGCATCCGTTCGAGAATCCGACGGCGTTGACGAACTTCGTGCAAATGCTGGCGATGTTGCTGATCCCCGCCGCGCTGTGTCTGGCGTTTGGCCGGGCGATCCGCGATACCCGACAAGGGCACACCGTGCTGTGGGCGATGCTGNCGATGTTCGTGGTCGCCGCCGCCGTGGTCATGTGGGCCGAAGTCGATGGCAATCCGCATCTGGCCGCCTACGGTGCGGACAGCGCGCTGAATTGGGAAGGCAAAGAGAGCCGCTTCGGCATCCTGCAATCCGCGTTGTTCGCGGTCATTACAACGGCGGCCTCAAGCGGCGCGGTGAACGCGATGCACGACTCCTTCNCCGCGTTGGGCGGATTGGTGCCGCTGTGGCTGATGCAGATCGGCGAAGTGGTGTTCGGCGGCGNAGGTTCCGGCCTGTACGGCATGCTGATGAACGTGCTGCTGGCGGTGTTTGTCGCCGGACTGATGATTGGCCGCACGCCGGAGTATCTTGGGAAAAAAATCGGCGTACCGGAAATGAAAANGACGGCGATCGCCATCCTGATCGCCCCGACGCTGGTCCTGCTTGGCACCGCGTGGGCGATGATGACCGACGCAGGCCAAGCCGGCATATTCAACCCCGNCCCCCACGGTTTTACCGAGGTGCTGTATGCGCTCACGTCCGTCGCTAACAATAACGGCAGCGCGTTCGCCGGGCTGTCCGCGAACNCGCCCTTCTACAACCTGTTGCTGGGGGCCGCCATGCTGATTGGCCGCTTCGCCCCCATTATCCCTGTCCTGGCGATCGCCGGCTCACTGGCAAGTCGACCTACGCAGCCCGCCAGCGTCGGGACGCTGCCGACCCACGGCGCGCTGTTTGTCGGGCTGATTATCGGCACCGTGCTGCTGGTCGGGGCGCTGACCTTCATTCCATCGCTGGCCCTGGGGCCAATTATCGAACATTTGCAGTGATGGCGTTATTCATTGCCGGAGACACATTTTATGGGACTTAACACGCTTTCCCAGCCTCGCAACCCGCTGTGGCGCGCCGCGCTGGTCGAGTCATTCAGGAAGCTGGACCCCCGGATGCAATATCGCAATCCGGTGATGTTTGTCGTATTCCTGGGCAGTATTCTGGCGACGCTGCTGGCCGTCGGCACGGGCATGGGTTGGCTGACGGGGGAACTGACGTTCACCGCGGCGATCGGCCTATGGCTGTGGTTTACCGTGCTGTTCGCCAACTACGCCGAAGCGCTGGCCGAGGGGCGCAGCAAGGCGCAGGCCGAGAGTCTGAAAGGCATCAAACGCACCCGCTGGGCGAAAAAACTGGCGGAGCCGAAACACGACGCGCCGAACCAGCAGGTCATGGCCGAAAGCCTGCGAAAAGGCGATGGGGTGCTGGTGGAAGCCGGCGACATCATCCCCTGCGACGGCGAAGTGTTGGCGGGCGGTGCTTCCGTGGATGAAAGCGCCATCACCGGCGAATCCGCGCCCGTTATTCGCGAGGCCGGGGGCGATTTCGCTTCCGTCACGGGCGGAACGCGCATCCTCTCCGACTGGCTGGTGATCCAGTGCAGCGTCAACCCCGGCGAAACTTTTCTGGACCGGATGATCGCGATGGTGGAAGGGGCCAAGCGTCGCAAAACGCCCAATGAGATCGCGCTTTCCATCCTGCTGATCGCGCTGACCATCGTCTTTTTGCTGGCGACCGCGACGCTCTACCCCTTCTCAGCCTGGAGCGGTACGCCGGTCAGCGTCATCGTGCTGGTGGCCCTGCTGGTCTGCCTGATCCCCACCACCATCGGCGCGCTGCTGTCGGCAATTGGGATTGCGGGAATGAGCCGGATGCTGGCCGCGAATGTAATCGCCACCAGCGGGCGCGCAGTAGAAGCGGCGGGAGATGTCGATGTGCTGCTGCTGGACAAAACCGGCACCATCACGCTGGGCAACCGACAGGCCAGCCAGTTTCTGCCCGCGCCCGGCATCACGGAAGAGGCGCTGGCGAACGCCGCTCAGCTCGCGTCGCTGGCGGATGAAACCCCGGAAGGCCGCAGCATCGTGGTGCTGGCCAAGCAGAAGTTCAACCTGCGCGAACGCGACCTGCAAAGCCTGAACGCCACGTTCATCCCCTTTTCCGCGCAGACCCGCATGAGCGGCGTGAATATCGGTTCGAAGAGATTGCGTAAAGGCGCGGCCGACGCCATTCGCCGTCACATCGAGAGACAGGGTGGGCAGTTCCCCGCGGCGGTCAACGCGCAGGTGGAGTCGGTCGCCCGCTCCGGCGGAACGCCGCTGATCGTGGCGGAGGATAACGCCGTGATGGGGGTGGTGGCGCTGAAAGACATCGTCAAAGGCGGCATCAGGGAACGCTTTGCGGAACTGCGCCGGATGGGGATCAAAACCGTGATGGTCACCGGCGACAACCCGCTGACCGCGGCCGCCATCGCCGCCGAGGCCGGGGTCGATGACTTTTTATCAGAGGCGACGCCGGAAGCCAAACTGGCCCTGATCCGCCAATATCAGGCCGAGGGCCGCATGGTCGCCATGACCGGCGACGGCACCAACGATGCGCCCGCGCTGGCGCAGGCAGACGTGGCGGTGGCGATGAACTCGGGCACGCAGGCGGCCAAGGAAGCGGGCAATATGGTGGATTTGGACTCCAATCCCACCAAGCTGCTGGAGGNCGTGCGTATCGGTAAACAAATGTTGATGACCCGAGGCTCGCTGACCNCCTTCAGTATCGCCAACGATGTGGCCAAGTATTTCGCCATCATCCCTGCGGCGTTCGCAGCGACCTATCCGGCGCTCGACAAGCTGAATGTGATGCAACTGCATTCGCCGAACTCGGCCATCCTTTCTGCCGTGATCTTTAATGCGCTGATTATCGTGCTGCTGATCCCGCTTGCGCTCAAAGGCGTTCGCTACCGGCCGATGTCCGCGGCGTCGCTGCTGAGCCGTAACCTGTGGATTTACGGCGCGGGCGGACTCGCGACGCCGTTTATCGGCATCAAACTGATCGACATGCTGTTGACCGTTCTGGGTCTGGGCTGAGGAGCCAAAGTATGAACCTGATACGTCCCACGCTTACCCTGTTTTGCCTGCTGGCCGTCATCACCGGCGCAGCCTATCCGCTGTTGACGACGTCGTTATCCCTGTGGGCCTTTCCGGACACCGCCGGCGGGTCGCTGATCGTACGTGACGGGCAGCTTCGAGGCTCAGCGCTGATCGGCCAGCACTTCACTCGGGCGGATTATTTCCACGGTCGCCCGTCGGCAACCGTCGGCACGCCGTACAACCCGCTGGCCTCTTCCGGCAGCAATCTGGCGGTGAGCAATCCGGCGCAGGACGAAGCCATCAAACAGCGCGTGGCGGACCTGCGCGCCGCCAATCCGCAGGCGGGCGGCCCGGTTCCCGTCGAGCTGGTCACCGCCTCCGGCAGCGGTCTGGACCCGCAGATCTCGCCGCAGGCCGCGCTATGGCAGGCCCCCAGGGTGGCGTCGGCCCGCCATCTATCGGCAAGCGACGTACGGCGGCTGGTGGATGAGCATACGCAGCCGCCGCGCCCCGACTTTCTGGGCGAACCGGTGGTCAATGTGCTGGCGTTGAATATGGCGCTGGACGATATGCAGAAAGATTCGACTCAAAAACGGGAGTGAAATAGGACGAAACTCACGCGGCGACGTGAATCGAGCAACTCCGGGGAAGCGAAGAATCGAAAGAAGAAACAGGATCGCGCCGTCGTATTAACCCGCGACGGCGCGATGTCGTTCCACGATGGATGAACCTTAGTGTTGGCGCAGATCGCTCAAAAAGCGCTGCGCGCGGGGATGTTGCGGCGTTCGGAAGAAGTTTTCGGGCGCGGCCTTCTCCAGAATCTGCCCCTGATCCATGAACCAGACGGTGTCCGCCACTTCGCGGGCGAAATTCATCTCATGGGTCACGCACATCATCGTCATGCCTTCCTGCGCCAGCCCGCGCATCACGTTCAGCACCTCCCCCACCATCTCCGGGTCCAGCGCCGAGGTCGGTTCATCGAACAGCATGACCGGCGGCTTCATCGCCAACGCGCGCGCTATCGCCACGCGCTGCTGCTGCCCCCCGGAAAGCTGGGCCGGATAGGCATTCGCCTTGTGCGACAGCCCGACGCGCTCCAGCAGTTCGCCCGCATGTTTGCGCGCTTCCGAACGTTTGACGCCCAGCACCTTCACCGGCGACATCATGATGTTATCCATCACCGAGACATGCGGGAACAGATTGAAATTCTGGAACACAAAGCCAATGCGGGTGCGCAGCTGGTTGAGACGGGTGCTGGTGCCGTGTATATCAATGCCGTCGAACAGGATTTGTCCTTTTTCAATCGGCTCCAGTCGGTTGACCGTCCGGATCAGCGTTGATTTGCCAGACCCCGACGGCCCGCAGACCACCACGACCTCGCCGCTTTTGATCTCGGCATTCAATTCAGTCAACGCCTGATAATCGCCATACCATTTGCTGACCCGGTTAAACATAATCATCGGTCTCATCATGCATTCCTTATAGCGACGGTGTTTCGGTCAATAATTCGGTTTTCTGGGCTGGCGGGCCGGCGGGGGTTTCATTACGTCGCTTGCGCGCCACGCGCGCTTCCAGCCGGTTAGCCAGCCAGGTCAGGCTAAAACAAATGACGTAGTAACTCAGCGCCACAATCGCGAACACCTGAAACGGCTTGGTCAGCAGCTGGTTGTTGACCTGATTGGCGGCAAAGGTCAGCTCCGGCACATTGATCACATAGCCCAGCGTGCTGTCCTTGATGATGGACACCAGTTGGCTCACCAGACTGGGCAAGGTGTTGTAGAGCGCCTGCGGCAGGATCACCATGCGGAACGTTTTGACGTAACTCATGCCCAACGCGCGGGACGCTTCGTACTGCCCGGACGGCAGCGCCTGAATGCCGCCGCGAATGATCTCGGCGATGTAGGCGCTTTCATAAATCACCAGCGTGCACAGCATCGTCGCGAAGCCGCTGATGTTATGGCCGATCAGCAAAGGGACGCAGAAATAGGTCCAGAACACCACCATCAGCAGCGGAATGCCGCGCAGCGCGTAGACCCAGCAGGCCGCCGGCCAGCGTATCCAGCGAAAAGGAGAAATGCGCGCCATGCCCAACAGCATGCCGACCGGGAAAGCGAACAACATCGCCAGCACGGAGATCAATAACGTACACAGCACGCCGCCGAGGGGACCATTCGGATACTGGCCCATCAGAAACAGCATCCCGTTGTCGTGCAAAATCGTGAAGATATCAGCCACGGGATTACCTCGCATAGACGCGCTGGAAATGGCGAGCCAGCAGAGCGCCAGCCCCCATCAGCAGCAAAGAGAAGACCAAATAGCCGATAGAGGCCACCAGATAGGATTCGAAGGTGCGGAACGTCTGGTTTTCGATATCTCGGGTGACGTAGGTCAGCTCCGCGACGCCGATGACCATCGCCAGACTGGTGTTCTTAAACAACAGCACGGTGTGATTGATTAACGACGGCAGTGAATTGCGCAACCCCTGCGGCAGGATCACCAGTCGCATCGCACGACCGTAGCTCATGCCCAGCGCGCGCGCCGCCTCGTTCTGCCCGTCGGGGATCGCCCGCAGTCCGCTGCGGATGTCTTCGGAGAAATAGGCGGCCTGACATAGGCCAAGTGCGAACATGGAGAAGAGGAACTCCGCATTGAAGTCGTTGATCCACATCTGCACCGACTCCGGCAACAGCGTGGGAATAGCGAAGTACCACATCATCAGCTGAATTAGCGTCGGCACATTACGGTGGTAAGACACGTAGGCCGACACCAGGAAGACCGCCGTGCGCTTATGCGTCAGGCGGATCACGACCAATAATAGCGCCAGCATCATGGCCAGCAGCCAGGACCCCAGCGCTAGCTTCAGGGTAACGATGGCCCCCTCGCCGAGCATCGATCCAAATTGACCGGTGAAAACAGCGGAAAAATCGAGCGTCATCGTTTAATCTCCCTCAGCGCCTGATAGTACTTATATTTACTCGACGGAATCGCCCGGACGCATGGTCGACAAGCCGCCCATCACCTGCGTGGTCGGCGTAATTTCAATATGGCCGAAGTTCACGTTGACCGGTGCGGAGAGGACGAAAGCCACGGTATCCGCGATATCTTTCGGCGTCGGTAAATCGAAACCATCAATGTAGCGACGGCGAGCGTCTTCAATATCGCCCATCGCGATACCGATGATGTCGGTAGCCACACGGCCGGGACAAAGCTCGGTTACCCGCACCATTTTGCCGTAACAATCCAACCGCAGTTGGCGAGAGAGGGCATGGACGCCCGCTTTGGTCGCGTGATAAATGGAGTTGCCGTTGAAGTTGTAAACTGCGGCAATAGAACTGACGTTAATGACGTGTCCGCAGTTTCGCTCCTTCATACCTGGCACCACCAGGCGGCTGAGGTGCAGCACCGCTCGCAGGTTGACGTCCACCAGCGTGTCGATCACCTCTTCGTCGGCATCCAGAATGGAACCAGACCGGGAAACGCCGGCGTTGTTCACCAGCACATCGATTTGGATTTCACTGCACAGGCGCGTCAGGGCGTCCGTGTCGCTGACATCGATAGCATGAGGAATACAGCCGGTACGCGCGGCCAGCGCCGCCAGTTGCTCTTCACGACGCGCCACGGCATGCACCGTCAGTCCTTCCTGACACAGACGTTCGACAATCGCTTCGCCCATCCCGGCGGATGCGCCGGTCACCAGCGCGGTTTTGTAATCTGAAAACGGCATTTCAACTCTCCTGATCATCGGCGGGCCTTCCTGTATGGGAGACCGGCCCTTTTTTCGACTCTATCCAGTAAAGACAAGCAAGCATAAGACATAAACGGTTTGAGGCGATAAGGGCGACTTATAACGCGGTTTGCTCCCAGCTCTGCTGGCGAATTTGCTCGGAGACCGGCGCAATACGCAGGCCGGTTTCTTCAATCGTCGCGCGCAGCGTTTTGACCATCTCGATCGCCTCAGGCGTATCTCCGTGCACCAGAATCGAGGAGACGTCGAGCGTCAGCGTATCGCCATCGATGCTCTCAATGGTGCCTTCCGTCAGCAAACGGCGAACACGCGCCTTGACCTGTTCCGTATCGTGAATGACCGCGCCCGGCTTGGCGCGGCTGACCAGTAGTCCGTCGCTTTCATAGGCGCGATCGGCCAGAAAAACGCACACCACGCGTAAGCCAAGGCGTCGCGCCACGCGATCCACCGCATTTCCCGCCATCGTGCTGATAATCATATTCGGATCAAAGGTTTTGACCGCACGGAGCAGGACGTCCGCCAGCGCTTCATCCTCTGACACCATGTTGCCGAGAGCGCCGTGAAAGCTCATATGAGTCAGCGGGTAACGCGCCGCGTGCGCGAACGCCGACAGGGCGCCGAGCTGATAGGTGACGTAATGCGCCAGCGTGTCGTGTTCAATCTGCATCCGGCGGCGGCCGAATCCCATGAGATCGGGAAACCCGACGTGCGCGCCGAGATCGACATGATGCTGTTTGGCCAGCGCGACGGNTTTCGCCATGATCGCCGCGTCGCCAGCATGGAAACCACAGGCGACGTTGGCCGAGGTGATCAGCGGCATCAGCGCCGCATCGTCCGCAATCTGATAATCGCCGAAGCCTTCGCCGATATCGGCATTCAAATCTATCGATTTCATCATTAAGCCTCTGTTTTTCTCAGGGTGAGAATGACGCTGTCATACTCGACCGCATCCCCTTGTCTGACCGGCATCGACGTTACCGTGCCATCGGCCGGACTCAGCACAGGCAGGTAGGCCAGCCCAACCTTCAACAGCGCCAGCAGCGCGCCTTGCCGGACTGAGGCGCCGAGCGAAACAAACGTCTCTTCGCGTCCCGGATACTGCAAATAAACCGTGCCGGGCAGGCAGGCCCGCAGAATCTCCGTCTGCGGCCCCTCTTCGTCTGCCCGCGCGCTCGCGGACATCGCAGCCGAGGCATCGCAAGCCGGTTCAAACCTCAGGCGAACATGGTAATCGCTGCCGCCGAACTCTATCTGGGTTAACCCCGAGCGGCGCATCGTGTGGGCCACCGCACGTAGCTCCCGGAGTGCTAATGGGCTGTTTTGCATAAATATCCTGTCAACTCGTCCGACATCATTACGCCACGCGACGGGCGCTTCCCGTGGATAGCTGGACAGACAGGCGGTCACTACAGGAAGGAGGACGTTGGCAGGCAACACGTCAATATGACCGGAATCGTCGCCTGTCGCCGACGTCCGACAACCGCCCGTCGCCCCGGCTTACTGGGGATATCCGCACTCTAACGTGGCGACAGGTTGATTCGGTAAGAGGGTTTCGCTTTGCGACGATAAGGGAGACTTATTACCCCACCAGCGCCAGCGGACGGNTGTCCGTGGTGCGTTTCACCATCAGCGATAACAGGATGTCTTTGACGACTTTCGCGGGCTGCGAGAGCGGCAGATGGTCCGACATGCAAAACGTCAGGGAGACCTGAATGTTCGGATCGACGATCTTCGCCATCCAGGCGTTGCTGGCCTGTAGCATGCCGCGGGCGGCGGACTCGGGCATGATCGTACAGCCCAATCCTTCGCCCACGGCGGCATTCAGCGTGGTTTGCGACTCGATTTCACAGTTAACCTTGTAGGATACGCCCGCCTGAACAAAGGCATCGTCCACCCCCTTGCGCATCGTATTGTAGATTCGCGGCAGGAACAGGTCGTAGCGCGCGACGTCAGCCAGCGAAATGCTGCTTTTCGGCGCGTCCAGCACGTGCGGACAGACGAAATAGAGGTCTTCCTTCATCAGCGGCATAAAGCGCAGGCCGTGGATCTCGCGGCTACCGTAAATCACCGCCATATCCATACGCCCGTTCATGATGAGTTCACTCAGCGTCGTGCCGAAGTTTTCATTGAAATACAGCACGATGCCGGGATGCAGCCGATGCACTTCCTTCATCAGCGGCAGCGCCAGCTGCTGGGCGGCCGTCCCCGGGGCCAGACCGACGGACACGCTGCCCGACATGGTCAGCCCGGCGCCGTCGATGGCGACTTGCGCCTGATCGCACTGGCGCAGGATCGCCTGTGCGTGCGTGTAAAGAATTTTGCCCGCTTCGGTCGGCGTGACGCCGCGTTTGGTGCGGATTAACAGCTGCTGATTGACCTCGCCTTCCAGCGTCGCCAACTGCTGGCTGAGAGCGGGTTGCGCGATATGAAGAACATCGGCGGCCTGCGTCAGGCTGCCCACGTCAACGATCTTGATGAAGTATTTAAGTCGACGGAGATTCATAGTGGCTTCCTCACTGCGGGATCTTGACCTTAATCAAAGCAAGATTGGGGCCAACGCGAACGACCGTGCACAAGGCGCGATAGAGACCAGGGTTTCAGCCGGTTAGGCCCTATTGGCTCGCCGTATTTTGCGCGCTCCGCCCCTCCGTTTGCACCATGGTGAAGCAAGACGGCAACCCCTTCCGTTGCCCCAGCACGCACAACCATCGCGTTAAGTTATGTCACCACAACAAAGCGCTATTAGCCTCTGCGCTGAATTCACTTTTATGCTCTTCCCGACCTGGGTCATTCATCGACCTGCTTTCGCACCGTGCCGCTCGCCTGATCCTGCCGTGGCAGGCCTCACCGGCATGACGCCCCTGACTGACTGGAATCTCCGCACATGCCTGAAATTGCCGATCGCCTGAAAAATGTCACCGTTTCCGCTTCTGTGGCTATGACGCAGAAAGCGCGGGACCTCGCCGCACAAGGTATCCACGTTATTGGCTTATCGACCGGCGAGCCGGATTTTCCCACNCCGCCACATGCCACGGAGGCCGCCTACGCCGCCGCGCTGGCGGGCGATACCCGCTATCCGCCCACCGACGGGACACCGGCGCTGCGCGCGGCTATTCAGCGCAAGTTCAAGCGCGACAACCATCTGGACTACGACATCAGTCAGATCATTACCGCCGGCGGCGCCAAGCAGATAATCTTCAACGCCTTTATGGCGACGATCAATCCGGGCGACGAAGTGCTGCTGCCGTCTCCGTCGTGGATCAGCTATGCCGATATCGTGAAATTCGCAGGCGGCGTTCCGGTCTCCGTGGCCTGTCCGCAGGAAAACAACTTCAAGCCTTACCCGGAAGACATCGAAGCGGCCATCACCGCGAAAACCAAATGGCTGCTGCTTAATTACCCCAGCAACCCCACCGGTTCGGTCGCCAGCCGGGCCGATTTGCAGGGCATCGCGGACGTCATGCTGCGACATCCCGACATTTGGATCCTGAGCGACGATATTTATGAGCATTTGATTTACGACGACGTGACTTTTTATACGATGGCGGAAGTCGAACCCCGCCTGCAAGATCGCGTCCTGACGGTCAATGGCGTCTCAAAAGCCTGGTCGATGACCGGCTGGCGGCTGGGCTTCTGCGGCGGACCGAGCGCTCTGATTAAAGCGATGAGCAACGTCAATACACAGAACGCCGGCGGCGTGACCACGCTTACTCAGGCGGCGGCCGTCGCGGTCCTGAACGGCCCGCAGGATCTGCTGAAAGAACGCGCGGAGATTTATCGCCAGCGGCGCGACTATGTCCTGGAGCGCCTGACCTCCATTCACGGCCTGCTGTGCCACAAACCTCAGGGCGCGTTTTACCTGTTTGTGAACATCGCCGCGTTTATCGGCAAAACCACCCAAGGCGGCCGCTTTATCGCCAACGACGCCGACTTCGTGATGGCGCTGATGGAAGAGCACCACGTGGTGACGGTACAGGGCGCGGCCTACGGCATGAGTCCGTTCTTCCGCCTCTCTTATGCGACCAGCATGGAGATACTGCAAAAAGGCTGCGACCGTCTGGCGACCTTTTGCGAAGGGATGCGTTAAACGCCGTTTCAACGATGCCGACAAATTAACGGGGCCGATTTTGCGCCCCGTTTTTTATGCCCGCAGGTCGCAACCGACGCCCACAGGATCCCTTTCAGCGGCACGTCATGCCGCCAGACTCGGCGTTATTTATAAGGAGTCATTGGGGGAGCACGGCGCGGAAGCAGGGAGAAACGATCATCGAAAAGACGTGGCGGCAGCCCGCCAACGGTGGTGCTGCGGCCTGATGGACGGCTGCGCGGCATGAAAAGCTGACCCGCGGCGATCTATCCGTTCAGCGCCGCGGCAGCAACCTGATGACAACAGCGGGAGACGCCAAGCAGATACGCGTTCACTGCGCGGTTGACGGCAATCGCCTCGGCGGCATCGCTTTCAACCAATTGCAGGCGATCGCCCGCCTGCGCCTGGCCCAATCGCCAGAGGTCGTCTTCGATGACGCCCGCAATTTTAGGATAGCCGCCCGCCGTATTGGCGTCGCTCAGCTGAATAATGGGTTCTCCCGCCGGAGGCACCTGCACAATGCCGGGGATTAACCCGTAGGAGCGCATTTCCACCGTNCGGGACGGGACGAGCGGCTCGCCGCTCAGGCGATAGCCGGTACGGTCGCTGTGCCGGGATATGATCCACGACTGCGACCAGAACCGCGCGGCGTCGTGGGCAAACAGATCGAATTCGCCGGAGGGGATCGCCCGTAGTTGAATGACGCCTTCCGGGCTGACAGGAAAGATATCAGCCAGGGCCTCGTCAGGCGGCACCGCGCCAATACCGCCGGTTGGTAGCGAACACGACGTCGCGTTTCCCGCCGGCAAACGGTCGCCTTGCGTCAACGGGCGGCCATCCAGTCCGCCGAAGTTGCCGCGCAGCGCGGTGCTCCGCGATCCCATAACCACAGGCACATCAATCCCCCCCGCCACACACAGATAACCCCGAGCGCCACGGCGAGGATAGGACATCTCCAACACCTGCCCGGCCTGCACCTCGCAGGCCCACCAGGGCGGCAGCGCTTTGCCATCCAGCGCGGCGCGGCAATCGGCGCCGGTCAGGGCGATGGCGCCATCAGCGGTGAAACGGACGCGAAAAGGGAAAAGTTGAACCTCAATCCCGGCCGCATTTTCGTCATTGCCGAGCATAATATTGCCGACGCGCAGCGCCAGTGCATCCATCACCCCGCTGACCGAGACGCCGATATGGCGAAAGCCGGTGCGTCCAAGATCCTGAATGGTATTCAACGGACCGGTTTTCATCACCTCAATCACAGTTCAATCCTCTCAGGCAGAAAACGGACGTTGTCTCCGGGCGCCATGACCGCAGGCGTTTCCGCCCAAGGGTCGAACAGCGGCAGATCGGCGAAGCCGATCGCGTTCCAGCCGTTCGGTCCGGTTAACGCCGACACCCCCGTCTGCGCACCGCCGATGGTCACGGTACCTTTCAACATATTTAGCGACGGCACTTTTTTACGTGGCGTCGCCAGCGCCGGGTCCAGACCATGCAAATAGCCGAATCCCGGCGCGCTGCCGAGCGCAAAAACCGTGTACTCGCCCTGATAGTGACGGCGGATAACCTCTTTTGCCGTCAGCCCGGTAAAGGCGCACACGGCATCCAGATCCGTCGCGTGCTCCCCGCCGTAGCAGACAGGAATTTCAATCAGTTTTCCCTGAGAGGCAACGGCCCGCGCACGATCCCAACCGTCCCGCAGCAGATGGACGACGGTGGACGGCTCCGGCGGGATGTGCTTGAACAGCACCAGCAGGTTGGTCACGCCGGGGATCAGCGATTCGATATCGTCACGCTGCCGCAGTAACGCAGCCAGCGCCCAGATGCGCCTTTGCGCCGGCAGGTCGAACTCGCCCGGCGCATCGACCAGATAGGCCCGGCCGCCAATCGTAGACACGTTTACCTGCTCGCCCTGACTGACGAGCGTCAAGGAGACGCGCCCCGGCACGTCGCGCGACAGCATGGTCATGAGTTATTCCAGCGGTTCGAATTTCAGACTTGAAAGCGGCTGCACTTTTTCTTCGCGCACCATCTTGTACTCGGTGTTCGGCCCAATCCAGGTATTCCAGATAGCATCGATAGCGCCGGCGTCGTCCATCGCCTTCAGGCTGCGATTCACTTCCGCCAGCAGCGCAGGCTCGTCTTTTTTCATGCCGACGCCGATCGGCTCCAGCGCCATCGGCTCTTTAATCATACCCAGCTCGATACCGTCTTTTTTCGCCTGGGAGATCATTTTGATGGCGGTCATGGTGTTGGTGACGAAGCCCACCACCTTGTTCTGCTCCAGCGCCAGGAAAGCGGAGGCCGCATCCTGGAAGGTGACGGCTTTCGCGCCCGCCAGATGGATGGATTGTTCGGAGGTGGTGCCTTTGGTCGCGCTGATGCGTTTATCTTTAAAGTCCGCCCGCGTTTTATTTTCGTTCGGCTTCTTCACCACCAGCATCTCTTTCGCCACATAGTACGGGTCGCTGAACTGGATTTGGTTGCCGCGCGTTTTGGTATACGCCAGGTTGGCGACCAGCACATCGGCGCGGCCGGTGGCGATGACGGCGATACGCGCCTCAATCGAGGTCGGCATCAGATTGGCCTTAACCCCCATCTCCTTCGCCAGCGCATGACACAGATCGACATCCATTCCGGCCAACTGGCGCGTTTTGGGATCGGGAGAAGAGAATGGCGGCACGTCGGAGTAAACCGCACAGTTTAACTGGCCGCGAGCGTGGATATCCGCGAGTAAATCCGCCTGGGCGACGGGTGACAACACCGTCAACAAAGGCAGGGTCAATACGGCACCCGAAAGCAATTTCAATTTCATCACGAGCTCCCCGCTATTTTAATTAATTTTCAGTGTTCTTCTGCGCAGGCACGGCAGAAGCGATATGAAATAAGGTATTAAAAATAAAGAGATAACCGCTAAAACTTCGCGTGACTCTTCCAGCAGTCTGACTATAGAAGTGATGAAAGCCGATGTATAAGACGGAAAGTGTGTGTGGTGATATGCAATTTGTATGACGGGGATAAATATAAGGAAAAACTATCCAGACAGAACGAAATTATCTTAACGGCCGCGAAGACAGTCACTCTATGGTAAGGACGATTTCCCGCATCAGGAAAGCGAAAGCCGATATTGCAGCCAGAGAGTGAAAATAGACAATGAATTCCAGAATGGGCGTACTCCTGAAAATAATGTCGGCGCTGTGCGCGACATTAATGCTGGCATGCGTCAAAGGATTAAACGGCGCGATCCCCACCGGCGAAGTCATTTTTTTTCGTTCGTTCGTGGCGCTATTTCCCCTGCTTATCTGGCTCAAGTTTCAAGGCAATATTCTCGATTTAATCAAAACCCGCAATTTGTTTGGCCATCTCATCCGTGGTTTTTCCGGCACGGGCGGTATGTATTTCAACTATCTGGCGCTGGTCTATATTTCGTTGGCGGACGTGACCGCCATCAGCTACGCCGCGCCGTTATTTACCGTCATCATGGCGGCGATATTGTTGAAAGAGATCGTCCGCTTTTATCGTTGGCTGGCCGTCGTGGTCGGCTTCTCGGGCATTCTTGTGATGCTGTCGGCGTATCTCGGCGCCAACGGGTCTCTCTTTGCTTCGACCTCCGGCATCGGCACCGGCTCAGCCATCGGTGCCATTTTCGCGTTGCTGGCCGCGCTCTGCACCGCCGCTTCGTCGATACAAATTCGTTTCCTCAACGGCGTGGAAAAGCCCGGAGCCATCGTATTTTATTTCTCGCTGATGACGATGTTTATCGGTCTGGGGACACTGTATTTCGGCTGGCTGATGCCGACGTTTCCGCAGCTCCTCCTGCTGATTGGCTGCGGTTTTTTCGGCGGTATGGCGCAGATACTGATTACCCTGAGCCTGCGCTACGCCGACGCCTCGCTATTGGCTCCTTTCGATTACACCACGCTGGTCTGGTCAATGCTGATAGGGTATCTCTTCCTTGATAGCGTGCCGGGAGGCTCGACCATCGCCGGCGCGGCGATCATCGCCTGCGCCGGCATCTTCACCGTCTGGTGTGAACGGCGTCAGAAGAAAACGGGCATTCGGCGCTCCGTTGTTTAGTCGTGAATTTATTAAATAATCTCCCTCTTTTTACCCGCCACGCTGATTGATCCGCGGTGAGAAATCATCTCAACCTAATGTATTGATAATATTTTCACCCCAGGATCATTCTTCTTAAGAGTAATCACTGTTTTTTTATTTACAGCTCCGCCCATTAAAGTCATTCTCACTCCCTTCAACGAAAAATAATTTCATTCACCCTGAGTATGAAAAATATCAGTTTACAATTTATTACTTCTACTGGAGAGTTTTATCTTCTTATAAGAATAAGCTTGGGTTTTTGGAGGCCGGCCTGTTGTTAACTTTAGTTAAAAAAGATGCTATCCTCTCTATCCGTTGTTGGATGACATCATTTCATACCAGTGGAAATAGGGGTTTTCGCGATCGACAATTAACTTTATAACATAGAGGTTAATAGTGATTTAGCGGGTGCTTTTAAAAGAAAAGACCATGAAAGTAGAGAATTTACAATACAAATATTATCGCACCTTCCATGCGCTGCGCTTAACGATTTCTTTTATTTTCGCTTTACTCCTATTGGCAAAACTGGATTTGGTCAAAGACGTCTCATGGATCCTGATCNCCATGGTCGTCATCATGGGCCCGATGTCCTATAAAGGCAGCGTCTATCCCCGGGCTATCCAGCGCTCGACCGGCACCTTGATTGGCATTATTTTCGGTATTCTTTCGTTTTATGCCGGGAAATATACCTTTTCGGGCATGATTGTGATCATCGCCCTCGGTATATTTACCTGCGGCTATTTGACGTTGAGTAAAATCCCTTATGCCGGGATACTGATTGGTATTACGCTTTCAGTGACCGTCAGCGCGTCGGGCGGGAATCTGGATATCGCGCTGTGGCGAATTTCCGACGTTTTTATCGGCTGCGTCATCGCCGTCATTTTTTCCAGTATTTTACCGCATAAAGCGAGTATTCACTGGAATATAGAGCTGTATAAACTCATATCCAATCTGCATCAGCTTTACTGCGCTAACTTATCGCGTAATCTATTCAACCGGCCCGAATTAAAAAATCTTAACAGTATTAATAAAAAAGCCATCTCCAATATATTAAAACTCTCCATACCTGCCCAGAAAGAAACCAGAATAGATAAAAAAACTTATGCTTCATTGCAGGAAACCATTCTCGATATCGTCTCTTATCTGAATTTGATTGAAAAAGCCTTCTGGGATTGTTCTGTGAGTCACCATATTATTTGTGCCTCTTCGCTGTCGAAAAAGACTAATTATGCGATCGATTACCGCTTCAAACTTTTACAGGCGCTTATTCGCGACGATATTAACGATCCTGATGCCATAAAGAAATTCCACCATAAAGAGTTCGAACAAGATGTGATGGAGGAACTGCGTTCGACGCTGCTAAATCAGCACGCCGGAAACGACATCGCGATAGAGAACAAAATTTACGGCTATTTCTATCTGGGTACCCAGATTATCGACAAGCTGGATGCGTTGGCCATGCTGCTGAGCACGATGAAGACGCAGCAGCGCAGGCATGTCCACCTGCGCGTCAGGAATCGCACCGAATAACGCTTTTCGCCTCCTGACCGCGCCCGCGGCTGGCTACGCGGCTCATCCAGACCTTAAGCGACCTCGAGAGACGCAGAATACCTTTGAAAGTCTCTACGCACTCATTCTCTTTTTTACGCGCCGGATTTGATGTACAAGATAATGACTCTCAATACGATAACGTACTGAATAAATTTGATTATTCTTCTTTTTGATTCTCTGTTTTATATCAAAATAGCACTAGCGGGTAGCCGCTAGGATAAAAATTCCATGCCAGACCACGAAGCCGCTATCCTTGATATGACTTCCACACCTGCCCCAAGCTTTTCGCTCTGGCTGGGCGATTAAAAAGTGTGACGGTCGTCACCCAAAAAGTAAGCAAGCGCTTACTTTTTGCTTTTTTATAGATAAAGTAAGACGCGGTATCGGCCTTAAAGCAATGCCGTATCCTGCTTCAACACGATCTTATCGGGAGAAGATATGAATCGGTTTATCGTCGCAAACGCCAAGGACTGCATCGGCTGTAAAGCCTGCGAGATTGCCTGTGTGATTACCCATAACCATGGCGCTTATCCTGAAAGCGCGGAAAACTTTTCCCCTCGTATTCACGTCTTTCATAAAGCCGAGCTACATACGGCGGTCACCTGCCATCATTGCGAAGACGCTCCCTGCGCCGCCATGTGCCCGACACAGGCATTGGTGAAAAAAGAGAACAGCGTTCAGGTTATCGCCGAGAAATGCATTGGGTGTAAGACCTGCGTCGTCGTCTGTCCCTTTGGCGCGATATCCGTGGAAACAACAGAAAAAACGCCGGATACCGCCTCCGCTCACAAATGCGACCTCTGTATCGGCAGAGCCGAAGGTCAGGCTTGCGTTGAAGCCTGCCCCNCCCAAGCGCTGCATTTAGTTAGTGAGCACACACTAAAGCAACAGCGTCAGGAAAAACAACGCGAGACGGCTCTGCGTTCCGCGCCCGGTAACTGGCGCGCCGCGCCGCCCTATAACCCTTCGCGCCCCCCTCTGCTGAATAAACGCAAAGGCTGGCCGCGGATGGACGCCATCAAGAAACCGCTAAATGAGCGCGTTTCCACGTTCAATGAAATCTACCTGGGCTTTACGCCGGAGCAGGTCCAGGATCAAGGCGGACGCTGCATGACCTGCGGTCAGCACTCCGTCTGCGAATGGACTTGCCCGCTACATAACAACATCCCTGAACTTCTGCGCCTGGCGAAAGAAGGCCGCATCATGGAAGCCGTGGAGCTGTCGCATCGCACCAGCAGTCTGCCCGAGATCTGCGGGCGGGTCTGCCCGCAGGATCGTCTGTGCGAAGGCGCCTGTACGCTCGGAAAAGAAGCATATGGCGCGGTGACCATCGGCAACATCGAGCGTTACATCACAGACAGCGCGCTGAAAATGGGCTGGAAACCCGATCTGAATCAGGTCAAGCCGACCGGTAAACGGGCGGCGATTATCGGCGCTGGCCCCGCCGGGCTGGCTTGTGCAGATGTCCTCACGCGTAACGGCGTCAAAGCGGTGGTCTTCGATCGGCATCCCGAGATAGGCGGCCTGCTGACATTCGGTATCCCCTCCTTCAAGCTGGATAAAGATGTACTCATCCAGCGCCGAGTTCTGTTTGAGGGCATGGGCATCGAATTTCATCTCAATACCGAGGNCGGGCGCGATATCTCGCTGACGCAACTGTTGAATGAATTCGACACCGTTTTCGTCGGCGTCGGCACCTACCGCTCCATGAAAGCCGGTCTGGATAATGAAGACGCACCGGGCGTTTATGATGCGCTGCCGTTCCTGGTGGCCAATACCAAACGGGTTATGGGCTTGCCGGACCTGGAAGATGAACCTTATGTCTCGATGCAGGGCAAACGCGTGCTGGTGCTCGGCGGCGGCGATACCGCCATGGATTGCGTACGCACTTCAATCCGACAAGGGGCGGAGTCGGTCACCTGCGCCTATCGTCGCGACGAGGCGAATATGCCGGGGTCGAAAAAAGAGGTGAAAAATGCTCGCGAGGAAGGGGTGGAGTTCATGTTCAACGTACAGCCGCAGAAAATCTGCCTCAACGAACAGGGCGAAGTCTGCGGCGTCAGCCTCATCCGTACCGAGCTGGGAGAGCCGGATGCCAGCGGCCGCCGGCGTCCGCAGCCGGTTGAAGGCTCCGAGTTCATCCACCCGGTGGATGCGGTGATTACGGCGTTCGGCTTTCAGTCTCATGCGATGCCGTGGCTGGATGACGCACAGGTACAGCGCAACAAGNGGGGGCAGATCGAGGCTCAACCGGTCGGCCGCAATGCCTGCCAAACCAGTCATTCACGCATTNTCGCCGGCGGTGACGCCGTACGCGGCGCCGATCTGGTGGTCACGGCGATCGCTGACGGCCGTAAGGCGGCGCGCAGTATGATCAATGCGATGAGCGAACCGCAAACTGCCACGTCGACATCCCGCGTCGACTCGCAGGAGCTGGTGCGATGAATGCGTTCGTGATTGCCGACGCCAGCCAATGCATTGGCTGCCGCACCTGTGAAGTCGCCTGCGCCGTCGCCCACACGAGCGGCGGGNTAAGCAGCCTGAATACCGCGTCATTCGCCCCCAGGCTAACGGTGATCAAAAGCGCCGAGGTCAGCGTGCCGGTGCTCTGCCACCAGTGCGAGAACGCTCCCTGCGCCAGCGCCTGCCCGCAGGGAGCCTTGGTCGCCCAGAACGACAGCATTCAGGTGGTTTCATCACAATGTATCGGCTGTAAAAGCTGCGTCATTGCCTGTCCCTTCGGTGCGATTCGGGTGGTGACCTCGCCACAGGAGAAGGGAGAACCGCACGCCCGCAGCGAAGTGCACAAGTGCGACTTGTGCCATGACGTGGCAGATGGACCATCCTGCGTCAGAGTCTGCCCGACCTCGGCCCTGCGGCTGGTAACGCCCGACGGGCTGCGCCAACAAAGGGAAGAGCGGCAACGGCAGTCGGCTGGAGAGCGTTCCCATTCGCACACGCAGTAGCGTTACAGGCAGTTTTGGCGCCACGACAGCAGATTGGACATAAAAACATCGGTCATCCCATCAAGCCGTGCCCTTGTCTCCCGGGCGATCCTGCTGACGGCAACTCTCCTTGTTTCAACGAGGCAAGGAGAGAATTTTGGCGAAAACAACATACGCACTCACTGTTGAACATTAATCCGTTAATTTGTGCTTAGTTAATATTTTTGTCTGTGATATATAGCATCACAGCGTTTATATCGTCTCAGCTAACCTCGGACGCCCCGATTTGCGTCATTATCATGGAGTGAATTATGACCTGCCATTTCGTCAGGTGGACCAGCACGGAAGTTTTGCCCAGTCTGCAACGCCTGTCTGACGACCTGATCGCCTCAACGCAGAGTTTTTCGATGAAACGGCGCGAACGCTATCTGAAAAGCCGGGCGTTATTGGCAGAACTCATGTTTTATCTGTTTGGCTATCCGATGCTGCCCCCTTTGATGACCGCGCCTAACGGCCGCCCCTGCTTTAGCGATATCAACCTGCCCAGTTTCAGCCTGGGCTATGCGGGGAATACCATCGGACTGCTATTGAGCGAGACGGGCAGTGTGGGGATGAGTATGGAGATCGTTCACGTGCGAGCGTCGCAACAGCCGCAGTCGGTGTGGCAAACGCAGGCGGAGAAGGCGTGGGTAGACGCTCAGATCGATCCGCTGGAAGCCGCCTCTCAGCTCGCCGTCATCCGCCAGTCCGTGCTCAAAATACCGGGATTCAATCTGGACGGCAGTAAGTCGTTGAAGCTTCATCCGGCGTCAGGGCGACTGCGCGTGGCGTATTTGCCGGAAGTGGAGGCGATGAGCGACATTGACGATTATCTGGCGTGGGCCTGCGCCCGGACGCCGCAGCTAAACCGGCTGGTACTGTGGAACTACACGGTGGCGGGAGGGCTTAGTAAAACGNCGGAGATTATTCAACAACAGCGCCAATCAACGCGGTTTATGAAACTGACCAGCCGCTCGGCGGAGAAGAAATAACGCGGCTGTCGCCGCGTTAAGTTTGTCATACATTAATGCGCGTCGACGAAGACAATTTTCAGCAGGAACAGCACCGCGACCACCACCACGCAGGGGCTGATTTCACGCCAGCGTCCGGTCGCCGCTTTCATCACGCAGTAGGAGATAAACCCAAGGGCGATCCCTTCGGTGATAGAAAAGCTGAACGGCATCATGACGGCGGTGATAAACGCCGGCACGGCTTCCGTCAGGTCTTCCCATTTCACGCGTGACAGGCTGGACGTCATCAGTACGCCCACGTAGATCAGCGCGCCCGCAGCCGCGTAAGCCGGCACCATCCCCGCCAGCGGCGACAGGAACATCACCAGCAGGAACAACACGCCCACCACAACGGCCGTCAGGCCGGTGCGACCGCCGACAGAAACGCCGGAGGAGCTTTCGATATAAGCGGTAACCGAGGACGTTCCGATAAAGGCGCCCGCGACTGAGCTGATGCTGTCCACATAGAGCGCTCGCTTCATCCCAGGGAACTTGCCCTTTTCGTCCGCCAGCCCGGCTTTCTCGGTCACGCCGATCAGCGTACCGGAGGAGTCGAACAAGTTAACCAGCATGAAGGAGAAAATGACGCCGGAGAGTCCGAGATTCAACGCTCCCGCCAAATCGACCTGACCAACGACGTTAGTGACGCTCGGCGGAAGCGAGAAGACGCCGGTATATTTCACATCACCCAGCAGCAGGCCGATGGCCGTTGTGATAACGATGGAGATCAGCACCGCGGCATGAATGCTGCGGGAGGCAAGTACCACGATGATGAAGAAGCCGAGTACACCCAACAACACGCTGTGTGAGGTCAGTTTACCCACCGCAACCAACGTGTCCGCATTCGGCACGATGATCCCGGCGTTTTTCAGCCCCATCATCGCGATAAACAGGCCGATGCCGCTGGCGATACCCAGACGCAGACACTGTGGGATATTGGCGATCATCCAGTAGCGGATCTGGAACACGGACAAGAGCAGGAAACCGATTGCGCCCCAGAAAATAGCGCCCATCGCTACCTGCCAGGGCAGGCCCATCGCGCCGACCACGGCAAAAGCGAAAAAGGCGTTAAGCCCCATCGCAGGCGCCAACGCCACCGGCAAGTTCGCCAGCAGGCCCATCAGGATACTGCCGAAGGCGGCGATCAANCAGGTGGTGACAAAGACAGCCTGCGTATCCATACCGGCCACGCCGAGGATTTGCGGGTTAACAAAAACGATGTAGACCATCGTCAGGAACGTCGTAAAGCCCGCGATCGTTTCAGTACGCGCCGTGGTGCCGTGCTGACGTAATTTGAACACGCGTTGCAACAGCCCACGCTCAGACGCGGAGCCAGTTTGAGATTTATCCATGAGTCATAATAGCCTGAAGAAAGGGAAAGATTATCCGTCAGGTATCCTATACCAAAATTCTCAGCGGTTGACGCTGTTGCCCCGTTTTTTTATCTACCATAAGGACATCCTATGCATAGGCAAGAAAAGTCCGCAGAGTGACGCTGAGAACACGTCGCGTTTGCGGGCGAATCCGACCTTTTCCCGCGGACACAAGCCATTACAACCGCATCATTGTGCAGTAAAGTAAGGTTATCTTTTGTCTCCCCGGTAAGGACGCTCATGTCCCAGATTGAGTGCATTTTCTTTGACTGCGACGGAACGTTGGTCGATACCGAAGTTTTGTGCTGTCAGGCCTATGTCAATGTGTTTGCCGCCTACAACGTATCGCTGGCATTAGAACAATTCATCGCCGAGTTTAAAGGCGTCAGGCTCCACGACATTATTCTCCGCACCTGCGAACGTTATCATTTGACGCAAGACACGGCCGTGCTGGAGCAGGAGTACCGCGACGAGATAGCCCGTTTGTTTGATGCAGCCCTGCAACCCATTCCGGGCGTACGCGACCTGCTGGAAAAACTGCAGGTGCCGACGGCGGNCGTCTCGAACGGGCCGGTGAGTAAAATGCAGCGTACGCTGGGGAAGACGGCACTTCTGCCCTTTTTCGGCGACAATCTTTACAGCGGCTATGACATTCAGACCTGGAAACCGGATCCGGCGATCCTCTACTACGCCGCTGACCAGATGAAGGTGGCGATCGAACAGTGCATTTTAGTCGAGGACTCAGAGGCCGGCGTACAAGCCGGCATCTCCGCCGGGATCCCGGTGTTTTACTACTGCGCCGATGCGCTCAACCGGCCCATTCATCACCCGCTGGTCACCCAGTTCGACGATATGCGCCAACTGCCCACGCTCTGGCGTGAGCGTGGCTGGTCTCAGTTGACGCCAGAGCGCTGAGCCGTCAGGCCGTCGCCTTTCCTTCGGCGACTTTCTGGACCCGACGGCCGCCGTAGCGGCGGCTGATGCCGGTCGCCAGCACATCTAGCACCAAGCACATAACGAAATAAACCAATGCCACGAACAAGAAGACCTCCAGCGGATACACCATGCTGCGGTTGTTGACCTGCGTCGCCAGAAACGTCAGCTCGCCGACGCCCACGATATACGCCAGCGACGTATCTTTGATCAGGGAAATCCACTGGTTGATGAACGAAGGCACCATCATGCGGAGCGCCTGCGGCAAGATGATGTAGCCTAACGTCTGCCAGCGATTAAAGCCAAGCGATNGCCCCGCCTGCCACTGACCACGCCCAATAGCCACAATCCCGGCCTTAACCCCGTGCGCCAGATAAGCGGAGGCGATCAGCGCCAGCGCACAAACGACGGTGGTGATCTCCGGTATATCCACGCCGAACAGCACCGGGAGTAGGAAATAAGTCCAGAAAATCAGCATGATGACGGGAATAGCACGGAAAAATCCCAGCACCATCGCCAGCAGCGCGGCCAGCCAGCCCCGGGACATGGCGAGTGCGATGCCGAGCACCGTGCCCAGCACGGCCGAGGCANCGCCCGCCATCAGGCTGATCGCTAACGTCAGCGCCGCCCCGCCCAGTGGCCCTTCGGGAAACGTGCCCCACATCAGATAGGTAACGTTATCGCGGATGATCGTAAAATCCATTTCAGCGCCCCTCCGTCGACTGCCGCTGTTGACGCCACATGCCCCATCCTTCGAGCACGGCAATGGCGCCGATATAAAACACCGTGGCGACGCCGAAGGCCTGAAAGGTGCGGAGCGTTTCGGTTTCCACCTGACGTGATGCGTATGACAGTTCCGCCACGCCGATCGCCATCGCCAGCGACGAGTTCTTGATGACGTTCATGTACTGCCCCAGCAACGGCGGAAAGGCGATGCGCAGCGCCTGCGGCAACAGCACATAGCGCATCGCCTGCCAGCCGGTCAGGCCGAGCGCCTGCGCGGCATACTTCTGCCCTGTCGCGACGCCGGCCATCCCCGCGCGCAGTTCTTCAGCGATAAAGGCGCTGGAATAGAGCGTCAGTCCCAGCAGTCCGGCGAGAAATTCAAAGGAAGGCCACGGCAGTGCGAATCCCAACGCAGAAAGTTCATGCGGGGCGTTCAGCCACTGCATCACCGACGACGGAAACAGCTGCCCGGCCCCGAAGTACCAGAAAAATAGCTGAACCAGTAGCGGCGTGTTGCGAAACAGCGCGCTATAGGCGATAGCCAGCCAACGCATAACGTGCACGTGACTGTCGCGGGCGGCGGCCAGCACCATGCCAAATAGCGTAGCCATGACCACGGTGGCGGCGGAGAGGCCGAGGGTCATCAGGAAACCTTGCCACAGCCATGCCAGATAGTTCGGCGCAAGCAGCCACTGCGTCAGCCAGTGTTGTATCGGTTCAGGAAACATCATAAACAACGATGCCCTTCGAGGTACGGAGGGCGAATGAGAACGTCAGTCATCTGTGGGGAGATCAGCTTTTAGGTTGTTGATCTAACGGCGCGAATTTAAAGTCGCCGCGCGGCTGGGCGGAAAGCGAATCCGGCCCAAACCACCGGTTGTAGATCTTCTCTGCCTCGCCGCGCTTTTCCAGATCCGCCAGTGCTTCATTGACCTTTTGCGTCAGCGCCTCTTCCCCTTTGGGAATCCCCACCCCCTGATATTCGCGCGTGATGCTGAACGGAGAGATTTCAAACTCCGCCTTCTGCGCCGCCGGTACGTTCGCCAGCAGACCAACCAGTTTGGCGTCATCCTGCGTTATCGCCTGCACATTGCCGTTACGCAAAGCGGCGAAGGCCAGTGGGGTGNCGTCATAGGAAATGACTTTCGCCGTAGGGTAGTGCTCGCGCAGCGTAATTTCCTGCACGGTGCCTTTATCCGCCCCAATGCGCAGATTTTTGATGTCTTCCGGGGTTTTCAACACGCCTTTACGGGCAATGAATTTTTGTCCGGTGGAGAAATAAGGAATACTGAAGTTCACCTGTTTGGCGCGTTCGTCGGTGATGGTGAAGTTGGCGGCGATAAGATCGACTTTTTTGGACACCAGCAGAGGGATACGGTTAGCGGGGTTGGTCGCGCGCAGCTCGACTTTAACGCCCAACGCCTTGCCGACGGCTTCAGCAATATCGACATCGTAGCCCACCAGCTTTTTGCTCTGCGGGTCCACATAGCCAAACGGCGGATTACTGTCGAAAACGGCGACTTTCACCACNCCTGACTTCTGAATATCCGCCAATTTATCCGCCTGCGCGGTCCCTGAAATCGCGGCCAGTCCGGCCACCAGCGTTAACGCCAAAAAGCGATGTTTCATGTGTTATCCCTGCCCCATTTTTTATTGGTTATAGGCTAACACCCGACAAAATATAGGGAAATAACATATCCGACTATAATATAATGTTATGTTACATATCTCGCCGGTCACGCATTTCGTCTGACGGGAAAAGAAAAAGCCCCGCAATGCGGGGCTGATAGGTCATACCGGAACCAGGACGTTAGCGGTCTTTTTTCGCATCATTTTCGATGAGCAGTTTTTCCAGCGCATCGCCGCCGACATGGCGGAAATCCTGACCCTTGACGAAATAGAAAATAATTTCGCAAATGTTCTGGCAGCGATCGCCGATTCGTTCGATGGAGCGCGCGCAAAACAGGGCGGTCAGCACACTCGGGATGGTGCGTGAGTCTTCCATCATGTAAGTCATGAGCTGACGCACGATGCCCTCGTACTCCTTGTCCACCTTGCGATCTTCCCGATAGATGCGGATCGCTTCTTCCAGATCCATACGGGCAAACGCGTCCAGCACGTCGTGCAGCATCTGCACCGTGTGCAACCCCATAGACTCCAGGCTGACCAACAGCGGCTGGTGCTGGTGGGAAAATTTCTCCAGCGCCGTGCTGCAGATTTTGTCCGCCACGTCGCCGATGCGCTCCAGTTCGGAAATCGTCTTGATGATCGCCATGACCAGACGCAGATCGCTCGCCGTGGGCTGACGTTTGGCAATGATGCGCACGCAGGCCTCATCAATGCTCACTTCCATCATATTGACCTTGGCGTCGCCTTCGATGACGCGCTTGGCCAGGTCTTCGTCCTGGTTATGCATCGCCGTGATGGCGTCCGTCAGTTGCTGTTCGACCAGCCCGCCCATCGTCATCACCTGAGTGCGAATATGCTCAAGTTCCGCATTGAACTGACCGGAGATATGTTTATTCAGATTGAGGTTTTCCATCAAACTCCCCTGATCAACCGTAGCGACCGGTGATGTAGTCTTCGGTCTGTTTCTGCTGTGGCGCAGTAAACAGCGTGTCGGTGTCGCTGAATTCAATCAGCTCTCCCAGGTACATGAACGCCGTATGATCGGAACAGCGCGCTGCTTGCTGCATGTTATGGGTAACAATCACCACCGTGTAGTCTTTCTTCAATTCGGAGATCAGCTCTTCGATGCGACCCGTGGAGATCGGGTCCAGCGCCGAGCAGGGCTCATCCAGCAAAAGAACGTCAGGCCGGATGGCGATCCCGCGTGCGATGCACAGNCGCTGCTGCTGACCGCCGGACAGGCTGTAACCGCTCTGGTGCAGCTTGTCTTTGGTTTCCTGCCACAGCGCCGCCTTGGTCAGCGCCCATTGCACACGTTCGTCCATCTCTACGCGAGACAGCTTCTCAAACAGACGAACGCCGAAGGCGATGTTGTCATAAATCGACATCGGGAACGGCGTCGGTTTCTGGAAAACCATGCCCACTTTGGCGCGTAACAGGGCGATATCCTGGCTATCAGTGAGGATGTTGTTTCCATCCAGCAGGATTTCTCCTTCGGCGCGCTGCTCCGGATAAAGCTGATACATTTTGTTCAATGTGCGCAACAGCGTCGATTTACCGCACCCTGACGGACCGATAAACGCAGTGACCTGATTCTGGGCGATATCCAGCGTGATGTTTTTCAGCGCGTGAAATTTTCCATAATAGAAATTCAGATCACGCACCTGGATTTTGCTGGTGGATGTCTCAGTAACGATACTCATCAAGACTTCTCTCTTATAGCGGTGCTGCTGCTTCGCANCACTCGACAGGGTTTTAGGCGCTTTTCTTAGCGAACAGCACGCGCGCCACAATATTCAGCAACAGAACGCAGAGCGTAATCAGCAACACCCCCGCCCAGGCCAAATCCTGCCACTCTTTGAACGGACTCATGGCGAACTTGAAGATCGTCACCGGCAGGTTAGCTATCGGGTTCATCAGGTCGGTGCTCCAGAACTGATTCGACAACGAGGTGAACAGCAGCGGCGCCGTTTCCCCGGCAATACGCGCCACCGCCAGCAAAATCCCGGTGATGATGCCTGACACGGAGGCTTTCAGGGTGATGGCGGAAATCATTTTCCACTTCGGCGTTCCCAGCGCATAGGCGGCTTCGCGCAGACTGTCCGGCACCAGCTTCAGCATGTTTTCAGTCGTGCGGATCACGATCGGCACCTGCAACAGCGCCAATGCGATCACGCCAGCCCAGCCGGAGAAATGCTCCATCTTCGCCACGACCAGCGTATAGACGAAGAGACCCACCACGATGGAAGGCGCCGACAGCAAAATATCGTTAATGAAGCGAATCACTTCGGCAATCAGTGATTTACGGCCGTACTCCGCCAGGTAGATCCCGGCCAGAATGCCCAGCGGCGTGCCGAACAATGTGGCCCATAAGATGAGCAACCCGCTGCCGACGATCGCATTCGCCAAACCGCCTCCAGGGGTATTGGGCGGCGGCGTCATCTCAGTGAACAGCGCCATCGACATGCCGTCGAATCCCCGGGTAAAGGTGGAGAACAAAATCCAGATCAGCCAGAACAGCCCAAACGCCATGGTCAACATCGACAAGCACAGCGCAATGCGGTTTTTCTGGCGACGCCAGGACTGCATTTTGCGTCGATTACGCGCGACCTCGTCGCTGCGTTCGATATCCATCGTCGCCATCAGCTCGCTCCCTCATTTTTCGCCAGTCGCATGACCATGAATTTTGAGCAGGCCAGGACAATGAACGTAATCACAAACAGAATCAGCCCCAGCTCCATCAGCGCCGCGGTATGCAGGCCGGTATCCGCCTCGGCGAATTCGTTGGCCAACGCGGAGGTGATGCTGTTACCGGGCATAAACAGCGAAACGCTGTCCAACTGATAGGTATTACCGATAATGAAGGTCACCGCCATGGTCTCGCCCAGCGCGCGCCCCAGCCCCAGCATGACGCCGCCAATGACCCCATTTTTAGTGAATGGCAGCACGATGTGCCAGATCACTTCCCAGGTGGTGCACCCAATGCCGTAAGCCGACTCTTTCATCATCACCGGCGTCTGCTCGAAGACGTCGCGCATGACGGCGGCGATATAAGGGATGATCATAATGGCCAGAATCACGCCTGCGGCCAGAATACCAATGCCGAAGGCAGGACCGGAGAACAAGGAACCCACGAACGGGATCGCGGACAACACGTTTCCTACCGGCTGTTGGAAATATTGCGCGAACAGCGGCGCAAAAATAAACAGCCCCCACATGCCGTACACAATGCTGGGGATAGCCGCCAGCAGCTCGATGGCGACGCCCAGCGGACGCCTCAACCAGCCGGGAGCCAGCTCCGTCAGAAACAACGCGATGCCGAAACTGATGGGAATCGCGATGATGAGCGCGATCAGGGAGGTGACGACAGTGCCGTAAATCGGCACCAAAGCGCCGAATTTCCCCGCAGGCGCATCCCACTCTTTCGTCCATAGGAATGAAAAACCGAAGGTTTGAATACTGGGCCACGACGCAATAATCAGCGAAACGATAATACCGCCCAGCAGCAGCAACGTTAACAGCGCCGCCAACCGGACCACCGCGCCGAAGATCACGTCGCCATGTTTTCCTGGTGGAGTAATGGTTGGCTTATATTCAGCCATACAACTCTCTTCCTAATAAACTGGGATAACCCAATGAAATGTTCAAAGGTGGATAGGCCGTTTCCGGTTTATCCACCTCTCAGTGACCGCCTAATGGGAAACGTTCTATCGTACAACGTACGATTAGTACAGGGCTTTACCCTCACTGTCTTTAATCTGGGTTTTCCATGCGGCGCGAACCTGTTCAACCACTTCTTTCGGCAGCGTCGCGTAATCCAGCGCTTCCGCCTGAGCGGCGCCTTTATCGTATGCCCAGTCGAAGAACTTCAGCACTTCTTTGCCGATCTCAGGTTTACCCTGGGTTTTTTGCAGCAAGATGAAGGTGGTAGAGGTAATCGGCCACACATCGTCGCCTTTCTGGTCCGTCAGATCCTGCGCGAAGGACTTGCTCCAGTCCACGCCTTTCGCCGCGTTGCTGAACGAGGCGCCTGATGGGCTGACCGCTTTGCCATCTGCGGAGATCAGCTTGGTGTAAACCAGGTTATTCTGTTTGGCGTAAGCGTATTCAACGTAGCCGATCGACCCCGGCAGGCGCTGTACGAAAGCGGCGATCCCATCGTTGCCTTTACCGCCCAGACCGGTCGGCCAGTTCACCGTGTTGCCGGAACCGACTTTCTCTTTCCATTGCGCATTCACTTTCGCCAGGTAGCTGGTGAAGACATACGACGTGCCTGACCCATCGGCGCGGCGGACCACGGCGATATCCTGGTTCGGCAGCGTCACATTCGGGTTCAGCTTGGCGATGGCCGGATCGTTCCATTTTTTGATGGTGCCCAGGTAGATATCACCCAGCGTTTTGCCGTCCAGCGTCAATTCGCCCTGCTTCACGCCCTGAACGTTGACCGCCAGCACGATACCGCCAATGACGGTCGGGAACTGAAACAGATGATCCTGAGCCAGCTTCTCATCCTTCAGCGGAGCGTCGGATGCGCCGAAGTCTACGGTTTTAGCCGTCACCTGCTTCACCCCGCCGGAAGAACCAATGCCTTGATAGTTGACTTTATTGCCGGTTTCTTTCTGGTAGGAGTCAGCCCATTTGGCATAGACCGGAGCGGGAAAAGTCGCGCCTGCGCCGGTAATGTTAACGGCAGCGAAGGCAGAAACGGCGGTCAGAGAAACACCTGCTGCAACAAGACCGGCAACAGTGGTACGAATCAGTTTCATAATCCCTCCTGTGGGATATTATCGACATGTAGACCCAGAGCGAGCGTGTATTATCAGAGTGTAGTTTGCTGCAGCAAAAAATAGGTCAATTCGGTGACAGTAAAATGTACGAAATATGACATTTTTATGACAGCCCCGGTATTTAAAAGAACGAATTAATGAATGCTCTATTTCGCCGCTAATTTCCGTTTTTTTTCGCTTTTCTACGCTCATTTCTCTTCACTATCTTCAGGGCATGAACGCCGAATTAAACGCTACGTCGATTTATTTCCTTTCCCCCCTCATCATGCGGTGAATAATGCCTTTCACGGTAGCGATGACGAATTAATGTCACTCATTAAGGAAAATAAAATCGCTATATTGACTCGCCAAGAGAAGAACTATAATCATCCATAAAATCAACCACTAGCAGCAAAACCATTCGAGACATTACGTAACTGAAATATCAAAATAATGGCGTCAACGCCTTTCGAATCGATGAATGGGCGTAAGAATGGAAAGGCGCTGCTTAAGTTCTTATAAAAAACGGAGGGGATTAAAATTAGACTAAATCGCGATGTCGGATAACCTGCGGGTGAAACAGGTTATCCGGTAAATAAGAACTCGTTTTACTTCCAGCGGTGGAAAATCAGCGAGGTATTGATGCCGCCGAACGCAAAATTATTCGACTGCACATAATCCGCCTCAATACGCCGAGGTTCACTCATGATGTAGTCCAACTCGCCACACTCTTCGGCTGGTTGCCGTAAATTCAGCGTCGGCGCAAACCACCCTTCGCGCATCATTTCAATCGACATCCAGGCTTCCAGCGAACCGCAGGCTCCCAGCGTATGTCCGAAGTAGCTTTTCAATGAGGAGATCGGCGTAGTTCGACCAAATACCGCCGCCGTCGCCAGGCTTTCCGCGATATCGCCGCGATCCGTCGCCGTGCCATGCGCATTGATATAGCCGATATCTTCCGGCGACAAACCGGCGACGCGCAGGGCGCCCTCAATGCACAGTTGCATGGTTTCGCGCTGAGGTTGGGTGATATGCGCCGCATCGCAGTTAGTGCAGAAGCCCACCAGTTCCGCATAGATGGTCGCACCGCGCGCCACGGCATGGTCCAGTTCTTCCAGAATTAACGTCCCAGCCCCTTCGCCGATCACCAGACCATCGCGTCCGGCATCGAACGGCGCCGGGGTCGTTTCCGGGGCGTCGTTGCGCTGGCTGGTGGCAAACAGCGTATCGAAAACGGCCGCTTCCGACGGACACAGTTCTTCAGCGCCGCCCGCCACCATGACGGTCTGATAGCCATGCCGGATGGCTTCCCATGCATAACCGATGGCCTGACTGCCGGACGTACAGGCGCTGGATGTCGGGATCACCCGTCCCCGCAGGCCGAAGAACAAGCCGGCGTTGACCGCCGTAGTATGAGGCATCATCTGGACATACGTCGTTCCAGTGATGTTGTTGGTGTGTTTCTCCGTCAGCATGGTGGCGAATTCGCTGACCGGCCCGGTGCTGCCAGTGGAAGAGCCGTAGGCAATGCCGGTCTCGCCGTTGGTCAGGACAGGATTCCCCAGCAGACCCGCCTGTTCCAACGCCAGCTCCGTCGCCCGCGTCGCCAATAACGACACCCGGCCCATTGAGCGGATGCGCTTGCGCGTATAGTGCTCAGGCAGCTGGAACGACTTTATGGGCGCGCCCAGCAGCGTGTTCAGGCCGTCATAGACCTGCCATTCCGGCATTTTACTTACCGCGTTGCGACCGGACAACAAACCGCGGGAGACGCTTGCCCAGGATTCGCCAAACGCGGTTACCCCGCCCATTCCCGTCACCACCACACGACGCATTACAGCATGCCTCCATTAATCGAAATCACCTGTCGGGTCACATAAGCTGCGATATCCGACATCAGGTAGCTCGCCAATCCGGCGACCTCTTCTGCTTGCCCCATGCGCTTCATGGGGATCATTTTCATCGCCTCGTCCACCGCAACGGGCTCCATTTGAATCATGCCGGTATCAATCAACCCCGGCGCGATGCAGTTCACCGTGATCTTGCGTTTAGCCAGTTCGATGGCCAGCGCTTTCGTCGCGCCGATAATGCCGGCCTTGGCGGCGCTGTAGTTTACCTGACCGCGGTTTCCCATCAGGCCGGAGACGGAAGATAGCGTAATGATGCGGCCCCCCTGACGCAGGCCGATCATTGGCATGACGCAGGGGTGTATCACGTTGTAGAAGCTATCGAGGTTTGTGTGAATGACCCGATCCCACGCGTCTTCATCGAGCGCGGGAAAGGCGCCGTCACAGGTGATGCCCGCATTATTGACGAGGCCATAATAAGCCCCGTGACGCTCGATATCCTGCTCAATCTCCGTGCGGCATTGCTCACGATCGGCGATATCGAATCCGATAATGCGGCCCTGACCGCCCGATTCAACCATCTGGCGCAGCGTCTGCTCGGCGCCTTCCCGATCGCGATGATAATGCACCGCCACCGTAAACCCGTCCGCCGCCAGACTCAAAGCGATGGCCTGGCCAATCCCTTTGCTGGCGCCTGTTACCAAGACTGAACGACTCATTCGTTTTCTTCCTGCTCTAATAATTGTTGCAACTCGGCTTTGTCCGGCTGGTAGGTATTCAGCCTGCCGGAAGCGAACGGCGTTCCCGCGATCGAGATATCCCCTTCGAAGCTGCCTATCTTCTCATCGCGCATCAGTAGCCTGACGCGAATATCCAGCAGCGATCCAGCGGGAAAGTACTCCTGCTGACAACGATAACCGCGTCCGCCCAAAAGCATGCCGGGCTGTGGCTTAACGTCCTGAACCTGTCGCTGATGCCAGCCGGACCAAACGCCGACGGTCTGGGCGATAATCTCAATGCCGAACCAGGCAGGCAGATTCCCCTCAGTATCCAGAAAAGGCGCCAGTAGGCCGTTATCCGAGACGCTCACCCGGCAATGGGCGCTGTCGTCGTGAATGGCGACCACCTCTTCCACCATCACCATCGGCGTCTGGTGAGGCAGGTAACGCTCTGCGCCAGCATATTCAGCCATCATTCCTCCCCAGTATCAGGCAGGCATTGTTGCCGCCAAAGGCGAAAGAGTTGGACAGAATGACGGGACGCGCCAATTCCGCGGGTTCAGTCAGGACACCGCACGGCGGGAGTTCATCGTCCCGCTCGCTCTGCGAAAAATCCTGCGGCGGCAGCGGCAGGCCGCGCATCAACAGCAGCCAGCACAAGGCGGCCTCGCCAATCCCCGCCGCCCCCAACATGTGGCCGGTCAGATGTTTGGTGGAGCTGCTGGGGNCCGTGCAGCCAAACACGCGGTGAACCACATGAGATTCAATCTGATCGTTAAGCTTCGTCGCCGTACCGTGCAGATTGATGTAGCCCAAATCTTGCGGATTCAGGCCGGCGTCGTCCAACGCCATGCGGATCGCCCGTTCGGCGCCCTCGCCCTCCGGGTGCGGCGCGGACATATGATAAGCATCCGACGACTCGCCAACGCCGAGCACGGCTATCTCGGCCGGTTCCCGGCCAATCAACATCAGCGCTCCGCCTTCTCCGATGGTAATGCCGTCGCGCTGTTTTCCGAACGGCGTACAGCGTTTCTCGGACAGCGATTCCAAACTGTCGAACCCATTTAGCGGCATCCGGCTCAGCGTGTCTGCCCCGCCGACGATGGCGACATCAGCCAGCCCCGCATCGATCAGCCGTTTTCCGCTGATGAGCGCACGCGAGCTGGAGGAGCAGGCGGTGGATATGGTGTAAGCCGGCCCGTGCAGACCGAGGTAAGAGGCTAGAAAACGCGACGGATCGCCCAGCTCCTGCTGTTCATAGTGATAATCCACCGTCTGGTCGCTAACGTAGCAATCCGCCTCATCCAAGCCAGAGGTGCTGGTTCCCATCACGACGGCCACGCGTTCCGCCCCAAACCGGGCTATCGCCGCGTTAACCTGCGGAAGTATCTGTTGCAACGCAGCCAGCAGCAGCTGGTTATTGCGGGTTTTATGCTTCGCCAGCGCATCGGGGATCGCCGGTAATTCAGCCATCACCTTACCCGTCCAGCAGGCCTTGTCGTGCAATAACCAGCGGTGATCGGGGCTCATACCGGGCGCGACGGAGCGCGACAGATTCCGGGCAATATCGTCATTATCGTTGCCCAAGGCATTCAACATGCCCGCAGCATGGATATATATCATGACTCGCCATCCAACGGTTGAATGCCAATCTTATAGCCGAAGACGAACTGCTGAACGCTGACCGGCTCGCGCAGGTTATTTCTGGTCATATAACGAATTTCCGTAATCAGATTGCCGCGATTATCGCGCAGCTGCCTGACGTCGCCGCTATCGCGTAACGACCATCCCGCCGGAAGCTGCGGCAGCCAGACGGCGATAGGCCAGTGGCTGAGCATGATGTCCGCCAGCACCTGATTGGCGGGNGGCATTTCGGGCAGGACGAGGGCTTGTTCGGTGTGGATGCCCGCCGAATCATACGTGATAAGGAAAAGACGAATCCCCAAAGAGGACAATCCGGCCAGCGAAAGACGCTGTTCATCCGCACTCAGCATCACCAACAACGACTGCTGTTTTCCCTTGTAAGTACTGGTCAGCAGTTGCTGCTGATTGACCGCGGACGTTATCGCCGGCGCGGGCAGAGTGACCCTCACGCCCGGTTTAAGCCAGGCCTGAGGGCGGTTGTCCTGCGATTTACCGGCGCAGGCGGCCAATAACAGGCTAAAAAATACCAGCACCACATTGCGTAATAACATTATTTTTTCTTTCCTTTCGAATCCGGTAAAGCCAGCGGCGCCAGTAAAAAGGCGATAAAAATACCACCGCACAGAACGATGCCAAAGCTGCTAATGGCCTGTGTGCCGCTAAAGACCAGCATGCCGAGCGTCAGCAACGTCGTGCACATCGCCAGCACCACCGCCAACAACGAGGTCATCGGCGTGCCGCGTGGGTTGCTGAAGAACAGCGTGTAGTTGATGCCAATGCCGAGCACGAGCACGAGCGCGAGCAGAGAAAACAGGTTAAGCGCATGGCCGCTCAGCGCCAGCAGGGCGAGGGCGCCGCCCAAAGACAGGACTGACGGCACCACGCTCAGCAAGCCCTTGCGTACGCCGAGACGCACCACATAGCTCAACGTGATCACCGCGACCGCCGCGATCAGCAGCCAGCTCAGCATGACGCGATAGAAGCCGAACAGGTGATCAAAGCTGCTTTTGCGGTCGATCCAGATAACACCCGTCGTTTCCTCGGCCAGACGCGCCAACGCCGCGCCGTCGCGAACGCCATTGACCGGTACCAGAGCACCGCTACGGCCGTCAGGCAATGTCAGCCAGAGCAGCCGCCATCCCTCGCTCAGGGGACTGTTCAACCAGACCTCCGGCGACACCGGCATCGGCTTCACATCCGGCGCAGACACGCTCACGCCCGCCTCTTGCAGTCGCGTCACCACGGTCGGCGCGGCGGCGGCGATGAGTCGTTCATCCTGCTGTTGCTGCGCCCGCGAGACCAGCGGCAGCAACCGGTAGGACATCAGCCAGCGCTGATGTTGAGCCTCTCGGAGCCGGGGAGCCAACTGTTCCAGGCGCTGCAGCGTTTGCTCAGCGTTGTCGCCGTACACGACGAACCAGGTTTGATCCCCGCCCTGTCCGGTTAACGCGGTGACCTGGCGCTCCTGCTGCATCAGCGCGGCGGGCATCGACTGCAACTGCGAGATATCGTCGTCGATCTTGAGCTGCCACATGCCGATAACGGCGAACACCAGCAGGGCGAAGGGGATCCCCCAACGCACCCGCCGATTTCGACGCCATGCCGCCAGCCAGCGTCCCAGCAGCGCCATCGCCGGAATCGGACGCACTGGCAGCCCCCGAACCAAGCGCGGATACCAGCAAACGACCGTCAGGCAGGAGGCGGCCAGCCCCGTCGCGGCGAAGATCGCCAGTTGCTGCAATCCGGGGAACGGCGCCAGCACCATGATCAGATAGGCCACCACGGCTGTCCCTAACGCCAACAGCAGGGACGGCAGAACCTTACGTAAACTCTCCAGCGGCGATACCGCGCCGCCATGCACCATGCGCTCGGTCAGGTAGTACAGCGTGTAGTCGGCCGAAATGCCGACAATACTGACGCTCATCACCAGCGTCATCAGGTGCAGTTCGCCGAACAGCAGCAGCGTAAAGACCGTTCCGGCCAGCGCGCCAATCGCCACGGAGAGCGCGCACAGCAACAGCGGCCGGGGCGAGCGGAAGACGGAAAACACCAACAGCAGCACGCCCACAATGGTCGCCGAGCCCAGCGTAGAGACATCCTGCTTCGCCTGCTGGCTGGCATGGTGGCTGAAAAGCACGGTGCCGCGCGTCAGCACCTGCGCGTCGGGATATCGGGTTTTCAGCCCCTCCTGTAAACGCGTCAACTTCTCGACCAGCCGCTGCCCCTGCGCCATATCGAACGAGNCGCCGTTCAGCTCGCCATGTAAAAAGTACCAGCGCTGACCGTTCTTATCCTGCGCGCTCAGCCATCCTTGCGATAGCCCAAGCTGGCTGGCCTGCTGCTGCAACGCTAATTGCGAACCTCGAACCAGCATCAGCGGATCGTGCGCCAGCTCCTGACCGCTGACCCCGGAGAAGGCGGAATAGAGCTGCGCCAGCACCCAGTCAGCCTGCGCGCCGCCGCTCTGCTGTAGGCGCTGGCGCGTGGCGTTGTCGATCAAGCCGTTACGATGTTCGTAAGCAAACTTGCCCCACGCCTTCTGCTGCTCGGCGTCGATAGGGCCTTTGACCTGCTTGAGCTCCGGCCACGTCCGCAGTTGCTGGAGCCACCACGCGGCGGGAGCCGGANCGTCCTGTTGCCCCGCCGCGACGAGCCAGACCATCTGCTGATCGAGCCGCTGCATAAACCCCGCCTGCAGTTCCGGCGGGATGTCGCCCATCGACTTATCGGGCAATAACGCCAGCACGCTGCTGTTGATGCGGGCCTGCGGCCACAGCAGCGTCAGCGCCACCAATAACGCCACGCAGCATCCGCCCCAGACGAACGCCGCCCGGCGATGCCATTTAGAAAACGAATCGTTTTTGCTCATCATCGCTCAATGTCCGGGGCGTCAGACGCTGGTTGCTAAGGGTTATCCGGGTGAGATCGCCCTGACGGTCGTTGAGCTCTATCTGGTCCAGATATTCACGGCCATTGAGGGTGATGGCGTTGAATAATTTATCCAGCGGCGAGGTTTTCGGCGTTAATACCAGCCGCCACCGCCGATCGCCCAGGTCGGCGAAATCAAGCGTGAAGTTTTGCTCCAGCACCTGACGGTCGGCCTGAAACAGCGCGCGCAGCAGGTGGTTGAACTGAAACATCTGCGGATTGCTCTCCGCGGTCACAATCTGCGGCGCCTGCCCGTTCATGACCTGCACCATTCGTTGCTCGTCCAGCACCAGCGTCAGCGGGAAAGGCTTGGCCTGATGCCACCACAGCCCTTTTTGCTGTGCGATCAGCATTTCTCCGCTGGATTTAAGCGGTTGCGCCATCCCCTTGATTTCACGCGTCTGGGTAAACGCCGCCCGCACGACCGGCTGACTGCTGAAACGCTGCTGTAGCGCTTCCAGCGTAATGGCCTGCGCCGTCAGGCTGAACATCATCATCACGGCAAAACCGACTATTTTCACAGTGTTACTCCCAGTCGTTCCAGCAGGATATCGGGCGAGACAAAGCTCAGCGTTTGGCTTCCTTCCTCCACCGCCACCTGAATGGTGTAGCCGGTAGTGGTGCGTTGTCCGCTCTCTACATCGAAAATTTGGTAGGCGATCCGCAGCCGGTTCTCCNCTTCCTCCACCGTCGCGCGAACGCGAATACGCTGTTCGTAGGTCAGCGGCGAGCGGTATTTAACGCGGGTATCCACGACCGGCCAGACATAGCCGGATGCCTTCATTTCCCGGTAGCCATAGTTGAACTTGCTCAACAGCGCTTCACGCGCCACCTCGAAAAAGCGGAAGTAGTGGCCATGCCACACCACGCCCATAGGGNCGCAATCGTGGAATGAAACCGTTATCTCCACATCGTGACTCAGGCGGGGATCGTTCAGTGCACTCATTGTTTTTTCCTATCTGCCGACGTCTCGTCCGGCAAACTCCAAAAATCAAAAAAATTAAACCAGTCGAGAGGGGCTTTCAGCGCATAGTGCGCCAGCCTCCCGGCATAGCGGTCGATAACCTGTTGCAACGCTTCCTGGCGCGACCTTCTGGGCAGCACAATCGGATCGGCGAATGGCTCGCAGTAAACCCGAAGCTGGTTCTGCTCACGAAGGACAAACATACATAACACCGGGCAGCGCAGCGCGGCCGCGAGAATAAACGGCCCCTGCGGGAAAGGGGCGGGACGTCCCATAAAATCACTCCAGACGACGCGCTGCTGAACGCCGCGATGACGATGGACGGCAAGGCGGTCGCCGACTATCGCGACCCACTCGCCCGCATCCAGTTTTTGCTGCAACAGCATCGCGGTTTCGGGTCCGATGTCGCGAATGGGGATCAGATTCACACCCGCCTGCGGCGCCATGCTCTCCTGAATCTGCCGGAAACGTTGGGCATTATCGGTAAACACCAGGGCGTTTATCACCAATCCACTGACCTGTTGGGCCATACCACGACACACTTCGATGTCGCCGAGATGGGAGGCCAGGATCAATTGCCCCCGCTCCCGTCCTTGATGGATGACGTCCAGCGCGCCCGGCGCAAAGTCGATCTCCTTACCCCAGTGCAGCTCCCCGCGCCAGCTGGCGATTTTATCCAGCATCGCGTAGCCAAAACGCAGAAAATGGCGATAGCTGTTCAAGGGACGCGGCAGCGCAATGCCCTGCCCATCCGCATAGTCATGAACCTGGGCCAACCACTGGGTAGACGCCTGCCGCTGCGCCTTTCCAGTCAACCAGTAAAAAGCGATGACGGGCCACAGCAGCAGGGAAAAACCTCGCCGTCCCAGCCATTGATAGACGGTCAACATGATGCGCATGCCCAGCAGACCTTTACGTTCGGCAATCCGCGCCCAGTGAGTGCGGCGACGGCGGAACAAGAGAGAGGGTATGCGCGGCAACATGCCGAAAAACAGACGGGTGTGCATCCAGGAGATACGAAGATTGTCTCGCAGCGCGTCAAAATGCGAGAGACCGTTGTCTGGATAGGTGACGCGCGTCTCAATGAAACGGCTGGCGGTGCCTTGCCAGTAAAGCCGGACCATGATTTCCGTGTCGAAATCCATCCGTCGGCCTATCGTCTTTTGAGACGTCAGCTCCAGCGTAGCTGCCAACGGGTAAACCCGAAATCCACACATGCTGTCTTTGATCGAGAGGGAAAGCGTCTCGACCCAGACCCAGAAATGGGTGACGTAGCGGCCGTAGAGGCGAGATTTAGGCACGGAGGCATCATAACGCGGACGGCCCGAAATCAGGCTATCGGGGTGTTCGCGGGCGTCGTCCAGCAGACGAGGAATATCCTCTATCTGATGCTGTCCGTCCGCATCCACCTGCAACGCGTGCGTATAGCCTGCGGCGGCGGCGGTTTCGAACCCCACGATCACCGCCGCGCCTTTACCCTGATTCTTCGCAAGGCGCACCAGCGCCACGCGATCGTTTTCGCGGGCCAGTTGCGCCAACTGCTGCTGCGTGGCCGTCTCGCTGCCGTCATCCACGATAAAAACGGGCAGATCGAAAGACGCCAGTCGCGCCAGGACGCCGGGCACCATGCCCCCGTGGTTATAGCAGGGGATCACTACGCAGGGTAAGAAATCGCGGTTCATTGACATAGGGTGATTTTCCCGTTGCTCGCCGGCAGTTCGTCACCTCGCGCCCGCACAATGTGATAGCTGAACGCCAGCTGTCGCTTGTCTTCCCTCCAGTTCAAGGTAAGACGCAACGAGTTGCCCGGGAGTACGGGGCGTTGAAATTTAAGGCTTTCCACCGCGCTGAAACGCCACTGCGGCGCCAGGATCTCCACGCCATAACGCATCGCCCAGTCGAGCTGAGCGATGCCGGGGAGCAGCGGTTGTTCGGGGAAATGGCCGCGGAACCAAAACAGACGCTCGTCGGCGCGCAGCATCAGCTCCGCCTGGCCCTCATGGGTTGTCCGGGAGATCTCAACGGGCAGCATGGAAAAGCTCCTGTATTTGTGGCCAGGCGCGCTTGCTCTGCGTGTTGACGGGAATGGCCTCGACGATGCGCCATAACCGCGGCATCGCGACCGGTTCCAGCCACTGGTGCAGCTCATGACGCCATTTTCGTTTCAAATTCGGCAGGTCGGCGGCCAGATGAGAGGCTTTGAGGACCAGCACCACGCCGATACATGCACGGTCGCCCCGCTTGACCTGCACCGCTACCGCGTCTTCGATTTCAGGCAGTGACAGCAGTCGGCGTTCGATTTCACTGAGAGAAATACGCTTATCTTCGACTTTCAAAATACGATCGTGACGACCGCACAGTTCGAATCGCCCGTCGCCGGTGAACGCCAGCTTGTCATCCAGTCGAATCCCTTCCGGCTGTGGAATCAGGGCCGAACGTACCCACCAGTCGCCCGAATCATCCGCCTGATGCGTCACGCCGTCGAACGGTGTCCAGACGGTCTTTTCTCCGTCACGCGAACACCATGCCATAACGCCGGTTTCAGTACTGCCGTAGATCTCGTCGATCGGATGGCCTAACCCCTGAGCTGCTTTCTGCGCGGCCCCCCAGGGCAGCGCGCCTCCTGCGGAAACAATCAGCTGACAGCGCGGCACCGCCAATGCGTAATCCAGACGCCGCAAGAAGGCCGGACTGCTGATAAAAGCGTAGCGCTGTTCGCAGGGGAATGCCGCCAGCTGTTCGGTGTACATGATTTGTCGACTCTCGAAACTCAGGCCCAATGCCATGGGCAACCAGATGCAGAATGTCAGGCCGTACATGTGCTGATGCGTAACGGAGGCCACGACGTGGCAATCTTGCAAACGCTCGCCCCACAGCGCCCCCAGCCAACGCGNCTCCTCATCGAGGCAGCTGACCGGCTTAACCACCTGCCGGGGTTTGCCGGTAGATCCCGAGGTGAACAGGACCACGCAGGCGTTATCCGGCATCGTCGGCAGATCGCCGGCGGGCGATGCCGGATGCGTTTCGGCGTTGAGGGTCACAACGGGACAATCCAAAGGCAGCGCGATATCCGTGAGTACGCCATCGAAATCGCTCATCTGCTCTTGCAGCACCGACGAACGGCAGTGGCCGGGAATAATGGGTGTCTTACCCGCATGCAGCGACGCCAGCAACCCCACGGTAAACAGATAGCTGTCTTCAAAACACAGCGCCCACCGCTGGGCGTTGTGAGCCAACAGCTGCTCGCACAATAAAGTCACCTGCTGACGCAGCATGGCAAGCGTAAACACCTGCGAACCTTGGCTGGCCNCTCGGCGTTGCGCACCATTCTTCAGCGATAACCAGTCGCTGACCGGAGAGACTTTTATCGTCTTCATCATCTCTTTCTCAGGCGTTGGCGTATCAACCATTCTCCACCCATCACTATCCCTATCAACACGTAACTCATCAGCCCATTCCACAGAGCCCACCAGCGGAGATTGCCCGCCAGACAGGTCCATGCCGCTACGCTGCCGTTAAACACGAAAAACAAACACCACATCTGCGTTACTTTGCGCGTATAGCGAATGGCCTGAGGGGGCAGGTCAGGTTCTTTCAAGCGAGCCAGCCGTTCAACGAGCGGCATGCGGCTGTACAGCGATCCGCCAAATAACCCCAGCATCACTAGATTCACCACCACCGGATACCCCATTAGCCACTGGGTATCCTGCAACCACAGGCTCGTCAGGCAAAGGAGCGCCCCGATGCCCGCCAACAGGCCCCCGGTTTCTCTGAACAGCCGCTTATCTCTGGATAACGCGTAAAAACGCAGTAGAAAAACCAGGACCAGCAGAGGCAGGATCCAGCGTTGATGGGGGTGCGTGACACTAAACCACACCAGAAAAGGCCAGCTCAGCGTAAGCAGTGCGCTCAGCCCGGCCGTCAACCGGGAGAGGATTTTCCCTGACGGTGAACCACTATTGCCCTTCATTGAGTAGATGTTCAACCGCAGTAACGACGTCCTGTACGGTTCGTACAGACTTAAAGGTTTCTGGAGATATTTTCCGTCCAATACGTTTTTGCAGGTGAACCACCATATCCACAGCATCGATGCTGTCGAGTTCCAGATCCTCATACAAGCGGGATTCAGGGGTGATATCATCCGCATCAAGCTCGAAAAGCTTAACCAGCAACCCGGTGACTTCCTGATAAATATCGCTCTTATCCATAATTAACCCATTGTTTTATTATCAGAATTAATGGAACTCTGTGCGTTGATGAACGCAGCCAGAGTGGCGACAGAGAAGAAATGCTGACGCATCTCTTCACTTTCTGCGGAAAGCGCGACGCCATAACGGTTTTTAACCGCCAACCCTAGTTCAAGTGCATCAATAGAATCCAAACCGAGCCCATCGCCAAATAAAGGCGCATCGTTCTCAATCTCATCGACGCTCACCTCTTCGAGATTCAGTGCATCAATAATCATCTGTTTGATTTCAATAAAAAGACTATCCATAACTCATACCTGTTTTTTTTGAATAATAATGAAATTAAAGCGTTAACGAATCCCGTAAAAAACGAGTCAGGCGTCGCGCGGCCAAAGAGGGTTCGTCGCCCTGTCCGACAAAATCCTGGCTGCGAATACGCTCCTGAACCGTGACGGTCAAAAACGGTTTTACGCGGGGAATGTGGTACCAGCGGTCGTGTTTACCCAACGTCTGCTGGGTACTACGAATATGGNCGACGCGGAGATCGCAGCCGCAGCGAACGGCGATGTTCGCCGCGCCGCGTTGCAACACCAGCGGCCGACCGGGGTCGGTTCGAGTCCCTTCGGGGAAAATCATGATGGCCTCGCCGCGCTTCAAACGCCGTTCGCACTCCGGCAATAATGTGTATGACTGACTGTTGATCAGGTAGTCTGCCGAACGGATCACCCCGCGAAAGAACACATTTTTCTGCAACTCCGCCTTCACGAGACAATCCACCTCAGGCATGACCGATGCCAACATGACGTAGTCAATCAGCGTTGGGTGATTGGCGACAACGAGACAACCGCGGTCTCTCCTGAGCGTTTCCACCCCTTCTATTTTGTAGTCCAGCACGCCCAATGAACGAACGCACCAGAGGAAAAACCGAAAGCTCGCGGAGATGCTGCGGCGCGCCAGCTGCCGGCGGCGTAATGCGCCGCAGGGCATCAGCAGCAGTAAGTTGAACCACACCAACGAAAGCAGTAGTCCGCCCAGGCTGAACATGGCGAAACAGAACCCGGTCATCGCCAGCCGCCAGGCTCGGTTTAGCCAGGAAGAGGGAGCCATTGGCGCAATAGCATCATCACTCATAGCGCGCCTTCCACTGCCAGCTCACGTTGGCGCCCTCAATGTTGAATGCCCTTTTTTGCGCTAATACTGCCTGCAAAAATTGCAGACTCTGGGGCGTTCCAGGCTCTTCCGCCTCACTTAAAGGAGAGGATGCACACGTCAGGTCATCGCCGGGAGCCAAGAGCAGCGCAACCGCATAAGGGTAACGCGGCACCTGTTCCGGCAGTTTATCGTCGAAAAAGGCAGGTACCGCGCCATCGAAATCCACCAGCACGACATGACGATATCCCGCCTTATGCAGCGCGGCGACTTCCAGTAGCCCCTGCTGAAAGGAGTCCAGCCCTGCCGCAATCGACGTCGATACTAATGATGATCGGGCGGCGATGGTCAGACTTCCCACAGCGGAGTTATGCACAGACATCGTGAAGTCGGTAGGAGACAGGCTTTCCTGCTGCGACAGCGCCAACAGGATGCGCAGGTTACGCTCCAGTTCGCCGTGACGGCTGGTAAATACGACGGCGTCGCCGCCATGCTGTTGTAACAAAGACAATCCGCAGTCGACCGAGAGCCGGCTACCGCTATTGAGACGTCTCGCCGTCATCATCGGCAGATGACGGCATTTGCCCACGGGTAGCTCAGGATCGATGGCACAGGACGTTTTCCCCCAACGCTGCCAGTCGGCAAGATCATTTAAGCCCGGCGCTCTCGCTTGCCAGTCAAGGAGTGTAAAAGCAAAATTCATACTTGGTTTTCTTCTATTCGTGTCACGATCACTCGCTTTCCCTGACGTTAATTTATTGATACATCGGCTTTTTTACAGACCAATAGCGTATGTCCCACGCCGATATTGTCGACCTGCTGCTCTACGTCCAGCCCCGCCTGAGCCAACAACGGTATAAAGCGCTTCGCGGCATAGAAACGGCTGTTACCGTTGGCAAGACAGGTAAAGTAAAGCGACGACATATTGAGGCTGAATGCGGCCGCTTCCCATTTCTGTCGATCCCAGAATATTTCCAGAATGCAAATCCTGGCTTCCGGCTGCATACTCCGCGTGATCTTGCGTAAAATCCACACAATCTGCTCTTCGCTGAAGCAATCGAGAAATTGGCTCATCCACCAGATATCGGCCTCTGTCGGCAGAACATCGTCAGAAAGGATGTCGGCGGCCACGCCGCTGATGCGGCCAGACTTGCCGGCTTGCGCCACGGCCGTTTCCGCTAACGCTATCTGTTCAGGTAAATCGACCAAAGTGATGTGGACATCCGGGTTGTAGTCATGGCACAACATCGCCCATTTACCGGTATTGCCACCCACGTCATACAACTGTCGGGGACCATAATGAAACACGTAGGGCAGCGCGGCTTTAAACGCCGCATCCGAGTAAAAGTGATCGAAAGCAAACCAACTTTCCCGCGCCTTAGGCGGTAACACGCTCAAAGCCGGATAGATCGTCGGCCAATCGCCAAAAACGCGTAATCCCGCCGGTTTGTTTTCTGATAAGGCTTTATCGAGATAGAACATGCCCTGATAACAAACGTCTTGGGNGAAATCCATATTCACTCGCGTCATGCGATCGTGAAGGAGGAAATAACCGGTTTTACTCAGAATATAATGTTCATTTTTCAGGTAAATAAGACGGCCGCTTAATCCCGCATCCAACAAATTCGCGACAGCATAGCGTTCTAAATTAACGGCGGAGATAATATCATCCAATAAAGCGCCCGTCTGTCCACGCTCATCTAAGAAAGACAAGATGCCATAATTGCGCAAATTAACGGCTGCCTGAAACAGCATCGGGGCAAATGCGATACGCTGAGCTTCGGTAATCGCGTCTAAAGCGCTGATATTATCTTTATCGTATCCGTGAAACACCGCATTTCCCTGAAAAATGAACAGAAAGCAAAAGGCCGAATGATAAATATTCGGCCCTGATTGTTATTTAATAAGCTGGGCAGACAGGCGCAATTGAATTTCGCGATCCAAATTGTTTATCCAGCGATTGTAATTACGATGGATTTTTCCATTGGCAGCCCTGAGATTCTGGCTACTGACGTAGTTGATGGAATAACTGCTGGTCGAGTAGTTGATGCGGATATCCGCGATATGGCCGCGCTGGTTGATATGACCGTTGATCACGCCAGGAGCGACAGGCGTCATGACCCACTCACGCTGCTGCCCTGCCTGAATAATGGCTGTTTTTACCTGTTCAATGCTGTAATGGGCTGCGATGGGTTGATTCACATTCATAATATAGGCGCTTCGGGAAGAACACCCCACCAACGTGAAAAAACACACCAGACACGCGGCCAAAATACGAAACTTTTTCATAGAATCCCTGTAAGAATGTCACCATTAGGTCTGCCTGGGTTAAGACGGCAGTCATGGATGCGAAGCCTGAAACGACCATGCATCATTGCGCACATTTTACCCAAGATTAAAATATTTTTACAAAAGTTATCCTAAAACAGACAACCAATTGCGCTTAAAACAACCAACTCAACGGGAAGCCCCCAATAAAATCGAGTCGGTCAGGCATAAAACGGCGGCGGCAGGGAAAAATTTATAAAGAAGTTAAAGAAAAGGGGAAAATAACGCCAGCCAGAGAATATGAACATGATTTCTCTGGCTGGNGAGGCAGATTTAATTACTCCACGGTGACCGACTTCGCCAGATTACGTGGCTGGTCAACATCGGTGCCTTTTATTAAGGCAACATGGTAAGCCAGCAGTTGAAGCGGCACGGTGTAGAAGATGGGGGCAATAACCTCTTCTACATGTGGCAGAGAAATGATTTTCATCATATCGTTGTCCGAGGTGAATCCCGCTTCTTCATCCGCAAAGACATATAGCTCACCGCCTCGGGCGCGTACTTCCTCAATGTTAGATTTGAGTTTTTCCAGCAAATCATTGTTAGGCGCAACCACTACAACGGGCATATCCGTATCAATCAACGCCAGCGGACCATGTTTTAATTCGCCGGCTGCGTACGCTTCCGCGTGAATGTAGGAGATTTCTTTCAGCTTGAGCGCCCCTTCCATCGCTATCGGATACTGGTCGCCACGACCCAGGAATAGCGCGTGGTGCTTGTCTGAGAAGCCTTCCGCCAGCGATTCAATCAGCTTGTCCTGAGACAGGATCTGCTCTAGACGCGCGGGCAAGGCCTGCAGGGCGTGCACGATATCGTGCTCAACCTGAGGTTCCATACCGCGCAGGCGCCCAATTCGCGCCACCAGCATCAGCAATACCGTCAGCTGAGTAGTGAAAGCCTTGGTCGACGCCACGCCGATTTCCGTGCCGGCTTTGGTCATGAGCGCCAAATCGGACTCGCGCACCAGCGATGAACTGGCCACGTTGCAGATCGCCAGCGAACCTAGATAGCCGAGCGACTTGGACAAACGCAGCGCGGCCAGCGTATCGGCGGTTTCCCCGGACTGGGACAGCGTAATCATCATGCTGTTACGCCGCACAGCCGGCTTGCGGTAACGAAATTCAGAAGCGATTTCGACGTCGCATGGAATACCCGCCAGCGACTCAAACCAGTAGCGGGACACCATTCCAGAGTTGTAGGAGGTTCCACAGGCGATAATCTGCAAATGCTCGACTTTCGACAGCAGTTCGTCTGCATGCGCGCCCAGCTCGGACAAATCAATCTCGCCATGGCTGAAGCGGCCTTCCAGCGTGTTTTTGATCGCCAGAGGCTGTTCGTAAATCTCTTTCTGCATGTAGTGACGGTAGGCGCCTTTGTCTCCGGCATCGTACTGCACGTTGGATTCGATCTCTTCGCGCGTCNCTTCCGCACCCTGACGATCGAAAATACGTACCGTACGGCGAGTGACTTCAGCAATATCGCCTTCTTCCAGGAAGATGAAGCGGCGGGTTACCGGCAGCAGCGCCAGCTGATCGGAAGCGATGAAGTTTTCCCCTACGCCGCGACCAATGACCAGGGGACTGCCGGAACGCGCGGCCACCAGAACGTTGGGATCGGAGCTGTCCATCAGCACCATGCCATAAGCGCCACGCAGCTGAGGAATGACGCGTTTGACGATATCAATCAGCGATCCGCCGTTTTCTTTCTGTTCCCAACGCACTAAATGCGCGACGACTTCCGTATCTGTTTCGGAAACGAATTCAAAACCCCGCGCGGTCAGCGTTTCACGCAGCGGCTCATAGTTTTCAATGATGCCGTTGTGCACGACAACGATGTTTTCGGACACATGCGGATGCGCATTCGCTTCCGACGGTTCGCCGTGCGTCGCCCAACGCGTATGGGCGATCCCGGTGCCGCCGTGCAGCGGATGTTCGTCCGCCGCCTGGGCCAGCATCTGGACTTTCCCTAAACGACGCAGACGGGTCATATGCCCTTCGTTATCGACAACCGCCAGACCGGCCGAATCATAGCCCCGGTATTCCAGACGGCGTAACCCTTCCAGCAGGATTTCAGCAATATCTCGTTGCGCGACTGCGCCTACAATTCCACACATACAATGGTATTCCTATAGAGGCGACATACTGTGTCGCCGATGAAGTCTTTGACCTGATTAATCCGGTGTATTCCGGGCTCCCCGAGCCTTGTAGAGTGGGGAATTATTATGTTTTGGCCTGCCAGTTCGCGCATCAATAAGAAAATGCAGGACAAAACCGTCTTTCATCAAGACAATGCTCATCCCGCCCTGCTGGGACGGGATGAGCTGTTTGACGAGGGCGCGTATATCCACCGCCGCCATCACAACGTTTTACTTCTTTTTCACCGGCCTATGCCAACCCGCGATGCTTGTCTGTTTGACGCGGCTAAGTACCAGCTCATTTTCGCCCACATCGCGAGTCACCGTGGTGCCAGCGCCAAGAGTCGCTCCATTGGCAATGCGAACCGGCGCCACCAGCTGGGTATCCGAACCGACAAAGACATCATCGCCGATGAGGGTTTGATGCTTGTTGGCCCCGTCATAATTACAGGTGATAGTACCCGCGCCAATATTCACGTTCGCGCCGATATCCGCATCGCCCAAATAGGTCAGGTGGCCGGCTTTAGAGCCTTTCCCCAAACGCGCTTTTTTCATTTCAACGAAATTNCCGACGTGAGCGCCTTCCGCCAGCTCGGCGCCAGGCCTCAGACGCGCAAAAGGCCCGATAGTGCACTTCGCTTCCAGCACGGCGTCTTCCAACACCGAGTATGGACTGACTTCACAATCATCACCAATGACGCTGTTTTTGATCACGCAGCCCGCACCAATCGTCACGCGATCCCCCAAAGTGACGTGGCCTTCCAGTATGACATTGCTGTCAATGGTGACGTCACGGCCAAACTTCACGTCGCCGCGCAGATCGAACCGCGCCGGATCCTGCAACATGACCCCTGCCATCAACAGCTTTTCCGCCTGTTCCTGCTGATAGATGCGCTCCAGACGCGCCAGTTGGAGGCGATTGTTGACGCCTTCCACCTCGCTGGGGCGTTCTGGGTGTACTGCGGCGACGTGACGGCCTTCTTGAGCAGCCATCGCGATGATATCGGTGATATAAAATTCGCCTTGCGCATTGTCGTTGCTCAGTTGGCTCAGCCAACGCTTCAGATCGCGGCCGCCCGCCACCAGAATTCCGGTATTGATTTCGCAGATTTCACGCTGCGCTTCGCTGGCGTCTTTATGTTCCACGATACCGACCACCGCCTGGTCCTGCCGTACAATGCGGCCGTATCCGGTAGGATCGTCGACTTGTACGGTCAGCAGGCCGATGCCGCCCTCGGGTTTCGCCTGCACGAGATGCTTTAACGTCGCTTCGGCGATCAACGGCACATCGCCGTACAACATCAAGACATCTTCGTCATCGGTAAATGCTGGCGCCGCCTGCTGCATCGCATGCCCCGTCCCCAGCTGTTCGGCCTGCAACACCCAGTTCAGCGCTTCGCCGGACAACATCTTTTTCAGGCGATCGCCGCCGTGACCATAAACCAAATGAATACGCTCGGCGCCCACCTTCATGGCGGTATCAATCACGTGTTGAACCATCGGCTTGCCAGCCAGCGGGNGGAGAACTTTGGGAAGATCGGAATACATGCGCGTTCCCTTGCCGGCGGCAAGAATGACGACGCTGATAGCACTGTTCGACATAGGCATCCTGACTGAAACTGATTGGTGCCCACCAAGTGGGACGAATGAAAGTTAACCCTATTATTACACCGGATTACTACATATTTTTCAGCGAAAAATCCCGCTTGGCCGCTTTTTGCGTGATAACGCCGACGAATTGGCGGATTCAACCTCAAAGGCGTCCATTTAGCGACGGTTTTGAGTCTTAACCACCTTAAACATCGCCCGGGCCACGGGTATAAAAAAAGCCAGCAGGTAAACACCGGCCGGCTTTTTGGAGATTGTTTCTGTTACATCGATTTTCTGGTCAGCTCGATAACGCGCAGTTTGGCAATGGCTTTGCTCAGTTCAGCAGAGGCCTGAGCGTAATCCACGTCACCGTGTGAACTGCGGATATGTTCTTCAGCCTTGCGCTTCGCTTCCAAAGCCCGCGCTTCATCAAGATCCTGCCCACGGATGGCGGTATCAGCCAAAACGGTGACCGCGTTCGGCTGTACCTCAAGGGTACCACCAGACAGGTAGATGAACTCTTCATCACCGTGTTGCTTAACAATACGCACCATACCAGGCTTAATGGCCGTCAGCAGGGGGGCGTGACCAGGGTAAATCCCCAGCTCGCCTTCGCTACCGGTCACCTGAATTTTCTGTACCAGACCGGCGAACATTGCCTGTTCCGCACTCACGACATCCAGATGGTAAGTCATAGCAGCCATGTCACCCTCCTATCAAGGCGTTACAGTTTCTTGGCTTTTTCCACGGCTTCGTCAATGGAACCCACCATGTAGAACGCCTGCTCCGGCAGGTGGTCGTATTCGCCGTCCATGATGCCTTTGAAGCCACGGATGGTCTCTTTCAGAGAAACGAATTTACCCGGAGAACCCGTAAACACTTCTGCCACGAAGAATGGCTGAGACAGGAAGCGCTGAATCTTACGAGCTCGGGATACAACCAGTTTGTCTTCTTCAGACAGTTCGTCCATACCCAGAATCGCGATGATGTCTTTCAGTTCCTGGTAACGCTGCAGAATGGACTGCACGCCACGAGCGACATCATAGTGTTCCTGACCCACAACCAGCGGATCCAACTGACGACTGGTGGAATCCAGCGGGTCAACGGCCGGGTAGATCCCCAGAGACGCGATCTGACGGCTCAGTACCACGGTTGCATCCAAGTGAGCAAAGGTGGTGGCTGGCGACGGGTCGGTCAAGTCATCCGCAGGGACGTAAACGGCCTGTACGGATGTGATGGAACCGGTTTTCGTGGAAGTGATACGTTCCTGCAACACACCCATTTCTTCCGCCAGCGTCGGCTGGTAGCCCACCGCGGAAGGCATACGTCCCAGCAGAGCGGACACTTCGGTACCGGCCAGCGTATAACGGTAGATATTATCGACGAACAGCAGAACGTCGCGGCCTTCATCACGGAATTTTTCCGCCATGGTCAGGCCGGTCAGTGCTACGCGCAGACGGTTACCCGGCGGCTCGTTCATCTGACCATACACGAGCGATACTTTATCCAAAACGTTGGATTCGCTCATTTCGTGGTAGAAGTCATTACCTTCACGGGTACGTTCCCCTACGCCCGCAAAGACGGAGTAACCGGAGTGCTCGATAGCGATGTTACGGATCAGTTCCATCATGTTGACGGTCTTACCCACACCCGCGCCGCCGAGCAGGCCGACTTTACCGCCTTTGGCGAATGGGCACATCAGGTCGATAACCTTGATACCCGTTTCCAGCAGTTCCTGTGAGTTGGACAGATCTTCGTAAACCGGCGCTTCACGGTGGATAGCCCAACGCTCTTCTTCGCCGATGTCGCCCTTCATGTCGACTGGCTCGCCCAGTACGTTCATGATACGACCCAGCGTCGCTTTACCTACCGGCACTTCGATAGGGTGACCGAGGTTAGCAACGTCCAGGCCGCGACGCAGACCGTCTGAAGAACCCATTGCAATACAACGAACAACGCCGCCGCCTAACTGCTGCTGTACTTCCAGCACCAGTTTTTCAGCACCGTTTTCAACCTCAAGCGCATCGTACACCTTCGGTACGGCATCCTGAGGGAACTCGACGTCCACCACGGCGCCGATTACCTGGATAATCTTTCCAGTAGCCATCTTGAATCCTCTACGTAATTCGACAATACGTAATTCGTAAACCTGCTTAAACCGCGGAGGCTCCCCCGACGATCTCGGTGAGTTCCTGAGTGATGCTGGCCTGACGAGCTTTGTTGTATACCAACTGCAGCTCTTTAATCAGATTGCCGCCGTTATCGGTGGCGGCCTTCATCGCAACCATTCGCGCGGCCTGCTCGCTGGCCAGGTTCTCTACGACGCCCTGATAAACCTGAGACTCCACATAACGGCGCAGCAGGGTATCCAGCAGTGCTTTAGGGTCCGGCTCATACAGGTAATCCCAGGATTTCTTCTTCAGCGCGCTGTCTTCCGCCGGGGGCAGAGGCAGAAGCTGAACAACCTGAGGCTCCTGAGACATGGTATTGATGAACTTGTTGCTCACCACATACAGCCTGTCCAGACGACCTTCGTCATAGGCCTGCAGCATGACTTTTACCGATCCGATCAATTCAGATAGGCTGGGGGTATCGCCCATTCCAGTCACCTGAGCGACAATGTTTCCGCCAACGGAATTGAAGAAAGAGACGCCTTTTGCCCCTACCAGCGCCAGATCGCTTTCGACGCCCTTGTCGCCCCACTCTTTCATCTCGGCCAGAAGCTTTTTGAACAGGTTAATATTCAAGCCACCACACAGGCCACGGTCCGTAGACACTACAAAATACCCGACGCGCTTCACTTCGCGCTCTTCCAGGTACGGATGTCTATATTCCAAATTACCTAACGCAAGGTGACCAATCACTTTGCGAATAGTTTCAGCATAAGGACGGCTGGCCACCATACGATCCTGCGATTTACGCATTTTGGAAGCGGCGACCATCTCCATCGCTTTAGTGATCTTCTGCGTATTCTGGACGCTTCCGATCTTACTACGTATCTCTTTTGCGCCGGCCATCTTAGCTTCTCCTCAATAGCCTAGCGGTCTGCTGTGNGGCAGACCGCGGGCGATTACCAGGACTGGGTTGCTTTAAAGGTATCGAGGATAGTTTTGAATTGCCCCTCGATTTCATCGTTATAAGCACCCGTCTGGTCGATCTGCTGCAGAAGTTCGCCGTGCTCACGGCTGGCATAGGCCAGCAGCGCTGCTTCGAAACTTCCCACTTTAGACAGCTCAACGTCTTCCAGGTAACCGCGTTCTGCCGAGAACAGTACCAGAGACTGCTGCGCGATAGACATCGGCGCATACTGTTTCTGTTTCAGCAGTTCAGTGACTTTCTGACCGTGGTTCAGCTGCTTACGCGTTGCATCATCCAGATCGGAAGCAAACTGAGAAAACGCCGCCAGTTCGCGATACTGTGCCAGTGCGGTACGAATACCACCGGACAGTTTCTTCATGATCTTGCTCTGAGCCGCACCACCTACACGGGATACGGAAATCCCCGGGTTAACCGCAGGACGAATACCGGCGTTGAACAGGGTGGATTCCAGGAAGATCTGACCATCGGTAATGGAAATGACGTTGGTCGGTACGAACGCGGAAACGTCTCCAGCCTGGGTTTCAATGATAGGCAGCGCCGTCAGAGAACCCGTTTTGTCCTTCACTTCACCGTTGGTGAATTTTTCTACGTACTCGGCGTTGACGCGCGCAGCACGTTCCAGCAGGCGGGAGTGCAGATAAAACACATCGCCCGGGAATGCTTCACGGCCCGGCGGACGGCGCAGCAGCAGAGAAATCTGACGATAAGCGACAGCCTGTTTGGACAGGTCATCGTAAATGATCAGCGCATCTTCACCACGGTCACGGAAATATTCTCCCATAGCGCAACCGGCATAAGGCGCCAGGTACTGCAGAGCGGCAGATTCGGAAGCCGTAGCCACAACCACGATGGTGTTATCCAGCGCGCCGTGCTCTTCCAGTTTGCGCACCACGTTGGAAATAGTGGATGCTTTCTGACCGATAGCGACGTAGATACATTTGATGCCGGAATCACGCTGGTTGATGATGGCATCAACGGCCAGTGCGGTTTTACCCGTCTGACGGTCGCCGATGATCAGCTCACGCTGACCCCGGCCGATCGGAATCATCGCATCGACGGATTTGTAACCGGTCTGAACCGGCTGGTCGACAGACTGACGTTCGATAACGCCCGGCGCAATCGCCTCAACTGCGGCGAAACCGTCGTGCTCTACCGGACCTTTGCCGTCGATAGGCGCACCCAGAGTGTTAACCACTCGGCCCAGCAGGCCGCGGCCGACCGGAACTTCCAGAATACGGCCGGTACATTTCACTTTCATGCCTTCGGCCAGGTCCGCATAAGGACCCATAACCACAGCCCCTACGGAGTCGCGCTCCAGGTTCAGGGCGATGGCATAACGGTTGCCGGGCAGGGAAATCATTTCCCCCTGCATCACATCGGCCAGACCGTGTACGCGGATGATCCCGTCACTGACGGAAACGATAGTACCTTCGTTATGAGCTTCGCTCACAACATTGAACTGAGCAATCCGCTGCTTGATCAGTTCACTGATTTCGGTGGAATTCAGTTGCATGCTCCAGTCCCCTTAAGACTGCAAGACGTCTGCCAGACGATCCAGACGACCACGAATACTGCCGTCTATCACCATATCGCCTGCGCGAATGATCACGCCGGCCATAACAGACTTATCAATTTTGCAATTCAGCTTCACTTTACGTGACAGACGTTGTTCCATTGCAACCGCTATCTTGGATAGCTGCTGCTCGCTCAGCGTCGCGGCAGAAATCACATCGACATCAACTGTCGATTCCTGTGCCGCGCGAAGTTGAACAAACTGTTCCAGTACTTCAGTAAGCACCGGTAAACGCCCGTTTTCGGCCATAACCCTAATCAGGTTCTGGCCCGCATCATCTAGTTGATCACCGCAGACCTCAATGAAGGTATTCGCCAGCGTATGCGGCGCGACAGCGCCGGAAAGCAGTTCGGCGATCTGTTCATCTCGGCTTACTTCCGCAGCAAATGCCAGCATGTACTGCCAGTGTTCAACCGCCTGATGTTCTGCGGCAAAGTCAAAAGCTGCTTTGGCGTAGGGGCGAGCTACCGTGACAAATTCAGACATCAGCCCCTTCCTCCTTACAGTTCAGCGACCAGTTTATCGACGATGTCGCTGTTGGCAGCTTCATCCACGGAACGTTCAATGATTCTCTCGGCACCCGCAATGGCCAGCGAAGCGACCTGCTTACGCAGTTCTTCGCGAGCGCGCTTGCGNTCAGCGTCAATCTCAGCCTGGGCCTGCGCCACAATTTTGTTGCGTTCCGTTTCTGCTTCCACTTTCGCTTCTTCCAGAATCTGAGCGCGCTGCTTATTCGCCTGCTCAATAATGNCCTGAGCATCCGCTTTAGCTTTCTTCAGTTGATCGGTCGCATTGGCCTGCGCTAGGTTCAGATCGTTCTTGGCGCGTTCTGCAGAAGACAGACCGTCAGCAATTTCTTTTTGACGCTTCTCGATGGCAGCCATAATCGGCGGCCATATGAACTTCATGCAGAACAGGACAAACAGGACAAACGCAATGGCCTGGCCGAGGATTGTAGCGTTAATATTCACAGCACAATGCCTCTTCGTAAGTTAAATGGTTGATGTTCCATCACCGGGCAAGCACAAGCTTGCTTAGGCGACCGCAAACATCACATACAGACCCAAACCAACAGCGATCATCGGGATTGCATCCACCAGACCCATTACGATAAAGAACTGTGTACGCAGCAGAGGAATCAGATCGGGCTGACGTGCAGCGCCTTCCAAAAATTTACCACCCAGAATGCCGATACCGATCGCAGCACCGATAGCCGCCAAACCCATCATCAACGCGGCAGCCATGTACAGCAGATCCACACTCAGGTTTTCCATGACAGTCTCCAGTTTGTTTCAGTTAAAACGTTATTGTGTTGAAAGAAAATCAATGCTCTTCAGATGCCATCGAGAGATAAACAACCGTCAGAACCATGAAAATAAAAGCCTGAAGCGTAATGATCAGGATGTGGAAAATGGCCCAAGGGACATTCAACAACCATTGAGACCACCACGGCAACAAGCCGGCAATCAGGATGAAAATCAACTCACCCGCATACATGTTGCCAAACAGTCGCAATCCCAGTGAAACGGGTTTGGACAGCAGGCTGACACCTTCAAGAATCAGGTTGATAGGGATAAAGACAGGATGATTAAACGGCTGTAGAGTCAGCTCTTTGACAAAGCCGCCTATGCCTTTCATTTTGATGCTGTAGAACAGAATCAGAATGAAAACGCCTAACGCCATCGAAAGCGTAATGTTCACGTCGGCAGAAGGTACCACGCGCAAATAAGCATGGGCCGGATCGTGCCCGGCGACGCTATAAATCTTCGCCCAAATTTGCGGCAGCAAATCGATCGGCAGCAGGTCCATAAAGTTCATCAGGAAAACCCAGACGAAAATGGTCAGCGCCAAAGGAGCAATCAATTTGCTCTTGCCGTGATACATATCACGCACGCTGCTATCCACGAAACCGACGACCAGCTCAACTGCTGTCTGCAGCTTGCCAGGCACGCCACTGGTTGCGTTTTTAGCGACTGAACGAAAGATGACCAGAAAGAGTATACCGAGAGCGACTGAGAAAAACATCGAATCGATGTTGATCGCCCAGAAGCCCGAACCCACCTGTAAATGCGTCAGATGATGGCCGATATACTCTTGCGGAGTAGAGATTTCTCCTGAAGCAGACATGATGTCCCTTACCCTTTTTGTTGTTAACTACGGTAACGGTTAATGACAGCGGGTGCCACGATTTGGATAACCAACACCGACAAGTATGTCAGGCCAAGCGGAAGGAACGCCGCATGTAACCCGCCTAACGCCACCACCAACAATGCCATGGTGAAGAGCATTTTCAGCGCCTCGCCCACAGCAAATGACCAGGCAATGCGTCCTGCTGACGGTGTCTGCACGTTCTGCCGTAAGGCAAACAGCATAAACACCATATTCGGCAACCAGGCTGCCAATCCCCCGCCTAATGCGGAAACCGCCGCTTTCTGGCTGACCGTGGCGAAAATAGCGCTCAACGTTATCATCGCCACGCATTGTATCAGCAACGAATGCAACGCGACTTTCCCATTGTAAAGGGGTACAGACATGACGCTTGCTCTCCCCGTACCTTTTTTCAGAGGTATGCTGAACAAAGTCGTATAAAACTGCCTTTAGAGCATCGAGTCAAGCAGCAAAAAACGAGCAAATTATACGTTTCAGCCAAGCGAATTCAATCAATAAGTAGCCAAAAGGTGAACGATTATTTAAATTTATTTCAGAAGCCTTATTTTTACTAACTATGCTGTTAACACCGCTTTAATAAAACCAGCACTAAATCGGCTACATTGTGTGATATTACTCACATAAAACGCGCTACAGGGTTTTATATACGATCGGCTTTTTTTTTGTCTTTAGCAAAAATAGCTATTTTTATTTATTTAATTTCAAATAGTTAAAAACCAACACTCAGCAAACATAACAAAACCACAGCGAAAACCGGTTATTGACATTCCGGATAATTTTATCTCACATCATTAACACATATCCGTCACTTAAAACGGCACCGAAATTGCTCGACTGTTTAAAAAAAACACAGCCACTTTCCCGTCAAAATGCATCAAAGACACCGCTGTGTAACATCACATTAAAAATTACTGAGGCCGCTAATTTATCACGCGCACGGCCCTGACTATCGTGTGAAAAGTGCAATTACTTCGTGCTTATTTGATAAAAAACAACATTAAAGCTAACGCAATATCACCAGATGACGCTCCCCTTCTTGCTCGGGGACGCTCAATTTGACGATCGACTCGGCAGAAACGCCCTCCGGCAGCGCATGCAGCTCATCATCGGGAAGCACGCCTTTAAGGGCGTAAAAACGCCCCTGAGGACGCGCGGGAAGATGGTGACACCATTTCACCATATCCTGCAGCGAAGCGAAGGCGCGGCTAATGACGCCGTCAAAAGCAGGCTCCGCGGGGAAGTCCTCTACGCGGCTCTGTACCGGTTCGATGTTTTCCAACTGTAGCTCATGCTGCACCTGACGCAGAAAGCGTACGCGCTTACCCAAACTGTCTAACAGAACGAAATGGGAATCAGGACGGACGATGGCCAACGGAATGCCAGGCAGGCCGGGGCCAGTGCCGACATCTATGAACCGTTGCCCTTCCAGATGGGGTTCTACCACCAAGCTATCCATGATGTGGCGCACCAGCATTTGGTCGGTGTCGCGCACCGAAGTCAAATTGTAGGCCTTGTTCCACTTATTCAGCAGTTCGACATACTGGATCAGCTGCGTTTTCTGGCGATCGGNCAACGTTATGCCAGCGCTGTCCAACAGGTGGTTTAATTTCGTAAGCACGCAAAAATCCTGGTTTTTCGTTCTGTTAGCTTGATAGACATGATGAAGCGCGGCCGACGTCATGCGGTCGGCCGCGCTCTTTTAGGCGCTGCGACGCAGCATCCCTTGTTTCTTCAGCCACACCAGCAAAATGGAGATGGCGGCAGGCGTGACGCCAGAGATACGAGACGCCTGGCCGATGGAGCCAGGCTTGTGATCGTTGAGCTTGGCGACCACTTCGTTCGAGAGGCCGCTGACCTGACGATAGTCCAGCTCAGCCGGCAGCACCGTATTTTCATTACGCAGCTGTTTTTCGATCTCTTCCAGCTGACGGGCGATATAACCTTCGTATTTGACCTGAATCTCGACCTGTTCAGCCGCTTTGGCATCGGCCAGCGCCGGAGCGAACATCGGCAGCTGGGTCAGCAGCGCGTAGTCGATTTCAGGGCGACGCAACAGATCTTCGCCGTTGGCTTCACGCGACAGCGGCGCCTTCAGCAGCGTGTTGATCTGGGCGACCTGCTCAGAATGTGGGTGGACGAAAACATCGCGCAGACGCTGACGCTCTTTTTCGATGCTCTCCAGCTTCTCGTTGAAGTGCGCCCAGCGCATATCGTCCACCATGCCCAGCTGTCGACCTTGCTCGGTCAAACGCAGGTCTGCGTTGTCTTCACGCAGCATCAGACGATACTCCGCTCGTGAAGTGAACATGCGGTATGGCTCTTTCGTGCCCAGCGTGCAGAGATCGTCCACCAGCACGCCGATATAGGCCTGATCGCGACGAGGCGTCCACCCTTCCTGCTCGAAGGCCAGTCGTGCGGCGTTTAGCCCCGCCAACATACCCTGAGCGGCGGCTTCTTCGTAACCGGTGGTGCCATTGATTTGACCGGCGAAGAANAAGCCGTGGATAAATTTGTTTTCCAGCGTCGGTTTGAGATCGCGCGGATCGAAAAAGTCATATTCGATCGCATAGCCCGGACGAATGATGCGTGCGTTTTCCAACCCGGCCATCGAGCGAACAATCTGCCATTGCACGTCGAAAGGAAGGCTGGTGGAAATGCCGTTCGGGTAAATCTCGTTACTGGTCAGCCCTTCCGGCTCCAGGAAAATCTGGTGAGCATTGCGGTCAGCAAAGCGCATGACTTTGTCTTCGATCGACGGACAGTAGCGAGGACCAATGCCTTCGATAACGCCAGCGTACATTGGGCTGCGATCCAGATTGTTGCGGATCACTTCATGCGTACGTTCGTTGGTGTGCGTGATGTAGCACGGCATCTGCGCCGGATGCTGACTGGCCTTTCCCATGAAGGAGAAGACCGGCATCGGCGTATCGCCATGCTGTTGACCCAAAACGCTGAAGTCGATAGTGCGTGCGTCGATACGCGGCGGCGTCCCGGTTTTCAGCCGACCGACACGAAGCGGCAACTCCCGCAGACGTTTGGCGAGCGGTATGGATGGCGGATCGCCCGCTCGGCCACCGCTATAGTTATCCATTCCGATATGAATTTTACCGTCAAGGAAAGTTCCGACGGTCAGGACGACGGATTTGGCGCGGAATTTCAGCCCCATCTGGGTCACGACACCCACCACGCGATCGTTCTCCACGATGAGATCGTCAACGGCCTGCTGGAAGATCGTCAGGTTTTCCTGATTCTCCAACGCCGTTCTTACCGCTTGCCGATACAGGACGCGGTCTGCCTGAGCACGAGTCGCTCGCACCGCAGGCCCTTTGCTGATGTTTAGTATCCTAAACTGAATACCCGCCTGGTCGATAGCGCTGGCCATCAGGCCGCCCATGGCGTCGATCTNTTTGACCAGATGACCTTTTCCGATCCCGCCGATGGCTGGATTGCATGACATTTGTCCTAACGTATCAATGTTATGCGTCAGTAAAAGGGTTTGACGTCCCATTCGAGCAGAAGCCATCGCGGCTTCTGTGCCGGCGTGNCCTCCGCCGATCACAATGACGTCAAAAGGATCTGGATAAAACATGGTACTGCACCTCGCGTGGTTGCGAACGATCGTTACGGCCCTGGGGTGGGGGATTCTACTCAAGTTTGTTCGAACGACCAAGCGCGGTTGATCGTCAGGTAATTAAAGAAAGATCTTTTTATTTAAAGATCTCTTTATTAGATCTCTTATTAGGATCGACCATATCTGTGGATAACCCTAAATAAGCGAGAATGATCATGCGATTAAGCGGGATCATTAGCTGTGAAAGATCGGTGATCCCACTCCGTATAAGCTGGGATCTGAATGGGACTTTATGCACAGGTCAGAAAACAAACAGTAGTTGTTACTGGGATAACTACCGGTTTTACCCGTGATATAACGTGTTTTATCCACAGGTAAAGGTGTAAAAAAAGGCATTATCTGAGTAAATTAATCCACGATCCCAGCCATTCTTCCGCCGGATCTTCCGGTATTTCGTGTTCGGTGATGTCGATCTTGAGGATTTCACCGATCCTTTTCGCGCCNCGATCCTGCAAAACGCGGTCAGCGGTCAGGATCGCGCCGCAGTATGTGTCGTACTCTTTACTGCCGATCCCGATAGCGCCAAACCCGATCTCCGAGAGGTCGGGTTTATTCNCTTCTATTTCTTCAAACAACGTTTTCAGGTTGTCAGGCAGGTCGCCAGCGCCGTGCGTAGAGGTGATCACCAGCCATAACCCTTCCGTAGGCACTTCACTGAGTTCTGGGCCATGCAACAGCGTGGTGGAAAAGTCAGCCTGTTGCAGCAGGGTTTCCAAATGCTCTGCGACGTACTCCGCGCTGCCAAGCGTGCTACCGCTAATAAGAGNGATATGGGTCATACACGATCCCGTCGGATGAAAAGACGGGACATTGTACGCTGTGATTTTGGTGGGATCTACCTGTGGATAATAGGGGGATAGTAAAAAAGGGTTAGGGCGTGATGGTCCGCATGATGGGGTTTTGCAGGGAGATCAAGGTCTCCGTGGACTGAATTTCATCAATGGTTTGGATCTTGTTGATAAGTACATCCTGCAATGCGTCGATAGAGCGGCACATCACCTTGATGAACACGCTGTAGTGCCCAGTGGTGTAATAGGCTTCCACCACTTCTTCCAGGTTATTCAGCTTTTCGAGCGCGGCGGGGTAATCTTTGGCGCTCTTCAAGATAATGCCGATAAAACAGCATACGTCGTAACCCAGCTGCTTGGGATTTACGTCCAGACGCGTGCCGACAATGATGCCCGCCTGCTTCATTTTTTCTACCCGAACGTGGATGGTGCCGGGGCTGACAGCGAACTGCTTGGCAAGCTCCGCATAGGGCGTACGCGCATTTTCCATTAGCGCGCTGAGGATACTGCGGTCGAGTTCGTCCATTGAATAGGTGTCGGCCATATCTCGTCTCTATTGTTGTCTGTTTCTGCGTTTTACTGCGAATGCTGGATTGAAGCAACGTCTATCACGGAGGAGTCGGAAAAAACCGAGCGGGTGTTCAGTTTTTCGTATGATGCAGGCGACGTTGCAAACGGCTTTTCAGACCGGTATTGAAGCGCCAGATATGGTCGAAAATAGTTAAGATGCCCGGTTTCCCGTGATCGGACATCGCCACCGCATGAAAACGATGATGATACTGACGCTGGCGCCGACGGACTTCCGTGATCAACGGCTCGGGAAGACGCTGGGCGATAAAGTCCGAGATCATGACGGCATCCGCATCCTGCCATTGCCGACTGGCCATGATATCTAGCAGGGCGGCGATGCAGTCCGCCATGTCCGTACCGCCGCGGAACGACTGATTAAGAAAACGAATCGCTTCATCCAGACCGTTGGCGGACGTCAGCTCGTAGCTCACGACGCCCGTCGAGAACAGAATGATGTAGCAGCGGCGGTTATCTTCCAGCGCGATACGCATCAACGCCAGACAGAAGGCTTTGGCGCAGCGTTCATTGAAACCGCCCATCGAGCCGGAGGTATCCACGCAGACGATGAAGGGGCCGCGCGGCTGCTGCTCCTGATTTTGATGAACGACTGGACGCTCCTGAATCTTTTCGCGCCAGCCTTCGCCCTGCAACCGGTAAGTGAGCAGTCGGTGTTCCGCCAGGCGGCGATAAAACTCGTACTCCAGTTCGTCGACGCCAAGCGTCGACAGTTCAGTCGGGATCAGCCGCAGAATATCGTCACTCTGGTGGATGCCGCTGACCTGTTCCGGCGTCAAGGACGGCTCGCGAATCCTCACCTTGAACGGTTCGAGCGGCGTCGTCTGGCTGAGTACCGTTTTGGTTGCATTGCTGCGGCCCAGGCGTTCCGCCAATTGCTGAAGCTCGGGCTGTTGCTGCAAGAAGGCGCTGGTGGCGAGCAGCGGTTGCAGAGCCGGGGTCAGGCGCTTTCCAACGCTGAGATCCCATAGACGGCCGGCGGCGGTGTCGTTTTCCGCCAGCACCGGAATCAGTGATTCGGTGACGGTGAGACGCTGCTGTAACTCCTCCAAAAGCGTATCCCGCTCCTGATCGACGATTCGATGATGCAGTTCCAGCGTCTGCTGTGTCAGGCTGGCGCGCCAGCGCTGGATAAATAACGNGTGTAATCCCGCGCTCATCTCATGGTCGGCGGCATCCGGCGAGTGGCGTAGTTTGTCCGCCTGAGCCAGAAACGGCGAATTGACTTCTTTCAGCAGGGTCATCAGCTCCGGCAGGCGGGATGGCAAAGTATGGCGNCTGGTGGCCAGCGCCCGTTGGTAGCCTTCCACTTCCTTTTCGAGTTCTTCCGGGGCCGCGGTGGTATGGAGCCGCTGCTGCAACAGCGTTTTCCACCTGGGGAGATCGTTCATGACGGCGGATTTTAGTCGCGGGTGCTTTTCGAAGAACATCGCCAGTTGCGGCGTCGACAGCAGCGTGACGAGCATATCGTCCAGGAGATGGTTTTCATCGATTGAAAGCAGGAGTTCCAGCGATTCCAGCGTCAGCATTGGGGATTACTCCTGTCGAGACTGTTCTATCTGTTCATCGACCAGCCGCAGGCTTTCTTCAATCCTTGCGAACCACTCTTTAGGGACGAACAGACAAGGCTGATGCTGCGAGAAGCGGCGCTGCTGTTCCTTGAGCTGAAGTTTTAGCGTGTCGTACTGCTGTACCAAAGACTCGGGCAGCTTGATGTTGTTTTTGTCCGGCAATGAAAGCGTGGTGCTCTGGAGGCTGATGTCATGGACCACCAGATGCTGGGCGTCGTCCACTTTCATATCAATACGCTGCCCGAATCCAAGCCCATTGAGTTTGGCGCGAATCTCTCCTCCGGCATTCAGCCAGTGCGACAAAGCCTTGGTCTCGAAGACCAGATGGGTGACCGTTCGGTCATTCAGCACCAGCGGGGTTCGCAGCACCAGCGTCAGTGTCTCGTCGGCGAGGGTTTCAGGCAGCGTGTAATGCGGCTTGCGAGCGAAGAAATTCCCCTGTTTTTCCACCCGAAAGGCCTGAAGCTCNCTCTGTTGCTGTTCATACTGCTGCCGTTCGAGATTGAGCTGCTGGAGTCGGTAAAGCAGCGTCTGCTGCTGGTAGGCATGCTCGGTCATCAGTTGAATCATCAGCTGTTTCACCAGATCGTACGAGGTATTGTCGTGCCACAGGCAATCTTTGAGCAGGATGATATCCACCGGCGTGATGTTGTCCCGCCCGCTGAAGAAGGCGCTGGCCTGAAGCAGACGAATAGCTTTTTTCCACCGGCGATCGGAGACGTAGGGCGCGTTTTCCTGCGAGTCCAGCAGCTGGCGTAGTTGGAAAATTAAATNGAAGCACGCATCCGGCAACGTTATCTGATTAATAAGTGATTGCCACTTCACATACTCTTCGCCGCTGATGCTCAAGGCGTCGCTGACCGGATTCTCGCGTTCCCCGTTGCTGGTGGTCAGCATGGCCCGGAAGTTCTGTTTATCCTGCACGCGGCCGAGCCACAGGCGGATCAACATACGGTCGTATAGCGCTTCCAGACTGCTGTCGGCTTCTGGCAGTTCGTTAGAGGCGGTGACCAGCAGGCGCATGGGAATAGGCTCTTCGCTGTCGCCATTGCGAAAACGTCGTTCGTTGATGGCGGTCAGCAGGGTATTCAGTATTGCCGGACCCGCCTTCCATATCTCATCCAGAAAAACGATTTCCGCTTCCGGCAGGNAGCCTGAGGTCAGACGCTCGTAGCGTCCTTCGTCTTTCAGCGCCTGGATAGACAACGGTCCGAAGACTTCTTCCGGCGTGGAAAAACGCGTCATCAGATATTCGAAAGCCCGGGAGTCCCTGAACGCATATTTCAGACGGCGGGCGATAAGGCTTTTCGCAATCCCCGGCGGACCAAGTAAAAAGACGCTTTCTCCGCTGAGCGCGGCCAGCAGGCATAAGCGTATGGCATGTTGTCTTTCATACAGACCGTGTTCGAGGGCTTGGCTCAGGCGGGCGATTCGGTCAGCCAGCGCGGTGGGTTGTATCATTATTTATCCATCATTGCCGTCAATCACGGTTTGAGATTACCAGTCTGGCAGGAGAATTATTAGCTGATTATGGGCATTGTTAGCCGCGTTAATCAATAATTGTCCCGTAAACGAAACGGTAAGGCGGGTTTTAAAAATGGGCTTTTAGCGTGATTTGTGCATACTGAGCGTTTTTGGGGCCGCTCAACGAACGGGTGGTTCTATGTGTTAATGGACTATAGAAGATAGGCTTTATGAATTCAGAACATAAACGTCCATTGCCAGCAATTACGCTGGCAGCTATAGGGGTAGTATACGGCGATATCGGTACTAGTCCTCTCTATACGCTCAGGGAATGTTTGTCCGGGCAGTTCGGTTTCGGGGTGGGATCAGATTCTGTCTACGGGTTTCTGTCGCTGATTTTCTGGTTGTTGATACTCGTCGTTTCAATGAAATACCTGAGTTACGTCATGCGGGCGGACAACGCCGGGGAAGGGGGCATATTGACGTTGATGTCTCTGGCCGGGCGCAACACCACGGACCGGGTCACGGCGATAGTCGTTATTATGGGGTTGATCGGCGGCAGCTTTTTCTACGGCGAAGTCGTCATAACACCGGCTATCTCAGTGATGTCGGCGATAGAGGGGTTGGATATCGTCGCGCCCTCATTAGAATCTTATATTGTCCCCGTTTCCATCGCCGTTCTGACGCTGCTGTTCATGATCCAAAAACACGGTACTGGACGCGTGGGGAGTCTGTTTGCGCCGGTGATGCTGGTATGGTTCCTGACGCTCGGCATTCTCGGCGCGCGCAGCGTGATCGATAATCCGCAGGTCTTGCAGGCGCTAAACCCGATGTGGGCCGTGAATTTCTTCGTCAAATATAAGATGGTGTCGTTCTTCGCGCTGGGCGCCGTGGTGCTGGCCATCACCGGGGTGGAAGCCTTATATGCCGATATGGGCCACTTCGGCAAACTCCCTATTCGTATCGCCTGGTTCCTGGTGGTGCTGCCATCATTGATACTTAACTATTTCGGTCAGGGCGCGCTGCTGCTGAAAGATCCCGAAGCCATTAAAAACCCCTTCTTCCTGCTGGCCCCTGACTGGGCGCTGATCCCGCTGTTGGTACTGGCCGCCTTAGCGACCATCATCGCCTCGCAGGCGGTCATCTCTGGCGTTTTCTCCCTTACCCGTCAGGCGGTTCGTCTCGGTTATTTGCCGCCGATGAAGATTGTGCACACCTCCGATATGGAGTCCGGGCAAATCTATATTCCGGTGATCAACTGGCTGCTGTATGTGGCGGTCGTGTTAGTGATCGTCAGCTTCGAACACTCGAGCCGATTGGCTGCGGCGTATGGGATTGCGGTGACTGGCACGATGGTGCTGACCAGTATTCTGGTGTGTATCGTCGCGGTCAAAAACTGGCACTGGTATCGCTATGTGGTCTATCTGATGTTGGCGTTACTGCTGATGATCGATGTGCCGATGTTCCTGGCCAACGCCGTGAAAATTTTCTCTGGCGGCTGGTTGCCTCTGGCGCTGGGCATGGTGATGTTCATCATCATGACCACCTGGAAGAGTGAGCGTTTCCGGTTGATGAGGCGGTTAAATGAACACGGCAACTCGCTGGAGGCGATGATTGCTTCACTGGANAAAAACCCGCCGGTACGGGTGCCGGGCACGGCGGTTTATTTTTCCCGCGCCACGCACGTCATCCCCTTTGCGTTGCTGCATAACTTGAAACATAACAAGGTGTTGCATGAACGCGTGGTTCTGCTGACGATGAGGACCGAAGATGCGCCGTACGTGCATAACGCTCGCCGGGTAACGGTCGAACAGCTTTCTCCGTCCTTCTGGCGCGTTATCGCCAGCTATGGGTGGCGGGAAACGCCTAATGTGGAAGAGGTCTTCCACCGCTGCTGGCAGGACGGCCTGACCTGTCAGATGCTGGAAACCACTTTCTTCATGTCTAACGAATCGCTGATTATGGGAAAACGGCCTTGGTATATGCGCGGTCGCGGCAAGCTGTTCATGATGCTGAGCCGCAACGCGCTGAGAGCTGCAGACCAGTTCGAAATACCGCCTAACCGGCTGATTGAGCTTGGTATCCAGGTGGAAATCTAGTGACCTCGGGTTAGTGGCCAGGTCAGCTGGGCGGAGAATCCGCCGCCCGGCAGATTAGCGAACCGTGTCGTCATACCATGCAGGTGGGCGATCCGGTTCACTATCGACAGGCCCAGTCCGCTTCCCGAAGCTTCCTGACCGGGCGGACGAAAGAAGCGTTCGCCCAATCGCTGCAAAATCTCCTCATGTACGCCCGGCCCTTCGTCGGCCACTTCCAAACCCTCCCTCGTTAACATGATGCGCACGACGCCGCCTGTGCCGTTACTGCCATAACGAAGGGCATTATCCAGCAAATTGCGCACCAGCAGCGTCAACAACAACGCATTGCCCGCCGTTTCTACGGGCGTTTCCGGCATAGTGAGCTTCAGCATCATGCCCTGACGCCGGGCTTCCTCGGTCTGATCGGCGACGGCCTGCTGAAGCAGCGGCTGCCAATGCACCGTTTCCGAAGAGGCAGGATTGTCGTCGACGTCGAGACGAGAAAGGGTCAGCAACTGATCGACCAACCGGGCCGCCCGGTCGATGCCCGCGTCCAACTGACCGAGCGCGCGTCGACGCATCGCGTCATCGTCATGAGCCAACTGGACCACTTCGGCCTGCACCTTCAGCGCGGCTAACGGGCTGCGCAGTTCATGGGCGGCATCGGAGGTGAAACGACGCTCCCGCGTCAGCATGGCGTTGATGCGGGCGAACAGGCCGTTCAGCGCATCTNCCAGCGGGCGCACCTCTGGCGGAACTCTCTGCGCNCTGATGGGCGAGTCGTCGTCGGGACGGCGCTGTCCGAGCTGGCGCGCGATAGGCGTCAGCGGCCGCAGCTCATAGGTGACCAGCAGGAACAGCAGGATCAGCATCACTGGCAGGGCGGCCAGCCAGGGCGTGAGATTGGTTTTTACGATATCGAGCGCCATATCGTGACGATATTCCACCTCCTGCCCGACGGCCACCACATAGCGTTTATCCGGCATGGTCAGCCAGACCAGCCGCCAGAGATCATCGTCGTCGTGCAATTGGCCGGTGGTGAAGCCATCGTGTCGATAGTCCGAGAACAGAAACCGTTTGCCGTTATCGTCATCACTCAGTACCCGCTGTCCGTCGGTCCGGAAAATGGCGAAGGCCAGCGCATCCTCATCCTGTTCGCCTCGCGCCTTTTTCGTGATTTGCCGGGCGGCCGGTAGCGCCTGAGGTTGGAGATCCTGCGGCGTGAGGGTGGCCAGCCGTTTGGCGAACAGGAGTTGCTGGGTATCGAACAGCTCGTTGATGTTATGCCGAGTCTGTTGCCAGGCCAGTATGGCGGCTGCGCCCCAGCACAGCAGCGTTAGCAGCATAAATCCCAGCAGCAGACGCAGGCGCAGATTCAAACGGCTCATGGGGCCTCTCCCAGTCGGTAACCCACGCCGTGGACGGTTCGAATGACATGGCTGCCCAGTTTTTTGCGCAGATGATGAATGTGGACTTCCACGGCGTTGCTGGAGACGTCATCGTCCCAGCCGTACAGCTTTTCCTCCAACTGAGCGCGCGTCAGGATCCGACCTGCGTTCATCATGAACAGCTCCAGCAGCGCCAGTTCGCGCGNCTTCAGCTCGACCGGCCGACCGTCGACGGTGACGGCGCGCGTTCCCGGCTCTAACGCCACGTTATCGTAGACGAGCTTTGGCCGCAGCTCGCCGTGACGGCGGCGGATCAGCGCCTGTAGCCGAGCGGCCACTTCGGTGAGGGCGAACGGTTTGCACAGGTAGTCGTCTGCGCCCTCCTGCAATCCCTGAACCCGATTTTCCAGCGCGTCGCGCGCGGTCAGAATCAGTACGGGGATTGTCTCCCCGGCCTGCCGCCAGCGTCGCAGAATGACCAGACCATCGATTTCGGGCAGGCTCAGGTCCAGCACCACCGCGTCGTAAGGGGCGGCGTGCAGCGCCTGCATACCCTGTTCGCCTTGCACGAACCAGTCGACGCTAAACCCCAGTTTGGTCAATCCGGCTTTGATGCCGTCGCCTATCAGCCGGTCATCTTCTATCAGCAGTATTCTCATTTTTTTCCACCTTGCGTTGGGGGGATGTTATCGGGGGACGGTACTGACAGAACAGCCCAAAGGTTCGGAAATGTGGCGCAGACCACCGTATGGATAAAGATAACGGATGATTGGCTATCCTTAAGATCCTGTTAAGAAGATTTTGTTTAAGTGGCGCTGTAAGGCAAATGAAACGCAGTTTTACCCTACGGCAATCAAATATTAATAAGGAGTCTTTATATGAAAAAAACAGCAGCGTTATTCGCTATCACCGCACTGTGCGCCGCCCCGGCTTTTGCCGCTCAGACCGGCGGATTTGTGGAACCTAATGCCTCCTCATCCCCGGCACATTCCGCCGGCGGGTTTTCCGGTCCCGACGGTAGCGTGACGACGGTAGCGAAAGCCAAAGAGCTGAAAGACGACAGTTGGGTGACGGTGCGCGGCCATATTGAACGCCGCGTCGGCAGCGAGGATTATCAGTTCCGCGACGAAACCGGCACGATAACGGTCGAGATCGACGACAAATACTGGAACGGCCAGAACGTGACGCCGACCGACAAGGTGGAGCTGCAAGGCGAGATGGATAAAGGCTTCAATTCGGCAGAGCTGGATGTCAAACAGGTGAAGAAAATCCAGAACTGACACGTCTCGAACACCTCTCCTTTCCGGGCGGGTTACCCCGCCCCTCTTCGCATCCTTTCACTTTCCTCCACCTTTCTTACGGTCTCTCCGCTGTTTTTATGGTGTGAGCGAAACGTTTCGATAGCGATCACATTTTGGTTACATCATGATTGTCTTCCCAGCCCCGTTTGCTCATTATCCGGGCAAGCGAAACGTTTCGCTGAGGGGGAATGATGAAAAAAGGTGTGTTGCTGAATACCGCGATTTCTGAGGTGATAGCTCGTCTGGGTCATACCGACAGCATCGCGATCGCGGATGCCGGACTGCCGGTGGCGGAGAAGATTCTCCGCATCGATCTGGCGCTCACCCACAACGTGCCCGAGTTTATGCAGGTCGTGGCGGCCGTGACTGAAGAAATGCAGGTGGAAGCGGCCATTCTGGCCAAAGAGATCATCGAGAACAATCCTCGTATTCACGATGCGCTATTGCAGCATTTACTCCAGCTTGAACAACGTCAAGGCAATACGATTTCGCTTCATTACGTCACCCATGACGCATTCAAACAGCAAAGCGCTCAAAGCCGGGCCGTGATCCGCAGCGGGGAGTGCTCCCCTTATGCGAACGTCATCCTGCGCGCGGGCGTCACTTTCTGAGGCCGCTATGCAACCTTTACTGCAACTGCACGGCATCACCAAATCTTTTCCGGGCGTTAAAGCGCTGTCTGGCGCGGGACTGAACGTTTATCCGGGCAAAGTCATGGCGCTGGTGGGCGAGAACGGCGCGGGTAAGTCCACGCTGATGAAGGTGTTGACCGGGATATACCGCAAAGACGCCGGGAGCGTGTGTTTCCTCGGCGAAGAGGTGGCCTTCAGCGGGCCTAAAGCGTCGCAGGAAGCGGGGATTGGCATCATCCATCAGGAACTGAATTTGATCCCGCAGCTCACCATCGCGGAAAACATCTTCCTGGGGCGTGAATTCACGACGCCGCTGGGCCGCATCGACTGGAAGCGAATGTATGCCGAAGCGGATCGCCTGTTGCAGCGTTTGAATCTGCGTTATGACAGCCGTCGTCCGGTGGGAGAGCTGTCTATCGGCGACCAGCAAATGGTGGAAATCGCCAAGGTGCTCAGCTTCAAATCCCGGGTTATCGTGATGGATGAACCCACGGATGCGTTAACCGATACCGAAACCGCCTCCTTATTCAGCGTCATCGGCGAGTTGACAGCGCAGGGCTGTGGGCTGGTTTACATCTCTCATCGCCTCAAGGAGATCTTCGAGGTCTGCGATGACGTAACGGTGATGCGTGACGGGCAATTCATCAGTGAGCTGCCCGTGGGCGATCTGCAGGAAGAGCGGCTGATCGAGATGATGGTGGGCCGCAAGCTGGAAGATCAATATCCCCGCCTGGCTCAGGCGCCGGGCGCGATCCGGATGAACGTCGATCGGGTCTCCGGGCCGGGCGTACTGCCGGTCAGCTTTACCTTGCACAGAGGCGAAATTCTCGGTGTTTCCGGCCTGATGGGCGCGGGACGCACAGAGTTGATGAAAATCCTCTACGGCGCCCTTCCCCGCACCGGCGGCACGCTGACGCTGGAGGGGCGGGACGTGGTGACTCACTCACCGCAGGACGGTTTGGCGAACGGCATCGTCTATATTTCCGAGGATCGCAAGCGCGACGGTCTGGTGCTCGGTATGTCGGTAAAGGAAAACATGTCTCTGACGGCGCTGCGTTATTTCAGCCATACCGGCGGAACGCTGAAACACGGTGAAGAAGCGCAGGCCGTGAGCGACTTTATCCGCCTGTTTCATATCCGAACCCCATCGATGGAGCAGCCTATCGGATTGCTCTCCGGCGGCAATCAGCAAAAAGTGGCGATAGCGCGCGGACTGATGACGCGGCCGAAGGTCCTGATCCTCGATGAGCCGACGCGCGGCGTGGACGTCGGCGCCAAAAAAGAAATCTACCAGTTGATTAACCAGTTCAAGCAAGAAGGGCTGAGCATCATTTTGGTGTCGTCCGAAATGCCCGAAGTTCTGGGGATGAGCGATCGTATCATCGTGATGCACGAAGGGCGGCTGAGCGGCGAGTTCTCCCGCGATGAAGCGACGCAGGAAGCGCTGATGGCGGCCGCCGTCGGAAAACAACACTACCGCATAGAGCAGGAGTAAGGCCGATATGAGCACTCACACTATCATCGCAAAGCGCCGGTTCGGCAAAGCGTGGCTGCTGGAACAAAAGTCGCTGATCGCGCTGCTGATCCTCATTGCTGTGGTGTCGGCGCTAAGCCCCAACTTTTTCACTTTGAACAATCTGTTCAATATTCTCCAGCAGACGTCGGTGAACGCCATTATGGCGGTGGGAATGACGCTGGTGATCCTCTCTTCGGGCATTGATTTGTCCGTCGGGTCGCTGCTGGCGTTGACCGGCGCGGTGGCGGCGTCGCTGGTGGGAATGGAGGTCAATGCGCTGGTGGCGGTGTTCGTCGCGCTGGGGTTGGGGGCGGCGATCGGCGCTGGCACTGGCTTTATTGTTGCTAAAGGTCGCGTACAGGCTTTTATCGCGACGTTGGTCATGATGTTGCTGTTGCGTGGCGTCACCCTGGTTTATACCAACGGCAGCCCGATCAACGCCGGGTTTTCAGCGTCGGCGGACGTGTTGGGTTGGTTCGGCATCGGGCGTCCGCTGGGCGTGCCTACGCCTATCTGGCTGATGGCAGGCGTGTTTCTGGCGGCGTGGTATGTCCTTCATCATACCCGTTTCGGACGCTACATCTATGCACTGGGCGGCAATGAGGCGGCGACGCGTCTCTCCGGCATCAGCGTGGATAAGGTCAAAATTGCGGTATACGCGGTGTGCGGTCTGCTGTCGGCGCTGGCGGGCATTATCGAAGTCGCGCGTCTGTCGTCCGCGCAGCCTACGGCGGGATCGGGCTATGAACTGGATGCGATCGCCGCCGTTGTTCTGGGCGGCACCAGCCTGGCCGGTGGCAAAGGGCGAGTCATGGGGACGCTGATCGGTGCATTGATTCTGGGGTTCTTGAACAATGGGCTGAATCTGCTGGGCGTGTCGTCTTACTACCAAATGATCGTCAAAGCGGCCGTGATTCTGCTGGCGGTTCTGGTAGACAACAAAAGCAGTAAATAACCGTCATCTATATAGGAATCATCAAGATGAAAATTAAAATGCTTGTGACGTTGATGACCGCCGTTGCCTTAAGCGCAACGCTTGCCACGCAGGCGGCGGCCAAAGAGACCATCGCGCTGGTGGTGTCGACCTTAAACAATCCCTTCTTTGTTTCACTAAAGGATGGCGTCCAGAAGGAGGCGGATAAGCAGGGCTACAACCTGGTGGTGCTGGATTCGCAGAATAATCCAGCGAAAGAGCTATCGAACGTGCAGGACCTGACCGTTCGCGGCGCCCGGTTGTTGTTGATTAACCCCACGGACTCTGATGCCGTGGGAAATGCCATCAAGATGGCCAATCAGGCCAACATCCCGGTGATTACGCTGGATCGCGTTTCCAGCAGCGGTCAGGTCGTCAGCCACGTGGCGTCGGACAATGCCGCAGGCGGAGCCGCCGCGGCAGACTTTATCTCCGATAAGCTGGGTGAGGGGGCGAAGGTCATCCAGTTGGAAGGGCTGGCGGGAACCTCGGCGGCCCGCGAGCGCGGTCGCGGTTTCATGACCTCGGCGAAGCGACACCAGTTTGACATTTTGGCCAGCCAGCCAGCGGACTTTGACCGCACTAAGGGGTTAAATGTCATGCAAAATCTGCTGACGGCGCATCCGACGGTGAAAGCGGTATTCGCACAAAATGATGAAATGGCGCTGGGCGCGCTGCGCGCCTTGCAGACGGCGGGCAGGGATGATGTGCTGGTCGTGGGATTTGATGGCACCGAGGACGGGATAAAAGCGGTGAACGGTGGCAAGCTGGCCGCCACGGTGGCTCAGCGACCGGATCAGATTGGTATCATCGGCGTTCAGACGGCGGATAAAGTCCTGAAAGGTGAACAAGTGCCTGCGGTGATCCCCGTCGATTTGAAATTAACGACCAAACCCTAACGTCAAAGGGATGTATTGACGATACGTCGCGGCTTACGCGGCGTTTTCATTCGGAGAGCGTGTTATGAAAGCCGGAAAACTGGTGGTGCTGGGCAGCATCAATGCGGATCATATTCTCAATCTGACGCAGTTTCCTTTGCCTGGTGAAACGGTGATCGGTAAGCATTATCACGTGGCTTTCGGCGGCAAAGGGGCTAATCAGGCCGTCGCGGCCGGGCGCTGTGGGGCGGATATCGCTTTTATCGCCTGCGTGGGGGCCGACGATATCGGTCAACGTATTCGCCAGCAGCTGGCGGAAGACCGCGTCGACATTTCCGCCGTGGAAGCGGTTCCCGGCCAGACGACCGGCGTGGCGCTGATTTGGGTCAACGATGATGCTGAAAATATGATTGCCATTCACTCGGGGGCGAACGCGGCCTTAAGCCCAAGTGTGATGGCGCGGTTTCAGCAGAAAATTGCTGAGGCGTCCGCGCTGTTGATGCAATTGGAATCACCGTTGGAAACCGTGATGGCCGCTGCGGCGTTAGCGCGGCGACACGGCACCCGCGTCATCCTCAACCCCGCGCCTGCGCGTTCGCTGCCGGACGANCTCCTGACGCAGGTGGATATAATGACGCCCAACGAAACCGAGGCGCAGCATCTCACCGGTATCTGTGTTGAAACGGAGCACGATGCCCGACACGCCGCTCAAGTGTTGCATGACAAAGGCGTGAGCAGCGTCATTATTACGTTGGGACGTCGCGGCGCATGGGTGAGCGAACAGGGGCGCGGACGGCTGATCCCGGGCTTTCAGGTAGAGGCTGTCGATACCATTGCCGCAGGGGACACCTTTAACGGCGCGTTGCTGACGGCGCTATTGGAGGAAAAGTCGATGCTGGAAGCCGTTCGTTTCGCTCATGCTGCTGCTGCGATCGCAGTAACGCGACGTGGGGGTCAGCCGTCAGTACCGTGGCGTAATGAAGTTGAGGCTTTTTTGCAGGAACAGGAGTAATTCTTGGCAACGATGAAAGATGTCGCCAGAGTGGCGGGCGTATCCACGTCAACGGTGTCTCACGTTATCAATGGCGACCGTTTTGTCAGCGAAGCCGTGCGCGGGAAAGTCTTGCTGGCGGTTAAGCAGTTGAACTATGCGCCGTCCGCGCTGGCCCGCAGTCTTAAAATCAATCAAACCCGCACCATCGGTATGCTGTTGACGGCGAGCAGCAACCCCTTTTATGCAGAGGTTGTGCGCGGGGTGGAACGCAGCTGCTATGAGCGAGGCTACAGCCTGATCCTGTGTAATACGGAAGGCGACTCCGAGCGTATGAGCCGCAGTCTGGAGACGCTGTTGCAAAAACGGGTGGATGGTCTGCTGTTGATGTGCTCGGAGAGCTGCCCCCTCTCTCCGGACATGATGAGCCGATACCCTACAATGCCGACGGTCATGATGGACTGGGCGCCTTTCGAAGGGTGCGGCGGAGTCATTAAAGACAATTCGCTGCAGGGCAGTGAGATCGCAGTACAGTACCTGATAGCGCAAGGATATCGCCGTATTGCCTGTATCACGGGGCCGCTGGATAAAACCACGGCGCATAATCGTCTGGAGGGTTACCGGAAAGCGATGGACGATGCGGGATTGCCTCGTTTTCCTTTCTATGAGGTCTCCGGTGATTTCGAATTTGACTCCGGTTATCGCGCAATGCAGCAGTTGCTAACGTTAGATCAACCACCGGAAGCCGTTTTTGCCTGTAACGATGCAATGGCGGTGGGCGTTTACCGTGCGTTGCATCAGGCCGGGTTGTCCATTCCCGAGGATATGGCTGTGATGGGGTACGACGATATAGAACTGGCGCGCTATCTCTCTCCTCCGTTGACCACGATTCATCAGCCTAAGGATGAATTGGGTGAACTCGCTATCGATACACTGCTGTATCGAATGACGGATCCGGACTCTCCGCCGAATGTTTTGACGTTGACGCCGGAGCTGGCAGTCCGGGAGTCGGTAGGGACATATCGTCATCGTTGCTGACGGTGCGTGATTTATAGACGATATGGCGGTAAATCGCGGTTTTTACATCCGCTTTGGGTAAAAAAAATCCACTCGATAATATTTTTCATATTAACGCTTGTCAGCCCGAAATAACTCCCTATAATGCGCTCCCACTGACACGGCAAAGCGGACAACGCGACGCGGTGACAGTCGGAGAAAAACGAAGAAAGTCGTTGACTCTGAATGAGGCAAGCGTAGTATACGCGGCCTCACGTTAGTCGCCACGGCGGCAACGAAACGCTCTTTAACAATTTAATCAGACAATCTGTGTGGGCACTCACAAGACACTATCGCAATCAGATACGAAAAAGTCTTGAAGAGTGAACAACAGTTAATTCATTACGAATGAACAGTAAATTCTTTGAGCATCGCTATTAACTTAGCAAATCAAGCTTTTAATTGAAGAGTTTGATCATGGCTCAGATTGAACGCTGGCGGCAGGCCTAACACATGCAAGTCGAGCGGCAGCGGAAGGAAGCTTGCTTCCTTGCCGGCGAGCGGCGGACGGGTGAGTAATGTCTGGGGATCTGCCCGATGGAGGGGGATAACTACTGGAAACGGTAGCTAATACCGCATAAC
>NZ_JIBO01000014.1 GCF_000688655.1 Lonsdalea quercina subsp. quercina | reverse complement strand
GGTGACTTCGGGAACTCTGAGACAGGTGCTGCATGGCTGTCGTCAGCTCGTGTTGTGAAATGTTGGGTTAAGTCCCGCAACGAGCGCAACCCTTATCCTTTGTTGCCAGCGATTCGGTCGGGAACTCAAAGGAGACTGCCGGTGATAAACCGGAGGAAGGTGGGGATGACGTCAAGTCATCATGGCCCTTACGAGTAGGGCTACACACGTGCTACAATGGCGCATACAAAGAGAAGCGAACTTGCGAGAGTGAGCGGACCTCATAAAGTGCGTCGTAGTCCGGATTGGAGTCTGCAACTCGACTCCATGAAGTCGGAATCGCTAGTAATCGTAGATCAGAATGCTACGGTGAATACGTTCCCGGGCCTTGTACACACCGCCCGTCACACCATGGGAGTGGGTTGCAAAAGAAGTAGGTAGCTTAACCTTCGGGAGGGCGCTTACCACTTTGTGATTCATGACTGGGGTGAAGTCGTAACAAGGTAACCGTAGGGGAACCTGCGGTTGGATCACCTCCTTACCAAAGTGAAGTGCTAGTGAAGTGCTCACACAGATTGTCTGATGAAAAAGCAAGAGCAAAAGCGCACCTGTTGATGATGAGTCTCTGACTCATGCTGATGCGGAACGATTGAGCCGGAAGGCTGAGTCGGATTTCGTGTCCCCATCGTCTAGAGGCCTAGGACACCGCCCTTTCACGGCGGTAACAGGGGTTCGAATCCCCTTGGGGACGCCATACCGATAATGAGTGAAAGGCATTATCACCTGAATATCTTAAAGATGACTTTAACGAGTCGTGTTTAAGATATTGCTCTTTAACAATCTGGAACAAGCTGAAATTTGAAACGATACAGCTGAACATATCTCTCCGTGCAGTATTGAGATGTGATTTTGTTGTATCAGAGTCTCTCAAATAATCGCAGCGCGAAGTGTTTTACGAAACACCTTCGGGTTGTGAGGTTAAGTGACTAAGCGTACACGGTGGATGCCTAGGCAGTCAGAGGCGATGAAGGGCGTGCTAATCTGCGAAAAGCGTCGGCAAGGTGATATGAACCGTTATACCCGACGATACCCGAATGGGGAAACCCAGTGCAATCCGTTGCACTATCGCAACATGAATACATAGTGTTGCGAGGCGAACCGGGGGAACTGAAACATCTCAGTACCCCGAGGAAAAGAAATCAACCGAGATTCCCCTAGTAGCGGCGAGCGAACGGGGAGGAGCCCAGAACCTGAATCAGTTTGTGTCTTAGTGGAAGCGTCTGGAAAGTCGCACGACAGAGGGTGATAGTCCCGTACACGAAGAGGCATGGATTGTGAGTTCGATGAGTAGGGCGGGACACGTGTTATCCTGTCTGAATATGGGGGGACCATCCTCCAAGGCTAAATACTCCTGACTGACCGATAGTGAACCAGTACCGTGAGGGAAAGGCGAAAAGAACCCCGGCGAGGGGAGTGAAATAGAACCTGAAACCGTGTACGTACAAGCAGTGGGAGCCTTGATTAATCAGGGTGACTGCGTACCTTTTGTATAATGGGTCAGCGACTTATATTCTGTAGCAAGGTTAACCGAATAGGGGAGCCGCAGGGAAACCGAGTCTTAACTGGGCGTTAAGTTGCAGGGTATAGACCCGAAACCCGGTGATCTAGCCATGGGCAGGTTGAAGGTTGGGTAACACTAACTGGAGGACCGAACCGACTAATGTTGAAAAATTAGCGGATGACTTGTGGCTGGGGGTGAAAGGCCAATCAAACCGGGAGATAGCTGGTTCTCCCCGAAAGCTATTTAGGTAGCGCCTCGTGAACTCATCTTCGGGGGTAGAGCACTGTTTCGACTAGGGGGCCATCCCGGCTTACCAACTCGATGCAAACTGCGAATACCGAAGAATGTTATCACGGGAGACACACGGCGGGTGCTAACGTCCGTCGTGAAGAGGGAAACAACCCAGACCGCCAGCTAAGGTCCCAAAGTCATGGTTAAGTGGGAAACGATGTGGGAAGGCCCAGACAGCCAGGATGTTGGCTTAGAAGCAGCCATCATTTAAAGAAAGCGTAATAGCTCACTGGTCGAGTCGGCCCGCGCGGAAGATGTAACGGGGCTAAACCATGCACCGAAGCTGCGGCAGCGACACTTAGGTGTTGTTGGGTAGGGGAGCGTTCTGTAAGCCTGCGAAGGTGNCCTGTGAGGGTTGCTGGAGGTATCAGAAGTGCGAATGCTGACATAAGTAACGATAATGCGGGTGAAAAACCCGCACGCCGGAAGACCAAGGGTTCCTGTCAAACGTTAATCGGGGCAGGGTGAGTCGACCCCTAAGGCGAGGCCGAAAGGNGTAGTCGATGGGAAACAGGTTAATATTCCTGTACTTGGTGTTACTGCGAAGGGGGGACGGAGAAGGCTAGGTTATCCGGGCGACGGTTGTCCCGGTTTAAGCGTGTAGGTGGATGTTTTTGGTAAATCCGGAACATCATTAACACTGAGGCGTGATGACGAGTCACTACGGTGATGAAGTGACCGATGCCAAGCTTCCAGGAAAAGCCTCTAAGCTCCAGGTAACACGAAATCGTACCCCAAACCGACACAGGTGGTCAGGTAGAGAATACCAAGGCGCTTGAGAGAACTCGGGTGAAGGAACTAGGCAAAATGGTGCCGTAACTTCGGGAGAAGGCACGCTGGCGTTGGTGAAGGNACTTNCTCCCGGAGCTGATACCAGTCGCAGATACCAGCTNGCTGCAACTGTTTAATAAAAACACAGCACTGTGCAAACACGAAAGTGGACGTATACGGTGTGACGCCTGCCCGGTGCCGGAAGGTTAATTGATGGGGTCAGCCGCAAGGCGAAGCTCTTGATCGAAGCCCCGGTAAACGGCGGCCGTAACTATAACGGTCCTAAGGTAGCGAAATTCCTTGTCGGGTAAGTTCCGACCTGCACGAATGGNGTAATGATGGCCAGGCTGTCTCCACCCGAGACTCAGTGAAATTGAACTCGCTGTGAAGATGCAGTGTACCCGCGGCAAGACGGAAAGACCCCGTGAACCTTTACTATAGCTTGACACTGAACCTTGAGCCTTGATGTGTAGGATAGGTGGGAGGCTTTGAAGTGTGGACGCCAGTCTGCATGGAGCCAACCTTGAAATACCACCCTTTAATGTTTGATGTTCTAACGTGGGCCCCTGACCGGGGTTGCGGACAGTGTCTGGTGGGTAGTTTGACTGGGGCGGTCTCCTCCCAAAGAGTAACGGAGGAGCACGAAGGTTAGCTAATCCTGGTCGGACATCAGGAGGTTAGTGCAAAGGCATAAGCTAGCTTGACTGCGAGAGTGACGGCTCGAGCAGGTGCGAAAGCAGGTCTTAGTGATCCGGTGGTTCTGAATGGAAGGGCCATCGCTCAACGGATAAAAGGTACTCCGGGGATAACAGGCTGATACCGCCCAAGAGTTCATATCGACGGCGGTGTTTGGCACCTCGATGTCGGCTCATCACATCCTGGGGCTGAAGTAGGTCCCAAGGGTACGGCTGTTCGCCGTTTAAAGTGGTACGCGAGCTGGGTTTAGAACGTCGTGAGACAGTTCGGTCCCTATCTGCCGTGGGCGTTGGAAGATTGAGGGGGGTTGCTCCTAGTACGAGAGGACCGGAGTGAACGCACCACTGGTGTTCGGGTTGTCATGCCAATGGCATTGCCCGGTAGCTAAGTGCGGAAGAGATAACCGCTGAAAGCATCTAAGCGGGAAACTTGCCCCGAGATGAGTCTTCCCTGGGACTTTAAGTCCCCTGAAGGGCCGTTGAAGACGACGACGTAGATAGGCTGGATGTGTAAGCGTAGCGATACGTTGAGCTAACCAGTACTAATGACCCGAGAGGCTTAACCTTACAACACCGAAGGTGTTTTTAGAGAGACGAGATTCAGCTTGTTCAAAGATTGGTTCTGGTGGTTGCACGGGAAGAGAGTGTAACGGCTGGAATGAAACAGAATTTGCCTGGCGGNGATAGCGCGGTGGGCCCNCCTGACCCCATGCCGNACTCAGCAGTGAAACGCCGTAGCGCCGATGGTAGTGTGGGGNCTCCCCATGTGAGAGTAGGGAACTGCCAGGCATTAATTTAAGGTGCACAGCACCGGTTACTGGAAGACGATTATCCGGTAACGATACAGAATCGGTGGAGCGGTAGTTCAGTTGGTTAGAATACCTGCCTGTCACGCAGGGGGTCGCGGGTTCGAGTCCCGTCCGTTCCGCCACCCTATTTAGGGGCGTAGTTCAATTGGTAGAGCACCGGTCTCCAAAACCGGGTGTTGGGAGTTCGAGTCTCTCCGCCCCTGCCAGGAAATAACCCTTCACATTCTGTGAAGGGTTTTTTTTATCCTTTTTTAAATCCTATTCGATGGATGAATCACACATCCGGCGCACTCTCCTTTTTGTTTTCAATAGAGCTCTACCTTTCAACCCCGAGTAACCGGGACACCACAAAAGACGTATTTCCTTACTGCATTTTGTCTTCTACATCACTGAGTCGTGATGGTATCTAACGATGAGATTGGGACTTTCAGCAACTGCAGTATCAACGCCTGGTGATCGCTATTTTGCAGCCATACGGCATAAAAAGAACGGTTAACTACAGGAGCGGTATCGACGACTTGAAGTTCTCCATATTGCTGTTGCCAATGGTTAGGTAAGAATGCACATCCCCCCAATGTAGATATCAACTGACGCGTTAGCTGGGCGGATGTGGTTGTCATCACCGGCATATGGTCGTTCGGGAATAATCGGTTCTCCTGTTGACGAAAATCGACTCCCCATTCGAGCCTGATATAGGGAAGATGTTCTTTTGATTGTTGCCCCTTAAGCGTAAAAAGCGACAACGAGAAATTTCCGAGCAGTTGGCTGGCAAGTTCTTCCATTTTCGGAGGTTCAGTCGTGATAAGGAGATCTAACTGCCTCTCAAGCAACTGCTGCACCAGAGATTGGCGTAGCGCGATTCTCGCTTCCAATTGGAGCAATGGTCGTTGCAAATAGAGTTCATTGAGCCATGACGTCAAGTAAGCCTCCCAGAGAGAAGCCGTAGCGCCGATGGAAAGAAGGCTATGTTGCTGTGAACGAGCAACCTCTTTCTTCGCGATAGACCAGGTATTGATGAGATTCTCGGCATAGGGAAACAGCCTCTCACCTGCTGGCGTCAGGCGAATATTATTACGATGTCGAGTAAACAGATTAGCGCCAAGTTGGTTCTCGAGTTGACGGATACGGAAGCTAACTGCCGACTGTGTTAGATAGAGCGATTCCGCAGCACGACCAAAGTGCCTGGTTCTACTCACTTCCAGGAAGGTTTTCAATAAGTCGGTGTCCATGCGCTCTCCAAAAAAAATTTATCGTGATGATTTAAATGTTTTGTTTTACAGGAAGTCAAGCCTATCTAATACTCCGCGCCATAAAGGGCACGACCATAAAGCATTAGGAGCGTGTAAAATGGCAGAAAGCTTCTCAACAACCAGTCGTTTTTTTGACAACAAATTCTATCCGCGTGGTTTTTCTCGACACGGCGACTTCACGATTAAAGAAGCCCAACTGCTGGAGCGTCATGGCCATGCAATGCATGAGCTTGATATCGGTAAACGTCAGCCGAGCACGGATGAAGAAATTCAGTTTTTAGCCGTTTGTCACGGTGAACGTAAACCTGAAACAGAATTGGAAAAAATCTGGATAAAATATACGACACGTGTTCGCCGTCCTAAACGTTTTCACACTTTATCGGGTGGAAAACCTCAGATGGACACAGTTGAAGAATTCACAGAAAGTGAAGATTGATAAAATGGGGACGAGGTCCCCATTTTATCTTTTGGCTGAAGGTTATTTCTCTTTAAGCCAAATTTTTATGCAGTTGAATTAATAATCGATCCATACAGCGGTAGCTCAGCGCCTCCGCTAAATGGTTTCGGTTGATACTGACTTCCTCCGACAAGTCTGCAATGGTGCGGGCAACTCTTAGAATCCGATGCCACGCGCGTACTGAAAGCCCGAGCTTACTCATAACCTCTTCGAGATATTGCGCGTCTTTAGATGTCAGATGACAGTGAATTTCTATTTCCCTGGGCCTTAAATAGGCGTTGATCTTATCCGAGCGATCTAATTGCCGTTGCCGTGCAACCGACACGCGCGCACGCACTGTGGCGCTATTTTCCCCCTGACTACGCTGTTTGCGCAGAATTCCCGGCGGCAACAGCGGCACTTCGATAGAGATATCAAACCTATCTAGAAATGGTCCCGAGAGCCGAGTGAGATAGCGTAGAATTTGCTGCGCCGGCATGCGGTTGTGGATGCCCTGATAGNGCCCGGATGGGCTTGGGTTCATCGCCGCGACCAGTTGAAATCGTGCCGGATAGCAGACCTTGGCACGGGCGCGGGAGATAACGATTTCGCCCGACTCAAGCGGTTCGCGAAGCGAATCGAGAACGCGCCGCTCAAATTCCGGCAGTTCATCCAGAAAGAGAATGCCATTATGGGCGAGGGATATTTCTCCAGGCTTAGGTAGAGAGCCGCCGCCAACCAGAGCTGCGATTGACGATGTGTGATGAGGCGCCCGAAACGGCCTGCTACGCCACTTATCCGGCCCGTTATAGCAGCTCACCAGACCATTTATCGCCGCGCTTTCCAATGCCTCTGAATCATTCAGCGGCGGAATCAATCCTGCCAACCGACTCGCAAGCATGGTTTTCCCCGTACCTGGAGGTCCGAGAAACAACAGATTGTGACCCCCCGCGGCGGCAATTTCCAGCGCACGTTTGGCTTGCTCTTGGCCGACGATATCCTGCAAATCTAGCTCGGATTCCACATGATGCTGCTCAGGTGGCAACAGACGATTGCTCGACAGTGTTACCTTGCCATGTAAAAAAGCGCATACCTGCAGCAAATGATTCGCCAGCACCGCTTCACCCTCAGGAATCAGCGCCATCTCCCGTTGATTATCTTCGGGGACGATCAACTGCCTACCCACTTTCTGAGCTTCCAACGCTGCCGAGATAGCGCCGTTAACGCCACGCAGCGCGCCTGATAGGCCCAATTCCCCCAGGAATTCATACTCACGCAGTTTATTACCAGGAACCTGTTCAGACGCCGCTAAAATCGCTAAAGCGATAGGCAGATCGTAACGCCCGCCTTCTTTAGGAAGATCAGCAGGAGCCAAATTGACGGTAATACGTTTGGCGGGAAAGGTGAAACCGCAGTTAAGAAGGGCGCTCCGCACCCGATCGCGGGCTTCCTTCACCGTGGTTTCCGGCAGGCCGACCAGCGTGAGTGCAGGCAGGCCATTGCTGATGTGTACCTCGATCGAGACCTCCGGAGCCTGCATTCCAATCGTTGCCCGTGTAAAGGCTATGGCGAGTGTCATCGTGTTTCCTCCCTTTGCAGGGAATTATGACCGCCGTTTTTTGTGGTAAAAGAACGTCAGAGCGATTTTGCGAAGCGGTGCGAGGAAATAATTCGGCCGCGCTCATTCAGGTATGGAGAATTCCACCCTACGATATTCCGCTCGCGGCAAGCGAAAATTGGAATCGGCTATTGAAGTCATTTATTAAATTTAATAACTGAATAATAAGAATTTTATTTTTCTTAAGACGGAAGTCATCAAATAATAACGGAAAAAAAATGTTGTCAGTCCTCACCTGACTATGGTAACTCTGTAGTCATTCGTTCGACACTGATTAATGAATAAACCGAAAATGAAAGCGTTTGCCCTCGTGATTAGCCTAGTCGTCATTAGCGTGGTGGTGATTATCAACCTACCGTGCGGGGCAGCACTTGGACGAAGAATGGCTTAAAAATCAAGGCCGAATTCAAGAAAAACCCCCGCACCAAATGGTCGGGGGTTTTTTTATGGGATCGAAATTTGTAACAAGGGAGCAGAGAATGGTCAATAGCATAAAATCCTGTCATACCCAAAAGAATTTGGGGAAATAACTATGAATGGGGCTAAGTGGGTGGTACAAGCGTTGCGAGCGCAGGGAGTGGATAGTGTATTTGGCTATCCTGGTGGCGCAATCATGCCGGTTTATGATGCATTGTATGATGGGGGCGTCGATCACCTGCTATGTCGCCATGAACAAGGCGCGGCGATGGCCGCTATCGGCTATGCTCGAGCGACAGGTAAAGTCGGCGTATGCATCGCCACTTCCGGACCAGGAGCAACCAATCTGATCACTGGCCTGGCTGATGCGCTGTTAGATTCTGTACCGATTGTGGCGATCACCGGTCAGGTCGGCTCTTCACTGATTGGGACCGACGCCTTCCAGGAAATCGATGTTCTTGGCCTCTCGCTGGCGTGCACTAAACACAGTTTTCTTGTCGACTCCCTCGAATCCTTACCGGAAATCATGGCGGAAGCCTTTGCTATCGCCCAGAGTGGACGTCCTGGACCGGTACTGGTCGATATCCCCAAAGATATACAGCTGGCCGAAGGCGGCGAATTTACCCCTTACATTCTCCCTCCGGTAAAGACCGACAGCCTGCCGACGCAGTCGCTGGCCGATGCCAATACGTTGCTGGCTCATGCCAAACAGCCCATGCTGTATATCGGCGGGGGCGTGGGAATGGCGCGTGCGGTTCCCGCTTTGCGCGAGTTTCTGGATACGACGCAGATCCCCTGTGTCGTGACCTTGAAAGGGCTTGGCGCCGTAGAGACGGATTACCCCTACTACCTCGGCATGATTGGCATGCACGGGACAAAAGCGGCGAACCTCATGGTGCAGCAATGTGATCTGCTCATTGCTGTGGGTGCGCGCTTTGACGATCGCGTGACCGGTAAACTGAATACGTTTGCCCCTAATGCTAGTGTGATCCACATGGATATCGACCCGGCAGAACTGAACAAGCTGCGTCAGGCTCATGTGGCGTTGCAAGGGGATTTAAACCAACTGTTGGCCGCATTGAAACAGTCGCTGCACATTGATGCCTGGCGTCAGCAGGCGATGTTGATGAAAGCCGAATATCCGTCACGCTACGATCATCCGGGCGAAGCCATTTATGCGCCGGCCCTGCTGAAAACATTGTCTGAACGGATGCCGGCTAACACCGTCATTACTACCGACGTAGGACAACATCAGATGTGGGCTGCCCAACATATGCGGGTTAGTCGTCCGGAAAACTTCATTACGTCTAGCGGTCTCGGCACGATGGGTTTTGGGGTGCCCGCCGCAGTTGGCGCTCAGGTCGCCCGGCCGGATGATACGGTTATCTGTATCTCCGGTGACGGTTCCTTCATGATGAACATCCAGGAGCTGGGCACGATCAAACGAAAGCACCTGCCCACGAAAATCGTGCTGTTGGACAACCAACGATTAGGCATGGTCAGGCAGTGGCAGGAATTATTCTTCGAAGAACGCTACAGCGAAACGACGCTCTCCGATAACCCTGACTTCCTGACGCTAGCCAGCGCATTCGGTATCCCCGGCCAAAGCATTACCCGTAAAGACCAGATTGATTCCGCCTTGAACGCACTGCTGAGTAGCGACGGGCCGTACCTATTGCATGTATCCATCGATTCGTATGAAAACGTCTGGCCGCTGGTGCCGCCCGGTGCCGGCAATGAATCTATGTTGGAGGAGAACGAATGAAACGCCATCAGATTTTAATTCAGGCCCGTTTTCGCCCAGAAACGCTGGAGCGTGTGTTGCGCGTCACTCGCCATCGCGGGTTTCAAGTCTCCGCCATGAACATGTCGTCGCAGCATGACGGCGGCCAGATAAACATCGAGCTGACCGTTGCGAGCCAGCGGCCGGTCGATTTACTGTCAACTCAATTAAACAAACTACTGGACATCTCGCGCGTCGAGATCCAGTCACTGAAAGCATAATAGATACGTGCCTGAGGCACTGAGAAGGAAATTAATAATGACAAAGAAAGCTGACTATATCTGGTTCAACGGCGAAATGGTTCCCTGGGCAGACGCGAAGGTTCACGTAATGTCTCACGCCTTGCACTACGGGACTTCCGTCTTCGAAGGCGTCCGTTGTTATGACTCTCACCGTGGGCCGGTCGTGTTCCGCCACCGCGAGCATATGCAGCGTCTGCATGACTCCGCCAAGATCTACCGTATGCCGCTATCTCAGAGCGTCGACGAACTGATGGAAGCGTGCCGAGAAACGCTGCGTAAAAACAACTTATCCAGCGCTTATATCCGTCCGTTGGTGTTCGTCGGCGATGTCGGCATGGGCGTGAACCCGCCGGATGGTTATAAAACAGATGTCATCATTGCGGCCTTCCCGTGGGGAGCTTATCTGGGCGAAGAAGCGCTGGATCAGGGCATTGATGCGATGGTGTCTTCATGGAACCGCGCGGCGGCCAACACGATCCCGACCGCGGCCAAAGCAGGCGGTAACTATCTGTCCTCGCTGTTGGTGGGGAGCGAAGCACGTCGTCATGGCTATCAGGAAGGGATCGCGCTGGATGTTCATGGCTACGTCTCCGAAGGTGCTGGCGAAAACTTGTTCGAAGTGAAAAACGGCATCATCTTCACACCGCCGTTCACCTCTTCCGCGCTGCCGGGGATCACCCGCGACGCCATTATCACGTTGGCGAAACAAAAAGGATTCGAAGTCCGCGAACAGGTGTTGTCTCGCGAGTCACTCTATCTGGCTGACGAAGTCTTCATGTCCGGCACTGCGGCGGAAATCACGCCGGTACGCAGCGTCGACGGTATTCAGGTAGGCATCGGAAAATGTGGTCCTGTCACCAAGCAGCTTCAGCAGGCGTTCTTCGGGCTGTTCACGGGTGAAACAGAAGATAAATGGGGCTGGCTGGATCCAGTTAACCGNTAATCACATCACCGACTTTCTTTTCTTACCGGCAGCGCAGCTTTGCTGCCGGTCATCTGTTTTGAACTGGAGTAATCAGAGTATGCCTAAGTACCGTTCAGCCACCACCACGCATGGTCGTAATATGGCTGGAGNGCGAGCCTTGTGGCGCGCCACAGGGATGACCGACGCCGATTTTGGCAAGCCTATCATTGCCGTTGTTAACTCGTTCACGCAATTCGTTCCCGGCCACGTCCATCTACGCGATCTGGGCAAGCTGGTCGCGGAACAAATCGAAGCATCAGGCGGCGTAGCCAAAGAGTTCAATACCATTGCGGTCGATGACGGCATTGCGATGGGCCACGGCGGTATGCTCTACTCCCTGCCTTCCCGCGAACTGATTGCGGATTCCGTGGAGTACATGGTGAACGCACACTGCGCTGACGCCATGGTCTGCATTTCCAACTGTGACAAGATCACTCCGGGAATGATGATGGCGGCATTGCGCCTCAACATTCCGGTGATTTTCGTTTCCGGCGGCCCGATGGAAGCCGGTAAAACCAAGCTGTCCGACCAGTTAATCAAGTTGGATCTGGTCGACGCCATGATTCAGGGCGCCAATCCTAAAGTCAGCGATGAAGACAGCCTGCAGATCGAGCGTTCGGCCTGTCCGACCTGCGGCTCCTGCTCGGGTATGTTTACCGCCAACTCAATGAACTGTCTGACCGAGGCGCTGGGCCTGTCGCAGCCGGGTAACGGTTCTCTGTTGGCGACGCATGCCGACCGTAAACAGCTGTTCCTCAACGCCGGTAAGCGCATCGTCGAGCTGACCAAACGTTACTACGAGCAGGATGATGAGAGCGCGTTGCCGCGTAACATCGCCAACAAACAGGCTTTCGAAAATGCGATGACGCTGGACATCGCGATGGGCGGCTCCACCAACACGGTGCTCCATCTGTTGGCTTCCGCGCAGGAAGGCGAGGTCGACTTCACCATGGAGGATATCGATCGCCTGTCGCGCCGAGTTCCGCACTTGTGCAAAGTCGCGCCGAGCACGCAGAAATATCATATGGAAGATGTTCACCGCGCGGGCGGCGTGCTGGGAATTTTAGGCGAGCTGGATCGCGCGGGTCTGTTGCACCGTGATGTGACCAATATTCTGGGCATGTCGTTGCCGGAAACATTGGCGGCCTATGATGTTATGCAGACCGAAGATGAAAGCGTGAAGAAAATGTATGCGGCGGGTCCGGCGGGTATTTGTACCACGCAGGCTTTTTCGCAGGACTGTCGTTGGGATTCGCTGGACACCGACCGAAAGGAAGGGTGTATCCGCACCAGGGAATTCGCCTACAGTCAGGACGGTGGTCTGGCCGTACTGTATGGCAATCTGGCGGAAGATGGCTGTATCGTCAAAACGGCAGGCGTGGATAAAAACAGTCTGGTGTTCACCGGTCCGGCCAAGGTCTATGAGAGCCAGGATGATGCGGTAGAAGCCATTTTGGGCGGCAAGGTAGAAGCTGGCGACGTCGTGGTCATCCGTTACGAAGGGCCGAAAGGCGGTCCGGGGATGCAGGAAATGCTGTATCCGACCAGCTTCCTGAAGTCGATGGGGCTGGGCAAGGCTTGCGCGCTGATTACCGATGGCCGTTTTTCGGGCGGAACATCCGGTCTGTCCATCGGTCATGCTTCACCGGAAGCGGCCAACGGCGGCCTGATTGGGTTGGTGGAAGACGGCGACACCATCGCCATCGATATTCCAAACCGAGGGATTGTTTTGGATGTCCCCGAGAGCGAGCTGGCCCAGCGCCGGGAAGCGCAGCTGGCGCGTGGAGACGCAGCCTGGACGCCGAAAAACCGCGACCGTCAGGTCTCATTTGCATTACGTGCCTACGCCAGTCTGGCGACCAGCGCTGACAAAGGTGCCGTCCGGGATAAAAGCAAGCTGGGAGGCTAAAGCTGATGGCAGTTTCACAACCCCTTTCCGACGCCCCTTGCGGCGCGGAATATCTGCGGGCGGTTCTCCGCTCGCCGGTGTATGAAGTCGCGCAGGTCACGCCGCTGGAGCGGATGGACAAGCTATCCGCCCGTTTGGGCAATGACATTCTGGTGAAGCGGGAAGATCGCCAGGCTGTTCACAGTTTCAAACTGCGTGGCGCCTACGCCATGATGGCCGGGCTGAGCGATGAACAGAAATCCCATGGCGTGGTGACGGCTTCGGCCGGCAACCATGCTCAGGGCGTGGCGCTCTCCGCCAATCGTCTGGGCATTAAAGCCCTAATCGTCATGCCGGTCGCCACGGCGGATATCAAAGTCGATGCCGTACGTGGCTTCGGCGGTGAAGTGTTGTTACATGGCGCTAACTTTGATGAGGCCAAAGCCAAGGCCATCGAACTGTCTGAACGGGATAAAATGACCTTCGTTCCGCCGTTCGACCACCCGGCCGTGATTGCCGGGCAGGGCACGCTGGCAATGGAACTTTTGCAGCAGGATGCGCATCTTGACCGAGTATTCGTCCCGGTTGGCGGCGGCGGCCTGGCGGCGGGCGTGGCAGTATTGATTAAACAGCTGATGCCGCAAATCCAAGTCATCGGCGTTGAAGCCGAAGACTCTGCCTGCTTGCGCGCCGCGCTGGATGCGGGCGAGCCGGTGGATTTAGCTCGCGTCGGTCTGTTTGCCGAAGGCGTGGCGGTCAAACGTATCGGCAACGAGACTTTCCGTCTGTGCCGGGAGTATCTGGATGACGTCATCACGGTCGATAGCGACTCGATCTGCGCTGCGGTCAAAGACCTGTTTGAAGACGTGCGTGCGGTTGCTGAGCCATCGGGCGCGTTGGCGCTGGCCGGGATGAAGAAATATATTCAGCAGCACAACATTCAGGGCGAGCGTCTGGCGCACGTGCTGTCCGGCGCCAACGTCAACTTCCACGGGCTACGCTACGTGTCTGAACGCTGCGAGCTGGGCGAACAGCGGGAAGCGCTGATGGCGGTTACCATCCCCGAGCAGAAAGGCAGCTTCCTGACGCTATGTCAGCTGCTGGGCGGTCGAGCCATCACCGAATTCAACTATCGCTACTCCAGCGATGACGAAGCTTGCATCTTCATGGGCGTCCGCCTCACGCGCGGTCATGAAGAACGGCAGGAAATCCTGTCCGATCTACAGGCGGGCGGCTATCAGGTGGTCGATCTGTCTGATGATGAAATGGCGAAACTGCACGTGCGTTACATGGTGGGCGGGCGGCCGTCCAAGCCGCTACAGGAAAAACTCTATAGTTTTGAGTTCCCTGAATCACCGGGTGCATTGCTGAAATTCCTCATTACGCTGGGAACGCACTGGAATATTTCTCTGTTCCATTATCGTAGCCACGGAATGGACTATGGTCGCGTGTTGGCCGCGTTTGAACTCGCCGAGCGCGATGCCTCGTTTGAGCGCCACTTGAAGGATCTGGGTTATGAGTGTCACGAAGAAACCCAAAATCCGGCTTTTCGATTTTTTATGAAAGGCTAAGGCGACGCTGAGTTTCGCGTACCGGTAGACCGTCGCGCGCCCGCTGGAGGTTCTTCCGCGGGCGCGTAATCATTTGNGGAGAAAGCGGGTGACCGTCGCCTGCTTCCCCTCACTTTTACGGTGGTCATGAGGCATGGCGCCAGGATTCATCGGATTTCGCAACAGGGACTCACCTTTTTGCAGCCGCTGCTTCAACACAACACCAAAGAGTGGTTTGAGGCGCATCGAGCCGACTATGAGGCCACGCTCCTGGTGCCTTTTCGCGCGTTGGCGCACGGGTAAAACCGTAAATTGCTGGCGGCGTGGCTTCCCGTCAGGACATGTCACCGTTGTTTCGTGGCGAATTGGTGACGATGCAGGCCGAAGGCTTCACCCGGCTGGATCTGTTATTCCGCTATCTGATGGACATTGAGGGGACGAAATGGGCCGAGCAGGCAGGCGCTTTCGACGCCTTGTCCGACCGGTCTCTGCCGCCGCAACGGCGGCATCGATCGCGCTATTGCGTCTCCTGTAGCGTCTCCCAGAAGGCGGCAATCAGTGGTTCGCTCAGGCGCTTTTTCTGCATACAGATCCCGAGCGGAATGGGCTCCAGAATTTGTTCTTGCAAGACGAACACACGCTTACGCACGGGGTCAGGGCTATTTTCCAGCACGACGTCGGGGACCAGCGCCACGCCACACCCCACCGCGACCATCGATACCATGGCTTCATGTCCGGCGACGGTCGCATAGATGAGCGGATTGGCGATCTTCTGATGGCGGAACCAGCGTTCGGTGAGTTTTCTGACCGGTCCGTACTGCGGCAAAATGAAGGGAACCTGAGCCCAGTCAGGGTCAGGATCCTGCATTTGCACCTGGACAGGACAAGGCATCGTGGGGATGACCAGCGCGATGCGAATGTTGCCGATGGGGATGAAAACCATGCTGGGCGGCAGCGTTTCGGGATGGCCGGCGATGCTGAGATCGGCGACGTTCGAGCGCACCTTGTCCACGGCGTCGGCGGCATCGCCCGTCGTCAGCTTGATTTCCACCAGCGGGTGGCGAGCGCGGAAGCGATCCAGAATCGTGGGCAAATGACTATAGGCACCCGTCACAGAGCAAAATACCCGTAGTTCGCCGCTGAGCGACTGGCCGTGCTGCGACATCGCCAGCTGCATCTGCTGGTACTGCAACAGCGTTTGCTGGGCGAAAATTTTCAGATGCTCGCCGGCCTCGGTCAATCGCACCGTGCGGTTGTCCCGTAGAAACAGCGCCTGCCCGATGTCTTCCTCCATACGCTGTATCTGGCGCGACAGGGTTGACGGGCTGATATGCATAGCCTTGGCGGTGTGACCAAAATGGTGACTGTCCACCAGGTGCAGGAATAATTTGAGATCGCGTAAATCCATCGAATGCAGGCCTTGTTTGTTATGTTGCAGATTATGCAATGCAGCGTTGTTAATATATCAATTTAAGCAATGCAATTCCTGTCATATGATGTGTCTATTCCGGGGCCGCCGAGGCGGCAACCCAAAGAAACAACGGCAACCAACACATCATTATGGAGCATCTCCACATGGCTAACTACTTTGATACCTTGAACCTGCGTCAGAAGCTGGCGCAATTGGGTAAATGTCGCTTTATGAACCGCGACGAATTTGCTGATGAAGCTAACTACCTCAAGGGCAAAAAAGTCGTGATCGTGGGATGTGGCGCTCAGGGGCTAAACCAGGGGCTGAACATGCGCGATTCCGGTCTGGATATCGCTTATGCCCTGCGTAAAGAAGCGATTGCCGAGAAGCGTGCTTCATGGCGCAAAGCGACCGAAAACGGCTTTACCGTCGGCACTTACGAAGACCTGATCCCGCAGGCGGATCTGGTGGTCAACCTGACGCCGGACAAACAGCACTCCTCCGTGGTACAGGCCGTACAGCCGCTGATGAAACAGGGCGCTGCGTTGGGTTACTCTCACGGTTTCAACATCGTGGAAGTGGGCGAGCAAGTGCGTAAAGACATTACCGTCGTGATGGTTGCGCCGAAATGCCCAGGTACGGAAGTGCGTGAAGAGNACAAACGGGGTTTCGGCGTGCCGACCCTGATCGCGGTTCACCCGGAAAACGATCCGAAAGGCGAAGGTATGGCGATTGCCAAAGCCTGGGCTGCGGCGACCGGCGGTCATCGTGCGGGCGTTCTGGAATCCTCCTTCGTGGCTGAAGTTAAATCCGACCTGATGGGCGAACAGACTATCCTGTGCGGCATGCTGCAGGCGGGTTCTCTGCTGAGCTTCGACAAACTGGTCGCTGACGGCGTTGAACCAGCCTATGCGGAAAAACTGATTCAGTACGGTTGGGAAACCATCACCGAAGCGCTGAAACAGGGCGGTATCTCCCTGATGATGGATCGCCTGTCTAACCCGGCGAAACTGCGTGCCTATGCGCTGTCTGAACAGCTGAAAACCCTGATGGCGCCGCTGTTCCAGAAACACATGGACGACATCATCTCCGGCGCGTTTTCCCGTGGCATGATGGAAGACTGGGCCAACGGCGACGTGAAGCTGCTGACCTGGCGTGAAGAGACCGGTAAAACCGCGTTCGAAAACGCACCGCAGTTCGAAGGCAAGATCAGCGAGCAGGAATACTTCGACAACGGCGTGCTGCTGATCGCCATGGTGAAAGCCGGGGTTGAGCTGGCGTTCGAAACGATGGTGAGTTCTGGCATCATCGAAGAGTCCGCTTACTACGAATCTCTGCACGAACTGCCGCTGATCGCGAACACTATCGCCCGTAAGCGTCTGTACGAAATGAACGTGGTCATTTCCGACACCGCTGAATACGGCAACTACCTGTTCGCCAACGCCGCGGTGCCGCTGCTGAAAGAGACATTCATGAGCAGCCTGCAGCCGGGCGATATCGGTAAATCCGTTGCCGCTACCGCTGTTGACAACGCGCAGCTGCGTGACGTCAATGAAGCCATCCGCAACCATCCTATCGAAGTCGTCGGTAAGAAACTGCGTGGCTACATGACCGATATGAAACGCATTGCGGTTGCCGGATAATCCTGCAGATCGCTAAGACGTTATCCCGGTAATAACAAAGGGCGNAACGAAAGTTGNGCCCTTTTTGATCGTGCCCATCTCCAACGGAATCAGCGCGAGAGCGGCGGATGGATCACCCGCCAGCCCGGCTCTCGTGATTAACGGCGATAGAGCACTTTGATGATGTGGTAGCCGAACTGGGTTTTGACCGGTCCGCACGGCTTGAGCAGCTCGCAGGAGAACACGGCTTTATCAAACGTCGGCACCATATCGCCCTGGCGAAATTCGCCCAGGTCGCCGCCGTTGCGTTTTGACGGACAGGTGGAAAACTTCTTGGCCAACTGCTGGAAGTCCGCGCCTTGTTCTAACTGGGCCAGGATGTCGTTGGCCTGCTGTTCCGTATCAACCAGAATGTGCAGCGCCGAGGCTGTTTTTGCCATGGTATATACCTTTTTAATCGGGGGATGCTGGCAGGCACTGTAACCCGCGTCCAATAGCAATAGCAATGCGCCGTGTCTCGTCGGCGATCGGTTCTGCCACTCTTCCCCGCGCGAGTTTTGCTACAATCGCCTTCCGTTTGAACAAAGAGCAAGACAGATCCATGCGTTTAAATCCCAGCCAACAACACGCCGTCGAGTTCGTGAGCGGTCCCTGCCTGGTCCTGGCCGGCGCCGGTTCCGGCAAAACGCGCGTCATCACGCAAAAGATAGCCCACCTGATACGGGAGTGCGGCTATCAGGCGCGGAATATCGCGGCGGTCACCTTTACCAACAAGGCGGCTCGCGAGATGAAAGAGCGTGTGGCGCAGACGCTGGGGCGGAAAGAGAGTCGCGGCCTGATGATTGCGACTTTTCACACGCTGGGACTGGAGATCATCAAGCGCGAATATGCCGCGCTGAATATGAAATCCAATTTTTCCCTGTTCGACGATCAGGATCAGCTGGCGCTGCTAAAGGAACTGACGGAAACCTGGCTGCAAAATGATAAAGAGCTGTTGCAACAGCTGATCTCGACGATCTCCAACTGGAAAAACGATCTGATCGAACCGGCTCAGGCCGCCGCGCAGGCGAGATCCGAACGGGATCGTTTGTTCGCCCACTGTTACCAGCTTTACAGCGAACATCTGCGCGCCTGCAACGTGTTGGACTTTGACGATCTCATTCTGCTGCCCACGCTGTTGTTCCGGCGTGATGAACAGGCTCGCGAGCGCTGGCAGCATCGTCTGCGCTATCTGCTGGTGGACGAATATCAGGACACCAACACCAGCCAGTACGAACTGGTCAAACAGTTGGTCGGTCGCCGCGCGCGCTTTACCGTGGTGGGTGATGACGACCAGTCGATTTACTCCTGGCGCGGCGCGCGTCCGCAGAACCTGGAGCTGCTGCAGCACGATTTCCCTGCGTTGCAGGTGATTAAACTGGAGCAGAATTACCGTTCGTCCGGACGCATTCTGAAAGCGGCCAATATCCTGATCGCCAACAACCCGCACGTCTTCGAGAAACGACTCTATTCGGAGCTGGCGTACGGCAACGAGCTAAAGATTATTACCGCCAATAACGAGGATCATGAAGCCGAACGCGTCGTGGGCGAGCTGATCGCGCATCACTTCGTCAATAAGACTCAGTACCGTGATTACGCCATTCTTTATCGCGGCAATCATCAGTCGCGGCTGTTCGAAAAAGTGCTGATGCAAAACCGCATACCCTACAAGATTTCCGGTGGCAGCTCTTTCTTTTCTCGTCCGGAAATCAAGGATCTCTTGGCCTACCTGCGCGTGTTGACCAATGCTGACGACGACAGCGCGTTTCTACGTATCGTGAATACGCCGAAAAGAGAAATCGGACCGGCCACGCTGAAGAAACTGGGTGAATGGGCGAATCAGCGCAACCGCAGCCTGTTTAACGCCAGCTTCGACGTAGGGCTTTCTCAGGTCCTGACCGGCCGCGGTCTCGAATCGCTCCAGCGTTTCACGCAGTGGCTGGCCGAGATTGCGCGTCGAACGGAGCGGGAGCCTGTGGCGGCGGTTCGCGATCTCATCCACGGGCTGGATTACGAAAGTTGGCTGTATGAAACCTCCCCCAGCCAGAAAGCGGCGGAAATGCGCATGAAAAACGTCAACCAGCTGTTTACCTGGATGACGGAAATGCTGGAGGGGAGCGATCTGGACGAGCCGATGACGCTGACGCAAGTCGTCACGCGCTTCACGTTGCGGGACATGATGGAGCGCAACGAAAGCGAAGAAGATCTCGACCAGGTGCAACTGATGACGCTGCATGCGTCCAAAGGGCTGGAGTTCCCCAATGTCTATCTGGTGGGGATGGAAGAAGGATTGCTGCCGCATCAGACCAGTATTGATGAAGACAACGTCGATGAAGAGCGGCGATTGGCCTACGTCGGTATCACGCGAGCGCAAAAAGAGCTGACCTTCACGATGTGTCGGGAGCGTCGCCAGTATGGTGAACTGATACGCCCGGAGCCGAGCCGTTTTCTGTTGGAATTACCGCAGGATGACGTTCAGTGGGAGACGGTAAGAAAAGTCGTTAGTGCGCAGGAGCGGATGCAAAAGGGGCAAGGGCATCTGGCGAATATTCGTGAGCAGCTGGCGAAGGCCAGAGAGAAAAAGTAGTCAGGAAGTTACGCCGTCGGAGAAGCCGAACACCGGGTGACCGTTGTTGACGAGGAACACGTATCGTTTACCCCATAGGTGCGTGCGTGGTGCTGAAATGGAAACGCCAGGCGAGATGACTCGCCTGGCGGAAAGCAGATTGCGCTATTACTGGGTCCGCGTTTTGCCTTCAATAGTCACGTTTTTCACCGTGCCGATTTTCCACGGCGTCGTGCCGTTAAGCAGATTCGTGAAGGCCACATGGCTGAACGTGCTGTCTTGCATATCGTTTATGGAGGCCGGAGGGACGCTGTCCAGTTTCAAGTTGTTAAAATTCAGCTGACTGTGCCAAATCCCCTTCGTGCTGTCGCCTACGACCTCAATCGACGGATAGGCGCCTGACGTGCCCTGTACGGTGACGTTGCTGACCGCAAAGTCGTAGAAGCGGGCGGGTGTTTTGGCTGCCGGGTAATCTACGGTCGCATTCGAGTCCGAATAGCTGAGCGTGACGACCACCGCCTGTTTAACGATGTTCTTCATCGCATTGTTACGAAATACCACGCCATGTGCGCCCCCGCCGATATCCGGCGCGCTTTTGGCGCGCAAGCCCACGTCGGTTTTCTGCATTACGTTGTTCTCCGCCACAATATCTTGTATCCAGGCCCCGGTATGACTGCCGGTCACTATCGCGCCATGCCCCATACGGAAATAGTTGTTGAACAGCCATGCGCCTTTCATCGGCTCTTGCTGGTTGGCGTTTTCGCCGGTGCCGGCGGCGAAGTTGATGCAATCATCGCCGGTGTCGAAGACGTTGTTAAACGCCATCACGTTCTGGCTGTTGCCAAACTCCACCCCGTCGGCGTTGTTGGCGTCATAGGTCTGGTGCGTCAGGCCATTCACCACCGCATTGTGGTTTTCCAACAGCATAATGCCGTGGAACGCGGGGTTCCGGACGGTGAAGTCCGCGAGGTAGACGTTTTCCACGCCGCGTAGCGTCATCAGGCTGGAGCGGCCTTGGCCGTAGGCCAGTTTCGCGTCAACGCCATTGTTGACCAGCTTATCCACCTGATTTTTGGCTAAAATACCATCTTGGCTCACTTTGCTGCTATTGCTGGCGACGTATTGAGGCAGCGCCGTACGGGCTTCGTCCGTCACCGTGGCGGTGGTCGCACGCTTCCAGCCATTGCCGTCGATAACGCCCTGACCCACGATACGGATGTTCTGAAACGTTCCCGGCGTACTGCTGTTTTGGTCGATCGCATTGATTAATGAAGCCGGGCGGGTGAAGGTGGAGTAGGGGTATAGCTTATAGCCGTCAGGATAATCGCTGGGGCTGTCCGACCCCAGCAGCGTCGCCCCCTTGACCAGATTAAGCGTCATGTTGCTTTTCAGCCATAGCGCGCCGGTTTTGAATACGCCCGCAGGAATGTCTATCCGACAGCCCGGTTTGCACGCATCAATGGCTTTCTGGATAGCGGCTGTGTTTAGCGTCACGCCATCGCCTTTTGCGCCGTATCGAGAGACGTTCAGCACCTGCGGCGTGCTGGCGGTTTTTGCGGTAACGGCGTTGCTGTCACCGGATACGGTGCCGTCGGCATAAACGACCCGAACGGTAAACTGATACTCGGTATTGGCCTTCAGGTTATCGACTCGCGCATTATGTATCACGATCCGATGCTGGAAGCTGGCGGCGTCATTCTTGTAAAACGCCGACAGATAGCGGCCGGTGGGAGCGTTGGACGCGTTCATCTTGCTTGCCAGGCCGATAAGCCGTCCGCCCTGATAAATCTGGTAGTCGACAATGTTAGATGTGTCTTCCGGCGCGTCCCACACCAACACGATGCTGTGGTCATCAAACGCCAGCGTTGGTACGCGCAGCTGTTGGGGAAGGTTAGCGGCATCTGACGATGCGCAAGTAAACAGTAACAATGCGGCGGCCGCGCTCTGGGAATAGCGCCCGGGCAGGGAGAATCCTTTCATCCTTAATCCTTCATTTTTGAAAATTAGATGTATGCCGTAATGACGGGTTGTTAGGAAGCCGTGCGTTACAGCGGCGATACGTCCTGTATCGATTCAGGGTTGGAAAAACATCGCAGATTTTGAGACGCGAGGGAAGGTAAGGGCAACAATATGTTACCCTTTAGTGACTGATCAGGCAGGGCTTTCTTCAATATCGAGCGGCCAATGGACATAGCTTTGCCAGCGGCTTTCCTGCTCCAGCATCTCGGCTCGCAGCGGATACTGGGATAGCCATCCGGCAGGTAAAATGACCCGCAGCGTTTCGTCTTCCGCGCGTAGCCTGACGGCAGGCAGCGTATCGTCCCGGCGGCGACTGGCAAAAATAATCGCCAGTCGCAGCAGGCGACATAAATGCTGTGCCTGACCCACCGGCAGCGCGTTTTGCTGCGTCAGCGGAATAGGATCGAGCGTATTGCACTGATTGTGTAACAGGGTGGCCAGCAGTTTTTTCTGAGCAGGTGTAAAACCAGGGAGATCGCTGTTGCGGATAAGATAGGCGGCGTGATGGGGAGCTTGACGGAAGTCGATGCTGAGTCCGATTTCGTGAATCAGACTCGCGCTGCGCAGTAGCTCCCGACATCGATCGTCTAATTGCCAGTCCTGAACCAACTGCTGTGCGAAATTGTCCGCCAGTGCGCTGACGCGCCGCGCCTGCTCGCCATCAAGAAGATAGCGCTGTTGCAGATTATGCAAGGTACGGGAGCGGATATCCTGCCCGATGGGCAAATGCAGCATGCCGTATACCAGCCCTTCGCGGAGCGCACCGCCGGCTAACGTCATGGTTTGGATACCCAGTTCGTGGAAGATCGCCAGCAGGATAGACAGGCCGCTTGGGAAAACCAGCGCGCGCTCCAGCGTCAACCCGTCGATTTCGAGTTCTTCCAGTTTGCCGCATTGAATCGCACGTTGCTTAAGCTGTTGCAACTTAGCTAATGTGATGTACTCATCCATCCCCTGCGCGACCATGATTTCTTGCAGCGCCTGTACGGTGCCGGAGGCCCCGACGCAGATCTGCCAGCCTTGCGCCAGCAGGCTTTCTTTTACCGTACGTACCATTTCACGCGCGGCTTCTTCAGCGTGACGGAAATTTTCTTCGCCCAGATTGCGATCCGTGAAGTAGCGCTCCAGCCAGGTCACACAGCCCATCGGCAGGCTGAACAGCTGATTAGTTTGTGCACCGGTGCCCGTCGCCAGTTCGGTGCTGCCGCCGCCGATATCGACGACCAGTCTTTGTTCAGGGCCGCCTGTCGTATGGGCCACGCCCTGATAAATGAGTCGAGCTTCTTCTTCTCCGCTGATCACCTGCACCGGCACGCCCAAAATGCGCTTAGCCTTGTCCAGGAACTCGTCGGCGTTGCTGGCGAGCCTGAGGGTTGCCGTCGCGACGACGCGCACCTGATCCTGCGGAATGTCTTGCAGATGTTCCGAGAACAGTTTCAGGCACTGCCAGCCGCGCTCCATCGCTTCCAGGGACAGGCAACTCTGCTTGTCCAGTCCCGCGGCCAACCTGACTTTGCGTTTGATGCGGGACATGGTCTGTATGCTACCGGCGACTTCCCGGACGACCAGCATATGAAAGCTGTTGGAGCCTAAATCAATGGCGGCATAGAGCGAAGAAGAACTTAGCATCGACATAAGAGCATCAACCCTGCCGTCTACGGTTGTTGTTACGAGGACCACTGCTGCGCCGCTGTGAACTTTGGCGACGCGGACCGGAGGCAGAGCGCGGACGCGTCAGACGTTTAGGCGGCGGAAAATCATTCAACAGCGCTTCGCTATTGTACTTGCTGACCGGAATACGATGACCCGTATATTCTTCGATAGCAGGCAGATTCAGCGCGTATTCTTCGCAGGCCAGACTAATGGAAAAACCGCTTTCGCCTGCCCGGCCGGTCCGACCGATACGGTGAACGTAATCTTCGCAATCATCCGGCAAGTCGTAGTTGAAGACATGTGTGACCAGCGGAATATGGAGGCCGCGTGCGGCGACATCGGTTGCAACCAAAATGTCGAGATTGCCGTGGGTGAAATCTTCCAGAATGCGCAGGCGTTTTTTCTGCGGCACATCGCCGGTCAGCAATCCGACGCGGTGACCATCTGCGGCCAGATGACCCCATACGTCTTCGCAGCGATGCTTGGTATTGGCGAAGATAATGCAACGATCCGGCCACTCTTCTTCGATAAGAGTCTGCAGCAGACGCATCTTTTCTTCGTTAGACGGGTAGAACAGCTCTTCTTTGATCCGGTGACCGGTTTTCTGATCCGGCTCCACTTCCACATATTCCGCGTTGTTCATCTGCTCGAAAGCGAGTTCACGAACACGGTAAGATAACGTGGCGGAAAACAACATGTTGAGACGCTGATCGGTAGCTGGCATGCGTCGGAACAACCAACGAATATCTTTGATGAAACCCAGATCGTACATGCGATCCGCCTCATCCAGCACCACAACCTGAATGGCACCCAGATTGACGTAGTTCTGCTTGGCGTAGTCGATTAGACGACCGGTAGTGCCGATCAGAATATCAACGCCGCTTTCCAGCACCTTCAGCTGTTTGTCGTAGCCGTCGCCGCCGTAGGCCAGGCCCAGTTTCAGACCGGTGGCCTGCGCCAGCGCTTCAGCATCTGCGTGGATCTGCACGGCGAGTTCACGCGTCGGCGCCATAATCAGAGCGCGAGGCTGGTTAGTTTCACGTTCAGCCGAAGCAGGATGGGAAAGCAGATAATGGAAAGTAGACGCCAGGAATGCCAGCGTCTTGCCGGTACCGGTTTGCGCCTGACCTGCGACATCACGGCCTGACAACGTCAGTGGTAATGTCAGCGCCTGAATCGGCGTACAGTTATGAAACCCTTTACTTTCAAGCGCTTCTATAACCTGCGGGTGCAGTGCGAAGTCGGAAAACTTCTGTTCGGTTAAGTGTGTTTTGCTCATAGTATGGTAGAATATCAGCTAACTATTGCTTTACGAAAGCGTATCCAGTGAAATAAGAAATAAAGCCAACCCCAAGGTTGGTTAATGCTACACCAACTGGTTGGACATAATCCTGCGGAGTAAAACATGAGCGATAAAATTATTCACCTGACCGACGGCACTTTCGATAAAGACGTATTGCAGGCCGAGGGCGTAACGCTGGTTGATTTCTGGGCTGAATGGTGTGGTCCTTGTAAAATGATCGCTCCCATTCTGAATGAAATCTCCGAGGAATACGCGGACAGACTAACTGTAGCCAAACTCAACATTGATGAAAACCCGGCTACGGCACCTAAATATGGTATTCGCGGAATCCCGACTCTGCTGCTGTTCAAAAATGGCGAAGTGGCGGCCACGAAAGTCGGCGCATTATCTAAAGGTCAGTTGAAAGAGTTCATCGAAGCTAACCTGTAATTCGTACTAAACAGGGCGATTCCCTGGGCGTCTTCCGGCAATGAGAATTTCTCTTACTGACCGCTGGACGCCCACAGGGAAGCATGCTAGATTCATCCTCACTGCATATCGTACTTACCTGTAGTTTGAGCTCTTCGGGCTTGAGCCTAAAGTTAGAATCTAAAGCAATATTCTGTGTCAAAATCGGAAAAAGTCATCTAAATTAACGATGTTCTCCCCCCGGTTTGGCAATCTGACAGTTATAAATTAATTTGTTTTGAAGGTGTCTTCGATCTTTGCCGTGTGTATGCGCAGAGTCCGCATGATTCAGTCCGGCACAAAGCTGGCATTCGGTGATTGAAGGCCGTTATAAGAGGCACGGATGATCCTGCCATACCATTCACGTTAATAGTTCGAGATTTACCCCGAGTTTAAGAACCCACCACTATGAATCTTACCGAATTAAAGAATACGCCAGTTTCTGAGTTGATCACTCTTGGCGAAAATATGGGGCTGGAAAACCTGGCCCGCATGCGTAAACAGGACATTATTTTCGCCATACTGAAGCAGCATGCAAAGAGTGGCGAAGATATCTTCGGCGATGGTGTGCTGGAAATATTGCAGGATGGGTTTGGTTTTCTACGTTCCGCCGACAGTTCCTACCTCGCCGGTCCTGATGATATCTACGTTTCCCCCAGCCAAATCCGCCGCTTCAACCTCCGTACTGGCGACACCATTTCCGGTAAAATTCGCCCTCCGAAAGAAGGCGAACGCTATTTCGCCCTGCTGAAAGTCAATGAAGTCAACTACGACAAACCGGAAAATGCCCGCAGTAAGATTCTGTTCGAAAACCTGACGCCGCTGCACGCCAATTCGCGTCTGCGCATGGAACGCGGCAACGGTTCGACGGAAGATTTGACGGCACGCGNATTGGACCTGGCTTCTCCGATTGGTCGCGGTCAGCGTGGTCTGATTGTGGCGCCGCCGAAAGCGGGTAAAACCATGCTGTTGCAAAATATCGCGCAGAGCATCGCCTACAATCACCCTGACTGCGTGTTGATGGTATTGCTGATCGACGAACGTCCGGAAGAAGTGACCGAGATGCAGCGTCTGGTGAAAGGCGAAGTGATTGCTTCCACCTTCGACGAACCGGCTTCTCGCCACGTTCAGGTTGCCGAAATGGTGATTGAGAAAGCGAAACGTTTGGTTGAGCACAAGAAAGACGTCATCATCCTGCTGGACTCCATCACCCGTCTGGCTCGCGCCTACAACACGGTCGTTCCGTCCTCCGGTAAAGTGTTGACCGGTGGGGTAGACGCCAACGCCTTACATCGTCCGAAGCGTTTCTTCGGTGCGGCCCGTAACGTTGAGGAAGGCGGTAGCCTGACCATCATCGCCACCGCACTGGTTGATACCGGCTCGAAGATGGATGAAGTGATTTACGAAGAGTTCAAAGGTACCGGTAACATGGAACTGCACCTCTCTCGTAAAATCGCAGAAAAACGCGTCTTCCCGGCGATTGACTACAACCGTTCCGGCACGCGTAAAGAAGAGCTGCTTGCCAGCTCCGAAGAGCTGCAAAAAATGTGGATTCTTCGCAAGATCATCCACCCGATGGGGGAGATCGATGCTATGGAATTCCTGATTAACAAACTGGCTATGACGAAGACCAACGATGAGTTCTTCGACATGATGAAGCGTTCGTAAATCACGCTACTGGTTTGAGAAAACGCCACGCTGAGTCGTGGCGTTTTTTATTTTGCTCTATAATGCTGGCGTGGAAGAGTTTTGGCGTAATTACGTGCTGCTTAATGCATCACTCCATGCCTTGCCCATATACCGTTTTGTCCTGTGCTTTTCATGCTTTCTCTTTGAAAAGTTAGGTAAAAATAAGGCATTCATAAAACAGCCAGTTGTATTATCAAGCGCTGTAAATCGTGAACTTACTCATTATGAGTACTCAATTAGCGTCTACATTTCTGTTTTCTTTTCTTTTTCTGCTGCTGGCTCGCAAAGCGGCGAGGAAAAGCGGGCTCGTTGATCGCCCTAACTTCCGTAAACGTCATCAGGGACTAATACCGTTGGTGGGAGGAATTTCGGTTTATGCCGGGGTCTGCTTCACTTTTCTCATGACCGATGATTATATTCCGCATGCTCGCCTCTATCTGGTTTGCGCGGGCATTCTGGTCGTCGTCGGCGCGCTCGATGATCGCTACGACATCAGTGTGCGCCTTCGCGCGACGGTACAGGCGGCGGTTGCTGCGGCGATGATGGGGTTTGCCGGTCTGACGCTCCAGCACCTGGGGTATATCTTCGGTGACTGGAACCTGAGTCTTGGGCCTTTCAACTATTTGCTGACGCTTTTCGCCGTTTGGGCCGCGATAAATGCGTTCAATATGGTGGACGGCATCGACGGGCTGTTGGGCGGGCTGTCCAGCGTGTCATTCGGCGCGATCGGCATTCTACTTTATCACAGCGGAAACCATAGCCTGGCGCTGTGGAGCTTCGCTATGATTGCTGCGACCTTACCCTACATCCTCCTGAATCTCGGCGCTTTCGGCCGACGGTACAAAGTTTTTATGGGCGATGCGGGCAGCACCATGATGGGCTTTACGGCGATCTGGCTCCTGTTGCAAAGTACGCAGGGAGAAGCACACCCGATCAACCCGGTGACGGCGCTGTGGATCATTGCCATACCGCTGATGGATATGGTCGCCATCATGTATCGCCGTCTGCGCAAAGGCATGAGTCCGTTTTCCGCGGATCGACAGCATATCCACCATCTGGTCATGCGGGCAGGCTTCACCTCTCGTCAGGCATTTGTGCTGATTACGCTGTCAGCCGCAGTGCTGGCGGCGATAGGCATGGCGGGAGAGTTCCTGCCATTTATTCCTGAATGGCTGATGCTAGTCTTATTCCTGCTCATGTTTTCCCTCTACGGCTTCTGCCTGAAGCGTGCGTGGCGGGTGGCGCGTTTTGTGAAGCGGGTAAAACGTCAGCTGCGCGAGCGGTCTTACTCTCAACCACGATAATCTGGGGATAGAATGAGTACAGAGAATCACGTTGTCCGGCAGAACCAGTGGGATAATGAACTGGATGTCCGCAGCCTGTTCCAGGCGCTTTGGCAAGGAAAACGCTGGATCGCCGGTTCGGCCATACTGTTTGCGGCCCTGGCTATGCTATATGCCTGGCTCGCGCCGCAAGAGTGGAGCGCCACGGCGATCACGGATAAACCTACCGTGAATATGCTAGGCGGTTTTTATTCTCAGCAGCAGTTCCTGCGCAACCTGGATGCCAAATCTTTTGCGACCCCGCCCGCAGAGCAGCCTCCTATCACTGCGGAAGCCTATGCTGAGTTTGTGATGCAGACCGCGGCGTACGACACACGACGTGATTTCTGGCTCCAGTCTGCCTATTATCGTGCGCATCAAAAAGGCGATACGAGAGCGGACGCCGCGTTGCTGGATGAGCTGGTAAATCAGATTCAGTTCACGCCGTATGACGAAGCCAAGAAAACCAACGATAGCGTGAAGCTGACGGCGGAAACGTCGGCCGATGCGAACGTCCTGCTGCGTCAATACATTGCATTCGCCAGCCAGCGCGCCGCGTCTCACCTTAACGAGGCGCTCGACGGTGCCTGGGCGGCTCGCACGGTGTTTATGCGTTCGCAGATCAAGCAGCAGGAATCCGTCGCTAAAGCCGCCTACGATCGTGAGCTGCACGCCGTCGAACTGGCTTTGCAGGCCGCTCGCCAGCAAGGAATTCGCCATAATGCGGCGGAGACGCCCGCTAACGAGCTGCCTCCTTCTGAACTATTCCTGCTGGGGGTGCCGATGTTACAAGCCCGGTTGGAGCTTTTGCAGGCAGGCGGCCCGCAGTATGACAGCGATTACGACCGAAATCGGGCGCTGCTGAATACGCTGCTGGTGGGGCCTGTGGTTGAAAAACAGTTCCAGACCTATCGCTATCTGCGCACGCCGGAAGAGCCGGTGAAACGCGACAGCCCGCGTCGCCTGCTGCTGCTGGTGATGTGGAGCAGCATGGGACTGGTGATTGGCGCAGGCGTAGCATTGGCGCGTCGTCGCTGACAGGTTTAGCCTGTGGCGGAACGCCCTATTTTATCTGACTAAAGAGCATCGAATGTGAAAGTCCTGACGGTTTTCGGCACCCGCCCAGAAGCGATTAAAATGGCGCCATTGATTCACGCACTGGCTCAGGATACGTTTTTCGAGTCAAGAATCTGCGTCACGGCTCAGCACCGGGAAATGCTGGATCAGGTCCTGGAACTGTTTGGGATTGAGCCAGACTTTGATCTCAACATAATGCAACCGGGGCAGGGGCTTAGCGAGATCTCATGCCGTATCCTCTCGGGGCTGAAACCTGTTTTAGAGGCGTTCCGTCCCGATCTGGTGCTGGTGCACGGCGACACGTCTACCACGCTAATGGCCAGCTTGGCCGCGNTCTATCAGCGTATTCCGGTTGGGCATGTCGAAGCGGGACTGAGAACGGGCGACATTTATGCGCCATGGCCGGAAGAGGCGAATCGGACGCTCACCGGCCATCTGGCTCAATTTCACTTTGCGCCGACCGATAGCGCCCGGTTGAATCTGCTGAAAGAAAATGTGCCTGACGCCGCCATCAACGTGACCGGCAACACGGTGATCGACGCGCTATATTGGGTTCGCGACCTGATTGCCCGCGATCCTAAACTGAATCGGCCATTACAGGCGCAATACGCCTTTTTATCCGAACAGCGCAAAATGATTCTGGTCACGGGACATCGTCGTGAAAGTTTCGGCAACGGCTTCGAACGGATATGCCACGCGCTGGCCGAGATCGCCCATCGTCATCCGGATGTCCAGATTGTGTATCCGGTGCACCTTAATCCCAACGTTAGCGAGCCGGTGAATCGCATTCTCAGCGGCATCGACAACATTTTCCTGATAGCGCCACAAAATTACCTGCCGTTCGTCTACCTGATGAACCGCGCCTACCTGATTCTGACGGATTCGGGCGGTATTCAGGAAGAAGCGCCTTCGCTCGGGAAGCCGGTCCTGGTCATGAGAGACACGACTGAAAGGCCGGAGGCGCTGGCGTCCGGCGTCGTGAGGCTGGTCGGCACCGATACAACGAAGATTTTGCATAACGTCTCGGAGCTGCTGACGGATGAGTCAGCCTACCGGGCCATGAGTCAGGCACAGAATCCTTATGGCGACGGTCACGCCAGCCAGCGTATCCTCGCGGCATTAAAAGAAAATCAGGTAAGGTTATGAGTTTTAATACAATTTCAGTTATTGGCCTAGGGTATATCGGTTTGCCCACCGCCGCGGCGTTTGCATCGCGGCAGCACAGCGTGGTGGGGGTTGATGTGAATCGCCGCGCCGTGGAGACGATCAATCGCGGCGAAATTCACATTGTTGAGCCGGATCTGGAACAAGTGGTCAGTACGGCCGTGGCCGAAGGTTATCTGCGCGCCTCTGAGCAACCGGTGCCTGCCGATGCCTTTCTTATCGCCGTACCGACGCCATTCAAGGGCGACCACGAGCCGGACCTGAGCTACGTACGCGCGGCCGTCGAGTCCATCGCTCCCGTACTGGTGCCCGGCAATCTGGTTATTCTGGAGTCGACCTCTCCGGTCGGCACGACCGAACAGATGGCCGAGTGGCTCGCGCAGGCGCGCCCTGACCTGACGTTTCCCCAACAGGTTGGCGACGCGGCGCAAATCAATGTGGCGTACTGCCCGGAACGCGTATTGCCCGGGAAAGTGATGGTGGAGCTGATCAAAAATGACCGCGTCGTCGGCGGCATGACGCCGNCCTGTTCGGCGCGCGCCTGTAAGCTCTATCGTCTCTTTCTGGAAGGTGAGTGTGTGGTTACTAACTCCCGCACCGCTGAAATGTGCAAGCTGACGGAAAACAGCTTCCGCGATGTGAATATCGCCTTCGCCAATGAGCTGTCGCTGATTTGCGATGAACAGCAGATCGACGTTTGGGAACTCATCCGATTGGCAAACCGCCACCCGCGCGTCAATATCCTTCAGCCGGGGCCGGGCGTCGGCGGTCACTGCATCGCGGTCGACCCTTGGTTTATCGTGGCGCAAAATCCCGCGTTGGCGCGGCTGATCCATACCGCCCGGCTGGTCAACGACGCCAAGCCGCAGTGGGTGGTGGACCGAGTGAAAGCGGCCGTCGCCGAAGCGTTAGTGAATACTGACAAACGTCCGAGCGAGCTTCGCGTCGCCTGTTTCGGGCTGGCGTTTAAACCGGATATCGACGACTTACGCGAAAGTCCGGCGCTGGATGTCGCGACCCGAATTACCGAATGGCATATGGGAGAAACGCTGCTCGTCGAGCCGAATATCCGCCAGTTGCCTGATTCGCTGCATGATAAGGCGAGGTTAGTGGATTGCGCCACAGCCTTACAAGCCGCTGATGTACTGGTCATGCTGGTCGATCACCGTTCGTTCCGCGCGATTGCGCCGGAACAGGTCAGCCAACGTTGGGTGGTGGACACCAAAGGCGTGTGGCGATAGCCGCCCCGCCGATCATCCCCTTCGCACGATAACAGGACATCGCTTATGCCGCTGCATGCCAATGTGGAACCTCTGAGTTGGGAAAGCGCTTTTTTTCATCGCGCCAGCGGCAGGCTATTCTTTTCCGACTCCGCGCCGGTGCTCAGCGGAGCGGCGCTGGCGCCGTACGACATCGTTCAGGCGAAAATCCCGGCGCATGAGACCACGCGGGCGGACGCGTTGTCCGCACTGGGTTTTCGGCTGGCGGAAAGCGAGGTCGATCTTAGCGTGTCTTTAGCCGACCGGCCGGACGCCGAGGCGATCGACGGCGTACGTCGGGCCGTGGAGAGCGATCTCCCCACGCTGCGCGAGGCGGCTCGCNCGACGTTTGCGCTCAGCCGTTTTCGCACGCCGTGGTATGCGCCGGAAGACAGCGGACGATTTTATGCCCGCTGGGTGGAAAATGCGGTGCTCGGAACGTTTGACGACGTGTGTCTAGTGCTGGAAGACCGTCGCCACCGGCCCCAGGGGTGGGTGACGTTGCGACAGCTGCCGGAGCAGGAGGCGCGCATCGGTCTACTTGCGGCATGGCCGGGACAAGTCGGACGCGGCACAGGACGCCGCCTGATGCAGGCGGCGAAAGCGTGGTGCCGACAGCAGGATGTCCTACGTCTACGGGTGGCGACCCAACTTGGCAATATTGCGGCGTTGCGGCTTTATCTCGGCAGCGGCGCGCGAATCGACAGCACAGCCTATTGGCTATACAGGTGACGATATGATCCCATTCAATGCTCCGCCCATCGTAGGTTCCGAACTGGAATATATGCAGGCTGCCATGCGCAGCGGCAAGCTGTGTGGAGACGGCGGTTTCACCCGCCGCTGTCAGCAGTGGCTGGAGCACTATTCCGGCAGTCCCAAAGTGTTGCTGACGCCTTCTTGCACCGCTTCGCTGGAGATGGCTGCGCTGTTGCTGGATATCCAGCCTGGCGACGAGGTCATCATGCCGAGCTATACGTTCGTGTCGACGGCGAACGCCTTCGTGCTTCGCGGCGCCACCATCGTCTATGTCGATATCCGCGCGGATACGTTAAACATTGATGAAACCAAGATAGCCGCCGCGATTACTGACCGTACCCGCGTTATCGTGCCGGTGCACTATGCGGGCGTGGCGTGTGAGATGGATGCCATTATGGCCCTGGCGCAGAAACACGGGCTGTACGTGGTGGAAGACGCCGCGCAGGGCGTGATGTCCAGTTATAAAGGACGGCCGCTAGGCTCGATAGGCCATATTGGCTGCTTCAGCTTTCATGAAACCAAAAATTACACGGCGGGCGGTGAAGGCGGGGCGACGCTGATTAACGACCCCGCGCTGATTGACCGTGCGGAAATCATTCGCGAGAAAGGCACTAACCGCAGCCAGTTTTTTCGCGGTCAGGTTGATAAGTACACCTGGCGCGATTTAGGCTCCAGCTACCTGATGGCGGATATCCAGGCGGCTTATCTGTGGGGACAATTGGAAGCCGCACAGCGCATCAACGAGCGCCGACTTAGCCTGTGGGACGCCTATTACGCCGCGTTCCGTCCGCTAGAACAGGCGGGTAAACTGGCACTGCCGACGGTCCCGGCTGACTGCATACACAACGCCCACATGTTTTATCTACGGCTACGCGATATCGAACAGCGCAATGACTTTATCAGTTATATGAAAGAAGCCGAGATTCTGTCCGTCTTCCACTACATTCCGCTGCACAGTAGCCCGGCAGGGCAGCAGTTCGGGCGTTTCTCCGGCGAAGATCGCTTCACCACTCGCGAGAGCGAACGGCTAGTGCGTCTGCCGTTGTTTTACAACCTGCGCAACGTAAATCAGCGTACCGTCATCAGCACGGTGCAGAGCTTCTTCTCCTGATATGTCGCTCGCCAAGGCATCAGTCTGGACGGCCGCCTCAACGCTGATCAAAATTGGGGTTGGTCTGGTCGTCGTCAAGCTGCTGGCCGTCGCTTTCGGACCCAGCGGCGTAGGACTGGCGGGCAATTACCGCCAGTTGATCACCGTGCTGGGCGTACTGGCGGGCGCCGGCATTTTCAACGGCGTCACCAAATACGTCGCGGAATATCAGCAGCGTCCGGCAGAGCTGCGATCTCTGTTAGGCACCGCGACCACGCTGGTGACCGCGTTTTCTCTGGCGCTAGCGCTCCTGCTATGGTTGGCGGCGGCACCGATAGCGGGAGCGTTATTCGGTGATGCGCGTTTCGCCTCTGTGGTTCGGGCGTTGGCGCTGCTTCAGGTCGGTATCGCCTATGCCAACCTGTTTTTGGCGATCCTGAAAGGGTATCGCCATGCGCGAGGCAATGCGCTGGCGATTATTGCAGGCAGCCTGATTGGGTTGCTGGCCTATCTGGCCTGTTTCTGGCTGGGCGGCTACCATGGTGCGCTGGTCGGTCTGGCGTTGGTGCCGGCGCTGATCGCGATTCCGGCGGCATGGTGGCTCCAACGTTCGACCCCGCTGCGCTGGCCGATGCTAAAGCCGCTCTGGGAGCAGATGCTGGCGGGGCGGCTGGCCAAATTTACCCTGATGGCGCTGATGACAGCGATCACGCTGCCGGTCGCTTATATCACCATGCGTAATCTGCTCGCCGCGCACTATGGCTGGGAAGCGGTCGGGATCTGGCAGGGCGTAACCACTATTTCCGACGCCTATCTACAGTTCATCACGGCAGCGTTCAGCGTCTATCTCCTGCCGACGCTGTCACGGCTGACCGAACGCAGAGATCAGGCGCGGGAAATTGTGACGTCGCTGAAGTTTGTGCTGCCCACAGTGGCAGTAGTGAGTTTTGTCGTCTGGCTACTGCGCGATGTGGCGATCTGGCTGCTGTTTTCACATCAGTTCGTTGCGATGCGCGATCTTTTTCCCTGGCAGCTAGCAGGGGATGTGATGAAAGTGGGTGCTTACGTTTTCGGCTACTTGGTCATTGCCAAAGCCTCTCTGCGCTTTTACTTGTTGACCGAAATCAGCCAGTTTCTCCTGCTGATGGGATTCGCGCATTGGCTGATCCCCTTGCATGGCGCACTGGGCGCAGCACAGGCTTATATGGCAAGCTATCTGGTCTATTTCCTGCTGTGTTGCGGCATATTCATTATTTACTGTAGGCGAGCATGACCCCCTTAATTCACGTGCTGGGTGCGGATATTCCTCATCATAATCAGACGGTACTGCGTTTCTTTAACGACGTGCTGGCCCCGACGCTGCCCGCTGAGCAGGTGCGGCGCTTTATGGTGGTGGCTCCGGAGAAGGCCGCATGGCTGCAAAATTTGCCGGCGCTGGCCGTCGACTGCTATCCCGATAAACGTGCGCTGGCGAAAGCGCTTGTCGCGCAGGCCAGAGCGCGCCGTGATACCCGTTTCTTCTTTCATGGCCAGTTCAACCCGTGGCTGTGGCTGGCGCTGCTGACGGGCGGCATCCGTCCCGCCCAGGTTTATTGGCACATCTGGGGCGCGGACCTGTATGAAACGGCTAGCGGCATGGCTTCTCGTCTGTTCTATCTGATGCGTCGCCGTGCGCAGGGGCGCATTGGCCGAGTGTTCGCAACGCGCGGCGATTTGAACTATTTTGCGCAGCGGCAGCCGCAGATTCCCGCCCAATTACTTTATTTCCCCACGCGCATGGACCCAACGCTGGCTGCGTCAAGCGACCTGAAAGGCNAGGCCGGGCCGATGACCATTCTGGTCGGCAATTCCGGCGATAAAACCAACCGGCATATTGAGGCGCTGCGGGCGATTCACGAGCAGTTTGGCGAGCGTGCGCGGGTGATCGTCCCCATGGGCTATCCCGAGAATAACGATGACTATATTGCGCAAGTCCAGCAGGTCGGCGATACGCTGTTCGGGGTGAAACGCTTTCAACTGCTGCGTCAGAAGATGGCGTTTGACGATTACCTGGGAATGCTGCGCCGTTGCGATCTGGGCTACTTCATCTTTGATCGCCAGCAGGGCATTGGTACGCTGTGCCTGCTAATACAGTTCGGCGTTCCGTTCGTCATTAGCCGTCACAATCCGTTTTGGCAGGATCTGCAGGAGCAACATTTGCCGGTGCTGTTTTACGGCGAACCATTGGATGAGGCGGATGTACTGGAAGCGCAACGGGCGCTAGCTCGGGTCGATAAACGGCACATTGCGTTTTTCAATCCAAACTATATTCATGGCTGGCGTCAGGCACTGGCGCTGGCGGCGGGAGAACCGGTATGACCGAATGGCAGGTCTGCGGACTTCTGGGGGTGTACCTCGTCTCCGTGCTGTTCATCCTGTTTCTGACGTGGCAAGAGTTCAGACGGGTGCGGTTCAACTTTAACGTGTTGTTTTCGTTATTGTATCTGCTCACGTTTTATCTCGGCTTCCCGTTTACCTGCCTGCTGGCGTTCCGGTTTAATGTGTCGGTAGTCCCGGCGCAGTACCTACTGATGGCTCTGCTATCGGCGACGGTGTTCTACGCCATTTATTATGTGGCGTATAAAACCCGGCTGCGCGCCTCGCCTGCCGTTTCTTCCCCCCCGATGCTGAGCTTCTCCCGGGTAGAGACGCACCTGGTCTGGGGACTGCTGGCGCTGGTGGCGGTGGTGACCGTCGGCATCTTCTTTCTCCACAACGGTTTCTTGCTGTTTAAGTTGCGGGCTTACAATCAGATCTTCTCCAGCGATGTGTCTGGCGTAGCGCTGAAACGCTTTTTCTATTTCTTTATTCCGGCGATGCTGGNGGTCTATTTCCTGCGTCAGACGCAACGTGCCTGGCTGGGATTCTTGCTGGCGACGGTGGCTTTCGGCATGTTGACTTACATGATTGTCGGCGGAACGCGGGCCAACGNCCTGATCGCCTTTTCGCTGTTTCTGTTTATTGGCATCGTGCGCGGGTGGATCTCACTGTCGATGTTGGTTGCGGCGGGATTGATGGGGATCGTCGGGATGTTCTGGCTGGCGCTGAAACGCTATAGCCTTGATGTCAGCGGCGCCGAGGCGGTTTACACGTTTCTGTATCTGACGCGGGATACGTTTTCCCCATGGGAAAATTTGGCCCGGCTGTGGCAGTTTTACGACGAAATTCATTTCCAGGGACTGGCGCCCATCATTCGCGATTTTTATGTCTTTATTCCCGGCTGGCTGTGGCCGGGACGACCTGCGCTGATCCTCAACAGCGCCAACTACTTCACCTGGGAAGTGCTGAATAACCACAGCGGACTGGCGATGTCGCCCACGCTGATCGGCTCGCTGCTGGTCATGGGCGGCGCGGCGTTTATTCCGTTGGGCGCCGTGGCCGTCGGGCTGATTATCAAGTGGTTCGATTGGCTTTATGAGCGCGGTCGCCAAAGTTCTAATCGCTATAACGCGGCGATTTTGCAGGCTTTCTGCTTTGGCGCGATATTCAACATCATCGTGCTGGTCAGGGAAGGGATGGATGCCTTCGTCTCTCGGGTGGTGTTTTTCTGTCTGGTCTTTGGTGCTTGCCTGGTGCTGGCCAAGCTATTGTATTGGCTGCTGCTCGTGGGAGGGGTTATTCGTCAGCGCTGGCGGATAACCCCGCCCCCCAAGACGGAGCAACATACTGCGCCCGCGAGTCAGCGACGCTAATAATGGGGAAAATAATGGAACACAATGGTGCGATCCCACAGTACCAGATTCGCGGGATCCCTCTCTACGGCTTCGAGAACATGACGCAGTGCGTGGACTATCTGCTGGCAGGCGAACAGGTCAAAACCGGTACGTTGGTGGCGATTAACGCCGAAAAAGTTCTGGCGACAGAACGGGATTCCGCGCTGAAGGCGCTGATTGACGCGGCGGAATACAAATATGCCGACGGNATCAGCATTGTTCATTCTATCCGGCGGAAATATGCCGGTGCCCGCGTGGAGCGCATCGCCGGGGCCGACCTCTGGGAAGCCTTGATGCAGCGCGCCGGCGAGCGTGGAACGCCGGTCTTTCTCATCGGCGGCAAACCCGAGGTGCTGGCCCAGACGGAACGGGAGTTGCGTTGTCGCTGGCAGGTGAATATCGTCGGCTCGCAGGACGGCTATTTCAGCGTTGAACAGCAGACGGCGTTGTTCGAGCGCGTGCGCGACAGCGGCGCAAAGCTGGTGACGGTAGCGATGGGCTCTCCCAAGCAGGAACGAATCATGCAGGACTGCCGTCTGGTGTATCCTGAAGCGCTTTATATGGGCGTAGGCGGTACTTACGACGTATTTACCGGGCACGTGAAACGCGCGCCAAAACGCTGGCAGAACCTGGGGTTGGAGTGGTTGTATCGGCTGCTGTCTCAACCCAGCCGGATCACGCGGCAGATAAAGCTATTGCGCTATCTGGCTTATCACGTCAGCAGACGCCTGTAGTCCGGCTTCCTCCCCGCGTTTGCTTGAATGCTATCGATTGAGTTATAAGCAAACGCATACCTTTCTTATTTAGTTATAACTCCTTCCCCGAAGATGTTAATCCCAACAGCATTGCTGTATCTTTTCCGGCGCCCTGTTTCGGGCGGCGTTTTTTTGCGCGAGAGGTACCGTTGACCGTTGCCGGCGAAATAAAACAATTCATTAACTCGGCAGAAACAAACACAACATGGAATGATAGAGGATTTATGACAAAAAAAGTCAAAGAAGATCAGCTCCACCGGGGTCTGGAGGCAAGACATATTGAACTGATCGCGCTTGGGGGCACCATCGGCGTCGGTTTGTTTATGGGCGCGGCGAGCGCGCTGAAGTGGGCCGGTCCTTCCGTCCTGCTGGCGTATATCGTAGCTGGCCTTTTTGTGTTCTTCATTATGCGTTCGATGGGCGAAATGCTGTTTCTCGAACCGGTGGCCGGTTCGTTCGCCGTATATGCTCACAATTATCTCAATCCCTTTTTCGGCTATCTCACCGCCTGGAGCTACTGGTTCATGTGGATGGCCGTCGGTATCTCGGAAATCACGGCGATAGGCGTTTACGTCCAGTTCTGGTTCCCGGAACTTCCCCAGTGGATACCGGCGATAGCGGCCGTCGTGCTGGTGGCGGGCGCCAATCTGGCGGCGGTGCGCTTGTACGGTGAAATCGAATTCTGGTTCGCGATGATCAAAATCACCACCATTATCGTGATGATTGTGGTCGGCGCGGGCGTGATTTTCTTCGGACTGGGCAACCACGGCGAAGCAATCGGTTTTGCTAACCTGACGGCACATGGCGGCTTCCTGGCCGGCGGCTGGAAAGGACTATTGTTCGCACTGTGCCTGGTGGTTGCCTCGTATCAGGGCGTGGAACTGGTGGGTATTACGGCAGGCGAAGCCAAAAACCCGCAGGTGACGTTGAAACGTGCCATCAATAATATCCTGTGGCGTATCCTGATCTTCTACGTGGGCGCGATTTTCGTCATCATCACTATCTTCCCATGGAACGAAATCGGCACTACCGGCAGCCCCTTCGTATTGACCTTTGCCAAAATCGGTATCACGGCGGCGGCAGGTATCATCAACTTCGTCGTGCTGACCGCAGCGCTGTCCGGCTGCAACAGCGGCATGTATAGCTGTGGGCGTATGCTCTTCTCCCTGTCCAAAAACCGTCAGTTACCGGCAGCCTTGGGCAAAGTCACCGCCAGCGGCGTACCTGCGGCGGGCGTAATGGTCTCTATCCTGTGCCTGATCGCCGGGTCGGCCCTGAACTACCTCATTCCTAATCCGGAAAAAGTCTTCGTCTACGTGTATAGCGCAAGCGTTCTGCCGGGCATGGTGCCGTGGTTTGTGGTCCTGGTCAGCCAGCTGCGTTTCCGTCGCAAACATCAGGCTGCCATTGCAGGTCACCCCTTCAAGTCAATCCTGTTCCCGTGGGTTAACTATCTGACGATGGCGTTCCTGCTCTGCGTATTGGTTGGGATGTACATCAATGCAGATACCCGTCTGTCGCTGATCGTGGGTTTGATATTCCTGGCCTTCGTCAGCATGATTTATGCGGTTCTCGGTCTGGGTAAAAAGCAGGCTGAAGTGAAATAATCACCCGTAAACAGCGGGTGGGAAAGCGGTAGAGTCGATGATTTTAAGGGAAATGAGCAAAGCGTAAGCAAACGCGCTCTTTCTACGAAAAAGCACTAGACAGGCTTCTATTAAATCCGTAGTATCCCCACCCGCAACGGCGCTACGCGCCCGTAGCTCAGCTGGATAGAGCGCTGCCCTCCGGAGGCAGAGGTCTCAGGTTCGAATCCTGTCGGGCGCACCATTCGAAGCATTTATATGAATGTAGTGCGGGAGCTGCGGAGGTACTTAATGACTCCGTGAGAAGTGAGTACCGGAAACGTAGTAAAGAAGTGGTAATATGGTGGCTATAGCTCAGTTGGTAGAGCCCTGGATTGTGATTCCAGTTGTCGTGGGTTCGAGTCCCATTAGCCACCCCAATTTCTAAAGTTTGTGACATGCGAAGGTGGCGGAATTGGTAGACGCGCTAGCTTCAGGTGTTAGTGTCTTAACGGACGTGAGGGTTCAAGTCCCTCTCTTCGCACCACACAAGCTCAGATGTCAGTGACATCATGAAGTAGTAGTACAGCATCACCCGTCGGCGAGTAGCGCAGCTTGGTAGCGCAACTGGTTTGGGACCAGTGGGTCGGAGGTTCGAATCCTCTCTCGCCGACCACTATTCTCAGGGTCTTGTTTGCGTAGTAGACAGGGCCATAAAGAAACCGTTGGTGAATTTCACCGGCGGTTTTTTTTCGTCTGTTGTTTGGTCTCGTGTCATGCGAGCGATCTGCCGACGTCTCACTCATTTTCCCGGCTTACTTCTTCCTCTTCACCACGCTGCCAGAGTTGTTTTTGGCAGGCTAGTTTACGTCCTAGGTATCAACCCTATTCAGGACAAGACTACACAGAGGGACTATCCACTTCATCTTCCTTCTCGGGTATGGCTGAAATAATCATCTCAGAAACCATCCTTCGTTATTGAATGCCAATACACCTATCTATAGATATAGTCTCTTTACTTATCTCGATAACTTTATTTCGGAAATATCTCCTTATTTTATGCCGTGATAGTTTCATGATAATAAAACAGTTGAATGAGGAAGATGTTAGTGTCAACCTCATCTTAAGTCAGCGACAGTTTTCCATCGGTAATAATTTATTCTTCCTCTTTATTTAGCATAGTTATCAATCAATAAAAGGGATTTTTCATTTATTAAGGAGAATAAGAATGATTTCATGTTTGACGGAAACACGCTTTCACTTTAGCTTTTTATATGAACGAATGCGGCATAGGAAAATCTTGTGGGTGGTAAAGAATCCGCGTCAATTAAATAAAGCAATCCTTGATAGCGTTCATTCATTATTATCAAAAAAAGAATTTATTGACGAGAACGATATTTGTTTGCTTGAAGAAGCCTATGGAACGTTAAGTCCTGCTGAGATTTATTTAGCTGAACGTTATGGCGTGCCCTCACACCACATACTCAGTGCGGAAAATATCATCGAGGCGCGCCNCTTTGATGAAATGTGTCTGCAAAACGTCCTGTCGCGTTACGCGCAACGTGGGCGCAAAGGCGCCATCGTGTTTCGGGATTTCGCATTGGATACGCGTTGGATGNCTTTTTTTGACGGCCGCGTCGTTAACGCGCATTTCGCCATGCTGCCCTACGCATCGGGCCAGTATGCCATCGAGCAGGCCGCCGCAACGGGCGAGAACCGGAAGCTAGAACGAGCGGCGGGCGCCACGTTACATTATCTTGATGGGGTTCGCGATACGCTGTCTCTTATCGCACAGGAGGCGTTGCTCAACCTTTGGAACCTGCCGTCGATATGGGCGGTCAAGGGCGAGTCCTACTTGATTGCTTTCCGGCTTCTGGATGACTATCTGAATACCGGGACGGCTTTTAGCCGGCGAGATGTAATTCAGCGAGACATCGCCAATGGCTATGGGCTATTCGCGCGAGCAACACTTTCGGAGGATGAAAAGTGCCTTGCCCAGAAAAACTTTCTGCGTATGAAAAGGAACTTCATCTACGAATAACAAAAACAAACCATTTTTTATTTCAACCTATTAAGGCATCGTGCCGCACGAACTCTCTTATTATTCTATTTCTATGGAGAAGTCATCACGACGACGCGTTTAAATGATTATAAAAATAGTATTGATTTGTGATGATTAACATAATGGCAATAATAACTTTCGACAGTAAGGGACGTCATTTCATTGCTTAATTATTTTTCCCCGAGAAATCATTTTTCAAAATGGGATGACCCTGTACAGGATCGTAGTGCCGTATAAAAAACATAATCGGTTCCGTTATTCCGCTATATCAATTTTGTGTGCCGCCGGTATCAGGCTGCCGCGTGTGAATGTTGGCTCTTTTTGCCAATAAGGCGAAAGGGGATGCCGTGCAGGCATTCCCCTATATACTAAAACTGTGTCGACTGCGTCAGCGTCGGATCGATAAGAAAGTAAGTCTTCCCATAGACGGCGTCATCATCAATGACCTGCTGGATCTGGCGAGCTACATCTTCCCGATGGATCAACCCGAAAGCTTCCTCTTGTACCCGGATGGACAGGCCGGTTCCTGACCCGGACTTGAGACCGCCGGGTCGGAGTATGCATCCGTTCAATCGGCTGGTCTTCAGCCAGCTTTCCGCTAACGATTTTTCCCGAACAGCGTGGCCGAAGATCTCCCGCGCTTTCGGCGACAGCAAATGCCAGCTTTCCCCGCAGCCAATGGACGTAACCAGCACCATGTGGCCGATACCGTAGCGCTCCGCGCTATCGATGATAAGCCGATTACCGGCGTAGTCGGCCTCCGCGCTGCCCAGCGTGGAAACGATCCGCGCCTGCGGACCCGCAGTTTCGCAGGCGGTCTGGACGCTGCGCGCATCCAGCGCATCCCCTTCTACTACCGTGGCGCCACACTCACGCAGCGCCTGTGCCTGCTCGGCGTTGCGGACCAGCGCGGTAATGGCGCGCGACTCCTGCAACCCCAGCGCCACCAGCGCCCGGCCGACGCCGCTCGCCCCGCCAAAAATCAGCCACGGATGTTTTTCCATCAGTTCGTTTCCTGTTTCGCTACACGATTTGCCCATCGCGACATCCAAATGTTTCATCTGTTAAGCCGCTGCCTGTGGTAACAGTAACGGCGGGATTAACGTTTGCAAAGCCTGCAGTAGATTGCTTGCCCAGAAACGTCCGTCCGCCGTGAGATGAAAACGCGCGCCGTTCAACCGCAGCAGACCGCATAGTTGCCATTGTTGCAACAGCGGCAGCAAAGGCGTGGGATCGTCCAGCACACGCGCCAGATCGTAATATCCGGCATCGATGCCGCCCTGCAGATCCAACCGCCAGCGGTACTGATCGCTTTGGGGCGTCATCATGGCAATGGGTTTACGGCCTTCGCCGATCGCCCGGTAATAGTCGTCCAGATGACGCGCCATCATGTAAGACTGCCCGCGCAGACTTCCCCCCGCGCCGCTGCCGAGCGCAAGATAGTCCGCGCCCTGTTTGATGAGCAGATTGTACAGATTGCGTTCACGGGTGTGGCGAGACCAATGACTGTTACTAAGCTGACGCCAGTTTTCATCCGCCAGGAATTGCTCCCCGATCAGGTAAAGCTCGCGGCACAGGCTCACGTCGGGCAGCGTTACCCGCTGATTTTCGACGGCTTTCGCCAGCAGGGTATTGGGCAGCAGGTTCAGGGCGTAGAGATCGACCCCGTCCAGCGGTAGATCGCGTACGATCGCCAAATCTTCCCGCCAGCTTTCTACCGTCTGATCCGGCAGGCCAAACATCAGATCGCAAATGATGGCCGCGCGGTCGCGTTCAGCCAGTTTGCGGATAAATGCCATCGCTTCTTCCCGGTTGGCCCGGCGCCCCAGCCGCTGACGGACGCGTGTCTCGAAGGTCTGAATGCCGATAGAAAAGCGGTTGGCTCCGGCTTCCAGACAGGCGTCAATGCGCTCATCGTCGAAGTTGAAGATGCGCCCTTCGACGGTGATTTCGCAATCCGACGCCAGCGGCAGCTGCTTACGCAGTGTGCTGATAATCTGGTGAAGCTGTCGGGCCGTCAGCGCCGAGGGGGTGCCTCCGCCCAGATAGATAGCGTGGATTGGTGAAGACTGGTGCAGCGGACTGTCCGCTTCCAGGTCCAGTTCTCGCATTAGCATGTCGCAATAACGCGCGATAGCTTGCTCATCTTGCTTGTTCTGGTAAAAACCGCAAAATTTGCACTGCGTGGCGCAGAACGGAATATGCACATACAGCAAGCGCTTGTTGCCGGTCTGAGTGGTACTCAGCAACCCCTGCCAGGCGGCATCGATTTCCCCAGAAGGAAGTGGTCTTTGCTGGCGCCAGGGCATGGTGGCCCAGCGACCGCTAAAGGGAAGTCCGTGTTCAGCTGCGAAAAAAGGTGAAAGATCAAGAGACATAGATGGCGTGTTCCTCTGTAAATCTGCCGGTCACTCTTGAATGTAAATGAAAATAGAAATCATTTATCTCCGGAGATGGAGGAAAAGCATAATACAGCCGCTCGATGGGAAAGTTGACGTATATCAGTAGAAAATCCGACATTGTGTCGGTAAAGGCTCTGAAAAGGGCCAAAATTCATTAAATTTTGTTAATGTGCTCGCCACCGCCTCACCGGAGCAGTGAGACCAACGGCGCAAAGAAATAATCCACTCTTTTCGCCCCATCGTCGCTCGGCCTAGTGATAAATCACGTTGTTCTTTACGCGAACGAGCACTTTTCTATGGTTTTTAATAGATTGCAAGCTAAGTAAATTCTTGCTTAAAAATGATAATGATTGTTATTATCTGAGAAGGGATAGGGGCGCCTTTTGACCAAGACCTCCTATCTTCATGAAAATTATAAGGTCATGTTTAAGCTTGCTGAATCACTTCACCCGGTGTTCAAAAAAGCGCTAACCCCACATGCACTTGGGTTTCAGGGGATTTGCATGCGTATTCTTGTGGTTGACGACGATTCTGTTCATTGTCACTGGCTCTGCGAAAAACTACACGCTCACGGCCACTCTTGCCGTATCGTTCATGACGGCGGCAATGCATTAAAAGCGATACAGCAAGAGGTTTACGACGTTGTCCTGCTTGACCGCATGTTGCCGGTGATGGACGGCTTTACCGTGCTGCGCGAACTCAAAGATCGGCCACACCCTCCCATCATGCTGCTTTCCACGCTGGACCGCGACGTTGACCGCGTGATGGGGCTTGAGCTGGGCGCGGAAGACTACTTGGGAAAACCCTTCAATTTTGACGAGCTGCGCTTACGGCTGAATATCATGGTCGGACGCGCTCGTCGACGTACTGAGTCCAGTTCCGTACTGACTTTTTTCGATCTGAAGGTCGACTGTCTGCAACGCACCGTATGGCGAGATGGGAAACGCATTGAGCTGACCGACAAGGAAATTAAGCTGCTGATAATTCTGATGGAATCCCCCGGCAAAGTGTTCAGCCGAATGCAGCTGTTAGAGCGAGTATGGGGGTATCATTTCAACCCGCAGACTAATCTTATCGACGTTCATATGTCCAAGCTGCGCGCTAAAATCGACAAGGGTTTCGCGCAGCCGCTCATCAAGACACAGCGCTCGGTCGGCTACTGTTTAAGTGTGGAAGAGAAGGCGCTTCCTCTTTCCAATGACCGTATGGAATTACCCCAATAAACGTGCTGAAACTGCGACTCAGGGGGTTGGCGGCTGATAGTGGTGTCGCCCACGATCAGTACGTATCGTATACGGTAGGCACACGGTTAAATCATAAGATTCATCTCTGCTTTTGACAGTCACCTTGCCCTAAATCACCGTTAACCTCTTCGTCCCGGGATTGTCAGTAATTCGGTATGGGATATTTTGACGCAATCCTCTGTTTTCTATGTAAAAATGAATTTTCACCCCGATGCGGCCAATTCAGAAAAGCGACGAAATAAATCCTCAACTTCTCTTCATAACCTCTATCTGAGGATGTCAAAACTGCGGCCAGTGACATCGCTCGTCACGATCTGCCACCCGCGAGCCGTCGTTTTGCCCGCACGCTCGTCTCAGCGGTGAGCCGGACTGCGATGCCCCCGCGGCGTTACGCCTGCCGGGGGAAGGTCGCTATTTTTTTTTCGAGGCTGTGCTGCTCCCGGCAAAGATCGACCGCTTTCAAATCGGACAAGAAGGACTGACGCCAGTGGCTGATGTCATTGCGGTTGATCACCGCCATCATGTCGCTGTGACGGGCGATCCTCTCCGCCAGCGGCATCGTTAACGCTTGATCCAGCGCGCTGGCGACCTGATCGCGATCGTACGGATTGACGATCAGCGCGGAGGTCAGTTCATTCGCGGCGCCGGCGAATTTAGACAGAATGAGCACGCCCGGATCGTTTGGATCCTGTGAGGCGACGTACTCCTTGGCGACCAGATTCATGCCGTCGCGTAGCGGCGTGACCAGTCCGACCTCGGTGTAGCGGAAAATCTTCATCAGCAGTCGGCGTTCAAAGTGCTGATTGAGGTAGTACAGCGGCGTCCAGTTCAGCGTGCCGTAGCGGCTATTGATGCGCCCAGCCTCGGTTTCCAGCTGATGGCGGATGTCCTGATAGGCCTGCACGTCGCCGCGCGAAGTCGGGGCGATCTGCGTATAGCGGACGTGACCGCGATGCTGTGGATAGTGCTCCAGCAATGACTCGAAGGCCAGGAAGCGTTCGGGCAGCCCCTTGGAGTAGTCTAAACGCTCTACCGCGATGACGTTCTTCAAATTCACCAGGCCGCGACGGGCCTCTTCCAGCTTGGCGGGCAGCGGACCCTCCGCCATTTTGCGGATGCTCTCCGGTTCGATCCCGATAGGATACACCTCGGTGCGGAACAGGTTGCCGAACGCGCTGTAAGTCTGTTCGCCGACGGTTTTAACGGGCGTCAGCAGGGACAGGCTTTCGAGAAACGCCTGACGGTCATGTTCGGTCTGGAATCCCAGCAGGTCATACTCACACAGTTTTTCCAGCAATTCCTCGCAGGGCGGCAGCGCGTTGAAGATATCCGGCGCCGGGAAAGGGATATGCAGGAAAAAGCCCATCCGATTGTTCAAGCCCAATTGACGACATGCGGCGCCGAACGGCAGCAGATGGTAGTCGTGAACCCACAGAATATCGTCCTCTTTCACCAGCGGTTGCAGGCGTTCCGCCAGCAGCGTATTGACGCGGCAATAGCCTTCCCACGCGCTGCGGTCGTACGACACCAAATCGAGACGATAGTGGAAGGCGGGCCAGAGAACGGTATTGGAGAACTGGCAGTAATACTCTTCGTAATCTGTATGGCTTAGGTTAAACGAGGCGTAGGTGATGCCGTCGTTTTTCTGGATCCTCAGAGGCAACGGATCGTCGCTGATGTCTCCGTTCCAACCGTACCAAAGCCCGCCGCTGCTTTTGAGCGCATCCAATATGCCGACAGCAAGACCGCCGGCGCTCTGTCTCTTGCTATCGGGGGCGGCAATTCTATTTGATATGACGACTAATCGACTCATAGCTTTAGCTCCTTNCCATTGAAATTTTGTTTTCATACATGGCCTGCTGCTGTGTGAGCCAAAGATGGACCGCTGCCACGTTGGCGAGTCGGTAGCGCGCTTCGCTGGGCCCTGGGCCGACTTTGACGGAAATGCCGCCGAGGGCGTTCACCTGACGGAAGCCAGCTTCGTCGGTGGTATCGTCGCCGATGAAAAGCGGAGTGCGTCCGGCGAAAGGCGAAGATTCCATGAAGGTTTTGATGGCGGCGCCCTTGTTTGCCCCACGTGGTTTCAGTTCCACCACGCATTTGCCGGTTTGTACGGTCAGCTGCGGATAGCGCTCACATAGCGACTCAGCCAGCGCGGTGACCTCCGGCTTATAATCTGGGGCCTGACGGTAGTGCAACGCGAAGGACGCGCCTTTGTTTTCCAGTCGGCAGCCGGGAAGCGCGGCCAGCGCGGCGGTTAGCGCTTCCTGCAAAGGGCCGACGATATTGGCGGGAAGGCGCGTATCATGACGTTGCCCGCTGATTTCGCGTCGTTCCGCGCCGTGGATCCCTGCTGCGGGCAAGATGAGCGGGGCGACCAGCGCGTCCAGCTCTGCGATGGGACGTCCAGAGATTAACGCCAGCGCGCCATCGTTACCGGTAAACAGGGTACGCAGCGTATTGCAAATCTCGGGTGGGACGACCACCTGTTCGGGGGTGGGCTGAATTTCGGCCAGCGTACCGTCGAGATCGATGAAAAATGCATAAGCATCTAAGCGTAAAGGGGGTTCTGGTGCCTTATCTGTCATCGTACCGCTCCTCCTTTTAAGAAATCATTTGGAATCCATTTGGCGCTGAGTTGCTGCTGCGCCCGTTAGCTCCTTTAGCTGATCCATCAAATTAAGGCAGTAACGTTAATTATAGGTAGCGATGAATAATTCGCTAACTAAATGATGGTTTTTTATCCATGATATGTGACGACATTTCAACCCTGTATTTTATGTGGATTTTGCTTTTTGTATTGATTATTAAGTCTTTTAAGATTTTTTATTGCTGTTCTATCTTAGTCTCATACGGTATATGTCCCACTGATTCAGTGTGCTATATTTTTAAGCTAATACGCTGTTTTCAGCAGTCTTTCCTCCTTTTTCCGGCCTGACCAAAACCTGGTTGAACTCGACGCGAAGAGTAACCTATGGCTTCTCACCTAATTGATCTTCTTCTGATTGGAAACAATTTCGGCGCCGCCGACATGCGTGAGGTAGGGTCTGAACGTAATTGACTGACGGAACAGGTGCAGGGGGTAAGTCGCGCTACGCGTCTCCGAATTGCTTACCGAGGGCAAGATGATTGCCGCCGAGTCGCGGCGTTTCTTCGAAACGTTTTGGAGGTCGGCTGGTGTACTGGTTGCGGATCCTCGTTTATGCGCGGCTGAAGAAGATAATAAGCCAGTTGCGTCAGCGATAAGGAGCGAATTTGATCCACACTCAACATCTGATCAAACGCTTCGGCGATCGCGCGGCGCATAACGACATCAGTCTCGACGTCGCGAAGAGGAACGTGGTGGCGATTATTGGGTCGTACGGCTCGGGAAGTCGCCGCGGCTACGCTGGATGAACTTGCTGGAGTCGCCGCAAGCAGGCACGATTATCATCGGCGAACACACGCTGGACCCAGAGCGGGTGCATTAAGTGCTGCAGTCCATTGAGCTGCTGGCGAAAAAAGACACCACAATGGCGATTTCACCCACGAGAGGCCGTTTGCCTAAAGCGGTGGCGGTTCAGGTGATTGTCATGGCTGACGACCGCCTTGTGGAGCAGGGACCGGGGGAACAGGTCATCAGTTTTGCCGACAACCTGCAGACGCAGCGCCCCCTGCGGCCGTTACCGACGATTCAGGAATCGACAGAGTCTGTGATCTGATCGATTCTCNCTTTTGTTACGCCCGGCGTTGTCCGACGGCGTCACCGTTAGGAGTTTCCCATATGAGAGTGAACCCTCAGCATGAACCTTTGGCGCAGTATGTTCAGGCGTTCCGCCACGATATGCACCAGTATCCCGAACTGTCTCATCAGGAGTTCGAAACCACCCGTAAAATCCGCTCCGAGCTGGAAAAAGAGGGCATTCGCATCCTCGACCTGCCGCTGAAAACCGGGCTGGTGGCAGAGATCGGCAGCCCCGAGGCGGAGCCGATGGTCGTGGTGCGCGCGGATATTGATGCCTTGCCGATTGAAGAAGAGTCCGGCGTCGCGTTCAGCTCTCACCACCAGGGCGTGATGCACGCCTGCGGGCACGATTTTCATACGTCGGCGGCGCTGGGCGCGGCGATATTGCTGAAACGGGCAGAGTCCGAGCTAAAAGGCCGGGTGCGCATTCTGTTTCAGGCAGCGGAAGAGACCGGATTAGGGGCGCCTGACGTCATCGCTACCGGCGCGCTGGACGGAGCGACGGCGATTTTTGGGATCCACAATGATCCAACGCTGCCGGTCGGCGTGATCGGGGGGAAGGATGGCGCACTGACCGCGGGCGTCGATCGTTTTGAAGTCAAGATCGCCGCCAAAGGGTGTCACGCGGCCAAACCGCACGAAGGTAATGATCCGATCGTGATTGTGGGACAGCTGATCGGCGCGGTGCAAACGATCATCAGCCGTAATGTACCGTCGGACAACAACGCGGTGGTGTCGATTACGCAGGTGCATAGCGGCAGTACCTGGAACGTCATCCCCGATACGGCCTATCTGGAAGGCACGGTGCGGACCTTTAGTGCGGAAGCGCGCGACCTGATTGAACAGCGTTTTCGGCAAATTATTGCGGGTATCGCCAGTACCTACGGTGCGGAGATTGAACTGCTCTGGCACGCCGGGCCGCCGTCAGTCGTCAATACGCCTCGTTGGGTGGAATTTTCCCTGCAGGTCGCCAGCGATGAGGGGTTCGAGGCTCGTCGGGTAGAAGCCAGTCCTATCGGTGAAGACTTTTCATTTTATCAGCAGCAGCTACCGGGTACGTTCATGATGGTCGGCTCCGGCGGGCCGTACGCGCTGCATCACCCTAAATTCCGGGTGGACGACCGGGTACTGTTCCCGACGGCGCATTATCTGTACAGCCTGGCGCGCAAGAGCCTGGAGCAACTGTCGCAGGAAGCATGATCACCGCAGCCACGAGGCTGATAAAGGGGGCCTTCTGGCATCCCCGTTGACCGTCGCAGATAAAGGCGGTCTCTTACCGCAAAGCCCTGGTTTTTGGCCGTAAGTGGTGATCTCGGGGCTGTCTTCTTTTAGCGACAGTTCCAGTCGCAAACTGTCGCCAAAAGAAGACGGATAACACATTGATTATCCATGCTTATTTATAATCAATGCCAGACTGTCTCTCACAGGTGACAGGCTGGCGTTTTTGCTTTTACGCCTTGGGATAGAGTCAGCAGCGACGGCATGACAGACTCAGTATTAAATCTTATTGTTTTTCAAATAATTATTAGTGGTTTGGCCTTTAAGATTAATCACTATGGCAAGAGTGGCACGGTTGATGCAGAATGCTCACCGTAGATGCTCATTCCATTTTCTATGTTTGCTTCGGCTTCATAACCCTGGGAATGACGCAGAGCCCTTATCGGTGCCTATCGTCCACCATGACATGAAGACTATTTCATGAAACGTTTCGGACATTACGTTGAGTGAGGCACCACCCCTAGTCTTTAAGACCTGATGTTTATTGACGCTTGTCGACGTTCGGCAAGCGTTTTTTTTTGTGGGTTGGACAGGGCACAGTGCAGCGATAGGGTTATTCAGAAGAGGGCCGGGTGATGGCGTTGGCAAGTTCACGATGGATCGCTGACCCTGCGCAATAGTTAAAAAGTTGATGTGAAAATTATTGCATCGGCAACAATTCAAGTTTCTCGCCGCTAGAGTGAATGATCAATCGCCCTCACCTATCAGCATGACAGACTCTGGCGATCGCTAAGTCAAATTATCAGAACAATTGCCAAATCTGCGCAACTTCTTGCGCACTTTCCAGCACAAATCACTTTTTGCGCAATGTTTGCAAACGATCTGCGCATCTTGCGCAATATTTTGCTCAGGTATTGGTTAGGGTAAAACGCGTATTTTAAATTCCGTTATAAAACAGTGAGATAAAACTTGGCATAGTCATTGCATTGTTAAGCGGGCGAAAGTAAAAACCGTTCAACAACTAGGAGCAAGACTATGCCAACCCCATGTTATATCAGCATTGAAGGGAAAACTCAGGGCAACATCACCGCCGGTGCCTTCACGTCCGACTCCGTCGGCAACATCTACGTGCAGGGCCACGAAGATGAAATGCTGGTGCAGGAATTCAAACACATCGTGACCGTCCCGACCGACCCGCAGTCCGGTCAGCCGTCCGGCCAGCGTGTGCACAAGCCGTTCAAATTCACCGTGGCGCTGAACAAAGCCGTTCCGCTGATGTACAACGCCCTGGCGTCCGGCGAAATGCTGCCGACCGTGACCCTGAAATGGTACCGCACCTCGGTTGAAGGCAAGCAGGAGCACTTCTTCTCCACCACGCTGACCGACGCCACCATCGTCGATATCGACTGCCAGATGCCGCACTGCCAGGACCCGTCCAAACTGGACTACACCCAGCTGATCCAGGTGTCCATGTCCTACCGCAAAATCGACTGGGAACACACCGTCGCCGGAACTTCAGGCTCCGACGACTGGCGTGCGCCGGTCGAAGCGTAATACCGACCACCCGGG
>NZ_JIBO01000013.1 GCF_000688655.1 Lonsdalea quercina subsp. quercina | reverse complement strand
TTCTGACCCGAGTGGAAGAAATCGACCTGCATCAGCTGAGCGAAGGTATGCCGGTACACATAACCGGTGAGGGTTTCGCGAATCGGGCGCTGACGGGGCATATCGCTACCATCGCGGTACAAGGGGATGCGGCAGAGGCTCCCGGCTCCTCCGCCCATTATGACGTCGTTGTCGCCGTCGATACGCCACAGAACGGCACCGGCGAGCGTATCCGGCTCGGCATGAGCGCCAAGCTGGCCGTCGTTCTCTATCACAACGAACACGGCATTGCGGTGCCGCCGCAGGCATTGCGCATCGATGATAGCGGGGAAACCTATGTGCTGTACCGCGCAGCGCCCAACGCGGAGACGGAGAAAGTCATCGTCACACCGGGTCGAGCCATCGCTCAGGGCATTGAAGTGCAAGGATTAAGCGCAGGTTATGTGCTGACGCCGACGCTGTAGTGCGATGAAAGGAGGTACAAACAGGAACGCCACAAATCAGGCCGCATGTTTTATTCAGGATGTGGAGAAATAAAAGGCAGAAACGAAAAAAGGACCCTAAGGTCCTTTTATCACTGCATTACAGAGCGTATATGACGTCTGTAACACTGAATTTGGAGCGGGAAACGAGACTCGAACTCGCGACCCCGACCTTGGCAAGGTCGTGCTCTACCAACTGAGCTATTCCCGCGTTACAACCGACTTTCACTGGCGATAAACTGTGAAGCCGTTCAATAAATAAAACTTTCAATCTGTTGATTAATCAGCGTTTTATCTATGTCTTCCGAAGAAGTGGGCGCATTATGTCGCTCTTTGCGGATGATGGCAAGCCCTTTTTTGGCAGAACGGACAGGAAACGGTTTATCTGCTCATTAGAGCATCAAATTGCCCCTTTTCGCCGTGATTTTGGGCGGCAACGTGGCGGTGCATCCAGACCGCATCCGCTTATTTTGCCCCTCCCCTTTGGCGCCTAACCGCTCACTTAGCGGATCGCGCATAGACCGCACCGAACAGGCTTTGCACAATTCAAGAAGATAGACCAAGAGAATCGATTGCCTGTCACCTAATCGCAACATTTAGCCTCAAATGACGCTAGCCAGACTTTTTGCATCTCAGTAGACTGACTTTCCCACTGCGCGAATAAACGTCTACCGACCGTGGTGCATCACGCTTGGACACTGAGTACGCTTCCGACCATCGCTTTCCTTCCCGCAGACACGACGCACTGCGGAACAAAGCCTATGGCCGCAGCCATCATTGGATCGATGAGGAATCTCTGACATGACTAACGCATCTGCCGCCGGAACCACGCCGGTAAAAGAAGATGAACATACGCTCTATCGAAAAATCGTCTGGAAGCTTATCCCTTTTCTTTGTTTCTGTTATCTGGCCGCCTATCTGGACCGGATTAACGTCGGTTTCGCCAAGCTGCAAATGGTGCAGGATTTACACTTTAGCGAAACCGCCTTCGGATTGGGCGCCGGACTGTTTTTTGTCGGCTACATCCTGTTTGAGGTACCCAGCAACCTGATGCTGGAAAAGATCGGCGCCAAAGTCTGGATTGCCCGCATCATGATTTCGTGGGGCGTATTGTCGACCTGCACACTGCTGGTGACGACGCCAGCGCAGTTTTACCTTCTGCGTTTTCTGCTCGGCGCCGCCGAAGCCGGCTTCCTGCCCGGCGTTCTTTACTATCTCACCCAATGGTTTCCCTCCCACCGACGTGGGCGCGTGATCGCCCTGTTTATGATCGGGCTACCTCTGTCGAGCATTGTCGGCGGACCGCTTTCCGGCTGGATCATGATTCATTTCGATCAGCTCCATGGTCTGCGTGGCTGGCAATGGCTGTTTTTGCTGGAAGGCCTGCCCAGTGTTTTGCTGGGCGTCCTGACGCTGTGGGTTTTGCCTAACAACTTTCGACAGGCCAACTGGCTCAATCAGCAGGAGAAAGCGCAGGTCGCCCTGGCGCTAAAACAAGACGAGGCTGAGCGTCGCCATTCCCCTCACCGCTTCCGGGAAGGTTTTTTCAATCTGAAAGTATGGATGCTGGGCGGTATCGATTTTTCCATTTTGCTGAGCGCCTACGCGCTGGGGTTCTGGATGCCGACGCTCATTCGACAAGCCGGGGTGGCCGATCCTTTCCATATCGGGCTGTTGACCGCGCTCCCCAGCCTGGCGGCCTTATTGGGGATGCTGGTGATTGGCGCCAGTTCGGATCGCCGCCGTGAACGCCGCTGGCATATCATCATCCCTTTTCTCATCGGTGCCGCCGCCATGGCAGGCAGTACGTTCTTCACCGACAGCGTCATCGCCACAGTGCTGCTCTTTGCCATCGCTCAGGCCACCATCATTGGCGCGGTGCCGGTCTTTTTCAGCCTGCCTGCCACCTTCCTCACTGGAACCGCAGCGGCAACGGGTTTTGCCCTCGCCTGCTCGCTGGCGAACATAGCGGGTTTGGTGAGTAACTCACTGATGGGATTTGCGCTGGATCTCACCGGAAGCAGCGCAGGCGCGCTGTGGTTTTTTGCCGCTTGCCTGCTGGCAAGTTCTCTGCTGGTGATCGCCCTGCCTGCCAAAATCGTTAACCGATAACGACGCTGACAAAAAAGGCCGCGTCAGACGGCCTTTTTTCTACAGAAATCTCAGGGCGTATCAGACTATCGTTATCGTCTTCTCCTTACTGGCGCGCGGGGCGTCACGGCTCTAAGCATCAGGGCTTACGGTGCCCGATGAACTGATAGGCACGAAGAACAGCCTGCGACGGCCACAGACCGCCGCAGCGCTCACCTGTTCGTCAGGCTAACTTATAGGAGTTGGCGCCAGTGCCGGCCAGGTTGCCGCCGTCGACAATCAGATACTCCTGACGGATCGGCTTCCCTTCAAGGAAGTTTTNCAGAATTTCCAGCGTCCCAGCCGCATAACGCGCCTGCGCCGAGAGAGAAGTCCCGGAGATGTGCGGCGTCATCCCCTGATACGGCATGCGTCGCCACGGGTGGTCGACCGGTGCCGGTTGAGGATACCAGACATCGCCGCCATACCCTGCCAGCTGGCCTGACTCCAACGCGCGAGCAATCGCATCGCGGTCGCAGAGCGCGCCACGCGCCGTGTTGATCAGATAGGCGCCGCGCTTGAACAAAGACAGGAAGGCTTCGTTGACGAATCCCTGAGTCGAGGGATATAGCGGCGTCTGCAGGTTCACCACATCGCAGACCTTAACCAGCGACTCCGGGGTTTCGTGGTAGGTCAAGCCCAGCTCCTGCTCAACCTCTTTCTCCAAACGATGAGGGTCGTAATAGTGCAACTGCATATCAAAAGGTTTCAGACGTCGCAACGCCGCCAGACCAATACGCCCCGCGCCTAGCGTCCCGAAGTGCATCCCCTCGACGTCATAACTGCGCGATACGCAGTCCGCGATATTCCAACCACCGTTGTTGGCGATTTGGTGCGACGGCAGGTAGTTGCGGACCAGGGCCAGTACGGTCATCACCACATGCTCCGCCACGCTGATGGAGTTGGAGAAAGTCACCTCGGCGACGGTAATACCGCGTTCGGCGGCGGCCTTGAGATCGACATGGTCGGAACCGATGCCCGCCGTCAACGCCAGCTTAAGTTTTTTCGCTTTAGCGATACGTTCAGCAGTCAGGTATGCCGGCCAAAACGGCTGAGAAATAACCACATCGGCATCCGGCAAATGGCGATCGAAAACGGAGTCAGCGCCTTCCTTATCGCTGGTCACAATCAGCTCATGCCCCTGGCTTTCCAAATATTGACGTAGCCCCAGCTCGCCGGAAACGCTGCCGACCAGTTCGCCGGGAGTGAAGCCTAGCTCGCCAGACGGCGTGGGTGCTGTCTGACCATTGGGGTAGGTACAAATTTTCGGGATATCGTCACGGGCATAAGCAGGGGGGAAACCGGTTACAGGATCGGGATATAATACGCACAAAATCTTGGACATAGTCATCTCCATATACCTAAGCAAGTTAATTATATAGCGTTGATTTACAGCTATATTTCCTGTCACTAGGGCCAGTCTGGGCGCATAAGAATCACCCGTCCAATCGTTTGAAAATATCTCTTAATAGCTGTGCCCTATTGAGTTGCCCGGTATATGGGTTGATCGATTTTGCTCTGTAAGTCGAACTGTGTCGTCGTTCTCCACACTGCATCTAGCAGGGCAGGCTGAGTGTCCTTACGCAGTCGCAGCAAGCTCATTTCCGGCAAGGGNGGAGACTCAATGGGATGGACGACGATACCGTTCGCGATCAAGTGCTCGGGAATCGCGCTGATGGGGGCGATACTGCAGGCTTGGCCGCTGCTGACCATTTCATGCAACACGCTAAGCGCGTTGGTTTCGATAATCACCTGAGGCGTCACACCGGCCTCACGGAAAGCATCTTCGATGACCCGTCGATTTTGCATCTCATGATTGAACAAACACAGCGGTAATTCCCCTACATCGCCCCAACTAAAGGCATCCCCAACCGGGGGAGCGACGTCACTATTGGACAGCAGAACGAATCGCTCCGCGTAGAGCGATAGAGATTCGTAAATATCTCCAGCGCTGGCGTCGGAATAGGCGATGCCTAAATGCAAATCCTGATTTTTTAGTCGGTTCAGAATGTCGCGCGTACTTAGGGAAAAGACCTTCAAATTCAGTCTGGGGATGATGCGGCGATACTCTTTAATCAGCGTGGAAACCGCTCGCATCGCCGAAGGGACTGCACCGATGACTAAGTTCCCCCCGGCCACGGCTTGCGCCAGCGCGGCCTCTTGCTTCAGCCCGTCTAACGAGGACAGCGTTTTTCTCGCCCAGTCCAGCACGCGCTCCCCTTCCGGCGTGAATCCTTGAAAGCGGCGTTCGCGCCGAATAATGGTAATGCCCAACTCGCGTTCCATTTGTTGAAGCGCAACGGACAAAGAGGGTTGCGAAACCCAGCAACTCTCTGCGGCCTGAGCAAAATGCCGATGTTCAGCCAGTGCCACCAGGTAATGAAGTTGTCGCAAAAACAAGGTTAACTCCTTTTAGACTAGTGCCTTTCCATAGAAAAAACGCTAGAGACCAATGAAAACTCCCTGCGCCGACATGCTCCTTCAGCGATTTCATCCTGTATCATCGCCATCNCTTCAATGCGTTAATCCATCCTGTATTTACTAGCTCACAAAAGACTCAGCGCTGCGCGCTGTCGGCAACGCGCTTGCCGCCTTGGTTCATCCACCGTGGAACTCTCGTCATCCATGCCGCTGTTTTCTTCCTTTCTCGCGACAAACATAGTCCAAGTTGATGAAATAGCAGGACAGACCAGCAAAATTGTACAATAGATAGACAATGAGATGGCAAATCAGAGTGTAGATTGAGTAGAACGCGTTTAGGGTACGGAGTACGATTTTGCTTGTTGGCAGGCGCTCATCGGCACCCGCAAAGGGACAAGGTATGCAGAGAAGTCAGGACAAGGGGTGAGAAGAAAAGGAGGAAAAGGTGAAAAGGAATAAGAGTTAATAGGAATGTCTTATCGTTCGGATGGAATAGTGTTATTGAATAGGGAAAGTCAGGTGTTCTGAAAATAGGGTAATAAAGATAAAAAATTGTTAGGCCGCTACAAAAAAGCAGCCCCCCCCCAAAACGATGCGAGGTAACCTTATCCGGCCAATGGAAAATACAGATCAGAAGGTACTGGTTAGATGCATGACAGTATTATATGCGTGGCTCACTAATACTTTCTCAATAAATACCTTTTTATTGCGGCAGCATTCTTATATTTAAAATAAAGTTTCTCACCGGAGAACTCTCCCTCATCACCCCATAGTTTAGGATCATCGGTAATCTTTGTATTTCTCGTCATTCCACCATCCTGAATGGCATACCCATAAACTTGATATGACGTTCCAGATATTCTTTCCGCCCGATGCATAACATTCCATGAAACCAAGACAACGACATTTTTCACCCCATTCAACGTAATGAAAAATACCGTTTCGATATTTGGAAAACCACCATTGACATCATAACCGTCTATTTTCATAACATGGCCTTTATTTTCGAAGTAAAGGCCAAGAGGCTGGTTAACATCGTTTTCTTTTTTTATAGAAACACGACTATCCTGAGATATTTCAAAAGGCCCTTGCACGAAATTTGATTCAGTACCTGCATAACATCTCAATGCCAAAAGCATTATCAATACTGTGAATATTTTTAACACGCTCCAAGTCCTATTCTGATTGGGATAATAGTTTAGTTAATTCTTTCCAGCACTCTGGAAGGTATTTGTTTATTATGACCCGCCCTCTTCATCAATTTGACATACTGTCTATAGTTAAACATGGATTTTACTGTGTTTTTCATTTCCCAGTAAGACTCAGCCAAATTTAAATATACGGCTATCCGATTAGGATTTTTTCTTTTTACAACTTCAAAGTATTTGATAGATTCGTCATAATTCTTATTCTGCTGTAGAAAATAACCATAGTCATTATAAATGCGTTCATTATAAAATCTCTCGACTCCTGACATAGTCAAATAGGGATCGAGAGCGTTTATCGCCTGTTCGATTTTACCTGCGCGAAACAACGCAACAGCATTAACATAGTTTTCTTCCAAAATTTTATCAAACAACGTATCGAACTCTTTACTATGTTTATCGACAACAGAAAACTCACCCGAAAATTCAGTTCCTAAAGGACAAACGTCCACGGTTCCTTCGAAAAAAATATTTACCTTATTTCCCACCACACTAAAATAAGCAATATCTTTTTGAGTAGACGAATAACTCATTCGCCCAGAATGAAATGGCAGCAATGTTGCTAAATATTCGGTTTTGTTTTTAGTGATCCCAATTTTAATCACACAGTCAGCTGGAGAGCTCGCCCTCAAGTCAGAACTTCCTCCATATAAAGTTGAAGTTAATCGAACATTCCCTCTCGAGTGCTTTTCGAGCCCTATCAATGTAAACTCACCATTATAAATACTAACATCGGCACACGCGTACAATGGAAGAAAAAAGAATAAAAGGCAGATGCTCAGTTTAACCATACTTTAGGTTCTAACCTGTTTATAATATTACCTCTGTAATCTTAAAGACCCAAAGAATAACTCATATATATTATACGGCCACATTGGGCCGCATAACTGTATGTTACTAAAATGACTTCATCACACTTTATGACATGACGAGTCATATTTGTCTTTCATCAAGATACACGCCCATTTATTGACACCATCGGAAATTCTTACTTCCCCACGATCCTGCTCTACGCGCATCTTTTGAGGGTTCACATCTTTGATCAGTTCTGCATCAACAGCGACGAACCATACATATTTCCCATCACTAAACACATTTTCACTGACCGGGTTTATATTTTTTACCGCTGTGTCGGCAGGGATAACAGTCTGCCTTTTGTCATAAACATAAAATCCGTGTTTGTCAGCGGACATGGTAAAAGAGAAACATTTGAATGTAGACACATCAGCATCTGGATATTTCAATCCTTCATAATAGAGCTCTCCGTCAATATTCGCCCATCCGTAACATGGTGAGTAAGCGCTCGCGTTATGCTTGTAGGGTAAAACAACATCGTTTCTAGCAACGAAATAATAGTTATTTTTATCTTTAGCCTGATGAGTAGATAACGTTTTAAATGTTTTAACATCGACACCTTCAATTTTACTACCCGAGATAGTAAAGACGACTTTTCTATCGGTGAAAAAAGGGAAATCAAGGGCTGTAAAATCCTCACCATTAACATTGAAATCTAAAAGAGCACAGTCTGCATACGCTTTGTTATTGACAAACAAAAAACTTCCATCGAATACCCTTGCCGTATCAGGGTTAAAATCCTGAGGTAATTTCAATGCATTGCAATAATAATTTCCACCAGAGGATGCAATATTAGTGTTTCCGTGATTTCGATAAATAACTTTAAAACTATCAAGGTCAACATCAGATAATACTTCAGGTGCAACATTCGCGAAGGGTTGAAATACAACCCTATCTCCTATCAGCTTATAAGGATATTTGACATCGTCTTTTCCCATTGCCATACACTGCTGGGTAATGAAGAAAGTAAAAACTACGGCCGACGCTTTTTTTACACAGGCACTTAACTTCAAATCATCTTCCTTTTTATTTTAAGAACAGCTTTTTAAAGGTGGAAAAATGATGAAAACCAATTTCATCATTTAATAAAAACCGATAACTTGGTTATATTAATTCATCAATAACGTACAATTCTCTTTTTGTATTTTAATCCTATACCTGAATCCCGTGCCCCCCTTCTTTCATCGCACCAACTATAAAAACGTAATCGGGCGTGTAGAAAGCACAATTAATAGAACGGTGTTATTGAATGTTAGCGATGACGGGTCTATCTAGATTACCATCGTAGAGCTAATAATAAAAAAGCCGTTTGGGGAAAAATTTAGAAACGAGGCTTGCACTCATAATGCTGGCTTGGATCACGCTTCAAACTGCTACTCGTTAGCCATTTTTCAGTGAAATCGTCATCCGGCAAGAGTTCATTCCCATTATCAGAGACTTTGAGTCGGAAAGCGCCGTTAGAATAAAGTGTAATGACTCGCCCGTCATCCTTACCCTCTACAACATAGGCCGCTCGAACAAAATCATAAAGTGCCTGGCCTGCAGGACAAAACGTCAGGCTTTTCGCCAATGCGTTTTTATCTTGATTAACAAATATACCTTCAAGCCATTGCGGCTCTTCTCCTGCTGCTGTGAGCGGCAGACTCGCCGCCAAAGAAATAGCTACATACTTGATGAATTTATTCATAATTAACTCCTTGTTTGAAAATTATTATTCACATCCAATTACCGACATCGTTGAATAGAGGGTGCACCACGTCCGTTACCACGTTATGTGACTGGGTGTCGCTTTCGGTCGGAATCCCGCGCGGACTTCTCGCTTGCGACTTAACCTGCCGCAGACGTCGTACTCATAGCGTACATCGCCGCGCTCGACGATACGCCCTGCGCCGTCGTAGCGACGCTGGCCCTCGGATACCGCCTGAGACACCGACAGCGGGACGCCGGACGAGGCCATAATTTCCGACACTTCGCACAGGTTCTGCTCACTGTCGTAACCAAACAGTTTTGCCTGACGCTCCAGCAGCCGGTCTCGTTCCAGCTCTGCGGCTAAATAAAAAATAGAGNGAAAGTAGAGCGTTACTACAGGTTGAGATACGCCCCGCAAAACGGGAGACCCAACCCTCCTTCGGCCATCAATCTGAAAAGCCGCTAGCTGGAAGAGTCGGGCTTTATGACCGGGATGCCCGTCACCGTCACGGTAGAGCGTGGCAGGATTATTATCGAGACCGAGATCAATCTGTAGCGGCTGACCTGACCGCTAATAAAATAAAAACCCGGAAGGATCGTCAGATCGCTTCCGGATTCTATATCAATCATATTTCAATTCAATATTACCAATAATATCAAAAACATGATCATATGTGCTTAACATCACTCTTTTCCTATTTTTTTTATACTCTCCCTCAACCTCATCAAAGCTAGAAAGTGTGTATTTCTCATAAGGGAAATCATCAACTTTATATATAGACACACTCTCTACATCACTAAAATAAAACTCAACACATACATCAGGGGCATCTTTAACTGAGGGAATACAACCTCGCAGAGAAAGTGAAGTTTTGATATTCACCGTCATAGGTGTAAGTTGAATAGAGCAATCTCTAATAATTAAGGCATTTCTTGAGAAGATACGACCGTATTTTGTATCTAACTCTTTAATTTTTAAATCAGTCATTATCCGCAAACCTTCCTTACTGTAATACCTTTTCCACCTGTTTCTGTGGAGAAGCGTCTATTTAGATTTATCTCTGCCAACTCTTCAGAAGTTGCCCACCTAGAAGGCATTTTTGATATGCCGGCCTCTTTTGCAGCATACAATCTTCTATTATCCAAACTAAACACTGAATCTTTATGTGCCCCTTGGGACATTAGCCTTTCTTGGACATTAGTCGGTAAGTCACGCATCCTGACTTTTCTAATAGGTTCAACCTCATTTATATAGGATGGATTATTTTTCAATCTATGTACTAATTCATTTATTGAACCACCATCCGAAAATGAACCAGCAATACTGTCCTGAGAAAAAAGAATAGTTTTTGGGCTAATTAAAGATAATCCAAAGGGATCACACCACTCCAATGGATTATGCACATACCCTTGTGGCCTCAATCCCCCCGCCAGCCCTATCGGGTCCGGCGAGATATACTGCCCGCTGTCCGCATCATAGTAACGATGCCGGTTGTAGTAAAGCCCCGTTTCCGCGTCGTAGATTTGGCCCTGATAACGCAGCTCGCAGTACACTTCCTCGTTCGCCGCGTCGCCCAGATAACGCTTCAGCCCCACCGGCAGCCGGTCTTCACGGTGTCCGTTCCACAGCCCCTGCTCACCGCGCCAGTGGACTTCTCCCGTTTCGCTGCACAGCTCCCGCGCCGTGCCCGCTAAATCTGTCACCACATAGTGCAGCCGGGTGTCGTCTCCCTTGCGTTCGACCTGCGCCAGCGGTCGGAAGCTGCCGGGCTCATACACCCACTGCACTTCCCGCGCCGGGGTGCCGTCCGCATAGTATTGCACCTGCCCCACCAGCTGGTCGCCGTCCCACTGGTACTGAACCTTCGACACCGACTGCAACGAGGCCACCTGACCTTCGCGCACCTTGCTCACCCGGCGTCCGAACGCATCGTAGCCATATCGCCAGCGCGCGCCATCCGGCAGGCTAACCCGCCGCAGACGTCATACTCATAGCGTACATCGCCGCGCTCGACGATGCGCCCTGCGCCGTCATAGCGACGCTGGCCCTCGGACACCGCCTGAGACACCGACAGCGGGACGCCGGACGAGGCCATAATTTCCGACACTTCGCACAGGTTCTGCTCGCTGTCGTAACCAAACAGTTTTGCCTGACGCCAGCGCCCATTCCGGCGCTCCGCCGTGACCTGTCCGTTGCCGTTCAAGCGGAAATCCTGCTCGCCCCAGTGAGCGTCTTTTATCCCCACCAGACGGTCCAGCACGTCGTAGCGATAGCGCCGTTCCAGATGGTGCGGCTCGCTGCCGCCGCCGTTCACCAGCGCCTGACGCTCTAACAGCCCGGTCTCGCTCCAGCTCTGCGACAGCGCGAAGCCCGCGCCGTTGCTACGCAGGCTTTCCTGACCCGCGTCCGTATGGCTGAAAGATAAGGCCTGATGCGAGCCTACGCCCAGCGCCGACAACCGCCCTGATTGCCACTGCTGTTGCAGCGGCGCCAACAGCCCATTGACCTGCGCGCGGTAACCGCTCGCATCGTAGTCGCTGATGATCTCTTGCCCATTGACCCGCTCAGAGATGACCTGACCGGAGCGGTTATAGGCCTGCACCACACGTGAGCGTTAAACCCGCGACTAAAAGAGAAGAGATTGGCAACAGAGCGTTACTATACCGTGGGATACGCTTCGCATAATGGTAAATCCAACCCACCCCCCGCCATCAACCTTAAAGGCCGCTGGCTGGAAGAGTCCGGCTTTATCACCGGGATGCCCGTTACCGTCACGGTGGAAAGGGGCAGAATTATTATTGAGACGCAGATTAATTTATAACGGCTGACCAGTTAGTAAAATAAAAACCCGGAAGGATCATGAGATCGCTTCCGGCTTATTATCTATTTGAGAAGATCGCTAAATTCTTTAAATGACTCTATTATTTCAGTTATCCCAGACAGCTCTCTTCTCTCATTTATAATATATTTTTCGGTATCAATATTCATTATTTCCAACATACATGATTTATCATCCCACACAGTAAAACGGGCGATCTTACTTTCATCCTCAAAATCAAAAACCAAGCTATCCGTATAATCATTCTTATTGATTACAACTTTATAATTACTATTTAATAGAATCCAATCCTTTATTTTATTTAGCATTTCTTTTCTATTCCTTTCTCGGTTTTATGTGCTGCTACCTTTATATTTTCTGCTTTTGGCATTTCAGGAACAGGTAATCCTTTACGTTTAGCTAAACGCCCTTCAAGAGAATCTGGNCCCACAATTTTTGCCCAGCCTTCATTGGTTTTAATCAAAGATCCTTCTGGCACATCAAACTCAGCATATACTGTTCCGGGCTTAGCTTGTTTACCAAAAGCTTCAACATCTGCGGGGAAAGCAACATGAGTTGTACCGGTATTGCTCTGCACAACTTTTCCTGTTTCCAACATTTGCTGATGTTCGGCAGGACTCATCCATCGGCCAACTTTGACCAACCCCAGCGGGTCAACCCACTCCAATGGGTTGTGTACATAGGACTGAGGTCGGATGCCGCCGTTTAACCCTATCGGGTCCGGCGAGATATACTGCCCGCTGTCCGCATCATAGTAACGATGTCGGTTATAGTAAAGCCCCGTTTCCGCGTCGTAGATTTGGCCCTGATAACGCAGCTCGCAGTACACTTCTTCGTTCGCCGCGTCGCCCAGATAACGCTTCAGCCCCATCGGTAAGCGGTCTTCACGGTGTCCGTTCCACAGCCCCTGCTCACCGCGCCAGTGGACTTCTCCCGTTTCGCTGCACAGCTCCCGCGCCGTGCCCGCTAAATCTGTCACCACATAGTGCAGCCGGGTGTCGTCTCCCTTGCGTTCGACCTGCGCCAGCGGCCGGAAGCTGCCGGGCTCATACACCCNCTGCACTTCCCGCGCCGGGGTGCCGTCCGCATAGTATTGCACCTGCCCCACCAGCTGGTCGCCGTCCCACTGGTACTGGACCTTCGACACCGACTGTAGTGAGGCCACCTGACCTTCGCGCACCTTGCTGACCCGGCGTCCAAACGCATCGTAGCCATATCGCCAGCGCGCGCCATCCGGCAGGCTCACCCGCCGCAGACGGTCCTGCGTATCCCACTCGTAGCGTGTTTCTTTCGGTCGGAATCCCGCGCGGACTTCTCGCTTGCGACTTAACCGGCCGCAGACATCGTACTCATAGCGTACATCGCCGCGCTCGACGATGCGCCCTGAGCCATCGTAGCGACGCTGCCCTTCCGACACCGCCTGAGACACCGACAGCGGAACGCCGGACGAGGCCATAATTTCCGACACTTCGCACAGGTTCTGCTCACTGTCGTAACCAAACAGTTTTGCCTGACGCCAGCGTCCGTTCCGGCGCTCCGCCGTGACCTGTCCGTTGCCGTTCAGGCGGAAATCCTGCTCGCCCCAGTGACTGTCCTTGATGCCCACCAGACGGTCCAGCACATCGTAGCGATAGCGCCGTTCCAGATGGTGCGGCTCGCTGCCGCCACCGTTCACCAGCGCCTGACGCTCCAGCAGCCCGGTCTCGCTCCAGCTCTGTGACAGCGCGAAGCCTGCGCCGTTGCTCCGCAGGCTTTCCTGACCCGCGTCCGTATGGCTGAACGATAAGGCCTGATGCGAACCTACGCCCAACGCCGACAGTCGCCCTGACTGCCACTGCTGTTGCAGCGGCGCCAGCAGCCCGTCGACCTGCGTGCGGTAACCGCTTGCATCGTAGCCGCTGAGTATCTCCTGCCCATTAACCCGCTCAGAGATGACCTGACCGGAGCGGTTATAGGCGTATTCCACGCAGGCGTCGGCGTTGCTGGCGCGCAACAGGCGTCCTGCGATGTCATAGTTCAGCGTGGTGACGCTTTCCGTCGCCCCTTCAGCGGTGAGGTACTGGACTTCCGTCACCCGTCCTAAAGCATCATGCGAGTAGTGTTGCTGGCTGCCGTCGGGGGCGGTTCGGCACGTTAAGCGGCCCGCCACATCGTAGGCATAGCGATATACTCGCCCGTCATAATGTTGCTCTTCGGAAAGCCGTCCACACTCGTCAAAGGAGTAAGTCCAGGCGTCACCGTGGCTGTTGGTCACACCGGCGAATTCAGCTTCCGTATTGTAGTGATAGCGGACTGTTGCACCGAGTGGATCGGTGGCTTCCATCAGGTTATCAAATGCGCCGTAGCGGAACTGATGCTGCTGCCCTAACGCATCGGTAACAGAGGTGAGATTGCCTTCTTTATCAAAGCCAAAAGTGGTTTCGGTACCGTCCTCATAGATGACTTTTGACGGCGCTTCTCGATAACCTTCATATTCCCAGCGCCGAATCTGAACGCGCGACTCACGAGCGATATGCCGCTCGGTCAACCGGTCCTGCGCATCGTAGAAGAATCGTACTGAGGGGGCGTTATCCACTTCGATCGTACTGACCAGCCCTCGCGCGTTGTAATGATAACGTTGCAGCACGCCGTTAGGGCCGATGATGGTTTCCAGTAGGCCCTGATCGGTATAACTATGCAGCCACTCGCGTCCTTCCGGATCGTTGACTTCCACCACCTGACCCTGAGCATTGCGCTGATACTGCCACACATGGCCAAGTGGATCGGTGTACGCCAGCAATTGCGCATCATCATCATAATCATAGTGGTGTACCGCGCCGTCCGGCAACGTCACGGTCGTGATCTGCCCCCAGTCGTTACGCTTGAACTCTGTGCGGTGACCTAACGGGTCAGTTTGCGCCACCAGCTGATTGTGTTCCCATTCGTACAGCGTCTCGCCGCCATCGGGCGTCTGATGACTGAGAATATTGTTGCGTTCATCCCTGATGTAGCGCGCCACACCACCAAACCCATTGTGGTAATACGTGGTGAGTTGTTCATCGTCATAGTCGAAGCTACCTGCCCAGTAGCCTTCCGATGCACGGTCGCGCACGGCTCGTCCCTGGCTGTCATAGGTATGTTCGACCCAAGTTTCCGACAAATCGGACCAACGCAACATCCAACCTTCTGGCGAATAACGGTAATCAAAACTGCGTCCTTCTCCGGCACGAACGCTAACCAGATAGCCTTTTTGATCATAGGTGTAGTTAACCAGCGTCTGTAGCGGCCGACGCTGACGATCGCATAACGTCAGGCAGGTGATTCGCCCGTGCTGCGTTTCCACATGCACCAAACGCTCATCCGCGAGCACCACCCATCGTAATTCGCCAAATTCCCACAGCAGCGACGTACGATTGCCTACGCTATCCTCTACTGCAGTCAGACAGAGCTGCACGCCGCGAGTATGTTCAAACCAGTAACTCATCCCGTCACGATGGCGTAGCACCAATACGCCTTGTCGACGCGTTAAACGCCATGCGGGATTGGAAAGAGAAAGGCTGTACTCGCCCTCAACAGGCGCCGCGAATATGGCCTGGTTAAACTCCCCATCCGTCAACGTCACCACGTCGTTTTCGAGTTTGAGGCTCATATCCCAGTTGCTGCGCCAAAGCTTCCCCAGCAAACCGGAGATTCGGGGGCCTCCTGAACGATAACTTCTTTTCAAGGCCAGAGGGAAAAGCCCTGAAATCTGAAAATCCGTGCGCCAGTCAACGACATAACCCGTCGCGACATCGACCGGGTCGCCTGCGCAAGTCGATTCGGACGTACACAATTCGTCCCCTTTTTTCTTCGCAACGTTCTCTGCTTCTGCTTCCGCAGCCCGACTTTCCTGTTTCGTCGCCCCCGCCGTCATTTGTTCAGCTTTGGTCGCTTTACCTTTACCCAGCGCCGTACCCGGCTTTTTGGTCACAATTTTGCCGATGAAGGATTCTACTTTCTCGATAATGGTATTGATGATGCTTTCGAATTTTTCTATCAGCCATTTCAGTACCCTGACAATCGAATTAAAGCTGTCTTTAGCAAAAGCCACGATCCAGCTTTTCGCCGAGTTGGTCGCATCTTTCAACATACCCTCAACGGCCAAGGCAATTTTATTTAGCAACTCGATGGCTTCAATCGCGATCGTTTTAATTTTGGAGGAAAAATCCATCAGCCATCGCACGATATTACCGTCAGACAGATGACGAATTTCTCGTATTGCGAGCTGGATAGCGCGTTTATCAGCGACGGCACCAGCGACTTTTCCAATCGCTTTTAATACCGACTTCCCCGCATATTTAAGAACATGGCCTGCGCCGGGTACCACGCCAATAACATCTAATACACCCTCGCTAATAAAATAAGGGTCCTCGAGATTCTCAGGATTTTTATAGGCAGCCCAGCACCATTCGCCAATGAAATACACATCAGGCGCTTGCCCGACAATAGGGACAAATCCAAGGATGATCTGGCAAAAGAGGAGCACAGCAGTTTCAGTCGTGTGACTGGCGACTTCCGTTGACAGGCTATGATGGACTTTATTGATAGCCTGCTTCAGCTCTCGACTGCCGTTGTTAATTCTGTCCTTCAGCTCCATGAAGCGGTTATAAGCCAGCTCATATTTATCTTCATAGTAAAAATACATACCACCATAAACATGACTGTTGATGCCGACTTCGTTATAACGCTGACTCTCTTCCTGATCGTATTCCAGCAATCCTTCTTTGCTGAGTAATAAATAAAGCGTGAAGTACTCGCCCGCGAGTGCCGCATATTCGGGATTGGACTGTAGTACCGGATTATTGGTGACGGTGTCTTCGGGTTCGAACTCGTCGCTTCCTTCCTGAATATTCAGCTCGTAGCCATTGCAGCCCATATCGTAGATTTTGAAATAGCCGTTCTCATCCGTTTGGCCGCTGATATTCGTACCATTGCTATCCGTAACGACAAAAGGCGCGTTAGGGACGGGTTTTCCCGAATCGTATAAGTATTGAACGAAAATTTCACAAGCGCATTTCTTACATCCCCCAGAGATGGCTTTATCGCTGGAAAAGTTCTTACTTGCGGCCTCTTCGCTGGAGACCAGCGTCGCTGATTTCGTCTGTTCCATAGCACTACGTCCTTTTATGCTTTGATCTGTTGGCTCACCGCTGCCGCGTAGAGGCGATCCATCTTGTTCTGGGTTCCGATGATTTCCGGTTCCGCCATGACTATTTGCGCCCAAGGCTCATGGATAAAGTCGGGGCTAAGCTCCGTCGCCAGCGCCAGATAGCGCACGATATCGCGGTCATTGTTGAATCCTTGCAATTCGGCTTGTTTCACCTGTTGCTGAGTAAATGCCAGCAGCGCGTCGTCGTCGTTGGACTGCCATCGCGGATGGTAGGTGCGCAGGTGAGTCATGTAGGTTTCCAAGGCGTTCTGCGTGGACGGGCCCAGGATAGCCTGCCATTGGGCGTCGCTGAGTTGGCGAGGCGAGGTGTCAGGGATATCATGAGGTTCACGCTGTGTGAGGGTCAGCACTTTCGACACGCCGCCTTCCGGCGCAATGTCATAGAAGCGGGCAATGGGGCCGAACAAGGCCGTCGCCTCCTGCGCCGTGCTGGCCGACAAAAGCTGTTTCACTATCAGCCAGTCGCTGATGCGTAGAATGGCATTATCTCCATCCGGCAGCGCCACCAGGCTCCAGTGCCGCAGGTGGCTGACCAACTCGACCAGCTGCTGTCCGGGCGTATAGGCCTGCATAAACCACTCAAGCTGTATACCGACACCCCAGCCTTCGCGGGTGCAAAGGTACTCTTCCAACTGAGGCCAGTTTTGGGCCGTGACCGGGATGCAATAGGGGGAGATGGACGCATGCTCGCGTCCAGCCTCGCCCCAGTACAGCCGGGTGTGTTCCAGACTGCCGCCCCAGCGCTCAGCCAGCCACGGCGCCGCGTCATTAAGGGCCGCTTCCGCCACGATGAAACACCCGCCTTCGTCAATGCGTGCCAGCCATCCGTCAGCGTCTTCGTGTGTTTCAGTCAGAAAAGGCGTGGTTAAAGGTGTCGTTAATGTCACTCGGTGACCTCCAATGTGTCAGGCGATAGTCCCTTCATCCAGTCAGGCCGGTGGTAGTGTGCTCGAACGTCTTCCAGATGGCACGGCTCGGCTTTGAACCGCTGAATAGATTTTCCCAGGGCGTGGTTCATGGTCAGATGAATAAAATGAGGGTGGAGATAAAACTCGCTGCCGATAATCCAGCGATGAGCAGACCAGGCTTCACATTCGGCGTCGGTGGCGCGCGGATATAATCCTTTGGCCAGATCGATACCGCTAATAAAACGTTTTCTCAGTAGTTCGATATCTAATAAAAAAAACGTTCTTTCGCTGACATACATAAAAAGCTGATTCGCCAGACAACGCAGCCGATTATCGTGCGTTAAGAGATCAAACTGGGTTTGATTCAGCGATATTTGATAATTGTTCGTCGCTGGGAGAGATATTTCCTCCTCAAGCAAGGGAACATAATCCAAAAACTCGCGGGTCTCTGCCGGCAGAAATAGCTGCCGGGCCGGCGCAAGAAAATCCGTTTGCGCCTCTGGACTGATTGTCGCCCACCACAACGCCAGCGCATCTGGGCCATAGCTGCGAAACAACGTCTCCTGCCCAGTGGGGCCACGGCAAACCACGCGTTGTTGCCAGTACTCCACCATCTCATCAAGCGACATGTCGGCTGCCATCAGCAACGTCCCCTGATGGCCGTAATCCTGGCTTTGAGTCCAAAGCAGCAGCGTTTCTCCGCAGTTACCTTCCTCAAGTTCGACAATAATCGGCGCGACCGCACGTAAGGAGTCAGGGAATATTGGTGCATCAAGCTGACGCCACTGATTTTTGGCTGACTGATGAAAGGCGCGCCAATAATCAGGCAGCGCCGGATAACACATCACATCAATAATGGCGTACAGCGGCGAAGTTTTATTTCGAATGATCTCAAAGAGTCTCAGGCTGTTGTTTTCGTTCATCTGATAAACCTGAATTTTAATTAATGGATAACAATAAATAATTAACGTCGCGAAATAACGGCGTTATTCCACGCAGTGACATATATATTTTTCGTGAGGGAATAAATGAGAATATGTAACTTTGCAAGAAGGGGAAAATGTCAGGGAACGATTATCCGATCGTTCCCTGATGACTATGATCTATTTAGACTTATCCTTTTCCCACTGCGCTCTAACTTCTTGAGGAGAGGGAGGGGGGAACCTGACCCCTTTTTGCTCTAGCACCTGCTTGACCTTCATGAGCCACGGACGTTGCGGCGCATCTTTAGACATCACCGACTCGCTAAAATGAACATTCCAAGCGAGATCAGAGCCGATATCATCGTAACCCTCAACCGCGGCTCCGTGTTCCATCAACCAGTAGACGATTTCATATTTGTTCAAATAAGCCGCATACAGTGCGCTGTTTCTTTTCTGCGTATCTTGCGCATTAATATCTGCACCGCGCGCCAGTAAAAGTTCTATATCCGCCCAACGCTCTTCGCCGATCGCGCTGAACAAAGGAGGTTGTCCGTTACTGCTCAACGTATTCGGGTCGCCCCCAGCGTCCAGCATCATCCGCAACCAATCGGGATCTTTAAATCCGGTTACCGTATTGACCGCCGTATCACCATCCCCATCTTTAAAGTTGGGATCGGCACCGAGCGTTAAACTCATCCCCACCGCTTTCTTGTCACGAGTTTCAATAATCAGCCATTGCAAAGGAGTTATGCCTTCTTTGCCATGAATATTAAGCTTAACGCCCTGAGAAAGCATTTCTCTGGCTTTGCTCTCATCACCCGAGCGAATGTGTTCCAATAGCGCAGCGGTTGCCGGGTCAAACAGCTCTTTGGCTTCCATACTCCGTCCTCCTATATTGCAGGCTGTTAACAGGCTGGCGATAAAAAGACATCCCCACTTGATACGTTTTAACCATTGCATCACGTCTCCTTAAGTACACCACTAATCGCGCTGATATCTTCTCTTTTCTGCGTTTCAATCCCGGCAATCACCTGATCCATACCGTGACGGGCAATGGGCGATCCGCCCAGTGACGGTAGCGACGACATCTCACCGACGGCTTTTGGTAGAGCGCCTTCGTAAAGCTTTATCATGCCGAATGCCGCCCCGACCATCGCACCCATTGAGCCGCCGCCGATCAAACCGCCGAGTAGCGACCCAATGCCCCCCAAAATTACCGGAACCGCCGCCTTGCCGTAGGTCTGCGCCATGGTCAGCACCTCACCATCGACAGCCTGCGTTTTGATCAGTGCGGCCGTCTCCTCCAAAGAGGCTCCCTCAGCCCGGGCGACCGTATTGGCATGTAGACCCGCAGCGTTAAAGGTATAGCCGGGACGTTTGGTTGCACTAACGCCAGCAGAGGCTAATCCTCCCCCCAGCGAGTGGCCAACGAGCTTTATATTTTCATTTGCATATTCAAATGTTACGCGTTTCGCTAAATCCATCGCTTGGTTATATGTGGCAGATTCCAAGCCTAAACCTTGTAAGCCATTAGTTTTCCAATCCTTAGCGCAGGTCACCGAGTTATCGGTCCCTCGATAGGTAAGCATCGTTTCGCCATTGATCTCCGACTTAAATAACGCGGCCCCAAATCCGGACTTTTTATTGAAATAAGGGTTATTTTGATTTGACAACATCTGCTCAGGATCAACGATAGACAACCCCACCGGCGGGGGAGGAAGCTCCGTATACTTCCCACGGCGAAATTCATCCACATCATAGACATACTTCGCGGCCTCTGCGCGTAAAATGCTGTCATTGTTTTCAGCCAGACGCTTGGCGGCGGCTTGCAAATTCGGATTGGTCGACGCCTGTTGCGCCAGCTGTTTACGCGCCGCGTAACGCGCTTTGCGCTGTTCCAGCGTCAACGCTTCCGTCGGCAGCGGCAGCTCGGCCGTTGGCGTCCACGACATCAGACCTTTCCACGGCAACATCATTGGCGACAACGCCAGCAGCGGCGATCGCTTGCTGGCCGACTGCTCCGCACAGGATTTAATCGGGGACTGATGCGGCGTGTCGCCGATGATCACATCCCCGCTACCTGCGGCGACCGAACCGCCGCAGCCGATGGCATCGCCTACGCGCGCCGCCGCTTTACCGTTAATGATGACATTACTGGATCCTGCCGAGATCGACCGGGGATGTAAGGCATGCGGCATGGTGGGACAAGGGCAGGCGTGCAACAGCACCATATCGCCTTTTCGGGCGGCGGGTTTGCCGTTGATGATGACATCGCTGCTTCCCTGAATGACCGGCGTGGCGGGGAAACAGCCATGCCCGGAGCAGCTGTCGCCTAAACGTGCGGCACTTGGCATGATATCTCCTTATCGACGATCCGGCGCATCTGGCAGCGTGGGTTTATTCGGCGCATCCGGTTCGATAGAGGACGGCGCGACACCGGTCCCCGGCGAGCCGCCGTCGTTGATCTTGACGATCGTTCCCGAGATGGTCACTCCTGCGCTGTCGATTTTGATAAAGCCGCCAGACGATTTGATCGTTAAGGCCTGACCGGCCTCCAGCACGATGTCCGCTGCCTTGAGGTAGCTGTCGGTATTTACCACCGTGCGCTGATGCGCGCCGATCAACGTCTCTTCCGAACCGCTGATGGTCGACTGCCGACTGCCCGTGATCTTGGTGATCTCACCGCCGCCGATCAGCCGCTTCAGGGATTGACCAATCTGTTGAATGAAATTACGTCCGATCGCCTGATGATGATCTTGCCCGATCTGTTCAAAATCATCCTGACCGATCGTTCGGTGACGGTGACGTTCAACCCGCTGATATTGATCCTGCGCTACGCTCAGATGTTGATCCAACCCTACGCTCTGGCGATGGATATGGTTGATCACCGTATCCGCATCCTTTTGCGCATGAACGTAAATTTGTTCGCGCGATACTTCATCTTCGAAGCGCAACTCATTAAAACCCGTNCCTTTATGCGTATCGGTGCGCAGCGTGGTACGCGTTTTATGCTCCGGCAAAACGTAAGGCGTCGGGTTAGTCGCGTGGAACGTTCTCCCCGTCACCAGCGGCTGGTCCGGGTCGCCCTCCAGAAAACTCACCACCACCTCATGACCGATGCGCGGGATGGCTATCATGCCGTACTGACCGCCCGCCCAGCCCTGACTGACGCGTACCCAGCNCGAGCTCTGGTCGTCGCTCGAACCGTAGCGGTCCCACGGGAACTGCAGCTTCACCCGACCGTATTCGTCGCAGTAAATCTCTTCCCCTGCCGGCCCCACCACCGTGGCAATCTGCGGGCCGTCCACCATCGGGCGATGCGGCATTTTCGCTCGCCACGTGGTGCTGGCCTTCACCACTCCAAAGGTGTTGGTCAGCGTCGTCGGCTCGCCGCCGCCTTCCTCTTCCAGCGCCTGCGGCTGGGNGCCGGTGTGGCNGACGGTCACCACCTGCCAGCCGATGTTCAGCGTCAGGTTCGGGTGCTCCGTCAGGGTAAACGCGCTGCCGGGCATCAGCGCCGCACAGTTCGAACTGCCCTGTCCGGTGACCGCGTCGGCGCGCAGCGCATCCAGCCGGTGGCCGCTGAACGCCTTGCCGCTCGGGNCTTTCTTGAAACGTCCCGGGTAGTCGTAGTGCTGGTAGCTTTCACGCTGATGGTCCAGCGCCTCGCCCAGCTTCTTGTGCGNCAGGCCGTAGGCCGGGGTCTTGAAGCTGTAGNCTTTTAGCTCCACTTCCGCCGTGCGCACCGCTTCCCGATAGCTGAACTGGCGCACGTACGCGCCTTCTGATAATCCCTGACTGGCGAGGTTGAAGAACAGGTCCGGGCCTTTGCCCAGCGCCACCGCGTCGTCCGCGAACACCACCCGGTGTTTGCCCGCCTCGAATTCGTGGAAGTAGAACAGCCCTTCCTCCGCCGCCAGCCGGTTGATAAACGCCAGGTCGCTCTCCCGGTACTGCACGCAGTATTCCCGCTGGGCGTGCTCGTTGCGCAGGGCAAAGGCGAAGTCGGTGATACCGGCCTCCTGCAACAGGACGCTGATAATCTCTTCCGGCTTCTGCGCCTGGAAGATGCGGGCGTTGGTGCGCAGGCCCAGCCGCCACAGCGCCGGACGCACCACCGCCTGATAACGCGTACGCCGAAAGCCGGTGTCGCCCTGACCGAACTCGCTGACGATACCGCTCACCCGCCGTTGCAGCTCGCCTTCGT
>NZ_JIBO01000012.1 GCF_000688655.1 Lonsdalea quercina subsp. quercina | reverse complement strand
TGGAACATCATTAACACTGAGGCGTGATGACGAGTCACTACGGTGATGAAGTGACCGATGCCAAGCTTCCAGGAAAAGCCTCTAAGCTCCAGGTAACACGAAATCGTACCCCAAACCGACACAGGTGGTCAGGTAGAGAATACCAAGGCGCTTGAGAGAACTCGGGTGAAGGAACTAGGCAAAATGGTGCCGTAACTTCGGGAGAAGGCACGCTGGCGTTGGTGAAGGGACTTGCTCCCGGAGCTGATACCAGTCGCAGATACCAGCTGGCTGCAACTGTTTAATAAAAACACAGCACTGTGCAAACACGAAAGTGGACGTATACGGTGTGACGCCTGCCCGGTGCCGGAAGGTTAATTGATGGGGTCAGCCGCAAGGCGAAGCTCTTGATCGAAGCCCCGGTAAACGGCGGCCGTAACTATAACGGTCCTAAGGTAGCGAAATTCCTTGTCGGGTAAGTTCCGACCTGCACGAATGGCGTAATGATGGCCAGGCTGTCTCCACCCGAGACTCAGTGAAATTGAACTCGCTGTGAAGATGCAGTGTACCCGCGGCAAGACGGAAAGACCCCGTGAACCTTTACTATAGCTTGACACTGAACCTTGAGCCTTGATGTGTAGGATAGGTGGGAGGCTTTGAAGTGTGGACGCCAGTCTGCATGGAGCCAACCTTGAAATACCACCCTTTAATGTTTGATGTTCTAACGTGGGCCCCTGACCGGGGTTGCGGACAGTGTCTGGTGGGTAGTTTGACTGGGGCGGTCTCCTCCCAAAGAGTAACGGAGGAGCACGAAGGTTAGCTAATCCTGGTCGGACATCAGGAGGTTAGTGCAAAGGCATAAGCTAGCTTGACTGCGAGAGTGACGGCTCGAGCAGGTGCGAAAGCAGGTCTTAGTGATCCGGTGGTTCTGAATGGAAGGGCCATCGCTCAACGGATAAAAGGTACTCCGGGGATAACAGGCTGATACCGCCCAAGAGTTCATATCGACGGCGGTGTTTGGCACCTCGATGTCGGCTCATCACATCCTGGGGCTGAAGTAGGTCCCAAGGGTACGGCTGTTCGCCGTTTAAAGTGGNACGCGAGCTGGGTTTAGAACGTCGTGAGACAGTTCGGTCCCTATCTGCCGTGGGCGTTGGAAGATTGAGGGGGGTTGCTCCTAGTACGAGAGGACCGGAGTGAACGCACCACTGGTGTTCGGGTTGTCATGCCAATGGCATTGCCCGGTAGCTAAGTGCGGAAGAGATAACCGCTGAAAGCATCTAAGCGGGAAACTTGCCCCGAGATGAGTCTTCCCTGGGACCTTGAGTCCCCTGAAGGGCCGTTGAAGACGACGACGTAGATAGGCTGGNTGTGTAAGCGTAGCGATACGTTGAGCTAACCAGTACTAATGACCCGAGAGGCTTAACCTTACAACACCGAAGGTGTTTTTAGAGAGACGAGATTCAGCTTGTTCAAAGATTGGTTCTGGTGGTTGCACGGGAAGAGAGTGTAACGGCTGGAATGAAACAGAATTTGCCTGGCGGCGATAGCGCGGTGGTCCCACCTGACCCCATGCCGAACTCAGCAGTGAAACGCCGTAGCGCCGATGGTAGTGTGGGGTCTCCCCATGTGAGAGTAGGGAACTGCCAGGCATCAAATCAGTAGAAACCCTCAGCGCAAGCTGGGGGTTTTTGCGTTGGGGCGAAAAAGAAAAAACGACCACCCCGCGGTCAGACCGTCACGCCAGCCCGCCGGCTGTTTGGGCAAGCCGGCGGTCACCCTGGCATGTCCCGGCCCCTCACAACAGCCGTCGCGATGAGCGTTTATCGTCCATTCCCATTCTCGTTGCCTAAGTCTGCCCCTGATCTTGCACTCATCCCCTGAATATCGCCCCGACCGACGCCAAATGAACCTCTTCCCTCGCATCATGGGATGACCCGGAGACGGGACATGAAGCGCCGTGCACAGAATCCGTCAAACAGCGGGGCGCAAACAAGGTTGATGTGGGGTCATTCGGTATACCAAACCCACAAGCTGCGGCTATGCCGTACCCGGTCTGGCCTATTCTTCGGCACTCATCTTCCGTTTATTCTGGGAAGTGAAATGGTGGAGTCAGTTTTTTCATAGGGAATACATTCTGTACGACGCCCTTATGAGGCCTGTTTACCCCCATCTTTCACCGGGCGCAGCCCGATCCGGATTGACATCAGCTGCCCCTCGGAATGACGAGAAGACGTGTGGATCTAACCATCACAGAAAAGACTGCCGGGCATCAAGCCAGCGGCGGATAAACTCGGCAATGGCGGGAGGGTGATTGAGATCGAGTTGAGGGACGGAGACATCCACTGGCACATCGCTGGCGATGGCCAGTGTGTCGTCATCGATCAACGTAGCCACGTCATGACCGGTTTCCTGACGGTAAAGGACGATTTTGGGGATCTTCTCGTGGCGAAAACCTTCGACCAGCACCAGATCGAGCTTTGTGCGATCCATTCTGCTAGTCAGCCACGCAAGATCGGGTTGCGACTGTGCAGGCGTTTCCGTCATCAATGCCCAGCGATTGGCGCTGGCGACCAGCGTCTGCTCCGCACCCGCTTTACGGAGACGATAGCTATCTTTCCCCGGCGTATCGATATCCATATCGTGGTGCGTATGTTTGATCATGCCGACGCGGATGCCGAATGCTTTGAGCAAGGGGATTAACTGCGTTAACAGCGTCGTTTTTCCTGTACCACTGTATGCGGCAATCGCCAGAAGCGGCACGGGACTAGTCATGTTTTCGGCCCTCTAGCCAATCAGCCAGTTCTTCGGGCGTATTCAGATTACGAAATGCCTGAGGCTGGTCGCTGAAAGAGACGGGTTTAGCATCAATGTGATCGAGAAATAGCATCAGTTTGCGATCGCCCCTGGACAGAAATGCCTCGAGCGCCTGAGTTTGGCTTTTATTGATGAGAAGCAATGTAGGATGGTGGCGTTCGCCATCGGTGGCATAGGCGGCGGGGTGATGCCCAATATGATGTTGTAAGCGAGAGACGAGATTCAACGGTAACGCCGGCACATCGCAAGGAACAAAGAGTGCCCATTCGGTCTTCATGGTGACCAACCCGGTATATATCCCCGCTAAAGGTCCCGCAAACTGGCGGTTAATATCACCGATCACCGGATACCCGCTTTGCCGATAACGTTCATGATGGCGGTTGGCATTGATCAGTACGCTATCCACCTGGCTCTCCAGCCGTGTTAAAACGTGCTGATACAGTGGTATGCCCTTCAACAGAAGGAGGCCTTTATCGTGGCCCTCCATCCGTAAGGATTGTCCGCCAGCCAGAATGATTCCCATGATCATAATTGTTTGACCTGAAAATAAATGATGCCGATTGAGGGAAAACGATGGCGTAATGCCAAGCGCTTTCCTCATACTAAGTACATGACTATTTAAGCTGAGTATGGAGAACCGATCATGAAATGTCATCGCGTGAATGAGTTAGTTGAACTGTTGCATCCGGCCTGGCAGCAGGAGCCCGATTTGAATTTGATGGAATTTTTACAAAAACTTGCAAAGGAAGCTGGGTTTGAGGGTGCGCTTGGCGATCTGACAGATGATATCCTTATCTACCATTTAAAAATGCGTGGTTCCGACCAAGAGCAACCGATCCCAGGGTTGCAGAAAGATTATGAAGTTGACTTCAAAACGGCGCTTCTGCGGGCCCGTGGCGTCATCAAAGATTAATGAAAAGCGCGTTTTCCGCCCCGATGCGCGCGTACGTCTTTTGCAACAGGAACGTTAAACGCAATGCATGATGCTGTTTTCAATTTTCACACGCTCTCGCCAGACGTCATTATGGATGCGTTATGGTCGGCGGGCGTACGCGTAGACTCCGGATTAATCGCGCTTAATAGCTACGAAAACCGGGTATACCAACTCAGTGATGAAGATCGTCGGCGTTACGTGGTCAAATTTTATCGTCCACAGCGTTGGAGCAAGGATCAAATCGTTGAAGAGCATCAGTTTGCCGCTGAACTGGCGCAGGATGAAGTGCCGGTCGTCGCGCCTTTGGCGTTGCAGGGAGAGACCTTGCATGAGCATGACGGCTTTTTCTTTACCGTCTTTCCGAGCGTAGGGGGAAGGCAGTATGAAATGGATAACGATGATCAGCTGGAAGGCGTCGGTCGTTATTTGGGGCGCATTNATCAAACCGGTCGTAAACGGGATTTCGATGCCCGGCCGACTATCGGCCTACAGGAGTATCTNTATGAGCCATATGTTGAGCTGTCACGATGCGCTTTGATACCCGCCTCGCTGCGGGAAACCGTCCAGAACGCGACCGATCGCCTGATTCAGGAAGTGGAGCGCTGCTGGCATGACGATTGGGCGTCGGCCCGCCTGCATGGAGATTGCCACCCCGGCAACATTCTGTGGCGTGACGGCCCCTTGTTCGTCGATCTGGATGATGCACGTAACGGCCCCGCCATTCAGGATTTGTGGATGCTTTTGCATGGCGAGCGACGCGAGCAACGAATCCAGCTGGATATTCTGTTGGACGCTTACAGCGAGTTTTCTTCTTTCGAAGAGAAGGAACTGGCGCTCATCGAACCGCTGCGGGCGATGAGAATGATTCATTATCTGGCCTGGGTTGCCCGACGTTGGCAAGATCCTGCGTTTCCAAGGAGTTTTCCCTGGATGCAGGATGCCGATTTCTGGGCGAAACAAGCCTCCACCTTTGTCGAGCAGGTTAAGCTGTTGCAGGAACCGCCTTTGCAGCTGACGCCGATGTACTAAAGTTAACGGAGAAAAGAGTGATATGAAGAAAGTATGGCTAACACTGATTGGTGTCATCATGGCGTTCAGTGCCTCCGCGGCTGATTTCAGCGAGGGGAAACAGTTTGTCACGCTGGATAAGCCCGCAACGCAGGAGCCGCAGGTGCTGGAGTTTTTCTCTTTCTACTGCCCGCACTGCTATCAGTTTTCCCAGATTTATCACATTCCTGACGCGATACAGAAAGCGTTGCCGGCTGGCACCAAAATGGTGAAGTATCNCGTGGACTTCCTGGGACCTTTGGGAAAAAACCTGACGGAAGCGTGGGCTGTCGCTATTGCTCTGGGGGTTGAGGATAAAATTAGCCCGCTGATGTTTGATGCGGTACAGAAAACTCAAACGATTCAGAAACCGGAAGATATTCGCAACGTCTTTATCTCCGCAGGCGTGAAAGGCGAAGACTACGACAGCGCTCTCAACAGCTTCGTTGTAAAATCACTGGTAGTACAGCAAGAAAAAGCGGCGGCGGACTTGCAGCTGCGCGGTGTTCCATCCCTGTTTGTAAACGGCAAATATATGGTTAAGAATGACGGTCTTGATACCAGCTCAATGGACGCTTACGTCCAGCAATATGCTGATGTAGTGAAATTCCTGATTTCTAAAAAGTAATTTAACGCGACGCCATGCGGTGACAGCCGCGTGGCGTGAGTTTTTCAAAAGGGAATCTTTCAGGGAAAATAACCGGGTGAAAGTGAATTTCATTGCCATAGGTATCCACAAATCTTATGTTTCCCGTTAACAACAAGTGAACACGTTTTTTTATTTCAGTTAACTGATTTTGCTTAATAATTTAATTACTCCCGTCAGCATTTATTCTCCTGTTAATTATTTAAGTATTTCTATACACAAACTTATCCACAGAATTTCTGCGATACGTCACGAAAGCGTTGCCGTATTTACGCGTTATTATTCGTCTCTTCCTGCCAACCTATGGCATGCTTATATGATGGCTGGAAATAACAATTGAAACAGATTATGGCTCAAATAGCAGACAACCCTTTAATTCTCGTCGACGGTTCCTCTTACTTGTACCGTGCCTATCACGCTTTTCCTCCGCTGACTAACAGTGCGGGCGAACCTACCGGAGCGATGTACGGCGTGCTAAACATGCTGCGCAGCCTGTTGCTTCAATATCATCCTAGCCATGTTGCGGTTGTGTTTGATGCAAAAGGAAAAACCTTCCGCGATGAGCTGTTTGAACATTACAAATCTCACCGACCTCCGATGCCGGAAGATCTGCGCGCTCAAATCGAGCCGTTGCATAAAATGGTCAGAGCGATGGGCCTGCCGCTGTTAGCGGTCTCCGGCGTGGAAGCGGACGACGTCATCGGCACGCTGGCTCAACAGGCGGAATTGAACTCGACGCCGGTTCTGATCAGCACCGGTGATAAAGATATGGCGCAGCTGGTGACGCCGAACGTCACCCTTATCAACACAATGAACAACGCTATCCTGGGTCCTCAGGAGGTATGCGATAAATATGGTATTCCACCGGAGCTGATCATCGACTTCCTCGCGCTGATGGGCGACGCCTCCGATAATATTCCCGGCGTGCCGGGCATTGGAGAGAAAACGGCACAGGCGCTGCTACAGGGATTGGGCGGTTTGGATACGCTGTACGCCAATCTGGATAAAATCGCCGATCTTTCATTCCGCGGCGCTAAAACGATGGCGGCTAAACTGGAACAGCACAAAGAGGTGGCTTACCTCTCTTATCAGCTGGCTACGATCAAAACCGATGTTGAACTGGAGCTGAGCTGNGAGCAGCTGGCGGTTACCGAGCCGCAAGTGGACGAGCTGAGTGAGTTGTTCAGGCACTACGAGTTCCGGCGTTGGCAGGTTGAGTTGGAATCAGGAGCCTGGTTGTCGGGTAAAAAGAGTCCGGTCGCGGCAAAAAGCAAACCCGCGGNGGAAGAAAAAAGCGCGCCTGCGGTTGAGAGCGCGCTATCGCAGGAAGGCTACGTCACCATCCTGGATGAAAAGACGCTTGAGACGTGGATTAATCGTCTGAAGTCGGCCGACGTGTTTGCCTTCGATACTGAAACCGACAGTCTGGATACGTTGAGCGCTAATCTGGTCGGTGTCTCGTTTTCCGATAAGCCGGGNGAGGCCGCCTATCTGCCACTGGGCCACGACTATCTGGATGCCCCGGCGCAGATGACGTGCGAAAGAGCGCTGGAACTGCTTAAGCCGCTGCTGGAAGATCCTGCCGTACTGAAAGTCGGTCAAAATCTGAAATATGATCGCGGCGTGCTGGCCCGGTACAACATTGAACTGCAAGGTATGGCATTCGACACCATGCTGGAATCTTACGTGCTGGACAGTGTGGGCGGCCGCCACGATATGGACAGCATGGCATCACGCTACCTACAGCATAAAACCATCTCATTTGAAGAAATTGCCGGTAAAGGCAAAAATCAGCTTACCTTCAATCAGATCCCACTGGAGCAGGCGGCGGTGTATGCGGCGGAAGATGCCGATGTCACGCTACATTTGCACCAGAAGCTTTGGGAAAAGCTGGAAAAAGAGCCTGAGCTAAGAAACGTTTTCGACAATATCGATATGCCGCTGGTGCCAATTCTGTCGCGCATGGAACGCAACGGCGTGCTGATCGACGCTGGCATTCTCGCCGAGCACTCCAAGGAGTTGACGACGCGGTTGGCGGAGCTTGAAGTTGAAGTGCATGAACTGGCTGGCGAGCCTTTCAACCTCTCCTCTACCAAGCAGTTGCAGCACATTCTGTATGAAAAGCTGCAGCTCCCTGTCAGGAAGAAAACCCCAAAAGGGGCGCCGTCCACTAACGAAGAAGTGCTGGCGGAACTGGCGTTGGACTATCCGTTGCCGAAGCTGATTCTGGAGTATCGCGGCTTGGCGAAGCTGAAATCCNCCTATACGGATAAACTGCCGTTGATGATCAATCCGCTGACGGGAAGGGTTCATACTTCCTACCACCAGGCGGTGACGGCGACCGGTCGGTTGTCTTCCAGCGATCCCAACCTGCAAAACATACCGGTGCGTAATGAGGAAGGGCGGCGTATCCGGCAGGCGTTTATCGCTCGCGAAGGCTACAGCATCGTTGCGGCGGATTATTCACAAATCGAACTGCGCATTATGGCTCATCTTTCTCGAGATGCCGGACTGCTGCGAGCTTTCTCCGAGGGATTGGATATTCACCGCGCTACGGCGGCGGAAGTCTTCGGTTCNCCTTTGGATAAGGTGACGTCTGAGCAGCGACGCAGCGCCAAAGCGATCAACTTTGGCCTCATCTACGGTATGAGCGCATTCGGTTTGTCTCGGCAGCTCAATATTCCGCGCAATGAATCTCAGAAATACATGAATCTTTATTTCGAGCGTTATCCTGGCGTGCAGGAGTATATGGAGCGTACCCGTGAGCAGGCGGCCGAGCACGGTTATGTTTCCACGTTGGATGGTCNCCGCCTTTATCTGCCGGAGATCAACGCGCGAAATGCCATGAGCCGTAAGGCGGCGGAACGTGCGGCGATCAACGCGCCGATGCAGGGGACGGCGGCGGATATCATCAAGAAAGCGATGATCGCCATCGACGGCTGGTTGCAGCAACAGGATGAACCGCTGGTGACCATGATTATGCAGGTGCACGATGAATTGGTCTTTGAAGTCCATGATTCCGTGCTGGAACAATCCAAGGCGAAAATTAAAGCGTTAATGGAAGGATGCATGACGCTGGATGTGCCGTTGCGTGTCGACGTGGGAACCGGTATTAACTGGGATCAAGCACACTAATTCACGCCCTTTTCTTGCCGAAAACCGTCCTATCCTGCCTGCCCCTTGTATGACCTGGAGCAGGCAGAATCTACACACTTAACGCCCGTAATTCATCATGTTATCTAGCCTGTAACTTGACAAACTTGAGTCCACTTCATCAGAAAATGGCCCTTTTTGTAATTAAGCTACAGGATCATGCGGCGATGTGTCCCTTTATGGCGATGCTTTATGCAATGCGTGAAAGTAAACAACAAAAAAATCTTTGTAGCCGTAAAAAAATAGGGTAGAGTTATTTCCGTAGGGTACAGAGGTAAGATGTTCTATCTTTCAGACCTTTTACTTCACGTAATCGGATTTGGCTGAATATTAGCCGCCCCGCTCAGTTTTCTGAGCGGGGCGTTTTTTATTGGGGACTGAAATTCTGATCGCGATGGGCATCAATTTCGAAGGGGAATTAACCCCATGAAGTTAGGGCATTATTCGCCCTGTTCGGGGAAGTCTTCGAAGGGGGTGCCGTTAAACCAGCTGTCCAGTTTTTCGCGCAGCTTATCCACGCCGCTCTTTTTCAGAGACGAGAAGGTTTCCACCTGAATATCGCCCATCAGCGGCAGTATGGCTTNTCGCACCCTATTCAGTTGCGCTTTGCGCGCGCCCTGAGCCAGCTTATCCGCTTTAGTCAGCAATACGAGCACCGGCAGTTCCGCAGCCACTGCCCATTCCAGCATCTGCTGGTCGAGGTCCTTCAGCGGATGGCGGATGTCCATCAGCACCACTAATCCTTGCAGGCACTGACGTTTTTGCAGGTATTCGCCTAAGGCGCGCTGCCATTTTCGCTTCATTTCTTCCGGCACTTCCGCGTAGCCGTAGCCGGGCAAGTCCACCAGTCGTACGCCGTCGACCACCTCAAACAGGTTGATGAGCTGGGTGCGGCCAGGGGTTTTACTGGTTCTGGCCAGGCTTTTTTGATTGGTTAGCGTATTGAGCGCGCTGGACTTTCCGGCGTTCGAACGTCCAGCAAAGGCGACTTCAATACCGCTATCTGCGGGCAAATGGCGAATGTCCGGGGCACTGGTAACGAAATGGGTCACCTGGTAGTTGTATTGATGGGTCACAATCTTCGTCTCTGTCTGGATTAATAGTTACTCAGCGATTATACCTGTAACTTGCCGTGGCTGTGGTCTTTATCTGTATCGTCACTTTGACGACGTCAGCGTAATATTGTGAAAAAATAAAAGCCTCTTCCGTGAAGTTGGGTGCTTTTTTATTCGTACGCTTTCTGCTAGATTCCGCCGCAATTCCCTACATTCTTAATAATCTGAGAGCGATGCCATGAAACAGCCATTCAAACGGCCGGGCGGTAAGGCCGCCAAACCTAAAATCAAAAGAAAAACCCGTGAAGAATTGGATACCGAAGCTCGTGCACGCAAGCGTCAGAAAAAACGTCGTGGACTGGCTGCGGGAAGTCGCGCACAGGGTGGAAACGATAACAAGACGTCTTCCGGACTGGAAAAAGTGGTCGATCCCCGCATCGGCAGCAAGAAAAAGATCCCGCTGATCCCGGCTGACGCCGCTCAGGTTTCATCAATTCCTGAGCCTGAACGGGAGAAAAAAGTCACGTTATCCCCAGAAGTTGAGCTGGAAATGCTGGAAAACGATCCGCGCCTGGATGAGCTGCTGGATCTGCTGGAGAAAGGGGAAACGCTTTCAGTGAAAGACCAGTCCTGGGTTGATGAGAAGCTCGACCGCATCGATGCGCTGATGGAATTGCTGGGCATTGAGCTGGGCGATGACGACGACGACGAAGAAGAACCTCAGGAAGATATGCTGCAGTTGCTTAAGCGCAATAACCCCAAAGACGGTTATTGATGTTAAAAGGGCTGTTTCTGATATTAACCTTGCTGGTTATGTGTTTTTTGCTGAGTCTGTTGGCTAAACTGTGGTGTCTGTCGAACAGGAAGACGCGATTGCTGCGACGCAGCCTGTCTTCCCGACAGCAGCCAATACCGCAGAGACGGTCAGGCAATAAACGATACCGCAAGGAGTAAGCAGCAATATGTCTGGAACGAGCATCGATTGGGATCTGGAGCTGATACAAAAGTATAACTATTCCGGTCCCCGCTATACGTCTTACCCTACCGCGCTGGAATTCACCGAAAACTACGATGAATCCGCTTTTCTGCAAGCGGCCGCTCTTTACCCCGAGCGACCGCTTTCCCTGTATATTCACATCCCGTTTTGCCATCGTCTGTGCTATTTCTGCGGGTGCAACAAGCTGGTGACGCGTCAGCTGCACAAGGCGGACGAGTATCTGGATGTCCTTGAGCAGGAAATTCGTCAGCGAGCGCCCCTGTTCGCCGGACGTACCGTTACCCAGATGCATTGGGGCGGCGGAACCCCGACGTTTCTGAATGCAAGTCAGATTACCCGGTTAATGGCGCTTTTGCGCGAGCAGTTTACGTTTGATGCGCATGCTGAAATGTCGCTGGAGATAGACCCGCGCGAAATCGAGTTGGATATTGTTGATCACTTGCATCAGGAAGGGTTCAATCGCCTGAGCATGGGGGTACAGGACTTCAATAAAGAGGTTCAGCGATTGGTTAATCGTGAGCAAGACGAAGCCTTCATCTTTGCCCTGATCGAACGGGCCAAGGCGCTCGGGTTCACCTCAACCAATATCGATTTGATTTACGGTCTGCCGAAACAGACGCCGGAGAGTTTCGCCTATACGCTACAACGCGTAGCCGAGCTGGGTCCGCACCGATTGAGCGTGTTCAACTACGCCCATCTTCCGACGTTATTTGCCGCGCAGCGGAAAATTAAGGAAGCGGATTTGCCTGGCGCCGAGCAGAAACTGGATATTTTACAGCAGNCCATTCATGACCTGACCGCCTCGGGCTACCAGTTCATCGGTATGGACCATTTTGCGCGTCCCGACGATGAGCTGGCGGTGGCTCAGCGCGAAGGGAAGCTGCATCGTAATTTTCAGGGNTATACGACACAGGGCGAGACCGATTTGCTGGGGTTGGGCGTCTCCGCGATTAGTATGATCGGTGATAGTTATGCTCAGAATCAGAAGGTCTTGAAGGACTACGACACACAAGTCCAGACCCAGGGCAATGCGCTGTGGCGGGGNGTGAAATTGACGCGAGATGATTGCCTCCGCCGGGACGTCATTAAAACGCTGATCTGCAATTTTCGGCTGAGCTATTCTGCGATAGAAGCCGAATATCAGATTGATTTCGAGAATTATTTCTCTGAGGATCTGATATTGCTGAAGCCGATGGTGGCAGATGGTCTGATCGAGGTGACGTCGCGGGAGCTGGTGGTGACGCCAAAAGGACGCTTGCTGATCCGTAATATTTGCATGTGTTTCGACATCTACCTGCGCAGTAAGATGCGAAGTCGCCAGTTCTCACGGGTGATTTGAACTTTTGATAGAAATAGAAACAGCCGCAATGCGGCTGTTTCTATCTTTCCTGCCAGCGTAAATCCACAACGCTATGTGGGTTCCGGGTTCAGCTAAAAAAGTTAATCAAGGCGGCACACAAAACGGCTGCGATGGCTGTCTGCGGGGAGTGTCCCACCGCATTGCCCATTTCAGCGCCGTGTGACAACGCCGAAAAAAGTGATTCCAACATGGTTACATTCTCCTGTCTGCGCAGCGATCATACTGCTAGTGATGATCATGTAAAGTATAAACTTGCGGCAATAATCTCTGCGCTGAGATGTCTCTTTTCCGCTCCACTGACAGGCTATGAAAGCCGGTAAGACGAGTGGTCATGGGACTACTCCATCCCTAATTCTTTCAGTTTGCGCGTGAGCGTATTACGCCCCCAGCCCAACAAGCGAGCTGCTTCCTGTTTATGCCCCTGGGTATGACGCAACGCAGTCGTCAGCAACGTTCTTTCCATCTCTGGCTGGGCTTCCGCCAACAGGTTTTGATGACCGGAACGTAGCGCCCGGTCAGCCCATTGCGCCAGCAGGGTCGCCCAACTGTCTGGCTGAACATGTACCGTGGCGTCAGGCGCGGTGGTTTCAAACAGCTCTGGTGGTAAGTCCTGGATCAGTACTTCCTGACCCGCGGCCATGACGGTCAACCAGCGGCAAGTATTTTCCAACTGGCGGACGTTGCCGGGCCATGGCAGACGCGTGAGCGCCGCTTCCGTCTCTGGGTGCAGGTTCTTCGGTTCGACACCCAGCTCCTTGGCGGTGGCTTGTAGGAAGTAGCGTGCAAGACGTGGAATATCTTCTCGGCGCTCTCGCAGCGGGGGGAGATGTACGCGAATCACGTTCAGACGGTGGAACAAATCTTCGCGAAATTTTCCTTCCTGTACTCGCAGCTCCAGATTCTGATGGGTCGCCGCAATAATCCGGACATCGACTTTGACCGCCGCATAACCGCCTACGCGGTAGAACTGCCCATCGGCCAGCACACGCAGCAGTCGCGTCTGCACGTCCAACGGCATGTCGCCGATTTCATCCAGAAACAGCGTGCCGCCATCGGCCTGCTCGAAACGCCCCTGACGGATCTGATTTGCACCGGTGAAGGCGCCTTTTTCATGACCGAATAGCTCTGACTCGATCAAATCCTTAGGGATTGCGGCCATGTTCAGCGCAATGAAGGGCGCTTTGGCGCGAGGGCTGTGGCGATGCAACGCATGCGCGACCAGCTCTTTACCTGTGCCGGACTCCCCGTTGATCAAGACGCTGATGGAGGAGCGTGAAAGACGGCCAATGATCCGGAAAACATCCTGCATCGCGGGCGCTTCCCCGATGATATCCGTCGTCGGCCCGCTGATGGGCTGATTACGAACCGGTTGTTGCTGTTCCATATAGTGGCTGATGGCGCGTTCGACCAGCGCCACCGCCTCATCAATATCGAACGGTTTGGGCAGATAATCGAAGGCACCCTGCTGATAGGCGCTGACGGCCGCATCTAAATCGGAGTGCGCTGTCATGATAATGACCGGTAGCATGGGGTGGCGCTGTTTAATCTGTTGCAGCAAAGCCAGCCCATCCATTCCCGGCATACGAATATCGGAAAGCAATACGTCCGGGGTTTGCGTAGATAATGCGTTTAATGCTTGATTTCCGTTATCAAACGTTGCGCAGGTTAAGCCGGCTCCTGTGAGCGCGCGTTCGAGCACCCAGCGGATGGAGCTATCGTCGTCGACAATCCAGACTATCCCTCGTTGCATCATGGACCTCACTGGCGGATGGGCAGATAGACCGAAAATTCGGTGTGACCTGGCCAACTGTTAAATTCAATTTTACCGGAGTGTTGATCGATAAGATTACGGGCGATCGACAGCCCTAGTCCGGTGCCCCCTTCACGTCCGCTAACCATCGGATAAAACAGGGTATCTTGCAAATGGGCGGGGACGCCCGGACCATCGTCTGCAATGTCGATACGGGCCACTAAACGATAGCGCACGCCGTGCAGCGTCAACTGGAAAGCGGTACGGGTACGGATCGTGATGGAGCCGCCTTCTTCTCCCAACGCCTGCAAAGCATTGCGGGTGATGTTCAGCAAGACCTGTTCAATTTGATCCGGGTCGTGCATCAGTTCCGGCAAGCTGGGATCGTAATCTCTGACCAGCGTGACGTTATTGGCCTTTTCCAGCGAAACTAGCTGGAAGATGCGCTCCGCGACCTGATGGATACTTTGCGTGACGTGCAGCCCGGGCTGTTGCGGTCCTAACAAGCGATCAACCAGATTACGCAGGCGATCCGCCTGTTCGATAATGACTTTGGTATATTCCGTCAGCGATGGGTCGGGCAGCGCTTTGGATAATAGTTGCGCCGCGCCGCGCAGGCCTCCCAGCGGGTTTTTAATCTCATGAGCAAGGCCGCGAACCAGATCTCGCGCCGCCAGCTGCTGAGCGTGTTGCAACTGCTCCTGACTGAGTTTGCGCTGGTTATCCATCGGCGCCATTTCCATCAGAATATAATCATTCTGAATACGCTGTGCCGTCAGCGACATGATATGGGCTCTGCCATCCACCACGATGGTGACTTCGTTATCGGTAAATCCCTGTCCGGAGTTAAGGCTGTCCAACATCAGGTCAATATTGAGCGAAAAATAGCCGAGCAGTTCAGGCAATGGCGTACCCGACAGCTTTCGCGAGCTTTGCGCCAGCAGTTGTTGCGCCGCTGGGTTGGAATAATGGATCGCCAGATTTTTATCTAGCAATAAGATGCTATTAATTAATGAATTGAGGATCTGCCCAGCATCGGGCAGCGTGCCTGTTGCCATAACGCAGACTCCTGCACTTTTTTAGTGCGTCACATTCTGGATTGATAAATATCGCTTAGCAAACGTACGATGTCGCGCGGAGAAAAAAGCCCATCCGAAGATGGGCTGAAAAGTTTCCACGGCAACAAAATAAACTAGAAATTTTGTCGGCGACGGCAGCTTCAACATCGTTATTATTCGGGCTGCCGTCGTTGCACGAATAATTACACGCTGTAGTACAGTTCGAACTCGACCGGGTGCGGAGTCATACGTACGCGGTCGTTTTCCGCACGACGCAGTTCAATGTAAGCATCGATAGAGTCTTCGGTGAATACGCCGCCGCGGGTCAGGAACTCACGGTCTTCGTTCAACGCATTCAGCGCTTCTTCCAGTGACCCTGCTACGGTCGGGATTTCACTCGCTTCTTCCGGCGGCAGATCGTACAAGTTCTTATCCATGGCATCGCCAGGGNGGATCTTGTTGATGATTCCGTCCAGGCCAGCCATCAGCAGTGCGGTGAAAGCCAGGTACGGGTTGGCTGCCGGATCCGGGAATCGAACTTCGATACGACGCGCTTTCGGGCTAGCGACCACCGGAATACGGATGGATGCAGAACGGTTACGCGCGGAGTAAGCCAGCATGACCGGTGCTTCATAGCCTGGAACCAGTCGTTTGTACGAGTTGGTCGCCGGGTTGGTCAGGGCGTTGATGGCTTTCGCATGTTTGATCACGCCGCCGATGTAGTACAGCGCCATTTCGGACAGNCCGCCGTATTTATCGCCGGAGAACAGATTCACGCCGTCTTTGGACAGAGACATGTGGCAGTGCATACCGGAGCCGTTGTCGCCGAACATCGGTTTCGGCATGAACGTTGCTGTTTTACCGAAAGCATGTGCGACGTTGTGGACAACGTATTTGTAAATCTGAATTTCGTCGGCTTTCTTGGTCATGGTGTTGAAGCGGGTGGCTACTTCGTTCTGACCTGCTGTCGCTACTTCGTGGTGATGCGCCTCAACCACCAGCCCCATCTGCTCCATGGTCAAACACATGGTGGAACGGATGTCCTGAGAAGAGTCGACCGGGGGAACCGGGAAGTAGCCGCCTTTGACGGACGGACGGTGGCCTTTGTTGCCGCCTTCATATTCTTTGCTGGAGTTCCAGGCGCCTTCGATATCGTCGATAGTGACATGGGAGCCGGAGATGCTGCTGCCGAAGCGAACGTCATCAAACAGGAAAAACTCGGGTTCTGGCCCGAACAGTACGGTATCCGCGATACCGGAAGAACTCAGAAAATCTTCTGCGCGTTTGGCGATGGAGCGCGGATCGCGATCGTAGCCCTGCATCGTGCCTGGTTCGAGGATGTCACAACGGATGATCAGCGTAGACTCTTCGTAGAACGGGTCGAGAATGGCGGTCGTGACGTCAGGCATTAACACCATGTCTGATTCGTTGATGCCTTTCCATCCGCCGATAGAAGAACCATCGAACATTTTGCCGTCTTCGAAAAAATCTGCATCTACCTGATGGGAAGGGATCGTGACGTGCTGCTCTTTACCTTTAGTATCGGTGAAACGAAGGTCGACGAATTTCACCTCATGTTCTTTCAGCAGCGTCAAAACGTGTTCAACTGACATACTTGGTTCTCCCGGGTTATATCAATTATCGTCGTGGAACGAATATCGTTGTGGAATGTTGTTGTGACCGTACGTAGACTATAGCTAAATCTGTGCCAACTTTAGTATTTGTGCCTGAAAGCCCATTCTCTGGTTTCCTAAGTGGTCTTGGACTGCACCAATATAGTAATCTGCACCAAAATAGTGCTTTATTTTGCATTGTTAGCACCATATTGGTGCTTATCAATGTGTTTGCTGCGAAATTGCACCGTGAAAGGGATTACAACCCCTCAATGTGAGGTTGTTTGCAAGAGATGTTTGTGATCCTGTTTAGTCCCTCGATTAATCCGTGTACAATAGCGCGCTATTTCTAAATGCCTGAGGCAAAGCTGTGATCGAAAATTTGCGTAACATCGCTATTATTGCGCACGTTGACCATGGGAAAACCACCCTGGTCGACAAGCTGCTACAACAGTCCGGTACGTTCGATGAACGTAGTGAAGCCACCGAACGTGTTATGGACTCCAACGATTTGGAGAAAGAGCGCGGGATCACCATCCTCGCTAAAAATACCGCCATCAATTGGAAAGACTATCGCATCAACATCGTTGATACCCCAGGACACGCCGACTTCGGCGGTGAGGTAGAACGTGTTATGTCGATGGTCGACTCGGTGCTACTGGTCGTTGATGCAATGGATGGCCCGATGCCGCAGACCCGTTTCGTGACCAAAAAAGCCTTTGCCAATGGTCTGAAGCCGATCGTGGTCATCAACAAAGTTGACCGTCCGGGCGCACGCCCTGACTGGGTTGTCGATCAGGTGTTCGACCTGTTTGTAAACCTGGATGCCACTGATGAGCAGTTGGACTTCCCGATCGTTTACGCTTCCGCGTTGAACGGTATTGCTGGTCTGGATCACTCCGATATGGCCAGCGACATGACGCCGCTGTTTGAAGCGATCGTCGAACACGTCGACGCGCCGAAAGTTGACCGTGACGGCCCGCTGCAGATGCAGATCTCCCAGCTGGACTACAACAACTACGTGGGTGTTATCGGTATCGGCCGTATTAAGCGCGGCATGGTTAAGCCTAACCAGCAGGTCACTATCATCGACAGCGAAGGCAAAACCCGCAACGGTAAAGTCGGTAAAGTCCTGGGCCACATGGGTCTGGAGCGTATCGAATCCACGCTGGCGGAAGCGGGTGACATCATCGCTATCACCGGTCTGGGCGAGCTGAACATTTCCGATACCATCTGCGATCCGGCGAACGTCGAAGCGCTGCCTGCGCTGAGCGTCGACGAACCGNCCGTAACCATGTTCTTCTGCGTCAACACGTCTCCTTTCTGCGGTAAAGAAGGGAAGTTTGTGACGTCGCGTCAGATCCTTGAACGTCTGAACAAAGAGCTGATCCACAACGTTGCACTGCGCGTTGAAGAGACTGATGATGCGGATGCTTTCCGCGTATCCGGTCGTGGTGAGCTTCNCCTGTCTGTCCTGATTGAAAACATGCGTCGTGAAGGCTTCGAAATGGCCGTTTCGCGTCCGAAAGTTATCAACCGCGTGATCGACGGTCGCAACCAAGAACCGTTCGAAAACGTGACGCTGGATATCGAAGAACAGCATCAGGGCTCCGTCATGCAGGCGATGGGTGAGCGTAAAGGCGACGTCAAAGACATGGTTCCAGATGGCAAGGGCCGTATTCGTCTCGACTACGTTATCCCAAGCCGCGGTCTGATCGGTTTCCGTACCGAGTTCATGACCATGACGTCGGGTACGGGTCTGCTGTACTCCACGTTCAGTCACTACGACGACGTGCGTCCGGGCGAGATCGGTCAGCGTCAGAACGGCGTACTGATCTCCAACGGTCAGGGTAAAGCGGTCGCGTTTGCCCTGTATGGCCTGCAGGACCGCGGTAAATTGTTCCTGGGACACGGTGCCGAAGTTTATGAAGGCCAGATCATCGGTATCCATTCACGCTCCAACGACTTGACCGTGAACTGTTTGACCGGTAAGAAACTGACCAACATGCGTGCATCGGGTACGGACGAAGCGACGACACTAGTACCACCGGTCAAGATGACTCTGGAGCAGGCTCTGGAATTTATCGATGACGACGAACTAGTCGAAGTTACGCCGACGTCTGTCCGTCTGCGTAAACGTCACCTGACTGAAAACGACCGCCGCCGCGCGGGTCGCTCGAGCAAAGAAGGGTAAGCGCCTTTTCTGTAACGACGGTCTCGTTTTAGAAAAAGCCAGCCAGCGAAAGCTGACTGGCTTTTTTAATTCAATTTCATTCAGTTACCCTCATGACACAGCGTGAGCCCACACCTGCTGACGGTGTATTCGGCCTCCGATCTTCTCTGTTCAGTTCTCCCTTTTACCGTTACAGTGAAAGCCTACCGACTCATCAGGAGGACCTATGTTGTATATCTTTGATTTGGGGAATGTCGTCATTGATATCGATTTTAGACGGGTGTTGGGAGTATGGAGCAACCTGAGCGGTATCCCCCTGGCTAGCCTGAGCGAACGCTTCGTTATGGGGCATGCATTCGAACAGCACGAGCGCGGCGAGATCGATGATGAGGCATTTGCTGCTCAGTTGTGCCACGAAATGGGGATTGCCCTCAGCTTTGAGCAATTTGCCGCGGGCTGGGAATCCATCTTTATCGGGGTGCGTCCTGAAGCGCTGGATATCATGAAGCAATTGCGGCGAGACGGTCAGCGGGTTGTGGTGTTGTCCAATACCAACCGACTGCATCATCAGCAGTGGTCTACGCTCTATCCCGAAATAGAACAGGCCGCCGACCGACTGTATTTATCTCAGGAGCTGGGTATGCGCAAACCGGATGCGGCAATCTACGAGTATGTGCTGCAGCAGGAAGGCTGCCGGGCCGAGGATGCCATCTTCTTCGATGATAATGCGGACAACGTCACCGCTGCATCCGCGTTGGGCATCCATGNTATTCAGGTCAACGATCGTCAGGTTCTGACGGACTTCTTTTCTTCTCAGTCCGCCGTGGTGAATGAATAGCGCCAGGCAGTTTCGATTCGGCATCAGACAGGAGCAGCAACGTTTTTATGATTGGGTTAATTCAGCGCGTCTCCAGCGCCAGCGTCACCGTGGACAACGAAATTATTGCGAAAATTGATGCGGGATTGCTGGTATTGCTGGGCGTTGAGCAGGGCGATGACGAAAAAAACGCCGCGCGGTTATGCGAACGGGTGATCGGGTACCGAATTTTTGGTGATGAGCAGGGCAAGATGAACCTTAACGTGAGTCAGGCCGGCGGCAGCCTGCTGGTGGTGTCGCAGTTTACACTGGCGGCCGACACACAAAAGGGGATGCGTCCCAGCTTTTCCCGCGGNGCGGCACCTGCCGAGGCGGATCGGTTGTATCAATACTTTATCGGTCAATGCCGGGAACGGGGCGTTGTCACGGAAACCGGCCGTTTTGCCGCCGATATGAAGGTTGAACTCGTCAATGACGGGCCGGTGACCTTCTGGCTACAGGCATAAAACGGATCGCTTCTCTTGGTTAACTGAGGCTGTGTATGTATCACTTGAGAGTGCCGGAAAGCGCTGAAGAGCTGGAAGCCTACTATCAGTTCCGCTGGGAGATGTTGCGTAAGCCGTTGCGACAGCCAATGGGATCTGAGCGCGACGCTTATGATTTGCTGGCGCATCATCAGACCGTGGTTGATGAGCAAGGGCGACTAGTGGCAGTCGGGCGACTCTACATTAATGCCGATAATGAAGCCTCTATCCGTTTTCTGGCAGTTCACCCTGCCGTGAGAAGTAAAGGGTTGGGCACTTTGCTGGCGATGGCGCTGGAGTCGGTGGCGCGCCAGGAGGGGGCCAAGCGCGTGGTGTGCAGCGCCCGCGAAGAGGCGAAGGCGTTTTTCGGCAAATTAGGGTTTGTGGATCAGGGCGAGGTCACGACGCCGCAGACTACGCCCATTCGACATTTCCTGATGATCAAACCGGTGGCGACGCTGGATGATATTTTGCATCGCCCAGACTGGTGCGGTCAGCTGCAGCAGGCTTGGCACGATCATATTCCGCTGAGCGAAAAGATGGGTGTGCGCATCAGCCAGTACACCGGCAAGAAATTTATCACCACGATGCCGGAAGCCGTCAATCAAAACCCCCATCACACCATCTTCGCCGGCAGCCTGTTTTCGCTGGCGACCCTAACCGGCTGGGGGCTTATTTGGCTCTTGCTGCGGGAGCGTCAACTGGGGGGCACCATTGTCCTGGCGGATGCCCATATTCGTTATAGCTCGCCGATTATTGGTCGTCCCAGTGCGGTCGCCAATCTTGGGTCGCTGAGCGGCGATCTGGACAAGTTGGCGCGTGGCCGTCGGGCGAGGGTTCATCTGAACGTCGAATTGTTCGGTGAAGGTCGAAAAGGGGCGTTATTCGAAGGCGTGTATATGGTCTTGCCTCCGACGCAGGATGATCCTCTGGAGCCAGCTGGTCTATCGCACGACTGACATAAGGCGCAGATAGAGATGGCTGCGGGAATGGCTTCACATGGATAACGGAAGGCCGGATGATGAGTCCGGCCTTGTTCTTGGTATCATCCCGTCCGGCCTAGGGCGTCGGCATCCCTTCCTGTAAGACGCCTTGATGCAACTGCTGTTGGAGCGGTTGGCCTGCGCTGTCCGTCCCCTGCAAAATGCCATTCAAAGAGGGGGTCAGCGGCGTGGCATACGCCATCTTACCGTTCAGCCGCAGCTGAAAGTTGAGATTCCCCGACGGCATGCGTGTCGGCGTTGGCCAGCCCCAGTGCAACAACGTGTCGAATGACGTCGATTTACCATTCATATCCAGCGTGAATTCACGTGCGGGGGTTTGATTAATACTCGCTTTTGCTTCCAACAGTCCCCCCTGCGTGAAGGCGCTGAGGTCGGTAAACGTGATCCGATCGTTGTTGGCCGTCAACGCCAGAGACGGACGCCGAATATCCACTTTATTGAACGTGGCATCGCTGGCGTTCAGGTTCAGCGAGCCTTGCCAAATTCCCCACTGATGCTGACGCGCTAGCAGCAGGTCGCTGCCATAGCCGTCAAGTGCGGTCACCTGGAACGGGAAGTCCGGATTGATATCGATCAGCAGGTTGCGGTTGGCGGTAAATTTTTTGACGGATATCTCTTCCAGCCACGAAGGCAACGCTTGTTGCCAGCGTTGACGCCAGTCCCCCGGCAGGGTGTATTCCATTCCCGCGATAACCAGTTCATCCAGCGTCAGCCGGTGGNCGCTGCGCAGCCAGTTGCCGCTGGCTCGCAGCAGCCCTCTCTCCCAACGGGTCGAGAACTGGCGAATGGCAATCCCTTGCGAGGACAGGNCCAGATTGATGATCGGGTCGATCAGATGCATGTCGCCGTTAATGAGGTCGGTCGCGTTGAACGAGAGCGAGCCGTCCTCACTTTGCCAGTTATCCTGTCGGAAGGTGACATGCTGTAGTGTGGCGTCAAGATCGCTGGCGGCCCAACCGGGTCCCTCAATGCGTGCGTCTATCAGGTCAAAACGGTCGACGCTGACGGCGGGCAGCGCTGCGACGGGCCGCCAGAAATCAGAGAGGGAACGTGAGGTTTGCAGCCTTACGTTACTCAGTCTGAGCCGATTAATCTGCCAACCGCCATCGTCCGCACGCTGCGCGCTGCCGGTCAGTTCTCCCCGGGCGACATTGGCGCCAAAGTTGCTCAGCGTCAGGCGCCGATTCTCTAAGGCGCCTTCCACCAACACCTGACTGGCGGGAATATCGTTCAGCGTCAGCGAGCGGGCGCTGAGCTGGAAGCGCGCATGATTCCCCAGCAAATTACCGGGCTGCGGCTCCCACGGCGTGATACCGCCGTTGACCTGCTGCCCGTTTAGCCGCCAGTCGCCATCCTGCGCCTGTAGCGCCATATCTTTTAACTGCAACACGTCAGCCTGAAGAGGCAGGGCGTAACCGGTTTGATTTAGGTTGAGCGTACCCCCCTCCAGCCACAGGCTCGCCAAATGAGAAGGCATAGTGATTTGGCGCAGGCTAAGTCCAACGGAGACCTGTTTGGCGACCAACGTTGGCGGCTGATTTTGATGGCCGAAAGAGACCTCATTGAGCTGGAAGATGCTGGGCGACGTCCAGCTATGAGACACTTTTTTCAGCGCGAGTCGGTATTCGGTATGTTGACTAACCCAACGGCTGACCTCGTTGGCTCCCCATTGGGTCTGCAGCGCGATATAAAGCGCTACCAGAGCCAGAAGGGTCAGTAACAGCAGTGAGATGAGTAGCTTCCCGATCAATTTCATCGTATCAGTCCGTGCCTGTCGTCGAGGATAGAAGAGTTATGCCGCAATGTGGGCAGCGGCTCAAGTCGGTAATCATACGCCTGACAAGAATCAGGGCACGATGTTGCATCATGGAGCCATGATTAGCACGGTAAATACGAAATATCTGGAAGCAGGCTCCCTATTCTATTTCTGCCTTCTCTTGCGGGAACACGAGATTTAAGACGATGGCGGTGATCCCGCCTGCGGCGATGCCGGAAGACAGAAGGGTTTTCAGCCAGTCAGGCGCGAACTGCAAGATCAGCGGCTGCTGAGCTACGCCCAGACCCACGGCCAGCGAGAGGGCGATAATCATGATCGCCCGGCGGTTTAGCGGTTCGCGAGACACGATGCGTACGCCTGAGGCGGCGATTGTACCGAACATCACGATGGTCGCGCCGCCCAGCACCGGTTCAGGAATATGCTGAACGAAGCCGCTGACCGCCGGAAAAAGCCCCAGGACAATCAGCATCAGCGCGACGACGAAACCGACATGGCGGCTGGCGACGCCGGTCAATTGGATCACGCCGTTGTTCTGACCGAAGCAGGAGTTGGGAAAGGTGTTGAATACCGCTGAAAGCATGGAGTTTAGGCCGTTGGCCAGTACGCCGCCTTTCAGGCGTTTCATGTACAGTGGTCCGCGTACCGGCTGTTCAGAGACATCGGAGGTCGCCGTGATATCGCCGATTGTTTCCAGCGACGTCACCATAAACACCAGCATCAGTGGTACGAGTAGGCTCCAGTCGAAGCCCAGACCGTAATACAACGGCGTCGGCACCATGATGGCCGACTGTGCTGTGCTGGACATCTCCTTTGGCAGCATTCCCATCAGCCACGCCGCCAGATACCCGACGGCCATGGCGATCACCAGCGAGGCGACGCGCAGATAGGGATTACGCTGGCGATTAAGCAGGATGATTACCAACAGGACCACGCCTGCCAGCAGCAGATTTTTGGGCGCACCGAACGAATGATCGTTCAGAGCCGCAAACCCGCCGCCGATCGAAGTCAGCCCAACCTGAATTAGCGACAGACCAATAATCATGACCACCACGCCGGATACCAGCGGAGTAATAATCCTGCGGGCCAGATGAAGAACGCGGGAGAGCAGGATCTCGGTGCAAGAGGCGACCATCAGTGTGCCGAACAGCGCGGCCATCATGGTAGGCACATCTGCGCCGCCGTTTTTCAACGCCAACCCGCCCATAATCAGCGGCGTCACGAAGTTAAAGCTGGTGCCCTGAATCGACAGCAGCCCGGAGCCAACTGGCCCCCAGGTTTTGATTTGCAGTATGGAGGCCAGACCGGACGCAAACAGCGACATGCTGATGATGTGTTGCGTATCCTGCGCGGGGAGTCCGAGTGCCTGACAGATCAGCAACGCCGGCGTGATAACGGCGACGAACATGGCTAACAGGTGCTGACCGGCGGCAAACAGCGTTTGCGGCAGCGGCGGGCGGTCTTCAAGACGGTAGATGAGTTCGCTGCGTGGATGGGCAGCGGCGGGTTCTTGCGGGCGCAAAGGTTCGGCAGAGGGAATACGCATGGCGGTTGGCACTCCAGAACGACAAAAACCGCATTTTAATGATCTGCCTAACAAAAGCAAACGGTTGCGCACTTCATCTTCTTGTACGCCCGTGGTGGGGAATCTGGGGGACGTGATCGCTGCCGGCGTTTAGGCGTTGGTGTAGCGCGCGCTTTCCGGCAGCCAGCGTTCTATCAGCGCTTGCGCGTGTTCGGGATAGCGCTCATGGATATGGCGGGCAAGACGCTGGACCTGTGGGATCAGCGCCTGGTCTCGCAGAAGGTCGGCGACTTTGAATTCGGCGCTGCCGGTTTGACGGGTGCCAAGCAACTCACCCGGTCCGCGGATCTCGAGATCGCGTTGCGCGATCACAAAGCCATCGTTGCTATCCCGTAAAACCTGCAGCCGCTTCTGGGCGGTTTTGCTGAGCGGTGATTTGTACAACAGTACGCAGTGGGATGCGACCGAACCGCGGCCGACGCGTCCGCGCAGCTGGNGCAGCTGCGCCAAACCGAGCCGTTCCGGGTTTTCGATAATCATCAGGCTGGCGTTGGGGACGTCGACCCCGACTTCAATCACGGTGGTAGCGACGAGCAGCTGAATTTGGCCTGCCTTGAACGCCTCCATCACCTGTTGTTTTTCCTGCGCCTTCATTCGTCCGTGCACCAGTCCGATAGTGAGCGCCGGCAGCGCTTCGCGCAGTTCCTGACAGGTAGCTTCCGCCGCCTGCGCCTCCAGAAGGTCCGACTCTTCAATCAGGGTACACACCCAGTAGGCCTGACGCCCTTCCTGCTGACAGGCATTGTCGACACGCTGGATGATATCGCTACGGCGGGNGTCGGGGATGGCGACGGTAGTGACGGGCGTTCTGCCCGGCGGTAGTTCGTCGATGATGGACGTTTCCAGGTCGGCGTACGCGGTCATTGCCAGCGTACGCGGGATCGGCGTCGCGGTCATGATCAGCTGGTGGGGGTGAAATCCTTGCTGCTCGCCTTTTTCCCACAGGGCAAGCCGCTGATGTACGCCGAACCGGTGCTGTTCATCGATAATGACCAGCGCCAGACCGTTAAATTGGACCTGCTGCTGGAAAATGGCGTGAGTACCGACCACCATGCCGACATCGCCGTTGGCGATCGCTTCCTGCTGGGCCTGACGCGCTTTGCCTTTTTGCTTTCCGGCCAGCCATCCGACGTTGATGCCGAGTGGCGCAAACCATTGACGGAAGTTGTGCGCATGTTGTTCCGCCAACAGTTCGGTCGGCGCCATGAGAGCCACCTGCTTGCCGTGAGCAATGGCGCGTAATGCGGCCAAAGCCGCCACCAGCGTTTTGCCGGAGCCGACGTCGCCCTGAACCAGCCGCATCATGGGATAAGGGTGATTCAAATCCTGTTCGATTTCGGCCACGACGCGCTCCTGCGCCCGAGTCGGCGAAAACGGGAGGGCGGACAGCAACTGTTGTTTCAACGTATCGCGGGGTGGCAACGCCAGCGCGTGGTGGCGCTGGGCGCCGGCACGTGCAGCCAGCATGCTCAGGTTGTGGGCCAACAGCTCTTCCATGATCAAGCGTTGCTGAGCCGGATGTTTACCCTGCTCCAGTTCGCTCAATTGCATGTCGGGCGGTGGCCGATGAAGCGTATGCAGCGCTTCCGTCAGGCTAATCATCGTGTGATTGAGCTCCTGCGGCAGCAGTTCATCAATCGGATGGCGGTCCAGCAGTTTCAGCGCCTGGTCGGTCAGCTTACGCAGCGTGGCCTGGCGGATGCCGTCGGTGGTGGGATAGACCGGCGTCAGCGTTTCCTGTAGTGCTACGTCGCTTTCTTCGCCCTGAACCCGATACTCCGGGTGGATAATTTCAGCCCCCAGCTTGCCTCGGCGGATTTCGCCATAAGCGATGACCCGCTGGCCCGGCGACAGGCTGTTCTTCATGGCGGCGTTGAAATTGAAAAAGCGCAGCGTGAGCATGCCGCTGCCATCGCTGATCTGGCAGGTCAGCATACGACGGCGGCCAAAGGTGACGTCACAGCGCAAAATTTCACCCTCTACGGTCGCGTAGATGCCCGGAAGAAGGTCGTTGATGGGATAAAGCTGAGTGCGGTCTTCGTAGCGCAGCGGTAGATGAAACAGCAGGTCTTCCACCGTTTCCAGACCGATGCGGGCCAATTTATTTGCCTGACTGGGCCCGACGCCGACAAGCGTGTTCAGCGGTTGGGTATTCAGCAGGCGCCCGCGCATTATTGCACCGTGGACTGCATGGCGGCCCACCACGGGGTGTCGGCGACCACCTGACCTTGCTGGTCTATGCGTGGTCGTGGAAGTCCTTTACGCTTCGCTACGCGGGCGAGAACGGGGTAACCGCCCTCGAACAACAGCCGCTGTTGCTCTTCTTCGTCCAGTGGGCTGGCGTCACGTTGATACATCCCGGCCATTTGACGCTGGCGCTGCGCCTCGTAAAGAATTAATGCGGAGGCGACGGAGACATTGAGGGATTGGACCATCCCGGTCATCGGAATAATGATGTCCTGGTCCGCCAAAGCCAGCGCTTCGGCGGAGATGCCGCTTTTTTCCTGTCCAAGAAGAATGCAGGTGGGCCGCGTATAGTCGATGTCGCGAAAATCAACAGCTTTGTCGGAAAGGTGGGTGGCAAGAACCTGCATGCCTTGCGCCTTCAGGTGTCCGACGGCGTCCTTGATTGTGGCATGCGTTTTGACTTTTACCCAGCTATTGCTGCCAGCGGCAGTGGAAACCAGCGTTCTCATGCTACCGGTCGGCCATATGGCGTGTACCTGATGAACGCCTACGGCGTCCGCCGTCCGAATAACGGCGGAAACATTGTGAGGCTTATGGACCTGCTCCATACACACCGTCAAGTCGGGCTGGCGGTGATTCAGCATCTCTCTGATGCGCGTATAGCGTTCTGGCGTCATAACAGGTTAGTTTCGGTTACGGTTAACTTTAATCACATCCGGCATCACGCGGATCTTGCGCATAATATTCGCGAGATGGACACGGTCGCGCGTGGTCAGGCGTATGAAGGCACTGTACACTCTGCCGTCTTTTTCTTCCGTGTTGATGCTCTGGATATTGGCATTGGCGGTGTTGATGGCTGCGGTCAGGTTGGCCAGAACGCCCTGATGGTTGAGCATGTCTACCTTGATTTCCGTCAGGAACTCCTGCTCAGTGACCTTGTCCCATTCCACCGCCATGAATTTTTCGGGTTCTTTCTGGTAACCCCGGATATTGCGGCAGGATTCATGGTGGATCACCAGCCCTTTACCTGGGCTGACGTGCGCAATGATCGGATCGCCCGGAATGGGGCGGCAGCATTTGGCGAATGTCACCAACACGCCGTCGGCGCCTTTGATCGGTAACTTACGGATGCCGGAGCTGTTCAATCCGGTATCTTCCTCCAGCAGATTTTTGGCCACCACGATGCTCATGGCATTGCCAAGGCCGATTTCCGCCAGCAGATCGTCCAGCGAAGAGAGCTTCATTCGGTCCAGCTCGCGCTGAATATTGGGGGACGGAACTTCAGATAGCTTGCGTCCGTGGCCTAGCGCGTGGTTCAGCAGACGACGCCCCAAGCTGACGGAATCGTCACGCTTCAGATTCTTCAGCATCTGACGGATTCTGGCTCGGGCTTTGGAACTGACGACAAAGTTCAGCCAGGCGGCGTTTGGCCGTGCGCCGGGCGCCGTGATGATCTCAACCGTCTGACCACTTTTCAGCGCTTGAGACAACGGATACGGCTGACGGTCAACACGTGCGCCCACGCAGGCGTGACCGATGTCGGTATGCACCGCGTAGGCGAAGTCCNCCGGCGTAGCGCCGGAAGGGAGTTCCACAATGCGGCCTTCGGGCGTGAAGACGTACATTTCGTCCGGAAACAAATCCGACTTCACGCTTTCGATAAATTCAAATGAACTGCCTGCGCTTTGCTGCAGCTCCATCAGGCTCTGCATCCAGCGGCGCGCGCGGACCTGCGCGGTCGTGCTGCTTTCACCTTCTTTATAAGCCCAGTGTGCGGCTACGCCCATCTCGGCCATTTGATCCATATCTTCCGTACGGATCTGCACTTCGACCGGGACGCCGTGCGGGCCGATCAACGAGGTATGCAAAGATTGATAGCCGTTGGCTTTCGGGATGGCGATATAGTCTTTAACGCGACCGGGGCGCGGTTTGTACAGGCCGTGTACCTGGCCCAGCACGCGATAGCAGGTATCCAAATCGCTGACGATTACCCGAAAGGCGTATATATCCATAATGGAGTGAAAACGCTGTTCTTTCAGGTGCATCTTGCAGTAGATGGAGTAGAGGTGTTTTTCCCGGCCACTAACGCGACAGGGGATACCGGCTTCCAGCAAACGGCCCTCGATTTCAGATAGGATCTTCTGAATCATCTCCTTACGGTTGCCGCGCGCGGCTTTCACCACTTCTTTGATGACGCGGTAACGGTTCGGATAGAGCGCTTCAAACCCCAGCTCTTCCAGTTCGGTTTTAAGATGATGAATACCAAGCCGATGGGCCAGAGGGCTGTAGATTTCCAATGTTTCCCGGGCGATACGTCGGCGCTTATCCGGCCTTAGCGCTCCCAGCGTCCGCATGTTGTGGGTGCGGTCGGCTAGTTTGATCAGGATGACGCGGATGTCTTGCACCATCGCCATGATCATTTTGCGAAAATTTTCCGCCTGCGCCTCTTTCTTGTCGCGAAACTTCAGCTTATCCAGCTTGGAGACGCCTTCCACCAGCTCGGCAACGCTTTTGCCGAACAGCTGTTCCATATCCTGGTAGGTGGCGGGCGTGTCTTCGATCACATCATGCAGTAGCGCCGCCATTAGCGTTTCATAGTCGAGACGCATCTCGGCCAAAATGCAGGCTACGGCGACTGGATGGGTGATGTAAGGCTCGCCGCTGGAGCGAGTCTGCCCCTCGTGAGCATCACGTGCGACAAGGTAAGCCTGCCGGAGACGTTTTATCTGGTCTTCGGGCAGGTAACTCTGAATCAGCAGATTAAGGCTTTCAAACAGATACAAGGGCGACTCGTGGTGTTATTAGCGGCGACCTTCAGCGATTGCGGTGACCGCCTGAATTTCTGCGGCTTCCTGCTCTTGCTGCTCCTGACGTTCACGGGCGTCGAGAATTTGCGAAGTGATCAGTCCTTCTTCGATCTCACGCAGTGCGATAACCGTGTACTTGTCGTTTTCTTCAGGAACCAGAGCATCTTTGCCCCCAACCTGGATCTGGCGGGCGCGACGGGCAGCGACCAACACCAGGTCAAAACGGTTACCAATTTTTTCTACAGCGTCTTGAACAGTTACGCGTGCCATAATGAGGTACTCCACAGGGAAATAAAAAAAGACTGGGCATGATACTGAATGTGCCGTCAGTCTGCCAATAGTTTGGTGATTAAACCGTCATGCCGCACTTTCTGGCGGGATAAACGCAGACGCTCGGCGCGAATGATGGTTTTCAAATCCTGCAGCGCCAAATCAAAGTCGTCGTTAACGAGAAGATAATCGTATTCAGCATAGTGGCTCATTTCGGCAATCGCCTGCGCCATACGTCGATCAATCACTTCCTCGCTGTCCTGACCACGGCCGCGCAGGCGACGTTCAAGCTCTTCTTTAGAGGGCGGCAGGATGAAAATGCTGCGTGCGGAGGGCATCCGCTCGCGAATTTGCTTGGCGCCCTGCCAGTCTATGTCCAGAAATACATCCACGCCGGTAGACAGCACTTGCTCAATGGCGGTACGAGATGTTCCGTAATAATTACCGAAAACCTCGGCATACTCCAGAAACTCATTGTTCCCAATCATGCGCTTGAACTCGTCAACCGGCACGAAATAATAGTGCTCGCCGTGATTTTCTCCCGGCCGTTTATCGCGAGTGGTATGAGAAATGGAAACCTGTGTGTCATACAGCGGCTGCGTTTTCAACAGCGCAGTAATCAAACTGGATTTTCCGGCACCGCTCGGTGCGGAAACAATATATAACGTGCCTTGAGCCATAATGAATGTATCTGATTCAGTAGTTAGAATTGATGCAGCGGAACGTGCAGTTCCCCGCATTATACATGCCGCGCCGCCGTCAGTCGCGCAGCGTAAGTATTGAACCCGCCTTGTTTGACAAATTGGCTTATCTTTATGCCTCGCTCAAACCCTTTCCTCTTCTTTGCTTATTCCTTGTGTAGTGCGCCGCAATTTCTTATCGCCTTCCTGTAACGACGCTAATTGTCTGCGAAACGGCTCGCAACCGTATTCCCCGGCGCTGGGTTTGCAGTCGGACTCCATGCTTTACTGCCGCTGCGTTGAACGTAGGCGAGGGGGGACTTATGCGATATGGATATTGGCTGGGCGTAGCGGCGATGTTGTTGACGGCACTGGCTTCGGCTGCCGATGCTTGTCCGGAATGGGCTCACCAGCGGGCCAGTCAGGAAATTCAGCGACTGGGGCAGCAGCTGGCGCAATGGGATAAGGCGTATCACGACGAGGGCAAAAGTCCGGTTCCCGATGATGCGTATGACCAGATGCGCACGATGTTGGCTGGCTGGCAGCGCTGTTTTCCAACGCAGGGGGCGGTGTTCAAGGTGCGTTTGCCCAATCAGGGAAAAAAGCTTCACCCGGTGGCGCAGACCGGCCTTAGAAAACTCTCCGACGATGGCGAACTGCGGCATTGGATTGCCGCCCGGCGTCATCTTTGGGTTCAACCCAAGGTGGACGGTGTAGCTGTAACGCTGGTTTACGAGCAAGGCCGCCTGATCTCTGCCGTCAGCAGAGGCAACGGGCGGCAAGGGGAAGATTGGACGGAGAAGGTTCGTCAGATCGCAACCATCCCTCAGCAAATTCGGCTCATGCGGGGCAATAACACTGGAATACCAGAGCGTGTCGTTCTGCAGGGCGAGCTGTTTCTTCCGGTGGAAAATCATCGTCAGAATAAGCTCGGCGGCCTCAATGCCCGGGCGTTGGTCGCAGGAGAAATGCGGCGTAAACAACCTTCTCCACGGTTGGCGAATATCGGGGTTTTTATCTGGGCGTGGCCCGACGGACCCCGCAGCATGACGCAGCGGCTGGCGGCGTTGCGTGAAATGGGGTTTGCGTTGACGGAGCGCTATTCCGAACCTATCACCTCGCTGAAACAGGCTCGACGCTGGCGTGAGCATTGGTATCAATCCCCATTNCCGTTTGTCACCGATGGTGTGGTGATCCGCCAGGAAGACGAGCCTGCAGGACGCTACTGGCAGCCAGGAGAGTCTGAATGGGCGATAGCCTGGAAATATCCGCCGATTCACCGCGTCACAGAGGTCAAGGGCGTTGAATTTCCGGTGGGTCGAACTGGAAAAATAGGGGCCGTTTTGGCGCTGGAAACGGTGACACTGGATGATAAGCAGGTCCGCAGCGTTAATGTCGGCTCTGTAACGCGCTGGCGGCGGTGGGATGTTCTGCCAGGAGACCGCGTGACCGTGAGTCTCGCGGGACAAGGCATACCCCGGCTCGATGGCGTCGTGTGGCGAAGCATGGAGCGTTTGACGGTGGATGCGCCTGACACATCGCAGTTCGACGAGTTTTCCTGTTTCCGATGGAGCAGAGCGTGTCAGCCGCAATTTCTGGCTCGCTTGGTCTGGTTAAGCAGCGATGCGGGGTTGGCAATACAAGGATTACGCGAAGGCATGTGGAAACGATTGATACAGGCGCATCTGATGAAGGATTTGATTAGCTGGCTGGCTCTGGAACGAAACCAGATCAGCACCGCGGCGTCTGTCGGTGAAACGCGCGCGGGGCTACTGCATCAACAGTTCCAGTCGACGCGGCAGCTGCCGCTATCACGTTGGCTTCTGGCCTTGGGGATGCCGTTGCCGCAGTCGGCTCATGGCGCGCTGTCGGGATACTCTTTTTCTCAGCTTCAGCAACGCAGCATCGCTGAGTGGCAGCAGTTTTCCGGTGTAGGTCATCGGCGGGCGCACAAAATAAGTCGGTTTTTACATCATCCAGAGGTGCAATCGATGATGCGGCAAATCGAGTCGTACGGTATTAAATAGCGGGAGATTTCAACCTGTCAGATATATTTCGATGGCAGTAATAAAAAAGCTAGCGTGATAACAAATAAATGATTTTATTGAAAGTGAATACTGCTGACAAAAGCGCAAAGAATTATTTCTCGTTATATATAAAATAAGACCACAAGGTTTATTCACACATGAAAACTAATGAATTAGATGACTATTCCACAGAATAGATAAATTAATTTAATCTTTTCGTGAGCCAGACAGATAGTTCGGCGGTCAGATACGGCTATCGGCAGGTCGAGCGCTTGTACTACATCGAATTTATTACGTTTTATACCTCAAAGATAATGAACTCCGAGGGGGGCTCCGGTGTCTGTTTACAGACGTGAGCCTCTGGAGCAGATTATAAGAATGAAAGTGTCGATGTCATTTTCCCAACCCAAAGTTTCCTGGATACTGGCTTTTTATATAGGCTTATTCCTGAATTTATCCGTTTATTACCGCCGTTTTGACTCTGTAGCTATTTTCGACCTCAAGCATGCCACGCACTTTCTTTCTGCCGTGGCTGAACTGCTGGCTTGCATTCTGTTTACTTTTTTTCTGATGCGACTTATTTCTCTGGGCGGAAAAAAATGCTTTCGTATTCTGGCATCGTTACTGACATTAATTTCAGTGGCCGCCAGTTATTACATGACCTTTTTTAATGTCGTTATCGGCTACGGCATCATCGCTTCCGTGATGACGACAGATATCGATCTCTCGCGTGAGGTGATCGGCGTCAATTTCGTGCTGTGGATGATACTGGTCAGCCTGCCGCCGCTGGCGATCATCTGGACAAGCCGTCTGCAACATACGTTACTGGATCAATTGAAAACGTCAGGGAAACGTCTGCGAGCCGCGCTGGGTTTGGCGGTCATCGTTGCGCTGGTCTGGCTGCCGATGGATTACATGGGCAAGGTTAATGCTGACGCGGAGAAAGCCTCTAATCAGGATTTACCTAGCTATGGCGGCGTGGTGGCCCNCTCGTATCTGCCTTCTAACTGGCTGTCCGCCTTGGGATTGTTCGCTTACGCCCATTACGATGAAAATCAGGACGCGTCTTCCCTGTTTGACCCCAGCACACATTTTACCTATCAGGCTCCCAACGATATCGATGATACCTACGTCGTATTTATCATCGGCGAGACGACGAGGTGGGATCATCTGGGACTGTTAGGCTACTCGCGGGACACGACACCGCAGTTGGAGAAAGAGAAAAACTTGCTGGCGTTTCGCGGCCGCTCTTGCGATACCGCGACCAAACTGTCCATGCGCTGTATGTTCGTACGAGAAGGCGGGACGGAAGATAACCCTCAGCGGACGCTAAAAGAGCACAATATTTTTTCCGTGATGAAAGGATTGGGATTCTCGTCGGAGCTGTTCGCTATGCAAAGCGAAGTCTGGTTCTACAATAACATCCGGGCTGATAACTACTCCATCCGTGAGATGATTGCCTCTGAAAAGCGCAACGATGGAAAATCGGTTGATGACATGCTGTTAGTGGATGAGATGAAGTCCTCGTTGGCACGTTATACCAAAGGTAAACACCTGATTGTTCTGCATACTAAAGGGTCGCACTACCAGTATTCGATGCGTTACCCGCGTAGCTTCGCCCGCTATCAGCCGGAGTGTATGAGCGTGGATGCCTCCTGTACCCGGGAACAGCTCATCAACTCTTTCGATAACAGCGTTCTCTACACGGATGCTGTTATCGAGCAGGTTATTAGTCAAATGAGGGATAAAAAAGCGTTGGTGTTCTATTCGTCCGATCATGGCGAATCAATCGATGAGAACTCGCACCTGCACGGTACCCCGCGTAATGTCGCGCCGCCGGAGCAGTTTCGGTCGCCGGTGATGATGTGGGCATCCGACAAGTTTCTGGCTGAGCCAGAACATCAGCGGGCTTTCGCCAATTTGAAGGCCAGAAAGGATGCTGGTGAGATTCTGCGTCATGAAGAGATCTTCGACTCGGTGTTGGGATGTCTGGGGTATACCTCTCCTAATGGCGGCATTAATCAGAGCAACAACTGGTGTGCGAAGCCAGTTCATTGATTAAAATCAATAAGATGCGGGATACACCTGTTCACGAAAATGACGCTGTATGCTTTGTCGACAACTCCAAGGCCGTTTGTTAAAAAGGGATTGACGCGTTATCAGGGGCGCAGTAATATGCGCCCCGCATTCGGTGAGTGGCGCAGCTTGGTAGCGCACTTCGTTCGGGACGAAGGGGTCGGAGGTTCGAATCCTCTCTCACCGACCAAATTCAAAGAAGACGATACCCGATTGTCTTCACCAAAAACCCGCTTACTACGCGGGTTTTTTGTTTTTATCTCCCCTTAGCGCAGATTTCGCCACCTATCTCATTTCGCCGTCCCTCCTCATTTCAGTGCAACATTGGCACGGATTCAGAGCGCCAATAGGCAACACCGACTATTTCTGCCAAGATGCTAGCCGTTTTCTTTAATTGAGTATGTCCGCCTTTTTATGAGCCAGATGAAAGACGTGTTGGAAAAACGGCAAACGGGAATTTATTTTTCGACCATGGTCGCGGCGGCGGTCATTGCTGCTTGCTGGCCGAAGGCGTCGGGCCTAGTGGTGGCGCTCAACCCGGCCCTGGCATTCATGTTGTTCGTCACGTTTTTATCGTTGCCGCTGGGGGAGATGTTTAACGCTTTTCGCCATGTGCGTTTCCTGCTTGCCTTGTTTATCGCCAATTTTGTCGCGATACCTGCGCTGGTGGCGTTGTTGCTGACGCTATTGCCGCTGCCGTCGGTGGTGGCGTATGGAGTCGCGATGGTACTGTTGTGCCCCTGCATCGACTACGTCGTGACTTTTTGTCAGCAGGGGCAGGGGGATTCCCGTTTGCTGCTTGCGGCGACGCCGCTGTTGCTGCTGTTGCAAATGTTGCTGTTGCCGCTTTATTTGAGCCTGTTATTCGATGCGGCCCAGGTCATCAACATCGAGCCTTTCCTACATGCTTTTATCACCATGATTGCAATCCCGTTGCTGTTGGCTCTGATCTTTCAACGCTGGAGCAAGAGGACCTCTGCAGGGCGGGTTATGACGAACTGGCTTGGATTTCTTCCCGTGCCGGCGACGGCGCTGGTGCTGGCGGTGATTACGGCGTTTGTCGTACCGCAGCTAGCTCAGTCGCGAAGCACCGCGCTGACGGTGTTGCCCATTTACCTTTTGTTTTCGGCGCTCGCGCCTCTGGCGGGCTGGGGCGTTGCGCGGCTTTTGAAGCTTAATGCGGCGGCGGGAAGGGGCGTCATGTTTAGCGCTGCGACACGAAATTCGCTGGTGATTTTGCCGCTGGCGCTGTCGGTTCCTGGGGCGTTACCGCTGATGCCTGTCGTGGTGGTGACGCAGACGCTGGTCGAGCTGATTGCCGAACTGATTTACGTTCGTTGTGCCCCGCGTCTGCGCTTTCACGCAGGCAAGTGAGTCGTTATTTGCCCAGCGCCTGAGCGCAAGCCCAGGCCGAGCTCCAGGCCCACTGGAAATTGTAACCGCCGAGCCAGCCGGTGACGTCCACGACTTCGCCGATAAAGTACAGTCCAGGCACCTTGCTGGCTTCCAGCGTCTTTGACGATAGTTCGTGGGTATCGACTCCGCCCAACGTCACTTCTGCCGTGCGGTAGCCTTCTGTGCCGTTGGGCTGCACCCGCCATTGCTGTAATGTGTTCTCTACCTGAGTTTGCTGTGGTTTTTGCAGCTGTTTAAGCGTGACATCCGGCAACTGTCCCAACGTCTGAAGACACTCCACCAGACGCTTGGGCAACCACTGCGCCAGCGTATTTTTCAGACTCTGATTGGGATGGGCGAGGCGTTCTGCATCAAGCTGTGCGGCCAGATCCCGGTCGGGCAGTAGATTGATGGTGACGAATTCGCCAGGCTGCCAGTAGCTGGAAAGCTGAAGTACCGCCGGGCCGGAAAGGCCGCGGTGGGTGAATAGGATATTCTCGCGAAAGGTCACGCCGTTTTCCGCTTCGATCAGAGACGGCACAGAGACGCCGGACAGCGTCTGCAACTGTTCCAGCAGTGGTTTGTGCAGGGTGAAGGGCACCAGCGCCGCGCGGGTGGGCAGTACGTTGATGGAAAACTGCTGGGCAAGCTGATAACCAAAGGGCGTGGCGCCGAGTCCGGGCATCGACAGGCCGCCGGTGGCGATAACCAGCTCCGGGCTTTGAATCGCACCGGTGTTCAGCCGGAGGGTAAACACATCGCTCTTTTCCACGTCCAGCACTTCGCTGCGCAAACGGAGCGTGACCTGGCCCTGTTCACACTCCTTCAGCAGCATATCCGTGATTTGCTGGGCGGAGTCGTCGCAGAACAATTGCCCGAGGGTCTTTTCGTGATAGGCGATGCCGTGGCGGTTAACCAGTTCGATAAAGTCCCACTGGGTATAGCGCGCCAGGGCGGACTTGCAGAAGTGCGGGTTTTGCGACAGGTAAGCGCCAGGCTCTGCGTAAAGGTTGGTGAAATTGCAGCGACCGCCGCCGGACATCAAAATCTTGCGGCCCGGTTTTTTACCATTGTCCACCAGCAGCACCCGTAGGCCCTTCTGTCCTGCCTGCGCCGCGCAGAATAGCCCTGCCGCGCCTGCGCCAATCACGACCACATCATACTGTTCCACTTGTTTTGCTCCCCCTGCAATTCGTCAGGTTTCGGCCTGCGGCCGAATTGGCGTTCAGGGCGGCAGATTGTAGTGCTCGTCCTGTGATCTGACCAGTGTTACAAATTGCAGAATTTCGTAATAAGGTCCAATTTACTGATTTTTATCGAATAAATTATTATCCAATGGATGATTGGATTAAAATAAGTCAAAATAATGTCAGATTTTCCTTTTCCCAAGCCCCGCTTGTCGCCGATAATGCGCCGCGTTGATGACCACTATATGGCCTAACGCTTATGCTACATTTATTTGCCGGAATTGATTTCCACACCGGTCTGATGTTGATTTTGGCTTTGCTGTTTGTATTGTTTTACGAAGCTATTAACGGCTTTCACGATACTGCCAATGCTGTTGCTACCGTTATTTATACTCGTGCCATGCGCGCTCAGCTCGCTGTGGTGATGGCGGGAATATTTAACTTCCTTGGGGTACTGCTGGGCGGATTAAGCGTGGCTTACGCCATCGTCCACCTATTGCCTACCGATCTGTTGCTGAACGTCAGCTCTGCTCATGGCCTGGCTATGGTCTTTTCCATGCTGTTGGCTGCGATCATCTGGAACTTGGGTACCTGGTACTTCGGGCTGCCGGCGTCCAGCTCCCATACTCTGATCGGCTCTATTATCGGTATCGGTTTGACCAATGCGTTGCTGACGAATACGTCAGTCGTCGATGCGCTCAATATTCCAAAGATGGTCAGCATTTTTCTGTCGCTGATTCTGTCTCCGATTGTGGGCATGATCATCGCCGGGGTCATGGTGTTCTTGCTGCGTCGCTACTGGAGCAACACCAAGAAAAGAAAACGGGTTCACCTCACGCCAGCAGAGCGTGAGAAACAGGATGGCAAGCGCAAACCGCCGTTCTGGACGCGTACCGCTTTGATCCTTTCCGCCGTCGGCGTCAGTTTCTCTCATGGCGCCAACGATGGTCAGAAAGGCATTGGCTTGATTATGCTGGTACTGATCGGCGTCGCGCCCGCAGGTTTTGTGCTGAACATGAATGCATCGGGTTATGACATTAGCCGAACTCGCGATGCGATAGTGAATCTGCAGGGCTACTATCATTCTCACGGCGAAGCGCTGGAGCATGTGGTTGATCTGTCTCCGCCGATGCTGCCCGCACCGGATAAAACGATTCCTGTCGAGGGTAAATCGGACTTCCATTGTGATAGCTCTCGCGTCATGCTGGCCATCGACCACTCTTTAGGCCTGCTGAATAACCTGAAAGACTACAGCGAGTTGTCCAGCGATGACCGTGGTCAGGTTCGCCGTCTGTTGATGTGTATTTCCGACACCATGGACCGCATCATCAAGCTGCCTGAAACGAACAGCGAAGACAAACGTCTGCTGACCAATTTGCGTACCGATTTACTGCATACCGTAGAGTATGCGCCGCTGTGGATTATCGTCGCCGTGGCGTTGGCTCTGTCTCTCGGAACCATGGTGGGATGGAAACGTGTTGCCGTTACTATCGGTGAGAAGATCGGTAAGAAAGGGATGACCTATGCTCAGGGCGTCTCGGCTCAGGTGACGGCCGCGCTCTCGATCGGGGTCGCCAGCTATACCGGCATGCCGGTATCCACTACGCATGTCCTCTCCTCCGCGGTAGCGGGGACGATGATCGTAGATGGCGGCGGCGTGCAGAGCAAAACGGTGAAAAGCATCCTGCTGGCCTGGATCTTTACGCTGCCGGTATCGCTGATACTGTCCGGCGTGCTGTACTGGTTGACGCTGAAGCTGATTTAAGGCCGCGCGACAACAGCAATACGTACGATAAAAAGGCGACTTGAGGTCGCCTTTTTTATGGGCGACGTTCGAGAAAATCTCGTTCGCCGTGACCTTGAATCGGTCGCGTCTTTAGTGCCAGACGAGCAGGGCGATAAGGCTGACCACGACCAGTCCGCACAGCGCGGATGTCAGCAGGAACTGTCCGCGGACGCGTTCACAGCGACGGATGAACTCGGGGTCGTGATGATCCAGATAGCGCTGGCTGTAAATGTAGCGAACGAGTCTTAGTTGCTTGCTGGGTTGTCCGTGAGCGGTGAAGAAACCGCGTCCGTCCACGTACTGGTACAGCAGCGGATCGCAGTCTCGCAATACCAGCAGCAGCACTCGCAAAGAAGAGTAGTAACGCGCCATATTGATGACGCAAATGATGCATAAGGCCCAGAAAAGCGCAAACGTGCTAATAACCATGCTCCCCTCCCGCTTAGCTATCCGGCAGATGTTTATACGTCACGAATCTCCGTCGTTTACACCTGTGGATAGTCATCCCAAATATCATGTATGCGATGTTTCCGTGCGGCTCGATCGTGGCGTATCAAGGCGCGGTCTGCGGATAATGCCGACTACTGGCGGTATTCTTCTTCTCCGCGCGGAGTCAACGACGCGGGATTATTTTCATTGTAGAAGACCGTTTCATTTTTTTACTATAACGCCGTTAATGTCTCTTAGACATGCTAATGTGATGAAAAATTGGCAAGATCCCCCGGTTATCCCAGCCCGCTCTGTGAGCCTTTTTGCGTGCGATCTTTAGCTATACTTATGCGTTCACGCGATTTTTCGTCGGCGATGCGGCTTATCGGCGTACACTGGCGTTAACTTCAAAATAGGGAGGCGTGGTGATGGGTTCCGTGACTACAGCTAACCGCCACTCTACGGCGTTGTGATCTGCTGAACATCTCCCTCTCGATAGCGAGTGTTATGATGCAGATCGCCAGTAAGTATCAGTTTGGCAGGAGAAAACTCTGCTGACCCATTCATTAGTCTTTATGGAAGGAGCTTATTATGGCTTATAAACACATTCTTATTGCCGTCGACCTATCGCCGGAAAGCAAAATGCTGGTCGACAAGGCTGTCTCAATGGCCAAGCCGTATAATGCCAAGGTTTCCTTGATTCATGTCGACGTTAACTACTCCGATCTCTATACCGGACTGATTGATGTCAACCTCGGTGATATGCAGCAGCGTATCTCTGAAGAGACGCAAAATGCTTTGAAAGACCTGTCGCAGAACGCGGGATACCCTATTGCGGAAACGCTGAGCGGGAGCGGTGATCTGGGCCAGGTGCTGTTGGATGCCATTCATAAGTACGATGTCGATTTGGTCATGTGCGGACACCATCAAGACTTCTGGAGCAAGTTGATGTCCTCGGCGCGTCAGCTGATCAATACCATCCACGTCGATATGCTGATTGTTCCGTTGCAGGATGACGAAGAAGTATAACGTGGGTCNCCCGCCGCTTCAGTATCAGGGTGGCGGGTGCGTAGTTTCATGACTGCGACGTGCCGCCTAAAGTTCTGCCTAACCCTGTTTTCACTCTGGCGCTGAATTTTTCCCCCTTCTTGTCGATATTCGGCTTAACGCTGTCATGTGATCCCCCCGCGTTGACGGAACCGCTTCATTAATGATTACCCCATCACGTATCGACGGCTAAAACACGGCGACGCGCTCGCGCAGCAGGGGATACCATTTCCGGTGCGATCTTCAGGCAGTCAATGAAACTCCAGACTTATTTACGTCAGCGTGAAATAGCGTTGATCGAAATTAAGTGATGCACAGGAATTTCGTTTGGGAGAGACGGTGACTGCCGGGACTTATCCTATGGCTCCTCTTCGAAATAAACGTGTGTTAATTCGGATGGGAGAAAAATTAAAAAAGCGGAGAGCGCGTCCGTTATTTCATCTGCCGTGGCGTTGGTTGAGCCAGCTTATTTTCTTTATTGTGATGGCATAACATGATCGATGTCACATTTTTAAAAAGCTACCTACAGCAATTTCGCGACTGATTCGGGAAAGTACGTCCTTGTTCTATATTCACTGGCATCGCTGCATAAAGGCGCGTTAGCATACAAATTATTATTTCGACACCGGTACGAATTATGACCATCAAACTTATTGCGATCGATATGGACGGCACGCTGCTTAACCCACAAAACGTCGTCTCTCCGGCGGTAAAAGCGGCGATCGCCGCCGCACGGGATAAAGGCGTGCACGTCGTTCTCGCGACCGGGAGGCCTTATATTGGTGTGAAGCGTTATCTGGAAGCGTTGGGTTTATATCAGGACGATCATTTCTGTATCACCAACAACGGCGCGCTGGTCCAGAAAGCTGCCAGCGCCGAATGCGTTGCAGAAACTACACTGAATTTTGATGATTATCTCTATTGCGAAAAGCTGGCGCGCGATCTGAACGTTCATTTCCACGCGTTGGATTTTAATTATGTCTATACCGCTAACAAGGACATCGGCCGTTATACGGTGCATGAAGCTTTTCTCACCGGTATGCCTCTGCGGTACAGGGCCGTTGAAGAGATGGACCGTAGCCTGCTTTTCCCCAAGCTCATGATGATCGATGACCCCGCGTTGTTGGATGAGGCCATACAAAAATTGCCGGCGGAGGTTTTTGAACGCTACACCATAATGAAAAGTGCTGATTTTTATTTGGAAATTTTGGATAAACGCGTGAATAAGGGCACTGGCGTCAAGATGCTGGCGGAACACCTGAACCTTGAGCGCGATGAAATTATGGCGCTGGGCGACCAGGAAAATGATTTAGCGATGCTGGATTATGCGGGGCTGGGCGTGGCAATGGGTAACGCGATTGAAAAGGTGAAGGCAGCCAGTCAGTTTGTCACCAAAACCAATCAGGAAGACGGTGTGGCTTATGCCATCGATAAGTTTGTCTTGAAGGGATAATGCGAGACGGCTTAGTTTCGCTACGCCCCGGTTTATCCGGCTGAAACGGACAAACCGGGCATGAATCTCAGCTGCGGGATTATTTATAAAAGTTTGCTGTTCCGTGCAACACTTGGTTGCCGGTGGTTTTGGTGATGGTGTAAGCCTTCGCACCGGCCTTATCAGCTTTGGCTGAGAATTTGTGCTGAAGGGTCGTTAAGTCTTTGCCGGTATCAGAGGTTTCGCCAATCTTTTCCATATTTTGCGCCTGTAGCACGCTGATATATTGGGCCGCATACGAGCCAAAAGAGAGGGTGGAAAGTACAGCAGCTGCAACGATAATTTTAACGTTTTTCATAGTCTTATACCTTCTATATCGATAACGAAAAGAAATGGCGCGTTTTTCTGTAGCAAACGCCCGCCTTGTTGGTACGACGATAAACCCTAATCAGTTGCGACTATATTCCTCCTGTTTTCACGTGAGGAAAGTCAGATACTGTAAATAACGAATTGTTTTATCTATTAATTTTTTATTTTGCGTATAGATTTTTATTATAGGTTAATAATCGATACACCTTGCGGATTTTTATGATGAATGAAGAATCTCAATTAACGTCTGGCCCCATTTCCCATCAGCTGACCAACGTCAATATTTGGACATGCGATGGTCAATGGGTGCTGTATGACGTCAGACCAACGGGGTCTTCATTTACCGGCCGTCGGGTTGAGCGCGTGAACATTCATACCCGACAGACGGAGGTCGTCTATGAGGCGAGAGAAAATGCGTGTGTTGGTGTAATCACCGGTAGCCCCGCGTTACCTCAACGCTATGTCTTTATCCACGGTCCGGAACGACCGGATGACGATTGGCACTATGATTTCCACCATCGTCGCGGCGTTATCGTCGCCGACGACAAACGTGATCAGGCCGTTACGCTGGATGCGCTGTCGATCACGCCTCCCTATGTCGCTGGCGCGCTGCGCGGCGGGACACATGTCCACGTCTTCAGCCCTGATGGAACGCGTTTGAGCTTCACCTACAACGATCACGTCCTGCACGAACGGGATCCGTCTCTCGACCTGCGCAACGTTGGAGTGGGCGTGCCGCTGCGCCCGGTCATCGTGTCGAAACATCACCCTAGAGAATATGACGGCAGCCATTACTGTGTTCTGGTCAGTCTCACCACGCCACATCCGCGCCCGGGCAGTGATGAAATTAACCGAGCCTACGAGGAAGGCTGGATCGGTGAAAAGGGGTATCTCCGGCCGGAAGGCTGTCGCCAGCGATGGGCGNTGGCATTTATCGGCGATACGGTATCGACGACAGGGGAGCGGGTACCGGAAGTATTCATCGTCGATCTGCCGGAAGCGCTCGAAGCCTATGCGCAGCCAGGATCCGAACCGCTTGCCGGGACCGCCGACACGCTGCCTTCACCTCCGGCCGGCGTCACTCAACGCCGTTTGACATTTAGCGGCGACAGACGATACCCCGGCGTGGTGAATCAGCCGCGTCATTGGTTGAGATCCTCGCCGGATGGTAGCCAAATTGCGTTTTTGATGCGGGATGATGACGGTATTGTCCAGCTATGGACGGTGTCGCCGAATGGCGGAGCCCCTCGTCAGGTGACGTATGGGCCTGATTCCATACAATCGGCCTTTACCTGGCATCCCAGCGGGCAATATCTGACTTTTGTCAGTGATAACAGCATTATGGTATGTGGCCTTTCGACGGGACGATTATTCCGGCAGACGCCGCGAAGTGCGGTGCCGCCGTCTGGAGACGCCGTCGTCTTTTCTCCCAGCGGCGAAGAGATTGCGTATTTGCGAGAGGTGGATGGCGTGAATCAGATTTTCAAGGTCAGAGTACAGCTTGAAGATGCGGGCTGAACGGAGAGTTCAGCCCCGAAAGCAGCAACCGACCTGAGCGTTGCCGCCGAACTAGCGACTCAGTGTCGCGTCTGACTGGCAATCGTGGGCGTAGCAGGAGCCGTGCTGAAAGGGGCGTCGCCTTCACTGTCGCTGACTCTGTCGTGCAGGGATTTATCATCGGAATGATAATAGTCGTAGGGCAGCAGCAGCGTGTCCAGCGCGGCAGAGAAGGGAATATCAATCGCGACCAGGGGCATCATCGCCCAGCTGGTGTGGTCGTCTTCTAACATGTCGATGCCCGCTCGGGTACCCGAGTAATAACCCGGATCGCCTCCCGTGCGTGTCATCACGCTGGAACACCCGCTTAAAGCAATGACGATGCCAACGGCCAGAACGAAAGCAGATAAGACACTTTTCAATATGGTCATAACGTTATCCACAGGGAAACCGCTCCGCCAATTTTCTTGAGCTTGCATACCCACAAATTGTTGTCGCGTTTGTACTGTTATCGAAGCGTACAGATGATGGTACTCATTTTGGAAAAATATGCCTCGTACAGTGTAGGCGATAACCGTTTTATACGTGAGATCTCATTGGGTTGATTTCCACTATTCCCGGAAAAATATTTATCGGCCCTCTTGAAAAAAAAACACGAGGCCGCCATATGAATGACAGAGCCGTAGAGAGACGTATGCCGACAGGGTATTTCTTTCCGGCAAGGGGCCTGTCCTAATGGAAGGCCATCGTAAGCACCTCGCTGAAGCTTAGGAGGCTATAATGCGTAACCCCGATTTTTCTCCGCTGTACCGTTCCGCGATCGGATTTGATCGTCTGTTAAATTTGCTGGAAGCTGGCCAGAGCCAGGGTAACGGCGGTTATCCCCCCTACAACGTCGAGCTTGTCGACGAGAATCAGTACCGCATCGCGATTGCCGTTGCCGGCTTTGCTGAAGACGAACTGGATATCACCGCGCACGATAATATGCTGATCGTGAAAGGCGCACACGGCGGCGAGGCAGCCCCAGCTCCTCGCAATTACCTCTATCAGGGGATCGCCGAACGTAACTTCGAGCGCAAATTCCAGCTGGCCGAGCACATTCAGATTAAAGGCGCACACCTGGAAAATGGGCTGTTGTATATCGATCTGGAACGCGTGATCCCTGAGACCTTGAAACCGCGTCGTATCGAAATCAAGTAATAAACGGGTTAACCGGAGTTAGCACCGGCGAGAGATAATTATCGTCTCGCCGTGACATGTAGCGCCTGCCGAATGGGGGCGCGCCGGAATGCTTTGACACTCCGGCTGAATTTCTNGCTTCAAAGAAGGAGTCATGACTATGCGTAACTATGATTTATCCCCGCTGCTGCGTCAGTGGATCGGCTTCGATAAGTTGGCTAGCTCTATGGGCAGCCAGGAAACGGGGGAGTTTCCTCCTTACAACATCGAAAAACAGGACGACGATCGCTATCGTATCACGCTGGCGCTGGCTGGATTCCGTCAGGAGGATCTGGCTATTGAAATCGAAGGGCCGCGTCTGACGATTAAAGGTTCGCCCGTTCCGGCGGACAAGACTGTGAAGTACGTCCATCAGGGGCTGGTGTTTAAACCGTTTACCCTGAGCTTCACCCTGGCTGAACATATCCGCGTGACGGAAGCGAAATTCGAACACGGGTTGCTGCACATCGACCTCGTCCGCGAAGTCCCCAAAGAGCTGCAGCCGCAGCGTATCGCCATCGGCACGTCGCGCACCGAGCAGCTGAATAAACCCTCTGAAGAGGTGATTGACGCTTAACCATCGCGTCTAAAATCGTTGATGACCACCCATGGCTTTCGCCGTGGGTGGTTTTTTTTGCTTCAGGGTTTGTTGGTTGACCCGTGAGGAGGAAATGCGGCAATGATTGTCGGGAATGCCATTTTTTTCGCCAATGTACCGCATGTTTTATGTGCCGTCCTTAATATTGTCTCTGCCACATTCCCTGTCATTGAATATCATTGCTGCATATCGCAGCAGAAATATTAAATTTACGTATAGTCAATATTACAGGATATGAAGTGTTTAATTGATAAATAGATAATTATCAGTCATCGAGTTAATTTTATGTTTTATTGTTGTGAGATCTTTGCTCGTCGTGAACTGACTGTTTTTATTTGTTAATACCCAAATTATTAAATTATAATTAAATTATTAAATACATTTAGTAACTAAAGTAAAGGGTTCGGTAGCGCCATTTATAATACTATTTGGAGCGTTGAACATTCATCGAATTTATGGGGCAAGAGGATCGCTGAAACGCTATTATTTTCTTGCCTTTTTTACTGTCGTTGTACCCGTTTTATTTATTAATGGGGAAATAAAAGAGAATAACGACCCCCCCACTCAAGACAGGGTACACCCGGTAAAAACGTCAGATTTCGTTTTAATATGAGTGGTGTATGTATGTCTGCGAATAATAGCAGGTTAGTTAAACTTCTGTTCATCCTCGGCATTGCCGTCGGATTATGGTTTGTTCCTGTCCCCGAGGGCGTTAGCCCCTCAGCCTGGCATTTGATGGCCATCTTCATTGCGACCGTCGTGGGTTTGATTCTTTCTCCTTATCCGTTGGGCGCTATCGCGATATTCAGCATCACGGCGGTTGCCGCCATGGGGCTGCTGAGCGTCAAAGACGTGTTGGCAGGTTTCAGCGACCCGACCATCTGGATGATCGCCTGCGCTTTCTTCATCTCGCGCGGTTTTATCAAAACCGGCTTTGGGCGCCGTATCGGTTTGTTGTTTATCAGCAAGTTGGGCAACAGTAGTCTGGGTCTGGCCTACGGCCTGGTCTTCACCGATCTGCTGTTTGCTCCGGCGATGCCTTCTACCTCAGCGCGCTGCGGCGGTATTATCACTCCGCTGTTTCGTTCTATCGCTGAAGCCTACGGTTCGACGCCGGCCCAGGGAACGCAGAAACGTATCGGCGCCTTCCTGGTGCAAACCATCTTCCAGTGCAACTCCGTCACGTCCGCGATGTTTATGACGTCCATGGCCGGTAACCCGATGATCAGCAAGTTGGCCGGGCAGTTCGGCGTGCACATCAGTTGGACGCAGTGGGCGATGGCGACATTGCTGCCGGGGATTGTTTCTCTGATTGTCATTCCGCTGGTGATGTATCGCTTTTATCCTCCAGAGCTGAAGAAAACGAGCGAAATGCGCGCGATGGCCGTCGAAAAACTGCGTGAAATGGGTTCGATGAGCCGCGATGAGTGGGTCGTGCTGGGCGTGTTCCTGGGGCTGGTCACCTTCTGGGTTCTGGGTTCGACGCTGCATATCGACGCAACGCTGACCGCGCTGGCGGGTTTGAGCGTGCTGTTATTGACTCGCGCCTTAACATGGGACGATGTGGTGAGCGAGAAAGAAGCCTGGCACACCGTAGTATGGTTCGCGGTGCTGATCATGTTGGCGACGCAGTTGAATAAATTGGGTCTGATCGGCTGGCTGGGCAACATGGCAGGGGATTCCGTCAAAGGGATGCACTGGTTGCCAATGCTGGGACTGCTGCTACTGGTCTACTACTACAGTCATTACCTGATGGCGAGCGCCGTGGCGCACATCAGCGCCATGTATGCGATTTTCGTCTCCATCGCTATTGCTGCGGGTGCTCCTCCTATGCTGACGGTTCTGGCCTTCGCCGCCTTCAGTAACCTGTTCATGTCTACCACGCACTATTCCGGCGGTCCTGCGCCCATCCTGTTCGGCTGTGGCTACATGTCGCTATCTACTTGGTGGAAGATCGGTTTCCTGACCGGACTGGTCGTCATCCCCATCTGGCTGATTGTAGGTAGCTTCTGGTGGAAAGTTCTGGGCCTGTGGTAACAGGCAGCAAGCCCCCACAAGTAAAATAAACCGCCGCCGCCGCTTTATGGCGGCGGTTTGCTATATGAACTGCGCGAGATCGGCTTAAACGGTATAAGATAGTGGGTTACGATATTCTTTCGGAGCGATCCATGAGTAAGAAGAAGACTCCGCTGAAGCTGAGTACGTCCATCATCCTTATGGTGTCGGCGGTGATTGGTTCCGTACTACTGGTGGTGTATGCCCTACTGTTTTTCCGTATCAGCGAGCTGACGGAAAACCACCTTAGAGAGAAGGCCTTTGCCATCGCTCGCACCGTCGCTTATGCCCCCGTAGTGATCCATGAATTGAGCAATGTCGGCAACCCGGAAGAGGTGCAGCGCTTTTCGGAAGAAGTGAAATGGCGCAATCACTTACTGTTCGTCATCGTGACCGATATGAAAGGGATCCGCCATTCGCATCCCGAGTCCGACCAGATTGGCCGCCATTTCATCGGCAACGACCTCTACCCGGCTCTCATGGGCCTTGAGAATTCGGCGGTGAACCGTGGGGTGCTGGAACCTGCCCTGCGGGTATTTGTTCCGGTCTTCGACCAGAGCGGCAAACAGTTGGGCGTGGTCGCTGTGGGGATCTCGTTAACCAGCGTGCAGTCGCTGATCAATGAAAACCGCTGGATTATTCCTTGGACTATCCTTTTTGGAGCGCTGGTCGGATTGTTGGGCACGTATTTTCTGGTTAAAGCCCTGAAACGGATCATGCTTGGCTTCGAACCTTTCGAGATTTCAAATCTGTTCGAGCAGCGTAACGCCATGCTCAAGCAGATTAAGGAAGGCGTTATTGCGGTCGATACTGAATTACGCGTGACGATAGTCAATGATGAAGCTCAGCGCTTGTTCAGTCAGCACTCCGCCAGCAATGAGCTCACTATCGGCAGTACGATCAGTCGTTGGCCCGCCCTGATGAGTCTGGAAAAAGTCGTGAAATCCGGAAAACCACAGCGAGACGAAGAGATCAATTTCAACGGCAACCAGCTGCTGACCAACACGGTGCCGGTCGTGGTGAATGGAGAAACGATAGGCGCCATCGCCACGCTGCGGGATAAAACCGAGATTAGCCAGCTGGTACAGCGGTTGACCGGGATGTCGTATTACGCCGACGCGTTGCGCGCGCAGTCTCATGAATTCATGAACAAACTGCACGTCATTCTGGGTATGCTGCATTTGAAATATTACCCGCAGCTGGAAGAGTACATTCTCAAAACGGCGAATCATTATCAGGCGGAAATCGGCGCCATTATTCGTAAGATTAAATCTCCCGTGATAGCCGGATTTTTGCTTGGGAAGATTANCCGGGCGCGGGATTTAGGTATCAACCTGTCGATTAGCGAAGACAGTCTGCTGCCGGATACGGATGATGTGGAAGCGACGAACGAATTGATCACGGTTCTGGGGAACCTGATCGAGAATGCGCTAGACGCGATGAACGGCCTCGAAAACCGCGAGATCCGCGTCACGTTTCATCATAAAAAAGGACATCTGCACTGTATGGTCAGCGACGATGGCCCGGGTATACCGCTGGATATCCAGCAAAAGATTTACCAGGAAGGATTCTCGACCAAAGGCAGTGGACGCGGCATTGGCTTGTATTTGACTAAACAAAGTCTGGAAAAAATTGGCGGCACCATCGATCTTGACTCTGAACCCGAGGTGTATACCCAGTTTTTCGTGAATATTCCTTATAAAGCAAGGCAGATTGACCATGATTAATGTACTGATCGTTGACGACGATGCCATGGTGGCTGAGTTGAATAAGTGTTACCTGAATCAGGTTTCCGGATTCAACTGTTACGCTACTGTCTCCACGTTGCAGCAGGCCAGAAATCTGCTGATGCAGCCAGATTGCGAAATCGATCTGGTGCTGCTGGATATTTACATGCAGCAGGATAACGGCCTGGACTTGTTGCCGGCTATCCGCGAATTCAGCGAGCATACTGACGTGATCATCATCTCGTCAGCCAGCGACGTCTACACCATTAAAAAAGCCCTGCACTACGGTGTGGTGGACTATCTGATTAAACCTTTCCAGTTTGCTCGTTTTGAACAGGCGCTGACCGCTTACCGCGAAGAGGCAAACTTGCTTAAACACCGCGAATTCGTGGCGCAAACGGATATCGATAACTTGATTAGACGCACCAGCGGGAACCCTGTCGCCGAGCGTAAGAAGCTGCCAAAAGGGCTGACGAGCCTGACGCTGCGTACCGTATGTGAGTGGATTGAAGGTAATCAAGGCGCGGAGTTCTCTACCGAAATGCTGGCCAATGCAATTGGCATCTCGCGCGTTTCCTGTCGTAAGTACCTTATCTACCTGGCGGATACTGGCATTCTTGCCACCAATATCCTGTACGGTTCGACGGGGCGTCCGGTGTATCTCTACCGTCTGTTGCCTGAAAAGCAGGATGCATTGCGCCAATATTGCGAATAATCGTGATGAGGGTAAGCAGAGCATGCTCGCAGGGCGAATCATGGTGAGCCATTTGGTCTGACCTAGAACGGCCTCATCGACATAATGAAAACCCGCCACCTCTAAGAGGCGGCGGGTTTTTTATCGTTCTTCTTTCCCGACTTCTTCGAGAAAGTTTTTCCTGGAGCTGATTTTGACTAAACGAACAATCTCAGCAACAGCGTGGCGCCGATAACCGTAGACGCACCGCCAATACGCGTTGCGATTTGCGCGAACGGCATCAGCGACATGCGGTTAGAGGCGGAAAGGATGGCGACGTCGCCGGTGCCGCCGAGACCGCTGTGACAGGTCGTGACGATAGATGACTCAATAGGATACATATTGAGATACGGCGCGATGAAGAAGCTGACCAGCGCCATCGAGATCACCACAGAACCACATACCAGTACGTAACCGACAGAGAAGACCGCGACAACGCTTTCCAACGGGACATACAGCATGCCTAGCCCAATCATCAGCGGCCATACCAGAGAGCTGGAAACGAATTTGTAAAAGCTGCTGGCTCCGGTTTCCATGCTGGAAGGGATGACGCGAGCGTATTTACAGATGACGGCGATCAGGATCATCAGAACAGGGCCGGGGATGTGTACGATTTTCTCCGCCAGACCGCCAACGATGAAGAAGGCGCAGATAAGCAGCAGTCCGCCGCCCATCAGCGTGAAGTCCACCGGTTTTGGCGCTTCCTTCACATTGAAGATCTCATTATCTTTATCGCTGCGGATCAGTCGGCCTTGGCCGTTGAGATCTTTGCGGGCCATACCCAGTCGCGCCAGCATACCGGCGCAGATGATAGCGAAAATGTTGCCTACGACGGCAGCAGGCGCCAACTGGGCCACATAGACGTCGGGAGACTGGCCCAAAATGGCGGAGTAGGCCAGGGAAAGCGGCAGAATGCCTTCGCCGATACCGCCGCCGATGATGGGAACGATGATGAAGAAGAAGGTGTGGTAGAAGCTATAACCGCACAATTTACCCACCAGCAGGCCGGTAGACACGGCAGTGACAGTACCGATCACCAGCGGAACGAACATACGCACCATGCCCTGAATCAGAATGATACGGTTCATGCCGAGAATACTGCCCACCACCAAACTGGCGATGACGAAATAGAGGAAGTTGGCCTCTTTCATCAGCAGGGTCACGGTATCCAGCGTGGTGTCATTAAAGAACTCGTAATAGACCAATACCGACGGCACGATCAGGCACAGAATTGCTGGCCCACCAATCTCTTTCAACACCGGAATATTGCGGCCAATGTGCGCCAATAAAAATCCCATCGACATGATAACGGCGAANCCGCCGATCATATTTCTGGGCAAAACACCGGTATAGGCGGCGACAAAAACAATGGCGGAAATGACGATAAAGAGAACTAAAGGAACGGAGCCAATCGTGGTTTTATTCAAACTACTCATAAAGCCAGGAGGCGGAGTATTCACGAGGGTATCCTCATGGAGGATATCAGCATCAATTTTTTTCATTATATTCACCTTGTTGTGGTGGTAGGGCATACAAAGAGCAATGGGAACATGTAAGATTTTAAATAATGAATCGTTATTTTATTTTTGCTCACACGCGTAATGTGAATGGGTATGGTATTTCGGGTACGGCCATTGAATATCAGGCAATTTATCATGGCTTATTGTTAAAAATAATAGCCATTAATTGAGTGCGTGATGTAATTGTGAACTGAACGGCACTTCCATTTTAAATAATTTAATTCTTAGTTTTGTAATTAAAATTAACTTAGGGGTAGGGGATAGCGTTATTGAAGCGGGGAATTTGTTTTCTATCTTGATATAATCGCATGATAAAAATAACCAGCGGTGCCTGCATATTAAAATTTTAAAACTAATGTAACTCTCTCGGGGAAAATATGAGATCACACTAGTAATTATTAATATCTCAGTTTTTTATATTTTCAGTGGTTTGTCTACGGGATCACATAATTACCCTCATTTCAGCCAACTTCTTCGTTTTTATTTCCTTTAATTTTGTGACGTTAGTCATGCCGCACCGTTTATTTTCGTGGATGAACGCTGCCTTTAGGCGGCCGCGCCGGGTGAAGCGGGAACGCTGTCTCTGTTGAGGCGATAGTTCTTGTCACCACTTTTTTCTCCTTACGCATATAGTCATATTAGGCCTTATGAAATGAAANCCTGCTAATCACAACGCTTCCGATTTTGTGACCTAAATATCATTCACACAGGAAGATGCCGGAAAAGTGATGCCTAAAATTAGAAGGGTAAGATGAAATTCATATGGTTATTTTTTGCTTTTAAATTACTTCGTTTGGACTTTTGTGTAATTTTAGTCTTAATTTTTTATGTATATCGGATTTTTAGTCTGAATTGAGGATGTTTTTTCTTTTTTTAGTTCGTTCAGCCGCTCTTGGTGGCTTTGTAAATCCATATTGAGTGTATTGACCTGAATGTGAACAGTTGACAAATTGATGACACGACAGGAAAAAGCTTCGTCCATGTGTGGGTATATCCCTTTATTTATTGGGCAGCAGGAAACATCACACGGTTTATTATCCTGGTTACTGATGCCTGTCGCGCTAACGCTGCGGTATGCGGGCCATGAAATAAATATTCCGGTCCGCCTGCTAACACACAACATCCACACTATGAGGCATACGTAAATGGCTAAATCCATGAGGGCATCAAGGATGCTAAGGCTTGGCCTTGGACTGCTGGCGTTCTCGGTTGCAGCAGGCGTGCAGGCGAAAACGTTAGTGTATTGCTTGGAANGCTCTCCGGAAGGTTTCAATCCGCAGTTGTATACGTCGGGCACGACGTTTGATGCCAGTTCGTCCCCTATCTATAACCGCCTGATCGAATTTAAAAGTGGGACAACGGAGATCGAACCTGGTCTGGCGGAAAAGTGGGACATCAGCGATGACGGCAAAACGTACACCTTTCATCTGCGCACCGACGTGAAGTGGCAAAACAGTAAAGATTTCAAGCCGACGCGCGGCTTTAATGCCGACGACGTGCTGTTCTCATTCCAGCGTCAGCTGGATGTGAATCACCCGTATCACAAAGTCTCAGGCGGCAGCTATGAGTACTTTGAAGGCATGGGGATGCGAGATCTGATCGTGAAGGTGGAAAAAGTTGACGACCACACGGTGCGTTTCCATCTGACCCGCGCCGAGGCGCCCTTTGCCGCCGATCTGGCGATGGATTTCGCCTCCATTTTATCCGCTGAATATGCCGATGCGATGATGAAGGCCGGAACGCCTGAAAAAGTCGATCTGAATCCGCTGGGCACCGGTCCGTTCCAGCTGCTGCAATATCAGAAAGATTCCCGCATTTTGTATAAGGCGTTCGACGGCTTCTGGGGTCAGAAACCGGGCATCGATCGCCTGGTCTTCTCTATCACGCCGGACGCCTCTGTGCGTTACGCTAAGCTACAGAAAAACGAATGCCAGATCATGCCTTATCCCAACCCTGCGGATTTGGCCAGCATGAGGAAGGATAACAACCTGATTCTGCTGGAAAAACCTGGAATGAACGTCGGCTATCTCTCGTATAACGTGGAGAAAAAGCCGCTGGATAACCTTAAAGTGCGGCAGGCGCTGAACTATGCCGTCAACAAACAGGCCATTATCGACGCCGTCTATCAGGGCGCCGGGCAGGTGGCCAAAAACCTGATCCCGCCTACCATGTGGAGTTACAACGATGCGGTGCAGGATTACGCCTATGATCCGCAAAAGGCGAAGGCGCTCTTACAGGAAGCCGGGTTAGGGGAAGGTTTTACTATCGACCTGTGGGCCATGCCGGTTCAGCGACCGTATAATCCGAATGCGCGCCGTATGGCGGAGATGATTCAGGCAGACTGGGCCAAAATCGGCGTGAACGCCAAGATTGTGACCTACGAATGGGGCGAGTATTTAAAACGTTCCAAAGACGGGGAGCATCAGACCGTCCTGTTTGGATGGACCGGCGATAATGGGGACCCGGATAACTTCTTCGCGACGCTGTTTAGCTGCGATGCCGCTCGCAAGGGCTCNAACTATTCCCGGTGGTGCTACCAGCCATACGAGGATGTCATTCAGCCGGCTCGGGCCATCTCCGATCAGGCTAAGCGCATCGAGCTGTACAAGCAGGCGCAGGTCATCATGCACGATCAGGCTCCGGCTCTCATCATCGCTCACTCGACGGTGTACGAACCCATTCGCAGCAACGTGAAGGGCTACGTCATCGAGCCGCGCGGCGTGCATAACTTCAATCATGTATCCCTGGATTAATCACTGACCACGACGCGGATGTCGCCGCGCGCTTGCGCGCGCGGCCCGAACCGATCCGCCGATGGGTCGGTCATCTATTGAGAGTGCGGATATGTTTCAGTTCATACTCCGGCGTTTAGGGCTGGTTATCCCAACGTTTATCGGTATTACCCTACTGACCTTTGCTTTTGTGCACCTGATCCCCGGCGATCCTGTCATGATCATGGCTGGCGAGCGGGGGATCACCCCCGAACGNCACGCTCAGCTGATGATGGAAATGGGGCTGGATAAGCCGATGTGGCAACAGTATATCCACTACATCAACGGCGTTCTGCACGGTGATTTAGGCACCTCGCTCAAAAGCCGTACTTCGGTATGGGAAGAGTTCGTTCCGCGCTTCAAAGCCACATTGGAACTTGGCGTATGCGCCATGATTTTCGCCATCGCGGTGGGGATTCCGGTGGGCGTGTTGGCGGCAGTCAAGCGCGACTCCTTCTTCGATCATGCGGCGGTGAGCGTAGCCTTGACGGGGTATTCCATGCCGATCTTTTGGTGGGGAATGATGCTGATCATGCTGGTTTCCGTTCATCTCAATCTGACGCCGGTGTCCGGCCGGGTGGGGGATACCCTGTTTCTGGATGAGTCGCTGCCGCTGACTGGCTTCATGCTCATCGATACCTTTATCTGGGGGGAACAGGGCGACTTCGTCGATGCGGTGATGCATATCATTTTGCCCGCCATCGTGCTTGGCACCATTCCTCTGGCGGTCATCGTGCGTATGACCCGTTCTTCCATGCTGGAAGTGCTGGGCGAAGATTATATCCGCACGGCGCGCGCCAAAGGGTTAAGCCGCCAGCGCGTCGTTGTGGTGCATGCGCTGCGTAATGCCATGCTGCCGGTGGTCACGGTGATTGGGCTCCAGGTTGGCACTTTGCTGGCAGGCGCTATTCTGACGGAGACCATTTTCTCCTGGCCGGGGTTGGGACGCTGGCTGATGGATGCCTTGCAACGCCGTGATTATCCGGTCGTGCAGGGCGGCGTCCTGTTGGTGGCGTCGCTGATCATTCTGGTCAATGTACTGGTGGACCTGCTGTACGGCGTGGTGAATCCGCGCATCCGGCATGGCAAATAGGAGGCCGCAATGACGCAACTGACTCAACACGTGACGAATTCGGCGCCGCTGCCGTTGACGCCGCTGCAGGCGTTCTGGCACGACTTCCGTCGCAATAAAGGTGCCGTCGTGGGGCTGGTCTACATCATGATCATGCTGTCGATCGCGATCGGGGCGGGCATTTTGGCCCCGCATTCGCCGTCCGAACAGTTTCGTGACGCGTTGCTGGCGCCGCCGGTGTGGCAGGATGGCGGCAGCTGGAAATTTCTTCTCGGCACGGACGATGTGGGGCGCGATATGTTGTCCCGCCTGATGTACGGCGCGCGCCTGTCGCTGCTGGTCGGGTGCCTGGTTGTGACGATCTCCTTACTGCTCGGAACCGTATTGGGGTTGATCTCCGGCTACTTCGGCGGTCTGGTGGATGCCGCCATCATGCGGCTGGTGGACATCATGCTGGCGTTGCCGAGCCTGCTGTTGGCGCTGGTGCTGGTCGCGATTTTCGGCCCGTCGATCGTGAATGCGGCTATTGCGCTGGTATTCGTCTCGCTGCCGCACTACGTACGCCTGACGCGCGCCGCGGTGCTGCTGGAGGCCAACCGCGACTACGTCACCGCTTCCCGCGTCGCGGGCGCAGGCGCCATGCGGCAGATGTTCATCAACATCTTTCCCAACTGTCTGGCTCCGCTGATTGTTCAGGCATCCATGGGGTTCTCCAATGCAATTCTGGATATGGCGGCGCTGGGGTTCCTGGGAATGGGCGCGCAGCCGCCCACACCCGAATGGGGGACCATGCTGTCGGACGTGCTGCAATATGCGCAAAGCGCGTGGTGGGTCGTGACTTTTCCGGGGCTGCTGATTCTGTTGACGGTGCTGGCATTCAATTTGGTGGGGGACGGCTTGCGCGATGCTCTCGACCCCAAACTCAAGCAGTCGTAGAGGAAGAGCGATGGCCTTACTAAACGTAGAACATCTGTCCGTCAGTTTCGGCGAGGGCGAGCAGCCGTTCAAGGCTGTCGACCGTGTCAGTTATCAGGTAGAACGCGGTCAGGNCGTGGGGATTGTCGGAGAATCCGGCTCCGGCAAATCGGTCAGTTCGCTGGCAATTATGGGATTGATTGATGCCGGTCAGGTCGCGGCCGACAGTCTGGCGTTCGACGGTCGTGATTTGATCGCCATGCCGGAGAAAGCGCGCCGTCAGCTAGTCGGCGCGGAGATCGCGATGATCTTTCAGGACCCGATGACCAGCCTCAACCCCTGCTACACCGTAGGATTTCAGATTATGGAAGCCATCAAGGTGCATCAGGGCGGCAACCGTCGGACCCGACGCCAGCGAGCCATCGACCTGCTGACGATGGTCGGCATACCGGATCCGGCCTCGCGGCTGGAGGTTTATCCTCATCAGCTGTCGGGGGGCATGAGCCAGCGGGTGATGATTGCAATGGCGATAGCTTGTCGTCCGCAGCTGCTGATCGCCGATGAGCCGACCACCGCCCTGGATGTCACGATTCAGGCGCAAATTATTGATCTGCTGTTGACGCTTCAGCAGCAGGAAAATATGGCGCTGATACTGATCACCCACGATCTGGCGCTGGTCGCCGAAGCCGCGCATCAGATCATCGTCATGTATGCCGGGCAGGTCGTGGAGTCGGGGCTTGCCGGCGAGATTTTCAACGCGCCGCGTCATCCTTACACACAGGCGCTGCTGCGGGCTTTGCCGGAGTTTGCAACGGATAAATCGCGGCTGGCCTCGCTGCCGGGCGTCGTCCCCGGCAAGTACGACCGACCCTTGGGTTGCCTACTGAATCCGCGCTGCCCGTATGTCACCGACCACTGCCGCCAGCAGGAGCCGAGGCTGCAACCCTGGGGCGATCGCCGGGTGAAATGCCATACGCCGCTGGATGATTCGGGGAGGCCCAGTTGATGAGTCACGATAAAGACGTGCGTCGGGACGTGCTGTTGGAAGCGCGTGCGTTGAAAAAATACTACCCGGTGAAGTCTGGGATATTTCAGCCTCAGCGCGTGGTGAAAGCGCTGGATGGTGTCTCGTTTACGCTGGAAAGGGGTAAAACGCTGGCTGTGGTCGGCGAATCCGGCTGTGGTAAATCGACGCTGGGGCGCCTGCTGACGCTGATTGAAACTCCATCCCACGGCGAACTGTATTATCAGGGACAGGATCTGCTGAAGGCGGACCCCGCGGCTGAAAAGTTACGGCGGCAGAAAATTCAGATCGTGTTTCAAAATCCGTACGCGTCGCTGAATCCCCGCAAGAAAATTGGCCAGATTCTGGAAGAACCACTGGTGATCAACACGGCGTTGAGTCGAACCGAACGGCGGGAAAAGGCGCTGGCGATGATGGCGAAGGTTGGCTTGAGAGCGGAATACTACGACCGTTATCCGCACATGTTTTCCGGCGGGCAACGTCAGCGCATCGCCATTGCCCGCGGATTGATGCTGGACCCGGACGTGCTGATCGCGGACGAACCTGTTTCGGCTCTGGATGTGTCCGTCAGGGCGCAGGTCCTGAATTTGATGATGGACTTGCAGCAGGAGCTGGGCCTGTCTTACGTGTTCATCTCCCACGATCTCTCGGTGGTCGAGCATATCGCCGATGAAGTGATGGTGATGTATCTGGGCCGCTGCGTCGAACAGGGCAGCAAAGCGGCGATTTTCGACCGTCCACGCCATCCATACACTCAGGCGCTGCTCTCCGCGACGCCCCGCCTGAGTCCCGATTTGCGCCGCGAGCGCATCAAGCTGAGCGGAGAACTGCCCAGCCCGCTCAATCCGCCGCCGGGATGCGCGTTCAACACCCGATGCCGACGACGGTTTGATGTCTGTGTGGCACGGCAGCCTCAGCTTATCGCCTACGGCGAACGGAAGGTGGCCTGCTTTGCAGTGGATGAAGAAGAAGCGCAGCCCCAGCCCGTATCGCCATAAGAACCGGTTCTACAAGTCCGTCAGACGATAAGTCAGGCGTCTGGCGGGTTTACTGCTACTGCGCTTCAATGCCGCCGACACGGACAGGCGCGCCCGCTCATCCCTGCAAACAGACTTATCCGCTTTATTGTCAAAGGGAAAGAAGAACCAACGACATAACGTGCTGGTTTTCCGGTTGGAAAAAGAAAAGGTTATGAATACTTTATCGTATTGGAAAGTCTTATTTTCCGCGACGACAACGCCCGTTACCTGGTAATTAAATATTACGTTTTTTATTATAAAACGCCCAATTATAAACACTTGGCAAGAGTGCGAACTATTTTTCACTGCGCGGGTTTTGGTGGAGAAAAGAACAGATAAAAGAGACGCATCATTTTAATCATTATATTTTCACAACTGGCGCCAATCTATTTTGTAATAATAGGTGAGGATATTTTGATTAAGTGTTCTCTCATTAATGGTATATTAGCCGCCATTCATGTAGAGATTTGGGAGGCTTATGAAAAGCTATGACGATCTGAAGCATTTCAAAGAAAAGACCCAGTCGGAAGACATTAATTTCAAGGAAATGTTGGGGCGTTCTTTGCATGATGAAGGTTCTCGCTGGGCCATTGTGAAGCAAGTGATTAATGAAGATAAAGGCGGTGCCGAATCTTCATTAGACGATGGCATGCCGCCCTCTCTGAAGCCTGTCGCGAAACATGTATTTGCGGGGCCGGCTTCCGCCGTCAAGCCTGCCAGGTTGGACGATTTCCATACCCGCCCGCGCAACGGCGCCGCCTCAGGCCAGCGATCGCTCCTGAATGCGGTGACCGCCGCGTCCATGCCTTTGCAGGCGGCCGATCCTACGAGGTCATCGCCGTCGCCGGAGATTGGTTCATCTGCCCTTGCGTCCCGCCCGGAATCGACCGCTGCGGTCAGCACGGCGCCGCTCGGGTCCGAGCGTTATAAGCAAATGTTCAGCACGCGTGGTCGGCAAACCGCACAAGCGCCGAATAAAGACACACTGTTGAAACCGCTATTGGAGAAAATTGCCTCATGCCGTTAGTCTGTCTCTGTTCTCCGAAAGGCGGAGTTGGAAAAACCACGATGGTGGCCAATCTGGCCTATGCCTTGGCGCGCGGCGGCAGCAAAGTGCTGGCGATAGATTTTGATGTCCAGAATGCGCTGCGCCTGNATTTCGGCATTCCGCTATCCGATGAGCGAGGCTTCGTGTCGGCCGCAGTCGATTCCCCTGACTGGAGCCAGTCCATCCTGACGGCAGGCGGCAATATTTTCGTGTTGCCCTACGGCGGCGTGACGGAAACGCAGCGTGAGGACTTCGATCGGCGCCTGGCGGACCCCGCATTTTTGGCGCGTGGACTCAGCGCCATGCTGAACTACCCCGGCCTTGTTATCCTGGCAGACTTTCCTCCCGGCCCCAGCCCCGCCTTGAAAGCAATGACCGAGCTGGCCGACCTGCATCTGGTCGTCATGCAAGCCGATACCGCCTCGCTGTCTCTCCTTTCGTCGGTCGAAGAAAAGCGATTCACTGGCGGGCCGTTGAACTATAAACAGGGGTATTACTGGCTGCTGAATCAGACGGATACGCGACGTGCGATCAGCCGGGATGTGGCGGCGTACATGCAGGAAAACAAAGGCGACAGATTAATTGGCTGCGTACATCGCGATGAAAGCGTCGTCGAAGCTAACGCCTCACAGCGCTCCATTTTCGATTTTAGTCCGGCTTCGGCGGCAGCGTTTGATATTGAATTAATCAGCAAACGTATTTCGGCGATGTTGGATATTAAAGTGGGTAATGGCGAAGTCTATAAGACATTCGTGCCTGCCTCTTATTAACAGGCAGGCCGTTTATAATAATTCCGCGTCAATCACTATAGGATATTTCCTCTTTTTGCATTGACCCGCTCATTATTGAACATCAGGCTAGATTTATGAAAAAGGCACTTCTTTATCTCATGTTGCTGGTGCTATTTCCGGTCGCGTTAGTGATTATCATCACCCCAATGGATAGCCAAAAACAATACATCTTTGGCCTAATCAGTATTGGCATGCTGTTTTTATTGGGCCGCGGTGAAAGCCGAAAGGTCACGGTGGTCATGGTGATTCTCACGTTATTAATGTCAACGCGTTATATATACTGGCGTGCGACCGAAACGCTGCATTTTAATTCCGAGATTGAAACTATTTTGGGTATCGGCTTATTTATTGCCGAGGTCTACGTCTGGGTTATTTTGATGCTGAGTTTCATGCAGACCCTATGGCCGCTACAACGTGGTATCGAGGCGCTGCCGGAGGATACCAATCTGTGGCCGACCGTGGATGTGTACGTCCCGACCTATAACGAAAGTCTGGACGTGGTGAGGGACACAGTGCTGGCGGCGCAGTGCATGGATTACCCGCAGGACAAATTCAAAGTCTACCTTCTGGATGACGGCAAACGCAGCGAGTTTGCGGTGTTTGCCGCAGAGGCTGGCGTCGGCTATATNACCCGCGACGATAACTCGCACGCCAAGGCGGGCAACCTGAACCATGCCATGCAGCTCACCAACGGCGAACTGATTTGCGTCTTTGACTGCGACCACGTGGCGAAACGTATCTTCCTGCAGGCGACGGTGGGCGCGTTCCTGAAAGACGACCGGCTGGCGCTGATGCAGACGCCGCNCTACTTCTACTCCCCCGATCCGTTCGAACGCAACCTCAAAGCGGCCAGACAGATGCCGAGCGAGGGCGAGCTGTTCTACGGGCCGATCCAGCAGGGGAATGACTATTGGAACGCCACCTTCTTCTGCGGCAGCTGCGCGGTGATTCGTCGTACGGCGCTGGAAGAAGTGGGNGGATTCGCCGTGGAAACGGTAACGGAAGATGCGCATACGGCGCTGAAGATGCAGCGTCGGGGCTGGAAGTCCGCGTTTCTGGCGATCCCGCTGGCGGCGGGGTTGGCGACCGAGCGACTGGTGCTGCATGTCATTCAGCGTACCCGCTGGGCGAGAGGGATGACGCAGATTTTCCGCGTCGACAATCCGCTGTTGGGAAGAGGACTGACCTGGCAGCAGCGTCTGTGTTACCTCAGCGCCATGCTGCACTTCCAGTTCGGCCTGCCGCGCGTCATCTTCCTGACTGCGCCTCTGTCTTATCTGTTGTTTAACCTGAACATTATTCATTCATCGGCGAACCTGATCTTTGCCTACGTGTTGCCGCATCTGGTGATGTCGGTCTACCTCAATGCGAGGATGAACGGACGTTTCCGCTACAGCTTCTGGGGGGAAATTTATGAAACGGTCATGGCGTTCCACCTGATCATTCCGACGTTGCTAACCCTGCTCTCCCCGCGTCACGGCAAATTCAATGTGACGGATAAAGGCGGCTTGCTGGACGTGGGCTTTTTCGACTTTCGCATCGTACGACCGCATATCGCGACCGCTGTCCTGCTGTTCGCGGGCATTGTCATTGGCGCCGTTCGGGCCGTCGGGCACCACTATTACCACGTCGACCCGTATGTTATCGCCCTGAACGTCGCCTGGGCCTGCATCAGTCTGCTGATTTTAATGGCGGCTATCGCGGTGGCGCGGGAAACGAAGCAGACGCGGCAGACCATCCGTATCGACGTTGAGCTGCCGGTTATTATTCACTACGCCAGCGGCATCGCCTCGCGTACGGTGACGGTGGATCTGTCGATGGGCGGCGCGCAAATCAAAGCGCCGGATCAGCGTCACAAAACGGACCCCATTGAGTGCCTTGAGCTATTGTCTCGCGCGGGTGAAATCGCGCTGCCGGTAAAGTCCGTGAGTTTCGATGACAGTACGATCCGTCTGCAATTTGATGAAATCCCGCTATCGCAACGCCGTGGTCTGGTGCGCGTCGTGCTTTCGCGCGCGGATGCCTGGATTGACCCGCCTTGGCCGCGGGATAACCCGCTGCGCTCCTTCGTGACGGTATTCCGAACGGTGTGTGAATTCTTCTGGCTGACCTGGAAGGGAAAAAAGAAGGCGGGGCCGACGCCGTCAGCCTTACCCTCAACGACCGAAGGGATGCAGCAAGAGGATAAAACGGTATGATGTACAGATTGTTAAGGACGCCTTCTTTATTGACGACGGTTTTGCTGCTGTGCCTCTGCGCCGCCGCCGCTGCCGGGGAATCCAGCCGTCCGCTGTCGTTGATTGATGCCCCGCTGCCTGACGAGTTGCCTCGAATTCCCGGCGCGTATGACACCGCTTCCCCTCCCGCGATGCCGTCTCAGACCGTCCCCGCGTTCAATGCGTCGTCTGGCGTTTACAACCAACCGATCAGCAGCACGATTTCCGTGGCGCAAATGGGGCAAACGCAGGGCGTCGCTTTAAGCGGCGGTCAGTTGCAGGCTGGTTTGAGATTCACGCTCTCCGCCGATCAGGTGGTGACTGCCGCCCATTTGGCGCTGAAGTTCGCCGTTTCTCCGGCGTTGGCCCAGCGCAACACCGCGCTGCAACTGATGCTGAATGGACAGCCGCTGGGCAATGTGCCTCTGACCACGAATGGACAGGAGACCGGGACCTATCAGATAGAGATCCCCGCCGCGCTGGTGGTTTCCGACAACAACCTCAGCTTCCGCATCATTAATTCCGATCGCCTGATGTGCGAGCGCGACAATGCACAACAGTACAGCGTCATCATTCTGCCCAGCACCATGCTGCAACTGGAAGAGCAGCAGTTGAACGTCGGGGCGGNCATCGGCAACTTCCCGCGGCCGTTTATCGACTCCATGCAGATGGCGACGGCCTCCGTGCCGATGGTGTTCCCCGCCGAGCCGACGGCCGATCAGGTGAGCGCGGCGGCGCTGGTGGCGTCCTGGATGGGGGGGCAGGCCAACGGACGAGATATTATTTTCCCCGTGAAGCGCGACAGCATGCCGGAACAGAACGGTATTTTGTTCGGCTATCCGGGCCAGAAGATCGGCCGCGTGACGCTGCCCCAGGTCGATGCCCCGACGTTGCAACTGGTGGATAACCCCGACAATCCGATTTACAAGCTGCTGTTGGTGGTGGGGAAGGACGAGCAACAGCTAAAACAGGCTGCCTATCATCTCGTCAGTCAGCCGTTGACTGCGAAACAGACATCCATCACCGTCACGCCGCTGACGCTTCCGCGCCATAAGAGCTACGACGCGCCGCGCTGGATCAGCACCGATCGGCGTGTCCGGTTTAGCGAACTGCTGGAGCCAGGGCAGAGCATGACGTCCCTAGGCATCTGGCACTCCGCGCAGAACCTCAAGTTCCGGGCGGCCCCCGATCTCTTCCTGTGGGACGGCGAAACGATCCCGGTGCACATCAACTACCGCTTCCCGGCGGAAAGCTGGATTGACGAACATCGCTCTGACCTAAACGTCACGCTTAATGGCACTTTTATCAATAATTTACCAATGGTAAAGGAAGGTCTGCTGGAGCAGCTTTGGCGTCGGCTGGGGGGCGACAATCGTCAGGAGTCCTACACGCTGAAGCTCGACCCGTATCTGATTTACGGTTTTAACCAGCTACAGCTCTACTTCAACATCCGGCCGAAAGCGGATGCCCCGTGCAGCGTACTGTTGAACAACAACATCAAAAGCCGCATTGAGAACGACTCGTGGATAGACCTGACCCGCACGCGTCACTTCACGATGCTGCCTAACCTGTCGTATTTCATCGGCGCGTCGTTCCCCTTCTCCCGTCTGGCTGACTATGCACAGACGGTGATGTTGCTGCCGGAACGCCCTTCAGATCAGGAGATTGGCACGTTGCTTGACATGGCAGGCCGCTCCGGCGATGCGACCGGCGTCAGCATCAACCATAACCAGGTCGTATTCGGCGTGCCGAAAGAGGGGGTAGAGCGGCATCGGCTGCAAAACAGCGATGTGCTGGCGGTCACGACGTTAGCGCATGCCGGATTTAACACGGCGCTGCTGGCGGAGTCTCCATACCAGACGGACGGCCATGCGCTGGGGGTTAAAATGCCGAGCGTGCCGGAAAAATTGGTCAGTTGGCTGACCGGTGACTGGTCTCGCCATCCGATAGACGCTGACCGCTATTTCTCATCGAATGAGTTCTGGCGCGGTTTTGTCAGCTATCGCTCCCCGTGGAACCCTCAACGCGTGGCGGTAGTCGTGTTGGCGACGAACGACCAGCAGTTGCAGCGGCTGCACGGCGATCTGACGTCGACGCGTATCACCGCGGCAATCCGGGGCGATACCGCCATCATCACCGATGAGAACGGCATCCGCAGTTTTCGGGTCGGCCCGCAGTTCCCCAGCGGGCAAATGCCCTGGTACATGATGATTATCTGGTATGCCAACCAGCATGCCGTCATTCTGGCGTTTGTCGCCTTAATCATGGCTTCGTTAGGTGGAGCGGTTTTGTATCGCGTGCTGAAACGCCACGCTCATCGCCGTCTGCATCCGCGGGACGAGCGTGACTCAGGTCGGAAATAATTGAGCGATCTATGAAAAAGAACACACTGACTGCCACAATGCTTCGGTTATCGTGCCTGGTGGGGGCGGCGGCCCTGTCCGCGCCGACGCTGGCGGCGGACAACAACAACCCGGCGTTCCAGGCGCTGTTCGATCAGGCGGAATATTGGCATCAACGCGCCCACGACGATTTGGCCAAAGGCGCGCTGCAAAAGGTGCTGGCGGTTGACGCCGACAACACCCGCGCGATTTACCTGATGGCGCTTTACTCTCAACAACGCGGCGACAACGCCGAGGCGACGAAGTGGCGCGCGCGTCTGGCTGGCATTTCGCCTCAGGACCCTCGGTTGCAGGCGCTGGACAACTCCCGGCGTTGGCAGGATATTCCCCCTGCTCAGCTGGCGCTGGCCCGTCAGCAGGCCCGCAGCGGCAACATCGCCGCCTCGCTGCAAACCTGGCGTAACCTGTTCGACGGCGGCCAGCCGCCGGCCAACGTCGCAGTGGAATACTATCTGACCATGGCGGGCGACCGCACGCTGTGGCCGCAGGCGGTGGACGGCCTGCGTCAGTTCACGGCGGCGAATCCGCAGGATACTCAGGCCCGGCTGGCGTTGGGTAAGGCGCTGNCCTATCAGGAATCCACCCGACGGGAAGGGCTGCGGCTGCTGGATGCGATGGCCTCGGGCAATCCCGACGTAGACGGCGCCATGCGTCAGGCACTGCTATGGATGAGTCCTCAGCTGGACGACGCGCCGCTATACGACAACTACCAGCAGCGGCACCCGCAGGATAACGCGGTCATGACGCACTACCGCACCCATGTCGGCGGCGCGGCTATAGGAAAAGGGTTCGCCGAGCTGAACAGCGGCGATACGGACGGCGCGCAGCGGGCATTTGAACAAGTACTCCAGGCCGCGCCGCAGGATGCGGATGCGCTGGCCGGTCTCGGTTATATCGCTCAGCGTCGAGGCGACTACGCCAGCGCCGCCAACTATCTGGAGCAGGCGGCGAAGCAGGGCGGCGAAAACAGCGTCGAACGTCAGCAGCAGGCGGAGGACGCGCGTTTCTACGCGCAGCTGAGCGNGGCGCAGCAGGCGATGAAAACGGGAAATACGCCGCAGGCGCTGGCGCTTAGCGAACCGCTGATGCAGGCCGACGGAGAACGCGGCATTGCCGTTCGTCTGTTTCGGGCCGATGTGCAACGGCGCAGCAATCAGCTGACGCAGGCGGAACAAAGCTATCGCGATGTGCTGACGCTGGATGCGAACAACAGCGCGGCGAAGGAAGGACTCTACTATGTGCTTCAACGGCAGAATCGCAGTACGGAAGCCGAGGCCCTGCTGGCTGAGCTGCCGGACAGCGTGCGCCAACGTCTGGCGCCGCGCGTGGCGGTGGAGGAAGGCAGCGCGTCGATGAGGCGCGCCGCGGAGCGCGAGCGGGCGGCGGGCCNCCCAGCGCAGGCTATCGCGCTGTTGCAGCAGGCGGTACAGCGTTGGCCCGCCGACGGCTGGGTAAGATACGATCTGGCGCGCATCTACAAGCAGCAAGGGGACATGACGACAGCAGCCGATGTGATGCAGCCGCTGTACCGTCCCGGCGCCGGCGCCGAGCAGCTGTTCGCTGGCGCGCTATTCGCCAGCCAGAACGGCGCCTGGCAGCAGACCGGAACGCTGTTGGCTCGCGTACCGGAACGCCAGCAGACGTCCAACATGCGCGCGCTGGCCCGTCGGGCCAGCTTCAACCTACAGATGCAGACGGCGCGGGATTATCTTAAGACCGGTTCCAACGTCGCGGCGGCCAACACCCTGAAAGCGCTGGCGGTTAACCCGCCAGCCGATCCGCAGGATGCCGGTGAGCTGGCGCAGGCGCTGGCGTCGGCAGGCGATGTCGCCGGCGCGGTCGGCGTGGTGCGCAGCAATATGCAACGCGGGGTTCAGGGCAACGCGGGCGATTATGCGGCCCAGGTGGCCGTATTGAATCAGGCCGGTTTAAGTCAGGAGGCGCAAGCGTGGCTGAGCAATCCGGACATGTTGTCCCGCAGCACGCCGGAGCAGTTGGCCTCGGTGCGCAACGGCGGCGTGATTCAGGAGGCGGATCGCCTGCGTGAAGCCCGACAGTATGCGGCCGCCTACGACAAGCTGATCGGCGCGTTGCAGCACGATCCGCAGAATACCGATTTGATGCTGGCGATGGCGCGGCTCTACCAGTCCGGCAAGATGAATCAGGAAGCGGCAACGGTCTATGACTATCTGATGACGCGCGATACCCCCTCGCAGGATGCGCGCGTCGGCGCTATCGACGTGGCATTGGCGCAGAACGACGTTTCGAAAGCCAGCGCGCTGGCCGATGGCCTGCGCGACAAACAGACGCCGGAGCGACTGCTGTTGCTGGCGCGCGTGGCGGACGCGAAAGGCGACAAAGCGCAGGCGCTGGCTTATCTGCGTACGGCCCGCGGAAAAATGATTGGGCTGAGGGGGGCGGAGTCCGGCAGCCTGCCGGTGATTGGCGGACTGGCGCTTTCGGATAACCCGTTTATCAACCGGACGACGGAAAGCACGCGGCGGTCGCCGTCGACCTACGGCAGCGTGATGCCGTGGCAGCAGCGCGACGAGACTANCGACTATCGCGCGGTGAGCGGGCAACGCCTCGACGGGACGCAGGGGACCACGACGGCCTCCGCGCAGAACGGCACCTTCCGTCAGATAAACCAGATGATGGATGCGCTGGAGAGCGACACCGGCACCTGGACTCAGGCCGGGGTGCAGGTGCGCGGTCGGGACGGCGAGTCCGGCCTCAGTAAGTTAACCGAGGCGAAAGCGCCGTTGACGTGGTCCAGCGCGCCGTTGGGCGAAGATCGCTTCAACGTTACCGTTACGCCCGTGACGCTGAGCGCAGGAAGCGCCGAAGACACCTCCAGCCGCCGCTTTGGGCTGGGAGCTATCCAGCAATCTATCAAGGCACAGGCCGAATCTTCCTCGGACAGCTTCAACCTCGACAAGATCACGGCGGACTCTCCCGGAGCACAGAATGCCACCGGCGTGGAGCTGAATCTCGCGCTGACCGGTAAGCAGTACAAAGCGGACATCGGTTCGACCCCGCTGGGGCAAGATCTCAGCACGCTGGTGGGGGGCGTTCAGTGGTCGCCGAAACTGACCGACTTCCTGACGCTGGTGCTGACTGGCGAACGCCGGGCGGTCACCGACAGCCTGCTGTCCTACGTTGGCGCGCGCGATGCGTTCGGCGGTCAGAAGTGGGGCCGCGTGACCAAGAACGGCGGAACGGCGCTGCTGAGCTATGACGACGGCGACGCCGGTTTCTATGGCGGCGCGGGGGCCTACAGCTATCTGGGCGAAAATGTGAAGAGCAACAAAAGTCTGGTGGCGAATGCAGGAGCTTACGTGCGTCCCTATCACGATAGCGAGCGTGAGCTGAAGACCGGCATCAGCCTGTCGTGGATGGATTTCTCCCGCAACCTGAGCTACTACAGCTACGGGCAGGGCGGCTACTTCAGCCCGCAGAACTTCGTCTCGGTCGCTTTCCCCATCGACTACACCCAGAAATACGACGATTTGAGCGTGAAGATCGGCGGCGCGCTGGGCTATCAGTCCTACTCGCAGGATCGCAGCGCTTACTATCCGAACAACCCGGAGTGGCAGCGAATGTTGGAAACGGCGGCGGCGCAAGGCCTGACTCAGGAAGCCTACTACCCCGGCACCAGTAAAAACGGCATCGGTTACAATCTGCACGCCGGGGCTGACTATAAGATCAATCGCAACGTCACCATCGGCGGTCAACTCGGTTACGATACTTTCGGTGACTATAACGAAAGCCACGCGCAACTCTATTTCCGCTATAGGCTTGGAGGCGAATAAGCATGAGTGAATGGCAGCAAACGACCTTGCAGTATTATCGCCAGCAGCAGTGCCCGCCGGGCTGGTTTGATCTTCTGGGGATCATCATCGAAAATATGATGAACAACGTTGGCGAAAGCGAAGGTCAGGCCTTTCTCCAGCAAATGGGCGAGGCGCTCGCGAAACGGTATCCCTTACCGGCGGCTTTGACCGTGGCAGATCTGGAGCGGGAGGTCAATGCGGTGCTGGCCGTGTTTGACTGGGGCTATGTCGAATTGCTGCCGGGTGGCGCGTCGCTGGAGATCCTCCACCTGGCGCTGCCTGCCGGAGAGGGTGCGCTGAGCAAGGCGCGCTGGCTGATGGCGATCAAGGCGGTGTTGCAGGGGCTGTATGCTCACTGGCTGAAAGAGCAGGGCGGCGGCGCTCATGTGCCGCTGGNCGGTGAAGTGACCGACGGCGAGACGGCTCTGAGATTTCGTTATCAGAATAACTAGAGGGTAAAGCATGATACAGCCATTGCGGCATTGGACTATGGTCTTGCTCATGGCGTTATGCAGCACGAGTGCGATAGCGGCAGATCAGGGATGGGATAGCTATAAAAGCCGTTTTTTAACGGTGGACGGGCGAATTCAGGATACCGGCAACAACAATGTCAGCCATACGGAAGGGCAAGGTTTCGCCATGTTGCTGGCGGTGCATTATGATGACCGGAGCACCTTCGACCGCCTGTGGTCATGGACGCAGGCCCATCTTAACAATAAGCAGAATGGCCTGTTCTACTGGCGTTATGCTCCGACGGCGGCCGACCCGGTGGCCGATAAAAATAATGCTTCCGATGGCGATGTCATGATTGCCTGGGCTTTGTTGAAGGCCGGTGAGAAGTGGCGCAATGAGCCGTATCTTCAGGCGTCGGACAGCCTGCAAAAAGACATCATCGCGCACAATGTGACCCATTACGCCGGACATACGGTAATGTTGCCGGGTGCGAACGGTTTCAATAAAGGCACTTACCTCGTTCTCAATCCTTCTTATTTTATCTTCCCCGCATGGGAAGATTTCTCCAAGCGCAGCCGTTTGCCGGTATGGCATCAGCTGATCGAAGACGGAATGGTTCTGCTGAGCAAGACGCGGTTCGGCGATGCCAATCTGCCGTCCGACTGGGTGGCGCTGAACGCCGATGGCACGACCGCCCCGGCTATGAACTGGCCGTCGCGCTTTAGCTATGACGCCATCCGCATCCCGCTGTACGTTTACTGGTATGACCGTGAAAGTCCGGAGCTGAGTACGTTCCGTCTGTACTGGCATGGTTTCCCGCGTCTTCGTACGCCAGCCTGGGTCGACGTACTGAATAATCATACCGCCCCTTACATGATGAACGGCGGCCTGCTGGCGGTGCGGGATTTGGCGATGGGCGACAGCCATCAGGTCAATGATGTCATCAGCCCTGAAGAAGACTACTACTCTGCCAGCCTGCATCTGCTGGCTAACCTGGCGCGGGTCACTGCCGACGTCCGTTAACCCCACCGGCGCAGCCGTCGCCCGGCAGCGCCTGTTTCAGACTGACAAGAGCGCCTTTTTTTGATGCTCGGCCACTGACGGAAACACTTTCCTCAGAAAAATCCTTAAACCTTTTAACCGACTCCCCTTTGCATCCTATAAACTTGGCGCTCGAGATATACTGTACGGCTGTTTTTCCCCGTGCGTCGGGGTTTTGGGAGAATAGGTTTGCACGTTCGTCGTTCACTAACTATCAAACAGATGACGGTGATTTCGGCAGTGTCGGTCACCGCCGTCTGCCTGTTTATCGTGATCCAGCTGTTCCATTTCGTGCATCAGCGACGGGATGATTACGTGCGCCAGCTGGAACATATTGCCTATTCTGTGCGAACGCCTCTGACCAATGCCGTCTTGCAGGGCGATGTGGTCGAGGCCGACGGCCTGCTAAACAACCTACTACCGGTCGGCTTCCTGAGCCGGGCTTATCTGGTGCTCCCCGGCGAGCTGCACACGCTGCATGCCAACTTCCCGTCCGAGCGGCCTTTGCCGCGGTGGATCGCTCGTACGTTCAACCTGCCGATAGAAGTCTCGATTCCGTTATATTCCTTGCCGCAGGTGCCGGGTTCGACGCCGCTGGCGCATCTGGTGTTGCAGGCTGACTCGTACCGGATGTTCCAGTTCATCGTCAGCACCTTTTCGACCCTGCTGGTCACCTATCTGCTGCTGGCGCTGATCCTCTCGGTGGGCATCACCTGGTGCGTAAAACACCGTGTCGTCANCCCGCTGCGATTAATCATCAAGGAGTTGCAGGACGTATCCTCCGAGTCTCTGCCTGACTGTCCGCTGACGATGCCGGAGCGGCACATCGACGATGAGCTGGGCATGCTGGTTCGTAGCTATAACCGAAATTTGCGGCGGTGGAAGTCGCACCGGCGCGCGGGGGAGGGGGGACTGGCAGACAAAGCGACGCTTATCGACGCCTTATCCCGCCAATGTGAACCGTTCTGTCTGTGCGTGGTGGGGCTGGAAGCGGATACGGTCCTGGGACAAGACGATCTGCTGCCCACGCTCGCGGCGCTCCGGTCCGTCATCGGCGAGTCCGGTTTGCTGGCACGGCTCGATAACGACGAATATGCGATGTTGGCCGCCGTGCCGGCAGGAGCCGATTTTGCTCAGGTATGGGGACATCAACCCCTTGCCCGCCTGCGTGAAGGCGGATTGCGCGAAGGCGTGCACATCAGTATCGGTCTGCTGACGGTGCTGGACGAGGTGGCGCAGAAGGAGGCTAATGCCGCCGGGCAGTGGCTGGCGCAGGCCCGTCTTACGATGGAGCAGGCGCGAGGCGCGGGTCGCGNCGGCGTTCTCTCCGTCGTTCTCTCTCACGCGTCCTCTTTGTCTTAACGCTGCCGTTACTTTTCAACGCGTGGGCGGCGATAGCGCCTATTTAAATGACTTAATAACTGACGGTGTGTTAGTACGGCCTCCATCCTCCTCTCCCGCAGATATTGTTATCAGGCTGTTTTTGCNCTCTTTTTATTCATGATCCGTTGATGCGATTCAGCTCTTAACTCTCACCTTTTAGTCACATACTTAAGTTAAAAAAGATATCTGCGCTGTTAATGCAATGTTACTTTTTGCGCAATCACAGGTGGCGGTGTCATGCCGTTTTCGTCCACGTGTGCACTCCTACCCAAGGACATAATGATGAAAACATCAATCTTTAATAGTTTGTATTTTCAAGTGATTGTGGCAATTACCATCGGGGTTCTACTGGGGCATTTTTATCCATCTATCGGCGAGCAAATGAAACCGTTTGGTGATGGTTTCGTTAAATTAATTAAGATGATCATCGCACCGGTGATCTTCTGTACGGTCGTGACGGGCATCGCCGGCATGGAAAGTATGAAAGCGGTGGGCCGGACCGGCGCCGTCGCCCTGCTGTACTTCGAAGTGGTGAGTACGATCGCGCTGCTTATTGGGCTGGTCGTCGTCAATCTGATGCAGCCGGGCGCGGGGATGAACGTCGATCCCGCCACGCTGGATGCGTCTCTGGTCTCCAACTACGCCAGTCAGGCGGCGGAGCAAGGCGTCATCCCGTTCCTGCTGGACATCATTCCCGCCAGCGTGATCGGCGCGTTCGCCAGCGGCAATATCTTGCAAGTGCTGCTGTTCGCGGTGATGTTCGGCTTTGCGCTGCACCGTTTAGGCGCGAAAGGGAAAATTGTTTTTGATGTGATCGAAAGCTTTTCCAAAGTCATTTTCGGCATCATCAACATGATCATGCGCCTGGCGCCGTTGGGAGCGTTTGGGGCGATGGCGTTTACTATCGGCAAATACGGCGTCGGCTCGCTGGTGCAGCTGGGACAGCTGCTGGTGTGCTTCTACGTGACCTGTCTGCTGTTCGTGATTCTGGTGCTGGGATCCATTGCCCGCGCCACCGGCTTCAGCATCTTCAAGTTCATTCGGTACATTAAGGAATCACTGCTGATTGTTCTGGGGACGTCTTCCTCCGAGTCGGTCCTCCCACGCATGCTGGAGAAAATGGAGAAGGCGGGCTGTAAGAAGTCGGTCGTGGGGCTGGTGATCCCGACCGGATATTCCTTCAATCTCGACGGCACCTCCATCTACCTGACGATGGCGGCGGTGTTTATTGCGCAGGCTACCAACAGCCACATGGATATCTGGCATCAGATCACGTTGCTGGTGGTGTTGCTGTTGTCCTCGAAAGGGGCGGCGGGCGTCACCGGCAGCGGATTCATCGTGCTGGCCGCCACCATCTCCGCCGTAGGCCATCTGCCGCTTGCCGGGTTGGCGCTGATTCTTGGGATCGACCGCTTTATGTCGGAAGCCCGCGCGCTGACTAATCTTGTCGGTAACGGCGTCGCGACAATCTTCGTCGCCAAGTGGGTCGGCCAGTTGGATGAAAAGCAGCTGAATGAGGCGCTGGATAACAACAAACCCTCTAAACCGGCGCCCTCTTCCCCGCCTGTTTCCTGACGTTCCCGCCTTTCCGCCAACGGCCCACAGCGAATATCAACGCTGTGGGCCGCTGTTTATCGGATGAGTCCAAATTCAGCATTTTCCACTTTTTTCGGTATATTTCGCCTGACTAAGTGACATCGACGAAAGCGCGCGGTCCAAGCGAATGGTACACTGCGCCTCTGTTTTTTGAGAGGTGAGTACACCGTGTGGTGACCGCAAAACCGTCACCGTAATCCATAAAATGCACGTCTTCAGAGAGTGATGAAAAAGCAGGGGTTCACATGCAGGGAACCAAAGTCAGCCTTTTATTCGGTGGCGTTTTACTGGCGGTTTTCGGCCGTTTTGCACTGGCGGAAGAGCTACAGCCCGATCCCGCCTGGCAGCAGGGTAAGCTGGATAACGGCTTTAGCTGGCAGCTTCTGACCACCCCTCAGCGTCCCAACGACCACCTCGAACTCCGTCTGGTGGTGAATACGGGATCGTTGAGCGAAAACACACAGCAAACTGGATTTTCTCACGTCATTCCCCGCCTGGCGATGATGCCTAATGCATCGTTTACGCCGGGCCAACTGGCGGCATTATGGGCATCTTCTCCCAACGATGATCGGCCGTCGCCAGTCGTCGTCTCCTACGACTTCACCTCCTATAATTTGAGCCTGCCGAATAATCGACCGGAGCTGTTGAAAGACGCGCTGAGTTGGCTGGCGGAAACCGCAGGTGGTCTGTCAATCGACGACCAAATCATCGGTACGACACTGCAAAAGGGAGACGGCGNCGCCACGTTGCCGCCGAATCCGCACGATCCCGTCTGGCGCTACCGCCTTCAAAACTCCATTCTGTTGGCGCACAATCCGGGGCAGCCGGTCAAAACGCCGCTCACGGCTGAACCATTGCTGGCCTTCTACAAAGCGTGGTATACCCCGGATGCGATGACGCTGTATGTCGTGGGGAACGTCGACTCCCGCGCCATCGTCGAGCAGATCAGGAAGGTTTTTTCGCCGTTGGAGGGCAAACGCGCGACGCCGGCGCCGCTGCCGGTATTGTCTGCGTTGCCTGTGGAACCGGCCCGACTGATCGGCGTTACGGGCAGACCGGACTCCATCGCGCTGGTCTGGGATACGGTCTGGCAGCCGATTCGGGATTCAAACGCGCTCGCGCGCTATTGGCAGCGCGATCTGGCGCGGGAGGCGATGTTCCAGCGCGTAGAGCAGGCGCTGGAGAGAAGCGCGCTGAAAGAGGCCAAATTGCGTTTCGACTGCAATGTCTTATATGGACGCGCGCAGTGCTCTCTACATATGGACAACCTGAACGGCGAACAGCTGGTCGAGGGCGTGACGCTGGTGGGCAAAGCGCTCAGCGCCTTGCAGGATGATGGCCTGACACAGGCGGAATTTGATGCGCTGGTGGCGCGTAAAAACGAAGAGCTGGACAAGCTTTTCGCCACCTATGCCCGCACCGGCACGCAGATTTTGATGGAGCAGCGGCTGCGCTCGCAGCGAAGCGGCGTGGTGGATATCGCGCCGGAACAGTATCAGCAGCTGCGTAAACATTACCTCTCCGCGGTGACGCTGGGATCCCTCAATCAGGCGCTGCGCCTGCAACTGGCGCAAAATGCGACGCTAGTGCTGCAACAGCCGCCGGGCGAACCCGAGGCCAACCTGAAAGAGTTGCAAGATAGGTATAACGAGTTGATGAAACCGGCGGAGAGCGTCGCGCCTGCGGCGGATGAAACGGCGCCCGCTTCGCCGTAGGTTGAGTGAGCCGGAGGCAGGCACGCGCCGCTTTTAGGGGGTTGTCGCCCCGGCGTTATTTATCATCACTCGATCGAGGGGGGAAACACAGACCGCAGCGCGGTCTGTCATCAGAAGGGATTGGCGTCCGGCGTGTCACCGCCGGTTCCCGCGGGGTCAGGACGACTTGCGCCGTTCGATGATGCTCTGTCCGCCGACGCCCATGTTCTCTGGCTCGACCTCATCAATCATCACGATGATTTTGGCCGGGTCCTTTCCCAGCGCTGTCTCCAGCNCCTGCGTGATGCCATTAATGACCTGCGCCTTTTGCTCGGCGGTGGTGTCCTCTTTGAGGATGCGAACGGTAACAACCGGCATACATTTCTCCTGTCGGGGTAACGTAAACGGCGGCCGAGCCGCCGACTGTTAGGAAGCCGCAACCGGCGGTTCGGCTGTGTCCTCGGATATATGATGATGTCTGGGTTTAGCGGTGGCGATCCACGCGGCGCAAAAGAGCGTCAGCTGGGCGAAGAAGTAGAAAAAGGTCATCAGGCCGATCACCGAGCCAAAGGCTGCGCCAGAAGGCGAAGACGCCAGTTTGGGCAGCACGACGGTCATAATAAATTTCAAGATTTCGAAACCGACCGCGGCCAGCAAGGTTCCGCGTAACAGCGCCTTACGATTGGGTTTCCGTCGGGGAAGAACGCCTAATATCCACAGAAATAACAAATAGTTGGCGAAGATTGAAATCGACAGCGCGATCAGCGTCATGGCGGGCCGCAACCACTCGATCCCCTCCAGTCCCAGCGCGATGACAATTCTGTTTTGCGCGGTCCCGGCGACGGAAGTCAGGAATAACGTGAACGCCAAGGCGATCAATAGTCCCAGCAGCGACAGAAAATCCCACAGGTATTGAAAATAGATTTTCTCTTCATCGTGCGGATTGCGTTCCCACTTTGCGCGGAACTGCGCGCGGATGGCGTTTCTCAGGTTACCTATCCAATTCACCCCGGAGTACAGCGCGATCAGCAAACCGGTCAAACCCACGGTGGTACGCTGCTGTATCGCCGTATTTACCGTATTTTTCAGCGTATTAGCGAGGTTAGGATCGCTGATGCTATTGACGATGCGGCTGATCAGCTCCGTGAGCAAATCGGGATTTGAAGCCAACACGAACCCGACCGTGGCGAAAGAGACCATCAGAATGGGGATCAGCGACAGAAAGGAGAAGTAGGTGATGGCGGCCCCGAACTGGCTGCCCATGCGGTCATTGAACCGTTCGACGGCGCGAATAAAGTGCGCGACGTAAGGCAGAGACTGAATCCATTTGCTCCAGCGGGTCAGCCGGGCGATAGGGTTTTTCTCCGCCGGGGACGCTGCGTCCTCTTTGGAAGGGATAGGGGCCGGTGTATTGTCAGGGGGCCGTTTAGGTGTTACGGACATGTAATAAAACCTCTTACGCGCAGTTATCCATCCGATTGATTATAACCGAGATACTCTCAATAACAGTTCTACGCGGGCTTCCGTCAGGAATAGACGGGCAAATAGGGCGTCATGGTCGTGGTTGCAAAGGCCGTTCAGGNCCTCGTTAACGCCCTGAACGGTAAATATCAGCTCAGTTTCAGCGTGCGGAGAATATTTTCCGCCTCGGTTTGCGCCTGCTGCTGATTTTCTGCGGGGAGTGTGATTTGCAGCGTCATCAAATGGTCGCCGACGATGCCCAGGACGACGGAGGAGTAAGCTTTCTGACCGCTACTGGAGATGATGCTGTCTAATTGCTGCAGCTTGTGGCCGTCGACATCAATGGTTTTATTGGTGACGACCTGCAGATTGGCGTCGCGGGTACGCTGCTGGTCTTCCAGACGCTGGCTCAGCACCGGCAGATCTTCAGTGGTGCTGTCGCCCAAGATAACGATGACCGCTTTTTGTCCGCTTTTGTTGGCGTACACGTGCATGTTATTGGCCTGGTTGCCCAGTTTTCCGCTCTGGTCCCTCAGGTCTGCGGGCAGTGTGAACGTCAGTTTGCCGGAGAGCAAAGAGATCGTCTGGCTACTCTGAGCCTGTGCGGCCGCATCCGTGGCGGAAGACGTCTCATCGTTTTTGCCATCGCAGGCGGCCAGCGTGGCGGCCAGCAAGCCGATTCCGATAAATTTTACAACTTTCGACATAGCAGCTCTTTCCTTAACCAGAAAACATAATGCTGCTATGCGAACCGATTCAGGCAGTAAAAACAAGCGTTTTGTTGTCACAAAGCCTGTCTGTCGGCCCCTTTCGGGGCAATCTGGTGTTATGCCGTCTGCGGCGTCCTGCCGCTCAAACGCTTCAGTAGCATGTTTAGCATGATNCCGTACATCGGCAGGAATAGTATCCCGCAAATCAGGATCTTGAAGGTGTAATCCACCAGCGCGATTTCGACCCAGTGAGCGGACATAAACGGGTCCGGGCTGCGATAGAACGCGATAAAGAAGAATGCCAACGTGTCGCAGAGGTTGCCCAGCACCGTGGAGGCCGAGGGCGCGACCCACCAGGCGCTGAGCTGTCGCAGGCGATTAAAGACGTGTACGTCCAAAATTTGTCCCAGCACGTAAGCCATAAAGCTAGCGCAGGCGATGCGGGCGACCACGATATTGACCTGACTCAGTGAGGCAAAGCCCTGCCAGGTGCCGTCGTAAAACAGCGCGGAGACCAGATAGGAGATCGCCAATGCCGGGATCATTACCAGCAGAATAATGCGTCGCGCCAGTGGCGCGCCGAAAATCCGCACCGTCAGGTCCGTCGCCAGAAAAATAAATGGGAAAGTGAAGGCGCCCCAGGTGGTGTGAAAACCGAACACGGAAACGGGGAGCTGCACTAAGTAGTTACTGGAGGTGATGATCAGAATGTGGAATAGCGTAAGCCAGCACAATGCTGTCAGCCGCTGCTGCGGCGTAAATCCAAACATGTTGCGNCCTTTTTGGTTTATGGGGTGAGGGAACCCAGTGATAACGTCCTGCTTCGCGCGGACGTCAATAAAACGGCATCATACCTATTTCTGTTTTCTTTGAACATGGGGGGGTAACGCGGCTTGCACCCTGATATTCGCAGCGTAAACTAAGGCCGCTATCCAACGATAATCCCTTTTGAGACTCGCTATGACCGATACTTTTGCTCAGGCCGACCGCACTCTTGACGTGCTGGGACTGCGCTGCCCGGAACCCGTGATGCTGGTGCGCAAGACGGTGCGTGACATGGCTGCGGGAGAGACGCTGCTGATTATTGCGGATGACCCCGCGACGACGCGTGATATCCCTGGATTCTGCCTATTTATGGAGCACGAGCTGTTGGGTCAGGCGACGGAAGCATTGCCCTACCGTTATCTCCTGCGCAAAGCGGGCAAATAACCCGCGTCTCCCCGCTTCGTGCTCAGCCATAAATAGAACGAACGATCAGGAAATGGCCTCCGAAATAGCAGATGGCCAAAATCACTTGATGCGCCGGGAATTTAAAGCGGAAGTGATAAATCAGCCAGGACGCATGCCCGATGAAGAGCAGGGCCGCACCGACCAGCAGCGACAGGTTGTCGTCGGTGCTCGCTGCAAAGTAGGGACCGCCCGCAACCCACNCCATGACGGCGGTCATGGCGATGAATGCGCAGACCGGCAGACGCAGCGTATCCAGTCGGGTCCACAGCATCGCGACCAGCAGCGCCGACACGATGGCGAGCAGCAGTGGCAGTGGCCAGAACAAATTCAGCGTCATCTGGGTGGACAGGAAACTGATGGTGTAGAGCAGGTGCGCCGCGAAGTAAGCGCCGATGGCGTACAACATTCGCTGCGCGGGCAGCAGCAATAGGGTATCGCCGGCGATGGTCGCCAGCAGACCCAGAACAATCAGGTAGGCCGGGACGTTCAGCATCGGCGCCTGCCAGGCCAGCGCGATCAGCAAGAGTAAGGTAAGAGGCTTGAACAGCCAGCGTTGCCAGGTGGGACCACGATAGCTGGCGTCGACGTAAAGCCAGCCGGAAAAAAGAACGGCAATAAATGACCAAAGCATAGAACGTCCTCAAAGGTGGGAAATTCAGACGGCCAGCAGCAGGGGCGCGACGGGGCGAAATTCGGCTTCTGGTATGCATCTGCACAATGATTGTTCTTTCAGTGTAGGTGATCGACCCTCAGCCGGACAACGCAGGATGGCGGATGCGGGTATTATAGAGGCATCATGCTAAGGTAGCGCCGGATAGGTGGCAGTAGTCTTGATTAATCGCTCAAGAAGGAGAATGTTGTTGAATGAGTAATGAATCCGCACTCTACCGCATTCAATTTATGAACAATGGCAAAAATTATCAGCTTTATGTGCGAGAGTTGGTGCAGAGCGCGCTGTTTGGCTTCATCGAAATCGCGGACTTTGTGTTTGAAAGCCCGTCGGAGCTGCTGGTCGATCCGAGTACAGAAAAGCTGAAGACCGAATTTGCCGGTGTCGNCCGCAGCTATATTCCGCTGCAGGCGGTGATTCGCATCGATTCGGTGAAGGAGCGGGAGCGCGGCAGCTCACGGATTGCCGAACTCGGCGACAATGTGACCCATTTCCCTTATCTGCCCGGCAAGAAGCCCTAATTTTTGTTCCAAGGCATCCGCATCGTATGAGCGGATGCCCTGCGCCTAGCGCATGTTCCGCTTGCTGTCCTGCGGCTGATTACGCTGCCACGCCATCAGCTCGAATACCCCGAACAGGAAGATCTTCAGTTGCGTCATCCCGCTGATGGGCGGGGCGTCCTTCGGCTGACTGGCCTTCAGCAGCAGATATTGCATGCCGTGCATCAGTATCATGAACACCATCGCCACCGTCATGAAGATATTCAACGGCCGCGGAAAGGGCTGAATCAGGTTCATGATCAGAAAGGCCCACACGCCCAGCATCACTAATCGTCCGAGATTAATCCAAATAACCATAATGTCCTCTGAGGTTGCCGGTCTGTCAGCCGCGCGCGTAAAGCCGGTAGGCGACCTGGCCTGCGACTTTTTCGCGGTGCAGCTGCCAGTTGGCCGGAAGGTTCAGGGTGCGGTTTTCCGCCTCTGTTTCAATATAGATCCAGGCGTCATCCGCCAGCCAACCTTGTGTTTCCAGCAGGTTGACCGTGTTGTCCAACAATCCCTGTCGAAACGGTGGATCGAGAAAGACCACGTCAAAGGCCTCTCCTGGCTGAGCCAGCCACTGCAGCGCATCAGTATGGATCACGCTGGCGTTTTCCGCCCGCAGCAGCGAGAGATTTTGGCTGAGCTGACGAGCAATGCCGCGTTCAGCCTCCAGCAGCGTGGCGTGAGCGGCATACCGCGACAGTGCTTCCAGCGCTAATGCGCCGCTGCCTGCAAAGCAGTCCAGACAGCGAGCCTGCTGGATGACCGGCGCCAGCCAATTAAAGAGTGTTTCCCTCACGCGATCGGTAGTGGGGCGCAGGCCGGGGCTGTGCGGAACGGGAAGTTTTCTTCCGCGCCATTGGCCGCCGATGATTCGAATTTGTCCGGGTGCGGATGTCGCGTGTTGTTTTGCCATAGCCTGCCATTCACTGAGGTTCGTTACCGGGTGCAACCGTATAGGGTTGAAAGTAGCGCTATTCTAACGGGGCAGGGCCAATCGAGGAAAGGCAAAGATAGTTGCGTGTTGAACGGCATAGCCACTTGCGCCACACGTCGTTTTTCTCCTTGAATATTGAAACACTTGGTTACGCAGATTGTCTGCGTTCAGGGCCGTACGCCGCGTGTTGCTGCGGTCGGGAAAGTGTTAAACTCTGCTCTTTATCGACTTCATAGATTATTCATCATCTGAACTGGATGGCGAGGAGCGCAATTACAAGATGGCTAAAAAGAAGAAGCGCGGATTTTTTTCCTGGCTGGGATTAGGACGTCAGGAAGAAGCAAAGACTGAGCAACCGCAGACCCCACCGGAATCAGGCGAGATGGCGCACTCGGATCCGGATGCGCAGCTCGTATCTACTGAAGCCCCGGCGCCGCAAGAGGCTGAACGCCAGCCGTTAAACCCGGATGATGACGCGCCAGCGCCCGTTGAGCGTGAAGAGGCCGCCGAGGCCGGGCTGGAAGCCCCGTTGGGGGAGATGCCGGAAGAGCCGGCTGTCGTCGACAAACCTGTTAACGAGCCGGTCACCGCCACCGCTCAGGAAGCGGCGCCGCAAGCGTTCGAAGCACTGGATAGCTCGGTGCAAACCGCATCGCTGGAAGACGTCCTGTTGCAGGAAGAGGCTCTGGAAGAAGCGCGTCAAGATGTGGAAGACACGCCGGAGGACGCTGCTTCGGATCGCCAGGCGGCGTTGCAGGAGATTGACGAGCTGGAAAGTCTGGCGCCGGGGGCCTCTCCGGAAGAGATCGCGTTCCAAGCCCAATCGGAAGAAGCCCCTGAAGCCGCCGAAGCGGCCATGCGGACTCCATCACTGGTGGACGAGTCTGCGGAGACCATTGACGAAACGGCGTTAACGCCTGCGCCGATCCAGGAGCAGGAACGTCCCACCAAAGAGGGTTTCTTTAGCCGTCTCAAGCGCAGTCTGGTGAAAACCCGGCAGAATTTGGGTTCTGGATTTGTCTCATTGTTTCGCGGTAAGAAAATTGACGACGATCTGTTTGAAGAATTGGAAGAGCAACTGTTGGTTGCTGATGTGGGAATGGACACCACCCGCAAGATCATCGGCAGTCTGACGGAACACGCCAGCCGCAAACAGTTGAAAGACGCGGAAGCGCTGATGGCGCTGTTGAAAGAAGAGATGGCCGCCATCCTGGAAAAAGTGGATGAGCCGCTGAACATTGAAGGCAAAACGCCGTTCGTCATTCTGATGGTCGGCGTGAACGGCGTGGGTAAAACCACCACCATCGGCAAAATGGCCCGCCAATATCAGGCTCAGGGCAAGTCGGTGATGCTGGCCGCGGGAGATACCTTCCGCGCGGCGGCGGTGGAGCAACTGCAGGTCTGGGGTGAGCGTAACAACGTGCCGGTCGTGGCACAGCATACCGGGGCGGACTCCGCTTCCGTTATCTTTGACGCCATTCAGGCGGCGAAAGCGCGCGGCGNGGATGTACTGATTGCCGATACGGCGGGCCGTCTGCAGAACAAATCCCACCTGATGGAAGAACTGAAAAAAATTGTCCGGGTGATGAAGAAACTGGACGATCAGGCGCCGCATGAGGTGATGCTGACGCTAGACGCCAGCACCGGCCAGAATGCGGTAAGTCAGGCTAAACTGTTTAACGAGGCGGTCGGGCTGAGCGGTATCGCCCTCACCAAGCTGGACGGGACGGCAAAAGGCGGCGTGATCTTCGCCATCGCCGATCAGTTCGGTATTCCTATCCGCTATATCGGGGTAGGTGAGCGCATCGAAGATTTAAGGCCATTCAAGGCTGACGATTTTATAGAGGCACTTTTTGCCCGTGAGGACTAATACGGATGATTCGTTTCGAGCAGGTCAGTAAGGCGTATCGCGGCGGTCGCCAGGCGTTGCAAGGCGTTGATTTTCACGTCCGACCCGCGGAGATGGTTTTTCTGNCCGGCCACTCCGGCGCCGGAAAGAGCACCTTACTGAAGTTGATTTGCGGGATAGAACGGCCGAGCGCGGGACAGATTCTGTTCGGCGGTCATGACATCAGCCGCTTGAAGAAAAGCGAGATCCCGTTCCTGCGTCGTCAGGTCGGCATGATTTTCCAGGATCACCATCTGCTGATGGACCGCTCCGTGTATGAAAACGTGGCGATGCCGCTCATCATCGCCGGTGCGTCGATGGAAGACATCCGCCGTCGCGTGTCGGCGGCGTTGGATAAGGTGGGGCTGCTGGACAAAGCGCGCAGCTATCCTATTCAGCTCTCCGGTGGGGAACAGCAGCGGGTGGGCATTGCCCGTGCGGTGGTGAACAAACCCGTGGTGCTGTTGGCCGATGAACCGACCGGCAACCTCGACGACGAATTGTCCGAAGACATCCTGCGCCTGTTTGAAGAGTTTAACCGTGTGGGCGTCACGGTGCTGATGGCAACCCATGATACGGGGCTGATCGCCAGCCGCCGTTACCGGGTTTTGACGCTGTCTCAAGGTCATATGCTGGGAGATAACGTCAATGGCTAATCATCAGGTCCGCAGAAAAGAGAAACAGAAACGCCCCGTCAGCAAGGCCCGTGCGCTCAAGGGCGGCTGGCAGGAACAATGGCGCTACGCCTGGGGGAACACGCTGCGGGATATGCTGCGTCAGCCGCTGGCGACGCTGCTGACCATCATGGTCATCGCCATCTCCCTGACGCTGCCGAGCATCTGTTATCTGGTGTGGAAAAACGTCAGCCAGGCGGCGACGCAGTGGTATCCCACCCCGCAGTTGACGATCTATCTGGATAAGGCGCTGGACGACAAGGCGGCCGAGGGCGTCATCGCCAAAATTCAGTCGACGGACGGGGTCGACAAGGNCAACTATCTGTCGCGCAATGAGGCGATGGGCGAGTTTCGCAACTGGTCCGGCTTCGGCGGCGCGTTGGATATGCTGGAAGAAAATCCGCTGCCGGCAGTAGCGATTGTGACGCCCAAAATGACATTCCAGAGCGCGGAGACCATGNCCTCGCTGCGGGATCGTATCTCGTCCATTGAGGGTGTCGATGAAGTGCGAATGGACGACAGCTGGTATTCGCGTCTGGTGGCAATGACCGGATTAGTCGGTCAAATCGCCTTCACGATTGGCGTGCTGATGATCGTGGCGGTTTTCCTGGTGATCGGTAACAGCATCCGTCTAAGCATTTTCAGCCGTAGAGATACTATCAACGTCATGAAGCTGATTGGTGCGACCGACGGCTTCATACTGCGGCCGTTCCTGAACGGTGGGGCGATGCTGGGCCTGTGCGGCGCCGTGCTGTCGCTGATCCTGTCTCAGGCATTGGTGTGGAAGCTCTCCGCGGCGACGGCGCAGGTTGCCGCCGTCTTCGGGACGACATTCGCGGTGAAAGGGATGGGCTGGGATGAAGGACTGCTGTTGCTGTTGGTTGCCGCGATGATCGGCTGGCTGGCTGCGTGGCTGGCGACGGTCCAACATTTACGCCGCTTTACACCGGAGTAAGGGTTTTCTGATATACTCTTTCCTTGCAAAAAGGATGAAATAGTCAAGGGAAGAGTATGAAAAAATCCCTCCCGAAAACGCATTTTATTCCTGATTTATCTTGTTGCGCTGCCATCTTGATATGTAAAAAAAGATGGATAAAATTGTGTGAACTTGTGAGGTAAATCACGCTCTAATAGTGAGCGAATTCTAGATTTGAACGTTGATGTGGGTTAGACATTGTTCGTAATGTTCGACGACATACAACAAACCATGAGAGGGTTGAATGACCAAAGATATGCAAACTTTCACCTTAGTTCCCCAGGGCAGTCTGGAAGGGTATATTCGTGCCGCCAATGCCTATCCGATGCTGACGGCGGAGGAAGAGCGGGCGCTGGCTGAACGGCTGCATTTCGAGGGAGACCTGGAGGCTGCCAAGCAGCTGATCCTGTCACACCTGCGCTTTGTCGTTCACGTAGCCCGCAACTACTCCGGCTATGGTCTGCCGCAGGCGGATTTGATTCAGGAAGGCAACATCGGCCTCATGAAGGCCGTGCGTCGGTTCAACCCTGACGTCGGCGTGCGCCTGGTCTCTTTTGCTGTCCACTGGATCAAGGCGGAAATCCACGAATACGTGCTCCGCAACTGGCGAATCGTCAAAGTGGCCACGACCAAGGCTCAGCGCAAACTGTTTTTTAACCTGCGTAAAACCAAGCAGCGTCTGGGCTGGTTTAATCAGGACGAAGTTGAGCTGGTCGCGCGTGAACTGGGCGTCACCAGTAAAGACGTACTTGAGATGGAATCCCGCATGGCGGCGCAGGACATGACTTTTGATCCGACGCCCGATGATGATGCGCAGTTGGGGCACGGCATGGCCCCTATGCTGTACCTGCAGGACAAAACGTCTGACTTTGCCGATGGCATTGAGGAAGACAACTGGGAAAGCCATGCGGCCGATAAACTGGCTCATGCGATGGAAGGTCTGGACGAGCGTAGCCAGCACATCATCCGCGCCCGTTGGCTGGACGACGATAATAAGTCTACTCTGCAGGAACTGGCCGATCGCTATGGCGTATCCGCTGAACGCGTACGTCAGTTGGAAAAGAACGCCATGAAAAAGCTGCGTACGGCGATAGAAGCCTAACGCGGTCAATAATGGAATACTGCCGAAATCAACGGCCGGGCTTGCCCCGGCCGTTGCTGTTTTCGGACGAAAACAACGCAGAGAGAAACGGCGCGGTCTGCTTTATGGCCGGCTGTATTTCCAGCCGCCGGATACCGGATCAAACCCGCAGGAACGCATAAACGCGTCCATCACACTTTCGCTGACCATGGCATGGTCGGCTGCATCCAGCCACCACTCCCTGATATGCGGCAGCGCTCGCAGCACTTCTCCCACGAGATATTTCCCCACTCCTCGCCGACGCGTAACGTCCCTTACTTGCAGGTCGCAGAGTTTGGCGCTGTCCTCTTTAATTTCAACAATCACAGCCCCTAGCAGGCGATCGTTGAAGCGTGCCGCGAACAGCTGGTGATCGGGAGTCAGGCTATGGGCCAACTGAGTAAAGTTTTGATGCGGCCACAGCGGGGTTAAGTCCAGCTTGTCCTGGTCGGTAAAAGAAGTGAGGCATTCCACGGTCAGTTTCATGCGAGGTGCTCCGATTGATGGCGAAGAGGATTGTAGTGAGTCGTCGTCAGAAAGCTGGTGTAATTTTTTATGTACAGTTTACAGGGCGATGTTTTTCACTTTGGTCATTTTTCGAGTTATTAATTACCTTTCTATATGTCGGTTAGCATAACTGACTAGATATGAAGCAAACCCTGGGGGTTAAGACTAAAATTTTATGCTGTTTACACCGTGACTTACTGTGCGTGCAAGTTGCTATGTAGCATAAAACTCCTGTTTAATGGCATGAAAAATAAAATCTTATTGCTAACTGTTGCTAAATATTAAGCCTAACTTGTTATTACTTATAAAAAAAGCGTGAGTAGTCACGGTTGGCGCCGAAAATTATCGCAATAAATGAAAATTAGAATGGGGTAAACGGGATGAAATTAAGCACAGGCACACTGCTACTGATGGGATGTATGGCGATGACGCTGGGTCACGCTGTTAACGCCGCCGATATCAAGGTGGCCGTCGTTGGGGCCATGTCCGGCCCGGTCGCGCAGTACGGCGATATGGAGTTTAACGGCGCCCGTCAGGCTATTGCGGATATCAACGCTAAGGGCGGCGTCAACGGCAATCAGCTGGTCGGCGTGGAATATGATGACGCCTGCGATCCAAAACAGGCGGTCGCCGTCGCCAACAAAGTGATTAATGATGGTATCCGCTATGTCATCGGTCATCTATGCTCTTCCTCCACCCAGCCCGCGTCGGATATCTACGAAGATGAAGGCGTGATCATGATTACGCCGGCCGCCACTAACGCCAACCTGACAACTCGCGGCTATGAGCTGATCCTGCGTACCACCGGGCTGGACTCCGATCAGGGGCCGACCGCCGCCAAATACATTCTTGAAACCGTGAAGCCGCAGCGTATCGCTGTCGTGCATGACAAACAGCAGTATGGCGAAGGTCTGGCGCGCGCCGTTCAGGACAACCTGAAAAAGGGCAACGGCAACGTCGTCCTGTTTGAAGGTGTGACCGCCGGAGACAAAGACTTCTCTACGCTGGTGGCGCGTCTTAAGAAAGAGAACGTCGACTTCGTTTACTTCGGCGGCTACTACCCGGAGATGGGACAGATACTGCGGCAGGCGCGTCAGGCTGGCCTGAAAGCTAAGTTCATGGGACCGGAAGGCGTGGGTAACTCGTCCCTGTCCAACATCGCGGGCGACGCCTCTGAAGGTATGCTGGTGACTCTGCCGAAACGCTACGATCAGGNGCCGGCGAACCAAGCCGTCGTGGCGTCGCTGAAGGCGAAAAACCTCGACCCGTCAGGTCCGTTCGTGTGGACGNCCTATGCCGCGTTGCAGTCTCTGACCACCGCCATGCAGCGTTCGGGCAGCATGGAGCCTGCCAAACTGGCCGCCGATCTGAAGGCCACGCCGGTTGAAACGGTGATGGGTCCGCTGAGCTGGGACGAAAAAGGTGACCTGAAAGGGTTTGAGTTTGGTGTATTTGAGTGGCACGCAGACGGTACTTCCTCCTCCGTGAAGTGATTGACTGGATTCGTATTACTCCCTGAATACCGTTGTCCTTCCGTCTGCCGACGGCGGGGCAATGTCAAAGGCTTAAGGTATGTCCGAGCAATTCCTCTATTTCTTTCAGCAACTGTTCAACGGCCTGACGTTGGGCAGCACCTATGCGCTGATCGCCATTGGTTACACCATGGTTTACGGCATTATCGGCATGATTAACTTCGCCCACGGCGAAGTGTATATGATCGGTAGCTATGTCTCCTTTATCGTGATCGCCGCCCTGATGATGATGGGCATCGACACTGGCTGGCTGCTGATTAGCGTCGCTTTTGTCGCGGCGGTCGTGATTGCCAGCGCCTATGGCTGGAGCATTGAACGCGTGGCCTACAAACCGGTGCGCAGCTCCAAACGCCTGATTGCGTTGATTTCCGCCATTGGGATGTCGATTTTCCTGCAAAACTACGTCAGCCTGACTCAGGGGTCGCGCGACGTTGCGCTGCCCAGCTTGATCCACGGTCAGTGGACGCTGGGTGAAAGTAACGGCTTCGCCGCCACCCTCAGCACGATGCAGTTGACCATCTGGGTGGTCACCTTCCTGACCATGCTGGCGCTGACGCTGTTTATCCGCTATTCGCGTATGGGCCGCGCCTGCCGCGCCTGCGCTGAAGATCTGAAAATGGCCAGCCTGCTGGGCATCAGCACGGACCGGGTGATCTCGCTGACGTTCGTGATCGGCTCGGCGATGGCCGCTGTCGCTGGTGTTCTGTTAGGTCAGTTCTACGGCGTCATCAACCCTTATATCGGCTTTATGGCTGGCATGAAGGCGTTTACCGCCGCCGTATTGGGCGGTATCGGCAGCATTCCCGGCGCGATGATCGGCGGCCTGATTCTGGGCATTGCGGAAGCGCTGACGTCCGCTTACCTGAGTACCGAATATAAAGACGTAGTGTCGTTCGCCCTATTGATTGTCGTGCTGCTGGTTATGCCCACCGGTATTCTGGGTCGCCCGGAGGTGGAGAAGGTATGAAACAGCATAACGTCTTTAATGCTTTCTTCTCGGCCTTCATCCTGCTGGTGTTGGCCTCATTCATGATGGGGATGCAACTGAGCCTGGACGGCACGAAGCTGGTGGTTCACGGCGCGGATAAGGTGCGTTGGTACTGGATTGCTACAGGTTGCGTCGTGGTCTTTCTGTTCCAACTGTTGCGTCCTCTGCTGGCGCGGGGCGCGCAGACGNTCTCCGGTAAGGGTCTGGTGCTGCCGAGTTTTGACGGCAGTACGCCACGGCAGAAAGGACTGGCGCTGCTGCTGATTGTCGCTGCGGTGGCCTGGCCGTTTATCGTGTCCCGCGGCACGGTCGACATCGCCACGCTGACGCTGATTTATATCATGCTGGGNCTGGGTCTGAACGTGGTGGTGGGGTTGTCCGGCCTGCTGGTCCTGGGCTACAGCGGTTTCTATGCCATCGGCGCCTACACCTACGCGCTACTGAGCAACTACTACGGGCTTGGCTTCTGGCAGTCTCTGCCGCTGGCGGGGCTGACGGCGGCGCTATCCGGCTTTCTNCTCGGTTTCCCAGTGCTCAGGCTACGCGGCGACTATCTGGCGATCGTGACGTTGGGATTCGGCGAGATTGTCCGTATTCTCCTGCTTAACAACACGGAGTGGACCGGCGGCCCGAACGGCATCAGCCAAATTCCCAAGCCAACGCTGTTCGGACTGGAGTTCAGCCGCACGCCGCGTGAGGGCGGATGGGATACGTTCCACAACTTCTTCGGACTCGCTTACGATCCCGGCGACCGCATCATCTTCCTGTATTTGGTTGCGCTACTGCTGGTGGTGCTGACGCTGTTCATCATCAACCGTCTGCTACGTATGCCGCTGGGCCGCGCCTGGGAAGCGCTGCGCGAGGATGAGATCGCCTGCCGTTCGCTGGGTCTCAGCCCGACCAAAATCAAACTGACGGCCTTTACCATCAGCGCCGCCTTCGCCGGTTTTGCCGGAACCCTGTTTGCCGCCCGTCAGGGATTTATCAGCCCTGAGTCCTTTACCTTCGCCGAGTCCGCCTTCGTGCTGGCCATCGTGGTGCTGGGCGGCATGGGGTCGCAGTTTGCGGTGATTCTGGCGGCGGTGCTGCTGGTGGTTTCCCGTGAATTAATGCGCGACCTCAACGAGTACAGCATGCTGTTGCTGGGCGCCCTGATGGTGCTGATGATGATCTGGCGTCCGCAGGGACTGTTGCCGATGAAACGACCGCAGATGAAGCTGAAGGTTGAGGATAAGGAAGGACAGGCATGAGCACGCAGCCACTATTATCGGTACGGGGCCTGATGATGCGTTTCGGCGGTCTGTTGGCCGTCAACAATGTCGAGCTGGACCTGCATGCCGGTGAAATCGTCTCGTTGATCGGCCCCAACGGCGCTGGCAAGACCACCATTTTTAACTGCCTCACCGGATTTTATCGGCCGACCGGCGGCACGATTCTGCTACGCGATCGGCATCTCGAATCGTTGCCAGGACAGCAGATCGCCCGGATGGGCGTCGTACGTACGTTCCAACATGTGCGGCTGTTCCGCGAGATGACGGTGATTGAAAACCTGCTGGTCGCTCAGCATCAGCATCTGAAAAGCGGCGTCTTCGCCGGGCTGCTGAAAACGCCTGCCTTCCGCCTTGCGGAAGCGGACGCACAGGCGCGCGCCGTCACCTGGCTTACGCGGGTGGGGCTGCGGGATCTGGCGAATCGGCAGGCCGGCAATCTGGCGTATGGTCAGCAGCGCCGCTTGGAGATCGCCCGCTGTATGGTCACGCGACCGGAACTGCTGATGCTGGACGAACCCGCTGCGGGGCTGAACCCGAAAGAAACCGATGAGCTGAACGNCCTGATTCTCGATCTGCGCGATAGCCATCAGGTCTCCGTGCTGCTCATTGAACACGATATGAAGCTGGTGATGGGGATTTCAAATCGCATCTACGTGGTGAATCAGGGGACGCCGCTGGCGCAGGGCACGCCGGCAGAGATTCGTAATAACCCGGACGTGATCCGTGCCTATCTGGGTGAAGGATAAGGTTATGTTGTCATTAAATCAGGTATCGGCGCACTACGGTAAGATTCAGGCGCTGCATCAGGTCGACCTGCATATCAATCAGGGGGAAATCGTCACCCTGATCGGCGCCAACGGCGCTGGAAAAACGACGCTGCTGGGGACGCTGTGCGGGGACCCTCGGGCGTCTACCGGCTCCATCGTGTTCGATGGCAAGGATATTACCAACTGGCCGACGGCGCGGATCATGCGTGAAGCCATCGCCATCGTGCCCGAAGGCCGTCGGGTCTTTTCCCGCATGACGGTGGAAGAGAATCTGGCGATGGGCGGCTTTTTCGCCGAGCGCGAGCAGTATGACGCGCGTCTCGAACGGGTGTATACGCTGTTTCCGCGCCTGCGTGAACGTCGCGCTCAGCGTTCCGGCACCATGTCCGGCGGCGAACAGCAAATGCTGGCAATCGGTCGGGCGTTAATGAGTCAGCCGCGTCTGCTGTTGCTGGATGAACCCTCGCTCGGACTAGCCCCCATCGTTATCCAGCAGATTTTCGACACCATTCAGCAGCTGCGCGAAGCAGGGATGACCATCTTCCTGGTGGAGCAGAACGCCAATCAGGCGTTGCGCCTTGCCGACCGCGGTTATGTGCTGGAAAACGGCCGCGTGGTGCTGGAAGATACCGGGGCGGCGCTGCTGGCGAACGAAGCGGTGCGTTCCGCCTATCTGGGCGGCTAAACTACGCTTNGCCGGGCGTTTCCCGGCCTGTTTCTTGTCTTCCCTCTTCTTCGCCGAGCGGCGGATCGTTTTACGCTGCGTTTGTCTTTTGCGACCGCGACGGAAGAGCAGATGCATGAGGGCGTGGCGCGGCTGCGCCGGGCTTTGTCAATCAGGGCGAGTTCCATCAGAAGTAAAAAGCCCCGCGTGAGCGCGGGGCTGTAGGGAGGATTCGCGGTCGCCGGCGGATTCGCCAACGCGCCATGCCGTGCAGGCCATTAGCCGGACTAGCACGACGTGCCGCTGTCAGGCGGCAACTCGCCGGAACGCCGCATCATCGCGGCAGTTCCGAGGGGACGTTCAGAAACGTTCCCAGTCGTCTTCGCTGCCGCCAGCGTTCGTCAACGCCGGTTTCGGCTGTGACGTGATTGCTGGTCTTTTAACGGGCGCTTTGGCGCCTGGCAGTGAGTTCGCGCCTTCCACCTTAAATACCTTCATCAGCTCGACCAGATTGGACGCCTGAGAGCTGAGGCTATCTGCGGCGCTGGCGGACTCTTCGACCAACGCGGCGTTCTGCTGAGTCACCTGATCGAGCTGGTTTACCGCATCATTGATTTGAGTGATCCCATCCTGCTGTTCGTGGGTGGTGACGCCGATTTCGCTAATCAGGTCTGCGACGCGCTGCGCCTGATCGACAATATCGTCCATCGTTGTGCCCGCATGGCCAACCAGCTTCGAGCCTGTTTCCACTTTCTCCACGCTTTCCGTAATCAAATCTTTAATCTCTTTGGCCGCAGAAGCCGAGCGCTGTGCCAGGGAACGAACTTCACCGGCGACGACTGCAAATCCACGCCCTTGCTCTCCAGCCCGGGCGGCTTCGACGGCGGCATTCAGCGCCAGAATATTGGTCTGGAACGCGATACCGTCGATGACGGTGATAATGTCGCTGATCTTATGCGAGCTGCTGGTGATTTCATCCATGGTATTAACGACGTCACCTACAACGGTGTTGCCTTTGGTTGCCGTGTCGCTGGCGGATTTCGCCAATTCCGTCGCCATACGCACGGTATCGACATTCTGTTTAACGGTCTGGCTGATCTGCTCCATCGACGCTGCTGTCTGTTGTAGATTCGCCGCCTGCTCTTCCGTGCGCTGGCTCAGGTCGGNGTTGCCCATGGCGATCTGGCTGGAGCCGGTAGCAATAGACTCACTGCTCTGGCGAACCTGATTCACCATATTGTTTAATCCGTTACGCATTTCGTCCATGGCGGCGAGCAGGCTGGTCGTATCTTTCTCGCGCAGTTGAACGTGGACGGCAAGGTTGCCTTTGGCGATAGCGCCGGCGATTTCAGCGGCGTAGGCTGGTTCACCCCCCANCTGGTTGATGATGCGACGGGTAATCAGCCAGGCTGTCATGCCGCCTAATACGGCGACGAGGACGGCTAAAGCCACCATCACCGCACCGGATCGGTTGGCTTTATGGCCAGACTGTTCGGCATCGCTGATGGTGGTTTCTTTCTGGAAGTTCAGAATGTTGTCGACGGCCTTGAAGATTTTATCCTGCTCATTGTGCACCTCTGTGAGGATCGTGTCTCTGGCCTCTTCCTGGCGGTTCGCCAGCCCGAATGTGAGCGCTTTTCTGACGGCCGCGACATAGCCAGGCTGAACCTGAGCCAGCTGACTGACATAATTCGACATCTCCTTCGAGGAAACGGAGCGGCTGACTTCATTCAAGGCGGCTGTATTNACCGTGATGATGTCTTCGATCTGCTTTTGTCGGCTCAGCATTTGGTCGCGTTCTTTCAGCAGCGCAATATCACGGACGGAGCGGGCAACGATGTTGACGTTGTCTTTAAACTCCTGGAACTGCAGCAGACGGGTAATACGGAGCTCGGACAACGTCTGAACGTTGGCGCTGATTTGCTTAAGCTGAAACAGGCCGAACAGAGCGACCATAAAGCCGATTGCGATGACCAACGAAAAACCACTGCCCAGCATAGTGCTGAGCTTCATGTTTTTTAGCAATTTCATAATGTCCCTTAGGGTTGGCGGACACCTGATTTTTCATGGTGAAGTCCGGGTGTCTAAAAATGTAAAGCGGGGCTGAGTGCGGTATGTCATTGGNAATCGCCTTTACTGCCATATGGCGACATACCATTTAGGAACCCTCGGGGGTCTTTATCGGCTGCGTTACACAAGCCTGTACTACCAATTTCCAAACATGTTGGTAACAGAACCCGGGCAAAGAGGGAGGTAATGTTAGGGAGGTGACAAAAATCTTCCAAAGCGGTTTATGTCGTTATCATATGCTTGCGATTATCCGACAAATCCTCGTAGTCCTTATATTCATTGTGGTTTTGTTAAGCCAGTGTTGGCGGTGGGTGACTCGACTCCCTCTTTTAATACCGTCTGTTTCGGCACATACATGCTGAATGTGCCTCTTTCAGGATTGTCATTTTTTTGTCATTTAAAAGTTATTTTTATGTCATCTGCACATGTCATGTTACCAGCCACATTTATGGCTCCCTCCGGGGGCTGAACGGTATTGTTGCAGGAGACTGGCATGTTGATACACGCAATCCGCACCGTCGCCGCCAGCGCCGTCATGGCGATGACCCTCACTTCCCAGGCGCAGGCGGTGACCGACATTCCGTTCTGGCACGCGATGGAAGGGGAACTGGGAAAAACGGTCAATTCGTTGGCGGACCGCTTTAACCACGACCAAAACGACGTCAGGATCGTGCCGGTCTACAAGGGCAACTATGAACAGACGCTGGCCGCGGGGATTGCCGCCTACCGTAGCGGCAACGCGCCTGCGATCCTGCAGGTCTATGAGGTGGGCACCGCCACCATGATGGCCAGCAAAGCCATCAAACCGGTTTACGAGGTATTCCGGCAGTCGGGCGTGCTTTTCGATGAGAGCGTGTTCGTACCGACGGTCTCCGGCTATTACACCGACGCCAAAAGCGGCCATCTGTTGTCTCAGCCGTTCAACAGCTCCACACCGGTGCTTTATTACAACAAAGATGCATTTAACAAGGCGGGCTTGGACCCGGAACAGCCGCCGAAGACCTGGCAGCAGATGGCGGAGTACACGGGCAAGCTGCGCGCCGCCGGCATGAAGTGCGGCTACTCCAGCGGCTGGCAGGGATGGATCCAGCTCGAAAACTTCAGCGCCTGGCATGGTCTGCCGTTCGCCAGTCAAAACAACGGATTTGACGGCGCCGACGCCGTGCTCGAGTTCAACAAGCCCGCTCAGGTCAAACATATCGCCCTGCTGGAGGCCATGCACAAGAAAGGGGATTTCACCTACTACGGGCGCAAGGACGAATCGACGGAGAAATTTTATAACGGCGATTGCGCCATGATCACGGCCTCCTCCGGATCGCTGGCGGGCATTCGCCAGTACGCGAAATTCAACTTCGGCGNCGGCATGATGCCGTATGACGCCGACGTGAAGGATGCCCCCCAAAACGCCATTATCGGTGGAGCCAGCCTCTGGGTCATGAACGGCAAGGATTTAGCTACCTATCATGGCGTGGCGCAGTTCATGCAGTTCCTGGCGAAGCCGGAGGTTGCCGCGGAGTGGCATCAGAAAACCGGCTATCTGCCGATTACCTCCGCCGCCTACGACTTAACCCGTCAGCAGGGTTTTTATGATCAGAATCCCGGCGCGGATATCGCCACCCGTCAGATGCTGAACAAACCGCCGTTGCCGTTCACCAAAGGTCTGCGTCTCGGCAATATGTTGCAAATCCGCACCATCGTGGACGAAGAGCTGGAGAGCGTCTGGACCGGCAAGAAAACGCCGCAGCAGGCGCTGGATGCCGCGGTACAGCGGGGGAACATGCAACTGCGCCGCTTTGAACAATCCACCCGATAAATGAGTGTCAGGCCGACAGGACTCGGCCTGCCCCTCTTGAGATAATCCGATGACTGCTTCCCGTCCCGTTTTTGGCCGCAGCTGGCTGCCGTATGCGTTGGTTCTTCCCCAGTTGGCGATAACGGCGCTGTTCTTCCTCTGGCCCGCCGGGCAAGCGCTGTGGTACTCCGTGCAGGACGTCGACCCATTCGGGCTGTCGAGCCGCTTTGCCGGGCTAACTAACTTTATCCAGCTGTTTCACGATCCTTACTACCTCGAGTCGTTCTACACCACGCTATGGTTCAGCGGGCTGGTCACGGTTTTCGGGCTGGTGATTTCCCTGTTCCTGGCGGCGTTGGTCAACCATGTGGCGTGCGGTCGCCGGATTTACCAGACGTTGCTGATCCTGCCTTATGCCATCGCGCCGGCGGTGGCAGCGGTGCTGTGGATGTTCTTGTTCAATCCGGGTCTCGGCATGATCGCCTACTGGTTGCATCACCTCGGTTATGACTGGAACCACGCCCAGAACAGTGGTCAGGCGATGCTGTTGGTGGTGGTGGCGTCGGTCTGGAAACAGATCAGCTATAACTTCTTGTTTTTCCTGGCGGCGCTGCAATCCGTGCCGCGATCGCTGGTTGAGGCGGCCGCGATTGACGGCGCGGGGCCGGTTCGGCGTTTCTTTAATGTGGTGCTGCCGTTGATCTCGCCGGTGAGCTTTTTCCTGCTGGTGGTCAATCTGGTCTATGCGTTCTTCGACACCTTCCCGGTGATAGATGCCGCCACCGCCGGCGGACCGGTGCAGGCCACGACCACGTTGATTTATAAAGTGTATCGCGAAGGCTTCGCCGGGCTGGATCTCGCCAGTTCGGCCGCGCAGTCGGTGGTGCTGATGATGTTGGTGATCGTACTGACGGTCATCCAGTTCCGCTTCGTGGAGCGTAAGGTGAACTATCAATGATTGAGAATCGTCGCGGACTGGATATTTTCAGCCATGTCATGTTGGCGGTGGCGCTGCTGGTGGTGCTGTTTCCGCTGTATGTCGCGGTGGTGACGGCGACGCTGGATCAGGCGCAGGCCTCGCGGGCGCCGATGACGCTCATCCCCGGCAGCCATCTCTGGCAGAACCTTAACGCCATCTGGCTGCACGGGGTGGGAAACAACAACAGCGCGCCGTTCGGCTGGCTGTTGATCAACAGTTTCATCATGGCGCTCGCCATTACGGTGGGGAAAATCAGCGTATCGATGCTGTCCGCCTACGCCATGGTGTATTTCCGTTTTCCTCTTCGGCAGGTCTTTTTCTGGATGATTTTCACCACGCTGATGCTGCCGGTGGAGGTGCGTATCTTCCCGACGGTGGAGGTCATTTCTCATCTGGGCATGATGAACAGCTACACCGGGCTGACGCTGCCGCTGATGGCCTCGGCCACCGCGACTTTTTTGTTCCGGCAGTGCTTCATGACTTTGCCGAACGAGCTGATGGAAGCGGCGCGTATCGACGGCGCGGGACCGATGCGCTTTTTCTTCGATATGGTGTTGCCGTTATCCAAAACCAATTTGGCGGCTCTGTTCGTCATTATTTTCATCTACGGCTGGAACCAGTATCTGTGGCCGCTGCTGATTGTGAGCGACGCGCGTCTCGGCACCGCCGTGGCGGGTATTCAAAGCATGATCGCCAGCAGCGACAGCCCGACTCGCTGGGAGCATGTGATGGCGGCGATGCTGCTGACCATGCTGCCGCCGATGTTGGTGGTGCTGCTGATGCAGCGCTGGTTTGTCCGTGGACTGGTTGATAGCGAGAAATAAGACGTTATGACATCGTTAAAATTACAGGCCGTCACTAAGTCCTACGACGGCAAAACGCAGATCGTCAAGCCCATCCATCTGGACGTCGCTGATGGGGAATTCGTGGTGCTGGTCGGTCCGTCGGGCTGTGGTAAGTCGACCTTACTGCGCATGGTCGCGGGCCTGGAACAGGTTACCAGCGGCGATATCTACATCGGCGACGAGCGGGTGACGGATCGGGAGCCGAAAGATCGCGGCATTGCGATGGTGTTCCAGAATTACGCGCTCTATCCGCACATGAGCGTCTACCAAAACATGGCCTACGGGCTGAAGATTCGGGGATTCGGCAAAGAGCAGATCCGCAAACGGGTCGAGGAAGCCGCGCGTATTCTGGAACTGCTGCCGTTGCTGGAGCGTAAGCCGCGTGAGCTGTCCGGCGGCCAGCGCCAGCGGGTGGCGATGGGGCGAGCCATCGTGCGCGAGCCGGCGGTGTTTCTGTTCGACGAGCCGTTATCGAATCTGGATGCCCGGCTGCGAGTCCAGATGCGGCTGGAGCTGCGGCAGCTGCATCAGCGGCTGGGGACCACCAGCTTGTACGTCNCGCACGATCAGGTGGAGGCGATGACGCTCGCGCAGCGGGTGATTGTCATGAACAAAGGCGTAGCCGAGCAGATTGGCCCGCCTGCCGAGATCTATCGCCGCCCGGCATCGCTGTTCGTCGCAAGCTTTATCGGATCNCCCGCCATGAATCTGTTCTCGGGCCGGATCGGCGACGATGGCGNCCGGCTTATCTTGTCCCCCGACCTGTCTCTAACGCTTCCCGCGTCAAAACCCGAGTGGCGGGGGCGGGGAGTGACGCTAGGCGTCAGGCCGGAACATATTCTTTTGGCGGAAGGCCCGGACAACGCCGTGGCGATGACGGTCGACACGGTGGAATTATTGGGTGCGGATAATCTGGCGTATGGACAGNGGGCAGGGCAGAATGTCGTCGTGCGCCTGTCGCACGAATATTGTCCGGCCGTGGGCGCTACCCTCTGGCTGCATGTGCCGGCCTCGTCGTGGCATATATTTGATTCGCAGAGCGGATTACGGATGGAACGATGACACACTCTTGGCCTTATCCTGCTTATGTCGCCCATCGCGGCGGCGGTTCACTGGCGCCGGAAAATACGCTGGCGGCGATTGACGCCGGCGCGCGTTACGGGCATCGAATGATTGAGATTGACGCCAAACTGTCGCGCGACGGGCAGGTTTTCCTGCTGCATGACGACACGCTGGATCGCACCACCAACGGCTGGGGCATTGCCGGCGAACAGACCTGGGAGCAACTGTCCCGGCTGGACGCGGGCAGCTGGTTCGGACGGACATTCCGCGGCGAGCATCTGCCGTCGCTGGCGGACGTGGCGCAGCGCAGCGTCCGTTACGATATTCTGGNCAATATTGAAATCAAGCCGNCCACCGGTGAGGAAAAAGAAACCGGCCGGGTCGTCGCGTTGGCGGCGCGCGAACTGTGGCAACATCGCGCCGTTCCNCCCCTGTTGTCCTCTTTCTCGGTCGAGGCGCTCGAAGCGGCTCAACAGGCTGCGCCTGAACTGCCTCGCGGGCTGCTGCTGGACGCGTGGCGTGAGGACTGGCTGACGTTGACGCAACGGCTGGCGTGTGTGTCGATTCATCTGAATCATGTGCTGCTCGACGAAGCGCGCGTGGCGCAGTTGAAGCAGGCCGGACTGAGGATTCTGGTCTATACCGTCAACCAGCCTGAACGGGCGGAAGACTTATTGCGATGGGGTGTTGACGCTATCTGTACCGACCGGATAGATTTGATCGGGGCAGCGGAGATCGCCGACTAAACCTGCCCGGCGGAGCCGGTATCCGCCATGGCATGTCGGTTAAATTTCGGCGTTTTCCATCCCTATTCGCACTTGATATTGGTCTCCGGTAGCCTCGCTTCTGCCAGGAAGGTAAGGAGCGAATCTGCCGCTATCAGGCAGCGTATGGGGCGATGACGCGAACGTTAAGGAAGAAGGGCGATGTCCGCGTTTATCGTTTCACTCTGGCACCAAATTTATTTGTCGTTACCGCTGTTCGTTCTGATTGCGTTGGGATACGGCCTCATCCGTATCGGCCGCTGGCCGACGGTCGTGCCTGATGCGTTAACTCGCTTCGTTTTCGCCATCGCACTACCCGCGATGCTGTTCCGTATGATGTGTGATTTCGCCGNCCGGCCCGCGGTGGATGCTCGCCTGCTGATCGCTTTTTTCGGCAGTTGCCTGGTGGTTTTTGTGCTGGGTCGCGTGGTGGCTCGACGGGTGTTCAAGCTGGACGGCGTATCCGGCTCCGTCTTTGCGCTGAGCGGTATTTTCTCCAACAACGTCATGCTAGGCCTGCCCATCGCTACGATGATGCTGGGACCTGAGGCGATCCCCTCCGTGGCGCTGGTGCTGATCTTCAATGGTCTGATCCTCTGGACGCTGGTCACCGTTTCCGTTGAGTGGGCCCGCAATGGCTCGCTATCCCTTCAGGGGTTCACCGCCACCGCGCGGGGCGTGCTCAAAAATCCGCTGATTATCGGGATTCTCTCCGGCACGCTGTTCGGCTTTACCGGCCTACCGTTGCCGGAGATTGCTGAGCGTTCGGTGACTATGCTGGGCCAGAGCGCCGTTCCGCTGTCGCTGGTGGCGCTGGGGATGGGGTTGGCGGAGTATCAAATCCGAGACGGCTGGCGAATCAGCGCGGCCATCTGCTTCATCAAACTGCTGGTGCAGCCATGGGTTGTGTGGGTGCTGGCGGTGGCCTTGGGCTTGCCGGAAATGGAGACGCGAGCCGTCGTTCTGCTGGGTTCAATGGCGGTGGGGGTGAATATCTATCTGATGTCGCGCCAGTTCAATGCACTGGGCGGACCGGTAGCCGCCAGCCTGCTGTTATCCACATTGCTGGCGGCGGTGACCACGCCGCTCATCCTGACGCTGATGGGCGTGCGAATCTAACCCTGCTTAGTTAAGGCGTGGTGGACGGCATCATGCGCTGTTGCGTTTGTTGCTGCTGTTGCCTGAGCTGTTGCTGCCGGGCGGCGCTGTTTTGCTGAATGCTTTGATTCAAGCGCTGCTGTTGCAACTTCTGGTCTTGCTGCATCTGCTGCTGCAACCGCTTCTGGCTGCTGATGCCGTTTTCAAACTGCTGTTGCTGGGTTGATGGCAAGGGGGCTGCATTTGCCGACAGGGTCATCGGCAAGAGTAAAACGCCGAGCATGACTGTCCGAATCACGTTGTGGTACATACGTCCTCCGCGGGAAAGCCGCTTGTCGCCTAAGTTTAGTCGTTAATCGTTTCGCCGTCGCCTGCAGGCTGGGGCGGTGTGCCGGGATACGATATACTGCCGCCACCTTTTTGACGACAGACGTTATCTGAATGTTCCATATTGCGCTTTACGAACCGCAAATTGCGCCTAATACCGGCAATATCATCCGGCTCGCGGCGAATAACCGGTGCTCTCTGCATCTCATCGAGCCGCTGGGCTTCGACTTCGAAGAGAAGAAATTGCGTCGGGCCGGACTGGATTATCACGATCTGGCCGTCGTCCAGCGCCATGCGAATTACGACGCTTTTTTGGCGTCGGTGCCCGGCTGTCGCATTTTCGCCTGCACGACGAAAGGCAGCCAGCCTTACGATCGTCCTGCCTACCAGCCCGGAGACGTGTTGTTGTTCGGTTCGGAAACGGCCGGACTGCCGGACGCCGTGCGCAACGGCATCGCGCCGGAATATCGCATCCGCATCCCGATGGAGCCGAACTGCCGGAGTCTGAATCTCTCCAATTCGGTGGCGATTATCAGCTACGAAGCCTGGCGTCAGAACGGATTCGGCGGCAGAAGTTAGCGTGTCCGCCGAGCATGTCTGGCGGGATGGGGGTTGAGTAGAAAAACGACGCTGCCGCGATAATACGGCGAAGCGGACAGTCGATGCTGCCAGCGCTCGTCCCAGCGACCATGTTGCACCAGCCCCAGTCGGAACGGCACCCGTAAGGACAGCAGCGCCGGAAGGTACTCGGTGTAATGGTCCACCGTGCTGCGGCCCTGATAAGTCTGCACTACCAGTTCGTCCACCACATCATTCAGTCGATTGAGTTGCGCGACTTCTCCGGTTTTGGCCCAGTCGAGCAGGCCGGTGACGCTAAGACGGTAGTCCGATGGCAGACGCTGCCTCAACTGCTGCAAAAAAGCGACGTAGCTGGAGAGATGATGGCTGGCGGCGTCGAAATCAATCTGAATCCCTTCCACCCGATTGCCGAGCGCTCGCCAGCGTTGGGCGATGTTCAGCATGCGCGCCAACTGAGGTTCGCCGACGTCCAGCGTGGAAACGCGAAACGATAACCACAGACGTTTTACCGTCAGCCTGCTGGCCGGCAGTCCCTGGCGCAGGAAGACCACGTCGCCCCGCCGCAGAGCGACTTCACCCTGATGAAGATACAGCGTCTCTGCCTGATGGAGCACCGGCTGAGGTTGTACGGCGGCCCACAGCCAGAAGGCGTTATAGTGAGCGGCGTTGACGGTCGTCGCGCCCGCATCAACGCCGGCGAACAGCAGGCTGGCGAAGAAAAAGCCGCGCGCTACCAGTAGTATTTGAGCTGCTCGGCCCATTGGCTGCCCTTAAACTCGGTTTTGAGCTGTCTGAACCAGGCTTTGCGAGTGGCCTTGCTGATGTCTTGAGAGCCGCAGCTGTTGTAGCCGCTGGGTGCGTAACAGTAGATCGCGCGGTAGAGCGCGTAGCTCTTGTCTTCCGGCGGCGCCTGCGGGTTGGCGATCACTTCCATATAGCCGTCCAGCCGATTGTACTCCTGGCCCTGATATTGCGTCTTGGCGTCGGTCAGATCGTTCAGCATATTGTTTTCGCCCCAGTCGAAACCCACGGTATTTCCAGTACGTAGGAAGAACTCGCCCAGACAGTTGACGGCGCGTGCGTCCTGCGGGTTGTGGTTCAGACGCACCACCGTTTCCTGCAGGCTCGGGCATTGGTAGCCTTCCTCGGTATCGCCGCCGTCCCAAGAGAAGGCTGTCAGATCTTCCTCATCCCAGCTCATGTTTTCAGTGCTTTTCAGCGGTGGAATGGTTGAGAGTTTTTCGCTGTCCTTCAGATACCCTGCGTAATCCCGGTGCGTCAGCTGCTTGGTCAGCAGCGTATCCAATGCAATAGCGCGTTCGGCGGGCGTCTGCTGTGGGCCGGTCTGTTGGCGCAATAGGNCGGCATCGGCGCTGACCTTAAGGATGGCGGAACGGAAGCGTAAATTTCTGACTGGGCTATTCGCAGCAAACACCTGTTCTGGATGACCGCTGTCGACCAGTGTCTGGGCCAGCGCCAGTTGGAGGAATTGCTGTTGGGTGTAGAGAGTGTGCATCGTCAGCAGATGACGCCAGTGCGATTCGGCATCCTGCCATCGCTGTAATCGCTCCAGCGCCAGCCCGCGCAGCACCTGACTGCTATAGGCGACCGTGTCCGTCAGGTCGTCGCCGGTGGCCTTGGGCAAGGTGCGCAGCACCGCCTCGTAGTCCCGCAGGTGGTAGAACTGAAAAGCACTTTGCAGATAAAGAAACTCGGCGCGCATGCCTGCACGTTCGAATCCGGATCGCTGCTGCTCGATCTCTGTTTGCGTCAGCGCCGGTAAATTCATCCAGCCGTCTGAACTCCGTAATCGTTTGAGGTCTTGCACCAGATCCAGCAAGGGTACGCTGTCGGACGAGACGAAGTCGCTGTTTTCCAGCAACTTGTCGTCGATTTCGTTGCTGATATCAAGCAGGGCAGGCACGTCGTTGACCGACGTCAGTGCCTGATAATAGAGATTAGCCAGCGCGATGTGGTCACCGTTCATCCAGTAGGCGCGGCGATAGAGNCCGCGGGCTGAATCGGCATACAGTCCCTGCGGATAGTGCTTTAAATAGTCGCCGATACGTTCGACAGCGCGCTGTCCGGCCGATTTGTCCGTTTTGCGGATATCGAACATGCCGTATTCATCCAGCGCGTGCTGGGTGGCCTGATTGATCGCGACGCGAATCAGCATATAGCGGGCGGTTTCGGCGACCCAGGGCTGTCCGGCGGTCAGCAACTGTTGAAAGTCGCTGTCGGCCTGTTCCAACTCGCCGTTGTAGAAGACTTGCGCGCTATTGAGGTAGTGGCGGAAATCGGCCGCATCGCCGCTGGCGAGCGTTGATTCTTTATCCAACGCGGCGCGGGTGGCGGAGTAATCTGCTGAGACCAACGCGATGCGACCCTGCGCCAGCAGGATCCTTTGCGCTTCCGTCAGGTTGGCGTCACTGTTCAGAACATCGAAAAAATCGCCCAGCGTGCTGAGGCCGTTGGAGATCCCTCGCCCTTCCATGTCCTGCGGGGACAGGGTTTTGAGCTTTTCGATCATAGACGCGGGCAGGCGCAGTCGCTCCGCTTTGGGAAGTAGTTCAGCATTTTCTACCTGTATAACCTGAGCATCCGCGATATCGGAAGAGGGCGATGGCGTCTCGTCGGGCGCTTCGGTGGCGACCAGACCCATCACGCGATAGGCCGTGAAGGGATCGGTACGCGATTGTCCTTGATCGGGGGCTGGCTGAGGGATGGGGAGCGCAATCTTGTTGCGGCTGCTTTGCAGCAACATCAGGTTGGTGCGGGTATCGTTATCCGGCAATAGGTAAGGGAGTGCAGGCATACCGCAGTCGGCGTCGGTGAAGCCGCATACACCGTCGCCGGAGGCGTGAGCGGAAGAAATCAGCAGCGTCGTAATCAAACTAGCCAGTAGGGCCAATCCTTTCATGTCCTTTTCCTGTGGGTGAGGTGTCAGGCTATTTCAGGAACGTTGCCCAGATGACGGCTGGCGCCGAAGGCAGCGTTGCTGGCCGCCAAGTGTGCGACCCTATGAAGTCCACACTCTACCCGACGTCGGAAAAAACTCAATGCGATGGGCAAGAACAGGGCGGAAGAGCAGAGCGCTCTTCCGCTTTTGGCGTTGTCTGGTTAGCGGTGATAAAGCGGTAGCCAGATCGTCAACTGCAGTCCGCCGAGAGGACTGGCGTCCGCTTTGACCCAGCCGTGATGCTGCGAGATGGCCGTTTCGACAATCGCCAGTCCGAGGCCGGTTCCGCCGGATTCGCGATCGCGTGCTTCATCGGTACGGTAGAAAGGACGGAAGATCTGTTCCCGGTCTTCCGGGCTGACGCCGGGGCCGTCGTCGCCGACGAGAATGGTGACGCCCTGACCGTCAACGGAGAACGAGACCTCGATATGCGTCCTGGAATAGCGCAGCGCGTTGCGGACCACGTTCTCCAGCGCACTGTCGAGAGCTGACGGATTGCCGAACAGCAGCCACGGGCCGGGCGGCGACAGAACATTCAACGTTTTGCCCATCTGCTCGGCTTCAAAGCTGGCATCGTCCAGCACATCGCTCCACAGTTCGTCGGCTTTCAGCGGCTCCCGATGCAGTTCGTTTTTGTGCTGATTGCGCGACAGGACCAGCAGATCGCCGATCATGCTGTCGAGACGCTGGGTTTCGGTTTCGATGCGGGTCAGTTCGTTGCTTTCGCCCTGCCTGCGGCGCAGCAGCGCGCTGGATAGCTGTAGTCGGGTCAGCGGGGTGCGCAGTTCGTGAGAGATATCCGACAGCAAACGTTGTTGCACCGTCACCATTCGTTCCAGCGCGCTTACCATCTGGTTGAAGCTGGCGCCGGTCGCGCGAAATTCGTGCGGTCCGGACTCCAGTTCGGGATGTTGACGCAGGTTGCCGCGGGCGACTTCGTCGGCCGCGATTTTCAGCTTGCGTGCCGGTTTCGCCAAGCTCCAGGCGAGCCACAACAGCAGCGGACTACTGATTAGCATGGTGACGATGAGCAGCAGCAACGGGCGGTCGAACAGGAGATTGATGAAGTCGGACTGCGGGCTGCTGGCGGGCCGGATCAGATACAGCAGGTAGTTGTCTTCNCTATCCCTGACGGAGAACGGGCCTAGTAGCTCAACGCGACCGTATTTCTTCTTCTGTGGGAAGTCGGCGTTATCGGACTGGCCGATAAAGTTGCGGACTATCTGCATTTCCTGGCGCTGTGAGCCGATGACGCGCCCTTCGGTGGTCACCAACAGCAGGCGTTGGCCGGGCGGCGCCCATTTCTCAATGGCGTGGAACAGCCGACGCCACCAGAGCAGGTCGTTCGCCGGGTCGTTAGCCAGTTCCGCTTCAATGTGTTGTTCTAGCATCAACCCCTGACGCTGCTCGCTTTCGAGAAGCGGGGTCAGTTGGCGGGAGTCCAGCTTGGGCAGCATCAGAACCAGCATTAGCACCAGGACTAGCGTCAGCCAGAATATGGCGAAAATACGGGCGGTAAGGCTGTTTATCATGCAGTGGATACCATCAAATAGCCCCGTCCGCGCAGGGTTTTAAACCAGGGTAATCCGTCTTTGCGGTCGGGTAATTTGCGCCGCAGATTGGAGATATGCATGTCGATGGCGCGGTCAAAAGGCGTAAGCCGCTTGCCGAGCACTTCCTGACTGAGGTGTTCGCGGGAGACGACCTGTCCTAGTCGCTGGGCCAGTAGATACAGCAAGGTAAATTCGGTACCGGTCAAATCCAGCACGTTGTCGTCGAAGCTGGCCTCCTGACGGCCGGGATTAAGGCGCAGCGCGTCCACTTCCAGCGTCGGTGCCGTCGTTTCGCCCACCTGTTGCTGATCCGTCCAGTTGGAGCGACGCAGGATCGCGCGGATACGCGCTACCAGCTCCCGGTCGTTAAACGGTTTCGGCAGATAATCATCGGCGCCCAGTTCCAGACCCAGCACGCGGTCCAATTCGCTGCCGCGCGCAGTCAACATAATGACGGGCGTCTGGNGGCGTTGACGCAGTTCCTTCAAGGTATCAAGGCCGTTTTTCTTCGGCATCATGACATCCAACAGCAGCAGATCTATTGAATCGTCCAACGCGGTCATGGCTTGTTCGCCGTCATAGGCCACCACCACGTTGAATCCTTCCATTTCGAGCAGTTCCTTTAACAAGGACGTCAGCTCTTTATCATCGTCAACCAACAGGATTTTATTCATGAGTTACCTACCTCCTCGGGCAAAATACGCCATAGATTGCCGCTATTCCATGACTTTACGTAGTTTTACACCGTCTGACGCATGTTTGCAGCGGGGTGTTTAGACTGAACGCATCAATTAGCTGAGCGGTACAACTTACAGAGGAGTTATTGATGCGGCGCACCACCTTGTTGTCTCTCGCTTCACTGCTGTTGCTGGGTTTCAGCATCGTTAAGGCAGCCGACGCCGAGGGGCTCGGGATGGAAGAATTGACGCAGAATGACTCTGCCACGAAACGCTTTCCCAGTCAGCAACGGATGTTCGATGGCGTGAAGTTGACGGAGCAGCAACGTCAACAGATGCGTGATTTGATGCAGGAAGNGCGGCACGACATGCCTCCTTATTCCGCGCAGGATGTTGAAACGATGTACCAGTTGGTTATAGCTGAAAAATTCGATGAAGCGGCCGTACGGGCGCAAATCAATAAAATGACGCAGGCGCAGATTGCACGTCAGGTGGAAATGGCCCGGGTGCGTAATCAGATGTACAGCCTGCTGACGCCGGAACAGAAAGAAGTGCTGCGCCATAAGCATGAGCAGCATATGGAAGTCATTCGCGAGCAAATATCGGTCGCGAATCAGCAGGAAAAGTATTTCAGCGTGCCCAAGTGAGCCTGTCAGTCAGGTGTGGGCAACGTATTCGGAATCCCTGAGCAGTACCGTGAGTTGTTGATCGATAGTGAAACGTTGTGTGTAAAAGATAGACCCTGTTTTCCTTGCCATAGACACCATCCCTGTCTATTTGCCCTCCTTGATGGAGGGCTTTTTTTTATTCTTAACTAATAAAATCACCTTAAAACAGTCGGTTATTTTTTCCCATCACTCCGCCGGATTCATCAAAACCTACGGGCCAAGGTGAACACTTGTCACAGAGCGTTCTCGTGATATTCGCTCATGGCAGAGTGACTCCCTCTCGCACGGTTTCCCCTGATTAAATTGAAAATATCTTATCAATCATATCTTTCTTGGCTCTTTGACGATGTTAAGACGAGGGGCATGATATTTAGGAAGGCGCTCTGTCTATGCGTATGGCGGTAGCGCTGTTTGCGTTCTTCTTTGGAGGTTTTGGCGCTCACAAATTTCTATTTAGGGAATATCGGTCAGGGATGGCTTTCCCTCTCTGCTTCCTATCATCCCTAAACCGCACCTCAATCACAGACAATGTTTGCGACCTTTCACGCTGAAACATCGGAAATTATGGCTATGGTTCATAACGCATTGTCCGGCGTAATACCGTGGACGGCGTGGCGCAGTATTGTCTAAGCGTTGATGACATCCCGCCGGGCAACTCGGGGCGACGGCAAAAATACATAAACGGAGAGTTAAGATGGAGNATTTGTTAGGGATAGCGCTTGTCGCGTTGACAGTACATCACACCGTTGCCGGAGTGTTGCTGGCATTTACGTTAATTTGTGCCTGGCTGCAGGGCGTTATCACACTGCCTGGCGTGGGGACGCTCTGCGTGACGATGCTGATAGGATATTTGCTGCATCGCTATCGGCACAGAACGTGGATTGCGGTGGGCGGCGAAGGGCTTTTGGTCGTGCTCTGCATTCTGCTGTTTTTGCATCTTGTTCCCGGTTTTCACAACCCCAAAGTGCTTGATCACGTTGTGGCGGGTCCGCACAGCGCGCCTTTCTCGCTCTATTACAATCTCGATAAGGCCGTAACGCCATTCCTGCTGTGGATGGCAATCCCGGGGTTGTCGTTTTACAAAATGATGCCTGCATCAAGATCCTATTGGCAGTGGGGGCTGTTGATGCTGACGGTGCCTGCGCTTTTGCTGCTGGCCGTTGTTCTTGGCGGTTTGCGCTTTGAATTGCACTGGCCTTCGTGGCTAGGCCAATTCGTGCTTGCCAATCTCTTTTTCGTCTCTCTGGCGGAAGAGGCGTTGTTTCGCGGCTATCTGCAAAGACGCCTGACGCAATTTTCCGGCCCACTACCTGCGCTGATTGTGACCGCGACGTTGTTTGGTCTGGCGCATTTTCAGGCGGGGTCGCTGATGATGATTTTCGCCGGGCTGGCCGGATTGATCTACGGCGTGGCCTGGTGGTGGAGTGGTCGGCTGTGGGTATCGACGGCGTTTCATTTCGCTTTAAATCTGCTGCATCTTTTGTTCTTTACCTATCCCTATTTCGAGCGCTGATTTTTCTCTCTCGATCTCGCCTATCTATAAATCACGACATTGACGTTTATGCCGCAGGCGGGCTGTCCGTGCACTGTCGGGGGGCAGTCAGGCGTCTGTCGTGTTTCGGGGGATGCGCAGGGGGATAAACTTATTGGCGTGTTTTCACATCACGGGAAAAGAGATGAATCCGGTAAAATTATTACGGCTTAATCGAGCCTGGTCGCAGGAACACCTGGCGGAGCTGTCTTCGTTGAGCGTTCGGACAATTCAGCGCATAGAGAATGGCGAACGCGCAAGTCTGGAAACCTTGGGGGCTATTGCCGCCGCCTTAGAGGTTAAGGTGTCGGCGTTGATGGAGAATGGAGTAACGCCCGCAGGAGCGGACACGTCGCTGGAGCAGCGAAACCAGGAGGCTCGGAATCAGGTGAGGGAAGAGGGGCGCTTCTGGCGTGGAATGATTCTTTTCGTCCTGGTTAACCTCGCGCTTTTTATCATTAACAGATTTGCCGCTCCCCAAAGCCACTGGTTCCTCTGGCCGCTGCTGATATGGGGCGGGATCTTGACGCTGCGGGGGGGAAAACTGTTCCTGTTGCGTAGGTGGCTGACGCAATGGGAGCGGGTGCGACTGCAAAAAATTCTACGACGTTAGTGTCTGTTTTCAATCGCGTTTACCGCCATAGGCCGCCTGTTCGGATCCCATTTTCGCAATCCGCTATACTTTAGCGTTTTGTTTTCATGGGAGGTGGATATGGATTCGCGTTACGGGCGCCTGGTGACGACAGCCGCTATTCTGGCGACCGCAACGGCGCTGTTGCTTTTTGCTCTGAAAGTTTTTGCGTGGTGGTATACCGGATCGGTCNGTTTGCTGGCGTCTTTGGTCGATTCGCTGGTGGATATCGCCGCCTCGTTAATCAACCTGCTGGTGGTGCGTTATTCACTGCAGCCAGCGGATTCCGAACATACTTTCGGTCACGGCAAGGCCGAGTCTCTCGCCGCATTAGCTCAGAGCATGTTTATCTCGGGATCGGCGTTGTTTCTGCTGCTGACCGGCTTCCAGCATTTGATTTCTCCTCAGGCGCTTAAGGATCCGGCCGTGGGGATGTGGGTGACGATCGTGGCGCTGGTCGTGACCGGACTGCTGGTCGCATTCCAGCGCTGGGTGGTCGCCCGAACTCACAGTCAGGCGGTGCGCGCAGACATGCTGCACTATCAATCCGACGTGATGATGAACGGCGCGATCCTGGTCGCATTGGGGCTGAGCTGGAAAGGCGTGACCTGGGCGGATGCCGTTTTCGCGCTTGGCATCGGCGCATATATTTTGTACAGCGCTTTGCGGATGGCGTACGATGCCATTCAAGCCCTGTTGGATAGGGCGTTGCCGGATGAAGAACGGCAGGAAATTACCGATATTGTTGCCGCGTGGCCGGGCATCAGCGGCGCTCATCAGCTACGAACGCGGCGGGCGGGCCCTACACGGTTTATCCAGCTGCATTTGGAAATGGAAGATACCCTGCCGTTGGTGAAATCTCATCAGATTGCGGACGATTTGGAGAAAGCATTGCTGCAACGCTTTCCCGATGCCGATATCATTATCCACCAGGACCCCATATCGGCTGTTCCAGACGCCCAGCGCGGATGGTGGAACATTTGATTCAAACGTGAATTATCACGCAGGCGTTATATTTTTGTAAATATGTGATACTTCACAAGGATATTATTGGTCTTTAAGCCTGACTTGAATCAATTCAGCTGAGGGTATTTGTTATAAAATGCGTACAAGAAGGTGAGAGGNTTGCGTTGTCGGTGTTGAATGCCGCAAACTTCGCGCACGATATAAAAAATCTGCGAATTAACATCTACAAATCCAGAGGTTGTCATGATTAAGAAAATCGGAGTACTCACAAGCGGTGGCGATGCGCCAGGCATGAACGCCGCTATCCGCGGTGTGGTGCGCGCTGCATTAACGGAAGGACTGGAAGTTTATGGAATTTATGATGGCTATCTGGGTTTGTATGAAGATCGCATGACGCAGCTTGACCGCTATAGCGTGTCAGATGTCATCAACCGCGGCGGTACGTTCCTTGGCTCTGCGCGTTTCCCTGAGTTCCGGGAAGAATCCGTACGTCAGGTCTGCGTAGAAAACATGAAAAAACGCGGTCTGGATGCGCTGGTCGTTATCGGCGGCGACGGCTCTTACATGGGGGCCAAACGTCTGACTGAAATGGGTTTCCCGTGCATCGGTCTGCCGGGCACTATCGATAACGATGTGGCCGGCACGGACTACACCATCGGTTACTTCACTGCGCTGGACACGGTTGTTGAAGCGATCGACCGCTTGCGAGACACGTCTTCTTCCCACCAGCGTATTTCCATCGTCGAAGTGATGGGCCGTCACTGCGGCGACCTGACGCTGGCGGCGGCTATCGCCGGCGGCTGCGAATTTATCGTGGTGCCGGAAGTCGACTTCAAGAAAGAAGATCTGGTGGCTGAAATCAAAGGCGGGATTGCCAAAGGGAAAAAGCACGCTATCGTTGCCATCACCGAACTGATGTGTGACGNGGGCGAGCTGGCCAGCTACATCCAGCAGGAAACCGGGCGTGAAACGCGCGCGACCGTACTGGGCCACATTCAGCGCGGCGGTTCTCCGGTTGCGTACGACCGGATTTTGGCTTCCCGTATGGGCGCATACTCCATCGAACTGCTGCTGCAGGGTTACGGCGGTCGTTGCGTTGGGATCCAGAATGAAAAAATGGTTCACCATGATATTATCGACGCTATCGAGAATATGAAGCGTCCCTTCAAGGGCGACTGGCTGGAAACGGCGAAAAAATTGTTCTGATTAGTCATCGGCCCGGTGTGGCAGGGTGTATGAAATCCCGTCCCTTAGGGGGCGGGATTTCTTTTGGCTGTCATCCTCAGGCACAGGGTGATAGGTTGACCTAAACTTTCATTGGGTGCTGGTTGAGCCTGCCTTTGCCGGCGGTTCAGCAAGAGCATAAACGCAGAAATTATCGAGGTTTTGCATGACAAAAGTGACTGTTGCCGCCACGCAGATGGCCTGCACCTGGGNCCTGCCCAGAAATATCGAAAACGCGGAAAAACTGGTGCGGCAGGCGCACGCAAAGGGCGCGCAAATCATTCTGATCCAGGAATTGTTCGCCGCGCCTTACTTCTGCATCGACCAGAGTCCTGAACACTACGCGTTGGCGCAGAGCCTCGATAATAGTCCGCTCATTAAACATTTCTCGGCGCTGGCCGCCGAGCTGGAAGTGGTATTGCCGCTGAGTTTCTTTGAGCGCGCCAATAACGCCTACTACAATTCGCTGGTGATGATCGATGCGGACGGCAGCGTGCTGGACGTTTACCGTAAAACTCATATCCCCAATGGCCCGGCCTATCAGGAAAAGCAGTTCTTCATTCCCGGCGACACCGGCTTCAAAGTGTGGCAGACCCGCTACGCCAAGGTTGGCGTGGGCATCTGCTGGGATCAATGGTTCCCTGAAACCGCCCGCAGTCTGGCGCTGATGGGGGCAGAGGTCATCTTCTACCCGACGGCTATCGGCTCTGAACCGGCCTTCCCAGCCTGGGATAGCCAGCCGCACTGGACGCGTGTACAACAGGGTCATGCCGCCGCCAACCTGGTACCAGTTGTCGCCTCCAACCGTATCGGAACGGAAGCCAGCAAGTATATCGACGGGCTGGAAATGACGTTCTACGGTTCTTCATTTATCGCCGATCCGACCGGCGCATTGGTGCAGCAGGCCAACCGCACCGACGAAGCGGTGCTGGTGCACAGTTTCGACCTGCAGGAGATTGCGCAGATGCGCGCAACCTGGGGCTTGTTCCGTGACCGTCGCCCAGAAATGTATGATGTGATCGGCACTTCCGACGGCAAAACCTGGAGATAAATCATGTCACAGCTGAGCACCCCGTTTCAGGACGGTTTCGCCATGCCCGCAGAGTGGGCTCCGCAGGAAGCGGTCTGGATGCTGTGGCCGTATCGCCGCGACAACTGGCGCTCGGTAGGGGAGATCATCCCGGCGCAGCAGACTTTCTCCACCGTTGCGGCGACCATTGCCCAGACGACGCCGGTCTTCATGGGCGTCCCGGCGGCGGAGATGGCGCATGCGCGGAGTATCATGCCCGCCAGCGTCACGCTGGTCGAGATAGAGAGCGACGATGCCTGGATGCGCGACACCGGGCCGACGATGGTGCTGAGTCCCGCGGGCGAACGCCGCGGCGTCGACTGGCAGTTTAACGCCTGGGGCGGAGAACAGGGCGGTTTGTATACGGACTGGCGCCGCGATGAACAGGTCGCGCAGCAGGTTCTGGCTTATCTCGGGGATGCCCGTTACGCCGCGCCGCTGATTCTGGAAGGCGGCTCTATTCATACCGACGGCGAAGGCACGCTGCTGACCACGGCGGAGTGTCTGCTCAATCCCAATCGCAATCCGCATCTGGACAAGGCGCAGATCGAGCAATTGCTGACGGACTATCTGGGCGTATCGGCCTTTATCTGGCTGGAGTCCGGCGTTTACAACGATGAGACGGACGGCCATATCGACAACATGTGCTGCTTCGTGCGTCCCGGTGAGGTTGCGCTGCATTGGACTGAAGATGAAAACGATCCCCAATATGCTCGCTCTATGGCGGCGTATCAGGTGCTCTCGAAGGCGCGTGATGCGCACGGTCGACATCTGAAAATATGGAAATTGCCTGCGCCGGGTCCGCTTTTCATGACTCAGGCTGAAGCGGAGGGGATCGACGTCGACGGGGAAGCGATTGAACGTATCGCCGGCTCGCGTCTCGCGGGGTCTTACGTCAACTTTCTCATCAGCAATCGTCAGGTGATTTATCCGTTGCTGGATAAACGTACGGACCGTCAGGCGCACGCGCTCTTGCAGCGAATGTTCCCTGATTACCTTATCAGCGGCGTACCCGCGCGTGAAATTTTGCTGGGCGGCGGAAATATCCACTGCATTACCCAGCAGATCCCGTCCGCGCGCGCGGAATAATTCCACCCATAAAAAAACGGCTCCTCGAAAGAAAGGAGCCGTTTTCAAACCAAGAACAAGATACCGTTGAGCGTTATGCGCCTTTGGCTTCTGCTGCGGCTTTCACGATCACGGCGAAAGCGTCTGCTTTCAGTGACGCGCCGCCCACCAGCGCGCCGTCGATATCCGGCTGGGTGAAGAGTTCAGCCGCGTTAGACGCGTTAACGGAACCGCCGTACTGGATAATGACCTGTTCTGCGACCGCCGCATCCTGTTTCGCGATGTGGCTGCGGATGAATTTGTGGATAGCCTGCGCCTGCGCCGGAGTGGCGGATTTGCCAGTACCGATAGCCCAGATAGGTTCGTAGGCGATGACGGCATTTTCAAAGGCTTTGGCGCCCAGCGTGTTCAGAACGGCATCCAGCTGACGAGCACAAACGCTTTCAGTCTGGCCGGCTTCGTTTTCTGCTTCAGTTTCACCGATGCACAGAACAGGAGTCAGACCGGCTTCTTTCAGTACGCCGAATTTTTTAGCAACGAACTCATCGCTTTCTTTGTGATAGGTGCGGCGTTCTGAGTGACCGATAATGATGTATTTAGCGCCGATGTCTTTCAACATGTCGGCAGAGGTTTCGCCGGTGAATGCGCCGGAAAGGTTTACATCAACGTTCTGCGCGCCCAGGGCAATACGGCTGCCAGACAGTTCGTGCTTAGCCTGACCCAGGTAAACAGCCGGNGGAGCGATAGCTACGTCACAGCCCGCGACGGCTGTCAGTTCGTTGCGCAGACCAGCAATCAGTTCGTGAACCATGTGGGTGCTACCGTTCAACTTCCAGTTGCCCATGACTAAGGGGTGTCGCATCTTTTTTCCTCCAGACGGATAGCAAGTTAATCAATACGTCACTGCCGCTCGGCAGTGTAACCTGACGACAGTATAAAGATGAAAAGACCTCGTGGCTCTGTTTTTCGTGCCTAATAGCGGCTTTGATCAATATTCTGCCAGCGTGAGCTTAATCGGTTCAACTGCGAACGTTAGCCCTTTTTCGCCTCCATCTGCCACCACATACCGAAGCGCTCCCTCCTCCTGTTGGAAGAAGGGGTGACCCTTGCCTTGCGCCAGCAGCGTGTCGACTTTTTTCAGGCTTTGTTCGCGCGTCAGCGAGGGGACGAATACCCGCAGCAGCGCGGCCATGTACTCCTGCGCCTGTTTGCGTCGGCCCGCTTCGTCAGGATCTTTCGAGCCAGGCAATAGAGTAATTTGCAGCGTTTTAATCTTGCCCGTCCCTTTCTCAAGCGCGGTAGAAGAGTACAACTTATCGCTGATCTTGCTGGCGGCGCGGGTCAGCATGGGGGAGTCCTCGTTAGTATCTACGACCCGGTATTCCCCAATCGGCAGCGTCGGATTGCTGAGGTTATAGCGAGTGCGAAACTGGACGATAGTCATATCAAACGTTGGCGAGCCGGCCAGCAGATAAGGCGCAGCGGGACCTTTGTGCTGAAACAGCGCGTCTGCCCTGACGGCACTGGCCTGATGTATTCCGGCGGTGAGCAGGCAAAGGATAAGTAGAGATTTTTTCATAGCGTGTTCGTCAGTATCGTCGCAGTAGCCGTTATGCCGTAACGCGGCCTTGTGATTAAAGCGGTATTGGTTAGGGATTGTCAAAGTTCGCGTAAAAAATACGATAGAAACAGTACAGTAAGGTAAACTCGTCGTCAGAAAACAGCTATCGGAATAGGCTTGAGATGACGTTACAACAGTGGTGTTTTTCTTTTCGCGGCCGTCTTGGACGGAGAGAATTCTGGTTGTGGATGGTGACCTGGGTGGTGCTAACGATCGTGTTATTCGCATTGGCGGGTCAAAACTGGTTGTCGACTCAGTCCGCCGCCTTCGCGCTGGTGGCGCTGATGTGGCCTACTTCCGCGGTACTGATAAAACGGCTGCACGATCGCAATAAAAGCGGCTGGTGGGCATTGTTGCTGGTGGTGGCATGGCTGTTGGGCAGCGGCAACTGGTCTATGTTGCCGTCGCTGGGACAGTGGGGGCTGGGGCGGTTCATTCCCTCGTTGATTGGCATCATGATGCTGTTGGACTGCGGTTCTTTCGCGGGAACGCCGGGCGCTAACCGATTTGGTCCAGAGCCGGAGTCGCTGCGGCTCCGCTCCTGAGGTTTACCAGTAGTTTTCCGCCGTAATGTTACCGGGGCGACGGCGCAGATGTTTGGTCATCTGTCGTTCGTCCTTCAGCAGTTGCTGCGTATCCCGCACCATCTGTGGATTGCCGCNCACCATCACATGGCTGGTGGCGGCATCCATTGGCAGGNCGACCGCGGCTTCCAGCGCGCCGCTGGCGATCAACGCCGGAACGCGTCCGGTGAGTGAACCGGCCGACTCTTCACGGCTCACGACCGTTTGAATATGCAGCTTGCCGTTGTAGCGCTGCTGCAGCTGTTGCATGAGCGGCAAATAGCTGAGATCGCGGGCGAAGCGTGCGGCATGCACCAACACGATATTCTTAAAGCGTTCTAGGTCGCGGCCTTCCTCCAGAATGGAGAGATAAGGTCCGATGGCCGTGCCGGTCGCCAGCATCCACAGTGTGTCGCATGGCGGCACCTCTTCCAGCACGAAGAAGCCGGCGGCTTCCTGTGTGATGAGCAGCTCGTCGTTTTCTCTGAGCTGGTGCAGACGGGGGCTGAGCTTGCCTTCCGGCACATCCACCAGATAGAACTCCAGCGTATCGTTGCTGGGTGCATTCACATAAGAATAGGCGCGTTGTACTCGCTCCCCGTCTACATCCAGCGCCAGCTTGGCGTACTGCCCGGCGGTGAATGTATTGACCGGGGCGCGTACCCGGAGGCTGAACAAACTTTCTGTCCAGTTTTCTACCTCAACCACCTTTCCCGTTAGCCATACTGCCATAGATCGAATACTCCTGTTGCAGCCTGCCGCGAGCGGCACGGTATCCCGCTCTGAAAATAAATTAATAGGGCTGTGCATAGAGTCTTTTCAGATGCAGAGCCGATGTACGTCGGCTCCTAAGATACGCGATCTTTTAACAGCTGTGAAACAGTGTGAGTTTAGGTTTTATAACAGAAATTCATGCAACGCCTGATCTTTGCGATCGAGATAGTGGGTCGAACGTATCCGGCGAATGGTGCGAGATTTGCCTCGGATCAACAGCGTTTCCGTCGTAGCCATATTGCCGCTGCGGGCGATGCCTTCCAGAAGATCGCCCTTGGTGATACCGGTGGCGGAGAAGATGACGTTGTCGTTGCGGGCCATATCCCCGAGCGCCAGTACGTTGCCGGCCTCGATGCCCATTTCGCGGCAGCGTGCCAATTCCTGCTCGCCGATACGCCGGTTTTCTTCGTTATCGCCCTTCACGTCGTGGCGTGGGAGCAGGCGGCCCTGCATATCGCCGTCCAGCGCTCTGATCACCGCTGCGGAGATCACGCCTTCCGGCGCCCCGCCGATGCCGTACAGCACGTCGACTTCGCTGTCCGGCATACAGGTGAGGATAGACGCGGCCACATCGCCGTCTGGGATGGCGAAGACTTTCACGCCCAGTCGCTGCATGTTGGCGATGATGGCGTCATGGCGGGGCTTAGCCAGCGTGGTGACCGTCAGTTCATGCAGCGGTTTGTTCAGTTTTTTCGCGACCGCGCGCAGATTGTCTTCCAGCGGACGATTCAGGTCGATCGCGCCTTTGGCCTGAGGACCGACAATCAGTTTTTCCATGTACATGTCCGGCGCGTGCAGGAACGCGCCTTTCTCTGCGACGGCCAATACGGCGAGCGCGTTAGCCTGGCCCATCGCCGTCATACGGGTGCCCTCAATCGGGTCAACGGCGATATCCACCGCATCGCCCTGACCGGTTCCTACCGCTTCGCCAATGTACAGCATGGGCGCTTCGTCGATTTCGCCTTCGCCGATGACGATCTGACCGTTGATGTCGACCTGATTCAGCATAATGCGCATGGCTTGAACCGCCGCGTTGTCCGCCGCGTTTTTGTCGCCGCGCCCCAGCCACTTGTAACCGGCCAGTGCCGCTGCCTCGGTGACGCGGGAAAACTCGATGGCTAATTCACGTTTCATGGATATCTGTCCGTTATTTCTGGCAAGAATAAGTGCGGCAATATTATCACAGGGGTAGGAACGGGCGATAAAGCGGCGGGGAGAAAATGGGCGCGGCAGATGCGCCCGATCAATATTGCGAAGGATTTAAGCGGCGGACGATTTAGTCATCATGGTCCTCCCATGCGCGCACGCGCGCCACGGCTTTCTGCCAGCCGCGATAGCGATAATTACGCTCCGTGGTTTCGATGCCGGGACGGAACTCCCGTTCGATGGCCGTTTTGCTTTTGACCTCATCCAGATCGTTCCAGAATCCGGTCGCGAGACCGGCCAGGAAGGCAGCCCCTAGCGCGGTGACTTCGCGGATCACGGGGCGCTCGACGCGCGTTCCCAGAATGTCGGACTGGAACTGCATCAGGAAGTTATTGGCCACCGCGCCGCCGTCGACCCGCAGAGAGTGCAGATGGGTTCCCGCATCGGCCTGCATGGCATCCAGCACATCGCGCGTTTGATAAGCGATGGACTCCAGTGTGGCGCGGATGATGTGGTTGACGTTGACGCCGCGCGTCAGCCCGAAGATAGCGCCGCGGGCGTAGGGGTCCCAGTATGGCGCGCCCAGCCCGGTAAAAGCGGGGACGACGTAAACACCATTGGTGTCGTTCACCTTGCCGGCGAAGTACTCGGAGTCCGTCGCGTCGCCGATAATTTTCAGCTCATCGCGCAGCCATTGTATGGACGCGCCGCCCATGAATACCGCCCCTTCGAGCGCATAGTTAACTTCGCCGCGCGCGCCGCAGGCGATGGTGGTCAGCAGGCCATGCTCGGATTTCACCGCTTCCGTACCGGTATTCATCAGCAGGAAGCAGCCGGTGCCGTAGGTATTTTTCGCCATGCCGGGGCTGACGCACAGCTGACCATACAACGCCGCCTGCTGGTCGCCCGCGATGCCCGCGATGGGGATGCGCGTGCCGCCTTTGCCCCCGATATTGGTTTTTCCGTAGATCTCGGACGACGAATGCACGCTCGGCAGCATGGCGCGAGGAACATCCAGCGCCTCAAGCAGTTGGTCGTCCCAGTCCAGCGTGTGGATGTTGAACATCATGGTGCGCGAGGCGTTGGTGTAGTCCGTGACGTGCACGCGGCCCTGCGTCATTTTCCAGATTAGCCAGGTATCGACGGTGCCGAACAACAGTTCACCGCGCCGCGCTCTTTCGCGAGAGCCTTCCACATGGTCCAGAATCCATTTCACCTTCGTGCCGGAGAAGTAAGGGTCGATGACCAGACCGGTGAGGTCGCGGATGGTCTCTTCCAGACCGGCTTTTTTCAGCTGCTCGCAGATCTCGGCGGAGCGGCGGCACTGCCATACGATGGCGTTGTAAATCGGTTTGCCGGTGTCTTTTTCCCAGACGATGGCGGTTTCCCGCTGATTGGTAATGCCGATGCCGGCGACTTCATCCGTACTGATCCCGGCCTTGGCGAGGGCCTCGACCAGCGTGGCGCTTTGGGACGCCCAGATCTCCATCGGATCGTGCTCCACCCAGCCAGCCTTCGGATAGATTTGTGCGAATTCGCGCTGGGAAACGCTGACGATATTGGCATCGTGATCCAGCACGACGGCCCGGGAGCTGGTGGTTCCCTGGTCAAGGGCAACAATGTATTTCTTTTCCTGAGTCATAGAAGTGGTCCTTTATCGGGAAGACACGTTGCGGTTTTCGCCAGGCGCTGCGCTGGCGTCATCGGTGGGGCAGACATCACAGGGCAGATTGCGACCAATCAGTTTCCGGTAGCCAAAAGCTCCCAAATTGGCACCGACAATCGGCCCAAGGATAGGCACCAGGAAGTAGGGAATGTCCCGGCCCCCGCTGAAGGCGACCTTGCCCCAGCCCGCGAGGTAGGCAAACAGTTTGGGACCGAAGTCACGTGCGGGATTGAGGGCAAACCCGGTCAGCGGTCCCATGGAGGCGCCAATCACGGCGATGAGGATGCCGATGAGTAACGGGGCCAGCGGCCCGCGCGGAATACCGTTGCCGTCATCGGTCAGCGCCAAGATCAGGCACATCAGAATGGCGGTGATGACCGTTTCCACGAGGAAGGCTTGGGGAACGGAGAGCAACGGGTTGGGATACGTCGAGAAAATACTGGCCAGGCTCAGGCTTTCCACGCTGCCGCGTACGATCCCCTGCGCCTGCTCGGTCGCGTAGAACAGATTGTAGTACAGGGCGTAAACCAGCGCGGCGGCGCAGAACGCGCCTGCGATTTGCGCAAGGATATAGGGGACCACCTTGCGCCCATCAAAGCAGGCGAACAGCCAGAGCGTAATGGTCACTGCGGGGTTTAGGTGAGCGCCGGAAATCGCGGCCGTGAGGTAGATAGCCATGGCGACGCCAAGGCCCCAGATAATGCTGATTTCCCATTGTCCAAAGCTTGCGCCGGCCAGCTTCAAGGCGGCGACGCAGCCAACGCCGAAAAAAATCAGCAGGCCCGTGCCCAGAAACTCGGCAAGGCACTGGCCCTTTAATGTAGAAATTCGTGATTGACTCATACACATTTCCTGTTTTTAGCGTAGGGCGTAATAAGTAAATGCAGGATAGGATCCCTGCGGCGTTCGACCTCTCACGGTTCGCTTTAGAGTGCCGTGGCCCACGACACGCAATGTGAAGGGAATAGCGATGTGTGCAGGTCAAATGTTCCTTTGATGTTAATTTATCGTTAATGAGCGAAAGAGAAAAATATCGCTAGTGAAATGTGTGTTGTGCGTCAAATAAATGAGCGTATTCGCTTATTTCCCGCGATANCGAAGCAAGCTGCCGCTGAAAACGGGTAAATATTCTCATTACACGATTAACATTTATCGCTCCCCGGCGGGTTTTTCGGTTTCTGCCAATAGCTCAGATTGGGAAAAAATGACACACTCATGTTTGTGGAGGATAGGCGCTAGACAGTTTCCGGCTGGCTACTTACAATCTTCCGAGCGTGTTGCGCCATGGAGCGTAACGGAGTCGGCGCAGACCGGCCGTCCGCATTGCGGCTAGTGCGCCAACGCTATGAATACGCCAGTACGGTGTGAGAATTCGCAATAAATCAGCGTTAACGGCGTATGCCTTGCGTGAAAAAGGGGTTAGAAGTTATGTCATTTGAAGTGTTTGAGAAGCTGGAATCGAAAGTTCAGCAGGCGATTGACACCATTACGCTGTTGCAGATGGAAATTGAAGAACTGAAAGAAAAGAATAATGCGCTGTCGCAGGAAGTTCAGAGTGTGGCGGGCAATCGTGATGCGCTGATGCGCGAGAACGAACAACTGCGGGAAGCTCAGAGCTCATGGCAGGAACGTCTGCAAGCGCTGCTGGGCAAGATGGAAGAAGTACAGTAAGACGGTATTAGCAAAAAGACGGAAAAAGGGCGCGATCACGCCCTTTTCATCCGCTTACTCCAGATCCAACGGGTCTTCGGAGAGGATGATACCGGTGTTGTCGGCATACAGATGGTCGCCGGAGAAGAAGGTGACGCCGCCAAAATTGACGCGGATATCCGTTTCGCCGATGCCTTCGCCCTCAGCGCCAGCCGGCGTGGCCGCCATGGCCTGAATGCCGATATCCAGCTCAGCCAAATCGTCGACCTGACGCNCCGCGCCATAGACCACAATACCTTCCCACTCATTTTGCGTCGCCAACCTTGCCAGTTCGGCATTGATTAGCGCCCGGCGCACCGAGCCGCCGCCATCGATCAGCAGTACGCGCCCGATGCCGTTTTCTTCCAGCAGCTCATAAAGCAGTCCGTTGTCTTCAAAGCATTTCACCGTGGTGATTTGACCACCAAATGAACTACGTCCACCAAAATTGGAGAAGAGAGGTTCAACGACGTTGACCTCTTCATGATAGACATCACACAGTTCGGAAGTATCGTATTTCATAGGATTAACGCCTGGTTGCCGCAGGGATCGTAGAATTGAGTATATCCCTTTCTGGTAAAGGTTAGCAAAATCATCGCCTGTCGTCGTGACCGTAATCAGGGGATAGCGATGGCGTCGAACACGGTAGACTCAACTGAGCATCACGCCCGCAGCGAACAGAATATTGGTCAGTAGCGCGCATTTGACCGTTTTTTCGAGCATTGGACGCATGCTGAACGCGGTGGTTTCACGCAGTACGTAGCGCCCCTGTTTCACCAACAGCGGCAGCGACANAATAAACAGCCAGCCGGCCAGGCTTTGCAGATAAATGAGCGCGAATAGCCCCAGACACAGCGGCGCAGCCATCAACAGCAGCATGTGATAACGGCGGGCTTTGCGCGCGCCGAGACGGACGGCCAGCGTGTTTTTTCCGCTCAAACGGTCGTTGTCGATATCACGCAGGTTGTTGATGTTCAGAACGGCGGTGGCCAAGAGGCCGCAAGCGGTCGCGGGCAGCATGACAATGCTGTCGAAATGACCGGTTTGCAGGACATAGGAGCCTGCCACGCTGAGCCAGCCAAAGAAAATCAGGACCGAGATATCGCCTAAGCCGATGTAGCCGTAAGGGCGGTTGCCGACCGTATAGGTAATGGCGGCCAGAATCGCCATCAGACCCAACCCGAGAAAGACGACGATATCCACCGGTTTTTCGCAGGCTAGTACAACGAGAAAAAGGCCGGAGACGATGGTTAGTAGTACCGTGACGATGAGAGCGTTGCGCAGTTCGGTCAGGCTAATCGCCCCGGTCTGAATACCACGCAGCGGCCCGATACGCGTCTCGGTATCGCTGCCTTTCACCGCATCGCCGTAGTCGTTGGCCAAGTTGGAAAGAATCTGTAGCAAACCTGCCGTCAGCAGAGCGAGCAAAGCGACTCCGGGTTTGAAACTGCTTTGCAAACCGGCGATAGCTGAGCCGGTCACGATGGAGGNGAAGGCCAACGGCAGCGTCTTGGGACGCAAACTGTCGAGCCAGGCCTGAGTTTTGCTGCTATGTGTCAATGAGGTCATGATCCGCTTCGTTTAAGGGAGATTATGCTCAACGTCGTTGCCGAAAACGCAAGTGGGNGGCGATAGCCTCCCACTTGATGTGTTGTCAGGACGATCCGCTGGCACGGATTATAAGATGAATCGGCTTAGATCTTCATCTGCTACTAATTCATCCAGGTGATCACGGACGTAATCCGCATCAATCGTCACATTCTGACCGCCCATTTCACTAGCGTTGTAGGAGACTTCCTCGATCAGGCGTTCGAGCACGGTGTGCAGACGACGCGCGCCGATGTTTTCGGTACGTTCGTTGACCTGCCACGCCGCTTCCGCGATACGACGGATACCGTCCGGCGCGAACTCTACGTCGACGCCTTCGGTTGCCATCAGCGCTTTGTACTGCTGCGTCAGGGACGCGCTCGGCTCGGTGAGGATGCGCTCGAAGTCTTCGGTGGTCAACGCCTGCAGCTCAACGCGGATCGGTAGACGACCCTGCAGTTCAGGGATGAGATCAGACGGGCTGGCGACCTGGAAGGCGCCGGAGGCGATAAACAGGATATGGTCGGTTTTCACCATGCCGTGCTTGGTGGATACGGTGCAGCCTTCCACCAGCGGCAGCAGGTCGCGCTGTACGCCTTCACGGGAAACGTCCGGGCCGGAAGATTCGCCGCGTTTACAGATTTTGTCGATCTCGTCGATGAACACGATGCCGTGCTGCTCGACGGACTCAATGGCGAGCTGTTTCAGCTCTTCCGGGTTCACCAGCTTGGCGGCTTCTTCTTCTACCAACTGCTTGAACGCGTCCTTAATTTTGATTTTACTGGTCTTCTGCTTCTGGCCGGCCAGGTTCTGGAACATGGACTGCAGCTGATTCGTCATTTCTTCCATACCCGGCGGCGCCATAATTTCAACGCCCACCGGCGCGGCGGCCAGTTCAATCTCGATTTCTTTATCGTCCAGCTGGCCTTCGCGCAGTTTCTTGCGAAAAGCCTGACGAGCAGGAGACGACTCCTGATTCTCTTCGGACTGCCCCCAGTTGTTTTTGGCTGGCGGGATCAGCGCGTCCAGAATGCGCTCTTCCGCCAGCTCTTCGGCACGAACGCGGTTTTTTTCCAGAGACTGGTGGCGCACCATCTTCAGCGCGGCATCGGTCAGATCGCGGATAATGGAGTCCACTTCTTTTCCGACGTAGCCGACTTCGGTGAACTTGGTCGCTTCTACCTTGATGAACGGCGCATTGGCCAGTTTGGCGAGACGACGGGCGATTTCGGTTTTACCTACACCGGTCGGGCCAATCATCAGAATGTTTTTTGGCGTAACCTCGTGGCGAAGGTCTTCGTCCAGTTGCATGCGACGCCAGCGGTTGCGCAGGGCGATTGCCACGGCCCGTTTCGCCTTGTTCTGGCCGATGATGTAGCTGTCAAGCTCGCTGACTATTTCGCGCGGGGTCATTTCAGACATAGTAGATCCTTACGCCTTGGAGGCTAATTCTTCAATCGTGTGGAACTGATTGGTGTAGATGCAGATATCACCGGCGATACCGAGTGATTTCTCGACGATTTCTCTGGCGCTCAGGTCGGTATTTTCCAACAGGGCGCGTGCAGCGGACTGGGCATACGGGCCGCCGGAACCGATAGCGATCAGATCGTTTTCCGGCTGTACGACATCGCCGTTGCCGGTGATGATCAGCGAGGCGTTCTCATCCGCCACGGCCAGCAGCGCTTCCAGACGGCGCAGCATGCGGTCGGTTCGCCAGTCTTTGGCTAATTCCACCGCGGCTTTGACCAGGTGTCCCTGGTGCAGCTCCAATTTACGTTCGAACAGTTCAAACAGGGTAAAGGCGTCGGCGGTGCCGCCCGCAAATCCGGCGATGACACGGTCGTTGTAAAGACGGCGTACCTTCCGCACGTTACCTTTCATGACGGTATTGCCTAAGGTGGCTTGACCATCTCCGCCGATGACGACCTGGCCATTGCGGCGTACGCTTACGATTGTTGTCACGAGCTAATCCCCGTTACTGAAGAAAAAGNCCCCCGCAGAGTGCGGGGCATGTTGAATTTAGAAATGGGGACGGGGTGGGGGTTTTCAACCCCCGGAGGCTAATGGAATACAGCTGCTGTTACCCATACCTTTCAGTTTTTGGGTCATCTTGTCCGCTGCGACGCGGCTGCTGTAGGGGCCGAGTATGATGCGATTCCAGCCGCCGCTGCTGGTAATTCGGCTTTCCACGCCTGCAAATGCCAGTTGCGCCCGGATGGATTCAGCAGGCGCCATCGTCTTGAATGAGCCGCACTGGATCATCCAGCGTTGCGCTTTCTCGGGTTTTTCCGCCGGAGTCTTGGCCGTTTCCATGTTGGCGGGAGCGGTGTTTTTTGGNGCCGCGGGAGCCGTTTTCGGTGCATTCTGACTCGGTTGCTGCGTCAGCGGCGCAGCGGGCGCCGGCGTTGCCGTCTGCGGCTTGATAAACACCTGAGAGCGCGGCACCTGGGTCTGATCGTTGTACGGCACTTCGGACAGCTGGGTAGGTTGACGGCGCATGTCCGACTGCATCTGTTCCAGCAGTTGACGCTGTTCTTCCGTGAGTTCTCCGGCCGAGCGTACTTCGCCGCCGGCGGAAGGCTCCGTCGGTGTCGTCACGCCAATCTGGCGATTTTCCAGCTCTTTGATGTAGCGCCAGCGTTCTTCGGGTTTAGGCGGTAGCCCATTACCCTTGCCGCCGGCATGATGTGGGAGTACCGGTATTTCCTGCGGCTTGTTATGGGCAATGAAATACAGCCCGCCCGCGAAGGTCACCAATACGGCAACCGCCAGCGCAATCATGGTCTTGGATGCGCCTGAGGAACCCTTTTTTTTCCGGCTGGATGTCTTTTTCCGGCGTGTGCCTGAACGCCCCCGCCCGACATAGTCTCTTTGTGCCACTATCGTTTCACTACGAAGTAAAAAAAGTAACAGGTTGTCATGTTACTGAACCCTAAAATGTTTGACTAGCACCGTGATTCCTAAAGCCGGCGAAACGCAAAATTCGGCGGAGCGGTACTGTCGCGAATGACCAGTTTACTGGACAGCAGGCGTGAGCTCCGGGTTACGGAATGCCCCTGCAGCTGTTCAAGCAGCAGCAGCGTTGCCTCACGTCCGATTTCGTAGCGGGGTTGAGCCACAGTGGAGAGCGGGGGGAAGCAGTAGCTGGCCTGGATAATATCATCAAATCCCATGAGCGATAGATCCCGAGGCACGTTCAGACCCATATTATGAGCTTGCGCCAGCGCTCCCATCGCTATGGTATCACTATGACAGAAAATCGCGGTCGGTGGGGTTGGATGTGACATCAACATGCCCAGCCCGCGAATGCCGGTGTCGTAGCTGAAATCCCCTCGCACGATATAGTGGTTATCCACCGTCAGACCGCCCCGTCGCAGCGCCTGGACATAGCCCTGGAGCCGATACTCGCTGAGAGGCTGGGTGTCTGGGCCTGCAATACAGGCGATGCGTTGATGTCCCAGCTCATGAAGATAGTGCACGGCGTCGAACGCGGCGGTGAGGTTGTCGATATGCACCGTCGGCATTTCCAGTGTGGGAACGAATTCATTCGCCATGACCATCGGCGGCAGATTGCGGCGTGCCGCCTTACACGCATCGAACGGTAAGTCGGAACCAAGCAGTAATATGCCGTCCACCTGAGCGGTGACGTTGGGATCGGACAACCCCCTGTCTTGTCGCCGCTGGTAGGCGCAGTCGCCGATCAACACCAGATAACCCCGAGACGCCGCGGTCTCTTCGATCCCATGGATGACCTCACTGAAGAAAGGATCGCTGATATCCGGGACGATCGTCAAAAGCGTTCGGGTTTCGTGTCGTCGGGCGTAGCGGGTGGACGCATACTGTGAATAGCCGACGGCTTTGGCCGCTTCCTCAACCTTTTGTCGGGTCAAGACAGAGACCTTTTCCGGATCCATCAGCGCTCGGGATACCGTGGCGGTCGAGACGCCCGCCTTGTCCGCCACATCTTTCATCGTTGCAGCAGCCGTGCCTTTATTGTCCAACGCTTATTCTCCTCACGCCAGCTTCCGCTGCTGCGTCCTATCACTCAGGGCCGCCTATATGCCGCAGTTAGACTTTTACCGTGTTCAGCATAGCGCCTTGCGGCGCAGGGATTAATAGATCACGCATTATAGTTGTGGATTTATCATACGCTGAACAGCGCCAAGAGCGCGTTTTTCGCGTTGGTTCGCAAAATCTTAGCGTAATCAACAGGAAGACAGCGTCATCCGTCCGTCGGGTCGACGTCTAACACCCATTTGACTTTACGCGACTGCGGCAGGGTATCGACGAGGCTCAGGGATGTTCGCAGCAGATGCTGTAGCCGGGCGCGGGAGGGGTGCTGAAGCAGCAATTGCCAGCGAAACCGCCCAGCGCGTTTGGGCTGCAAAGCGGGCACCGGGCCTAATACCCAAAGGTTTTCGTCGCGCAACGGGCTGGCTTCCAGCAGATTACGCAGCTGGTGAAGGAACTGGCTGGCTTGCTGGTTATCGTGATCGTCTGCGCGAAACAGCACGTGATTGGTGAACGGCGGCAGGGCCACGCTTTGACGCTCCTTCAGCGTTTGAGCCGCGAAAGCGTCGTAGCCTTGCTGCAACAGCGTTTGCAACAGGGGATGTTCGGGGTGATGGGTTTGCAGCACCACTTCGCCGGCTTTTCCCGCTCGGCCGGCGCGGCCGGAGACCTGGGTGTAAAGCTGTGCGAACCGTTCCGCGGCCCGGAAGTCGGCGGAAAACAAAGAGCTGTCCACGTCCAGCAACGCCACCAAGGTCACATCGGGGAAGTGGTGGCCTTTGGCCAACATCTGCGTCCCTATCAGAATGCGTGCGCCGCCCTGACGCACCTGCGCCAACTGTTGTTCCAGCGCACCCTTGCGGCTGGTGGTGTCGCGATCGATACGGGTAATCGGCGTGTCGGGAAAGAGGGCGGGCAGCGCCTGTTCGAGCTGCTCGGTACCGAGTCCCACCGGCATCATATTGGTGGAGCCGCAGTCTGGGCATTGTTGCGGCACCGGCCGTTGGCTGTCGCAGTGGTGACAACGCAGCATCTGCTGGTGCTGATGCAACGTGTAATAGNGGTCGCAGCGCGGACACTCGGCGATCCAGCCGCATTCATGGCACATCACCACCGGCGCAAAGCCGCGTCGATTAAGAAACAGAATGACCTGATTTCCTTTCCGAACGTGGTGCCGTATCCGGGCGATCAGCGGTTGCGAGAGACCGGTGTTCAGCGGCAGTCCTTTCAGGTCGAGGATATGTTGCTGTGCGAGCCGGGCGTTACCGGCGCGTTTGCTGAGGCGTAACTGCCGATATTTGCCGATTTGGACGTTATACAGCGTTTCCAGCGCCGGAGTCGCGGAACCCATGACGATAGGGATATTCTCTTCCCGGGCGCGGAACACGGCCAGATCGCGGGCGTTATAGCGCCAGCCCTCTTGCTGTTTATACGAGTTGTCGTGCTCTTCATCGATGACGATCAGGCCCAGTCGAGCGAAAGGCGTAAACAGGGCGGAGCGTGTGCCGATCACGATGGCGGCTTCCCCGTTTTTCGCCCTCAGCCACACGGCCAGACGTTCACTGTCGTTCAAGCCGGAGTGCAGCGCGTCTACCGGCGCGTTGAATCTATCTCTGAAGCGAGCGATGGTTTGCGGCGTGAGTCCGATTTCCGGCACCAGCACCAGCGCCTGTTTTCCCTGCGCCAGGATGTTTTCCAACGCGCTGAGATAGACTTCTGTCTTGCCGGAGCCGGTAATGCCCGCCAGCAGCCAGGCGGAAAAATGCTGGTCTTCGCTGCGTATTGCGCCGACGGCGGTCGCCTGCTCGGTATTGAGCCGCAGGCGTTCGCCGCTGACGCTGAAATCCGTCCGCCAGTCGCGCGGCGTTTGCGACAGCGGCCTTAGGTCGCACAACCCCTTGGCGCGTAACGCCTGCAGCGCGGCTTCGGTCAATTGGGCGTCGCTGACCTGATGGCGATAAAGCGGACCTTGCAGTAAAGCGGCCAGCGCCTGCTGCTGTTTGGGCGCGCGCTTTAGCGTCGGCAGCGGGGTTTCACGCCCTTGTTCGGTGGCGAACCACTGCCACAACGGCGCCGTATGCGCGGGTTTGCCCTGACGCAGCAGCGTCGGCAGCGCATGAAACAGCACTTCGCCGATGGGATAGTGGTAATACTCGACGGCCCACATCAGGATTCGCCACAGACTGGCGGGAAATAATGACTCCGGATCCAGCACTTCCTGCAGCGGTTTGAGTTGGGTCAACGGCAGCGCGCTGTTGTCGCTGAGGGCGGTCACGATGCCAATCATCCTGCGGTTGCCGAACGGCACGCGTACCCGCATGCCGGGGGCTGGAGGGAAGGATCCCGAGGGCAGCAGATAATCGAAAGTCCGCGCCAGTGGCACGGGCAGGGCAACCTGAACGACAGGCATGGCATCTCCGTCCGAAACGTAAGGGAAACTCTTTATACAGCATGGATGGCGAGTCGAACCGGACACAATGCGATTGTGCGGAAAACCATCCGGGCGATAGTGTACATGGTGCGGCAGGTTCTGTGTGGGGGTGATTGCATCGGCTGGTTAATTTCTGTATGATTCGCCGCCTTTATACCGCGTGTATAAAGATAAAACGAATTCAACTTCAACCTCGTGTGGTGTCTGGCGGAATAGGGCTGGATAGCGACACGGCCTTAATCAGAGGTTTCCCATGAAAGAAGGTATCCATCCGAATTACAGCGAAATTACTGCATCTTGCTCTTGCGGTAACGTCATCAAAACCCGTTCTACTGCGGGTCACGACCTGAACCTGGACGTATGCTCCGCTTGCCACCCGTTCTACACTGGCAAACAGCGTGTTGTTGACACCGGTGGTCGTGTTGATCGCTTCAACAAGCGTTTCAGCATCCCGGGCAGCAAGAAGTAATTTGCTTCACGGTTTTTGCCGCGGATTTTCTTCCGCGCATAACAAAGGCACCCTCGGGTGCCTTTGTCGTTTCTGAATACCGGTCACGGCGTCACTTAGTATTCCCAGGTATCCGGGTTAATACCCATTTCCCGCATGATCTGTTTAGCCGCCTCGGGGATTTCATCGCTGCGTTCTTTACGCAAGTCTTCATCATTCGGCAATGGTTGGCCGGTAAACGCATGGAGAAACGCTTCGCAGAGCAATTCGCTGTTGGTGGCGTGACGCAAGTTGTTTACCTGACGACGGGTGCGTTCATCAGTTAAAATCTTTAATACTTTCAACGGGATGGAAACTGTGATCTTCTTGACCTGTTCACTTTTCTTGCCGTGTTCAGCGTATGGGCTTACGTATTCGCCATTCCACTTAGCCATGAGATACCTTAAAAATTATCGTGATGAGGACAGTCACTGTCATAAATTGTCTTAATTCTAGCGATTATTATAGGGATGCTCAATCTATACGCAAAGAAGTTTAGAAGTCTAGATGTATTGACGTCTATGTTGACTGCGTTTACTCTTGGGGCTCTTTATTAAGCTACCAGTCAGGGATCACCGATGACGCGCAAACAGGCCACTATCTCAGTTCGCAGCGGGTTGAATAACGACGAGCAGTACGGTTGCGTTGTTCCACCCATTCATCTTTCCAGTACTTATAACTTCGCCGGTTTCAATCAGCCTCGTGAACACGACTATTCCCGGCGCGGTAATCCGACACGCGACGTTGTGCAACGTGCGCTTGCCGAGCTGGAAGGCGGGGCGGGAGCGGTAATGACAAACAGCGGTATGTCCGCGATCTTGTTGGTTTGCACCGTTTTCCTGCGTCCGGGCGATCTCCTGGTGGCTCCCCATGACTGCTACGGCGGCAGCTATCGTCTGTTCGACAGCCTGAGCCAACGTGGCGCGTTCCGGGTGAAATTCGTCGATCAAGGCAACGAGGCGGATCTGAAGGCCGCGCTGGCGGAAAAACCGCGTCTGGTGCTGGTTGAAAGCCCCAGCAATCCGCTGCTGCGTGTGGTGGATATCGCCGCCATCTGTCAGGCTGCGCGCGGGGCGGGCGCGGTCAGCGTGGTGGACAACACGTTCCTGAGCCCGGCGCTNCAGAATCCGTTGAGCTTGGGGGCCGACTTGGTGGTGCACTCCTGTACCAAATATCTTAATGGTCACTCGGATGTGGTCGCAGGAACGGTTATTGCGCGCGATCCTGAGCTTGTGACCGAACTGGCCTGGTGGGCCAACAACATCGGCGTGACCGGCGCGGCGTTTGACAGCTATCTGCTACTGCGCGGTCTGCGGACGTTGGGACCCCGCATGACTGCGGCGCAGAAGAACGCCTTACAGATTGTGGAATTCCTTCAGCAGCAGCCGCTGGTGAAAAAACTGTACCACCCCTCTTTACCGGAAAACGCTGGGCATGACATCGCGCGTCGCCAGCAGTCGGGTTTTGGGGCTATGCTGAGCTTTGAGCTGGACGGTGATGAAGAGACGTTGCGCCGTTTCCTGTCCTCGCTGGAGCTATTTACGCTGGCGGAGTCGTTGGGGGGCGTTGAAAGCCTGATTTCCCACGCCGCCACCATGACTCATGCCGGAATGGCCCCGGAAGCGCGCGCTGCAGCAGGGATATCCGAGACGCTGCTGCGCGTTTCCGTCGGCATTGAAGACGGCGACGATCTGGTCGCCGATTTGAAACAGGCATTTCAGGCAGTAGCAAAGAGGTAACGATGAGTGCTTTAGGGATAGCGGGTGCCGCCACTGGCCGGCAACTGCATAAATTTGGCGGCAGCAGTCTGGCTGATGTGAAATGCTATCAGCGCGTCGCCGGTATTATGGCCGAATACAGCCGTCCCGGTGACCTGATGGTCGTGTCGGCGGCGGGTGGCACCACTAACCAGCTGATTAGCTGGCTAAAGCTCAGTCAAACCGACCGTATTTCCGCGCATCAGGTGCAGCAGGTGCTGCGCCGCTATCAAAGCGATCTTATTGCGGGGCTATTGCCGGAGGCCGCAGCAGAGCGGCTGACTTCAGCGTTTATTCATGACCTTGAGCGTCTGGCGGCGCTGCTCGACGGAAAAATCACCGAAGCGGTGTACGCCGAGGTCGTCGGGCATGGCGAAATCTGGTCTGCCCGGCTGATGGCCGCCTTACTCAATCAATTAGACATCGACGCCTCCTGGTTGGATGCGCGCACGTTTCTCTGCGCCGAGCGCTCTGCGTTGCCGCAGGTTGATGAAGGCCGCTCCTGGCCGCTGTTGCAGCAGCAGCTCACACAGCACGCCAATCAGCGCCTGGTGATCACCGGTTTTATCAGTCGCAACGAAGCGGGCGAAACGGTCTTGCTGGGAAGGAACGGCAGCGACTACTCGGCCACGCAGATTGGCGCGCTGGCGGACGTAGAGCGCGTGACGATCTGGAGTGACGTTGCCGGAGTGTTCAGTGCGGACCCGCGCAAAGTCAAAGATGCCTGCCTGCTGCCGCTGCTGAGGCTGGACGAGGCCAGCGAGCTGGCGCGTTTGGCCGCTCCGGTCCTGCATACCCGCACCTTACAGCCGGTATCCGGTAGCGATATCAATCTTGAGCTGCGGTGCAGTTATCAACCCGAGCAAGGGTCGACGCGTATTGAGCGGGTACTGGCCTCCGGGACCGGCGCCAAAATCGTAACCAGTCACGATGATGTTTGTCTGATTGAGGTGACGGTGCGCGATGGACATGATTTTCAACGTGTGCAGCAAGACGCCGGACAGCTGCTTCAGCGCGCGCAGATCAAAGCCTTGGCGACGGGCATCCACCCTGACCGTAACTTGCTGCAGTTTTGCTATACCTCGGAAGTGGTCGACAGCGCCTGGTCGCTGCTGGAACAGTCGGCGCTGCCGATCCGACTCCAACTGCGCGAAGGTCTGGCGATCGTCGCGGTAGTGGGGGCTGGCGTCGGCAATAACCCGCTTCATAGCCACCGCTTCTATCAGCAGTTGAAAGACCAGCCGGTCGAATTCGTCTGTGAATCGGACGATAGCATCAGTCTGGCGGCGGTGCTGCGCGTCGGACCGACTGAACATCTGGTCCGTGGTCTGCACCACTCTCTGTTCCGAGCCGAGAAACGCATCGGATTGGTGCTGTTCGGTAAAGGAAACATTGGTTCCCGCTGGCTGGAGCTGTTCGCGCGCGAGCAGNCTCATCTTTCCGCACGTACCGGTTTTGAATTTGTTCTGGCTGGCGTTGTCGACAGCCGCCGTAGCTTGCTTAATCACGATGGCCTGGATGCGGGGCGTGTGCTGGCGTATTTCGACGACGAAGCGCAGGAACGTGATGAAGACGAGCTGTTCTTGTGGATGCGCGCTCATCCTTATGATGATTTGGTCGTGTTGGATGTGACCGCCAGCGGCGCGGTAGCCGATCTTTATCTGGATTTCGCCAGCTACGGTTTTCATGTCATCAGCGCGAATAAACAGGCGGGGGCTTCTGGCGGCGATAATTATCGTCAAATTCGCGATGCGTTCGCGAAAACTGGCGGCCACTGGTTATATAACGCCACCGTTGGCGCCGGACTGCCGGTAAACTATGCGGTCCGCGACCTGTGTGAAAGCGGGGACAGTATTCTGGCTATCAGCGGTATCTTTTCCGGCACGCTGTCCTGGCTATTCCTGCAGTTCGACGGCACGGTGCCGTTCACCGAACTGGTGGATCAGGCATGGCAGCAGGGCTTGACCGAACCGGACCCGCGCGACGATCTGTCGGGTCAGGACGTGATGCGTAAGCTCGTGATACTGGCGCGCGAAGCCGGCCATGAGATCGAACCGNCTCAGGTCCGTGTCGAGTCGCTGGTGCCCGCAGGTTGTGAACAGGGTTCCGTCGATCAGTTCTTCGAGGATGGCGAGTCACTGAATGACCAAATGCTCCAGCGGCTGGAAGCCGCCAATGAAATGGGATTGGTGCTGCGCTATGTGGCACGCTTCGACGCCAGCGGTAAGGCGCGCGTCGGGGTCGAGGCCGTCCGCCCGGATCATCCTCTGGCCGCATTGCTGCCGTGCGACAATGTCTTCGCCATCGAAAGCCGCTGGTATCGTGATAATCCGCTGGTGATCCGGGGGCCGGGTGCCGGTCGTGATGTCACCTCCGGGGCTATCCAATCCGATCTTAACCGGCTGGCGCAACTCCTCTGATCGTGAAGATATAGGCGATACTATCGCGAAACATCGCCTCGTTCCAACTCAGCCCGAAGCATGCTGCTTCGGGTTTTTTATTTATAAAATCAACGTATTGTGTCGATATAAAAACAACATGAATCCTGCTCATATTGCATGAATAAACATCAGCTCCCAAAGCGTTGACTCCTCATACCGATTCGGCCATTTTTATATAGACGTCTAAACGTATAGACGTTTGCATGGTGGCAATGACAACGGCTAATTGAGGTAAGGATATGAGTTTTTTCCACGCGAATCATCAGGAGGCGCTGAATCAGAGCCTGGCGGAATTGCAGGGGCACATTAATGTTTCTTTCGAATTTTTCCCCCCTCGCACCAGTGAGATGGAAGAGACGCTGTGGAGTTCAATTGACCGTTTAAGCAGCCTGAAACCTAAGTTCGTGTCGGTGACTTACGGCGCCAACTCCGGCGAGCGCGATCGTACGCATAGCATCATCAAAGCTATCAAGGAACGTATCGGCGTCGATGCCGCACCACATCTGACCTGCATTGACGCAAGTCGTGATGAACTGAAAGCCATCGCGCAGGATTATTGGCAGAGTGGTATCCGTCACATCGTAGCGCTGCGGGGCGATCTTCCCCCTGAAGGCGGCAAACCGGAGCTTTACGCGGCGGATTTGGTGACATTGCTGAAGGAAGNCGGCGACTTCGACATTTCTGTGGCAGCCTATCCCGAAGTGCATCCCGAGGCCAAAAGCGCCCAGGCAGATTTGATTAATTTGAAACGAAAAGTCGACGCTGGCGCTAATCGCGCAATCACCCAGTTCTTTTTCGACGTGGAAAGCTATCTGCGATTTCGCGACCGCTGTGTCTCCACGGGGATCGACGTAGAAATTGTGCCAGGCATCTTACCGGTGTCCAACTTTCGACAGCTGCAGCGGTTTGCCACGATGACGAATGTACGTGTGCCCAACTGGATGACGGCCATGTTCGACGGATTGGATCACGATCCGGAAACGCGCAAGATGGTGGGCGCGTCCATTGCGATGGATATGGTGAAAATCCTTCGACGCGAGGGCGTAAAAGATTTCCATTTCTATACCCTGAACCGGGCTGAGCTGAGCTATGCAATTTGCCATACGCTGGGCGTTCGTCCCGCCATTGCGGCCTGAATGTCGANCGCGCCATCGTGCAACGGCGCGACGCATCTCTTATCGGCATTGTCCACAGACGGTGATACCTTCCTGCTCCTTTTGAATAAAGCAGATTGCGCTAGTCGATAGTCAAAAAAAAAGCGGGCCAGAGGCCCGCTAAAGTATCGTTGGCTTTCTTTTTNCTTGTATGCTTGTCAGGATGATATCGGCATGATTCTGTACCGTTAGTTCACATCCGGTGCCGGTAGCCCGCATGGTTAGCCCCGGCCTGCCAGAGGTTTACTGATCCTGAATGCCACAATCCGGTTGTAGCTTCTCTGCCCTGGTGTAGGCGTTGAGTAAGTTCACCCTCATATTTGGTATCGAATGAGGTGTATAAAAAAGAGCTGCCTGCTTAACTTGGAAGTATTATTGCCTACAAAGGTTGATAGGGCTAATCGTTCATTGCTATTCTATCTATCGTTATGGGCTATCGTGTTTAAGGGGAATGAAGGCATGAACATCCGGGATTTAGAATATCTTGTGGCGTTAGCGGAGCACCGGCATTTCCGCCGAGCCGCTGATTCTTGCCACGTTAGCCAACCTACGCTAAGCGGGCAGATTCGCAAGCTCGAAGACGAGCTGGGCGTGATGTTGCTGGAGCGCACGAGCCGCAAAGTGCTGTTTACACAGGCAGGTTTGCTGTTGGTCGAACAGGCTCGAACGGTGCTGCGCGAAGTCAAAGTGCTGAAAGAGATGGCCAGCCAGCAGGGTGAAAGCATGTCTGGTCCGCTGCATATCGGACTGATTCCGACCGTCGGCCCTTATCTCCTTCCTCATATCATTCCTATGCTACACAAAACGTTTCCCAAATTGGAAATGTATTTGCACGAAGCGCAGACCCATCAATTGCTTGCTCAGCTGGATAGCGGCAAGCTGGACTGCGCCATCCTCGCGATGGTGAAAGAGTCGGAAGCCTTTATCGAAGTGCCGCTATTCGACGAACCGATGAAGCTAGCGATTTATCAGGATCATCCCTGGGCCAACCGTGAGCGGGTCGCAATGTCGGACCTGTCCGGAGAGAAACTGCTGATGCTGGAGGACGGCCACTGTCTTCGCGACCAGGCGATGGGGTTCTGCTTCCAGGCCGGGGCGGATGAAGACACGCATTTTCGGGCGACAAGCCTAGAGACGCTGAGAAATATGGTGGCGGCCGGTAGCGGAATTACGCTCTTGCCTTCCTTGTCGGTTCCGAAAGAAAGAACGCGTGACGGTGTGTCTTACCTACAGTGCTACAAACCGGAGCCGAAGCGCACGGTCGCACTGGTTTATCGCCCGGGTTCACCGCTGCGTGCCCGATATGAGCAGTTGGCCGATACCATTCGCGAGCACATGCAGCTGTATTTGGACAATCAGGCTAAGCAGGAAATTTAGTGCTCAGTTTCGGATAGGTTGGCGTCGCTTCAACAAGCGCCGTCGCCGTCTATGCGGCGCGAAATTCTTGCGGGTCGAGGTTCGCGCCAGAGTAGGTGCAACATCACACGGCGCTTCAGAAATGACTGAGCATGCGAGGCGTTAACGCCTTGTCATCTCCGTATATGTTAAGTCATAAAAGGTCGCGATCCTGCTGACTTTGTCGGTCTACTAGCATTAATCTCTCGCTTGATTGCTGACAATGGCATTTTGATCGCCAACCACGATTATCTGAAGAAAGCGCTATTATCACTTTTTATACGGACAAACTTTGACGCACTTTGTCGTGAGCAAAGTTTGTTATAGTGACTCTCTAAGTAAGGAGAGCAAATCACTTTGAGTAAGACTACGGGTGTTAGAGCACAACAAAAAGAACGGACGCGTCGTTCCCTTATTGAAGCTGCATTCAGCCAACTCAGCGCCGAGCGCAGTTTTGCCAGCCTAAGCCTGCGTGAGGTTGCCCGCGAGGCAGGAATAGCTCCCACCTCTTTCTATCGTCATTTCCGTGATGTTGACGAACTCGGTCTGACGATGGTGGATGAGAGCGGACTGATGCTCCGCCAACTGATGCGGCAGGCTCGCCAGCGTATCGTCAAGAGCGGCGGCAGCGTTATCAGGACGTCGGTATCCACGTTTATGGAATTCATTGGCAACAATCCGAATGCATTTCGCCTTCTGCTGCGTGAGCGCTCCGGTACTTCCGCTGCATTTCGTGCTGCCGTTGTTCGGGAAATTCAGCATTTTATTGCCGAACTGGCGGATTATCTTGAAGTCGAAAATCATATCCCACGCAGTTTTGCCGAGGCGCAGTCGGAAGCGATGGTGACGATTGTTTTCAGCGCGGGAGCGGAAGCGCTGGACATCGGCGCGGAACAACGGAGCCAATTGGAAGAACGGCTGGTGCTACAACTGCGGATGATTGCGAAAGGCGCGTATTACTGGTATCGAAGAGAACTGAGNAAGGGGTTTACTACGCCGTAGTCTTTTATAGTCGCTGAGGAACATCATGGCAAAACAGAAAAATGCAGAGAAAGGGACGTTGGTGCTGTCGATGATTGCCGGTTTGTCCGTCAATGGCACGTTCGCTGCTTTGTTTAGCGCGTTTGTTCCGTTTTCCATTTTTCCGCTCATCGCGTTGGCGCTGTCGGTTTACTGCCTACGCCAACGCTATCGGCGCCTGGATATGTCGTTTGGGATGCCGAAGTTGGTTGCAGGCTGCTTCCTGTTCGGTCTCCTGCTCTACAGTGCGATTATTCGGGCGAAGTATCCCCAAATCGGCTCCGATTTTGTGCCATCGATCCTCTGCGTGGTACTGGCTTTGTGGCTGGTCATCAAGCTGCGTAGCCGTCAGTCATCCTAAGACNGAGTGCCTCTTGATGTGCGAGCCGTCAGCCGGAAGGACCGGCTGACGGATGCGTTAGGCTAACTTTTCCAGTAAAACGCCGCACTCCATGTGATGGGTGTAAGGGAATTGATCGAACAGCGCGAGTTGACTGATTTTGTGTGTCCGGCTCAGGGTTTCCAGATTAGCGCATAAGGTTTCCGGGTTGCATGATATGTACATAATGCGTGGATATTCCTGGACCAGACGTACCGTATCCTCATCCAAACCACTGCGCGGCGGGTCGACAAAAATGGTTTCGCAGTGATAGCTGCTAAGATCGATACCCTTGAGCCGATTGAACTGGCGAACTCCGCGCATGGCCTGGGTGAATTCTTCTGCCGCCATGCGAATAATCTGCACATTATCAATCTGGTTAGCCGCAATGTTGTATTGCGCGGCAGCTACTGATGGTTTGGCTATCTCGGTCGCCAATACGTTGTCGAAGTTACGCGCCAGCGCTAACGAGAAGTTGCCATTGCCGCAGTAAAGCTCCAGCAAGTCCCCTTTCGAATCGGCCGTTACGTTTAGCGCCCACTCCAGCATCTGTACGTTCATCGCGGCGTTGGGCTGGGTGAAACTGTTCTCCACCTGGCGATAGATAATGTCTTTGCCGGCAACCGGCAGCACTTCATCAACATAATCCCGATCGAGACAGATTTTAGTTTTCGTCGCTCGTCCTATCAGTTGCAGATTNAATCCCTGGGCACGCAGTTGGTCGCGCANTTCNCAAGCCTGTTGCTGCCACTCTTCATCCAACGGCCGGTGATAAAGCAGCGAGACTACGATCTCTCCGCTCACCGTGGAAAGGTAATCAATCTGGAATAGCTTGCGGCGTAACACTGGCTGGGGGCGAATAGCAGATAGCAATAGCGGCATTAGGGCGTTAATCAGTTCGCTGGCTGCGGGAAATTTGTCGACCCGAATGCGCTGTTTTGTCTGCTGATCAAACATGATGTGGTAAAGGTCGTCACCTTCATGCCAAACGCGGAACTCAGCCCGCATCCGGTAATGGCTAACCGGAGAACGGAATACCGCGGGTTTTGGAGCGGAAAATGGTGCCATCATCGCCTCTAGACGTGTGCATTTTTCTTCTAGCTGAGCGTCGTAGTTTTCGATGGGCAAGATTTCTGGCGTCATAGTGTTCTCGTTTAACAGCTTCGGGATGACTTTATTGGCGGCGATTGTAGGGGATTCAGAAGGGATATCCAACCTTGTCATAGGGAGACGGCCTGTTTGTCGCGATGTGCCCTGGGGATAGATTACCGCCTCACGAACAACCATGGTTCATGGTAAAATCGCGGTCTGTTCATTATGTGAAGAGGAGAGTATGGCTACCGATTGGCAGAGTGAGAATCAGGTCTCGCCGGAAGCAGTTCCTTCGGTTTCTGGGCGTCCTACCGTACTTATCCTTGATTCCGGCGTGGGCGGTTTGTCGGTTTACGATGAAGTGTATAAGTTGCTACCGGATTTGCACTATATCTACGCGTTCGATAACGAAGCATTCCCCTATGGCGAGAAACCTGAAGAATTTGTGATTCAGCGGGTTCTCGCCATTGTCGAAGCGGTCCAGCAGCGGTACCCACTTTCTATGGTTATCGTTGCCTGTAATACTGCGAGTACCATTTCCCTTCCTGCCCTGCGTGCGCGCTTCTCCTTTCCTGTTGTGGGGGTCGTGCCTGCCGTCAAGCCGGCGGCAAAGCTCACTCGTAACGGCGTGGTCGGGTTGCTTGCGACCCGGGGCACGGTGCAGCGCACTTATACGCAAGAACTCATTGCACGTTTTGCTAATGACTGCAGAATTCTAATGTTGGGATCATCGGAGCTGGTGGACTTAGGGGAAGCCAAGCTGCGAGGAGAGAGTGTCTCAACCGAAGAATTACGGCGCATCTTAAANCCATGGCTCAAATTGTCAGANCCGCCAGATACGGTCGTGCTGGGATGCACCCACTTTCCTTTACTAAAAGAAGAGCTAAAAGAGGTCTTGCCGGATGGGACTCGACTGGTGGATTCCGGGGCTGCGATTGCGCGAAGAGCGTTGTGGCTGATTGAACATATGGAAAAGCCTGCGCTGTCTATTCGGAAAAATATAGCCTTTTGCCTCAACATTACGCCACAGGTTGTTATGCTCCAGCCCGTATTAGCTCGCTTTGGCTTCGATTCGCTGGAAAAATTGCCACTCTATCCGGTTTTTGAGTGAATTATGAACGGTTGGAAATGTTTTTGTATTTAGCGCTTGTCAGCCCGAAATAACTCCCTATAATGCGCTCCCACTGACCCGGCAACAGCAACATAACGTTGTCGAGAATAAAAGAATATCAAGCTGATAAGTCTTGACTTTCGAGCGGAAATGCATAGTATATGCGGCCCGCGGCCACTAAAAGTGGCGCTGCTCTTTAACAATTTAATCAGACAATCTGTGTGGGCACTCACAAGACACTATCGCAATCAGATACGAAAAAGTCTTGAAGAGTGAACAACAGTTAATTCATTACGAATGAACAGTAAATTCTTTGAGCATCGCTATTAACTTAGNAAATCAAGCTTTTAATTGAAGAGTTTGATCATGGCTCAGATTGAACGCTGGCGGCAGGCCTAACNNATGCAAGTCGAGCGGCAGCGGAAGGAAGCTTNCTTCCTTGCCGGCGAGCGGCGGACGGGTGAGTAATGTCTGGGGATCTGCCCGATGGAGGGGGATAACTACTGGAAACGGTAGCTAATACCGCATAACGTCGCAAGACCAAAGTGGGGGACCTTCGGGCCTCACACCATCGGATGAACCCAGATGGGATTAGCTAGTAGGCGGGGTAAAGGCCCACCTAGGCGACGATCTCTAGCTGGTCTGAGAGGATGACCAGCCACACTGGAACTGAGACACGGTCCAGACTCCTACGGGAGGCAGCAGTGGGGAATATTGCACAATGGGGGAAACCCTGATGCAGCCATGCCGCGTGTATGAAGAAGGCCTTCGGGTTGTAAAGTACTTTCAGCGGGGAGGAAGGCAGTGAACTTAATACGTTCGCTGATTGACGTTACCCGCAGAAGAAGCACCGGCTAACTCCGTGCCAGCAGCCGCGGTAATACGGAGGGTGCAAGCGTTAATCGGAATGACTGGGCGTAAAGCGCACGCAGGCGGTTTGTTAAGTCAGATGTGAAATCCCCGAGCTTAACTTGGGAACTGCATTTGAAACTGGCAGGCTAGAGTCTTGTAGAGGGGGGTAGAATTCCAGGTGTAGCGGTGAAATGCGTAGAGATCTGGAGGAATACCGGTGGCGAAGGCGGCCCCCTGGACAAAGACTGACGCTCAGGTGCGAAAGCGTGGGGAGCAAACAGGATTAGATACCCTGGTAGTCCACGCTGTAAACGATGTCGACTTGGAGGTTGCGGTCTTGAACTGTGGCTTCCGGAGCTAACGCGTTAAGTCGACCGCCTGGGGAGTACGGCCGCAAGGTTAAANCTCAAATGAATTGACGGGGGCCCGCACAAGCGGTGGAGCATGTGGTTTAATTCGATGCAACGCGAAGAACCTTACCTACTCTTGACATCCAGAGAACTTGGCAGAGATGCCTTGGTGCCTTCGGGAACTCTGAGACAGGTGCTGCATGGCTGTCGTCAGCTCGTGTTGTGAAATGTTGGGTTAAGTCCCGCAACGAGCGCAACCCTTATCCTTTGTTGCCAGCGATTCGGTCGGGAACTCAAAGGAGACTGCCGGTGATAAACCGGAGGAAGGTGGGGATGACGTCAAGTCATCATGGCCCTTACGAGTAGGGCTACACACGTGCTACAATGGCGCATACAAAGAGAAGCGAACTTGCGAGAGTGAGCGGACCTCATAAAGTGCGTCGTAGTCCGGATTGGAGTCTGCAACTCGACTCCATGAAGTCGGAATCGCTAGTAATCGTAGATCAGAATGCTACGGTGAATACGTTCCCGGGCCTTGTACACACCGCCCGTCACACCATGGGAGTGGGTTGCAAAAGAAGTAGGTAGCTTAACCTTCGGGAGGGCGCTTACCACTTTGTGATTCATGACTGGGGTGAAGTCGTAACAAGGTAACCGTAGGGGAACCTGCGGTTGGATCACCTCCTTACCAAAGTGAAGTGCTAGTGAAGTGCTCACACAGATTGTCTGATGAAAGAAGAACGAGCAGAAATACCTTTATAGGCTTGTAGCTCAGGTGGTTAGAGCGCACCCCTGATAAGGGTGAGGTCGGTGGTTCAAGTCCACTCAGGCCTACCAAATTTTCTCTTATGCTGCGTTATGCTCAGGCTTGTTTACAAGAGTAAAAGTCGCCCTCGCATGCCTTGCCTAAGAAAAAATTAACTCTTCCATGAGTGGTATCTAAAGGNAACTGTAAGTGACGTTTGGGGCTATAGCTCAGCTGGGAGAGCGCCTGCTTTGCACGCAGGAGGTCTGCGGTTCGATCCCGCATAGCTCCACCATACAAAGACTTCAGAGCGTATTGGCGACAGTATGCTGTGAAGTATTTTGCTCTTTAACAATCTGGAACAAGCTGAAATTTGAAACGATACAGCTGAACATATCTCTCCGTGCAGTATTGAGATGTGATTTTGTTGTATCAGAGTCTCTCAAATAATCGCAGCGCGAAGTGTTTTACGAAACACCTTCGGGTTGTGAGGTTAAGTGACTAAGCGTACACGGTGGATGCCTAGGCAGTCAGAGGCGATGAAGGGCGTGCTAATCTGCGAAAAGCGTCGGCAAGGTGATATGAACCGTTATACCCGACGATACCCGAATGGGGAAACCCAGTGCAATCCGTTGCACTATCGCAACATGAATACATAGTGTTGCGAGGCGAACCGGGGGAACTGAAACATCTCAGTACCCCGAGGAAAAGAAATCAACCGAGATTCCCCTAGTAGCGGCGAGCGAACGGGGAGGAGCCCAGAACCTGAATCAGTTTGTGTCTTAGTGGAAGCGTCTGGAAAGTCGCACGACAGAGGGTGATAGTCCCGTACACGAAGAGGCATGGATTGTGAGTTCGATGAGTAGGGCGGGACACGTGTTATCCTGTCTGAATATGGGGGGACCATCCTCCAAGGCTAAATACTCCTGACTGACCGATAGTGAACCAGTACCGTGAGGGAAAGGCGAAAAGAACCCCGGCGAGGGGAGTGAAATAGAACCTGAAACCGTGTACGTACAAGCAGTGGGAGCCTTGATTAATCAGGGTGACTGCGTACCTTTTGTATAATGGGTCAGCGACTTATATTCTGTAGCAAGGTTAACCGAATAGGGGAGCCGCAGGGAAACCGAGTCTTAACTGGGCGTTAAGTTGCAGGGTATAGACCCGAAACCCGGTGATCTAGCCATGGGCAGGTTGAAGGTTGGGTAACACTAACTGGAGGACCGAACCGACTAATGTTGAAAAATTAGCGGATGACTTGTGGCTGGGGGTGAAAGGCCAATCAAACCGGGAGATAGCTGGTTCTCCCCGAAAGCTATTTAGGTAGCGCCTCGTGAACTCATCTTCGGGGGTAGAGCACTGTTTCGACTAGGGGGCCATCCCGGCTTACCAACTCGATGCAAACTGCGAATACCGAAGAATGTTATCACGGGAGACACACGGCGGGTGCTAACGTCCGTCGTGAAGAGGGAAACAACCCAGACCGCCAGCTAAGGTCCCAAAGTCATGGNTAAGTGGGAAACGATGTGGGAAGGCCCAGACAGCCAGGATGTTGGCTTAGAAGCAGCCATCATTTAAAGAAAGCGTAATAGCTCACTGGTCGAGTCGGCCCGCGCGGAAGATGTAACGGGGCTAAACCATGCACCGAAGCTGCGGCAGCGANACTTAGGTGTTGTTGGGNAGGGGAGCGTTCTGTAAGCCTGCGAAGGTGACCTGTGAGGGTTGCTGGAGGTATCAGAAGTGCGAATGCTGACATAAGTAACGATAATGCGGGTGAAAAACCCGCACGCCGGAAGACCAAGGGTTCCTGTCCAACGTTAATCGGGGCAGGGTGAGTCGACCCCTAAGGCGAGGCCGAAAGGCGTAGTCGATGGGAAACAGGTTAATATTCCTGTACTTGGTGTTACTGCGAAGGGGGGACGGAGAAGGCTAGGTTATCCGGGCGACGGTTGTCCCGGTTTAAGCGTGTAGGTGGATGTTTTTGGTAAATCCGGAACATCATTAACACTGAGGCGTGATGACGAGTCACTACGGTGATGAAGTGACCGATGCCAAGCTTCCAGGAAAAGCCTCTAAGCTCCAGGTAACACGAAATCGTACCCCAAACCGACACAGGTGGTCAGGTAGAGAATACCAAGGCGCTTGAGAGAACTCGGGTGAAGGAACTAGGCAAAATGGTGCCGTANCTTCGGGAGAAGGCACGCTGGCGTTGGTGAAGGGACTTGCTCCCGGAGCTGATACCAGTCGCAGATACCAGCTGGCTGCAACTGTTTAATAAAAACACAGCACTGTGCAAACACGAAAGTGGCCGTATACGGTGTGACGCCTGCCCGGTGCCGGAAGGTTAATTGATGGGGTCAGCCGCAAGGCGAAGCTCTTGATCGAAGCCCCGGTAANCNGCGGCCGTAACTATAACGGTCCTAAGGTAGCGAAATTCCTTGTCGGGTAAGTTCCGACCTGCACGAATGGCATAATGATGGCCAGGCTGTCTCCACCCGAGACTCAGTGAAATTGAACTCGCTGTGAAGATGCAGTGTACCCGCGGCAAGACGGAAAGACCCCGTGAACCTTTACTATAGCTTGACACTGAACCTTGAGCCTTGATGTGTAGGATAGGTGGGAGGCTTTGAAGTGTGGACGCCAGTCTGCATGGAGCC
>NZ_JIBO01000011.1 GCF_000688655.1 Lonsdalea quercina subsp. quercina | reverse complement strand
GGAGAACAAGAATCGCATACTCCTTGCAAAGCCGTTTTTGATTTAGCGCGGTATCGAAGGGAAATAGCGTGTGGGCAAAACGAGACCCACATCAAAGATCGTCGAGAAAGGTCTTGTCTAGCTGTTTGAAGGCGCGTTTAAGTACATCTGCCAGCATCTGATACGTCGGCTTTTCTTCGAGCGGCGCCAGAGCGAGTCCGGCTTCCAGCAGTCGTTGACGAATGTCATGAAACCACTGTAATAAGGAAGGCGGCAATGGCGTGATGGCGCGACGGCCCAGCCACCACAATCCCTGCATGGGGAGACTCAACGCGAACAGCGCGGTCGCCACCACCGGACCCAGCTGACCGCCCAGAGCGACCTGCCAGGAGAGCGTAAACACGGCGAGCGGCGGCATAAAACGAATAGCGAAAAGTGTGGTGCGTACGACGCGGTTCTCTGGAAACACCGGGGCCAAACGCTTGTCTGCAGGCCAGGTCTTCATATAATGCTGGCCCAGTTTCAGTAACTTGAACCAACCCGCTTTACCGGTAGGATTTGTCGTCATAACACACCTCAACTTCATGTATAAAAAATAAAAAAATCCGTACAAATCACCAACTAAAATTAATAAGCTTAAAATATATTTTGTGTTTAACGAACGCTATCGGTATCCTAATTCCGGCCTTTTGCCGCACTGCATATTAAGGCGTGGTGGCGGACCTCCGCCTCTGACTGGTGAGGCCAAATCCCACCCCAAGTCAGCTTTATCTTGCCCGGCAACTGCAAAGTTTCACAGCGTCGATGTCACCGTCACTCCGCATTAGGTATTAAAAGCGCCGCGCGACGTCGACACTTTATATTGTCATGTCTGGTAAATTCTACCAAGCCATGATGTTAATCATAAATGTCATCCGCGTTACGCGCTATGCTGCGCGCCGCATGATATTTCTTTAACCATGTATAACAAGTAGGTACCTCCATGTCGAGTAAGTTAGTCCTGGTTCTAAACTGTGGTAGCTCATCCCTCAAGTTTGCCATCATTGATGCCGTCAACGGGGACGAATACCTGTCTGGCCTGGCCGAATGTTTCCACCTTCCCGAAGCACGCATCAAATGGAAATTGGATGGAGGNAAACAGGAAGCCGATCTGGGTGCTGGCGCAGCTCACAGCGAAGCGCTGAACTTCATCGTCAACACCATCCTCAGCCAGAAACCAGAGCTTTCCGCTCAGCTGGTTGCTATCGGCCACCGTATCGTCCACGGCGGCGAGAAATTCACCCAGTCCGCGGTGATCGACAGCAACGTTCTGCAAGGCATTAAAGATGCTGTTCCGTTTGCGCCGCTGCACAACCCGGCTCATCTGATCGGTATCGCCGAAGCCCTGAAATCTTTCCCGAACCTGGCTAACAAGAACGTGGCCGTTTTCGACACTGCGTTCCATCAGACCATGCCGGAAGAAGCCTACCTGTATGCTCTGCCGTACAAACTGTACACCGAACATCATATCCGTCGTTACGGCGCGCACGGCNCCAGCCACTTCTATGTGTCTCAGGAAGCCGCTAAAGCGTTGAACAAACCGCTGGATGAACTGAACGTCATCACCTGCCATCTGGGCAACGGCGGTTCTGTTTCCGCTATTCGCAACGGTAAATGCGTTGATACCTCCATGGGTCTGACGCCGCTGGAAGGTCTGGTGATGGGCACCCGTAGCGGCGACATCGATCCGGCTATCGTGTTCCACCTGCACGACGCGCTGGGCATGAGCATCGACGACATCAACAAAATGCTGACCAAAGAGTCTGGTCTGCAGGGTCTGACCGAAGTCACCAGCGACTGCCGTTACGTTGAAGATAACTACGAAACGAAAGCCGATGCGAAACGCGCCATGAATGTATTTTGCCACCGCCTGGCGAAATACATCGGTGCCTACAGCGCCCTGATGGAAGGCCGCCTGGACGCGGTAATCTTCACCGGCGGCATCGGTGAAAATGCGGCCATGGTTCGCGAACTGACCCTGAAACAGCTGGGCCTGCTGGGCTTCGAAATCGACCACGAGCGCAACCTGGCAGCGCGCTTCGGCAAGAGCGGCAACATCAGCAAAGATGGCAGCCGCCCGGCGCTGGTCATTCCGACCAACGAAGAGCTGGTTATCGCGCAGGACGCACTCCGCCTGACCGCGTAACCGAAAAATCAGTATCCTAACTCCGTCAGCTCAGGCTGACGGAGTTGTTTTTGAGCAACGAGCAACCGCAAAGAGGTTAAGCCGTGTCCCGTACAATCATGTTGATTCCAACTGGCACCAGTGTGGGTCTGACCAGCGTCAGCCTGGGTGTCATTCGTTCCATGGAGCAGAAAGGCGTCCGCCTGAGCTTGTTCAAACCTATTGCCCAGCCGCGTTCCGAAGATCAAGCGCTGGATCAGACCACCGCTATCATCCGCGCCAACTCTGCGATCAACGCCGCAGAACCGCTGCAAATGAGCCACGTGGAATCTCTGCTGAGCTCTAACCAGCAGGACGTTCTGCTGGAAGAGATCATCGCCCGCTACCATGAAAATACCCAAGATGCGGACGTGGTACTGGTGGAAGGTCTGGTTCCGACCCGCAAACATCAGTTCGCCAACGCGCTGAACTACGAAATCGCCAAAACGCTGAATGCGGAAATCGTCTTCGTAACCGCGTTGGGNAACGATTCCGCCGATCAATTGAAAGAGCGAATCGAATTGGCTCGCTCCAGCTTCGGCGGCAGCAAAAACCAGAACATCACCGGCGTGATCATCAATAAGCTGAACGCCCCGGTTGACGAGCAAGGCCGTACTCGCCCGGATCTGTCGGAAATTTTCGATGATTCCACCAAGGCAAACGTCGCCAACATCGATCCTAAGCAGTTGTTCGCCAACAGCCCGCTGCCGGTGCTGGGCTGCATTCCGTGGAGCTTTGAGCTGATCGCCACCCGCGCGGTGGATATGGCCAAACATTTGAACGCCCGCGTCATCAATGCCGGCGATATCGAAACACGCCGCATTAAATCCGTGACCTTCTGCGCACGCAGCATTCCCAACATGCTGGAGCACTTCCGTCCTGGCTCCCTGCTGGTGACCTCGGCAGATCGTCCCGACGTCTTGGTTGCAGCCAGCTTGGCGGCAATGAACGGCGTGGAAATCGGCGCCCTGCTGCTGACTGGCGGCTACGAAATGGACCCGAGCATCAGCGCCCTGTGCGAACGCGCATTCCAGACCGGCCTGCCTGTCTTCATGGTAGAAACCAACACCTGGCAGACCTCGCTGACGCTGCAAAGCTTCAGTCTGGAAGTGCCTGCCGACGACCNCCAGCGTGTGGAAAAAGTGCAGGAGTATATCGCTCGCTTCATCAACACGGAGTGGATTGAGTCTCTGTCTGCGGCCTCTGAAGGTTCGCGCCGTCTGTCTCCGCCAGCCTTCCGTTACCAGTTGACTGAACTGGCGCGTAAAGCCGGCAAACGCATCGTTCTGCCGGAAGGCGACGAGCCGCGCACCATCAAAGCGGCAGCCATTTGTGCCGAACGTGGTATCGCTCACTGCGTCCTGCTGGGCAATCCGGAAGAGATTCAGCGTGTCGCCGCCGTTCAGGGCGTTGAACTGGGCCAGGGCATCGAAATCGTCGATCCGGCCGCCGTCCGCGAACGTTATGTTCCGCGTCTGGTCGAGCTGCGTAAAAACAAAGGCATGACCGAAGTCGTCGCCCGCGAACAGCTGGAAGACAACGTCGTGCTGGGTACGCTGATGCTGGAGCAAAACGAAGTCGACGGTCTGGTTTCCGGTGCGGTTCACACCACGGCCAACACCATCCGTCCGCCGCTGCAGCTGATCAAAACAGCGCCGGGCAGCTCTTTGGTGTCTTCCGTCTTCTTCATGCTGCTGCCGGAACAGGTTCTGGTCTATGGCGACTGCGCTATCAACCCGGATCCGACCGCTGAACAGCTGGCTGAAATCGCGATTCAGTCCGCCGACTCCGCCGCCGCCTTCGGCATTGACCCGCGTGTGGCGATGATCTCCTACTCCACCGGTAATTCCGGCGCAGGCAGCGACGTTGAGAAAGTCCGCGACGCGACTCGTATCGCTCAGGAAAAACGTCCTGACCTGATCATCGACGGTCCGTTGCAGTATGACGCCGCCATCATGGCCGACGTGGCGAAATCCAAAGCGCCGAACTCACCGGTCGCAGGTCAGGCTACCGTGTTCATCTTCCCGGATCTGAACACCGGTAACACCACCTACAAAGCCGTGCAGCGTTCCGCGGACCTGATCTCCATCGGGCCGATGTTGCAGGGTATGCGTAAGCCGGTGAACGATCTGTCTCGCGGCGCACTGGTTGACGATATCGTCTATACCGTCGCGCTGACCGCCATTCAGGCCACGCAGATCGCTCAGTAAGTTCGCATCAACCACGCAAAAAAAACGCCAGTTCTGCAATGAACTGGCGTTTTTTTATGGCTCGGCTTGGGCACAGGAAGATCGTTAGTTGGGACGGCCTGCAAAGCGCAAACTACCGCTGATTATTCGCCCGTATACAGTATTCGCGGCGCGCGTTATGCCTCGACCGTCGCGTCCGACTCGCCGTCGTCCGTCTTCATGGTCTTCTCCACCGGTGATTTCGTCGTACGCGGGGCGGACGCCATACGTTCACCGGCCGTATTACGACTGAGCCAGAGCGACAGCGCCTTCAGTGAGTCTGGCGTGAACTCGTCGCAACGCGCCGTGATCTCTTCCGGCGTCGACCAGCTCACTTCTGCGACCTCTTCTTCCTGTAGCGCGAATGGGCCATGACTGACGCAACTGAACAACGCGCCCCATACGCGGCAGTCTTCGCTTTCGTAGTAAAACAACCCATGCTCAGCCAGCGGTACTCCGGCAATGCCCAGCTCTTCCTCGGCTTCGCGGCGGGCAGATTCCAGCATATTTTCACCGCTTTGCACCACGCCGCCCGCCGTGGCATCCAGCCATCCCGGATAAAAATCCTTGGTGTCCGTACGACGCTGCACCAGGACCTGTCCCATTCCGTTGTGAACGACGATGTAGGTCGCGCGATGGCGCAGACGTTGAGCGCGCATCTGTTGGCGGCTAGCCTGCCCGATGACTTCGTTATCTTCGCTAACGATATCCACCCACTCTGTACCCGTGGTCTGAATTTGTTCCGCCATCCTCTGAAACCCTTGCCTTGACGCGATATCACGCGCACTTGTTATTAAATAGTCGGCCCCGGCTGCTTTTCACGAGATCTTTCGATACGCGCATTATTTTTCTTACAGCCAGGCATGAAATCACGGTCTGGTCTCTACAGCACACATTGACGAGGTACTGACGCCACCACGACCTTCAAGAAGCGTAAAGCTAAGTTAGTGTGTAATCGTCACCTGCGCAATAGGGTCCCCCCCATCCAATGGCACAACCTGCAACACCCCTCCGTCCAACAGGCCGTAGCTGGCTGGGTAACCGCCTTTTGGCAGGCTGACGGAACCGGGATTAAAGCAGTAGATCTCGTCGCGACGTTCCGCCAGAGGAATATGCGTATGGCCGTAGGTCAGCACATCGCCGTGATTTAATGGCGGCTGCTGGTCTGGATTATACAGATGTCCGTGAGTCAGGAAGAGTCGGTTCGTCGGCAATAGCACTTGCTGCCAGGGCGCGGTGATAGGGAAATGCAGCAGCATCTGATCGACTTCGCTGTCGCAGTTACCGCGCACGGCGATGATACGGGCCGCGTACTCATTGAGACGTGCGGCCACCTGCGCCGGTTGATAATTTTCCGGCAACGGGTTGCGTGGGCCGTGATTCAGAAAATCGCCCAGTAGTATCAACCAGCGGGCTTCAGATTGTTCGAAAGTTTCCAGCACTTTTTCCGTGGCGGCCAGCGAGCCATGCAGATCGGAGGCAAACATCAGTTTCATAGTGAACTCCCAAAGGATCGTAAACTGTTCTACCGATGAGTTTACCAAAANCCCCCACGATGCTTAGCGGCTAATAACGGCAAAGTTTGTCGATTCACTCGCTCTTCACCCCGACAGCATGAAAAGCGTGCGATGAGCTTCGCTAAATTGGCGACCACGGCAGCAAAAAGAGCATGGTCCCTTATACTTATTGTTAGTTTATCTTTTGTGGGTTACGGCGATGATCTCATTTCGACATGCAGCGAGGCTTTAGGATGCGACTTTTAATCACAGGCGGAACCGGACTCATCGGCCGGTACCTGATTCAGCGGCTACTGGCGCTCTCACATACCATTACCGTGCTGACCCGCAGTCCGGAAAAAGCGCGCGGCGCCTTAGGCGATCAGGTCAATTACTGGCCCAGTCTGGAAGGCAAAACGTCTTTGGATGAATTCGATGCCGTCATCAATCTGGCTGGCGCGCCGATTGCCGACAAGCGTTGGACGCCCGAACAGAAAGAGCTGCTCTGCCAAAGCCGCTGGAAACTGACCGAGCAGTTGGCGATGCTGATTAAGAACAGCGCGACGCCCCCTTCAGTCCTGATTTCCGGCTCAGCCGTGGGTTTTTACGGCAATCAGGGACAGGCTCTGGTGACCGAGGATGAAACCCCGCACGATGAGTTTACTCACCGACTGTGCGCCCGTTGGGAAGCATTGGCTCAGGCGGCTGAAAGCGACAAAACACGCGTCTGCCTGGTGCGCACGGGCATCGTCCTGTCCACCGAGGGCGGAGCGCTGGCGAAAATGCTGCCGATTTTCCGATTGGGATTGGGTGGGCCGATGGGATCCGGCAAACAGTACATGGCCTGGATTCATATCGACGATATGGTGAACGGTATTCTTTATTTGCTGGAGTCTCCCGAGTTACGCGGCCCTTTCAACTTCTGCTCGCCCTACCCGGCGCGAAACGAGAAGTTCAGCGCGATCCTGGCTCATGTGCTGCATCGGCCGGGCATACTGCGCGCGCCGGCTTTCGCGCTGAAGCTGATGATGGGAGAAGCGGCGACGCTAATCCTCGACGGGCAACGCGCCGTTCCCCAGCGTCTGGAAAGCGCCGGCTTCGGTTTCCGCTTCTTCGAGCTGGATGAAGCGCTCGATAATCTGATCAACCATACCGGCTGAAAGCACAGCCGACGAACGCGGCTACTTCAACGCGCCTGACAAAAACTGCCTCAGGCGCGGACTTTGCGGGTTGCCGAACAGTTTCTCCGGCGTCCCCTCTTCTTCCACAACGCCCTGATGCAGGAATATAACGTGGTTTGAGACGTGGCGTGCAAACTCCATTTCATGCGTCACCACCACCATCGTTTTCCCCTCTTCCGCTAGTTGCTGCATGATGCGCAACACTTCGCCCACCAGTTCGGGATCCAGCGCCGATGTCGGCTCATCAAACAGCAGCACGTCCGGCTCCATCGCCAACGCGCGGGCGATAGACACGCGCTGCTGCTGTCCGCCGGAAAGGTCGGCCGGATAGCGATCCTGCGACGCGCCGCTAATTCCCNCTTTATTCAAATAAAACTCCGCCCGTTGCCGGGCTTCGGCCTTGCTTAGCCCCAGCACCTGTATGGGCGCTTCCATGACATTTTCCCGGGCCGTCATAAAGCTCCACAGGTTGAAATGCTGGAACACCATGGTTAAGCGCGTCCGCAGTAGCTGGAGTTGTTTTTTATCGAATATTTTCAGTTGACCGTCTTTATCGCGCACCATCCGGATTTCCTGTCCATTGACATGAATGGACCCTTCATAGGGCCGTTCGAGGAAATTGATGCAGCGCAGCAGCGTGCTTTTGCCCGACCCCGATGAGCCGATAATTGAAATAACGTCACCCGCCCTGGCCTGTAATGAGATTCCTTTCAGTACTTCGTGCTCCCCATAGCGCTTATGGAGTTCTGTGACCACCAGTTTGGTGTCCTGCATGTTCTTTTCCTGCATGATTAGTGTGTGGCGCGGGTATGAAGATGACGTAACCAGCGACGTTCCGCTCTGCGGAACAAGCCAATCAGCACGAACGAAATCGCGAGATACATGACGGCCGCGATGCCGAAGGCGTAAAACGGCTGATAGGTGGCGGCATTGATGTCGCGGGCGATTTTCAGAATGTCCGGCACCGTCACGGTGAAAGCCAGCGCCGTTGAGTGCAGCATTAAAATTACTTCATTGCTGTAAGCTGGCAGCGCGATGCGCAGTGCGCCGGGCAAAATAATGCAGCGATATTGCTTGAAGCGGGAAAAACCGTAGGCCCGCGCCGCCTCGACTTCGCCGCTGGGAATAGAGCGAATGGCGCCCGCGAAAATCTCGGTGGTATAAGCGCAGGTGTTCAGCGCCAGCGCCAGAACGGCGCAGTTCATGCCACTACGGAAAAACGCGTTCAGCATGTCCGTTCCGCGAACGATTTCCAGGCTGTAAACCCCGGTGTAGAACACCAGCAGCTGCACATACAGCGGCGTGCCGCGGAAGATGTAGGTAAAGGTCCAGACCGGCAGCCAAAAACGTCGCCGTGGCGATACGCGTGCGATCGCCAGCGGAATAGCCATGGCGCCGCCGATAACGACCGAGATAATCAGCAGCCACAGCGTCATCGCCAGCCCGGTCATTCGATAACCGTCGCTCCACAGCAAGGACTGCCAGTATTGTTGCAGGATCTCACTCATAATTAACTTTTTTCACTCCCTGCGAATAGCGTCTTTCTAACCACCACAGCACGCCATTGGAGACAGTGGTAAAAATCAGGTACATCACCCCCGCCACCATCGCAAAGTAGAACGGCTGATGCGTCCCCTTTCCTGCCAGTTGCGTCGCTTTGATGACATCGTTGAGCCCCAGCAGGGAGACCAGCGCCGTGGCTTTGAGAATCACCTGCCAGTTGTTGCCGATCCCCGGCAGCGCAAAGCGCATCATCGACGGGAACATAATGCGTCGAAAGACCTGCAGCGGCGTGAAGCCGAAGGCCACGGCCGCCTCAATCTCTCCGCGCGAAACGGCGAGATAAGCGCCGCGAAACGTCTCGGTAAAATAGGCGCCGTAGATAAAGCCCAGCGTTATGATACCGGCCGCCATCGGATCGATATCGATTTGCGACATGCCTATAATTTCCGTCAGGTCGTTCAACACAATCTGCAATCCGTAGAAAATCAGCAGCATCAAAACCAGATCGGGGATACCGCGAATCAAGGTGGTATAGCCGGTGAACACGCCCGAGAGCAGCCGGCGGGAGGAAAGTTTGGCGCTGGCGCCGACCAGACCGATTGCCAGCGACAGCAGCAACGAGCAGACGGCCAGTTGCAACGTCAGGCGCGAACCCTCAATGATGAGTTCAGAGTAGCCATGCAGCATCAGTGATATCCGTTCTAGAGAAAGCAGACCATCTGCCTGCATCACAGGCAGACGTCGTATCAGCGGCGATTAGTCGCCATAAACATTGAAATCGAAATATTTCTTCGCCAGCGTGTCGTAGGTTCCGTCTTTGCGCATAGATTCGAAAGCCTTGTCCAACGCGGCTTTCAGTTCAGTTTCATCTTTGCGCAACCCCATGCCGGTGCCAACACCGAACAGCGCATCGTCTTTCACCGCCGGTCCGGCAAACGCATAGTCTTTACCCGCGTCCTGTTTCAGGAANCCTTCGCTGGCGGCGACTTCATCCTGGAACGCGGCATCGATACGTCCCGCCACCAGATCGGCGTAGATCAGATCCTGATTTTGGTAAGCCACGACATCCACGCCCTTCGGCTGCCAGTGAACGTTAGCGTAGGATTCCTGGGTGGAAGCCTGCAAAACGCCGACGCGTTTACCGCGCAGAGCGTCCAACGTAGGCTGAATCGGAGACCCTTTGGCGGCGATCAGGCGCGCATTAGCAGCATAGAGTTTTTCGGTGAACGCGATTTCCTGCAGACGCTTTTGCGTAATAGAGAGTGAAGAGATGATGGCGTCAATTTTCTTCGCCTTTAGCGACGGGATCAGTGAATCAAAGTCGCTTTCAACGAACGTACACTTGGCTTCCATGCGCTTGCACATCTCTTTAGCCAGATCGATATCGAATCCGATCAGTTCGCCGCGGGCGTTTTTGGATTCAAACGGCGCATAAGTGGGATCGGTGCCGATTTTGATCTCCTTCGGGATGGCNGCGAAGGCGGAGCCTGCCGCTAAGATTAACGCCAAAGGTAAAAACTTTAAGCCGCTTTTCATCAAGTTACCCTTATCACCAGTGATAGAACATCGGCACGAACAATTGGATTTGAATGCTTTTTAATCACCAACGCTAGCGTGCCCGTCATGTGCGTAGTACAGGCTTCACCTCTGCAGTTTTCATGCCAGTTTAGCGAGAGGGTCCGGGAGCGCCGCGACGGGCTTCACCCGCGGTTTTCTACTTCTATAATCAATTGATTACCAGTGGTGTACCGTCAGATTGGACAGGGAAAAAATGAAGGGAAAAATAACTCGCACCATAACAAAGCAGATAATCGCACCGAAACAGAGCAATGCCACATAAGAAGGCATGGCGGGTCTCTACTTCGGCTGAGGCGTCATATGCTTATTGCCCGTTTTCTGTTTGTAAATTAACCAGTTAAGCACTCCCCCAGCGGGTAAACAGATCTTCAGGCAGGCAAATATCGAATTGATCGAGCACACGATTGACAGTCTGATCGATGATTTCTTGCACAGTTTGCGGGCGATGATAAAACGCAGGCACCGGCGGCATAATCACCGCGCCCATTTCGGCTGCCGTGGTCATCAATCGCAGATGGCCCAAATGCAATGGCGTTTCTCGTACGCACAGCACGATAGGACGCCGCTCTTTCAGCATCACGTCCGCTGAGCGGGTCAGCAGACTATCGGTGTAGCTGTGGGCTATGCCGGACAGCGTTTTGATCGAGCACGGCAAAATCGCCATACCGGCGGTTTTAAAAGAACCGGAAGAAATGCTGGCGGCGATGTCGCGGCAATCGTGCACCTCATCCGCCAATGACTGAACGTCGCGCACGCTGAGATCGGTTTCCAGAGCCAGCGTCTGCCGTGCGGCCTGGCTCATCACCAGATGGGTTTCTATTTCGTCCAACGGCTGCAGCACCTGTAACAGGCGTACGCCGTAAATCACCCCACTGGCGCCGGAAATACCAATAATCAGTCGCTTCATACCCTTCCTTAAACAGGATAGACCTGCATTCACCTCGTCAGCGCAGACTGTGCCGCATCCGTCCATGATTGGCAAGATGCAAAAATAAAGGGAGTACCGATAGGCACTCCCTTACTGGAGAAAACGTCAAGCGTTCCGTCAGCCTTCGTTATGCATCTCCAGATCTTCGACTTCACTTTTACTGCGCAACACCTGAGCATCGTCGTTACGCAGACCTTCAAGATAGTCCAGATAGCCCTGATCCACATCATGCGTGACATAAATGCCGTTAAAGACGGAGCATTCGAATTGGGTGATATCCGGATTGTCGTCCCGAACGGCCTCAACCAGATCTGATAGATCCTGGAAAATCAGGGCGTCGGCGCCGATAAGCTCGCAGATCTCCTCCACTTCTCTTCCGTGGGCGATCAGCTCATTGACGCTCGGCATATCGATGCCGTAAACGTTCGGGAAGCGAATTTCCGGCGCGGCGGACGCGAGATAGACGCGTTTGGCGCCAGCATCCCTTGCCATCTCGACAATCTGCTGTGAGGTAGTGCCTCGCACGATGGAGTCATCCACCAGCAGCACGTTTTTATCACGGAATTCAGCGCGGTTGGCATTCAGCTTACGACGCACAGATTTCACCCGCGTCTCCTGTCCCGGCATGATAAACGTGCGCCCGACATAGCGGTTTTTCACAAAGCCCTGACGATAAGGCTTATCGATGATGCGGGCGATTTCCAGCGCGATATCGCACGAGGTTTCGGGAATAGGAATGACCACGTCGATATCCAGATCGTCCCAGCAGCGCGCGATTTTTTCGCCCAACTTCTGCCCCATGCGCACACGGGCGCTGTAGACCGAAATTTTGTCGATAAACGAGTCGGGTCGCGCGAAATAAACATACTCGAACAGGCACGGATGATGTCTTGGATTTTCCGCGCACTGGCGGGTGTAAAGTTGGCCTTTATCCGTGATGTAAATCGCTTCGCCTGGCGCTACATCGCGCAGAAACTCAAAGCCCAGCGTATCCAGCGCCACGCTCTCGGACGCCACCATATATTCGTTGCGCCCGTCTTCCAGCGTGCGTTTACCGATGACCAGCGGACGGATCCCGTTAGGGTCGCGGAAAGCCACCAAGCCGTGTCCGATAATCATACTGACGCAGGCATAGGCGCCGCGGATTTGCTGATGCATCGCGGCAACGGCGGCGAAGATGTTGTCAGGCTCCAGCGGATAGTGCTGAAAGCGGTCCAGCTCTTTGGCGAAAATGTTGAGAAGAATTTCCGAATCAGACGTCGTATTGACGTGGCGGCGGCCCTGCTCAAACAACTTCTGACGCAGCTCGTGCGCATTGGTCAGATTGCCGTTGTGGGCCAGCGTAATTCCGAAAGGAGAGTTGACGTAAAAAGGCTGCGCTTCGGAGGCGCTGGAACTGCCCGCCGTGGGATAACGCACATGGCCGAGCCCCATATTCCCCTGCAGGCGCTGCATGTGCCGTGCTTCAAAAACGTCTTTGACCAGACCGTTTGCCTTACGCAGGCGAAAACAGTGATGAGCATCTATCGTTACGATGCCTGCGGCATCCTGCCCACGGTGTTGTAACACCGTTAACGCGTCATAAATCGACTGGTTGACCGGCGTGACGCCGGCGATACCGACAATACCGCACATGTTGTCTTTTCCTCATCAGCGCTACCGCGACTAGATGTGCCGCGGCAAGAAACTCGACGTGCTTTGCAGGTAGTCAAAGAACCACCTGATGATATAGCTGAACTGCGGGATCAACTGGGACTGTTTCCAGTCAACGCTCTGGGAAAACCCGGTGAAGGTGTCCAGAAAGAACAAGATTGCAGAGACAATCAAGACCCCGCGCAGGGCGCCAAAGCAAACGCCCAGCACACGATCGGTACCCGACAGCCCGGTTCGCTCAACCAGAGAACCTATCGCATAGTTGACGATGGCTCCCACAATCAACGTCGCAAGAAACAGAATGGCGATAGCGATGCCGTTGCGAACCAGTTCATCTTCAAAGCGGGTGAAGTACCCTGCCAGATAGCCATAGTAGTGACTGGCAATGAAAAACGCACATCCCCAGGTCACCAGTGAGAGCGCTTCACGGACAAATCCTCGAATCAAACTGACCAGAGCCGAGAACCCAATAATGCCGATAATGACGTAATCCACCCAAACCATGAACTATCCTACTCAATGAACAATAACCAACGACCTACGCGGCTCATCCTGTTCGCGGCGCATTCTAACAGAAAAAGAAAACGTTTGCGTACCGGAATCCCGCGCGAAATGTGTCAATCAATCGGCCAACTGAAAAACCGCTGACGGGCCATGAAGATACCGAAAAAAGGCGATGGCGTCGGTTTTACCCGCAATGCCCACCGCCATCCAGGGATTTTCACGACGTCGTCCCGAATTAGTATTAGTGCGCTGCTTTTACCTGTCCGCTTAGCCCGCTGATCTGCTGCAATTCGCTCAACGAGGACTGTAGCTTCTGCTTAGAGGCATCTGGCCCCACATAAATGCGGGTAATTTGCCCGGAGACGGGCGAAGACGGCACCGTGTAAGCACGGAACCCCGAAAGTCTCAGCTTGGCGACAATCTCATTCACCTTGTCCGCATTTTTCAATGCGCCCAGCTGCACGATAAAAGCCTGCCCTGCCGGGGCCTGCGGCGCGGCTGCCGGTTTACTCTCCGCCGGCCGCGGAGCGGGTTTGNCCTCTGGCTTCGGCTTGGGTTTCGGCTCCGCTTTCACCGGAGGCGGAACCACCGGGCTAGACGGTGGCGCGGAAGGCCGGGCGGCAGAAGTCGGCGGCGTGGCATTCTGAGGCGCCGCGGTATCTGGAGCGCTATCGACCGCCCGATCGGCGCTCTCCATCTCTTCACCGCCCTCTTCCCCATCGGGCGCCGTCGCACTGTCCGGAGACTGCGGCGTCAGCGACTGAGTGATCGGCGGCAGCGACTCCGCTTCCAGCGTGTCTTCCGGCTTCGGCACCAAAGGAATGGCGGCAAACTCGTCCTGATAGTGTTTTTTCTTGCCGTCCAACAGGCCCGGCAGCACGATGACGCCCAGCGCGACCAAAATGACGGTGCCGACCAGACGGTTTTGAAATTTACTTGCCATCCACAACTCCTTCTTCAAGCGCGGACATCACATGCGCTACCGTATGAAAGGAGCCGCACACCACAACCACGTCGCGTTCATCGGCGTCCTGCATCGCCGCTCGCCAGGCGGAGACCACATCGGGATACGAACGGCTGCTATCGAGATGTTGAACAAGCAAATCCGCGCTGGCGCCGCGCGGTCCTTCCAGCGGCGCGCAATACCAGACATCTACCTGCGGCTTGAGCTGTTCCAGCGTACTGACGATATCTTTGTCGGACAGCATGCCGACAACGGCGCGGACGACGCCGTGAGGAGGCAACGCCGCCAAGCGTTCGGACAGGTAAGCAGCCGCGTGCGGGTTGTGCGCCACATCCAGAATCAGCAAGGGCTTGTCGCCGACAATCTGGAAACGCCCCGGCAAGGCCGCGTCCCGCAGGCCGTCGCGAAGAGCGCGTTCATCCACCTTGAGCGGCGAGGCATTCAGCGCGGCAAGCGCCGTGGCGGCATTCGGCAGCGGCACATTCGTCATGGGCAGATGGCTCAGATGTCCCTCTGCGTTTTCCCAGAACCAGCCGTCCGCGTCCACCCCGTAGCGCCAGTCGACATCGCGACGCAGCAGCCGAGCGCCTTTTTCATTCGCGACGTCTGCAATCGAGGCGGGCATATCCGGCTCGCCGACAACGGCCGGTTTGCCGTGACGAAAGATCCCCGCTTTTTCTCGACCAATGCTTTCGCGATCGTGACCCAGCCAGTCGGTGTGATCGATGGCGATGCTGGTCACGACAGCAACGTCCGAGTCCACGATGTTGGTCGCGTCCAGACGACCGCCCAAACCGACTTCAAGGATCACGACGTCCAACTGCGCCTGCTTGAAAAGCTGTAACGCCGCCAGCGTGCCGTATTCGAAATAGGTCAAAGAGACGTTATTGCGCCCAGCTTCCACCACGGCAAACGCTTCGCTGTGCATCGCTTCCGGCAATGACTTGCCCTGGATGCGAACGCGCTCGGTGTAGCGTAATAGATGAGGCGAGCTGTAGACGCCCACCCGCAGCCCCGCGGCCAACAGAATGGACTCCAGCGTACGGCAAGTGGTGCCTTTCCCGTTGGTGCCTGCGACGGTGAAGACGGTGTTGGCGGGCTGGCGCAATTGAAGAGAGTCGGCCACCTGTGTGATGCGGTCCAGACCAAGATCGATGGCCTGCGTGTGCAGGTGTTCCAGATAATAAAGCCACGTGGCCAAAGGCGACGTGGCTTTAGGTGTTTGAAGGTTATCCATGAGACCCGCTCGCTTACTTACGGTTCATTGATACAGGGAGCGACGGAGCACGTCGCAACCGCGCTCCCCGTACGTCATCGGTTAGGCTTCATCCTGTGATTCAGACGAAGCGGTCGGCCGCGGCTCTTCCACTTCAGGCTGCGGTTCCGGATGGTTCGTCAGCTTGGCGAGGATCGTAGCCAGCTTGTAACGCATCTCAGGGCGACGAATGATCATATCGATCGCGCCTTTTTCCACCAGAAACTCGCTGCGCTGGAAGCCCGGCGGCAGTTTCTCGCGTACCGTCTGTTCGATAACACGCGGACCGGCGAAACCAATCAGCGCTTTTGGCTCGGCGATGTTCAGATCGCCCAGCATCGCCAGACTGGCGGATACGCCGCCCATCGTCGGGTCCGTCATTACGGAGATATAAGGCAGACCGCGTTCGCGCAGTTTGGCCAGTGCCGCACTGGTTTTCGCCATCTGCATCAGCGACATCAGCGCTTCCTGCATACGGGCGCCGCCGCTGGCGGAGAAGCAGACCAGCGGACAGTTATCTTCTAACGCTTGCTCCACCGCACGCACAAAGCGCGCACCGACCACCGACGCCATCGAGCCTCCCATGAAGGAGAATTCGAAAGCCGCGCCCACGACGGGCATGCCGTAGAGGGTGCCTTTCATGACGACCATGGCATCTTTCTCGCCGGACTGCTTCTGTGCCGCAGCCAAACGATCTTTATACTTTTTGGAGTCGCGGAACTTCAGGACATCCTTGGGTTCCAGTTCACTGCCGAGTTCAACCGTGTTTTCTGTATCCAGAAAAGCGTGAAGACGAGCACGAGCGGATAACCGCATATGGTGGTCACATTTCGGACACACTTCCAAATTACGTTCCAACTCAGCGCGGTAAAGTACTTGACCGCAACTATCACATTTAGTCCAGACGCCTTCGGGGATGTTGGCCCGACGAGTCGGTGTGATATGACTTTTATTTAGAATTCGTTCAATCCAGCTCATTGATAACCTTTCTGCTTGAACCTGGCCACAGGCCAGTACGCTGCTCAGCGTTCATAATGTTCTGCTGACGCAGCCGACAAAGCGATGCCTCATCCGCCAAGGGCAGGATACGACATGGGCATTTATAGCGGTTCACGTGAACATAGCCGTAAGTGCCGCCCATTAAACCATAATGACCCGATACTGTGGATAAAAAACTGGTCACACCGAATGTTAAAATAATTTTTGCTTATTTCACATTCTGACGTGTCGCCGACCGTTTGTGACGCCAAAATTCAATCACGCCCGGCAGGATAGAAACAAAGATAATACCCACAATCAGGAGTTTAAGATTGTCCTGCACAATCGGCAAATCCCCAAACAGGTAGCCGGCGTAGGTAAACAGCAACACCCACAGCAGTGCGCCCGCAACATTGAAGAGGGCAAAATGCCGATAGGTCATATGCCCCATCCCCGCCACAAACGGCGCGAATGTTCTCACAATCGGCACGAATCGCGCCAGAATAATTGTTTTGCCGCCGTGACGGGCATAAAACTCGTGAGTCTTGTCCAGATAACTGCGACGGAAAATCCGGGAATTTGGATTACGGAACAATCGTTCACCGAACAGCCGCCCGATGGTGTAATTGACCGCATCGCCCAGGATTGCCGCGATGACCATCAGTACGACCATCAGATGGACATCCAGAACGCTGCCCGGCAATGCCGCCAGCGCGCCAGCGACGAACAGCAGAGAGTCGCCGGGCAGGAACGGCGTCACCACCAGCCCCGTTTCACAGAACAAAATCAGAAATAGGATCGCATAAATCCAAACGCCGTATTGCGCGACCAGCTCGGCCAGGTGCACATCGATATGCAGAATAAAATCAATAATAAAGTGTATAAATTCCATTATGTTACCTATCATCAGACCGCGCAGTTCGGCGAACGGCAGCGNCGTTAGTCATCGAGTAAAAACAGCGGTCCCATCGGGACGGACGGCAGCCCGAATGACTCGGGATAGTCGACGTCCACCAAATACAGTCCATCGGCCTTGGCCGTCGCGGCGGCCAGCTTACGATCTTTGGCCGCCAGCAAGTCCGCCATCCAGCTTTCAGGCTGATTTCCGCACCCAACTTCCATCAAACTGCCCACAATGTTGCGCACCATATGGTGCACAAAGGCATTGGCCTTGATATCTACCACAATGTAAGCGCCGTGCCGCGTTACCTTTAAATGTTTTACATTTCGCCATGGCGTACGCGACTGACACTGCACCGCTCGGAAAGAGGTGAAATCATTCTCTCCCAGCAGACACTGCCCCGCGCGTTCCATGCGCTCGGCGTCGAGAGGATGATAAAAATGCGTCATGCCATGCGACAAAATAGCCGGGCGGTAGCGGTGGTTGTAGATCAGATAGCGATAGCGACGGGCGGTGGCGCTGAAGCGAGCATGAAATTCATCATCCACCGTCTTGACCCAGCGAACGGCGATATCCGGCGGCAGATGGGTGTTGACGCCCATCGTCCAAGCCGCGTCTTTACGGACGGCGTGCGTGGTGAAATGCACCACCTGACCGGNGGCATGCACCCCCGCATCGGTGCGCCCCGCACAGAACACGGTAATCGGCTCATCCGCGACCTGAGACAGCGCCGTTTCCAGACACTGCTGGACGCTATCCACCTCCGCCTGACGCTGGTAGCCATAATAACGACTGCCGTCATATTCAATTCCCAGGGCAATTTTCAGCGGCGCCACGTCTTCCGCAACCTGCAACGCTGTCATGATTACCCCAGATGCTCCTCAATCAGGAGTTCGGCCGTTTCAACAGCCATCAACGCGCCGCCGAAGCGAACGTTATCCGCCACAGACCAGAACTGCAGCAGCTCCGGGATGCCGTAATCGTTGCGCAGGCAGCCCACGCTCAACTGTCCGTTTCCGGACGCATCATCGACCTGCGTCGGGTAATCGTCGTCATCGCTGATGGCGACGTCATCCGACTGCAGCAGCTCCTCGCGGGCTTCCTCGGCGGAGAGCGGACGCATGCCTTCCATATGCACCACCTGCGCATGGCCGTAGAAGACCGGCGACTGAACACAGTTGACCGCAATCGGCAGACCGTCATCTTGCAGGACTTTACGCACCTGTTCGACCAGTCGACGCTCCTGCATGACGCTGCCTTCGCTATCCGGCAGCAGCGGCAGCAGGTTGAACGCCAGCTGTTTCGGGAACATCCCGGCTTCCGGCGGCATGCCATTCAGCAGACGAGCGCTTTGTCCCGCCAGATCGTCAACCGCCGCTTTACCACGCGCAGAAACCGACAGCAGACTGGTGACGTGCAGGCGGGAAAGTCCGGCCTGTTCCGTCAACGGCTTCACCGCTTTCAGCAGCTGGCTGGTCAGGCTATCCGCCACGGCAACGAGATTGCGATTGCGATAATCAGCCAGCACGTGGGAATTCACGCCCGGAACAACCAGAGGGACATCCGGCTCCTGCGCAAACAACCCGCTGCTGTCGATAACCAGGCAGCCCGAGTTACCCGCCTCGTCCGCATAGCGGGCGCTGGCCTCGGCGCCCGCGACGAAAAAGGCCAACTGCGCCTGCGACCAGTCAAACTCCGCCGCATCCGTCACCAGACAAGAGCGACCATTGAAACGAAGGGTCTCCCCTGCGCTATGCTCGCTCGCCAGCGGATAGATCTCTCCCACTGGAAATTCACGTTCCTGCAATAGCTCCAGCAACGCGGTGCCGACGGCGCCGGTTGCGCCCAGCAGCGCTATATTCCAGCCATTGGTCATTTGGTTCTTCTCCCCAAATTTTTCATAACACAGGCCAGGCGACAGCGACATCGCCTGGACAAAAAAGGATTATTAACGAATAAAACGATCAGTTATCGCCCTGAAAGACGGCGCTGAAGCCCAGTTGGTTCAACAGCTCTGCGCTCTCGCGATCGGCACAAACCACCTGAAGTGACGACCATTCTCGGCGCTCCTGGTAGGTTTTACGCAGTCGATCGAACCCACCGCTCATGTGGGCGACGCCTCGCAGCATCGCATCATCGCGACGCACGTCGTAAACCAGATGAATCAGGCGTTTGAGCAGCGATTCATCCAGCGGTTGAGTCAGACTGACGGAAGTCACCTCAGGCGTAGGTAGTAGCGACGACAGCGCCACCTGCTGCGGCCGACCGATAAAGCGGCTCCAGGCTTCAAAGACCTGCGTTGTACCACGCGCTTTGCCTTCCAGCGTATAACCGGCGATGTGCGACGTGCCGATATCCACCCGGTCCAGCAGCGCCGTCGATAGCTCGGGTTCCGGCTCCCAGACATCCAGTATCACGCTGAGAGATTTACCGTGCTGCAACGCCTCAAGCAAAGCTACGTTGTCGACCACCGGCCCACGGCAGGCGTTGATCAGTATCGCGCCTTCGGCCAGCGAATCCAGCAAATCCGCATCCACGCTGTGATAGGTCTTGTAGGGGCCGTCTTTATACAACGGCGTGTGAAACGTCAGCACGTCGGCCTGCGCCGCGACCTCTTCCAACGAAAGAAAATTTTCCTTATCGCCGCGTTCTGCGCGCGGGGGATCGCACAACAACGTACGGACGCCCCAGGCCTTTAGCCTGGCATTGAGGCGCGAACCCACGTTGCCCACGCCGATAATGCCGACGGTGCGATCGCGCAACTGGAAGCCATCACGCTCAGCCAATCCCAGCAGTGCTGAAAAAACATACTCAACCACGGCGATGGCGTTACAACCCGGCGCGGCAGAGAAAGCAATGCCGGCCTGCTGCAAAAAGGGTTCGTCGACATGGTCGGTGCCCGCCGTCGCCGAACCGACGAACTTCACCGATTTTCCCGTCAATAAGTCTGCATTGACCTTGGTGACCGAACGCACCATCAGCGCATCGGCATCCTTCAACGCATCCTGCGGCAGCGGTCGTCCCGGTACGGTAGTGACGTCGCCCAGGCGGCTGAACAGCTCGCGGGCATAAGGCATATTTTCATCAACAAGGATTTTCACGTTACGTTTCCTGAAAGGCGTATGTCGTAGAGCGCACGGCAGCGGCGAAAACAGGGGCGTTATTCTGCCACAAACCGGCGATAGGGAACACTGGCGAATCGCCCGACTTGCCGCACCGTATGACAGAAATTTTGCGTCAAACGCCCTACCCGACTACCCGTTACGGATCCGGGTTGTTATCATAACGTTCAACTATTCTTTCTGTTATCCCACTTCGAACAGAAACCGCACGGTAAGGATCGTGTTATGCAGCCCGTGAACAGCCCCGGCACGTCTTTGCCCGGCGACCGCAACATTGATTCTACGCCGCTGAAAACCGGCGGAACGGCGCGCGAAGACGCACCATTGACGCCCGCGCAGCGCACATCGCTGGAGCGGCTTATCACGAAGATCATGTCGTTAAGTTCGCTCAAGTCGGCTGAAATCTGGGCCGGTATGCGTCACGACATCGGTTTGAAAAGCGGCGCCGAAATTTTGTCAGGTCATTTCCCTGCCGCAGAACAGGCGCTGCAAACCCGGCTGACCTCCGTGCAGAATACCTTAGGCACCCGCCAACTGTTGCAGCAGCTCACCGAACTACTGTCGCAAGGCAATAACCGTCAGGCAGTGAGCGACTTTATACGCCAACAGTTCGGCCACACCGTGCTGAGTTCATTGAGTGGCAATCAGCTACAGCAGGTTGTCTCGCTGTTGCAAAACGGCCAGTTGCCCCAACCAAGCCCATCGTCGCCGCCCGGCGCGTTTCCGCCGTCCGCGCAGCCTTCGTCCACCGAGCCACAGCCCGGCGCGCTGCCGCAAACCAGCGCCCCGCTGGACCGTCGCCTGCTACCCGCGGAGCAAAACAGCCTGAATCAATTGATCACCCGGCTGACGACGCTCACCGGCGAATCGCCCGCCAAGGTGCTGCTGGCACTGATGGATATTCAGGGGCTGAAACCCCAGGACGCCATTCCCGCCAAAAACTTCCCGCTGCTGAGCCAACTGCTGCAAACGCAGGTCGCCATGATGCAGAATCATACGTCGCCTACCCTGGCGGCGTTGCAGCCGGCGCTCAAGCAGCCGATGGATGCCGAGGAACAACAAATGGTGCAGGATTACGCGCAGTCTCGCTTTAACGCCGGGATGCAGACCCCATTGACGCCAGTGCAGATTGCCGATGTCGTCACATTCCTCTATAGCAAACGCCTACAGCAGATACAGGAAAAAGAGGCGGCAACGGCAGGATCGACGCCTGCGCCGGTTCCCATCTACGGCCCCTTTATCTCCGCCCTCCCCCCTCAACTGCGGCCGCTATTCAGCCGTCCGCGCGGCGTACTAATTTTATGCGCGCTGTGTGTGATCGTTTTGCTGTGGATACTGCTCTAATCCCGAAGCGGTTAGCGCAAAAAAAGAGGGGAGATGCGTCAATCAGGCGAGAAAAAAACAACCGGGGCTGAACGCCCCGGTTGTCGTATAACGCTTACTGCTTGTATTTGCTCATAACCAGCACGGCATTAGTACCGCCGAAACCGAAACCGTTAGACATCACGGTGTTCAGCTCACGTTCGGTCGGTTCGGTGATGATGTTCATCCCTTCGCCCTGCTCATCCAGCGTTTCGATGTTGATGCTCGGCGCGATGAAGTTGTGCTCCAGCATCAGCAACGTATAGATCGCTTCCTGGACGCCCGCAGCCCCCAGTGAATGACCCGTCATCGCTTTCGTTGCGGAGATTGCTGGCGTGTTGTTGCCGAACACTTCACGGATCGCGCCCAGTTCCTTCACATCACCGACCGGCGTTGAAGTCCCGTGGGTGTTGATGTAATCGATAGAACCTTCAACATCCTGCATGGCGATTTTCATGCAGCGCACTGCGCCTTCGCCAGACGGGGCCACCATGTCTGCGCCATCGGACGTTGCGCCGTAGCCCACGACTTCGGCATAGATGTGCGCGCCGCGCGCCAGCGCGTGTTCCAGCTCTTCCACGACAACCATACCGCCGCCGCCGGCAATAACGAAACCATCACGGTTCGCGTCATAAGTGCGGGAAGCTTTTTCCGGCGTGTCGTTGTATTTGGTGGACAGCGCGCCCATCGCATCAAACTCACAGGACAGTTCCCAGCTCAGCTCTTCGCCGCCGCCAGCGAACACGATGTCCTGTTTGCCCATCTGGATCTGCTCAACGGCGTTGCCGATGCAATGTGCGGATGTAGCGCACGCGGAGCTGATGGAGTAGTTGATGCCGTGGATCTTGAACGGTGTGGCCAGGCAGGCGGAAACGCCGGAACCCATCGCCTTGGTCACCACATAGGGACCGACGGCTTTCACGCCGCGCGGGCCGCGCATGGCATCGGCGCCCATCACCTGGTAATGTGGAGAACCACCGCCGGAACCGGCGATCAGACCTACACGCGGGTTATTCTGATAAACCTCTTCGGACAACCCCGCATCCTTCACCGCCTGCTCCATAGAGAGGAAAGCATAAATGGCGGCATCATTCATGAAACGCACGATCTTACGGTCAATCAGGCCAGTCGTGTCCAGTTTAACATTGCCCCAGACGTGACTACGCATGCCAGCATCTTTCATCTCTTGAGAAAAGGTGATTCCTGAACGTCCCTCACGCAGAGATGCAAGAACTTCCTCTTGGTTATTACCGATGCTAGATACGATCCCAAGACCTGTAATCACTGCACGTTTCATTCAATACCTCATTCGTTTGTATAAGCATTTAGGATACTGCGAAGCACTTTAGCTTACACTTGTAAGCTGAACAAGTCCGATCTGCCTAACTTTGCACAAATTTGCACACAAAGGGGCTGACCGTTAAACTTCCGCCACTACCTGAATTATGAGTGAGTTGCCGTGATTACGCCCGCCATCCGAACCGCTTCGCTAAGCTGGAACGCTCAGGGTACACCTGTTTCGCTACAGTTTGACGACGTCTATTTTTCCAACCAGGATGGGCTCGCGGAAACCCGCTATGTCTTTCTTCAGGGCAATGGGTTACCCGCACGTTTTGCACACGCCTCACGCGCCGCCTTTACCGTGGCGGAAAGCGGATTCGGCACCGGACTCAATTTTCTCACGTTGTGGCAAGCGTTCGCCGACTTTCGCCGCCAACAGCCCGACGCCACGTTGCAGCGCCTGCATTACATCAGTTTCGAAAAGTTTCCCTTGCAGGTGGCCGATTTGGCGGCCGCGCATGCACAGTGGCCCGAGCTGGCCGCTTTCGCCGACGAACTGCGACAACAATGGCCGACGATGTCCCCTGGCTGCCACCGACTGATACTGGCGGATGGCCATATCACGCTCGATCTGTGGTTCGGTGATATCAATGACCTGTTGCCCCTACTCGATGACAGCGTGAACCACCAGGTCGATGCCTGGTTTCTGGACGGTTTCGCGCCGTCGAAAAATCCGGATATGTGGACAGCGAACCTGTTCAACGCGATGGCGAGATTGTCCCGTCCCGGCGGCACCTTCGCTACGTTTACCGCGGCGGGGTTCGTTCGTCGGGGTCTGCAGGAAGCAGGGTTCAACGTCGGTAAGGTCAAAGGATTCGGACACAAGCGCGAGATGCTGAGGGGGGACCTGCCGGAAGCGATACCCCTCACCGAATCCGCGCCGTGGTATCACCGCCCTGCCGCCCCGCAGCCGCAGGAAGTCGCCATCATCGGCGGCGGTATCGCCAGCCTGCTGACGGCGCTGGCGCTACAGCGACGCGGCAGCAAAGTCACCCTGTATTGCGCCGATGAACACGTGGGGCAAGGCGCTTCCGGCAACCGACAGGGCGCGCTCTATCCGCTACTCAACGATAAGCATGATGCGCTGTCGCGGTTTTTCGCCAGCGCGTTCGGCTATGCCCGACGGACCTATGATGCACTGACGGCTCAGGGCGTGGACTATGAACATCAGTGGTGCGGCGTCAGCCAGTTGGCGTTTGACGATAAAAGCGCGCGCAAAATCGACCGTATCCTGGCGGGGCAATGGCCAGAAGATCTGGTGCATGCAGCCAATGCGCAGACGCTGACGCAGTCCTGCGGCGTCCCTATTCTCCATCGCGGCATCACCTATCCTTCCGGGGGATGGTTATGTCCGGCCGAACTGACAGCCGCCGCGCTGGCGCTGGCGGTCCGTCAGGGCATGCAGGTCCGTTTAGGAACCACCGTCGTTGAACTCTCGCCTGCCGACGGCGGCTGGCGTTTGACGCTGGACAACGGAAACGTCGCTCAGCATGCCACCGTCGTTCTGGCGAACGGCCATCAGCTCAGCGACTGGCCGCAGACGCGTCATCTGCCCACCTACGCTGTACGCGGACAGGTGAGCCACGTGCCCAGCAACGCCCAACTGCGTCACCTCAATCAGGTGCTCTGCTACGATGGTTATCTGACGCCGATCAGCCCGCGTCACCAGCAGCATTGCATCGGCGCCAGCTATCACCGCGGAGACTCAGGCACCGAGTATCGCGATTCGGATCAGCAGCAGAATCGCCAGCGCCTGATCGACTGCCTGCCGTCGCTGTCGTGGCCAGCGTCGATAGCGGTCTCCGACGGCGACGCCCGATGCGGCGTACGCAGCGCGCTGCGCGATCATCTGCCGCTGGTCGGCGCCGTTCCAGACTATGAGCAAACGCTGGCGCAATACCAGACGCTGCCACAGCAGTTGGCCGCGGCGCAAGTTCCAGCCCGAGCCCCGGTTCATCCCAATTTGTTCATCATCGGCGGTCTTGGCTCCCGCGGGCTGTGTTCCGCTCCTCTGGCGGCGGAAGTGCTGGCGGCCCAGATGTATGGGGAACCGTTGCCGCTGGACGGCGCCACGCTGGCCGCCATAAATCCGAACCGATTCTGGGTAAGAAAGCTGTTGAAGAACCGGCCGGTGGAATAAGGGAATCACCGGCTGCGCCTCGTGGCCGGAACAACAGCAATTTCGTTCAATTTCTCACTGCTTTTGGAGCGTAAAGATGGGACAGCCAGCGCCGCAGGAGCAGGCTCATTTCAGCCATCTGCCGACGTTGGGTGGACTGGACATGCTGCAAGCTTGCTATCACCGCCAACGTTTTTCCCGCCACTCGCACGAGAATTTCTGCATCGGTGTAATAGAAAAAGGCGCACAGCGTTTCTACCGTACCGGCGGTGAGCACGTGGCGCCCAAAGGCGATATCATTCTGGTCAACGCGGATGAAATCCATACGGGCTACGCAGGCACCGCCGAGGGCTGGTCCTATCGCGCCATCTATCCGTCGGTCGATATGCTGCGCGGTCTGTCGAACACGATGCGCGACGATCGGGGGGACACGCCGTGGTTTCCCCACGCGGTGGCCCATGATCCGGGCTTATCCGAGCAGTTGCGCATGACCTTCTCGCTGCTGAGCGTCGAAGGCAATACGCTGTTAAAGGAAACCCTGCTCTGCTCGTCACTGGTCTGGTTAATGATGCGTCACGGAAAAACGCGCGAGGAAGGACATCCACTGACCAACGCCGACCACGCCATCCGACAGGTCAAAATGCTGCTGGATGACAGCCCGGAAGAGAACCTGTCCCTGCTGGCGCTGGCAAATCTGGCCGGTCTCAGCCCGTGGCACTTCCTGCGCCAGTTTAAAAATCAGGTGGGGATGCCGCCGCATGCCTACCTCGTGCAGTCCCGGCTCCGCAAGGCAACTACGCTCCTGCGTCAGGGGCACCCCCTCTCCGAGGTTTCCGCCCGCTGCGGTTTTTCGGATCAGAGCCACTTCAATCGCCACTTCAAAAAAGCGCTGGGCGTGACGCCGGGGCAATTTTTACGCGCGCTGAAACGCTGAAAATAGCCGGGTGATTCACGATGTTGTCACCGCCCCTGTCGCCGGCGAACGTTGAGGGCGTCGGGGCTACACATTCTCCCGCCTGACAGTTTTCACCTGCGCAATTTTCTTCAATCTTTGTTCGGGAGTTTGCGTTACCTTTTGGCGACCTACTACACCTACAAGGACATGGTTTATGAACGCGTCGGAAACCCTTCGCTCTCCCTGGCAGGGCACATTTTCGGGCTGCGTCTCTGTCTTACCGTTGTGTCTGGCGGTAGTTCCCTGGGGCATCCTCGCGGGTTCAATGGCGGTCCAGGCCGGACTGACCTTCTGGCAAAGCGTCGGCATGTCGGCGGTGGTCTTCGCCGGCGCGGCGCAATTGGTGACGCTGGGACTGCTGATGTCCGGGGCCAATGTGCTGACCATCGTTGTGACCGTATTTGTGATTACCGTGCAACACCTGATTTATGGCTTGAGCCTCCGAGAGGTCGTCTCGCGCCTGAACAGCCGTTTCCGCATTCCCATTGGTTTTTTACTGACGGATGAACTGTTTGCGCTGGCCGCTGGGAAGGGCAATCGCGCGCGACTCTCACCGGGGTATCTTCTCGGCGCGGGTCTCACCTTTTATCTGTGCTGGCTGATGTGCAGTCTGGCGGGCATTTTACTAGCGTCCTCGATACCCGACCTGGACCACTACCATCTCGATTTTTCGATTGTGGCGACCTTTATCACGATCATCGTGCCGATGGTAAAGAACAGGGCTACGCTGTGTGGCGTCGCTTTTTCCCTGATCGCCGCCATGCTGTTGTCATACTGCCACGTTGAAGGCGCCGTCATTATCGGTGGACTCGGCGGTATGCTGTGTTCTGTGGTGATTGAACGCCTGGGAGGTGCGACGTCATGAGTTGGTCATTACTGTTTGTGCTGGCGGGCGTGGTGTTTTTCAATCGCTATTTGTTTCTTGATCCCCGCGTGCCGGTCACGCTGCCGCTGTGGGTCCGTCAGGCGCTGCGTTATTCCGCACCCTGTATGCTGACCGCAATATGCGGACCGGTGATCCTTCTGCATCACGACGCGCTGCGACCGTTCCCCGGCAATCCCTATCTGTGGGGGGCGCTAGGCTGCGTGATAATCGCACTGCTGGTTCGCAACGTACTCCTGGCGGTTGCTTGCGGACTGGCGTGGTTTTATGCGTTGTGTTTCTGGCTGGGAGTCTGACGATGCAGGTGCCGGATGACTCCGGCACCTGGGGTGAGAAAGGATTGCGGTGTTACTGCTGGGAGGACGCTTGCTGGTAGAGGCGGTCCCACATTTGATTGACCAGAACCTGATCCGGCGGAGACAGCTCGCCGTTTTTGATGGCCTTGCGTACGCTGTCCTCGACGCGGCTGCACAAGGCTTCCGCCGTATGCTCGCCGTTTTCCTCAGCTTCCGCCACCGCCAAGGTCAAATGACCACGCAGATATCCCCCGGCAAAAAGCTCATCGTCGCTGGCGTGTTCCACCATGTCATCAATCAGCGCCAGGATGCGCGATTCAAATTCTGCGATCATTCATTGTCCTCGGTTGTTCAGTGTTGCCCATCGTCCGCTCAGCAGAGATCGGCGGGGTACGGGAAATCCGCCGGGGTCAGCGGCGCCGTATGATAAAACGCGTGCAGCGCCTGAATGAAGCGGCCCGGACGTTCGGGAACGCCCTCCTCCAGATAACGCATAACCTGCGCGTGCACGCGGCGTTGAAAGGCAATGCGATCGGGCGTCACATCGCCGTTCAGGTTATCGCAGCTTACGTTAAAGGGAAACGCCGCCGCGACGCAAAACATCCACTCCAGCGCCTGTGGCTTGATCTCTACCGACTCGAACTGTTGCTGCGTTGCCGCATCGCGACCGTCAGGACAGTACCAGTACCCAAAGTCGACAAGTTTGCGCCGTTCCGCGCCCGCAATGCACCAGTGAGAAATCTCGTGCATCGCGCTGGCGTAAAAACCGTGGGCGAACAGGATCCGGTGGTAGTCCACCTGCTCATCGGCCGGCAGGTAGATCGGTTCATCCTCTCCCTTGACCAGGCGCGTATTAAAATCTTCGCTAAAGCAGTCATTAAACACCTGAATCAGGTGCTGGTAATCGTGTGTCATGATGTCGTTAACCGGTTCGGTCATGAGAATAGCTGTCCCACCCAATGGGCAATGTCCTGCCCGTGACTGTCATAAATCAGTTTGATGCTCATCAGCGCGGACACTGCCACCAGCATGGGGCGGATCAACTTTTGTCCCTTGGTGAGCACCATTTTGGCACCCAAACGCGCGCCGATAATCTGGCCTAACAACATCACGCCGCCGATGACCCACATGACTTTGCCGCTCAGGATGAAGAACAGCAGCCCCCCCAGGTTGGAGGTGAAATTGAGCACCTTGGCGTGTGCGGTGGACTTCGCCAGATTGAAGCCGCGTAGCGTCAGGTAAGAAAGCGCATAAAACGACCCGGCACCCGGCCCAAAGAAACCGTCATAGAATCCCACGCAGGCGCCGCCGACGAGGGCGAACGGAACGGGAGAGAGCCGACGCTGCCGATCTTCGTCGCTGATTTTGGGCATCAACAGAAAATACAGGCCGATGCCGATCACCAGCACCGGCAGCAACTGGCGCAGGAAGTACGCATGAATTTGCTGAATGAGCCAGGCGCCGGTGATTGCGCCAAGGAAGGTGCATACTACCGCCAACTTTTGCTCGCGCAGGTCGACCGCCCCGCGGCGAATAAAGTACAGGCTGGCGGAGAACGCACCGCCGACGCCCTGCAGTTTATTGGTCGCCAGCGCCTGCGCGGGAGAAAGTCCCGCAGCCAGCAGCGCGGGGACCGTCAGCAAACCGCCGCCTCCGGCGATCGAGTCGATAAACCCCGCGGCCACGGCGATAACAAACAGGAGCCCGAGCAGCTCCGGCCCTAATAGCATTGCATCCATGGTGATTTATTCCGCAGCAAAATGTCGGTTCAGCAGCGCCTGACACGATGCGGGCAGCGGCGGTGGCGTAGCTTTCTGCGGTGAGACGGCGCCCGGTTTACGCGGCTGGAACCAGCTTTGCAACTCTGCGCCACAACCATCACCGGCCGGCGGCGGATCCTGATCCTGGCACTCAAGGCTATTCGCCGGGCAACGCAGCCGAACGTGCATATGAGCACGGTGTGCGAACCAGGGGCGGACCTTGTGCAGCCAGGAGCGGTCGCTGCCAGCCTCCTGACACAGACGCTGCTTGATCGCCGGGTTGACGAAGATGCGCGTCACCGCGCTGTCCTGCGCCGCCGTTTTGATCAGGGTCAGCGCGTCAGAATTCCACAGACGCGGATTGACGGCCTTGTCCCCAGGCAATACCAGATCGATAGGTTGTGGATTCAGGAGTTGCTGCGTGCTCCAGCGCTGACGCGGCACCTGCAGCCAGATGTCCACATCCAGACCCGACTGATGGCTGGCGTGTCCGCTGCTGAAACGGCCGCCCGCAGGCATCCCCATGTCCCCGACCAGCACAATGCCGCCGTTCTGGCGATGTACGTTGGCGCTAAGGCGATGGATGAACGCCAGCAGATCCGGATGGCCGAAATAGCGACGCTGATCGACTCGCATCACCTGATAGTCGGCTGCTTGCAGCGGTAGTGATTGCGCGCCGATGATGCAGCCGTTGGCGAAGGAGCCAATCGCCTGCGGGCGTCCCGCGACCGGATGCGTGATCTCCTGCCAGGGCGTCGCCGCTCCGGCGGTGGCGCAGCACAGTAGCGCCATCAAACCTATCAACACTGTTTTCATATGCGTGTTACCAACGGGGAACGGAGGTGTTCACGTCCGCGCACTGCGCGCGCTGGCGTAATAAATGATCCATCAAGACGATAGCCATCATCGCCTCGGCGATAGGCACCGCGCGGATACCAACACAGGGGTCGTGACGCCCGCGGGTAACCATTTCAGTCGCTTCGCCCGTACGGGTGATCGTCCGTCCCGGCACCATGATGCTGGACGTGGGCTTGAGCGCCAGATGTGCGACGACTGCCTGGCCGCTGCTGATGCCGCCCAGAATGCCGCCGGCATGGTTACTCTGGAAACCGTCCGGCGTGATCTCGTCTCGGTTTTCGCTGCCGCGTTTACCGACGACCGCGAAACCGTCGCCGATCTCGACGCCTTTGACGGCATTGATGCTCATTAGCGCATGCGCCAGATCGGCATCCAGTCGGTCGAATACCGGCTCGCCCAACCCGGCAGGCACAGATTCGGCGACCACCGTCACCCGCGCGCCAACCGAGTCGCCCTCTTTCTTCAGCCCGCGCATTAGTTCATCCAACGCTTCCAGCTTGGACGGATCCGGGCAAAAGAAGGGGTTCTGCTCAACCTGATCCCACGCTTTCAGTTCGCAGTGAATGTCGCCCATCTGCGTCAGACAACCGCGAATATTCACGCCGTGCCGGAGCTGCAGGTATTTCTTGGCGATGGCCCCCGCCGCCACGCGCATGGCCGTTTCGCGTGCGGAAGATCGACCGCCGCCGCGATAATCGCGCTGGCCGTATTTCTGCTCGTAGGTGTAGTCGGCATGGCCGGGACGGAACAGATCTTTGATCGCGCTGTAGTCCTGCGAACGCTGATCGGTATTTTCAATCAGCAGGCCGATGCTGGTACCCGTCGTCACGCCGTCGAAGACGCCGGACAGAATGCGTACCTGATCCGGTTCGCGACGCTGGGTGGTGTAACGAGACGTGCCCGGACGACGACGGTCCAGATCGTGCTGCAAATCCGCTTCAGTCAACGGAATGCCCGGCGGAACGCCATCCACTACGCACCCCAGGGCAATACCATGGGACTCACCAAAGGTGGTGACGCGGAAAAATTGCCCAATACTGTTTCCTGCCATCACGGCTCCTTTACATCATAAAATAAGAGTTCGTCAGGCGGGCTATCCGCGCCCGCATTTTGTCAATATATTAGTCGCGATACAGGCTGAAGTGAGACTGGCATTCCAGCAGTTGCGCACGGGTCAGCATGAATACGCCCTCTCCGCCGTGTTCGAATTCCAACCAGGTAAACGGGATGTCGGGATATTGGTCGATCAGATGCACCATGCTGTTGCCCACTTCGCAGATTAGCACACCCTCTTCGCTGAGGTATTCGGCGGCGCGGGCAAGAATGCGCCGCACCAGCTTCAGGCCGTCGCTCCCCGCAGCGAGTCCCAGCTCAGGCTCATGACGGAACTCGTCCGGCAGATCCGCCATGTCTTCTTCATCGACGTAAGGCGGGTTGGTGACGATCAGATCGTAAGGCGTGGTCGGCAGGTCGCGGAAAAGATCTGAACGAATCGGCGTGACGTGATGTTCCATGCCATGCTGTTCGATGTTCAGCTCGGTCACCGCCAGCACATCGCTGGAGATATCGATCGCGTCGACCTCCGCTTCCGGAAAAGCCTGTGCGCAGGCGATGGCGATGCAGCCGCTGCCAGTACAGAGATCCAGAATGTGGCGGGGTTCGTGNCTCAACAGCGGCTCGAAACCATTGTTGATCAGCTCTCCTATCGGCGAACGCGGCACCAACACCCGTTCATCGACGTAGAATTCCAACCCGCAGAACCAAGCTTTGTTGGTGAGATAAGCGACGGGGATGCGTTCGTTGATACGGCGGATCACGCGTTCCACAATACGGTGACGCTCGCCTGACGTCAGGCGCGCGCTGTACATATCTTCGGGGATATCGAGGGGAAGATACAGGCTCGGCAGCACCAGTTGCAGCGCCTCGTCCCAAGAGTTGTCGGTGCCATGACCGTAATAGACCTGTGCGGCATTAAACCGGCTGACCGTCCAACGCAGCATATCCTGAAGGGTATGCAGATCGTTGACCGCTTCATCGACGAAAATTTTGTCCAAGGTTGTCCTCCGCAGACATCTCTGAAAATCAAATTGCCGCCTAGTTTGCCATGAAGCCTGCGACAAATCAGCAGATATCACCGTCCTGCGGCCCCTCAAGCCTTAGCGGAGCGCGCAAGAAAAGGTACACTTAGGAAAAACCAAGACAGAGTACAGCGCTGATGAAAAACAAATACAGGCTGGATGAGGAAGAGCTGGCGCTTTTTCGCGCTTCAGTCGCCGGCGCCAGACGCCTGACTCAGGACACCTATCGCTATCAACCGCCGCGCCGCAAGCTCTCAGAAGTGCCGCCGCGTAAAGCGATGCAAGAGCAGCGCGACGCCTGCTTTTATTTCTCGGATGAGTTTCAGCCGCTATTGGAAAACGACGGCCCGGTAAGATACGTTCGCTCCGGCACCAGCCACTACGAATTGAAAAAGCTGCGCAGAGGGGATTATCCGCCCGAGCTGTTTCTGGATCTGCATGGTCTGACCCAGCAGGAAGCCAAGCAAGAACTGGGCGCATTACTGGCCGCCTGCCGCCGGGAGCACGTGTACTGCGCCTGTGTGATGCATGGTCACGGTAAGCACATTCTTAAACAGCAGACTCCACTATGGCTTGCCCAGCATCCCGACGTGCTGGCATTTCATCAGGCCCCGCGCGAATTCGGCGGCGACGCCGCATTGCTCGTGCTGGTGGCGCTGGATAGCCATGTCAGATGACGCCACAAACATAAAAGACAGGCGGCAATGTGCCGCCTCGTTTTCTTCACTCCTCCCAGAGACATCACTGCCCCCCGCCCAGCCTGGCATTCAAGCCCACACGTTGCTTTGGCGCAGGTAAAACCTCGCGTCGCCAACCTTTAGAACACCGAAGCAGGAAGAGAGGTGTCGAACTGTGCCGGTATGCCCTTGCCGTCAGGCATACCGGGGCGCAGGGCTAAAGCAGGATTATTTGACTTGGGCGGATTTGGCGAGAAGCTGAGCCGGACTGACCTGCCATTGACATACGCCAGGGCCGGAAGGGTCGAACTGCACGTCGGCCACGGCAGACGTGGCGAACATCGGCGCCGTTTCTTGCGGACAAAGGGCCGCGACCAGGTAGCCGACCAGCGGCAAATGCGAGATCACCAGCACAGCACCGACGCCCTGAGAAGACAGCACTTCGAGATAGTCACGCACCTGTTCGGCGCTGCCGCCCGGCGTGAGTTCCGGCAGGCATTCATCCTTTACCGGCAGTTGCCATACATCCCTGACGGCCTGCAACGTTTGCTGAGCACGCAGGAACGGGCTAACCAGAACGCGATCAATGTCGATACCCTGGCCAGACAACCAAACGGCCATCTGACGAGACTCATCACATCCACGAGCACTGAGAGGACGAAGCGCATCACTGGCCGCGTCAGGTATGGCATCGCCGTGACGCATGATCAAAACTTGCATATTACACCGCTATATTGATGAAAAAGCTGTGCGTGCCGCGAGAGGAAAGGCGGTGCCGACGCTCGTGCATCCGGCTGCGCCTGACCGACGTAAACACACGGTTTAGGAACGAATTGCTGGCGTTTTAACCAGACCGAAGCGCATTTTTTTACTCTAATTGGCTGCCGATAGCAACCTAACGACCGACGCCAGCAGGAAACGCACGAATTTTTACGCACGCGCGTCTGATATAATCCTTTGATTTTCAGTGAGTTGTAAAAACGCGCCCCCCCCTCACCCATACAAAAAATAGGACATCATGTTGTTTTTTGTGCTGACGGTTAGCCACCTTAATTACCCCGCCATTGGACGATGGTCTGAATAATCAGACCGACCCCTTTCAGCTTAGTTCGCACGCGCGTGACGGGAGATAGGATGTCTGAAGAATTTCTTACGGAAATCAGCGGTATCTTGGAGCGGGGAGTGTTGCCGGAACGTCCGGAAGTCGAGATTCGGAGGGAGCATCCCTCCGATACGCACCGTTTAGCGCAGGCCCAGTTGGAAAATCAGGGTTTCCGCCTGGCAGGAGAAAGTGAAGTCGATGTCCATCTTAATGCCACCTTCAACCTCAGCGAACGTGCTGTCGATCACGCAAGGCTCCGATTCCACGGAGCGAGCTTTGTCGATCAACGTCTTTTGCATGGCTTCCGCTTCAGCGCGGTCAGCAAACACCCGGCTATACGAGGCGGTGCAATCGGTATTGTCCATGATGGTGCCCACATCGACACAGCAACAGGCGGCCGTTTCTTCAGCGCTGCATTTGTTCATTGGATTGGTCATTACAAAACTCCTCTGCGGTGATACCTGGAGGCCAGGCACATACCGGATCATAAAAAGTCGTCTCATTTTACCCGCCGAAAAGCAGGAGCACTAGGACTTACTGAAACTAAGGATATTAACGCCGAAGTATTACCCCGGTACTCCCTGTTCGGCCCTATCTATGCCCGCTCTTTTGCCCGCGAAAATGACTCACACATCAGACACTGATTTAACAAAAACAAAACAATTAAAGATCAAAACATTGATGATCGAATCTTTTTGTAACTGGTCTGATTTGTCACAAAGAAGAGCCAACCTACAATGCGCGTCCTTTTGTTACCGTTTTACGATGTAACAGCGCACAACAACAAAATACAATGAGGTTTGGTCATGCACCAGAAAGGCCGGCTGAAAAAAACATCGCTTGCTGTAGCTCTAGCGCTGTTCTCCAGCCATGCATCCGCCGCGGGTTTCCAGCTTAATGAATACTCCACGTCCGGTCTGGGACGCGCTTTCTCCGGCGAAGGCGCCGTCGCCGACAACGCGACGTCAGGCAGCCGCAATCCCGCCACCATGACCTTATTTGACCGGCCCGCGTTCTCTATCGGCGCCATTTATATCGACCCGAACGTAAATCTACAGGGAAAAAACTCCCTGACGGGAAGCGACGATACCAGCGCGCATAACATTGCGCCCGCGCAGTGGGTCCCAAACCTGCACTTCATCATGCCGCTGAACGATCGCTGGTCCGTCGGCGCATCCGCCGTGACTAACTATGGGCTGTCGACGGAATTTCCCTCCGACTACGCCGCAGGCTCCATTGGCGGCACGACCAAGCTACTGACATCGAACCTCAACCTCAGCGCCGCGTATCGTATGAACCAGCACTTTAGCTTCGGACTGGGCGTTGACGCGGTCTATGCAAAAGCGAAAATTGTGCGTACCGCGGGCGAACTGGCCTACATTCCAGCTTCCAGAGGCGGCCTGGCGGGCGTGGTTAACGGCCCTTCATCAGAGATAGCGCATCTGGAAGGCGAAGAGTGGGGTTACGGCTGGAACGCCGGTATTTTGTACGAAGTCGACGATAACAACCGCATCGGCCTGACCTATCGCTCTAAAGTCGACATCGACTTCAAGGGCGATTATAAAAATGACCTGCCCCGCGTCATCGCAACCAGCACCACGACGGGCACGGGCGGCCAGTACATTCCAGGCGCGCTGACGCTTTCACTGCCAGAGATGTGGGAGTTCTCCACCTATCACCGGGTCGCGCCTAAATGGGCAGTTCATTACAGCTTCACTTATACCAGTTGGAGCCAGTTCGAAGAGCTAAGAGCCACCGGCAGCAACAATCAGCAGCTGTTCGAGAAGCAAGAGCATTTCCGCGACGCCTATCGCATGGCGCTCGGCACCACCTATTATTACAACGATAACTGGACTTTCCGCAGCGGTATCGCGTTTGACGACAGCCCGGTACCGGCGGAGAACCGCTCCATCTCTATTCCGGATCAGGACCGCTTCTGGATTAGCGCCGGGACCACCTACGCGTTCAATAAAGACGCGTCCGTCGACCTGGGCATCTCTTACATGCACGGTAAGACCGTGACCATTAATGAAAAAGTGGCTGACAACTCGCCTGCGACCTACAGCTTCACTTCGAAAGGCACCGCCTGGCTGTACGGCATCAACCTGAACTACCGCTTCTGACAAGCGTGCGTCCCGCACCAAGGCTCATCCAGGTGCGGGATACTTTGTGGATGCACGTTTATGCCACGATCAAAAAAGGCCGCTTATGCGGCCTTTTTTATGCGCTATTGAAGCAGAATCGGAATTATTCCGGTTTCACTTCCATATAGTTCAGTTTCAACGTGCTGCTGGTGTAGCTACGGATCTTGTTGGTCAGCTCAATGTCGCCATCCAGTTTTTCACCGTAGGAAGGGATGATTTCCTTCAACTTAGCCTGCCATTCCGGCGTCGCGATTTGGGTCTTGAAGACCTTATTCAGCACGTCCAGCATGATTGGCGCAGCGGTAGAAGCGCCCGGAGACGCACCCAGCAGCGCAGCGATGGTGCCATCCTGAGAGCTGACGATTTCGGTGCCCAGCTTCAGCACGCCGCCTTTATCTGCGTCTTTTTTGATGACCTGAACGCGCTGACCGGCAACACTCAGCTTCCAATCTTCTTTCTTGGCGTTCGGGAAGTATTCCTGCAACGCCGCGAAACGGTCGTCATCGTTCATCATCACCTGGCTGATCAGGTATTTCACCAAATCAAAGTTATCCAGACCAACATGCACCATCGGCATTAAGTTGGAGGTACTGACTGATGCAAACAGATCCCACAGCGAACCATTTTTCAGGAATTTGCTGGAGAAGGTTGCGAACGGCCCGAACAGCACAACTTGTTTGCCGTTGAAGACACGGGTATCCAAATGCGGAACGGACATCGGCGGCGCACCTACGGAGGCTTTACCGTAAACCTTCGCCATGTGACGTTTCACGACATCAGGATTGTCGGTCACCAGGAATTCGCCGCCGACGGGGAAGCCACCGTAATTATCAGCTTCAGGAATACCCGATTTCTGCAGCAACTGAAGCGCCGCGCCGCCTGCACCGATGAAGACAAATTTCGCTTTGATTACGCTTTCTTTGCCATCATTCTTCAGGTCAGCAACGACCACGTTCCAGGTGTTATCGCTATTGCGCTTCAGGTCACGAACTTCATGATTCAGCTGTAAAGAGAAGTTCGGGTTCTGCTTCATGGAGTCAACCAGCTGGCGGGTCACTTCACCGTAGTTGACGTCGGTACCAATCGGCATACGGGTAGCGGCGACCTTCTGATTCGGATCGCGGCCTTCCATCACCAGTGGAGCCCACTCTTTGATGGTATTGGCGTCGCTGGAGAATTCCATCCCGCGGAAGAGCGTGCTGTGCTGCAATGCGTTGTAGCGCTTATGCAGGAAATCGACGTTGTCGTCGCCCCAGACAAAACTAATGTGGGGAACGCTGTTGATGAAGGAGGAGGGATCCTTCATCACGTTATTTTTAACTTGATAGGACCAGANCTCGCGTGAGATTTCGAATGCTTCGCTGATTTCAACGGCTTTGACGATTTCGACCGAGCCGTCAGGTTTTTCCGGGGTATAGTTCAACTCCATAAAAGCAGAGTGCCCGGTACCCGCATTATTCCAGCCGTTTGAACTTTCCTGGGCAACGTTATCCATACGCTCGACCATATTGATGGTCCAGTTGGGCTCTAGTTCTTGCAGGTAGGTGCCCAATGTTGCACTCATAACGCCGCCGCCGATCAGTACTACATCCACGGTTTTATCCTCTTCTGCCACAGCAGATTGCGTTACTCCCATGATCCCTAAACAGAGGACCGAAATGAGTAGTTTTTTCATGCTTTACATCTCTTAATGTGAATTATTATCCCTGCAGGTGAAACAAAGTCATCCCATCCCGACGAGCAAGATAACGGTACAGAAGTGGTGAAAGAGCAGTAAGACTGCTTTTGGTCAAAATTTTGCTAGATCAAAACGAGTCTGGCTGCCCGTTCAGAGCTGCTGAAACGTCACTCTCACAAACAGGGTAGCATTATTGTTACATGGCTGATGAAAATAAATTTATGTAATTAAATAAACATTCAACAGACCGGTAACTTCTCACAAACAATCTCTTATGTGAAGATCTAAAAGGCGAGTCAAGAAAAAACAACGAATAAGGGCGCCCGAAGGCGCCGCTAAACGTTCTTACGAAGCGCATATTTATTGCGCGTCGATTTCCTGAAGACTGCTTTCAATTTCTTTGGCATTCGGGTTCACCGGCGCTGGCCCCGCCCCGCCGCTCGCCAAGAAATCATGACGCTGGAAGTAGGCTTCACGCATCATCAGATAAGGGTCGGACGAGTTCTTCAGCAGACCGTCGGAATCCAGCAGCTGCGCGCGCGTCTCCAACCCTTCAATCATCCATTTACCCGCAGACATCCAGAAAGTCAGGTAGCTTAACGGTGGGTATAACGTATCAACGAGATTCCCGCCGTCTTCACGAAGCGTCGCGCTACCGTATCCCGGCAGTACCACGTAGGGACCATAGGCCACATCGTAATATCCCAGCGTGCTCCCAAAGCGACGAGGCTCTTCTTTTTTCGCAAGCTTGGGGTTGGCCATGGTGGCAACGTCAATCAGACCGCCCATCCCGACGATGGTATTAAGAAAGAAACGGTTAAAGTGGATCATCGCTTCGTACGGTTTGCCCTCGGCGAAATAATTCACCATCGCGGCCGGTTCCGACAGGTTGTCGAAGAAATTGGTTAAACCGTTACGAGCGGGGTGCGGGACGTAATCACGCCAGACCACGGCGGCGGGTCTCACAAGATAGGGGTCTAACAAATAGTAGTTAAAGCTGAACATGCTTCGGTTGAAGCCTTCCAGAGGATCTGAACGCTCTTGCTGTGAGGTATCTCTGGAACTGGCGCACGCAACGAGCAACAGACTTGCCAAAACCACACCCCCGAGGCGGAAATTCATAACCATTCTCCCTGCTTAATTTTTGTATGCCCTTGTAAAAAAGCACCGTTTACCGATGGCGGCGGAAACGTTATGCCGCATTTAGTGTATCACCATACGAAAAATCCACGCCCCACGGCGTTAACCCGCGACATCGTGACGATGTATGTTACCCGCTCTCAGCGAAGCAGCTGGCTTCGACTGTTCCTATTCCAGCACGAATGCTTATGACCGGTGGACTGGATCCTTCAGCAACGCCGTCATAATGACCGCGGAAATCGCTATGTCGCTGCGCCATCACGATAAAACCATCTAAAGACGCAAAAGCTAATACCATACTCCGCCCTCTTAGGTCATTAACGCGAACGGCTGCAAACCTAATTTTTGCTAAGGCATGAACTGAGCAATGCGACGCTGCATCCGCCCGAGCACCGGTTCACGCTCTAGCTTCTCCCGGTTCAATCCTCCGAAAAAGCCGCGCGGCAATGAAGACTGGCTATGCTTATAAGTCAGTTTCCGCCATTACGATGTCAACGAAAAAACTAGTTATGAGTGAACCTCGTTCAAAAAACAGCCGCAACATAGAAAGTGACGAAAGCCGTCAGGGACAAGATATCATCGTGGATGAGCATGCCCTGCCCTCCCCAGCCGCGGCTATCCATGAACGCATCCGACAGGAAGGTCAAAAAGAGCTGGTCCGAGACGGCAGAGCACTTTTGTGGTCCGCCATCGCCGCCGGTCTGTCGATGGGGACCTCGCTCATCGCCATGGGCCTGCTTCACGCCGAGCTTAAAGGCGTGACGGGCGCTCACCTGCTGGAGAGTTTGGGTTACACGCTGGGCTTCATCATCGTCATCATGGCGCGCCAGCAGCTGTTTACGGAAAACACCGTCACGGCCGTATTGCCTATTATGCATCAACCTAGCATGCACAACTTTCGCCTGTTGTTGCGGCTGTGGGGACTCGTCCTGTTCGGCAATCTCATCGGCACCGCATTGGCGGCGTTGGGCTATACGGTATTGCCCGTATTCAGCGCAGAGGTGCGCCATGCCTTCTCGGACATCGCCCTTCATGTAATGGAGAATCCCCCCGAAGAGATGTTTGCCAACGCCATGATCTCGGGCTGGATTATCGCCACGATGGTGTGGATGCTGCCTAACGCCGGAAATGCGAAAATTTTGGTGATTATCACTATGACCTGGCTTATTTCGGCCAGCAGCCTGACGCATATTGTGGCGGGAGCGACGGNGATTTTTTATTTGGTCTTCAATCAGCAACTAACATGGCAGGCGTTCATATGGCCCTTCGCCCTGCCAACATTGGCAGGCAATATCATCGGAGGCACCTTTGTTTTCGCGCTTATTAGCCATGCTCAAATTCGTAGCGACCTGCCGGGCAAGGACAAAAAAGCCGTCAAACTCGACGACGAAAAGGACGACCCATCACGCTGAAGTGGTGGAGGAATAAGCAAACGCACCGCCAAGTGCTTATAGACGCGGCGAAATCGAGTATAATGCCCGGCAGCCGCGTCCCCATAGTTAAATGGATATAACGAGCCCCTCCTAAGGGCTAGTTGTAGGTTCGATTCCTGCTGGGGACGCCATATCACAAATCTCCCAGGGCCTATCGCCTTCTACGTTATTCGATAAATTCAGATCCATAATTCACTGCTTCGTACGCTCTCATCCTGGGAGTAATGACTAAATTCAGCTTTTTGGCGGGCAGATAACGTCGATCTTATTCGTGGGGATGCAAAAGGTAAATAACATCGCCACGCCATTCTTTGCTTTGCGAAACAGTCGCGATAAAAAGGGGTGAGTAATTTCTTTCTTACGAACAGCTCAATCGGGTGGAAAATAACGTCACTTTCAAATGAAGCAGAGGATAGTGTCATCAGCCATGAGCTGTTTTCATTATAGCTTATCAACACACAATAAAACCCATCCGTAATAAATCATGCCGTTCAAGCCTCCCTTCATTAACTTGAATAATAAAGTTTATTGAATCAGTGGTTATATGCAAATCCAAAATGTAGCCTGACACCATACCCCCTCCAGTTTTAGAACAAAATCAACATTAAAACCTAGGATTTAGACTTTTTATGTCAGCATCAATTGAAGATAAGGCAAAGAAAATAATTTATAAGATCGCAAAAGAGACAATCAAAACACTTAATCATTATTCATCTCACACTTGATTATTTTCTTAGGATTTTTTATTTAAACTGCTAATGAGCTAACAGTATTCACATTCACGGCAGTAATCACTCCCCTCCAATCCTGGAAGGAAGTGATTCCGTAACTGACTGATATTGAAAATAATTATCTACTTAGCCCCAGACAACGGAGTCACCCCCATCGCCTTCGGCCTGGTAGCGCCACTTACCGAGAGAGCATGTTCGTCAAGGTAAGATCACCGCTTCATAGTCAATAATTTCATGATTGATAAAAACCATGCTTCAGTATTTTTCTGCATAGGCGCATACGGTATTTTTGATATTGTAATTACCTTCTTTTCCGTTTTTGACGTTAAATGCATGAGCGTAATAATAGGAAGAATGCTCACTCGTCCAGTACCATCCATTATTTTCATCCGTAACCCATCCATCATAAGGAATCATAAAACCCCACTCATTTAACAAGCGATTAAATTCGTTGGTGGTTGGGAATTCATTGGGGTTGGTATACCAATACAAATCTCCGAATTCTGTAAAATAGAGGTCGATAGTAAAGGTATAATCAACTGTTTCCCCAGTATCTGTATCAGACACATGGATGTTATATTCTTTATCAGGATTGACGCTGCTTCTCGATTGGGAAAATTTGAATACCCCTGTGTGGCCGGAAGAAGAAACGACGGACAACACATCATTTCCTTCAGTGATGCTCCATGAATAATTTCCACTTCCTCCTGACACATCCATAGAAAATTGTGCATTGTTCCAGGCTACTGTTGGACCCCCAGACGGGAACGTTTGGTTAACATTATAAATGCGTTGGATGTTAAGAGGAGTTGTTTCCTGGGAGAAATGAACCGTGGCGGTCGCCGTTTTGTCTCCCACGGCTGCCCTGATCGTCACGGACTCAACCTTCGTATCCTTCACGGAGGCATAGGCATTGCCGTCGCTATCAGTAGTCGTGCTATAGGTAGTGCTGTCATTATCAAAGGTGGCACTGCCTGAGGTGATGGTAAACATAACGGTCTGCCCAGAAAGCGGCTTGAGGGTAGTATTGTCAGTGACCGTTGCACATACGCGGTTAACAGATTTTCCGTTTGCCTGAGCATTATCAGATACCACGTTCAGGACCAGAGAAACGTCAGTTGAAGGTGTAGCTGAAACAAAAGTGGCGGTCACTGAGCCATAAACAACAATGTTATCCTGGAGATAAGCGGTCAGTCTCGTTTTGCCAGCGGTAGTACTGGTAAACGGCAGGGAGGCCCGCCCCTTGCTGTCAGTGGTTATATCTGCCGTGTTTAGCCCATTGATGAAGACAGCGCCATTTGTTAGCGCCACAGAAACGCCCACACTCGGAACGGGGATTGCCCCGCTGAACGTTTGTAGCTCTACCAGGTTTTGGTCCTCACCATCAGCTTTCGCGTCGTCGACGGTCAGCAGAAGATTTAGGGTATCGGTTTTATTACTCGATTGGGTGAACGTTGCAGCCAGCGAGCTATGAACAGAGGCATCGTTTTGAAGCGCAACCTCCACCACGACGGTTTCAGCTATCGTGTCAACCAGACTGGCGGAGACGGCCCCCAAGCTGTTGGTTGAAACGACAATGGATGACAAGCCATTCGAAAAAACGGCAGAGCCTGAAGTAATACTGAAAACGACGGGTTCCCCGGATACGTAACTATTGCCATTCATGACAACGGCGCTCGCGCTGACTAAGTCAGCACCATTCGCAATGGCAGAATTGGGGGTGAGTGTGAAATTTTCAATAATCAAAATATTTTCTCCGGCGCGATGTGCGCTGATTAAAGGTCTTATTTCAAGGTTGAAGCACTGACAGATAAATAGACGGACCCACCTGAGTCCCGGCAAAACATAAGCAAAAATCGCGCTTCACAGATCCGTGGAGGCAGATTGAATGAGCCGAATAATGGGTTAGTGATTCTTCATCAAGAAGAGTTTCCGCAATGCCGTTCAACATGCCTGTTCCGAGAGATCTTTCAAGGTTCAGCAGAACGCATGCAAATTGATCTGAACAGCCAGCTATAACGACAGCGTAGCTGGCGCTGGTCCTGACCTTCAGCGTCTCTGCCCACGAGCCTGGTGACTGCGTTGTTTCGAAGTACAACAAGCCGGGGAGTAGCCCAACGACTACCGTACTTGAAGAATAGATAATGTTAAGGATATCAACCTTACCAAGAGTATATGTTCCAAAATAAACACGTGGCTGAAAACGAAAGTTGGCCTTGCTCACGGCATCGTCACTCACTTCAACTTCAGCAGAGTCTTGTAGGGATGAGTGAAGCTCAATCCCGCCTTCATTTTTTTCATAAATTGGGTATTCAAAGAAAGGGCAGACGCTATATGTTTCTCATATTTGTTTTAAACGCAAAATCAACGATAACGTTAGACTGAAACTTTACAGGCTAGCGCTAATAGGAAAGGGAGAGAGAGAAAGTCCTAAATTTTTATCATATAAAACAATCAAATCGGCCTACAAGAACCGGACAGAGCGAGATCACGAAAATGACGCATCCCTTTCAAGAGGGGCTTTCCGTGAAGGGTCACCCGCTACCGACAACAAGCCCGTATTCTCTCATCCGGTTAGAAACAACATGTTCGTCTGGCCGTTACCAACCCCCGTTTTGTCTTCCTATTGAACCGTTCCGGCAGCATTTCCAGCACCTGTTGTTGACTTGTTTTTTCAGCGCCCAGGCGAAGCTGCTCTGGGATATTCAGGTCAACCTCTATAGTAGAACTTCAGAATTAACATCACTGACGACAATGAACGCACGAAAATGCCCCCCACATCAGCACATCAGCACATCAGCACATCAGCACATCAGCACATCAGCACATCAACACATCAGCACATCATGTACAGAATCGAACCCTCGAGACTGATCGACTGTTCCGCCGTCACCAGAAGCAAAAAGGTGTACAGGCAGGCGTCGCTTTGCCGGGCGACCAAAATTCAATTGCACCATGTAGTCTTAGCGATTGGGTCTTTATGATTCCACGCACGTCCCGCCTGCAGGATATCGGGCTAAACATTTTAGAGATATGTTGCGTGAAACGTTTCGCCAAAAGCCCTCACGCACCACAGACGGCCCTCCTCCTATGCCTTTACGACCCCACATAATGTTGTCCAGGTATTCAACCTGTTGATCTTCTTTCAACTCTTATTTATTTGAGACCATGCATTCACGACAGGACTGAAATAAAATTCCACATAGCCAAATTTTTATTTCTATATATCGATTACTGTTTATTCTCATTGACTCAAAATATGAATAATGTAGATATTAGATTGTCAGAAAGACAAAAACATTTCTTTTGTTCGACCATACCGTTCAGGTAGGGTCCAAGGAGCCAGTATGTCCAACATGATCTATTTGAAGTTAACGGGGAAAAAGCAAGGCTTGATTTCATCAGGCTGTTCAAACATGAATTCCACCGGGAAACGGTTTCACCTTTCCCATGACAATGAAATATGTGTTTATAAACTAATAAACACATTATCACGAGATGACTATGATCCCTTTCGACACGTCGACATAATAAAACCCATTGATAAATCCACGCCGCTTTTGGCCAATGCATTGAATGAAAAGGAAAGGTTGACCTGTGAGTTTTTCTTCTTTCGGACGGTGGAATATGGCAGAAAGGAACTCTATTTTAAATTTATCCTGCAGAACGCTTTTCTCACGGACATTCGCTTTATTTACCCTAACTCATTGTTAAATATAGATTGTAATCCACATGAGAGCATATCTTTCGCCTACTCATCGGCCATTTTCGAACATGTTAAAGGGCAAACGCGATCTTTGCTGACAGGGAATGAATCCGTGCAACAAAGTGATTATATTTGAAATGACGGCATATGAATGAGATCATGAATAAACGAAACCATTATCAATCAGAAAGTCATACTTAAAGACAGCATCTCTTAATTATATATATTAAGCATAGGTTGACCCATCGCGTTCTGTCATGAAAGATGAAATTAAACCCATCATGCGAAAAACATATCATTTGTATATTGATGAATTAATGCTGGAGAGGATTTTAGTTAAGAACAGAGAGAAACCTTTATCCGAATAAAACCAGACAGAATTTATAAACCGTTTCTTTATAAACCTGAACACATCATCGGAGAAATGTAAGCTAATCGATATATTCAAAGAGTAAAAAACGGATATTACGCGTGTCATACCGCATACAGACGAATGGATACCGTGCCGGCGGTATCCTTAACTCGCGTCAGATCGCCTCAATAGCCACTTTACGGTTGCCGATCGACTACATTATCTTAGCCATCGAATTATACGGCGGCGCGAGGGTCGAAGAGACCATCAGCGTAACCGTTCTTCCTATCAGTAAGGTGCTAATCAATGAAACTTTTCATCTATGAACACTGTCCGTTCTGCGTTAAAGCCAGAATGATTTTCGGTCTCAAGGCTATCCCTCATGAGCTGTCCGTGATTATGGAAGGCGATGTCGAAACGCCAACCCGCATGGTCGGACGCAAGGTTGTCCCGATACTGCAAAAAGAGGATGGCAGCTACATGCCGGAAAGCATGGATATCGTGCATTACGTCGNCGCGATCAAAGCGCCGCTCATCGTCGACAAGCCGGTCGACCCGACCCTTGAAGCCTGGAGCAAAGCCGCCACGGGTCCGGTGTTCAAATTGGCGGTTCCGCGTTTTACCCAAGCGGACTTCAAAGAGCTGGCCACGCCGGAAGCGCGTGAAGCCTATCGAATCCGGGAAGAGAAAGCCTTTGGCGATCTGGAAGCGCTGATGGCTCAGACGCCAGAACTGATCGCAAATGTCGAGCAACAGCTCGCTGAGCTGGAGCCGTTGCTGGCACAGCCGACAGCCATTTCCACCAGCGACTTTGTCCTGTTCCCAATACTGCGCTCTCTGACCATCGTCAAGGGCATCCAGTTCGGCCCGAACGTCGCCGCCTACCTCAAACGCGTCGCCGATGCCACGCAGGTCGNCCTGTTCACCGCCAAAGCCTTGTAAAAACCGCCACCTCACCCGTAGAGCATCAGCGCTCGGGTGAGGTCACCGCCAACACCGCTTTCAAGGGCAGCGTCGACCCCAATCAGACGCCGCCGCCGTTGTGCCACAGTAAAGCCGCTGCCGGGCTTCTTCTTCAACAATCCAAACGGCGGTTGGGGATTCCCTGCGCTGTGGATCGNCGGCCTGATCGCGCTGGCGTTAGTCGGCGACGGGCCTTATGCCCTGAAACCGACGAGATCGCGTCAAGCCTGATCCCGCTTCATCCGGGGCCTGTGCCTGACGCCAGCCCCGGTGCTATTCTCTCTCTTGCCGCTGCGGCGCACTGCCGTAGCCGATTTATCTACAGCGAGGGACCGTATGGATAATTCACTGATCATTTTTTTGCACGGCATCGGCGGCTATGGCCGCTATTTCGCTTCCGTGGCCAAGCGTTGGCAACAACAGTGGCCGGCCACACATTTCGCCCTTCCCGATGGCCCTTTTCCCTTCACGCAAGGCGAGGGATTTCAATGGTTCGATATCGATGACGATACTCCCACCTTACGCAACGCCCGCATCGTCGCCGCACGTACCACGTTCGATGCCGTTATTCAGCAAGCGATAGACCAATACCAGATGACTGAACACCCGGAACGGGTCGCGCTGGTCGGGTTTTCTCAGGGCGCAATCATGGCGCTGGATACACTGACGTCGGACCGCTGCCCCTATGGCGCAATCGTCGCCTTCTCGGGCTATCTGCCGGTGTTTACCGATGCTCGCATGGCGCGCCGAACACCGGTCGCGCTGATACACGGCATGGAGGACGACAAACTGCCCTGGCAGCATAGCCAGCAGACGGAACGTGCATTGACGCAGGCCGGGGTTAACTGCGAACTGCATTTGCTGCCGAACGTCGATCACCGCGTCTCCGTTACGGGCGCCAACCTTGCCAGCGACTTCCTCGCCCGCATCATGCGTTAATCACGCTCCGGCGACGCGTCGCCGGGGATTTCGAGTTGTAACTCAGCGTGGTTATCGTTTACTCTCCCTCCCGAATCCGAGCACTACCTTGTCCGTATCAGGAGGAGTCTGACGGCTATGCAAGGCTACGCCTATTCCCAATTTCCCCGGCTGTGCGCGCTGATGTTTAGCACCCTGCTCACCCTCATCAGCGGCTGCGATAATCAGAACAGCGCCAGTCCCACTTTACCGTCTTCCACCACCGCTCACGACGGCTGGCCGCGCACGTTCCAAACGTTAAAAGGCCCGCTGACGCTGCAACATCCGCCGCAGCGCATCGTCTCCACCAGCGTCACCATTACCGGTACGCTGCTGGCGATTGATGCGCAGGTGATTGGTTCCGGCGCCACCAGCCGCAATTCAACGGTGTCCGACGATCAGGGCTTTTTTATTCAGTGGGGACGAGAAGCCAAAGCGCGCAACGTNAAACCGCTGTACATCACCGAGCCGAATGCGGAAGCCATTGCCGCGGCGTCGCCGGACCTGATCGTCATTGCCGCCACCGGCGGCGATTCCGCACTGAAACTCTATGACCAGCTTTCCGCCATCGCCCCAACGCTGGTGATCGACTATGGCGATAAAAGCTGGCAGCAGTTAGCCGAACAGCTGGGAGAAGCGACGGGCCGCGAAAAAGAGGCCCATGACGTCGTCGACCGCTTCGAACGACGCGTACAGTCGATCAAACAGGCGATTACGCTGCCGCCGCAGCCGGTTTCAGCGCTGGTGTATTACGAAGATGGCCGGGGGGTAAATATCTGGACCCGCGCTTCCGCGCAAGGCCAGCTCCTGTCGGAGTTAGGGTTCCAGTTGGCGGAACTGCCGCCCAATCTGCCGACCGAGACCAGCCAGGGTAAACGGCGGGACATCGTGCAGATTTCGGGGGAGAACATGGCCGACAGCCTGAACGGCAAGTCTTTGCTGCTGTTCTCTGCGGATGAAAGAACGGTCGGAAACCTGATGAATAACCCGTTCCTGCGTCATATAGAACCCGTCGTGCAACAGCGCGTGTGGGCGATGGGGCCGGATACGTTCCGGCTTGATTATTACAGCGCCAGCAATATGCTGAACAATATCGAGCATTTTTTCCGTAAGCCCCAATGATTCATGTCCCCGATACGGCCGCGTCCCTGCGGCCTGCCGCCACGCTTCTGGCTCTCGTCGTCTAAGAGTGGCGCGCCGGGGATTCTGCGGCCTCATTCAGCGCTTCGCTGACCGATTCTTCCTCGTCGACCTGCCCGAATGTACACCGGCGCAAAGGCCGAACCAGCAACATCAGCCCCAGTCCCAGTATCGCCGCCGCGCCGCCGAACGACAGAATACTCAGCGCGGGCGTCATGAGCCGGGTCATCGCCCCCAGGCCCAGCGCGCCGAGCGAATCGCCGGTGACGTCCTGCGCCGAGCCCAGACTATTGACCCGCCCCAGCAGCCTGTCCGGCGTATGGGTCTGAATCAAAGTGAACTGAAGCAGGGAGGCGATGGCGTTGAGATAGCCGTAACAGACCAGCGCTGCCAGCGCCACGGCGAAATAGCCCGCCACACCCAGCAGCGCCACCGACAGAAACGCGCCTGTCGTGCAGACCAGCAGCACCAGTCCCGGCCGGCGTACGCCGGAAACCCAGCCGCTGGTAAACGCGCCCAGCATCGCCCCCAGCGGCACCGCGGAGTACATCAGGCCGATGGCGGAGGGTCCGGCGTGATAGACGTCGTTCGCCAGCGCGGGAAACAGTACCCGCATCGCGCCGATCATGCTGACCAGCAGACCGAGCACCACGACCCAGCCGACGACCGGATGCGAACAGACGAATTTCACGCCGCCCGCCAGCGAACGCAGCGGATGCTCCGGCTCGCTGGCCTCCGGCTGAAGCGACGGCAGCCGCATCAGCGGGATCAGGGTGCCCAGCGTGCCGACAGCCGCCACGGCGAAGCTCCAGCCGACGCCGCCCGCCACGATAATCACCCCGCCCAGCGCGGGCGACAGGATCGCGCCCAGTCGCACCGTCACCATACTCAGCGCGCCGGCAGCAGGGAGATTCTTCCGCCCCACCAGCAGCGGGATCACCGCCATCAGCGCCGTCATGCCTAATGCGCCGAAGAATCCATCCCAAGCGGCCAGCACGTACAGCGCGACGAGAGACGGCGAACTCGAAAAGGCATTGAGACTGAGCGCGACGAAGCCCAGCCCGCAGGTGCCGCGCGCGAACAGGATAAGTTTCCGCCGGTCGAAGCGATCCGCCAGCACGCCCCCGCACATCAGACCGATGAACATCCCTACGCCGTCGAGCGCCACCGCCACCCCAACCTGCAGGGTGGAGCCGGTCATCGACTGAATTTGAATGGGGACGCCCACCGCCAGCATGCCGAGCGAGAAGACGGACAGCATTCTGGCGACGAAAATCGCACGAAAGTGGGCGTTGTTTTTTAGCAAACTGAAGTCAAGCAAGATAGAGGATTTAGCCATAATATTCCGTGAAAATAAGGTGATATAGCCAGTTCAGCGGCGGCTGAATGGCGTCAACACGCGGTCTACGTCAATGTATTTGCTCACCGAGGCATGCTAACATAGCAGCTCGATAACATTAATGATAATCATACTCATCTTCACACATTAAGGAGCTGTTCGTTGGCGATGTCACTTCCTTCGCATCAGGCGCCTGTCGCCGCCAATCAGCCACCCACCCGCTACTTTCAAGCCTTTCGGCGTCGCGCCGGTCTTCTGGTGTTCCTGCTGCTGCTGGCGCTCGCTGTCGTCGCTAGCCTGACTATCGGGGCCAAGTCAATTTCTCCCGTCGTGGTCTGGCAGAGCTTGACTGGCCAGCTCGACACGGCCGACAGCACCATCATTCTTAATGCGCGCCTGCCGCGGACGCTGGCGGGCATCATTGTCGGTCTCGCGCTGGGCGGCGCGGGCGCCGTGATTCAAGCGCTGACCCGCAATCCGCTGGCCGACCCCGGCATCCTCGGCGTCAACGCGGGCGCCAGCTTCGCTATCGTTATCGGCATTACCTGCTTCGGTATCAACAGCATGACCGCGTGGCTGGGCTTCGCCTGGATGGGGGTGCTCATCACCAGTCTGGCGGTCTGGCTGATCGGCACGCTCAGCGGGGGACGCATCAACCCGATTCGACTGACGCTGGCCGGGGTCGCGCTCAGCGCAGTCCTGAGCGGCCTCTCCTCATCCATCTCGCTGCTCGACCCGCAAGCGTTCGNCCAGATGCGCATCTGGGAAGCCGGAACGCTGGATATTCGTTCGCTGCGCAACGTCGGGATCGTCACACCAACCATACTGTTGGGCGCGGTATTGGCACTGTTGGCCGCGCGCTCGTTAAACGCGCTCAGCATGGGCGAAGACATCGCGATGGCGCTGGGCACCCGCGTCATGCTGGTCCGCGTCATTGCCGTGCTGGCCATCATGCTGCTGTGCGGGTCAGCCACCGCGCTGGCCGGCCCCATTGGCTTTGTCGGCCTAATGATCCCGCACGTCGCCCGCTGGTGGACGGGACCGGATCAACGCTGGATCATGGCGTACTCGTTTCTGTTCGCCCCCATCCTGCTGCTCTGCGCCGATATCGCGGGCCGCTTGCTGGCGGCAGGCGAGCTGCGCGTCTCCATCGTGACGGCCTTTATCGGCGCGCCGGTTCTGATTTGGCTGGTTCGCCAGCGTAAAGCCTGAGGAAACAGAAATGCTGAGTAAGACACTCTCGCTGCGCGCCCCCGGCGGCATCGTCAGCGGTCGAATCGCCGGACGCTCTCTGCTGGTCAACGGCCTGCTTCTGATGCTCGGCCTGCTGCTGCTCACGGTCGCGATGGGGTTGGGGACGCTACAGATAGCCCCGCTGGACGTCTGGCGGGCGTTGGCCGGTCACGCCGACGGCGGTATTCAAACCGTCGTGACCCAGTGGCGCGCGCCTCGCGCGGCAATGGCCCTACTGTTGGGCGCAAGCCTCGGCATCAGCGGCGCAATTTTTCAGTCTATTATTCGCAACCCGCTCGGCAGTCCGGATATCGTTGGGTTCAATACCGGGGCGTTCACCGGCGTGCTGCTGGTGGTGATGGTGTGGGAAGGCGACTATTACCAGATCGTCAGCGGCGCCGTCATGGGCGGGATCGCCGCCGCCGCGCTGGTGTATCTGCTGGCCTGGCGCAAAGGGATTAACGGATTCCGGCTGATTATCGTCGGCATTGCCGTCAGCGCCGTGCTATATGCCTTCAACACCTGGCTGATCATCACGGGTTCGCTGGAACACGCCATGACCGCCACGCTGTGGGGCACCGGCACGCTCAACGGCATGACCTGGACCAAAGCGCAACCCGCGCTCTGGCTCACGCCGCTGGCGACGTTGGCCGTGCTGTTGCAGGGCAAACGACTTCAGCTGCTGGAAATGGGCGACGACAGCGCTCGCGCGCTTGGCGTCAATGCGGAGGCGAGCCGCCTGTGGCTGATGCTGTTCGGTATCGTACTGACGGCGCTGGTCACTGCCACCGCGGGACCGATCTCCTTTATCGCCCTCGCCGCCCCGCAGATCGCCCGCCGACTAACCCGCGCCAGCGCCACGCCGCTGGTCTCTGCCGCCTTGGTCGGCGCCACGCTGCTAATAGCGGCAGATATGATCGCCCAGCACGCTTTCCGCCAGATCCAACTGCCCGTCGGCGCCGTGACCGTCAGCATTGGCGGCATTTATCTGATCTGGCTGCTGATTCGCGAGTCGCGCCATTGACCGACGTCCGTCTCCGCACTGTTCATGTGGGAGACGGCTCAACCGTTGTTTAGAGTGAGTGATTGATGACACCGTTTTTGCACGCCGCCCACCTGACGCTGGGCTACGACCATAAAATCATTGCCGACGATCTGAATGTGACCATCCCGTCGCATCAGTTCAGCGTCATTGTCGGCCCCAACGCCTGCGGCAAATCGACGCTGCTGCGCGCGCTGTGCCGATTGCTGAAACCGCTGGCAGGCGAAGTGTTGCTGGACGGCAAAAACATCCACGCCATCCCGACCAAGGCCCTTGCCCGTCAGATCGGTCTGCTGCCCCAACACGCTATTGTGCCGGACAACATCACCGTGGCCGATCTCGTCGCGCGCGGACGCTACCCGCACCAGAGCCTGCTGCGCCAGTGGAGCGAGGGGGATCAGGAAGCCGTGGAACAGGCGATGCAGGCCACCAATGTCAGCGAGCTGGCGGACCGCAGCGTGGACGAACTTTCCGGCGGGCAACGTCAGCGGGTCTGGATTGCGATGGTGCTGGCTCAGCAAACGCCGCTGCTGCTGCTGGATGAACCCACCACCTGGCTGGATATCGCCCACCAGATCGATCTGCTCGACCTGTTCCGCGAACTGAATCAACAGCGCGGCCATACGCTGGTCGCGATCCTGCATGACCTGAATCAGGCCTGCCGCTACGCGGACCATCTCATCGTGATGCAGTCGGGCCGCGTGATGGCGCAGGGCGCGCCCGCCGACATCGTCACCGCCGACCTGGTGCGCGACGTCTTCGGCATGGCCTGCGTGATTATCGACGATCCGGTGTCTCACACGCCGCTGATCGTTCCCTGCGGCCGCTATCACCCGGCGCCAAAGGGTCTGTGACCCACTGATACCTCGGGCGGAGCGTCGCGTCTCCGCCCGATCGCCCTACCGTGATTTCAGTTCGGCCAGCGGCATCAGCAGCCGATTCAGCTGCGGCCCCAATCGCTCCAGCGAGGCGGGCGACAGGATGTCCGCGTGCTCACAAGGCTGGAGATAGGTCGTCAGACGATCGACATACGGCGCCCAGGTCGCCTGCACGTCCATCCCTTCCGGCAACGTACCGGTGGCGACGAACAGCGTCGCCTCACCGTGATAGCGCTGTGTGGACGCCGTAGAGAGCCGTTGCACCGCATCGCGGTAGTTCGCCACGATATCGCGGAACATCGCCGCTTTTTCCGCGCGCAGATGCTCGTCCGTTTCCTCTTCCGCCTCGGCCATGAATTCGGCCTGCTCCTGTGCCACCTCCTGCTGCGCCTGCTCCTCGCTCGGTCCGCTCCAGTCCTGCCCTTCGGGCGGATAGGTGTCGAACAGTCCGAGGAACGCCACCTGCTCGCCCGCGGCTTCCAGACGCGCGGCGATGCCGTGCGCCAGCGTGCCGCCCAGCGAGTAACCCAGTAGGTAGTACGGCCCCTGCGGCTGTAGGCGGCGGATTGTCGCCAGATGGCGTTCGCACATCGCCGCCACCGAATCACAGGCGGCGATAACGCCGTCCGGACGCGGCGACTGTAGCCCGACAAGCGGATAAGTCCCCGTCAAATGGCGCAACAGTCCGGCATACTGCCAGGCGAACCCAGACGCCGGGTGCAGGCAGAACAACGTCGGCCCACTGCCGGCGCGCAATGGCAGCGTTTCGTCCGCACCGCTGTGACGAGACGCCTCGCCCTCGCCCGCCAGCCGTTGCGCGATCTGTTCCACGCTACGCGCCGCCATGATCTGACCGACCGTCAGCGAACGCCCCAGACGACGGCGAATTTCCGCCGCCAGCCTCATCGCCAGCAGTGAGTGTCCGCCCAGCGCGAAGAAATCATCGTCGGCATACACCGTCGGCAGCGTCAAAATCTCGGCGAACAGCGCCGCCAGCATGCGCTCATGTTCCGTTTCCGGCTCACGTCCCGCCTGCGCCGGTCCCGTCGGAGACGGCAGCGCTTTGCGGTCGAGCTTACCATTGGCGCTAAGCGGGAACTGCGTCATGGTGACATAGCTGACCGGCAGCATATGGGCCGGCAAGGCTTGGGCCAGCGCCTGATGCAACATGGTCGTCTCCAGCGTCACGCCCTCCTGCGGGATCACCCATGCCACCAGTTGACGAGCATCGGCCCCCGTCAGCGCGCCTTGGCCTTCGCCCAGTTCACGCGCGCAGACCACCGCCTGCGCCACGTCAGGCTGAGCCAACAGCGCCTGTTCAATCTCGCCCAGCTCGATACGCTGCCCGCGGATCTTCAGCTGGTCGTCGCTGCGCCCCAGATAGTCCATCGCGCCGTCTTCTCGCCAACGGGCGATATCGCCGGTGCGGTACATGCGCGCGCCGTCGGCAAACGGGTCGGCCACGAAGCGCCCGGCGGTCAGATCCGGTCGGCGCAAATAGCCCTGCGCGAGCTGGATGCCGCACAGATAGAGATCGCCTGCCACACCCAACGGCACCGGTCGCAGCGCGCTGTCCAAAATACGCAGCTGGGTATTCCACACCGGCAGACCGATAGGCACCCCGCCCGTGGTGCAGTGAGCCAACGCCTCGCCCGACGCGGGCTGATAGGTCACGTCCACCGCCGCTTCCGTCGGCCCGTACAGGTTGTGGAGCGGCGCCGCCACTCGCGTCTGATAGCTTTCCGCCAGTTCCTGCGATAGCGCTTCGCCGCTACAGAACACGCGGCGCAGGCTGGCGCATTCGACGCCCGTCTGCGTTTCCAGCGCGCCGATCCAGGCCGCCAGCATCGACGGCACAAAGTGCAGCGTGGTCACAGCGTAATCGTTAATCAGCTGGGTCAGCGCGTCCGGATCGCGATGGGCGTCCGGCGGCGCCATCACCAGTCGCGCGCCCACCATCAGCGGCCAGAAGAACTCCCACACCGACACGTCGAAACTGCACGGTGTTTTCTGCAACACCACATCGTCGTGGGTCAGCCGGTAGGCGTCCTGCATCCACCACAGGCGGTTGACGATGGCCTGATGGCTGACCACGACGCCTTTGGGCCGCCCGGTCGACCCCGAGGTATAGATGACATAGGCCGGGTGCTGGAGCGACGACGCAACCGGCGGACTTTGCGGCTGACGGTGCGCATCGTCCAATGCATCGAACAGCAGCGTGTCGCCGAGTGGCGCGAAGCGCGCTTTCAGCGCAGATTCCGTGATCACCAACCGAGGCTCGGCATCGTCCACCATTAGCGCCAGTCGTTCGTCCGGATACCCGGTATCCAGCGGCAGCCAGGCAGCGCCTGCGGCGACGATGGCTTGCAACGCCAGCGACAGACGCACCGAACGCGGCAGCGCGACGGCGACGATATCGCCGGGAGCGACGCCCGCCTCCCTCAGCCGTTCGGCCAGCAGCGCGACCTGGTGACGCATCTGCCGGTAGGTCAGTTGATGTTGAGCATCCGCCAGCGCCGCGCCGTCCGGCGTTTGCCGCGCCTGACGCTCCAGCGCCTCGTGCAGCGTCATCGGCGGCACCGCGTGCGTCGTGTTATTCACCCTCGCCAGCAGCGCCTGCTCCTCCGGCAGTTGCAACGCCCAGGCGCAAAGCGGCTGTTCCGGCTGATTGACCAGCTGCGTCAGCAACTGCATCAATCGTCGAGCCAGCCGCTGTGGTTGTGCTACGCAGGAACGATATTCCATCAGCAGTAGCAGACGTTCACCCGGCAGTACCAACAGCGTCAACGGATAGTGCGTGTAGCCGCGGTTGTTCAGCGCGTCACAGCGAATGCCCGCCGAACCGCTGCCCAACGCGCCGCTGTCGGGGTAGTTCTCCACCACCAGCAGCGTGTCGAACAACGTGCCATTACCCGCCAGTTGCTGAATGTCGCCCAGCCCCAGATCGTCATGCTCGATCAGCCGGATCTGTTGCGCTTGCAGCGCNCCCAACTGGCTCAGCAGCGAGCGCGACGGGNCGAGTTTCACCCGGACCGGCAGCGTGTTGCTGAACAGACCGATGTGCTCGTCGATACCCTCGATTTGGCCGAAACGCCCGGACACCGGCGCGCCGAAAATCACGTCGTTCGCGCCGCTGTAGGCGCTGAGCAGCAGGCCCCACACGCCTTGCATCAGCGTATTGAGCGTCAGCCCGTGCTGGCGGCACAGCGTCAGCAGTCCTCGCTCCAGTTCAGGCTCCGGCAAAAGCGCCAGCTCGCGCACCTCGTCGTCGTGCGCTCCATCGCCGAACAGCAGCGTCGGCCGCGCATCGCTCAGCACCTCGCGCCACAGCGAACGAGAGCGCTCGGCATCGCGCGCCGTCAACTGCCGCACCACATCGCCATAGCTGATGCGAGGCGGCGTCAGCGCCGTGTTTTCCAACACCTTGAAGAGGTCGCCCAGCAGCACCGGCGTCGACCAACCGTCAACGATCAGATGGTGCGCGTTGAGAAACAGCGTGTGGCGTTCGCCGTCGGCATGGCTGACCAGCAGCGCGCGCAGCAGGGTTCGCGGCTGACGGAACAGATCCCGCGCCAACTCCCCTTTTTCGAGCGCCAGCAACGCGTCGCTTTCCTGCTCCGGCGTCATCGACGGCAGCGTCTGTACTTCGAGCGGCCAGTAGTCGGCGTCGTCCTGCAATAGCGGGATCAGCTGGAGTGGGTGCTCGGCCTGTTCGCTGTCGAACCGGGCGGCCAGCTGCGGATGGTGACGTACGACGGCATTCAACGCCTGACCGATGCGTTCCGCGGTCACCGGCCCGCACAGCGACAACCGGGTCAGCGAGTTATAGCTGCCGCTGTCCGCCGCCATCTGCGCATGGAACAGCAATCCTTTCTGCAACGGCAGCAGCGGCAGAACGGCCTCCAGCGGCCCATGTCGCTGGCTGAGCTGCGCCAGGGTGTCGTCCGTCACGCCAGTCAGGCCGACGTCGGCGGCCACCAACGTATCCGCCGCACACTGCGGTTGTCGGCACGCGGCCGTCAGCAGATCGTCCGCCGCCTGCGCCAGCGCCTGATGCAGCGCATCAATATCGTCGCGGTTGAACACGCCGTCGGCCCAACCCCAGTGGATAGCCAGCCGAGGCTCTCCCTGACCTTCATCGACGAAGAGGTTGATCTCCAGACCGTGGCCCAGCGCCATCTGCCCGTCCTGCGCGACGGCAAACGCATCGCGAAAACGACGAGCGCTGCGCTGCGGCGCCCACGCGCCATCCGCCGCCTCAAAGCGGCCCAAATAGTTAAACAGGATGTCGGGAGCGCTCTGCGCTTCCCGCTCGGCGAGAGAGTCTGCATTCGTCGCATCCAGATAACGCAGTACGCCGTAGCCGATGCCGCGATCCGGCACGGCGCGCAGCACCCGTTTCACCGCACGCATCACCTGCCACGGCTGCGCCGCGTCTGTGTCAGACCAGTCCAGGCACACGGGATATTCCGCCGTCAGCCAGCCGATGGTGCGCGTCAGATCGAACCGATCATCCCGATCGCTGCGACCATGCGACTCTAGCGTCAGGCGCAGACGGGAAACGGCGAAGCGGCGAGCGCAGGCCATCGCCAACGCGCACAGCAGCGTCTCCTCCACACCCGCGCGATAACGTTGGGGCAGCGTGGTCAGCAGCGCTTCGGTCTGCTGCGTGGTCAGCAGCAGACGCTGTTCGCGCTGTCGATGCTGGCGATCCTGTTCTTCCAGCAGCGGACGCCGTCCCAGTCGAGGGACGTCCGGGGGCAGCATGGACTGCCAGAAAGCCAGTTCGTCGCGCCGCCGGGGGATATCCGCCAGCAGATGAGACGACCAGTCGTGCAACGAACAGGCCTCCTCGGGCAATGTCGCCGTCTGTCCGGCCAACACGGCTTCGGCGGCCTGCCGCAGCTCGGGCAGCAGCACCCGCCAGGAGACGCCGTCCACCGCCAAATGATGAATGACCAGCACCAGCCCGCAAGACTGCGCCTCATTCCGGCGCAGCAGCACGGCCTGCAACATCATGCCCTGCGACGGATCGAGACGGCCGACCGCCTCATCAAACGCCTGCTCGGCGGCCGCCTCGGCATCGCCTTCCACTGCAAGCATGCGACAGAGCGACGCCGCCGCGTGACGTGGAGATTCTCCCACCACCAGCCGTTCGTCCTGCGTATAAGCCGCCAGTACGGGGTGGCTGGCGATCAGCGCCTCTAACGCCCGCACCGTCTGCTCCGCCTTCATCTCTTCGGGAACGTTAAGCCAGACCGCGTGAGCGAAACGGCGGTTGATGCCGTGATGCCGCGCAAACCAGTGCAGGATAGGCAGCCCCGNCAGCGGACCTCGTTGAGCGACGCGGGGTAACTGCGCCTGTTGCGTCAGCGGACACATCGCTCGCGCCATCCCGGCGGGCGTGCGTTCAGAGAAAATGTCACGCGGACGTAGCATCCAACCCTGGCGACGCAGCGCCGTCGCCAGTCCCATCGCCGAGATACTGTCGCCCCCCAGCGCGAAGAAGTCGTCGTCCGCGTTAACCGCGTTCATCCGCAGCAGGGTTGCGATGGCCTCGCAAATCAGCACTTCCTGCTCGCCCTGCGCGGCGCGACCTTGTCGAACGGCCGCCGCCTGCGGTTTCGGCAGCGCCTGTCGGTCGATTTTGCCGTTGACCGTGAGCGGCAGCTCGGCCATCACCATCAGCAGCGCTGGCACCATATACTCCGGCAGCGTCACGCCCAGCTGCGCCAACAGGCGGGCGGAGATATCCGGCTGCGCGCGCAGTGCCTCATCCGGCACCGAGCAATAGCCGATCAACCGATGCGTCGCGCCCATCGGCTCGGCGATCACGACAGCGGTGCTGACTTCCGGCAGCCCCGCCAGCGCGCTTTCGATTTCGCCCAGCTCCACGCGGAAACCGCGCACTTTAATCTGATGATCGACGCGTCCGATAAAGGCCAGCTGGCCGTCGGGACGCCAGCGCAGCACGTCCCCGGTGCGGTACATCACCTCGCCCGGCGCAAAGGGATTGGCCACGAAACGGGCCGCCGTCAGATCCGGGCGACGTAGATAGCCGCGCGCAATGCCCGGCCCTGAAATATACAGTTCGCCGGGGACGCCGACCGGCACCGGCTGCAAACGGGCGTCCAGTAGCCAGACGCGAGTATTGGCGACCGGCCGACCGATCACGGGCTGGTCCGCCGCCTGTACGCTGGCCCCCAAGGTGTCGATGGTGTACTCAGACGGGCCGTAGTAGTTGTGGATTTCGATGGCGTTCTGGCGCTGCATCAACTGCCACAGCCTGGGCGTGGCCGCCTCGCCGCCGATCATGATGAAAGCGGGCTGATGCTGTTCCGCCTCCAGCAGACCGGCGTCGATCAGCTGGGAAAAGAACGACGGCGTGATGTCCAGCAGGTCCACCGGCACCTGATTCATCTGCTGCACCAGCGCCCACGCGTCCCGGCGCAAGTCTTCGTCGAAAATGTAGAGTTCGCTGCCCATCAGCATGCAGAACAGCGGCTCCCAGGAGGAGTCGAACGAGAAGGAGGCGGTATGACCGGCGCGCAACCGTCTTTCGTGACGCTGCTGGAAACGCGTCATCGCCGGACCAAACAAGAAGTGCTGATGAGACAGCAGCAGGTTCAGCAGGCCGCGATGCGTGCTCATGACGCCTTTCGGACGCCCGGTCGAGCCGGAGGTATAGATGATGTAGGCCAGATGATCGCCGGACAGCGGCTGCGGACGATCGCCATCGCCGATAGGCGCCGCCGACGCCGCCTGGCATTCCGCCCGCAGCGCGTCATCGTCCAGACACAAGGCGTCCGCCAGCGCCGGCATCTGCGCGAGCCGGTCCCGCCAGGTCAGCAGTAGCACCGGCCGGGCGTCTTCGCACATCAGCGTCAGACGCTCGCGCGGGTAGTCCAGATCCAGCGGCAGATACGCCGCGCCGCTGGCCAATACAGCCAGGATCGCCACCACGCTGTCCACGGAGCGAGGCACGGCGATAGCGACGACATCGTCCGCGCCCACCCCGCGCGCGATCAGCACGCGCGCCAGCCGCATCACCCACGCCGACAGCGTCGCATAATCAATCTGTTCGTTTGCGCTAGTGACCGCGACCGCATTCGGCTGCCGGGTCGCCTGACGCACCAGCAGGTCTATGACTGACGCGCCGTCATCCGGCATCGCGAGCTGCGGCCCTCGGCTCCAGCTGTCAATCCGCCGTTGCTCTTCGAGGCTTAGCAACGACAGTTCGCCGATGGGCTGTGCAGGCTGCTCTGCCAGTTGGGACAGCAGGTGCTGTAAACGATCGCCGTGCGCGGCCAGCGTTTCGCGATCATAGCGGGCGGGATTCGCCACCAGCCCCAGTTGCAGGCGGTCGCCGTCGACACCGACTTCAAACTCCAGATCGTCCACCGGACCCATCGCCAACACATGAGTGACGGCGGGCGTGCCGTCCAGCGTCAGTCCTGCGTTGTACACTTTGTAGTTGAATACCGGGCCGTATAGCCCATCCTGTTCGCCTACCCGCCCCAGATCGCGCCGCAGCTGTTCGGCTTCGTAGCGTTGATGGCGGCGGACGGTTTTGATCTCCGCCAGCAACGCGCGGGTTACGTCCGTCAACGTCATGTCGGGCGAGAGCGTTAACTGCAACGGCAGTACGTTCACCACGGGTCCGACGGCGGTCAGCGCCGCAGACCCCATACGGCGCATGAACGGAAAACCGATCGATAGCCGCGGCTCGCCGCTCATGCGGAACAGGTAGACGGCCAGCGCCGCCATTGCGATTTCCGCCGGTTGGGCCTGACCCAGTTCGGGACTCGCGGCCAGCGCGGCAAACGGTGCCGCCGGGAACGAGAGTTGATGATGCCAGGTCCGCACCGTGTCTGAGTGAGGGAGGCCCTCCTCTGTAGACAAGGAGATCGGCGTCGGCAGGTCAACCGCATGCGTACGCCAAAATTCGGCGGCGCGCTGACAGGCGGTAGAGGACTGCCAGGTCAGATACTCGTCCACCACATCGCTGAATGGCGTAAACGGCGTGGGCGACGCCGTTTTTCCAGCCCGCAGCGCGTTATAAATGTCGACGATCCGCCGGGTCAGCGCGTCAAAACTGAATCCATCCAGCAACAGATGATGATAACGCTGATACCACAGCCAGCGTTCCGGCGCGGCCGACACGCGCATGATCCTATGCCGGTACAGCGGCCGATCGCCGTCCGCCGGCAGCTCTTCCGCCAGATCCGCCTGCATTAACGCATAGGCCGCCGCTTCCCCTTCCGGCTGCTCGCTTAAGTCCAGCCACTCTACCTCGCGCACCGCGTCCGGCAAGACACGCGTCGGCACAGACTGTCGCGGCTCGCCGTCTTCGTTCAGCGTGAAGCGGGCATGTACCGTATCCGCTTCGGCCAGTCCCTGGCGGATAGCGGTTTCCAGATCGTTGCAGTCAAGCGAGCCGTTAAGTTCGATGGCATGCGCCACGGTAAAAACATTTCTCCGGCTGGCGATGCTGTCCGCCATCCAGATCCCCGGCTGGGCCGCCACGAGCGGCATTTCCAAATATTTCGCCTGTAATTCAGGCGCAACGAGAGTGTCTGACACGATGAGACTTCCTTTGCGTTTGCATGGAGAAAACAGTGTGGGGCGCCGAGCCGACGCCGATGTGCGGCGTGGCTACATCTCAGCCTGTCGCAGGCTGGCGGGACGCATATCCTGCCACTGGGTTTCGATCCAGTTCAGGCAAGCCGAGCGGTCGCCCGGTCCGTAAACCGTTTTCCACCCTGTGGGGACGGCGGCAAAGGACGGCCACAAGCTGTATTGCTCCTGCGGATTCACCAGTACCTGAAACTCAAGACTGTCATCATCAAACGGGTTTTGTTGTTCCTGACTCATACTTATTACCTTTTTCATGTGGTTGTGGCGTGAACGCCCCCTCAGTCATTTCCGCCATCAGCCAGCGGCAGCCGTCGATCAAGCCGCCCCGCCAGCACAGCGCATCATGACCGCCCGCATACATCCGNAACTGAACCCGGTGTCCCGCCTCTGTCAGCGCCTGATGCATCTGTCGATTGACGAGTGCTATGTCCGCTTCGCGGCGTCCCGCCTCCTGAAAAATCGTGAGAGGCCTTTCTGTCCGCCCCCGCTTACGGACCTGCTCACCCAGCCAGCCGCCGGGTTGCGAGCATGGCTCGCCCTCAGTGATGAATTTCAGGTCAGGCCACCAGAAGGAGCCGGATTGCGTCAGCACCCGGCCGAACCGCTGCGGCAGGAAAAGTCCGGCATACAGCGCCGCCAGTCCGCCGTAACTCTGCCCCGCTACCAACGTGCGGTCGGGGTCATGACTGAAAGGGGCATGCCGAGCGGCTAACGGCAACAGCTCATCCTGCACCGCCGACCAGAATGCGGCGTTGCAGGGCAGTTCGTCGCCGCGGGTCGACGGGTCTAGCGCGTCGATCAGCAGCCAGACGGCGGGCGGCAGCTTTTCGCCTCGGGTTTCTTCGTCCAGCGCGGAAAAGAGCGGGAACTGATCCGCCCAGCGCTGACCGTCCAACACGATCGCCAGCGGGCGATGTTCAGGCGCCTCGCTGTTTCCCGTGGTGTAAAGCCAGATGCGCCGGGCGTTGCCCAATGTGACGCTGCGCCACGTGAAGGTGTGCAGCCGACGCGCGTCCGGCGCCGACGCCTGTCCCCGGTCAATGCGCCGCCACGCGGCCTGAGCCGGCGCATTGGGCATGTGAGCGGACGACTCCGGCTGCCCGCCCCAAGTGTGATGGGGCAGAATGGCATTCAGCGGGTCGGCCACCGCGTGAGCCGACAGCGAACACCACCACTCTCGCTGCTGCTGGCGTCGTTCGTTGTCGTCCTGGCTGAACGACGGCGGTAGCTCAGCTTCCGTGACGGGCAGCAGGCAGTAGCTGCCGCGCCAGTCGTTCTCCAGCGTGACGCTCCAGTGCCAAACATCGGTGTCCGCCAGACGCCGTAGGCTCTGCGGCGAACAACTGTGGTGGTCGGTGACGCCGTTGATATCCGCATAGACTCGTTGGATGGGAGACTGCGCCCCCGAACCGTGTGGGTCCCGCCACAAAAATGTCGCGCTGACCTGCCCAGGTGCCGCGCTTTCCACCAGCGGCGTGCCAAGCTGAGCCACACGTCGCCACCAGGCTTCCGTTCCCACCTCTGGCGCGTTTAATAACGCCGCGGTAAAGCCGGGTTGCCGTGGTTCAGACATACCTCCTCCTGTTCCGATAACCCCTAATACTTACTTAAGATTATTTACTTAAAACCATACGTCTGCGGATTACATCACAGAATCAGACATAAAAACGAATAATATTGAGAATCATTTACACTTGCAATAACATGTAAATCGAACTTACGTTAAGCCAGGGATTAATGTGAGCTAAAGCCACTAAAAATAAGGGGTTTATCAACCTTTCACCAACAAGATTGTTAGACGCTTCGGTGATTCGTTGACGCAATGCTTACGAAATCCTTCTTTCTGATGTTTTGCGACAGGTTTTCAAAGGGATAAATCATGTTCACCACCAAAATAAAACCATTAACACAGCTTATTGCTTTTTATACTAATGGCCGCAGAGCGCCTCTGATATTGGCCTCTGCGCTCCTGACCCCTGCCTTGGCGCAGGCGGCGGATACGCCTTCCGCCGCCGACGGCAATGACACAATCGTGGTCACCGCCACTCAGGGAGAGAGCGTCACTGCGCCGCTGCGAGGCATCGTGGCCAAAGCCAGCGCGTCGGGCACCAAGACCGAAACCCCGCTGGTGAAAACGCCGCAGTCGATTTCCGTCGTAACGCGCGACCAGATGGACCAGCAGGCCGTCGGCTCCGTGGCTGACGCGCTGAATTACAGCAGTGGCGTCGTCACCAACTNCCGTGGTTCTTCCAACCGCAATGACGAAGTGATTTCCCGCGGGTTCCGGTATGCGCCGAAATTCCTGGATGGCCTGAGCTTCGGCCTGAGCGGTCAGGGTTCCTCGCTGGGGAAATTCGATCCGTGGCTGCTGGAGCGCGTTGAGCTGGTGCACGGCCCGGCATCGGTGCTCTATGGACAGGTTAATCCCGGCGGACTGATCAGCATGACCAGCAAACGCCCGACGGCCGAAGAGATCCGCAAAATTCAGTTCAGCGCGGGCAACCAGCATCTAGGCGAAGCGGCGTTCGACTTCGGCGGCGCGCTGAACGATGACAAGACGGTGCTCTATCGCCTGAACGGCATCGGCAGCACCCAGCACGAATTCGTTAAAGACTCCAAACAGGAACGGGTCGCCATCGCGCCCGCCCTGACCTGGCTGCCGAATCCCGATACCAGCTTTACGCTGCTGACGGCGTACCAAAACGACCCGGAGGCGGGCTTCCGCAACTTTCTGCCCGCCTACGGTACGGCATTTGAGACGGTATCCGGCTATATCCCCTATGACCTGAACGTCAGCGACCCTCACTACCACGAGTCGAAACGCGAGCTGGGTTCTCTTGGCTATATCTTCGACCACTCGTTTAACGACACGATTTCGTTCCAGCAGAACTTCCGCTATTCCAAGCTGAAGGAGAAATACAAGTATCTGGTGTACACCGTTGGGGGGACGGCGACGGACACTACGATCTCCCGCCGCCAGCAGAAGGAGTACACCAATACCGACGAGCTGGGGCTGGATAACCAGCTGAAAGCCAAGTTCACTACCGGAGACGTCGCGCACACCCTGATCGGCGGTCTGGATTACAAGTGGCAGAAGCAGGATTACAACTACTGGCGCAACGGCGGCGATCAGTACGACTTCGACTGGGCCAACCCGGTCTATGGCGGCTCTTGGCTGGTCAGCGACAATGAACTGAGNCTGATGACCAGTACGGTGAAAAAGCTCGACCAGGTGGGGATCTATCTGCAAGACCAGTTGGAGTGGGAGCGTTGGAACCTGCTGCTGTCAGGGCGTAATGACTGGAGCGAAGTGCGCACCACTGACCGGACCGGGTCCACCACCACTCAGCAGAACGACAACAAGTTCACCGGCCGCGCGGCGCTGTTGTACGCCTTCGACAACGGCATTTCCCCGTACATCAGCTACAGCACCTCTTTCGAACCTAACCTGAGCAGCGGTGCGCCGGGCAGCGACCCGTTCAAGCCCACGACAGGCGAGCAGTCCGAAGTCGGGGTGAAATATCAGGCCCCGGGCAGCGATACGCTGCTGACGCTGTCGCTGTTCGACATCACCCAGAAGAACATCACCTCCTACAACAGCATCACCGGGTACAACGAGCAGATCGGCAAGGTGAAATCGAAGGGGGTGGAAGCGGAAGCGCATACCCAGCTGACCCCGGAAATCAGCCTGATGGGCGCCTACACCTTCACCGATGCGGAAACCCGCGAGAGCAATACCGCCAACCAAGTGGGCAAGGCGCCGGCGTCGATTCCGCGTCACACCGCATCCGCGTGGGGAACCTATCGATTCCTGGATAGCGCGCTGAAAGGCCTGACGCTGGGCACCGGCGTACGGTACGTCGGCACCAGCTACGGCGATAACGCCGAAAGCTTCAAAGTGCCTCACTACACCCTGTTCGATGCGATGGCGCGTTACGAATTGGGTGAAGCCGCCGCCAGCCTGAAAGGCGCGGCCGTTCAGCTCAACGTCAACAATGTGGCTGACAAACACTACGTCGCGTCGTGCAGCAATACGTCCGCCTGCTTCTACGGCTCCGGACGCAGCATCGTCGCCACGGTGAGTTACAGCTGGTAAACGCGATGGCTATGTATCATCGCCGCTAGCACTCCGGCGGACGGCATTTCGCGTCCGCCCATTTTTATTTATTGCCTTGAGAATTCGCCATAAGGGGCTTTATTCGCGCAGCCCGTGTTGACGGCATCAGCACACGCCGTTCATTCGAAACGGCGAATAAAAGCAGCCCGACGGTAGGATTCCGATGAAGGGACCTGTGATTACCACAGCAAAATTTCGACGAAATAAGCCTGGCGCGTTATTTCGTTTTTTTGAATCAACTATAAGGAACGGACTGTGTCTACGCTATCTGCCAAGTCTTCCGCGTCGGATATCAGCGACCTACGCCGAGACGACATGCTATTCCTGTCGCCAACCGCCAGCCTGCATGCCCGCGGCTGTTACGCTACGTTAACCCACCCAGCCGAGGACGGCGACGACCTGAACGGCGCATTCCAGCGCCAGATGCGTCAGTTGTTCGAACAGGCGCAGCGCGACGGTCTCGACAATCCGCTGCTGGTTGGCGCGATCCCTTTCGATAAACGTCAGCCGGTTAACCTGCAAATTCCCACGTCGTATCGCTGGATTAAGCGTGATGCGCTAGCGGAACGCCCGGCGGCGGCCTATCCCCGCATTCTCCGTCAGCGACAAATCCCGGAACAAGAGACGTTTATGCGGATGGTCAGCGCCGGTATCGACGCCACAAAACGCGGCGAACTGAACAAGATCGTACTTTCGCGCCTGCTGGACATCGAAACCGAGCAGCCGCTGGATACTCTCTCGCTGTTGTTGCAGCTTAACCAGCAGAATCCGTGGAGCTACAACTTCCACCTGCCGCTGGCGCAAGGCTGTCTGGTCGGCGCCAGTCCTGAACTGCTGCTACGCAAACAGGGCACGACGATCGCCTCTCAGCCGCTGGCTGGCTCCAGCCGCCGCAGCAACGACGCGGGCGAGGATCATCGACTGCAGCAGGCGTTGCAAAGTTCCGTCAAAGATCGCTATGAACATCAGTTGGTCATAGAGGAGATGCAGCGCACGCTGCTGCCACGCTCCCGCTCGTTATCGCTGCCGCAAGAGCCGACGCTCATCAGCNCACCGGTACTCTGGCATCTGGCCACCCATCTTCGGGCCGAAGTCATCGACCCGCGGGAAAACGCGCTGTCGATGGCCTGCCTGCTGCATCCCACGCCCGCGCTGTGCGGCACGCCCTACACGTCGGCACTAGACTTGATCGGCGAGTTGGAGCCGTTCGATCGCCAGCGATTCGGCGGAATCGTCGGCTGGTGCGACGCGCAGGGCAATGGCGAGTGGGCGGTGACCATTCGCTGCGGCGAGGTGCAAGACAACCGGGTGCGATTGTTCGCTGGCGCGGGGATCGTGCCGGACTCCCAGCCGCTCTCCGAATGGCAGGAGACAGGCGTCAAACTCAGCACTATGTTGCGCGCGTTCGGGTTACAGCAAGACAGGGAGTATGCCGCATGAACATTGAATTCAACCGCTGGCCGCCCGAGCTGGAGCAACGCTACCGGGCGCGCGGTTACTGGACCGATGCGCCGCTGGACGACATTCTGGCGCGGCATAAGGACAGCGACGCCGTCGCCGTAATCTGCGGCGCGCGGCGATTCAGCTATCGACAGATGGATCGACTGGCATCGCAGCTCTCGGCCGCCTTGCGCCAACGCGGCCTGCACTGCGGCAATACCGCGCTGGTGCAGTTGGGAAACATCGCCGAGTTTTATATCGTCTATTTCGCGCTGCTGCGCGCCGGGATCGTCCCCGTTCATGCGCTGCCCAGCCATCAACGCAGCGAACTTAACTCTTACGCCGACCAGATTGAGCCGACGCTGCTCATCGCGGATCGACGTCACCCGCTGTTCGCAGACAACCGTTTCGTCGGCCAGTTGCGTGAGCGCTGCCCATCAATTACGCAGGTCGTCTTGCTGGGCGATGACGACGACAACGGTTTATCCGCGCTTATCAACAACGACATCGACATTCCCGCATCGACCCCTACGCCGCCGGATCAGGTCGCATTTTTCCAGCTATCGGGCGGCAGTACCGGCACGCCGAAACTGATCCCGCGAACCCACAACGACTATTACTACAGCGTACGCGCCAGTGTGGACATTTGCGGCTTCACCGCCGCCACCCGTTACCTGTGCGCGCTGCCCGCAGCGCATAACTACTCGCTCAGTTCGCCGGGCGCGCTGGGCGCGTTCTATGCGGGCGGCTGCGTCATACTCGCGCCCGACCCCAGCGCCAGCGCCTGCTTTCCGCTCATCCATCAACATCAGGCCACCGTCGCCGCGCTGGTGCCGCCGGCGGTCATCCTGTGGCTTGAGGNGGCCGCCTCGGCCGGGGAACGCGCCGCGCTTAACAGTCTGCAACTGCTACAGGTGGGCGGCGCGCGCCTGAGCGAGTCGCTGGCGCGACGCATCCCGGTCGAGTTGGGCTGCCCATTGCAGCAGGTGTTCGGCATGGCGGAAGGGCTGGTGAACTACACGCGACTGGATGACGATGACGCGCACCGCTACGCCACACAGGGATGCCCAATCAGCCCTGACGACGAAGNGTGGGTGGCCGACGCCGACGGCAATCCGCTGCCGCCGGGACAAGCGGGAAAACTGATGACGCGCGGCCCCTATACATTTCGCGGTTATTACCGCAGTCCCGAGCAGAATCGGCAGGCGTTCGACGCTGAGGGTTTTTACTGCTCCGGCGACCGCATTATCCGGCACGCCGACGGCTATCTTCAGGTGGTTGGGCGGGAGAATGACCTGATCAATCGCGGTGGAGAAAAAATCGCCGCTGAGGAGATCGAGAACCTGCTGCTGCGTCACCCGAATGTCATCAATGCCGCGCTGGTCTCCGTGCCGGATGCGCTGATGGGCGAGAAAAGCTGCGCTTTCATCGTCGCCCGTCAGGCACTCAAACCCGTCGAGCTGCGTCGCCATCTGCGTCAGCTAGGCATCGCCGATTACAAGTTGCCCGACCGCGTGGCAACCCTGTCCGCCCTGCCGGAAACCCCGGTCGGGAAAATCGATAAGAAACGTCTGCGACAGATGGCGCAGGAACGCTTCGCCCCTTCTCAGCAGGAGAATCATTGATGAGTATCCCCAAACTGAACGCTTACCCGCTTCCCNCCGCAGAGCAGCTGCCCGCCAACAAAGTGCGCTGGACGCTGGAGCCTCAGCGGGCGGCGCTGCTGATCCACGATATGCAGCAGTATTTCCTAAATTTCTGGGGCGAAGACAGCCCCTTGACGGCACGGGTGGTGCAGAACATCGCGCGGTTGAAACAGATCTGCCGCCAGCAGGGCATCCCGGTGTTCTATACGGCACAACCGCAGCAGCAGAGCGACAGCGATCGCGCGCTGCTCAACGACATGTGGGGACCGGGCATCAATCAGCATCCCGAACAGCAGAAAATCATCCCGGCGCTGACGCCGGAAACCGGCGATACGGTGTTGGTGAAATGGCGTTATAGCGCGTTTGTGCGTTCCGATCTGGAACAGCAGATGAAGAAAGCCGGACGCAACCAGCTGATCATCTGCGGCGTATACGCCCACATCGGCTGCCTGACTACCGCCAACGACGCCTTTATGCGCGATATCCAGCCGTTCATGGCGGCCGATGCGCTGGCCGATTTTTCGCAGGAAGAGCACATGATGGCATTGCGCTNCGCCGCCGGNCGCTGTGGCCGCGTCGCCACCGTCAATCAGCTTCTGGCGGAGATCGCGCCGGCCCCCGGCTATAGCCGGGAACAGCTGCGTGCGGAGCTGCTGCCCCTGTTGGATGAAGGCAGCGAAGATTTGGAAGACGATGAAAACCTGCTGGATTACGGTTTGGACTCCGTGCGCATCATGTCGCTGGTCGCGCGCTGGCGTCAGTCCGGGCACGATCTGGACTTTGTCGCGCTGGTTAAAAACCCCACGATCGCGCACTGGCTGCACCTGTTGACCGANCCGCAGCAGGAGGAAGCATGAGTCTGGAGTCGGAATTCCGCGGCAAGCAAGTCTGGGTGACCGGCGCCGGGCGCGGCATCGGCTATGTCGTCGCCTGCCGTTTCGCGCAGGCGGGCGCCGACGTCACCGGCTTTGACGTTGAATTCGAGGAGTCCGATGCCCCATTTTTACGGCGCAAACTGGACATCAGCGATGCGGCCGCCGTCGCCGACAACTGTGGCGAGCTGCTGGCGCGCACGCCACGGCTGGACGTGTTGGTTAATGGCGCAGGTATCCTGCGCATGGGCGCGACGGAAACCCTCAGCCAGCAAGACTGGCTGGACTGCATCGGCGTCAACGCGGGCGGCGCCTTCAACCTGTTCCAGGCCACGATGCCGCAGTTCCAACGCCAGCGCTCCGGAGCTATCGTGTCCATTGGTTCCAACGCCGCGCACGTGCCGCGCGTCGGTATGGCGGCATATTGCGCATCCAAAGCCGCGCTGCGCAGCCTGTGCCTGACGGTCGGACTTGAGCTGGCGCCCTACGGCGTGCGCTGCAACCTGATTTCTCCCGGTTCCACCGATACGCCGATGCAGCGCAGTCTATGGCACGCGCCCGATGCCGAGCAGCGCACCATTGAGGGCTTTCCGGAACAGTACAAACTCGGGATCCCACTGCGTAAAATCGCCCAGCCTGAAGACATCGCCGACGCCGTGGTGTTTATGGCCTCGTCGAAAGCGGGCCATATCACGCTGCAAGATGTCGTCATCGACGGCGGCGCAACGCTCGGCGCTTAGAAGCACGAGGGCTTAAGGCGGATCGTCGCCCCTGCGGCGGCGGTCGTCATCGACAGGAGGAGAGAAAATTCATGATCTGGAAGCGAGGCGTCACGCTTGAGCAGCTTAATCAAATGTCGGAAGGGAACATGCTGTCTCATCTGGGGATGACGTTTACCCACCTGGGCGAACGCGTTTTAGAAGCCACGATGCCGGTGGACGATCGCACGCGTCAACCCTTCGGGCTGCTGCATGGCGGCGCTTCGGNCGCGTTGGCGGAGTCGCTGGGATCGATGGCCGGCTATCTGTGCAGTGAGCCGGGGACGTGCGTGGTCGGCGTGGAAATTAATGCGAGCCACCTGCGCCCGGTCAGTCAAGGCGAGGTGCGCGGCGTATGCCGGCCGCTGCATCTCGGACAAAAAAATCAGGTCTGGCAAATCGAGGTGTTTACGCCGCAGAATAAGTTGTGCTGTATTGTTCGACTCACCACCACGGTGTTGGGGGCGTAATTCAGGCTTCCTTCGGGATGAGGCTTTCCGCGAAATCCGCCAGCCGTTGTAGGCCATATTCCCAGGTTCCGAAACCGGATTCCGCATTGATATGGCCGCCTTCGCCCACATCGACCAGCTCACAGCCCCAGGCTTCCGACCAGTGCTTGGCGCGCTCATAGGTCATCAGCGGATCGTTGTGAGTGGCGAAAGTCAGCGCGGGAACATTCAGCCGCTCGGCGCGAATACGCTCTTCTATCTCAAAACGCATTGGCTCCGCCGGCGCGACCAGCATGACGCCCGCGATCCCTTTCATCGCTTCCTGCACCACGTAGCACGAGGCCAACGCGCCAAAACTATGGCCGATCAACAGCGCCGGTTGCTCGCACTCCGCCAACTCCCGACGGATCGCCAGCGCCCAGCGATCGAGGTCCGCCGGAAACCACTCTTTCTGGCTGACGCGACGCCAGAACGGGAAACGCTGATGCCAGTAACTCTGCCAGTGTTCTTCACCGCTGTCGCGCAATCCCGGCACCAGCACCATCTTTATGCGTTGGTCGATTTCGGCCAGCCGCAGGTCCAACTCTGTCGTCTGCATCGGACTCTCTTTCTCCCTATTCGTTGACTGCCTGGATGGAGCGACATCGGCTCAGGGCAGGCTCTGCCCCCGGTCTTGACACGCTGTAATTGCCCAGCGTGCTCGGAAGGCTCCATATTTTACAAATTGATAACAATATAGCTCAAGTCAACAGCCTATCACGGTGATTTACATTTGTATCGGGGTTATCCGCATCAAAAGTTGCGCTCCGTCAACGGGCCTCAGACGCTTTGATGGGGGATAGAGTGTGGGATTTTTTACCCGTCTCAACGGGCTATAATCGGATAAATCCCAGCTCGCGCGGCTCGGCGATACGCCGATAATCCTGTGTGTTCAATATCAGCGATCGCTCCAGGGATCCGGCGTTGAAAGCCAGCTCATCGAAACGGGAAAACAGGTGTGGATCGGCCACCAACAGCAGATCGGGATGGAAGCTGAACGGAGGAATGGCGCCGAATACGCAGCGCGTTAGTGTCTCCNCTTCGGCCGGACTGGCAAGCGAAGCGCGGGTTCCTCCCAGCCCTTGAGCCAGCCGCTGCAAATCCGCCTGACAATCGGCAGGCAGCACCGCCAGAACATGCTGGCGTAAACCATTGCCCTTGACGTGACATACCAGCGCTTTGGCGCCCTGCCCTAGCGCCGTACCGCGCTGGGCAGCGACCTCTTCCGAGCGTCCGGCGCTGGCATGTTCGACAACCCGATAGCGCGCCTGCCCCCGATCGAGCCGTGCGCATAATTGTGAGAAAATAGAAGGTGTTTGCATCAATTTTTCTGTCTCCGTTATCTCGTTAACCCGCACACAGAATAATCGCGCAGATGGCGAAGTGGCAAAGATCCGTGCGATCGCACTCGATTTCCGCATTCTGCCGAGCATACCTCTTGAATTCCTCCCAATACCCAGCGTAGATTGGGCGCCGGTAAAATACGGCCTTAGATCCATGCCGTCATCTCCGACCAGAAAGCGCCTCAGCCTGACTCATCGGGCGATCGTTTCTCTGCATAATGGACAAATCATGCGCATCATAGCGATACAATCATCATAACGATGCAATCATCATCGCGACACGGTGGTTGCTGGAGAGAATAATCAGTGAAGTACTTCTTTATTGCGGTTTCGTTTATTCTGGTTCTATGGATCGGAACTTTTATGCTGTTGGTGAACTAATTCGGCCCCATGACCGGGCCACACTATCGCCACCGGGTAAAATTATCCTTTTTAGTGCCAATGACAGGCTGACGGATCGACCCTCAGCCTGATAAGGCGCCTCGCCGGGCGACTGCCGGTACCATGCGTTATCCTATTGCGTTCAAGACAACCCCAATAGCGCCTGCCAGCGCCAACCACGGGCCGAAAGCCAACGAAACCTGAAGACTATCGCCTCGAACCAACCGCCATAACAGCGTCAATGCCAGCCCGGCCAGTGACGCGATCAACACGACATTCGGCAAGCTAGCCCATCCCAGCCACGCCCCCAGCGCGGCCAACAGTTTAAAGTCACCGTAACCCAGCGCCTCTTTGCCGGAAAACCAGCGAAAAGCCCAATACACTAGCCACAAGGACAGGTACCCCGCTATGGCGCCCACAACCGCCTGCGACAGCGGTACGAACGTACCGTCAACATTGAATAACAGTCCTGCCCATAACAGTGGGAGCGTCAGCACATCCGGCAGCAGACGGGTATGGATATCAACCATCGCCAATGTCAGCAGAACGCTGAATAGCACCAGACCGCCCAACAGCGCTTCTCCTGGCGGCCACAGCAACCCGGCCAGTAGAAACAGGAGTCCGCTCATCAGCTCCGTCAGCGGATAACGCCTGGAAATCGGCCGCCTGCAACAATGCGAACGTCCGCGCAGCCATAGCCAGCTCAGCAGCGGGATGTTGTCTCTGAGGCGCAACGGCTGGCGACAGCGTGGACAAGATGACGGCGGCCAGCAGAGATCGTAACGCTCGCCTGGTTCCGGTTCATCCATCTCCAGCGTTCGGCAGGCCTCTTGCCGCCAGCGTCGCGCCAGCATCTTCGGCAGCCGATGGATCACGACATTCAAAAAACTGCCGACAATCAGCCCCAGCAGCACCAGCGCCGCCTGCCACATCAGCGGAAATGAGCCGGCAAACGCAGCTAACTCCATGAGCGTTGTTCCTTTTTTCAGGGGAGAATGAAAGCGTTATGGCAACCGCTCCATCGATAGCTTGTTGACGGCAACAATGCCCGTGTGGTCTGTCTGCGCGGCCACTTCAAGCTCTTGTGTCACCACGCCGTTTTTCTGTTCCAGCTCCGCCAGCCAACGCATCAGGGTGGCGAAATCGCAGGGGGACAGCGTCAGCATAATGCGTTCATCCTGCGGCTGAAGGCGCTGGATGGTAATGCCGCTGTGGGCGGCGCTTTGGGGGATCAATTCCGTCAGATTGATCTCGCGCCCTTCGACTTCGCGAGGCTGCGCGCCAGGCGGCGGCAGTCTGGACTCCTGCTGGCGCATCCACATCACCGCCTGTCGTTCGCGCTCGGCGGCCTGACGCCAACGCACCCCCTGCTGGTGCCAGGGCTGCCACAGCAGACTGTAAATCAACCACACCAGCAACAGTCCGGCGGCTATCGCCAGTAAGAGGCGCTCTCGTGGCTGCATCCCCAGCCAGCGCTGCTGCAATAACATCATGTTCATAGCTTGCTCCTTAGCACCAATTGACCTTCCGTGTGATCCCGCTCTTGCTTCATTTCTCCCGGCGGGATGTCGTAGTAGGCGGACGCCTGCTGACGAAACTGCTCCATTTGGACAAACGAGGCCGCGTGTAGCTGCAGCCGCAGCTCGCCCCGACGGCGATCGTACCCCAGCGTGATCAACTGCAGCCCGTCATGGCGAGACACCAACTGCTGCAAACGCCCAACGTGCGCCGCCAGCGACGCCGCCGGATTGCCGCTTCCTGCGGCCCGGAGGTGCTGCTGCATCTGAGCGCGCGGATTAACGACCACCTTGTCGTCAGGAAATAGCGCCCGGTAAACCCGGACGCTTTCTTCCCGCCAGAAGGCGGCCTGTCGATAAAGCTGATAGTGATCCCACAGGCTGCTGCCTGTCAGCGCCAGCAGGTAAAGGCCAGCGGCGGCAATCACGCCGCGCCAGGGTGCGACGGCCTCGCGCCACGGCTCGCCGACGGCGAAGTCGCCCTGGCGAAGGTCAGCGCCCGGCATAGCGGGGGCATCCGCGGCCATCGTCATCAGCGACGCTTCCGGCAGCGCACGCCAATTTTCCACGCCCGCCGGGAGCGAGCTGTAGCTATAAATCACGGGCCGAGTGTCGTGACTGTCCAGCAGCGTTTGACACCACGCCTCTTCCGCCGCCATGCCCGCGCCAATCGCCGTTCTGAATAGCCATGTCTGCCGATGAAGCACCGCGCTCCAGCCCTCTTCCGCCAGCGTCAACGCCAGCACGTCCGGCAGAATGGCGTCAATGCGAACGCCGATGGACTGGCACTGCGCCACCCAGCGCGCCATCAGCGTTTTTTGCATCNCCGCCACCGTGAATCGCTCTCCCTGACGGGCAACGACCGCGAAATGCAGCTGCTCGATATCTGACGCCAGCTGCTCTTCCAGCATAAACGGAATGGCCTGCCGCCAGTGGCGCTGTGTGCGGCGCGGCAGCGTTACCCTGTGAAACGCCATCGCCGTCGCGGGCGCCCAAACCCGGGCGGAGTTCACCGGATAGCGCGCCAGTTCGGCGCGCAATTGGTCTAACGTCCCGATCCCCTGCGTCAGGACATAAAAAGGCGAAGAGGTCGCGATCAGCCATTCAACCTGCGGGTCGTCCTCTGCGCCCAGGCGCAAGGTCAAGTGCCGAATCTCGCCGGCCGGCATCCTATTACTCATCGGTTCATCGTCCTGTATCCCCCGTACTGCCGTTGTATGACATCAATGCGCCGCTTATGGCGATGAAATAAACTACGCTGATGGAATGCGCCCTCTTCTCCCTGAATGCGGACGTCGCCGAAAAACCAGTCGCTTTTGACCGCCAGCGCCTGACGAATATTGCTTTTGCCGGACTCCGGCAACTGCGGCAGCCCCATAAAGGCATCAACGTTTTGCCAGCCTTTCGCAGGGCGCAGCGCCAGTACGCGCTCCGCCTCCTCCGGGCTGAGTTTCCCCATCAGCAGCGCGGACAGCAGCGGCGCCTGTTGTGGCGTCAACGTATTGATGTTGATGATGAGTTTATCTACCGGCAGCACGCACACATAGGGCAGCAACCGTCGATAGAGGTCCGCATCCACTCCGTTGATCGCCCGCAGTTCGGATACATCCGCCATCGGCTGATTCGCCGGTAAATAGCGCGGGTAAGCGTCCTCTTCGGCCCCGCCGGCCCGCGGCTCGCCGTCTTCGTCCAGCCAGTCCCGCACGGCGGCGGTGACCGTATCCGCCCGCTCGCCCTTCTCGCCCAGCACCACCATCAGTTGCTTGAAAACCTGCGCGGCATAAGGCGTTTTATCGGACGCCTTCGCCGTCGAGATCGTTCCTGACGTTCTGACGTTTTTAGGACGCGGTTGCAGGGCATTCAAATTTAAACAGGTCGACCCGTCGTGAATCTGCCCAACCATTTCCCGTCCGTCGTCCAGCCTCTGCCTGTCGACACGCGACCACGGCTGTCCGATGAAAGTGATTTTCGGCGAATCTTGCCCGTTACGCTGCAGGACGCTGCCCATCAGCGCCTCTGCGCCCAGCGCGTACCATTGAGCCTGCGTTCGGGTCAACAGGCTATCAGTGCGCTGATAAGCCGTGCCGGTATGCTCCGCGACCGACGTCGCAACAATGACCATCAGCGCCAGCATCAGCAGCACGACCAACAGTGCCATTCCCCGTTGTCGTTTCACTGGCTGTCCTCCGATGCGCCGTCGCCGGACGACGAAGTCGTATCTGCATCCGTATCGTCTGACTGATCGCTGCCGGCCTCTTCCAGCTCTCCGTCATTCTCTTTCGCCTCCGGATCCTCCTGCTTTGGCAGGAGAAACAGACGCGTGATCTCGCCGTAATCATGCAGATTGACCGTCACCGAAACCCCTTGCGGCAACCGATCAGGATCGTCCCAGCGATCCTGCCAGCCGCCTTCAGAGAAGAAGCTCAGCGTGAAGCCGTCGACCTGAGTCAGCAGCGGGCGGATCGCCATTTCCTGTCTGGGCAAGGGCTGCGGGGAGTCGAAAAACAAGCGTTCCAGCGTGCCATGACGCAGGCGATATCCCACTCGCTGTAGCTCGGAACGAGGCAGAATGCCCAGCGGATTCAACCAGCCGTTGCGTATGAAACTGGCGGCGCCATCTTCGCTTTCGATGCCATTGCGCTGGGCGAATAATCCCGGCTCGGCGGTTTCACTGCGCCGCGGCGTTATTTGGGTAAAATCGCGTTCCATCAGTGTCAAGGCGTGCTGTAACTCTTCGAGTCGCACGCTTTTACGCGTAGACAGCTCGTCCTGACGCATCACTCCATTCAGGACCGATGAGACGCTGAGGCTTAGCGCGGCGAATACCACCAGCGCCAGCATCATCTCCAGCAACGTGAACCCCCGCGAGGCGTTAATTCTCATCACCGTCATCCTCTACCGGCTGCGGTAAATCGCTGCGTAATATTGCCGCCGGCGCGGCGTCATGACTGCCGTGGCGCACTTCGACCTCCACCGCGCGTAGGCTGTCGTCACCGGTATCAATGCCCCGATAGCGCCAGTACCACGTCGAACCCGCGAATATCATGCTGCCGTCGGTCCAGGTGGTCGACGGCCACTGTTTTTCCAGCCGTAGCGCGCCCATCTGATTTTCGGCGATCCATACGGCAAAGGNTTTCTCTTCCAGTCGCCCCAGCGTACTGGCTTGCTGCGCGGTGGTCTTCAATATGGCCAGTCCCGCCAGTGCGAACACCACCAGTGCCACCAGCACTTCCAACAGCGTCATGCCCCGTTGCTTCATCGCGCGTCACCCTCCGGGGAAGAACTGTGGATCGCCCCGTTGCCGTCGACTTCCAGCCAGGCGCCGTCCCCCTCACCTGGCTGAAATTCGAGGCGGAAAGGGGTGATCTCGCCGCCCGGCAGGATCAGAACGGTCGGCGACGCCTGTTTTGAGGTCACCCCCTGATCCACCTCGCCATCCTTCCACTGCGCGGTGAAGGNCAGTCGGATGTCAGCGGGCAGCGTGATGAGCGAAGAACTTGGCTGCCACTGGTAGGCCTCCGGCGCAGACGCGTTAGCAGGCTCCAGCACCGCGAGCTGCCAGCCGCGCGGCGCGAGATAGAATCCCAGTACGCGATCATTCTGTTGACTGTCGGCCACCGCGCGCTCCAGCTGCGCCCGAAAGCGCGCCATCTGCCACTGCGCATCCCGCGGCTTTTGCTGTGGAAACGCCATCATCACCAACGTGGCCGAGACGCCGGCCAGCAACACCACCAGCATCATTTCCAGCAGGGTGAACCCGCGCTGACGCATCACGGATTCGCGCTGTGCGCCCCATTGCCGATATTCCAGTTGCCGATGTCGTCTTCACTGTCCGGCATGCCATCCGGGCCGTAGGAGAACACGTCGATACGGCCATGATTGCCGGGACTCAGCAACTGATAGTCGGCGCCCCACGGGTCTTGCGGCAGACGGCGAATATAGCCATCCTGCGCGTAATTGCGTGGTTCGGGCTGCGTGCTCGGTTTTTTCACCAGCGCAGACAGGCCTTGCTCCGTCGTGGGATAGCGGCTGTTGTCCAGCTTGTACATATCCAGCGCGCTCTCCAGCGCCACGATATCGCTGACGGCTTTCTGCCGGTCGGCCTTTTCTTTATTGCCCATCAGATTCGGCACTACCAGGCTGGCCAGTACGCCGAGAATAACGATCACCACCATGATTTCTAACAGGGTGAATCCTCGCTGACGTTGTTCCATTTTATTGTTTCCTTTGACGTTATTCGAAATCACATACTCATAAGCGTGTTTAATTGCAGAATTGGCTGGAGAATGGCCAGCACGATGAAGAGCACGACGCCCGCCATCGTGACGACCAGCAGCGGCTCAAAGAGTCCCAGCGCCAACGTGACCTGCGCGCTGAATTCGCGATCCTGATTGTCGGCCGCGCGCGCCAGCATGGCGTCGAGATCGCCGCTGCGTTCGCCGCTGGCGATCATATGTCGCATCATCGGGGGAAACAGCGACGTCTGCTGTAACGCCTGATGCAAACTCACGCCTTCGCGTACCGCCTCCGTCGCGTGCGTGAGCCGTTCACGGGCATCGTCATTACTCAGCACATCGCCACTGATACGCATTGCCTGCAACAGCGGCACGGCGCTGGCGTTGAGGATGCTGAGCGTGCGGGCGTAGCGCGCGGTGTTAAGCCCGCGCAACACGCGCCCGACGACCGGCAGCCGCAGGAGAAAACGGTGGAAAGGCAGCCGATATTTTTCCTGTCGCAGCAGCCAGCGTCCCGTCATCATCCCCAGCGCCAACAGCAGCAGCACCCACGGGCCGCCGACACGTACCGCGTCGCTGATCCCCATGAGCAACCGCGTGGAAAAAGGGAGCGCCTGCTTCATATGAACGAACTGGTCCACGACTTTAGGCACCACGGCGGAGAGTAAGATGCACACCACCGCGATGGCGACCAGCGTCAAAACGCAGGGATAGATCATCGCCTGTTGAATGCGGCTGCGCATCTGCTGACGCTGCTCGGTGTAGTCCGCTAGCCGATTGAGGACGATATCCAGATGGCCGGAGGCTTCGCCCGCCGCCACCATCGCACAGTACAAACGCTCGAAACTGCCGGGAAAGCTGCTGAGCGCCTCCGCCAGCGAATGACCCTCGACGACTTTGGCCCGCACGGCCGCCATTAACGTGCGCAGCGCGGCCTTCTCGCTCTGCTCCGCCACCGCCGCCAGCGCTTCTTCCAGCGGCAACGCCGCAGCGACCAACGTCGCCAGCTGTCGGGTCAGCAGCGCCAGATCGCAGGCCCCAATGCGTTGAGAGCGCCGCAGCGTAAAGAATCCGCCGTCCCCGGACGGCCCCGCATCGCGCTGCGCTTCCAGCGTCAACGCCACCAGCCCTTTCTCACGCAGCAGCTGTCTGGCCTGCCGCGCCGAGTCGGCCTCCTGAACGCCGCGGCGGCGTTTCCCCTGCGCGCTTAACGCCTGATAATGAAACAGCGCCATCTCATTCCGCCCTTGTCACGCGCACCACCTCATCCCAAGTGGTATTACCGGCGATGACCTGCTGCAGCCCGCTCTGTCGCAACGATCCCCAGCGTTCGCCCAGCCGTTGCGCAATCTGCTGCTCCCCTTCCCGCTGGTGAATCGCCGTTCGAACGTCGTCGTCGATAGGCAATAGCTCATGGATTGAGGTTCGCCCGCGATAGCCCGTCTCGTTACAGGCAGGACAGCCCCCGGCCCGATACAGCCGTATGCCGGGCGCAATCCCCATCAGCTGCGCCTGTTCAGAGCTGACCGTGTAGGGCTGGCGACAGTCCTGACACAGGGTGCGCACCAGCCGTTGCGCCAACACGCCGAGCAGGGACGTCGATAACAAAAACGGCTCCACGCCCATATCCGTCAAGCGGGACAGCGCGCCCAAGGCGCTGTTGGTATGCAGCGTCGACAGCACCAGATGCCCGGTCAGCGAAGCCTGCACGGCAATCTGCGCCGTCTCGCCGTCGCGGATTTCCCCCACCAGCACGACGTCCGGATCCTGACGAAGGATGGCGCGCAGTCCGCGTGCGAACGTCATGCCGACCTTGGTGTTCACCTGCGTCTGGGCGATCCCGTCCAACTCATACTCGATGGGATCTTCCACCGTCATGATGTTGCGTTCGGTGGCGTTGAGGCGGCTCAACGCCGCATACAGCGTGGTACTTTTCCCCGAGCCGGTCGGCCCGGTCACCAGAATGATGCCGTGCGGACGGTGGATTAGCTCGTCCACCTCTTGCTGATGCGCGGCGCTCATGCCCAGCGCGGCCAAATCCAACCGCACGCTGTCCTTGTCCAGCAGGCGCAGTACCACACGTTCCCCATAGTTGGAGGGCAGCGTCGAAACGCGCACATCGATGGCGCGGCCGCCGATACGCAGCACCATGCGTCCATCCTGAGGCACGCGTTTTTCAGCGATATCCAGCTTCGCCATGACTTTGATGCGGGACACCAACAGCGGCGCCAGCTGACGCGGCGGGCGCAGGATTTCCCGCAGCACGCCGTCGATACGGAAGCGGATCAGCAGGTTTCGTTCGTAGGTCTCAATATGGATGTCGGAGGCTTTGTGCTTGATNGCCTCCGTTAGCATGGCGTTAATCAGGCGGATGATCGGCGCGTCGTCGTCCGCATCCAGCAAATCGTCGCTGTCCGGCAGTTCTTCGGCCAGCGTGTAGAAGTCGATGTCGTTGCCGATGTCTTCCATCAGCTGCTGTGCGGCGGCGGAGTCTCGCTGATAGTGCTGCACCAGCGCCCGCTCGAACTCCGCTTCGCTGAGGCGGCTCACGCTCAATGAAACGCCCGCCACGCGTCGGGCTTCCAGAAAAGCATCGGGCTGCGTTTCACCGACGCAGAAAACCTGCGCCGGCGCCTGCTGCTGCTCTTCCTGCAACAGCAGTATTTTATGGGTGCGGGCGTAGGCGAACGGCAGAACCGGATGAAGTCCTGAAGCCGCAACGTCCTGCACGCTCATCGCCCCTCCCGGGCATAAAACGACGAGATGGCCGCCTGTACCTGACGGAAGACCATCGTGTCTCCGCCGGCGGGCAGACGCAGCGTGTCATTATCCAGCACTACGCCGGTGGCGCGCGTGGCGCCACGCTGCTGCTGCTGCTCCTCGTTGAAGGCGCGGTATTTGTTTACCGTCGCCGTCTGATACTGCATACCGTCGCGAATAATGGTCGGACGGAGAAACAGCATCAGATTACGTTTGGTCACCTGGCGGCTTTTGGAACGAAACAGGTTGCCGATCACCGGAATATCCCCAAGGAAAGGCACTTTGCTGTCGGTTTCCAGCGTAGTCTTGTCGAGGAGTCCGCCGACCACCACGGTTTCGCCGCTGCCCACCAGCACCGCGTTGTTGACCGTGCGGGTGTTGAACGTCGCGCCCAGACTGCTGGTACTGCTCGACGAGGAGTCCGCCACACTGGAAACCTCCTGCGCGATCTGCAGCAGCACGGAGTCGCCTTCGTTGATCTGCGGCTTGACCTTCAATTTGATGCCGACGGTTTTACGTTCCACGGTAGTAAAGATGTTGTCCGCCGAAGTCGTCTGAGAGCCTGATAGCACCGGCACTTCCTGCCCGACATTAAAGGTGGCTTCCATGTTGTCCAGCGTGACGATGCTGGGCGTCGCCAGCACGTCGTTTTTGGAGTTGCTGGACAGGGCCGTTAGCAGCATCGACCAGTTGCCCTGATAAAACCCGGCGGCAATCCCGCTGAAACTGCTGAGCACGCTGGAGTAGCTACTGGTCAGCGTGCCGTCGGCGCGATACTGATCGGAGCCAACCATGGCCGTCGAAATCGGCATGCCGGTGCTGGTGAACTGCGTCATGCCCGCCCGCTTGTTGGCCCACTGGATGCCGAGATTCAAACCGTCCGCATCCTGCACTTCGGCGATAATCGCCTCCACCAGCACCTGAGGTCGACGGATATCCAGCTGGTCGATGACCTGTTCCAGGTCGCTCATGATGTCGGGTGGCGCGGTGATAATCAGCGCATTGGTCTGGTCGTGCGCGCGGACCGTCACTTCTTTCCCCTGAATCATGATGGTTTTGCCGCCCGAGCTACCGCTGGAGCTGAAAGCCGAACCAAAGCCGAGACTGCTGCTGTTTGACGAAGCGCTGTCTTCGCTATTCGAGGAAGACGAGGAGGAGGAAGAACTGCTGTTGCCGCTGTTCTGAGTACTGTGCGACGTGGTGGGAGTGCTGGAGCTATTACGGCTGCCGCTGGTGCCGCTTCCCGCCAGCACTTCCAGCAGCTCAACCGCCTTGGCGTATTTAAGGTAGATGACCTTGGTGCCGCCCTGCACCACCTGTTTGCGGTCAAGCTGACGGATCATCTGTACCGCGCGCTGACGCGACTTTTCTTCGCCGCTGACAATGACCGAATTGGTCCGGCTATCCGCGACCACATTCGCTAACACACTGCTTGGCAGCGCGTTTTTCTCATCGGTTTTATTGAGGTTGTTCACCAGCTTGACCATATCGTCCGCCGATGCGAAGTTGAGCGGAACCGTGGTCATATCCCGGCCGCCGATTTTCTCCACCCGCGCGACGATCTCCATCATATGCTTGACCACCGCCGCGCGGCCGGTCATCAACAGCGTATTGGACGGTTCATAGTGGACGACGCTCCCCGCCCCGGCGCTGTCGTTCAGTTGGCGCAGCAGCGGCGCCAGGTCGCGCGCGGCGACGTTATTGAGCGCGACCACGCGCGTCACAATTTCATCGCCGTGGCCCGGCTGTTCATCGCTGGCCAGCGGGATGGCGGCCGTTTTCGCATCTTTGGCTCTCACGACCTTCAGAACGCCGTTATCCTGCGGAACGACGGAGAAGCCATAGACGTCCAGCACGCTAAGGAAAAACTGGTAATACTGCTGTTCGTTCATCATGTCGTAGCTGCGCACGGTAATAGTGCCGCGCACGCTGGGGTCGATAATGACGGTTTTATTCAGGTTTTTACTGACGGTATTGATGAACTCCTGAATGTCAGTTCCTTTGAAGCTGGCGGAAAACTCTGCGCCCCAGCACCAGCAAGATGCCAACAGCAGCGAGCCGATTGCCGCTCGCTCCCATCGTTTGATCACTCCTTTGCTCCGCACGTTACTCTTCGCCCCCAATTTCCATGTAGATATCTTGTTGTTGCCCTTCCCGTTCGACGGTCAGGGTAAATGTGTGAATTTCCGGTATCCGCTCCATGGCGGTTTTCGCCTGCGCTTCGTCACGCAAGTCCAGTCCGTTCAGCGCGATAATCACATCGCGATCCTGCAGTCCCACCCGGTAAAAGACATCAGGATGCCGACCCGGCGAGATGCGATATCCGCTCAATTTGTTGCCGTTAATCAGCGGCGCAAGCTCAAGGTAGTCGCTAATCGGAGAGGAAGGCCGCGGCTGAAGCTGCTGCAAGGCGGCCGTATCGGTCTGAGACTCTTCGCCGCCCGGTTGTTCGTACAACCGCAACACCTCATGACGGCCCTGGTAAAGCAGAACCACGCTGTCGGCGTGGATCGCTACCAGTTTGGCGTCGTCGTCGGGCAGAGATTCGTTGGGGCTACAGCTGAACTGTTGATTATCTTTGCTGAAGATCGCAATCGAATGCGCGGCATCCTGGCTCAGTAATACGCCCGTCAGCGACAGATGCAGGGAAGAAAGTGGTAGCGAATCGGGATGTTCAGCTTCCGGATCGGGAGCGGCCGCTTTTTCCGGTGCGACGCCAAACAGAGAGTAGTCATTGGGTAGATCAAGAGAGGAAGGTGGCTGAGGTGTCGGCGTCCGCGCGACGGCAGGCAAAGGGGCCAGATCACGGTGTTGAAACAACGATGCCGTCTGCAAAACGGTCAACAGCAGAAACAGCGCCAGCAGGCTCCGTCTGAGCGTCCGTGGCGTCAACGATGGCAATTTTACTTTATCCATGAGAAACATTATCCCTATGCCTTGGCAACAAGGCCGACCCATCCATCAAAGCCGTTTAGGCCCTGCCGTCGCCTCTCAGGCAATCCATTCCCCCGAGAAAAAAACGGGTATATGATGCCACGAACCGCCGAATTAAGGAACCGCCCCCCTGAGCGTTCTCCCGCGCTATATCGGGATATTAATCTGGTTATGCGGGCCTTCGCGCAAATCCGTCAATCCGGGAATCCCGACGTTCCAAAAGTGAGCAAGAAAGGAAGCTATTGCATGATATTTAAGGAAAAAATGTGGACAGCGCACCGGAAGTAACCCCATCGACCCCGATTTCCCGAGGCTATGTCATCCCCGGTTATCTGCTGGTCCTCTATGCCCTGCTGCTATTCGCGCTGGGATGGTTGGGGCATCAACGCTGGCAAGAATTCCGCCAGGCAATAACGCCTCCGCCTCACATCGTTACGGCGCCGCCCAGCCACGCGGCAACCTTGCCCGCCGCCAACGCCGCGCCTATGCCGCCCACCCCTTCGGCGGACAACGGCGAATTGCCTGCCTTCACCTACAGCGCACACGTGTTTACGTCGGAACCGGAGCGGCGCAGCGTCACGCTGAACAACCAACGCTATCGTGAAGGCGATAGCCCATTTAGCGGCGTGGTGATCGAACAAATTCAGCAGGATGTCACCGTGTTCAGCGTCAACGGCGAGCCTTTTATTCTGGATGCGCTGGAAGACTGGCCGGGAGGAAAACCAGAATCTTCCGAGAACAACCCATCATCCCCCTAACCGCGAATGGCGCTAAGGAAGGGAGACACGGACAGATTGAACGCCGAGCACTGTTGATCTTTCGGCGTCCCATCCTTCAGGAGTCCTTCATAGAGCGTGTCGCTCAGCGGCGGCAACATTTGAAACCCGCTGACATCCCATCCCTTCTTTTCACCCTGACGCAGCGCGCCGCGCATGAGCGTATTGTCATCCGGCAAATCGCTGCGGTTACACTGCGTGCGCAGATATTTTCCGGCGGCGACCAACGACGCGAGCTGATTGATTTGCTCATCCTGAGTGGCTCTGGCGTTCCCGGAACGGGACGGAGAAGATGACTGGCAACCAGCGATAATCAAGCAGCAGAAGGTGAAACCGATGAGATGAAGCGAAGAGAAACGCATGACTTGATTCGTCCTTTTGATAAAACATCCATAAAAAACCTGAACCGCCGTCGTCTACCGATGAGACGAACGGCGGGAACCCGGCTTTTCCGATTAAGGCTAAGAGCTAGGCGCTATGGCCGTGTTTTTTCTGCGACGCAGGCAAAATGCCGTCCGCGCGGAACATGGACTTGATGCCCCTGACCGCCTGGCGAATACGATCCTGATTTTCGATAAGTGCGAAACGAACGTGGGTATCGCCGTAGTCGCCGAAACCAATCCCCGGCGACACGCACACTTTGGCTTCCGCCAATAGGCGTTTAGCGAACTCAAGGGAGCCTAAGTGCGCATACGCTTCCGGTATTTTCGCCCATACGTACATCGACGCTTTCGGCTCGTCGACCATCCAGCCCGCTTCATGAAGCCCGCGCACCAGCACGTTGCGGCGCTGACGGTACTGCTCCGCGATATCGCGCACGCACTGTTGATCGCCTTCCAGCGCCGCAATCGCCGCCACCTGCAACGGCGTGAAGGTCCCGTAATCGTGATAGCTTTTAATTCTGGCTAGCGCATTGACCAGCTCAGGATTCCCCACCATAAAGCCAATTCGCCATCCGGCCATGTTATAGCTTTTAGACAGGGTAAAAAACTCTACCGCGATATCCTTGGCGCCGGGCACCTGCATAATGGAAGGCGCCTGCCAGCCGTCATAGACGATGTCGGCGTAGGCCAGATCGTGCACGACCAGCACGTCATATTGTTTCGCCAGCGCCACGACCCGCTCGAAGAAATCCAGCTCGACGCACTGTGCCGTCGGATTGGAAGGGAACCCCAGAATCATCATCTTGGGTTTGGGTATACTTTCGCATATAGCGCGCTCCAGCTCGTTGAAGAAGTCAACGCCGTCCACCAACGGTACAGAGCGAACCTGCGCACCGGCGATCACCGCACCGTAAATATGAATGGGGTAGCTGGGATTGGGCACCAATACCGTATCGCCATGATCGAGGGTTGCCAGCATCAGGTGCGCCAGCCCCTCTTTAGAGCCGATGGTGACGATGGCTTCACTATCCGGGTCAATATCCACCTGATAGCGGTCAGCATACCAGCGCGAGATCGCTCTGCGCAGACGCGGGATGCCGCGAGAGGTCGAATAGCCGTGCGTATCTTCGCGCTGGGCAACCGTACAGAGTTTTTCAACAATGTGCGGCGGTGTGGGGCCATCCGGATTTCCCATACTGAAATCGATGATGTCTTCGCCACGGCGACGCGCAGCCATTTTCAATTCAGCGGTAATGTTGAAGACATAAGGGGGAAGACGATCGATGCGCGAAAAGCGGCGCGGAGAATTGCTATCAGCCATAAATACCTCGTAGTCACGTAAGCGCCCGGACCGTCCGAGCGACGTATTGACCCGCGAGCGAGTCAGCCCTCACGCTATCCCAGTTTCCGGGCGCTGTCGATAAGCTCAACGTAAAAATTTGACGCGCCTTCCACACCCAAGCGAAACGGCGAATGACGGCGTTCCCCCCATCCCATCGGAACAGGCGAGTAGACTTCCTCTCTTATTTTTAAGGATTATCATTGTCTAAGCCTCCGTAGACAGAGAGTCAAAAAAAGGAGCATACCAACGTAAATAGCTGACTTATTTATTACCGAAACAGAGCCGATATTGCATTATTTTGGGGCCCAACAATGCATCATCATCACCAAAATAGAGCAGGCGAAAAGAAAAAATAAAAACACTTAAAAAACAATGAATTAAAAAATAAATAATAAAAACGCCGTCTAATTTTTTTATTAAAAAAACGACAATCCTAAATATAAAAAAATATCGACATTTAATTTCAAATAAAACACATAAGTTGAAATTTAACACCAGAAAAAAACCAATTATATAGATATAAAAACTGATTGAACCCCTACATTGACAACAATATAACTCTCGTTATTATCGATTAAACAGACAGACCTTCTCGCCCCAAACGCATATCGCATGATTAATGACTGACGCCTTAATTTAATTCGAGGATGTATGATGGATATCAAAAAGCCTTATTTGTTATTTCTGGGTGATGCGCACGATCAGCTGGCTGCAAAAGTGGCCATCGGCATCAAGCAATGGCATCCCGAATATTGTGTAGGCCAGTTTCGTATGGAGGGTTGTCGCGCCGATTGCCAACTGCCCGATATGGACATCGCGACGGCTCGCGCCGCCGGAGCGCAAACGCTGGTGATCGGCGTCGCCAACCGGGGCGGGATCATCTCCGACGCATGGATAGCCGTATTGAGCGAAGCGCTGGAAAGCGGTATGGACCTGGCCGCCGGGCTGCATAACCGTCTAGCCGACGTCCCTGAACTCAGCGCGCTGGCGGCCAGGCTGGGAAGAAACCTTCACGACGTTCGCCATCCAACACAAACCTTCCCGGTCGCAAACGGTCGCAAACGGACTGGCAAACGGCTGCTTCCGGTCGGCACCGACTGCTCCTGCGGCAAGATGTATACCGCGTTGGCGATTGAGAAAGAGCTGCTGACGCGCGGCGAGAAAGCGACTTTTCGAGCGACCGGTCAGACCGGCATTCTGATTAGCGGCTCAGGCGTTAGCATCGACGCCGTGGTGTCTGACTTTACCGCCGGTGCCGTCGAGGTGCTGGCTCCGGCCAATGACGCCGATCACTGGGATGTGATCGAAGGTCAAGGATCGCTATTCCATCCGTCCTTCGCGGGCGTAACTACCGGCATCATTCACGGCGCGCAGCCGGATGCGCTGGTGCTTTGCCACGAACCAACGCGTAAAACCCTGCGCGGCGTCGACTATCCAGTCCCCGATCTCGCCGCCTGTATGGCGCTGAATTTATCGATGGCGCACCTCACCAATCCCAATGCGCGTTTCGTCGGCATCTCCGTGAATACCTCGGCGTTGGATGAAGCCGCCGCGCAAAAATTCATTACCGAGACGGAGAGTAAATTCGGCCTGCCGGTGGTCGATCCCTTCCGTCAGGGCGTTGGACGCATCGTTGACCAGTTGGCTGACCTATGACAGAACTTCACGTTTCTCATGAAAGCTGGCCGCTGCAAGGCACCTTTACTATTTCGCGCGGCAGCAAAACGCAGGCCGATGTCGTTGTCGTCGCGCTGAGCGCGGGTGGCACGACAGGCTATGGCGAGTGCGTTCCCTACGCGCGCTACGGCGAGTCTATCGATAGCGTAATAGCACAGATCCGGTCGCTGGAGGACGATCTCCGCAACGGGTTGGATCGGATCGCGCTTCAACGCCGCCTGCCGTCCGGCGCGGCGCGTAATGCGGTGGACTGCGCCTTTTGGGACCTGGAATGTAAACAAGTCGGACAGCGAGTCTGGCAGAGACTGCCGTTATCGGCGCCCAACGCGCTCGAAACCGCCTATACCTTGTCGTTAGATACGCCGGACAACATGCGTATAGCGGCCCAGAAACAATCTGCCAGACCTTTGCTGAAGCTGAAACTGGCGGACAAAGACGATTTGGCGAGAGTGGCCGCCGTACGTGAAGGCGCCCCTGCCGCGCGACTGATCGTCGACGCCAACGAGGGCTGGAACGCCGAGCTTTATCTGAAACTGGTGCCCGAGCTGGCGGCGCTAGGCGTGACGATGATTGAGCAGCCGCTGCCCGCCGGACAAGACAGCGAGCTGGAGGTGTTACCGCATCCTATTCCTATCTGCGCCGACGAGTCCTGCCATGACTGCGATTCACTCAGCGCCATCGCCGGTTACTACGACATGATCAATATCAAGCTGGATAAAACCGGCGGGCTGACCGAGGCCATGCGACTGCGCGCCGAAGCCCACAAAGCGGGCCTGCAGATTATGGTCGGCTGCATGGTCGGCACGTCGCTGTCGATGGCGCCAGCCACCTTTGTAGCGCAAGGCGCTGAAGTCGTCGATCTGGATGGCCCATTGCTGTTGCAACGCGACCGTGAAAATGGTCTGCACTATGATGGCAGTATCATCGCACCACCTACGGCGGCACTATGGGGCTAACGCATAAGCTGCGCCAAATGACGAGTTAAAGGAGTGTTGTAATGCAACGTCTTGTTTATGTTGACGGCCGCTATGTGCAAGAACAGGAAGCGTCTGTTTCCGTGTTCGACCGCGGTTTTCTGTTTGCGGATGCCGTCTATGAAGTCACCGCCGTGGTCAACGGCAAATTGGCCGAATTCGATGGTCATATGACCCGATTGCAGCGCTCTTGTCGGGAGCTATCGCTGACGCTGCCGGTCAGCATTGAAGAGCTGAAAAATATTCATCAGGCCTTAATCGAAAAAAATCAGATGCAGGAAGGCGCTATCTACCTTCAACTGACGCGCGGCAATGCAGGCGATCGTGATTTTCACTTCCCCGGCGCCGACGTGAAATCGACGCTGGTCCTGTTTACCCAGGCTCGACCGGTGCTTGAAAATCCGGTAGCGGAACGCGGGCTTCGGGTCGTGACCTGCCCGGACATTCGTTGGCATCGTCGCGACATTAAAACCGTAAGCCTGCTGGCAGCCTGTCTCGCAAAAGAGTTTGCCCACGCACACAACGCGGAAGACGCCTTTATGGTGGAGAATGGTTTTGTGACGGAAGGAAGTTCATGCAACTGCTACATCGTGCTGCACGATAATACGGTGGTGACCCGTCCCCTCAGTCACGACATCCTTCACGGTATCACCCGCAAGGCTATTTTGCAGTTGGCCGAACAGGATGGCATCCGACTGGAAGAACGGCTGTTCACGCCGGAAGAAGCCTATCATGCCAAAGAGGTTTTCATCAGCTCAGCCACCACGTTCGTTCTCCCGGTAGTGACGCTTGATGACCGAACCATCGGCGACGGCAAGCCCGGCCCGATTACGCGTCGCCTGCGCGAGATCTACATCGAGATGGTCAAACAGCAGACGCAATAAACGCCGCCTGTACCAGATAGCCTTTGAAGCCGACAGATGACCCTATTGCGTATCGTCTGTCGGCTTACTCTTTACAGTCAGTCCCGACATCAGCACATTGCCTCTTCATAAGGGAAGTCGACAACTTTTTCGCTTCACTACTCATCCAACGATCGGTGGCTTTTGTGCCAAAAATCAAATAGTTCGCCACATCGAATTTAGCCTTCAAACCTTTCAGGTGCGCGTCGCGTCGTCGCCCAACATCGAAGGAGGTACGGTAGTTGTGTTTTGCGCATTTTCCAGCACCATGCGCTGGGGTACCGCCAGCGGGATACCCGCTGCGCGCAGACGTTTGATTATCTCGAACAGCAGGTCGCTTTTAACACTCGCCACCAGGCGAGGACTGCTGACATATCCAGTCACGCTGAGCACCATTCCGTCAGCGCTTAATTGACTAAAAGTCACCGAAGGCGCGGGGCTGGTTAAAATGCCTTCATGCTCCGTATAGGAATCCAGCAGAATGGTTCTGGCCTCTTGGGGATCGGTATCCAATGGGAAAGACAGCGCGAGCGTCGCTACGCCAAGGGCATTGCCCATCGTAATATTGCGTACGTTCTGCGAGATAAATTGCGAGTTAGGTACAATGACCGTCGACAGGTCNCCGAGCTGAATTTCCGTCGCTCGCACGTTAATACGCCGAATATCCCCTTCAACTCCGCTGATGTTAATCAGATCGCCGACTTTCACAGGACGCTCCGTCAGCAAGATGACTCCCGAGATAAAGTTTTTCACTATCTCCTGCAGCCCGAAGCCGATACCTACCGACAGCGCGCTGACAATCCACGCTAGCTTGTTCCACTGAATGCCTAGTGTGGCCAGCGTTAGCAAAATGATGATGATATAGCCGACGTTGCTGAACATCGTAACCATCGACGCCCGAATCCCGCGGTCCAGGGTGGTTTTTGGAAGAAAATCATTTTCCAGCCAGCGCCGTGAAGAACGCATGGCGTACAGGGCTATCGCCAGGAAAATCAGTGCATCCACCAACCGGGCCGGAACAATACGTAAGTTTTCCAGCCCTTTCCCACCCCAGATATCCAGCGCCTTTTTCATCAGCTCCAGTGGCGTAGTGGTGCCAAACGTCCCATTCAGCAGCGCGACAGCGGCCATGAGAATCAGGAAGACTTTGCCTGCGGCAGAGAGCAACGCCGTGGCCTGAGCTAAATGACGGTCATCAAGATTCAACGAACTCTTGATACGCTGACCGCTAAGATTGTTTGGCGAAAACAGACTCTCACACGCATCAGACACCAGCGNGGAAAAGAGATAGAGGNAGGAAAACACGATGGCTATCCACACCAGCTCGTAGATCAGAAAACGCGCCAGAGAGATATAGCCGATAACCAGCGAAACCAGTACGGCAAAGGTCGTCAGCAAAACTGCCAGATGAATGATCCCGGAAAGCGTGGAACGCGCTTCCGGTTGCTCGCCAGTTTCGACCATCTGACGACGTATCTGATTACTTCTCAAGGCAACCATGCCCGTCGTCAATGCCAGGCATAGCGTCGCCAGCCCGTTAACAACGATGGTAACGGCAACCGTGGTGCCCATGGTGATGGTCACCTGCTCGATGATTCCGAATATCAAAATAATTAACGCGGCGATCACCGGAAACGGCGTCATAGCCTTAGCCACCGGATTGGAGATGGCGGGAAGACGCCACGAAGGCCGTTGATTAGACAGGAAGGCCCTCCCCAATCCGGCAATCATGGAGCAGAACACGGTGAGGCGTACCAGCGTATCCATATAAGAGGCGACGCGTTCAGAGGCGATATCATGACGAGTAAATGTGATATCGATCAAATTGGCGGCAATCCCCACCGTCAGTACGGTAGACATGACGGTCGCGGTCGCAAGAAAGCTGCGCCGCAGCCGTCCTTCCGGCAGCTTGTTTATCCCCAGCCAGGCCAGATATTTCTCGAGGTATTTGCCCCCAAGCGTCACCAGTGCCAGCGCAATCAGCAGCAATATCGCAGAGCCCCAGCGCCATTCCGCACTCCATGCTCCGGTAAATGCACTCGCGACCTGTTGAGAAAACGAGGATAACCGGCTCACGTCCTCCGGCTGTGGATTAACAATCGGCGACCAGAAGCGCGCACCAAAAAGACTGCCCGAATCGAGCGCCAGCTGTGTCTTCAGTGCGTTCCGCCTCAGGTTGACGATCTGTATGGAAAGATTGGTCGCACTGGCGTGCAGCGCTTGTATCTGTTCTAACTGTGAATCCAGATTGGCTTTTTTCTGATTGAGGCTATTACGTTTACGCGTCACCTCATTGGTTTCATTGAGCGTGGAACTCGACTCGGGCTCCGGTCCCAGCACATTAAGCTGCGACTGCATTTGTGAACGAAGCGGCGTCACGACCGCCGAGAGTTCGTCCGCCTTGCTGATGAGCTGCTGGGTTTGATCGTTCAGGTCGCCGAACTTGCTGTCGTTATTGACTCCCGACACCTGCTGCTTGATACCGTCCAACTGTTTCTGGAGCTGTACCAATTCAGCATCGACATTGACGTTAGACTCCCCGCTCGCTTGTGCGGATTGGGATGCCGTCTCCGCCGCCACGCCATATCCCATCGGCAAGACCAACATCGCCCACAAAAAAACACGCATCATTACGGAAAATAAAGTTGGCATATAGCGAAAGGTTCCCAAGTTCATCAGAGACGGCGGAGTTCCATACACCCACACCAGACAGGCTAAAGTGTAATCCAATAGTACAAAAGTATGGCAAAGTTCCAATCAGAGGAGACCGTAATTGCGTATCGCCTCGCAGTGGCAATGGGCGACGATGAAACTAAAAAGGCTTTTCTCGATGAGGATCGAACAAGCGACGCTATCAATCAGTGAAAAGCGAGAACGGTGCTTTGCTGTACAGGGAATCGCCGTCTGGCCAAAATCGGCCGCCAAGTCGTTGACTCATCGGGGGGGGTGGGTATAATCCAGCCCACTTGTTATTGGTTGCGGCACATCGCAATCTCTCTTCCCAAGGCGCCCTTAGCTCAGTTGGATAGAGCAACGGCCTTCTAAGCCGTAGGTCACAGGTTCGAATCCTGTAGGGCGTACCATTCAAATCGACACACCTCGATCGAATTCGCTTTTTATCCATTATACTCTCTGAAAGTACTGAATTTTTTCGTCACGAGTTCTACCGAGGTCAACTTGTAAGCACACCTGTTTTAGTTCCACTCACTTTTTGAGATTTCCGGTTTCTCAGTCATCTGCCGTTATTCTTCCGGCGTCAGGTTATTCAGGGATTCATGAGGCCGCTCATTGTTATATTCATTCAGCCAGCGCTCCGTTATTTCCCGTGCTTCATTCAGTGTTCTGAACAGATAAAAATCCAGTATTTCTGTCCGGTACGTTCGATTAAACCGTTCGATAAATGCGTTTTGCGTCGGTTTGCCTGGCTTGATAAATTCCAGCACTACGCCATGGTCCTCAGCCCATTGCGCAAGAGTCAGTGATACCAGTTCCGGTCCGTTATCCATCCGCATCTTCAGCGGATATCCACGGTTTACCACTATTCTTTCCAGAACCCGCACAACGCGCTGCGCCGGGATATTCAGGTCAATTTCGATGGCGAGAGCCTCGCGGTTAAAATCATCAACGACGTTGAAAGTCCTAAAACGTCGGCCGCATGTTAGCGCGTCCTGCATAACATCAATCGACCAGCTTTGGTTAAGGGCTTCCGGCGTGGCCAGGGGGGCCGGATTACGCACCGGCAGGCGTTGTTTACCCTTACGACGAAAATTGAGTTTTAGCAGACAATAAATCCGGTGTACACGCTTGTGGTTCCAGACGTGGCCCTGCCTGCGAAGCACCTGAAAAAGCTTCTTAAATCCGTAGCGGGGATAGCGTTCAGCCGCCTCAGTCAGGCTCTGGATCACCGGTTCATCACGTCGCGTATCCGGTTGATAACGAAACACCGTCCTGCTCAGCGATAGCGTCCTGCATGCCTGGCGTATACTCATCGTAAACTGCGTCGTCAGATAGCTGACAAGCTCACGCTTTATCGCTGGTTTTAAAGCTTTTTTTCTATGACGTCCTTCAGTGCCCGGTTTTCGAGGCTCAGATCGGCAAACATCTGTTTGAGCCGCCGGTTCTCGTCCTCCAGATCTTTGATCTTTTTAATATCTGCCGCTTCCANCCCGCCATACTTCGCCTTCCAATTGTAATAGCTAGCTTCAGATATAGCGGCCTCGCGACACACATCCTTGACGGTCCGTCCTGCTTCGACAGACTTCAGGACGGCGATAATCTGATGTTCGGTGAATCGGGCTTTACGCATAGCGATCTCCTCATGGGGACATATTCAGTATGCCGGAAGATCTCTAAAAGTGAATGGTTCGGATTACCGGGATACTTACAAAATAGTACGCGGCATATTTCCAACTTTTATTCATGATGAATTCCGTTTATATTTTATATTACACCGGGAATAAAATAGTATTTGTCACTATTTTTTTACCACATAGCGTGGCCGATTCTTAACTTCTGAGTAAATCCTTCCGACATACTCACCGAGCACACCAATACCTATAAGCTGGACTCCACCAAGGAAAAGAATGGATACAAGAATGGATGGATAACCAGCAACCGCATTACCCCAAATAATTTTGTCAATTATCATCCAGATCCCGTATAAAAAGGACAGACCCGCAACAAAGAAACCGATATAAGTCCACATCCTAAGTGGGAATGTGGAAAAAGAAGTAATCCCTTCTAAAGCCAGATTCCAGAGCTTCCAGCCATTAAATTTTGTGCTCCCTGCCACACGCTCAGCTCTCGTGTATTCGACTACTTCTACACGGCCACCTACCCAGCTAAGCACTCCTTTCATAAAAAGATTTCGCTCAGGCAGCAGTTTGATATTCTCCACTACTTCTCTCGACATCAGACGATAATCACCCACATTTTCTTCAATTTTTGGATGACTGATACGATTATGCAGCTTGTAAAACAAAGCTGCGGTATTTCGTTTTAAACGCCCGTCGCAACTTCTGTCTGATCGCTTGGCTAATACGGCATCTGCTCCAGCCTGCCATTTTGCAACCATTGCAGGGATGATATCTATCGGGTCCTGAAGATCGACATCGATAGGAATTACGGCATCCCCTGTTGCGGCCTCAAGTCCGGCAAACAGTGCAGGTTCTTTGCCGAAGTTGCGGGTAAATGAAACACATGTCACAAGTGGATCTTGGCGAGCAAGATCGCGGATGACCGCTTCGGTGCTATCGGAACTACCGTCGTTAATGAAGACAATTTNAACCTGCCAGTCTTTGAAGGGAGTAAACCCCCTGACAGTTTCATAAAAAATGGGAGTAGCCTCTTCCTCGTTAAAAACGGGCACTACCAGAGATATTTTCATTTTCTAACCTTGAAAACGACATAACGTGAATAGATAAAACCGCATACCAGGCTCAGGGCCGAGAATACAATGAGAGTGCAGATTGGATTAAGCCTGACCACATCCGCCAACCCCCCGATCAACGCAGCCAGTGCTCCCATAAAAACCACATACATCGTATATCTGGCCGTCGTAGCTTCAGCAGTGAAGGTCCAACGGGCATTGGCGAAGAATGAGAAGGTCACAGCGACACAAAAAGCGATGAAATTCGATAAGAATTGCTTTTGACCTGACATATAAAGAGCGCTAAAAACAGCCCAATGTAACAACGTGTTCAAAACGCCGACGGACATGTAACGCGCAATAAGTCTGAGCATAGTAACCGCTAAGATTCTGTAAATTTATGGGCAAATTTTGGCATCAGAAGGAGGGATGATCAAGGTAATGTTAAACACGTAAAAAAGGGGACTCACAAAATAATTAGCTGGAATGAAATAGTTATCGTTTAGGCAATCTGAAGCGTTTCGCTACACCATTCAGCTCAAGAGGATAAGTAATATCAATGCACCATGAAAGCATATAATAACAATGTTGCGTTTTTGTATCCATTATTCTCTTGTTTTAATGTTATAGAGCGCTTTTAGCGTATTGATACTCTCCCCATTTTTCGAAAGCATCGCTCTACCCCACGCGCTCCCCACACCGCTTCCCTCTGGTTTCCACAAATCCCTTGATTGCGTAACGCGGATGCGTATAGTTCTTATTTTTAATTGCGGTTATTTATCCACGGTCTTTCGCCAACCGCGCGGCAAGCAGAACGCCGCTCTCGGCAAACGATTATTCATAGCCCCCATATTCAGGGCATTGCCGGTGACTACATCGCTGAAGCTTGTCAATCCTCAGGTCACGCGCAACCCGGCCTGCGACGTTGAATCAATAAAAAAACGCCCCGGAAACGGGATTTGCCATTTCAACTTTTCTCTATAGTTGAGCGAACTATGTATAACGTCAAAAACACATCCACGCCTTTACGTAAAACCTTGCTGGCTCTGGCGGTAGGCTCTCTTACTCAGACGGCTACCGCAGCAACGACACCGACCCAGGCTGACGCCGATGCCGCGACCGATTCAAAAGATACGATCGTGGTGCAGGCGAGCGAGGCGGAGAACTTCCGGCCTGGCGGCGATGCGCTGGTCCCCGCCTATCTGGAGGGCCAGGTCGCCAACGGCGGGCGNCTGGGCATGCTCGGTGAACAAAAGGCCATGGATGTGCCGTTTAACGTGGTCGGTTACACCGCCAAAATGGTGCAGGACAAACAGGCGAAAACCATTGCCGAGCTGTTACACAGCGATGCAGGGGTGCAGGCGGTTCAGGGTTATGGCAACCTGGCGGAAACCTACCGGATCCGCGGTTTCAAGCTGTATGGGGAAGACATGACCATGGGGGGGCTGGCAGGTGTGGTGCCGCGTCAAGTGGTGGATACCCAGATGCTCGACCGCGTGGAAGTATTCAAAGGCGCTAATTCACTGGTTAACGGTGCCTCCACCAGCGGCGTCGGCGGCATGATCAACCTCGAACCCAAACGCGCGGAAGACACGCCGACCACTCGCGTAGGCGTCGATTACACCTCATCGTCGCAGGTAGGCGGTAGTCTGGATCTGGGGCGTCGCTTCGGCGACGACAATCAGTTCGGCGTACGCATGAATGTGGTACACCGGGAAGGCGAAACGGCCGTGGATGACGATAAACGTCGTACCACCATGGCCTCTCTCGGGCTGGATTATCGCGGCGACCGCTTCCGAACGTCGTTGGATCTGGGCTACCAGAAAAAAACATTCCACGGCAGTGAAACTGGCATCAATATCAGCGGTATAGACGATGTTCCCGTCGTACCGGGCAACACGCGCAACTATTCGCAAAAGTGGGCTTACAGCGATATCTCCAATAAATTCGGGATGGCTCGCGCCGAATACGATCTGACCGACAGCTGGACCACCTATGCCGCGTTGGGCGGGCAGCATGCCAATGAAATGGGGATATACTCTTCTCCGACGCTCATCAGCGAAAACGGCGAGGCGACTGTCTCACGTCTGGACACCAACAATATCGTCGATAATTTCAGCGGCATGGCCGGCTTACGCGGCAGGTTCGATACCGGCTTCGTATCCCATCGGGTCAATGTCGGCTACTCGGCCCTGACCACGCGTTCCCGAACCGCCTGGGGCATGTCGTTTGACAACCCTGCCACCAATATCTACCACAACAGCGATGTTGCCATGCCGGACAACGCCCTGTGGGGCGGGCGTTATGCCGATCCGTTGACTACCAGTCGTTCGCGCATGCAGGGTGTATTGCTGAGCGATACGCTCGGCGTGTTGAACGACCAACTGCTGTTCACCGTGGCCGGGCGTCACCAAAAAGTGGTGGTACGCAACTACAGTAACGCGACCGGCGAGGAAGAGGCGGACTCTCGCTTTACCGAAAGCCGCTGGATGCCGACCTATGGCGTGGTTTACAAGCCGTGGGAACAGTTGTCGCTGTATGCGAACCATACAGAAAGCCTGGAGCCGGGCAGCATCGCGCCGAACACGGCGGCTAACGCAGGCCAAAGCACCGGCATCATCCATTCGAAACAGAATGAAGTGGGCGTCAAGGTTGATATGGGTCGCGTAGGCGGTTCGATGTCGCTGTTTGAAATCAAGAAGCCTTCAGCCATTATTGATAGCGTCAGCAATCGTTACAGCGTCGACGGGGAGCAGCGTAACCGCGGGCTGGAGCTGAGCGTCTTTGGTGAACCCGTATTGGGCGTGCGTCTTAACGCCAGCACGGTTTGGTTGGATCCTACGCTAACCAAAACCGCCGACGGCGCCAACGACGGTCATGATGCCATCGGCGTCCCGCGTTTCTACGGCGTGCTGGGCGCTGAATACGACATCAAACCGGTGGATGGTTTGACCGCGACGGCGCAGCTGAACCATACCGGTTCACAGTACGCCAACGCGGAGAACACCAAAAAGCTCGACAGCTACACCACGTTGGATCTGGGTCTGCGCTACCGTACTCGCGTGAATAATGACCAGAACGAGATGATCTGGCGCGTGGCGTTGAACAATGTGACCAATGAGAAATATTGGTCTGGCGTGGAGGATTACGGCGTATATGTCTTCCAAGGGGAACCCCGTACGCTCAAGGTGTCCATGAGCTACGACTTCTAACGCCCTTCCCTGCGCTAAGATCCCGGCATCCCGTCATGAACGTCGGGATTTTTTTCTCCGCCTCAGGGGCCATTTCAGGCAAACAGGGATGCGAATCAATAGAGCAACTTACGCCAGCGCCATGCCCATCGCATGCACTTGAAACGTTCCAGCCTATAAATACGCAGGCGAATCACGTAGATGCTTCCAAGGCCAGCTCGAATATTCGCATGAGCGATCACCGCGACGCTATCTGCCTCGTCACGCAACAACCGAATAATGCTTGTCGAGTAGCTCGAACTCGTAATTGGGGTTCGGCGACAGAATGATCTGTTTCTCTTTCGTCACGAAGATGGCAGTAATACCAGGGAAGTCTTGCAGATACGCGATCCCGGCTTTCACCCCCATGCCATACATCAGGGTGGTGTAGATGTCGCCATCAATGGACTCGTTCGACACGATGGTGACACTGTCCAATTCGTTATTCAGCGGATAGCCCGATTTCGGATCCAGAATATGATGATACCGCTCGCCATCAAGGGTGAAGTAACGCTCGTAAGTACCGGAAGTCACGACGGATTTATCAATTACTTTAATCACGCCGATCAACTCACCCTGTTCAGCGAAAGGCTTTTTGAGGCCGATGCTCCATCGCCCGTGAGGATCATTTAACGATCGCCCCATCGCCTGCACGTTGCCGCCCAGATTCAATAACGCGTCTTCGACACCGTTTTGCCGCAGGTAGCCTTTAATCACGTCGGCGATATAACCTTTGGCAATAGCGCCCAGATCGATCTCCATGCCCTCCTGTTTGAGGAAGACGGAGCGCGCTTCATCGTTCAGGATCACGTGGCGAGGATCCGTCAGGCTAAGGCGCTGTTGAATGTCTGCCGCGTCAGGCNCCGTATTGCCGCTGAAACCGATCTTCCACAGCTTGACGATAGGCCCGATGGTGAAATTGAAATGACTGTTGTCCAGCAGGCTCACCTGCCGGGCGCGCTTAATCAACTGATACACGATGGGGCTAACCACTACCGGATGCTGACCCGCCGCGTGATTAATATTCATGACTTCCGACAGGGAGCGATTCACCGTCAGCAAATCTTCGAGACGTTTAATGCGTTTGAAAGCCTGAACAACCAGATCCTCATTAAGAGAAAAAAGCGTTAAGGAAATTCGCGTGCCCATCAGTGTCGCGGCATAGGAAAAAGAGTTGTCTTCAGACGTCGTCATAAAAGCACCGTCGCGGTTAGAGGGGAAAAACATCGCTAATGATGGAGGCCATTAAAACGCAGGCGGGGC
>NZ_JIBO01000010.1 GCF_000688655.1 Lonsdalea quercina subsp. quercina | reverse complement strand
GGTGAGGTGTCCGAGAGGCTGAAGGANCACGCCTGGAAAGTGTGTATACGTGAAAACGTATCGAGGGTTCGAATCCCTCCCTCACCGCCATATTTACAGAGAAAGCCTGAACTCACGTTCGGGCTTTTTTGTATGCAGAAATCCCCTTGAGGGAGGGTGAGACCCCTCGCCAGGGTTCGACAAAACGGCAGCGCCGTTTTGCATGGCCGCAGGCCACCCGCAGGGCAAGGCGCGCAGCGCCGCAGTGAATCCCTCCCTCACCGCCATATTTCATAAGAAAGCCTGAACTCACGTTTGGGCTTTTTTGTATCCAGAGATCCCCTTGAGGGAGGGTGAGAACCCTCGTCAGGGTTCGACAAAACGGCAGCGCCGTTTTGCATGGCCGTCAGGCCACCCGCAGGGCAAGGCGCGCAGCGCCGCAGTGAATCCCTCCCTCACCGCCATATTTACAGAGAAAGCCTGAACTCACGTTTGGGCTTTTTTGTATCCAGAGATCCCCTTGAGGGAGGGTGAGAACCCTCGTCAAGGTTCGACAAAACGGCAGCGCCGTTTTGCATGGCCGTCAGGCCACCCGAAGAGCAAGGCGCGCAGCGCCGCAGTGAATCCCTCCCTCACCGCCATATTCCATAAGAAAGCCTGAACTCACGTTCGGGCTTTTTTGTATGCAGAAATCCCCTTGAGGGAGGGTGAGAACCCTCGTCAGGGTTCGACAAAACGGCAGCGCCGTTTTGCATGGCCGCAGGGGGTTGCCGCCAACCGGCGCTGCGCGACCGGCCGATACAGCGGGNACGCGAAGCACTGACCGAATTGACGAATGTCTTCGACTGGTCCTGAAGGACGATAAATTGATATCGGTAACACTTTTGATATTTTGTCGCGGGATATGGGCCGCATCCCACCTCCTGGCCCCCCTGTTTTACTGTGTTAAATGAGATTACCGTCACACAATTCACCGGGTGATAGCCTAGTGAATACCACTGGCGCGCGCCCGTGACCGCTTACGGGGGCTATCCCGCCGCTCACGCAATTATCCCACCGACCGACCGCAAAATTCGCCACGATGGCCGCCAGTATCAACACTGGTTTTATTTCAAACTCCTAAAACCCATACAGCCTTAGTAAAGCGGCCCGTTTTTCTGCTTTACTGGTTCGTCAGACAAGCAGGTTTTGTATGAAAAACAATAATGCGTTCCTCAAACATATTCCCTGGGTGGTTATCGGCATCATCGGCGCCTTTTGCCTCGCTGTCGTCGCGCTGCGCCGGGGAGAAAACGTCAGCGCGCTATGGATTGTCGTCGCGTCCGTCTCCGTCTATCTGGTGGCGTATCGCTATTACAGCCTGTACATCGCCCAGAAAGTCATGAAATTGGACCCGTCGCGCGCGACGCCCGCCGTCATCAACAATGACGGNCTCAACTACGTGCCCACCAATCGCTACGTGCTGTTTGGACATCACTTCGCGGCTATCGCGGGCGCAGGACCGTTAGTAGGACCGGTTCTGGCGGCGCAGATGGGCTACCTTCCCGGCACGCTTTGGTTGCTGGCCGGCGTCGTGCTGGCCGGTGCCGTGCAAGATTTCATGGTGCTGTTTATCTCCTCTCGCCGCAACGGCGCGTCGTTGGGTGAGATGATTAAGGAAGAGATGGGCCGCGTGCCGGGCACCATCGCCCTGTTCGGCTGTTTCCTGATCATGATCATCATCCTGGCGGTGCTGGCGTTGATCGTGGTAAAAGCGCTGGCGGAAAGTCCGTGGGGCGTCTTCACCGTGTGCTCGACGGTGCCGATCGCCTTGTTCATGGGCATCTACATGCGCTTCCTTCGGCCGGGCCGGGTGGGCGAGGTTTCCGTCATCGGCATTGTGCTGCTGGTCGCGTCCATTTGGTTCGGCGGCATCATTGCTCATGACCCGTTCTGGGGTCCGGCGCTCACCTTCAAAGACACCACTATCACCTTCACGCTGATCGGTTACGCGTTCGTCTCCGCACTCCTGCCGGTATGGTTGATTCTGGCCCCGCGCGACTATCTGGCGACGTTCCTGAAAATTGGCGTCATCATCGGTCTGGCGGTCGGTATCGTGATCCTGAACCCTGATCTGAAAATGCCCGCCATCACCCAATACGTCGACGGCACCGGCCCGCTGTGGAAAGGCGCGTTGTTCCCCTTCCTGTTTATCACCATCGCCTGCGGCGCGGTCTCCGGCTTCCATGCGCTGATCGCTTCCGGCACCACGCCGAAGCTGCTGGCCTGCGAAACGGATGCGCGTTTCATCGGCTACGGCGCCATGCTGATGGAGTCCTTCGTCGCCATCATGGCGCTAGTGGCCGCTTCCATCATTGAACCGGGTCTTTACTTCGCAATGAATACCCCGCCCTCGGGGCTGGGGATCGTGATGCCGAACCTGCACCAACTGGGGACGGAAAACGCGCCGCTGGTCTTGTCGCAGCTGAAAGAGGTCACCACGCAGGCGGCGGCGACCGTCAGCAGTTGGGGCTTCGTGATTTCACCTGAACAAATTCTACAGACCGCCAAAGACATCGGCGAACCCTCCGTACTGAACCGCGCAGGCGGCGCGCCGACGCTGGCCGTAGGGATCGCGCTGGTGTTCCACCAGATCATTCCTGCCGCGGATATGGGCTTTTGGTATCATTTCGGCATTCTGTTTGAGGCGCTGTTTATTCTGACCGCGTTGGATGCCGGCACGCGCTCCGGCCGCTTCATGCTGCAAGACCTGCTGGGCAACTTCATCCCTTTCCTGAAGAAAACCGACTCGCTGCCGGCCGGCATCGTCGGCACGGCCGGTTGCGTCGGTCTGTGGGGCTACCTGCTGTATCAGGGCGTGGTCGACCCGCTGGGCGGGGTGAAAAGCCTGTGGCCGCTGTTCGGCATTTCCAACCAGATGCTGGCTGCGGTCGCGCTGGTGCTCGCCGCCGTCGTCCTGGTGAAAATGAAGCGCACGCAATACATTTGGGTACCGCTGGTGCCCGCCACCTGGCTGCTGATATGCACCACCTGGGCGCTGGGTATGAAACTGTTCAGCACCAACCCGCAGATGGAAGGTTTCCTGTTCATGGCGCGGGAGTATAAGGCACGGATTCTGGCAGGCGGCGAACTGACCGCGCAGGAGGTCGCGAATATGAACCACATCGTGATCAACAACTACACCAATGCCGGTCTGAGTATTCTCTTCCTGGTGGTGGTCTACAGTATTATCTTCTACGGTATTCGCACCTGGCTGAATGCGAGAAAAACGGATCAGCGGACGGACAAGGAAACGCCGTACGTTCCCGTCCCTGAAGGCGGCGTCAAAACCTCATCCGGGCATTGATGATGCTCAGCACAGCCCCGCTTTAGCGGGGCTGAACCCTTAGGAAAACACGATGTTTGATCAACTCGGCAAGGCGTCAAAGTATCTCGGACAGGCTGCCCGAATGCTGATTGGGATCCCTGACTATGAAACCTATGTCACGCATATGCAGACCAACCATCCTGACAGCCCGATAATGACCTACGAAGCCTTTTTCCGTGAGCGCCAACAGGCGCGCTACGGCGGCGACGGCAAAGGCGGCATGCGCTGCTGCTGACCCAGAGGAGAATCATGATGACCCCCATTCCCGTCACAGTCTTAACCGGTTTCCTCGGCGCGGGTAAAACCACCCTGCTGCGCCATATCCTCAATGCTCCCCACGGCTTAAGCATCGCCGTGATTGAAAACGAGTTTGGCGATGTCGCCTTTGATGACCAGCTCATCGGCGACCGCGCTACGCAAATCAAAACGCTGACCAACGGCTGCATCTGTTGTACGCGCTCCAACGAACTGGAAGATGCGCTGCTCGATCTGCTCGATGGTCGGGACAAGGGCGACATTGCTTTCGACAGGCTGATGATCGAGTGCACCGGCATGGCCGACCCAGGCCCGATCCTTCAAACTTTTTTCTCGCATGACATACTGTGTGAGCGCTATTTGCTGGACGGCGTCATCACGCTGGTGGACGCGGTGCACGCCGATGAACAGCTGGATCGCTTTCCGCTGGCGCAATCGCAGGTCGGCTATGCCGACCGACTGCTGTTGACCAAAACCGACCTGGCGGACGACCATACGGCGCTGACCGAGCGCCTTGGCCGAATCAACGCCCGCGCGCCGATCTACCCGGTCACGCAGGGTGTTATCGATCTGTCGCACCTGTTCAACACCCGCGGTTTTCTGCTCGACGAGCGTGTGGTCGCCGCCAAGCCGGTTTACCGTTTTGCCCCTGGCAAACCGGATGACATCGCCTCCATCGTCGTGACGCTAGACTACCCGGTCGCGCTGGACGCAGTGTCTAAGGTCATGGAGGGCTTGCTGGTCGGTTTTACCGATAACCTGCTGCGCTACAAAGGCATGCTGTGGATTAAGGATCAGCCTCGCTGCCTGCTGTTTCAGGGCGTACAACGCCTGTACAACGCCGATTGGGATCGCGAATGGCTGCCCGAGGAGACGCGACGCAGCACGCTAATTTTTATCGGCGTGCAACTGCCGGAACAGAATATCCGCCAGGCCTTCGAGGCCCTGCGACCGCAATGACCCGCTTCACACGGGCGATGTTGCGCGGCTCACAGCCCCAGCGTTTCCTTCAGGTTTTTCAGATAGCGGCGACTGACCGGCACGGTTTGACCGTCGCGCAGCAGCAGCTCCGCCTGCCCGTTGTCCTCCAGACGGATTTCACTCAGATGGGCCATATTGACCAGATATTGACGGTGACAGCGCAGCAGCGGCGTGCGGTTTTCCAGCGTCCGCAGCGTCAGGTCGGTGAACCCCTCCCGACCATCGTGGCTGGCCACATAGACCCCGCTCATGCGGCTGCTGACGTAGGCCACGTCTTCCATTTGCAGCAGATAGATGCGGCCGCGGCCGTTGCAGGGAATAAATTTTAGCGGCGGCTGTGGGTCGGAAAGCACGGAAATATNTTGCTCCTGTCGATCCTGCCGCAAACGCGTCAGGGTTTTCTGCAACCGCGGGGATTCAATGGGTTTGAGCAGATAATCAAACGCATGTTCTTCGAACGCCTTGACCGCATATTCATCAAATGCGGTCAGAAACACCGTGTATGGCCGGTATTGATTTTCCAGCATCCCCACCATCTCCAGACCGCTGATGCGCGGCATTTGAATGTCGAGGAACATGACGTCGGGGCGCAGGGCATGAACGGCGCCGATAGCTTCCACCGCGTTGGCGCACTCGCCGACAATCTCAATATCACGTTCATCTTGCAATAGCACACGCAGGTTTTCCCTCGCCAGCGGTTCATCGTCAATGATCAACACTCTCAACATAGACGCTCCTCCCAAGGCAGCCGCAGGATGATGCGGGTAAACCCGTCCGGTTCGCAGTCGACGGACAGGCCGTAATTGTCGCCAAAACGCGCTCGCAGACGCTTGTCCACCAGACTCATGCCCAGTCCGGTACTGCTCTGGCCGGGCTGATAAAGACCGGCATTATCTTCTATCGCCAGAATCAGATATCCCCCTTCCTGGCTGGCCTGAATCGTGATTTGGCCCACGCCCAGCAGCTGTGAAGTCCCGTGCTTGATGGCATTTTCCACAAGGGGTTGCAGCGTAAACGCGGGCAGCTTCTGCATCGACAGCTCATCCGGGACTTTCAACTGGACGTTCAGCCGCGACTGAAATCGCGCCTTTTCAATTTGCAAATAGGCGTTAACGTGATCCAGCTCGTCGGCCAGCGTGACGATCTCCGTCGAGCGCTTGAGATTTTTGCGAAAGAAGGTCGACAGAAACTGCACCAGCTGACCGGCTTTATCGCTGTCGTGGCGGATGACGGCCATCAGGGTATTGAGCGCGTTAAACAGAAAATGCGGATTCACCTGCGCATGCAGCAGTTTGATCTCTGACTGGGCCAACAGCACCTTCTGGTCTTCATACTTGCCGGCAAGAATTTGCGCCGACAGCAACTGCGCGATCCCCTCGCCTAACGTCCGATTGATCGAGCTGAACAGGCGATGTTTGGCTTCATAGAGCTTAATCGTCCCGATGACGCACTGGTTCTCGCCGCGCAATGGAATCACCAGCGTTGAGCCTAGTTTGCACTGAGGATGGAGCGAGCAGCGGTACGGCGTTTCGTTGCCGTCCGCGTACACGACCTCGCCGGTTTCCAGCGCGCGCCAGGTATAGTCGGACGAGATGGGCTTGCCCGGCAAATGGTGGTCGTCGCCGATGCCGGTAAACGCCAGCAGTTTCTCTCGGTCGGTAATCGCCACCGCGCCGATATCCAGCTCCTGAAACAGCACCTGCGCCACCCTGGTGCTGTTCTCTTCGTTGAAGCCCTGCCGCAATATTCCCTCAGTCGAGGCCGCCACCCGCAACGCCGTGGCGGAGAATGCCGAGGTGTATTTTTCAAACATCGCGCGCTTGTCCAGCAGGATACGCATAAACATCGCCGCGCCGACGGTGTTGGTCACCATCATAGGCGCAGCGATGTTTTGAACCAGCTGCAACGCTTCCTGAAACGGGCGGGCAAGCAGCAGGATGATCGCCATCTGCGTCAGCTCGGCGACCAGCGTTATCGCCCCCGCCGTGAAGGGGCTAAACAGGCTGTCGCTGCGTCCGCGGCGGATCAACACGCTATGCACCAATCCGCCCAGCAGTCCTTCGGTAATGGTGGAAATCATACAACTGAACGCCGTCATCCCGCCCATGGCGTAACGATGCAGACCACCGGTCAGGCCGACCAGTCCGCCGACCACCGGCCCGCCCAGCAAGCCGCCCATCACGGCGCCAATAGCGCGCGTGTTGGCGATCGAATCGTCGATATGCAGACCCAGATAGGTTCCCATAATGCAGAACATGGAGAAGGTGACGTAACACAGCAGCTTGTGCGGTAACCGCACCGTGATTTGAATCAGGGGAATAAACAGACGAGTTTTACTCATCAACCAGGCGATGACTAAAAACACACACATTTGCTGCAACAGCAGTAACACCAAATTAAATGCGTACATACCCGGAAGCCGCCAGTTTTCTGTGCAATGACATTAGCGTGTTTCGTTTAGGGTTTCTTTGAATCGTGGCATAAAACTGACAAAAAATGCTCATCCCCCGGCGCGAGCGTCATCCATTTTACAGGCCCGATGGAATGTACGGCATAACAAGCCGTGCGGCATGATTTCCTGATTTTGCTTTGAAGCCGTTATCACTGTGACCGGGAAGGAGCAAGAACAGGTGACGTTGTCACTTACTCCTTTTGGACAGATAATGATCTGGCATCAGCCGGGGTCAGGAAAACCGTAAAGACGGCCGCCAGGGATAACGGACGTTGGGAGCCGCGAAGGCGCAGAAGACGTTTGGGTCTAAATGGAAATAGAGCCGCAGCAACACGAATCAAAGGAAAAGGAAGATGACAGGCGATCCCCGCCGCTGCGGAGACCGCCTCTATGTATGCGCGGCGCTACGACGTCAGCGTCGCCACACTCTCTTCGGTTTCGCTGGCAAAGCCGCGCAAACCCACCACATGCACGTGTTCGTGGTTCTGGTAGACCTTACGGACCAGCTTGTAGGTGGTGCCTTTCTCTGGACTGATGTTCTCCGGCGCGGCGATGATCAGCTGCATTTCCAGCCGTTCACACAGCTCGAATAGCGTGGCGATGGACTTGGCATCCAGACGCGCCGCTTCATCAAGGAACAGCAGACGACAAGGCGAAATATCCTTTCCGCGCAGCCGCTTAGACTCTTCTTCCCAGCTCTGCACCNCCATGACCAGAATGGACATCCCGGTACCGATGGCTTCCCCGGTCGACAGCGCCCCGCTCTCCGCACGCAGCCAGCCGTCGGTGCCGCGATTGACTTCCACTTCCATCTCCAGATAGTTGCGGTAGTCCAGTAGTTCCTCACCGATGGTCTGCGGCGCGCGCTGACCCATATCGATTTCCGGATTGAGGCGCTGATAGAGTTTCGCCAGCGCTTCCGAGAAGGTCAGGCGGTTGCTGCTGAACAGATCCTGATGCATCTCCTGCTGTTCCGACAGCACATTTAGCAGCGTGGTATGCGTTTCCCGTACGTTCACGTTCAAGCGGACGCTGTTGACCTGACCGAACGCCACCGCCTGTAGCCCCTGGTTCAGCATGCGAATACGGTTCTGCTCGCGCTGAATGGTTTTGCGGATGATGTTGGCGACGCTGCGGGAACTGATCGCCAGCGTTTTCTCGCGCGACGTCAGCTCTTCCGTCAGACGGTTAAGCTCGATCTCCATCTGCTCGATGGCTTCCACCGGGTCATCGGTACGAATGATGTCCTGACGGATGCGCTCGCGCAGATGCTGATAGACCGCGATGTAGAACTGGATTTTGCGTTCTGGCCGTTTGGGATCTTCGGACAGGCGCAGCACATCGCGCAGATGTTCGTTGTCCGCCACCGCCTGACGCAGCGCGCCCAGCGCCTTATCCGACATGGAACGAAGTTCGTCCGCACTCATGTAGGCCAGTTCGCGGCGATGCAGCCGGCGCTCCATGCCGTTATCGCGCACCAGACGCATAACGGTGCACCAGCCCGACTTAGCGGTGACGACCTGTTCACGCATCACATGGTAGTCGCGCTCCAGCTTGCGCAGTTTCTTCTGCAATGCGTCCATTTCAGCTTCACAGAAGGTCAGCTGTTTCTCCAATTGGTTGCGACGCGCGCGGTTGTTGCTTAACGCGGCGTGCAGTTCATCGCGACGCTGACGGGCGCGGGCTTCAGACTCGGCATCCGCACGCACGCCGATCTCCGTGAGTTCCTGCGTCAACTCTTTCAGCATGTCGCGCTTGGCGTCATAGGCGCTTTTCAGCGACGCCTGTAGCTGGCTGTACTGCGTCAGCTGAGCCTGATGCTGGCGCAGCTGTTCACGGGCGCGAGTCCGCTCGGTTTCGGCCTGCTCCAGCCGCTGACGCAGCTTGTCGTTGAGATCGTCGTCGGCCTTCAGCATGCTCGCGGAATCGGTATAGCTGAAGTGCGCGCGGCGCTGTACCACTTCGGTCAGCGCGAAAGCCTGCTGTTTGGCCAGACGCTGCGCGCTCTGCGCCTGCGCGTAATCCGCCTGCAACTGTTCGTGCTGCTGCGGGTCGTTCTGCAAGACGCTGACCAGCGGCTCCAGCTGCGCCAACGTCGCGCCGTGTTGCTGAATGAAACGCGCGGCGTCCTCCGCCTCGTCAAGCTCCTCGCGGATTTCGTCCACGCGATCGGCCAACGCGTCGTCACACAACAGGCTGATACGCGGGATCAGGCGGTTCAGCAGCGCCGTATTCTCTTTCGCCTGCTCATACTGTTGGCGCTGCTGCTGATTTTCATTATCGAAATTGCTGATGGCCCGCTCCAGCTCGCCGCGACGGCTGTTGAGCTGGCGGATCTCCTCTTCCGGGNCGTCATCGAACGCCACGGCCAGATGCGCGCCGATAAAGCGGCTGAACGCCTGATGCAGGCGCTGCGTTTTCTGGACGTCGAACGACAGCGTGGCGTACTGCTCGGAGAGGGCGTCGCGTTCGCTGCGCAAGCTTTCCAGACGCTGTTCGCGCGCGGCGCGGCCAAACAGCGGCACGGACGGGAAGCGCGAATAACGCCACTGACGGTCGGCGATCTTCACAACGACCGCTTTCTCAAGCTCTTCCACTTCGAACACGCTGTCATCGAACGACTGCGGATCGCCCTCGATCAGGTAGAGATCTTCCGGGCAATCTTCTAGGCCGGAGAGCTGTTCGCGCACCAGCGACAGGNCCGCCACCACAATCGCGTGACGAGACGGTCCGTAGAGCGCGGAGAAGTACGGCGCGTCGTCCAGCGTGACATCGTCGTAGATCTCCGACAACAGTACCCCGCCAAAACGCTCCGCCAGCGCGTTCAAGCGCTGATCTTCCGACCCGCCCGGCTGACTAAGCCGTTCGATCTGCGCCTCGACTTCGCGCTTGCGGGCCGCCACTTCGTCGCGCTCCACGGTGGTTTCGCGCTCGCGCTCCAGCAACTGCTGCATGCATTCCGTGACCTGACGACTGTCCTCAAAGTTCTCCCCGCTCTGTTCACTGAGCTGGGACAGCGTTTCCTGCGCCGCCAGCCATACCGGCGCGCGGGCCGTCAACTGCTGGATACGCTGCTGGATTTGATCCAGCTCCTGACGCAACGCCATACGACGTTCGCCGGCTTCCGCCACCCGTCCGGCCAGTTCTTCAATCTGGGCGTCTAACGCCTGCTGCACGCCCTCTAGCTCTTCCGGCTGGAACTCCTGACCGTTGCGCTTGGCGTAGTCCTGCAGCAGACGTTCGGCATCCTGCTGCTCGCGCAGACGTTGTTCCAGTTCGGACAACCGCATACGCAGCGGCTGCACGCGTTCCGCCTGATAACGCTGGGAGGCGCTGTCCCGCAAGACATCTTTCGCCACCTGCCAGGCCTCGCCGCGGCTGACCGCGCCTGCGACGCGGGTCACCAGCTGATAGGCCTGTTCGTATTGGCTGTGCGCCGCATCCGCCACGCTCAATTTCTGTTCCAGCATCAGCAGCAGTTCGGTGGCTTCCTGTTCGCGGGCGTGGAACGTGTCCAGCCAGTAATCGGCGTTTTCCGGCGTGAGATCCGGCTGCTGACAGAGCGCGCGGGCGCGCTCCAGCGCCTGCTGCGCCTGTTGGTACTGAATGGCGCGCGTTTGCTGCGCGTCCAGCGCCTGCTGGTAGTCCGCCAGCTGGCTTTTCAGCTCGTCGACTTCCTGCTCCGCCGCGTCGGCGCGCTCCTGATTTTCTTCCTGCTGATCGTGCGCTTCCGCCACGATTTCGTTCTGTTCTTCCAGCTTGTCACTCAGCTCTTCCAGATCGCCGCTGTAGCGCTCAATTTTTTCCTGCTGGCGCATCGCCGTCTGCACCAGACTCAAATGGTCGCTGGCAGACTGATAGTCAGTTTCGAGATCGCTTTCCGCGCCACTGTGCTCTTGAAGCTCGCGCGACATTTCCACATGGCGGTACTGCTCGGTCGCCAGCTGCTTGCGGCTGCCGAACAGGTCACGGCGCAGCGTCAGCGCATCGTCCAGATGAATACGNCGCTCATTGGCATGCCGCATGTAGTCCGCCGCCACGTAGGAGGTGGCTTCGGAAATCAGGTGCTTGAACAAATCGCGGTCAGACTGGGTGACGCGGATCGCTTCAAGCGTCATGCGGTTTTCACGTAGCGCGGCTTCCATATCCTGAAACGCCTTACGCACGCCGCTGTTTTCCGGCAGCAGGTAGTCGCGCAGCGAGCGGGTGATGGCGCTGGAAATACCGCCGTACAGCGACGCTTCGATCAGGCGATAGAATTTGCTGCGGTCGGATGCAGAGCGCAGCCGTCGCGGCACGATCCCCAAGTCGAACATCAGCGAGTGGTAGTCGGTGATGGAGTTGAACTGCTTGAACTGCACACCGTCGATCTCTTCGAGACGCTCTTTCAGCTCCGGCAAGGGCAGCACGCGCGCCTGACGTTCGCCCACGGTCTGGGTCAGGATTTCTGTCGGGGCGACGGAGATCGGCAGCCCCTGAATGGTGAAGGGTTTGATGTCCNCCTTGCGATCGCGACCGGCGACCTGCTGCAGGCGCACGCCCACCAGCACGCGCTGGTGACGGGAGTTCACCACGTCGAGAATGGAATAGCAGACCCCGGCGCGCAGCTTGCCATGCAAACCTTTATCGCGAGAACCGGAGGTCGCCCCGGCCTCGGTGGTGTTACGAAAGTGCAGCAGGGTCAGGTCGGGGATCAGCGCGGTGACGAAGGCCGCCATCGTGGTGGACTTCCCGGCGCCGTTACCGCCCGACAGCGTGGTGACCAGTTCATCCAGGTCGAAGGTACGGGCGAAGAAACCGTTCCAGTTAACCAGCGTCAGTGAGCGAAATTTACCGCGTTCAATCATTCCTGTTCATCCTCAACACTCTGGTTATCACCGCTTGACTCTCCGTCGTCGCTGTCTTCGAGCGACAGGCTGCTTTCCACCGGTATGGCTTCGCCATCGCGGATCATGCGCAGCTGCGCTTCACGCGGGTCGTCGCCGCTGCGCACATCGGCGCCGAAGCGGAACACCGCCTCGGTAATGCGGAATTTGCTGTTGTCGCTGCCCATGAAGTAAATCATGCCCAGTCGACGCAGACGGTTCAGCGAGGTGCGCACTTTTTCCTGCAGTTTCTGGCGGTCCAGATCCGAACCGGTGGAACGCTGATTGACCAGCTTCAGCAACTTGTTTTCATCCGCCAGGCTCATCAGCTCGTCGTAGAGATCCTGCTGGCTGAAGATACCCTCATGCGCGAGACGTTCAGGGCTGAGATAGAGATAGCAGAGGATTTTTCCCACCATCATATCCAGCTCTGACAGGACGGAGCGCGGGATCAGCGTCGTCGAACGCGGACGCAGGTAGAAAAAGCCCTCCGGCGCGCGAATCAGTTCTACGTTATAGCGGCTGTAGAAGAACTCCAGCTCCTCCTGAAAATCCATCAGCAGGGCGTGGTTTTCCAGCTCTTCGACGCCAATATGGCGACCAGCGCGCAGTTGGCTGTCCAACGCCGGAAACTGCGCGTTGGACAGCGCGGCCATCAGTTTGGCCGTGATAATAGGTTCAATATTTGTCGATGACATGGGCCTGTACCTTGGCTCCGTAATCATTGATTGCCTGCCATTGCGCGGGCAATCCGGTAAAATCGGCTTCGGCTACGCCCAGACGCACGGCCTGGTCGACCACAATTCTGGCAACGTCAAATTGCCGGGAACGAGGATACTGCGCCAGATAGTCGCGCATTACCTCACTCAGAGACAGCGGAATACGCTGCTGCTTGTATTTTTCCAACGCTTGCTCCACCAAAGCGGCAACCTGCTCACGCATCTCGCTGAACTCTTCATATTCCAGCTCCGGCGGTAATTCCCCGGTAACTTCATCGCTACGCAGCGCCAGCTCCTCGTCACGCATATCCAACAGTCGGTCGGCGTTGGCGTAGGTTAATGCCCACGGCTGGTCGAAATAGGACTGCACCGATTGGCGCAACCGTTGAGAAAAGACGCGGTTTTTATCCATATCGATGGCGGTACGAATGAATTTATGGACGTGGCGGTCATAGCCGATCCACAGGTCGATGGTCTGCTGTCCCCAGCTGATAATGCGATCCAGTTTGCCCTGTAGATCGAACACCAGATTATCTACAAAGCCCAACGTGTCGTTGCCGAGCGTCGCGTCCTGGATGCGCAACAGATTGGCCTGCAGCTTATCGCCGGCGGCCTCCAACGTGTCCTGCAGTTCGCGCAAGGTGTCGGAGGTTTCGGTCAGCAACTGTTCGCAGTTGCTGATGGCCGCACGCCAGTCCTGCGTCAGCAGCCCGGCGATATTCTCTTTCACCCCCTGCTGCTGTTCGTCCATGATGCGCTGGGTCAGATCGATACTGTCGAAGATTTCCGCCACCGAATATTTCAGCGGCGCGAAGACATTGCGGTGCCAATGAAATTCGTCTCCGCCCTCTTCCGCCGCTTCCGCGGCGCGCCCCAGTTCCTGGGCGACGATGGAAAGCTGCATGGAGAGACGCAGCGCGGAGAACTCACGCTGACGAATGTAGTAGTCTGTAATGCCGATGCCGAGCGGCGTCAGTCGGTAAATGGCATTGCCGTCCGCCAGCTCGCTGGTGAACCGATTCAATAGACGCTGTCGCACCAGGTCGTTAATCGCGTTGTTGGCGCGTTGGGCAACGGTTTCGTGAGTTTGTTCGAATCCCTGGCTAACGTGGCGGAACGCGTCCACCAACTCGCCTTCACTCATCTCGCCGTCCATACGTTCGCCGTTGAGCGTGGCAATCGCCAGCAAAAACGCCAGCCTTTCCGTCGGCAACGAAATCGAAAAATCGTTTTTTCTAGCCCAGGCGACCAGTTCGGGTACGGTCTGGGAAAAATCACTCATAATGCATCCTTTAAAAGGGGCTTATGCGCCATAACGTGGATGTAACGCCCCAGGCTGACGAAAGGTTCCTGCCGGCAATAGCGCTGCTCGAGCGCCAGCAGAGTGTCAAACTCGTCAATCTGTTTTTGCTTGTCCCGCAAATAATCGTGAAATACCCGTATTCCGGTTTTGCCGCTGATCGTCAGATCCAATGCGGAGAGCCAACCGTAGACCTCATCTGGATTCAGCGGATGGNCGGGGGATAGCGAACGCCGTTTGCGTTTCGGCATACCGACTTCGACATAGCCGAAGTTGCCCAGTACCATGTTGCGCATCAAAAAGGCGTGATGGTTATAAAACATCAACGATAACGCTCCGCCCGGCGCCAGACAGTCCGTCAGCGTGCTCAATACCGGCTGGGGGTCAGCCACCCATTCCAACACCGCGTGAAACAATACCAGATCGGCGGGCCGATCCATATATGAGGCGATATCCTGTGCTGCGCAGTGAACGACGCGCAGACGATCCGTGAGGTCTTGCGCCTCGGCGGCAGCCTGCGCCCGCCGAATCATCTCATCGGACACGTCGCACAACAATACCTGGTGTCCTAAAGCGGCTAGACGGCAGGCCATATGACCTTCGCCACCACCGGCATCCACAATGAACAATGGCCGTTGCGGAAGACGGGCCAGCAAGTTTTCCAGATCCTGCCACAGCACGGCCTGACGCAATTTCCCTTTGGTGGTGCCGTAGATATTCCGGGCAAATTTTTCAGCGATATCGTTAAAGTTACGATCCTGCATTCCACGGGTTCCACGCAATTGATGACGGCGAATCCACAATGCGCCGACTCACTCCTATTCTGACATTTTGGCACAGGCTGGCATAGAATGAATCGCCTGAGACCACGTTCTCTACCTGGATGGCGCTTTTTCACTCAATCTGGATGCTATTTTATGCTGTTTGACCTTAAAAAGTATGTTGGCAGCCTGCTACAGCCGCTGCCGCTTTTGCTGTTATTGATGGGCATCGCGCTTCTGCTGCTGTGGTTCACTCATCGCCAGAAGACCGGGCGCGTCGTCCTGACCGTGAGCTGGCTGATGCTGACCCTACTCAGCCTGCAGCCGGTGGCGGATCGGCTGTTGCTCCCGCTGGAGTCCATCTATCCCACCTGGCATCCCGGCCAACAGCGGGTCGGCTTTATCGTCGTTCTCGGCGGCGGCTATACCTTCAATCCCGAATGGGCGCCCAGTTCAAATCTGGTCGGCAATAGCCTGGCGCGCGTGACCGAGGGGATTCGTCTGTACCATGCCAATCCAGGCGCCAAATTGATCTTCACCGGCGCGGCGGCAAAAGGCAATCCGGTCACCAGCGCCAGCACGGCCGCGCGAGTGGCGGAGAGCCTGGGCGTACCGGCGGAAGATATCCTGCAGGTAGGCACGGCGCGAGATACCTCGGAGGAAGCGGCCGGTACGGCGCGATGGGTGGGGCAACAACCTTTCCTGCTGGTGACCTCCGCCAACCATCTGCCGCGCGCCATGCGCTTTTTCGAGGGCCAGGGGCTGCACCCCATCCCCGCTCCAGCCAATCAATTGGCGATCACCTCGCCATTGAATCCGTGGGAAAAGCTGTTCCCGTCAGCGCTGTATCTCTCGCACAGCGAGCGGGCGTGGTATGAAACGTTGGGTGGCCTGTGGCAGAAGATAAGAGGGACGCAGGCGACGACGGACTAGTTCAACCAGGGCAGCAGCTCGCGCGAAGCCCGGTCGAACACCTCCCGATCTAACCGGCCGGTATGAATATAGCGCGACACGGCTGCCCACACGACGTAAAGCCAGCGCCGGGAAACGAACGTTTCAGACACCGGCGCACGACGCAGATAATGGTACAGCAGTTGTTCAGCCATCCCCTCGTCGCACAGCCGGAACAGTTCGTATTCACGCGGCGCCCACAACATCATGCCCGGATTGATCATCGCCAGCAGCTGGTCGCTGCGGCTATCCTTCAACATGCTGCGCAATGACAGGTTGCCGTGTACCAGCACGCAAGGATCGTTAAAGTCCTGGAACAGCGCAGGCAGCGCCTGGCGGGAGCGGAACAATAACGCGCGATCTTCCTGCGTCAGCATCGGCGTCTGCACCAGCATCAGCGTCGACCACAGTACCTCCAGCCGCTGGGCGTACCACCTGGGCCAGCTGTTTTCCTGAATACTGTCGACTGACCCAACGCAGCCGTGGCTATCAATACGATGCCAGGCCAGCACGCTATCCACGATTTGGTCCATGAGCGATGTCCAACGCTGTGGCGTTCGGGTCGGCGTTTCGACCGGTACGCCGCGCAGCCGCTCCAGAAGCAACAGCTCTTTATGCGACGGATGCTGACTCATGACCATCCCGTAGACGGTAGGCACCCGCACCTCCCCCTCACGCGCCAACATAGACAGTTTATAGGCCTCCTGCTGAGCAACGCCCTGACAAACATAGCTTTTGACCAGCAGCGGAATCGCGTGACCTTCCTTGTCATACATGGCGTACAGATGTGCATAAGGTTGTTCACTAATTCGTTCGAGGCGGCTAAGAGGTTCCCCTAATACCGCACTCAACTCGGCTTTAAGCAATTCCATAAACATGAGACCTTGACTGGGGGGAGACTTGTCGATCGTATCATGCCGCTAAGGGGGGCATTTTTCCTCAATATAGATCAAACAAAGCCAAATCAGCCCATGATGGGCGCAGAGCCTATAGAATAGCAAAAGGTTCTGCGCAAGGTGAGGCAGGGGTTATTGACGTTCGAAAGCACCGAGGTCCGGCGCGGCGCCTTTGTAAGGCAGATTGAGATTACCACCCTTGTCGATGAGCCAACTACCGGCGGACAAATGCAGGCTTTTCAGGTCAGGCAGACTGCCGTCAGATTTCCGTTTTGCATCCCAACCGGTTACGGCCACGCTCTCAAACTCCGCATCGGATAGCACTTTTGACTGATTCCATGAGTTATAACGCATATCCGCGCCCTGTGAGTGCGACAAGGCCAGACCGCCATACGAGATGCTGTTGCGAACCACACCCAACCCAACCTCGGCACCGCTGGCGTTGATGCCCAGCAGGTTGAAGTTAGGTTTGTTTTTGTAGCCGGTATTGTTGAAGAAGTTATTGGCTACCGGGTGATGGTTAGCATAAAAACCCGCGCTTTTGTTCATGAACGCAACGCTCTGACGCACGGTGTGCTTGGGCGCGTTAGCGACGTAGCGTGCGCCGTATCCGCCAATTTTAAAACCGTTGCCGTTGCCCGCGGCCAGCGACGTGGTAGTGCCGGGCAGATAGCCGTGCAGCCACGCCCAGGAGTTTTCAACCAAGACAGACGAGTAGGCATTGATAAAGTCGAAACCGTCATCCGAATTCGACCATGCCCGACAGCCGCGCAGAAGGTTTCCCGGTTGATTGGCGGCGACATGTACGCCGAAGCCGTCACCGCTCTGCCCTGCCCCGTTTGACGTCAGCGGGTCGTAGTTATGGTGTGAATCGCAGTTGATCACCTTATTATTGGCGCCGTTCTGCAAAAACAGTCCGGTTCCCATGATGTGATGGATATTCAACTGCTCGAACGTGTTATTGCTGCCCTTGATCCACACGCCCCAGGATTCATGATTAAGGTTGTTATTCTGCGGGACGCCGACAACCTCCAGTCCCTTCAGTGAGACCCAGTTCGCCGCCACGTTGAAACCTTTGATACGGCAGTCATCTTTCATTTTGCTGAAGTCGAACACCGGCGTTTCGCCTGAGTAGGCCCAATACTGAATCGGTTTGTTCGCCGTCCCGCTTTTATTCAGCGTCACCGCGTTGACGACATCGGTACGACTCGCGCACTGGTTAACCCCCGCGGTAAAACTGTATTTACCACCGCGTATCCATAGCCGGTCGCCGGGCATGAGGGTTTGCTGCGCCCGCCCAAACGTTTTCCAGGGCGCGGTAAGGGTGCCGCTGCCGTTGTCGTTGCCGGTCGGCGACAAGTAAAAGGTGGCGGCCGTCGTCGGCGCAACCGCGCCTGCCAGCAGGCTCAGCGCCAGCGCTGAGCGAATGGTGTTACTCATTTCCATGTATCACTCCTTCCTTGGGGGTCTTAAATGACTCTTTTGAGGTTCCCCGACACGCGCAGCGCGGTGTCGTGACATCCTCAGGCAATCTTGAACGCATCGTTCACCGCCTTGCTCAGTCAGACGGCGCTTCCCTCTGATAACGTTCGATACCGGACCTATTCGGCTCGGTCCTGAATCCGTGATGCAGGGCTTTTGTCCCGGATGTCAGTAAAGACAGGCGGCTATCATATCCGCCTGTGTTCGTAACAAAACGATGATGCGGGAACGATCAGCTGCCTGCCATCGCCAAACGCACGCGCTCCAGATCTTCCGGCGTATCAACGCCGACGCTCGGAATCGCTTTCGCCACGTCAACGTGGATTTTTTCGCCGTACCACAGCACGCGCAGCTGCTCCAGCAGTTCGATTTTTTCCAGTTCGCTCGGCGCCCAGCTGACGTAACGGCGCACAAACCCAGCCCGGTAGGCATAGATGCCGATGTGACGAAGGAAGTGATCGCCGACGTTCTCATTCGCCTGGCCGAAACGCTCACGGTCCCACGGGATCGGCGCGCGGGAAAAGTACAGCGCATACCCTTCCGCATCTCTCACCACTTTTACCGCGTTAGGGTTAAACACGTCTTCGCTGCCGACAATCGGCACAGCTAACGTCGCCATCCCTGCCCGGCTTCCCGCCAGGTTTTCGGCGACCTGACGTACGATGACCGGGGGGATCATCGGTTCGTCGCCCTGAATGTTCACGATGATCTCGTCATCCGGCAGGCGGTAGCGCTCAATCACTTCCGCCAACCGCTCCGTCCCCGAGTTGTGATCGGGGCTGGTCAGGCAGACGTCTCCGCCCGCCTGACGGATGACCTGCTCAACGTCAGGATGGTCGGTGGCGACGATCACACGCTCTGCGCCCGACTCCTGCGCCCGTTCCATCACGTGTATCACCATCGGTTTGCCGTTGATGTCGGCCAGCGGCTTGCCCGGTAAACGGCTGGAGGCAAAGCGTGCCGGGATAATTACGGTAAACGTCATTTTGCGGTCTCGTCGGCAGTCAGATGGCGGGCCTCGTGATCCAGCAGGACGGGGATGCCGTCACGCACGGGATAGGCCAGGCCTTCTATCTTGCAGATCAGTTCCTGTTTTTCTTTATCAAAGACCAGCCGACCGTTACAGNCCGGGCAAGCCACTATTTCAAGTAAACGATGATCCATCGTGCTTCCTCCATCAAGAAGCTCTTTGTCAATAAGAGGCAACGCGCCTTAACGGGCGTTCGGGTTGCCCTGTCGATACTGCGCAATCAGCTGTTCGAGCCGTGATAATACGGCTTCGGCGGGCGCGGCGGATAGCTCGGCGGTCACCGGCAGATACCACCAGTTTTCCTGTGCGAAAGCGCGGCACTTCACCGCGTCTTTTTCGGTCATGATCAGCGGCTGATGTTCGCCGCCGGGTAACGACGCAAGTTGAGCAGGTGAATAGGACTGGTGATCGGCGAACGCAACCTCATGCTGCACGGTCGCGCCCATCTGTTTCAGTGTGGCAAAGAATCGCGGCGGATGCCCGATCCCCGCCATCGCCACCAGCGGCGGCAGCTCGGCGACCGGGCGTCGTTCGCCAGTCGCCAGATTAACGGCATCGTCTGCGGACAGCTGCATCGCGATCTCGCCGGCCTCAGCATCGCCGCCATTAACGATAATCGCATTAACGGACGCCAGCCGGGACGCCCGCTCGCGCATCGGTCCAGCGGGCAGCCACCAGCCGTTGCCGAAACGGCGAACGCCATCGATGACCACCACTTCGTAGTCCCGCGCCAACGCATAGTGTTGCAGCCCATCGTCGGTGATCACAATATCGAGCGGAGAGTCGGCCAACAGCGCCTCTACGGCCTCGCGGCGTTTGGGTGCGACGGCAACGGGCGCGCCGGTACGTTGAAAAATCAGGACGGGTTCGTCGCCCGCCTGTGTGGTGGTGACGTCGGATGAAATCAGCAGAGGATAGCGTTCCGCCTTCCCGCCATAACCGCGAGAAACCACGCCGACACGGTAACCTCGTTGTTGTAGCTGTTCCACCAGCCAAATGACGACCGGCGTTTTACCATTGCCTCCCGCGGTCAGGTTCCCCACCACCGCGACCGGCAAGGGCGCACGCCAGGCATGACGCCACCCCCAGCGATAGCTCTGGCGGATGATCCCGCTCACCAGCCCATAGACCAGCGATAGCGGGACCAGCAGCCAGTAGAGCGGCGTACGTCCTGACCAGATGCGGTCAATCATGAGCCAAACTGCATCTTGTGCAACTGCGCGTAAGCGCCATCACGGAGAATTAGGTCGTGATGATTACCGCGTTCAATAATACGGCCGTCTTCCACCACCAGAATCTCGTCGGCATTTTCAATCGTCGAGAGACGGTGAGCAATAACCAGCGCGGTACGATCTTTTTGCAATTCGTCCAGCGCCGACTGAATGGCGCGTTCTGATTCGGTATCCAGCGCCGAGGTGGCCTCGTCCAGAATCAGAATCGGACAGTCGCGCAGCAGCGCGCGCGCTATCGCGATACGCTGACGTTGTCCGCCGGACAACAGCACGCCGTTTTCGCCAATCACGGTATCCAACCCGTTATCCATCTTGCTGATAAAGTCCATCGCATGCGCCATCGTCGCCGCGCGTTCGATATCCTCGCGGCTGAACGATTTGTCGTAGGCATACGCGATATTGTTCGCGATGGTGTCGTTGAACAGGTGCACATTCTGGGACACCAACGCGACCTGATTACGCAGTGACGACAGCGTGTAGTCGCGCAGGTCATGACCGTCCAGAATAATCTCCCCCGACTGGATATCATAAAAACGCGTAATCAGATTGGCGATAGTGGACTTACCGGAGCCGGAACGTCCTACCAGCGCCACGGTTTTACCCGGCGGCACGTGCAGGCTGATATCGTTCAAGGCCAGCGTCTCTTTGCCCGGATAGGCGAAATCGACATGACGGAACTCCAGGTCGCCTTTGGCGCGCTCAATGACGCGTTTGCCTTTATCCGTTTCCTGTTCCATATCCAGAATGGTGAACAGTGTCTGGCACGCGGCCATACCGCGCTGGAACTGCGCGTTTACATTGGTCAGAGATTTCAATGGACGCATCAGGGTGAACATTGCGGAGAAGACGACCGTGATGGTCCCGGCGGTCAGCGTTTCCATCACGGAAGGGAAGCTGGCGGCATACAGCACAAAAGCCAGCGCCAGCGAGGCAATAAACTGTACGACTGGATCGGAAATGGAGGAGGCAGACACCATCTTCATGTTCTGCTGGCGCATGCGGTTGCTCACCGAATCAAAGCGCTCCGCTTCCACTTTCTGACCGCCGAAAATCAGGACTTCTTTATGTCCTTTGAGCATTTGCTCTGCGCTGGTGGTCACCTGCCCCATTGTGTTTTGCATGTTTTTACTGATGTTACGGAAGCGTTTGGACACCAGACGAATGCTGTAGGAGACGATGGGCGCGATCACAATCAGGATCAGCGACAGCTGCCAGCTGTACCAAAACATCAGGATGAACAGGCCGATGATGGAAGCGCCCTCACGAATGACGGTCACCAGCGCGTCCGATGAAGAAGCCGCTACCTGTTCGGTGTCGTAGGTAATTCGCGACAGCAGCGTCCCGGTGGACTGCTGGTCGAAGAATGAAACCGGCATGCCCATGATGTGGCTAAATAACCGGCGACGCATGTTCATCACGACCTTGCCGGAGACCCACGCCACACAATAGCTGGAGATGTAGCTTGAGATCCCGCGCATCACCATCAGCCCGATAATGGCCAACGGCATCCACACCAGCACGTTGCGGTCAGCCTTGCCGAATCCGTCATCCAACAAAGGCTTGAGCAGCGACAACATCAGCGTATCGCTGGCGGCATTCATCACCAGCGCGACGCCTGCGACAAACAACCCCGTTTTGAACGGCGTGATCATCGGCCATAGGCGACGGAATGTCTGCCACGTGGAAAGATCTTGATCATTAATCATGCAATAAACCTGAGCCTATAGAAATAGCCGCCTATATTACCCATTCATGGCCCCGTGAGAAAGACCAAAGGGGAATCAGAGCGATATGCGGAAATGGTACCGCGGATGCATTCGCACTATGGCGCAACGTGTCTTTACGCTGCTTCGACAATACCCCTCCTGGGCTTGAGGGCTTTCGTAATGCATAGACGCGCCCCGCGACGCCCTTTCCGCACAGCCTCAAGAAACCGCTAATGTTGTCTCCCGCTAAACGCTACAGGGCGAAAACATGAGATTTACAAGGCTAATTTTAATGACGTCATCACGAGTCATAAATTGATGACGCCCTTAAATTAAGCACGATGTCGCCTTTATTTTTGCCGCAATAATATTTGGGAGAAAATATGTTATCCAGACGGCGTTTTTTATTTTTTCAGCCGGAAAGATGGTTAAGGGGGGTCATTTATTGAAAAAATCTGCATTCGGAAAAATAAAGACACGACTTAACGTCGTATCGAATGGACATTACGGACAGGAAAATACCGCCGACCATGACAACTTCACTTATCTGGCGAAGGAATTAAATACATTTAATGCTGAAAACCGGCCGAGTTTCTTGTGCTCAGTGGAGACTCAATCCATAACGAACCGCGTTTCCTGGTCCGGCCAGAGCGCATCTCGACCGCCTGGACGAGCCTTACTTCGCTAATTTAGCGCCTCGCGCATGGCTGCTTTCTTCACCAACCTGGTGGCCGAAAGGGATTATGATGAAACGTTCTCGCATCGGGTCGATTAATCCCTTTGCCGCTCGGCCGGTCAGACCTCTCAGCTCCCCGTCAATAACATTGCCGCAGCCCAGCGTAATCCAGCGTTATCAACCACAATGCATTCTTCCCGGTTCGCTTAGCCCCCCCGACAATGCGGATGCGTCTTTGATAGCCGGACGCCGTCATGCCCCCTCGGAATTAACGCCAAAACGCCGGTGATACCAACGCGGGGATATCGCTTCCCGGAAGCCCCAAACCTGCCAGCGCTGGGCGTAAAAGCGTACGCTCAATTGACCCGACGTCGCCGTATCGTGCCAGGGGTGACCCATCTGACGATAGCGACGCCGAACTTGCACCGACGGCAGTCGCCACGGGTTATAGCGGGAGTTGGATGACGCCGACCATTGCGCCCCCACCGCACGAATGAAGGGCGGAGACGAGGACGTCGCGCTGCCGTGATGCGGCACCTGCAAAATATCGGCCGCCAGCGCCAACCGCTGGGTGCGCAGCAGTATCGCCTCTGCTTTCGCCTCTACATCGCCGGTGAGCAGAACCCGAAACCGGCCGTCGTCGACCACGACGNCGCAGGAGTCATTGTTTCCCGCATCGAGAGTCATTCGCGGCGGCCATAACACGCTGAAACTCAGTCCTTGCCACTGCCACCGCTGTCCTTGCAGGCACGGTTGGTGTCCCGCCTGCGCCATGGGGCTAAACNCCTGAACGGCGGGAAACTGTCGCTGCAATTCAACCAGCCCACCACGGTGGTCCCGATGACTGTGGCTCACGATAATTCGCTCCAGTTCCAGCCCCCGCCACCGGAGATAGGGCACAATTTCACGGCTCGCCATATCACCGCCCGCCCAGCTCGCGCCCGTATCGTACAGCACGGCCTTGCCGTTTCGCTCAATGACGACGGCCAGCCCGTGGCCGACATCCAGCATATCCATTCGCCACAACGGCGCTGGCGCTTTCGGCCGGAGGAGCAGGATAAGCAACAGGCTGAGCACACTGAGTGGCGCATAGCGCCACCAGGCAAAACGCCAGATCGCCACCGCCAGCCATCCCGAGAGACTCCACGGCAACGCCTGCTCCCCCAACGACCACCATCCTGAGGGCAACGCCGCCAGCGGCGCGAACACGCCCGTCAGCGAGCGATCGGCCAACCACCAAAACACTGCGCTTGATGTTGGGCTGAAAGACAGTAGCAGCGCAATCAATACCAACGGCGTAGTCACAAATGACACCAACGGCACGGCCCACAGATTCGCTGGCAGAGACGTCAAACTGACGCCGTGAAACAACGCGACCTGCAACGGCAGCAGCAACAACGTCATTCCCCCCTGTAAATGCAGCCAGCGAAGCCATACCCAGCGTTTAGGCCGCAGAAAAGAGCGAGGCAGCGGCGCCCACTGATACCAAAAAATCAGCGCCGCCACGGCAAGGGTCGATAACCAAAAGCTGTCCGATAACACGCTCAACGGATCGGCCGTCAGAATCAGGGCCACGCACCCAAGCCACACTTGCCACGGCGTACAGCTTGCGCCCGTCAACCGCAACAGCGTCCACACGCATAACGCCAGTCCGGCCCTGACTGCCGGCGGATTCCCCCCCGCTAACCAGACATAGGTTAGGGCGGCAACCAGTCCGACGATCAACGGAAAGCGATAGCCGATACGATGTACCAAAAACAGGCATTGGACGCCCCGGGCGATCCCCCAGCCGAACAGCGCCGCCAGTGCGATATGCAATCCAGAGATTGCCATCAGATGCATCGTTCCTGTCTGGCGCAGAAGGGCCTGAGTATCGTCATCCACGGTGGCCATTTCGCCCAACGTCAACGCCAACAGGATGGAGCGCCACGGCAGGCGTTCAGTCTGACGCTCCACCGCCGTCACGATGCCCTGCCGCACCCCGCAGCGCGCATCCAACACCGCCGCGCGTTGTACGATTCCCGTCAGCGTTTGTCGCCGGGCCAACGACCAACGCTGGCTGTCGAATCCGCCTTCGTTTAGCCGACTGTGCACGGGCCGCAGTTGTAGCCTTAGTTGCCAGCGTTGCCCGCCGCACCACGTGTTCATCGCCGTTGCCGGGCTTAACCGGACCGAGATCGGAGGAAACAGTCTGCGTTCATCGACCCGAATCAGACGTACCACCGGCGCGGCTTCGGGCAACGCACCAAAACGCACGCTGCTGATGTCCACCTCAGCCATTACCTGCCGCGAGGTGAGGTCCGCCGTCTGGTCGACGGCCTGCCCGGCGTTATAGCATCCCCAGACCAGCGCGAATAGCGCCAAGCCCAAGGCCCGTAATCGGTTGGGAAGATAACGGTAGGTCAGGATCAGCGCCGACAGCATCCCTGACAAGACGGCGGGGGACGGAATTTTCGGCAACCACAACAGCGGTAATATTCCGCTTACCAGCGCAAGCGCTATGACATTCAGCGACATAGTAAAGCGGCACTCCCTGTCCATTTAGACCGCTAGTGGAACGGCGTTTTATCCTTTCATTCAGTCTATTTTTCATCGTGATAAAAGCACAGCGGCCGGTGGTTGAAGCGCGAGTCGCCGCACAAAGATGAGTGTCATTTCATGCAACGTCGGATGAGAGAGGAGCGCGTGGCGGCAGATAGACGATGAGTCAAATCAGTCAGGGTGATGCGCGGTGGGACAGCACGCTTTCTCGTGCCAAGCGCGCCCCCCGGAGNGCGCGACATGAAATTAAGCCGCGAGCAGGCAAAAAAAAGGATCGCCGAAGCGATCCCTTGGATAGGTCATGACACGGGTTATTTGGTCTCAGCGGCCGATTTAATTTCGCCCATTTCTTTAATTTTGCGAGACAGTTCACGGCGTTCTTTCGACAGATCCGCGTTTTTGATGATGTATTCATCAACACGGTCTTCATAGTCGCTGCGCATGTTGGCGATGATGTTCTGAATATCATCAATTGACATACCCGGCTTGATGTATTCGCTCAGGTTGTCCAGCAGCAGCACACGTTTCTGGTTATCACGAATTTTCTTTTCGTTATCGGCGATTTCACGCTGCAGCTTGTTTTTACGACGGAATGTACGCACAAACGCCAATACGTCCTGGAAACACGGTTTGTTGTTACCCTTATCCATTTTCTACCCTTACTTAACTCATATTAAGATTCAAGATGCGGAAACCGCCCGTGCTAAACATACAGGTTAGCAGTTCTCATCGGCAAGTCGGTATGGACGGAGTGCAGTCCCTGCCGGATGCCGACGGCGATTACAGATGAGGTTGTTTTATCATTGTTTTCACTTTCTTTCATCCGCTTTCCCCTCCGCTTGCCGCGTGGCGGCGTGGCACAGCGCCCGACCGACCACTCTTCGTACAATTCTGACTGGATGGCTCAAGACGTCTCAGCGCGTCTGCGGCGGCATTCTTCCCTGTTTTTCTCCTCGACTCGCGTCGCCTTTACCGACTTTATGCGCTCATGTCACTCCGCGCTTGTCACAATCCCGTCATGGCCTGTGGGCATTAAATTGTTTGGTGAATGCTTATTTTAAAAGAGGCGTGGTCCATCGCAATTCATTATTACGCCCACACGGAAGGACGGTAACAAACCGAAACAAAAAATGAGGTGTCATTATGCTTCTGCGTCTTCTAAACATTATTTAGGAGGCCACGCCGCAATCCTTTCTATATCTTTCCGGCAATCAATAATTTATCTCGAGAAATATTACCAGGCGCTATAAATCATCGAAAATGGATTAATTCGACATGTTCAGTGCCGTTATCCGGAAATAAATAACAACGCCTATCACACTATTTTCCCGCTTACAGGCGCATGATTTTTTCATGCAAAGGAATCTCAGAGAGGCAAGCAAGTGAATGTGAACTTTTACGTCACCTGTATTGGTGACGCGCTGAAAGCAAAAATGGCGCAAAACTCGGTATTACTGCTCGAAAAACTGGGATGTGCCGTCCACTTTCCTCAGAAACAGGGCTGCTGTGGCCAACCGGCGTTAAACGCCGGATATACCGCCGATGCCATTCCGGGGATGAAAAACCTGATCGCCGCCCTGGAAGACAATGACGACCCGATTATTTCCCCGGCTGGCTCCTGTACCTACGCCATTAAAAGCTATCCCGATTATTTGCAGGATGAACCTGAGTGGGCCAAACGCGCGACGCATGTCGCCGACCGTATTTATGATCTGACCTCTTTCATCGTTAATACCCTCAACATCGTGGATGTGGGCGCAACCTTGCCCGGCAAGGCGGTTTACCATCCCTCCTGCAGCCTGTTTCGCAAACTGGGCGTTCAGCGCGAGCCGATGACATTACTTGAGCACGTCAATGGGTTGGACATCGTCCCGTTTCCATTCTCCGAAACCTGCTGCGGTTTTGGCGGCACGTTCTCCGTCAAAATGGCGGAAATATCCGGTGAAATGGTGAAAGAAAAGGTCAGTCACATGATGGAAGCCAACCCCGACTACCTTATCGGCGCCGATGTCAGTTGCCTGATCAACATTGGCGGTCGCCTCCATCGCGAAGGCAAATCCGTGAAAGTCATGCATATCGCCGACGTGCTGATGAGCCACTAAGGAACCCACATGTATCTCAAAACCAGCGACGTCCCGTTTCACGAACGGATCCGCGACCAGATTGACGATGCCGTCATGCGCAAAGCCGTGGCGATGGCTCAAGAGCGCATCGGCGCCAACCGACAAACTATGGTCGACGACCTCGGACACTGGGAATCGTGGCGCAGCCGTGGCGAACAGATTCGGCGGCACGTGCTCGAAAACCTGGACGCCTATCTTTATCAGCTCTCCGAAAATGTGACGAAAAACGGCGGACACGTCTATTTTGCCGCCACCAAAGCGCAGGCGACGGACTATATCCTGACCGTCGCGAAACAGAAGCAGGCGAAGAAAATTGTCAAATCCAAGTCGATGGTCACCGAGGAGATCGGTCTCAATGCCGCGCTTCAGAGCGCTGGATTGAGCGTCATCGAAACCGATCTGGGCGAATACATTTTACAGCTCGCCCACGACGCCCCGTCCCATGTGGTGGTTCCCGCCATTCATCGTGATCGCCATCAGATCCGCAAAATTTTGCATGACACACTCGGCTACACCGGGTCGGAAACCCCGGAAGCGATGACGCTGTTTATTCGCGAACAGATGCGTCCGCAGTTTTTTAGCGCGGATATCGGCATTACCGGATGTAATTTTGCCGTCGCCGAAACCGGGTCGGTATGTCTGGTGAGTAATGAGGGCAACGCGCGGCTGTGCACCACGCTGCCGAAAACGCACATCGCCGTCATGGGCATGGAGCGTCTCGCGCCGACGTTCGAGGAAGTGGATGTCCTGATTACGCTACTGGCTCGCAGCGCGGTCGGCGCTCAGCTGACCGGCTACAACACCTGGCTGACGGGGCCAAGGGAAGCCGGCAACGTCGATGGCCCCGAGGACTTCCATCTGGTGGTGGTCGATAATGGACGGTCGGCCGTGCTCGGTTCGGAATTCCGCGACATCTTGCACTGCATCCGCTGCGGCGCCTGTATGAATACCTGCCCGGCTTACCGCCATATCGGCGGTCACGGCTACGGTTCCATCTATCCCGGCCCGGTCGGCGCCGTGCTGTCTCCGCTGCTGGGCGGCTACGCTGATTTCAAAGACCTGCCCTATGCCTGCTCGCTATGTTACGCCTGCAATAGCGTCTGCCCGGTCAAAATTCCGCTGGCGCAGCTGATCCTCAAACATCGCCGCAAGATGGTCGATGCTGATCTGCCGCCCAAAGGCGAACAGATAGCAACGCGCCTGTTTACCTATGTCAACAGTCATCCAACATTGTGGAAAGTCGGGATGGTGAGCGGCGCTCACGCCGTCAACTGGTTTATCAAAAACGGCAAAGCGCCCTTGAATATCGGCGCCATCGGCAAGTGGACGGAAGCACGCGATCTGCCGCAGGGCGACGGAGAAAGCTTTCGCAGCTGGTTCAAGCAACATCAGGCGAATAAAGAGGAGAAGCAGTGATGGGAAATGCCAATCGGGACACGTTCCTGGCCCAGATAGCCCAACAGTTGGGGCGTCCGGTGCGCCATCAGCCCGCCGCCGTACCGCCCCCTGTTTGCCGCTATGAGAAAACGCGGCTGGCGGATCTCTCCCTTCAGCAGCGCTGCGACGCCTTCGTCAAACTGGCGCAAGAGACCCTCAAGGTCACCTGCCGACTGACCAGCGAACAAGACGCCCCGGCGGCCGTGCGCGAACTCTGCCGGCACTATCTTCAGGATCACGAAAACAGCGGCGATCACCATGGAGACCGGACCGCCGTGATGGTGAGCGGAGATGCTCGCTTACAGACGTTGGGGATCACCTCCGCGTTGCAGGAGGCGTTTTCGGCGCAGGAGTGGGATGCGTCACAGGGCGAGGTGAATATTCACGCCACTGAGCAGGCCGACGTCGGCGTCGTGTTCGCCGAGTACGGGCTGACAGAGTCCGGCGGCGTCGTTCTGTTTTCCGCACCGGAACGCCCCCGTTCGCTGAGCCTGCTACCCACTTCCTCGATTTTCGTGGTGCGCAAAAGCACGCTCCTGCCCCGCGTCGCACAGTTGGCGGAGCATCTGCATCAGAAGGCGCAGTCCGGAGAGCGCATGCCGTCCTGCATCAATCTGATCGGCGGTCCCAGTTCGACGGCCGACATCGAACTGAGCAAAGTGATTGGGGTACACGGCCCGGTCAACGCCGCTTATCTCATCATCGAGGATAGCTGAAGGCTGATGCTGCCTGTCCCGGCGACCGTGCCGGGCATTTTCCGCCGACGACACCGATTCCTCCCGCCGACTTCTGCCGGGCGACGATATGGTTTACCATTGCCGCCATATCATGTTTCGCTTACCGGCGTCGCAAGCGAAACCTCCTTATCCGCCTTCGACGCGCCCGATGCCTGCGTATCCGGCGGGTCCTCGCAACCGACAGAGAAACACCGTGTCCAACAAACCCAGCACTCCGACCTTTTTCATTCACGACTATGAGACCTTCGGCAAGCATCCGGCCCGGGATAGACCCGCGCAGTTCGCTGGCGTCCGCACCGATATGGACTTCAACATCATCGGCGAGCCGCTGGTCATTTACTGTCAGCCGACGGACGACTATCTGCCGGAGCCGGAAGCGGTGCTCATCACCGGCATCACGCCGCAGATTGCGAAGAGCAAAGGCGTTAATGAAGCGGAATTCGCGCGTCAGATCCACGACGCCTTTAGCGTGCCCGGCACCTGTGTTCTGGGCTATAACAATATTCGCTTCGATGACGAAGTCAGCCGTAACATTTTTTACCGCAACTTCTACGATCCCTACGCCTACAGCTGGAAAAACGGCAACTCGCGCTGGGATCTGCTGGATGCGCTGCGTGCCTGCTATGCGCTGCGGCCGGAAGGGATTGTCTGGCCGGAAAATGACGATGGCCTGCCCAGTTTCCGACTGGAACACCTGACCAAGGCGAACGGCGTCGAACACACACACGCCCATGACGCGATGTCCGACGTTTACGCCACGATCGCGATGGCTAAACGGCTGAAAACCGCGCAGCCCAAACTGTTCGACTATCTGTTCCAACTGCGCAACAAGAACAAGGTCAACGCGCTGATTGATATCCCGAATATGAAACCGCTCATGCACGTTTCGGGCATGTTCGGCGCGGCGCGCGGCAATACCAGCTGGATTGTGCCGCTTGCCTGGCACCCGGAAAATCGTAATGCGGTGATCATGTGCGACTTGGCGGGCGATATCACACCGCTGCTGGAGCTGGAGCCGGACGAATTGCGCACGCGGTTGTACACCAGACGCGACCAACTGGAAGCAGGACAGTCTCCCGTCCCGATCAAACTGGTACAGATTAACAAGNGCCCCGTGCTCGCGCCCGCCAGCACGCTGCGCCCTGAAGACGCGGCGCGATTAGGCATTGACCGACAGCACTGTCTCGATAACCTGCAACGTCTACGCCAGCACCCGCTAGTGCGGGAAAAAGCGGTGGCGCTGTATGCCGAGGCGCCCGCCTTCGCCGCCGCCGACGATGTGGATCTTCAACTGTACGACGGCTTTTTTAGCGAGGCAGACCGGGCGGCGATGACCATCATTCAGGAAACCTCGCCGCAAAACCTGCCCGCGCTCGATCTGAAATTCGCCGACGGCCGCATTGCAGAACTGCTCTTTCGCTTCCGGGCACGCAATTATCCGGCCACGCTGGATGACCGCGAGCAGCAGCGCTGGTTGCAGCACCGCAAAGAGGTCTTTACGCCGGAGCGTCTGGAGAGCTATCTGAATAATCTGCAAGAGCTGTATCAGCTGCATCAGGATGATGAGAAGAAGGCTCAGTTGCTCAAATCGCTGTTCGCTTATGTTCAGCAGGTCGTGGGCTAATCCCCGCGGCTATACCGCCGCCAACGACGGCGCAATCCTGAAATAGAGCGCCGAGCGCTTTACCACCGGTCAGTTCGTCTCTCGGCCGGCTGTATTTTTACTGGTTGGGAAAAACCAATCGCCGCATTTCGACTATCGCGCGATAAAAAAACGGCCGCCCAGGACATGATCCTCGGCGGCCGTTTTAACCTCAGGCAAACGCGGCAGAGTTAGACGATGTCTTCACTGCACTGCGGAACCGGCTGTCTGAAGCGGCGAGTCACCACCGCCAGATACAGCAGGCCAATCGCGGCCCAGACCAGTCCCAACGTCATCGACGTTTCTTCGAGATTCAACCACAGCGCGCCGACCGCCAGTGCGCCCAGGACCGGCAGCAGCAGGTAATGGATGTTATCTTTTAGCGTCTTGTTGCGACCTTCCCGAATGTAGAACTGGGAAATCACGGACAGGTTGACGAAGGTAAACGCCACCAGCGCGCCGAAGTTGATCAACGCCGTGGCCGTCACCAGATCAAAACATACCGCCGACAGCGCAATCACGCCCACCAACAGTACGTTTAGCGCGGGCGTCCGCCATTGCGGATGGATATAGCCAAAGAATCGCTCCGGGAAAACGCCATCGCGTCCCATCACATACATCAGACGGGAAACCCCTGCGTGTGCCGCCATCCCGGACGCCAGCACTGTGACGCAGGAGAAGACCAACACGATTGATTGGAATAGTTTGCCCGCGACGTAGAGCATGATTTCCGGCTGAGACGCATCCGGATCGTGGAAGCGAGAGATGTCCGGAAAAAACAACTGCAAGAAGTAGGACACCACGATGAAGATAATGCCGCCGATCAGCGCCGTCAGGAAAATGGCTTTCGGGATCACGCGGCCCGCGTCCGGCGTCTCTTCCGATAGGGAGCTGATTCCGTCAAAGCCGAGGAAGGAGAAGCAGAGTATCGTTGCCCCGGTAATCATCGGCACGACCTGTGCGTGTTCGGACCAGAACGGTTTGCTGCTCACCAGCGTGCCCGCGCCTTCGCCGCCGGAAATCCCGTGGATCACCAGCGTGAGGAAGACCGCCATAATCGCCACCTGGACGACCACGATCACCGAGTTGAGGTTCGCGACGATGTTGATGCCGCGCAGGTTGAAGAGCGTCATCAGCCCCACTAGCGCCGCCACAAAAATCCAGGACGGCACGCCGGGGAAGATGGCCTCAAGATAAATTTTGGCGAGCAGGATGTTGATCATGGGCATGAACAGGTAGTCCAGCAACGATGACCATCCCACCATGAAGCCAATGTGCGGACTTATCGCTTTCTGCGCATAGGTATAGGCCGAGCCAGCGGACGGGAATCGACGCACCAGTTTTCCGTAGCTCACCGCCGTGAACAGAATGCCAGTCAGGGCAAAGGCGTAAGCGGTCGCCACGTGGCCATCCGTCAGGCCGGAAACAATGCCGAAGGTGTCAAAAATTGTCATGGGCTGCAAATAGGCAAGCCCCATCATCACAACTTGCCAGAGCGTCAGTGTTTTTCTTAGTTGTACTCGTTGGCTGGAAACCGCTGCGTTATGCGACATGACGCATCCCTCCGTTGCCGGCAATTGACGCACGGTTCAGGGATGTCGCGGATCTATTGGACATAGGAAGGCGGTGAGAGACGGTGTAATTTGAAATAGATGAGAACGGGTTGCCGCCGTCAACGGACGTTGACGCACGATCGATGAAAGTCGACGCCGCTGCGGCGCCATAGTCGCTGCTCACACAGCGCAAACCGGCGGGCACCGGTACGGTTACAAGAGAATGCCCCATTTCACATATTCCTCTTTCTGCCTTCGCGGCAGCGTGGTCTGATATCGTTCCGGCACGATGTCCGGCCCCTTCATGAAGAAAAAAAGTCTCAAAAAAATAACCGACGCTATCAACGTCGGTTATTTCAGGGCGCGTATTCTGCCGGAGTGGGGGGNAAGAGACAAGACTTTGCGCAGCCGCAGGCGTTATTTAAATTAAGTCACCGGCAACGTCTCGGGAAAGGCTGGCCGCTGGCAAAATTAAAGCNCCCGTTTCCTTTTTTCATGCTGTTCCAGCTCTAGCGCGGTAATCACCTGTTGCAGGCTCCGCTCCTGTCCGGGCGTCAGGCACGGGAACTTGAAGCTGAGCCGCTGCACCTTCTTCACTTCGCCTTTGGCGCTGACAATCCGGCTGACCGCATGGCTAATGAATTGTACGTCGATGGTGAACTCCCCATAGGAACCCAATTCAAGCGTGACGTTTTCCAGAATCTCGCCCTGCCCCAGCTGTTCAGCGACGTCTTCCTGTTCGCTCAGCAAACAGACGCCGCCCAAAGAAAGATCTTTGATCGTGAACTGGAAACGGCTCTCATCCGGCAGACTGCCGCGGCAGAACATCGGCGGCCAGGCCGGTGAGGTGATGCGAAAATAGTTGCGGCGCTGGATACGGTAAAGGTCGGCGGGAATCTCGGCGCGAAATGCTGGGAATCCCTCATAATCGATTCTGGTTACCCCGTTCGCATTGAATTCCACCTTCGCACCCGCCGGTTCGGCAACGAAGTACATCTCCGTGTCCAGAACGTCATTCCCTTGCGGCGTGCCGCCGAGGTCAAAGATAAAGGTATTGTCGTCCGGCTGAACGCTTAAAATATTGCTGATGAAATGACCTCGAGAGTGGTTCACCATCAGAGCCGTATTATTTTTTTGCAGCTCGCGTAGTGTGGCGCAAATCGCCAGTTTATTTCTCTTCAGAAATTGTTCTTTTTTGGTTTCGTCCATTTTGTCCATCCCAGAGTTAAATCATTACCGCGATAAATCAGTCTCGATAAGTCACAGCTTAGAGTTATACGTAGGATATCGTCAGTTGCGCCCCCAACTTTACGTTGGATTAACATTATCGGGGATTATTAAAAGATTTATTCAGCGGGATAATGATGTAACAGCCAGGTCAGCGCAAGAAGATCGGCCGTGCCGCCGGGGCTGAGATGACGTTCGGTCAAGGCGCGGTCCATCGCCTGTAAACGGGGGACGGTGACGCCCTGCTTCAGCAGATCGGTCGCGTAGCGCTGAACGAACGCCAGTCCCGCCATTCCGCCTCGGGACACGATATTGGTATCCGGATTGTGCGCCATCAGCACCACCAGCGTATGCAGCAACGCCATGTCCTGATCGTGCTCGCCAAGCGCCTGTCGATAGGCGGGCAGTGCCAATCGGGTCACCGTTTCGAAACCGCTGGCGGCCTCTCCTCGCGCGCCGGTCAGGCCATAGCGCTGGAACAGCTGTTCTCCGGCCGTCTCCGCCCGATGGGAAAGCGACAGCTCGTCACGGACCAGATCGCGACACATGTTCGCCACGGTTTGGCAGAGACTCCGCTGCGTCAGCACCACACCGTTCGCCGCCAGCCAGCCCGCGGCGCTGCACAGCAGTCCGCAGGCAAAGATCCCGCCTTTGTGCGTGTTGACACCGTGCGTCGCCGCGAGCATCGCCTGCTCGCAGGCCATGCCAACAGGACGAACCTGCATTAACAACTGCTTAGGCGACACGTCCGCATGGGCATAGCCCACGTCGATAAAGCGACGCAGCCAGGGCGTGATCGCGCCGATGCTTTTCTCAAACAGCGCAACGTCCATGTCGTGGTGCGCGCCGTTGTTCGCCCGGTCCACCAGACCCGGTTTCGGCGTCAGCATGACTTCCACCGTCAGCGCTTGTACGACCCACCGGTCGATATCCGGCAAAGGCAGTGCGACGCGAGCGACAGACCCGGAAACGTTCGTCCGCGCCAACGGGGCATCAGCCAGCGGAGAAATAGGCATTTAGCCTCTCCTCGATCCGGGCGATGACGTCGGGCAACGGATGCCGCCGCGAACGCGCGCAGACATGGGCTGGCTCGTCGCACAACAAACAGCGGCGACTGGCGCGATCGAGACCCGCGCGGTTGAGCGGCCCGGACGCCGGGCAGAAGACGTCGAAGTCCCACAGCCGCCCGAGCGGATGCGTGTCTTCGAGGGCTACGGCGGCACGCTTAATCGCCAGCGCATCGCCATCCACCACCCAGAATCCTTCCGCCCCCGTCTCCTGCCAGTGCAGCTGATGTTCCGCCACCTGCCAGCCCTGTTCACGGCTCAAGGCGTCGAACGCCGCCACGGCCTCTTCCATCGCGCGGCGATACAGCGGCGAGTCCTTGACCGGCCCCGGCGTCACCAGCGTCAGCGACNCCAGCGGGGCATGATGCCTTGCCAGTAGCGCCTGCTGGCGGGCGGCGCGTCGTTCTTTCGCCGCCAGCAGGCGTTCCAGCGAAACCGCTGCGGGCGCCGTCACGTTACTCATCGTCCTCTTTCACCTGACGCACAACGTCGATAACGCTGCCGTCGCGATAGCGGATCACCCCGACGATGCGGTCGTGAAACGCGATCGGTTTCGGCTCGCCTACCAGCGCGACCGCTCGTGCATACAACGCTTCGATCGGCATCACGGTCAGTCCGGCGGCGGTGAGTTGCTCTGCCACTTCAGGACGCGCCGGATTCACGGCAATCCCATGATCGGTCACCAGGACGTCAATACTTTCGCCTGGCGTCACGCAGGTGGTGACATGACGAACCACCGTCGGAATACGACTGCGAATCAACGGCGCGACAATCACCGTCAGGTTGNCCGCCGTGGCCACGTCGCAGTGTCCGCCGGAAGCGCCGCGCATTACGCCGTCGGAGCCGGTGATGACGTTGACGTTAAAGTCCAGATCGATTTCCAGCGCGCTGAGGATCACCACATCCAACTGATCGCAACACGCCGCCTTGGAGGTCGGATTCGCGTAGACGTTAGTCGAGATTTCCACGTGGTTCGGATTGGTTGCCAGTGACGCCGCCGCGTTGGCGTCGAAGCATTGGGTATCCAGCAGTTTCTCGATCAACCCTTTTTCATGCAGGTCGACAATACTGCCGGTGATACCGCCGAGAGCAAAGCGCGCCACGATGTTCTGTTTTTGCATCCGGTCTTCGAGGAAGCGGGNGCAGGCGGTGGAGGCCGCGCCGGAGCCGGTCTGGATGGAGAAACCGGGTTTGAAATAGCCTGAATGTTCAATCACATCCGCGGCGGAACGGGCGATCAGCAGTTCACGCGGGTTGCTGGTCACGCGCGCGGCCCCAACGCTGATTTTAGCCGGATCGCCGACCTCTTCGACCTGCACGATGTAGTCCACCTGATCCTGCACAATGCTGGCGGGCATATTGGGGAACGGCACCAAACTTTCGGTCAGTAGCACGACGTTGCGGGCGAATGCCGCATCCACCATCGCATAGCCCAGCGAGCCGCAGCGTGATTTGCCGTCCGTCCCGTTGGCGTTGCCGAACTCATCGCTGCACGGCACGCCCAAAAAGGCGACGTCTATCTTCAGCTCGCCACTTTGCAGCAAATGCACCCGGCCGCCGTGAGAGTGAATCTGCACCGGCTCTTTCATCAACCCGTGCGACACGGCGTCGGCCAGCTTGCCGCGCATGCCCGAGGTGTAAATTTTGCTAATCACCCCGTTGCGAATGTGTTTGACCAACGGCGCGTTGCAGCTCATCAACGAGCTGGAGGCCAGCGTCAGGTCTTTGAATCCCATCTCCGCCAGCGTATCCATCACCTTATTGATCACCTTATCTCCTTCACGGAAATGGTGATGGAAGGAGATAGTCATACCGTCTTTCAAACCGCTTTTGACGATGGCCTCTTGCAAATCGGCGCACAGCTTACGCTCGTGCTTCTGAGTCAGATCGTTCAGCCACGGGGTGTTATGGTTGGCGTCGACGAACGGCTGTAACGCGTTTTTATCTGGAAACTGCTGGCGCAGCGCTTCAATAATGTTGCTCATGATCAAATCCTGTCATTGCTGAAATAAGGCCGACGTTTACTTACGTACACCCGATGCCTGGGCGCGTTCCACTACCCGGCGGGCATGGTCGATAATCGGCGCGTCAATCATCTTGCCGTTGAGCGAGATGACGCCCAGTCCAGCGCGCTCGCCTTCTTCCGCCGTCTTGATCACTAGTTGGGCGTAGTCCACCTCATCTTGTGTCGGCGCGTAGGCGTTATGCAGCAATTCAATCTGACGCGGGTTAATCAGCGATTTCCCGTTGAAGCCCAGTTTGCGGATGAGTTCGACCTCGCGCAGGAAGCCCTCTTCATCGTTAACGTTGGAGTACACCACGTCGAACGCGTCGATACCGGCCGCACGAGCGGCGTGCAGCACGGCACAGCGGGCATAGAACAGTTCGGTGCCGTCTCCGCGTTCCGTCTGCATATCCATCACATAGTCGAAGGCCGCGAGCGCGATGCCGATCATGCGCTTGGAGGACCGCGCGATAGACACCGCATTGATCACGCCGACGGCGGATTCGATGGCCGCCATGATGCGCGTCGATCCCACTTCTCGACCACAGGCTTTTTCAATGCGCACCAGATGCTGTTCCAGTTCGTCGACGTCGTCGGTGGAGTCGGTTTTCGGCAACCGAATCACATCTGCGCCCCCGCGAACCGCGGCTTCCAGGTCCAACAGCCCGAACGGCGTGCTGAGTTGGTTAATGCGCACTACGGTTTCAATATCCTGATACATCGGGTGTTGCAGCGCATGAAACACCAGCAGACGCGCCGTGTCCTTTTCCCGCAGAGATACGGCATCCTCGAGATCGAACATGATGGAGTCAGGCTTATAGATGAATGCGTTGGAGAGCATGGCGGCGCTGGAGCCGGGCAGAAATAGCATACTGCGGCGTAATGTCGACATTAGAGTTTCTCCCATTCAATCTGCTGGGCATCCGCTCCGCGCAGGACGGCGCTCTGCACCCGGGCGCGGATCACGCAATCCAGCGCGCCTTTGTCTTCCACGATGATGGTGCCGTCTTTCACGCCCAACGACGTCAGGGTTTCATCGACGACTTTTTTGATTTGATCTCCGAACTGCTTGATGACTTCACTGTTGATCACGACGGTTAACTGACCTTCAGCAGGGGCGACTTTGACCAGCAAATCGCTGGACTCAAAGGTGCCCGCCAAGGCTTCCTTGACAATCTTCATCTTTATTTCCTGCCTGATACATGAAATGTGAATTACGCGTACTGAGGCTCGCAGTAACGCTGTAAATGCTGCAACGTGGTCGGCGGCACCATGTCCCGAATGGGGTCAAGCTGGCGCAGCTTCAAGAGTTTTCGAACTTCCGAGGCGGAGATAGCCCGGCCTGAGTGTTCGCAGGTGCGCTCGATTTCAATCACCTTGAGCGCAGGCGCCTTCACCCTGCCGTCCTGCTCCAGCCAGTAGTGCATATCCTGATTGTATTGATACGTCACCGGACAGAAGGGTTCTGTCCCGACGAAACGCTGGTTGATCCCGAGCGCGGGGGCGATGTATTTGCGGAAAATAATCAGGTCGATGGCCGCATGGGCTTGGGTGATGAGTTTCTCTTCCTTCAGGAAGTAGCCGGGAAAGGTGGCTTTGGAAATCATATAATCCGAGCCGGGATGCACCGTCAGGTTGGGAATATGTTCAACCCCTTTTTGCACCATCTCCAGCCGCTCGCTATACGGAAAGAAAGAGACGTCTTCGCGTACGACGAAAATATGCAGCCAGTCGCTGGCGCTGGCAGCCTGTTCGGCCAAATAACGGTGACCCAGCGTAAAGGGGTTGGCATTCATCACAATAGAACCGATACGGTCGCCGGGCTGCCGCAAAGCCGNCAGCTTCTGGCAGTACTGTTGAATGCCGATCGGCGTATTTTCCATCAGCACGGCCGTCTCGTCGTAGCTGGCGATGGGGTAAAAGCCGCAGCCGCGGAAAATGGCGATGTTGTCGGGTTTGGTGTAGAGAAACAGATGGAACACGCCACGATCGGCGGCCAGCTGAATGACTTCGTTGACCATCCGCACCCCCAGGTTCAGGTCTCTGAACTCAGGATCTACCGCGACGCATTTGATGGTGTTCGACGCCAGCCCCGCACAGGCCACCAGACGACCGCTGTGTCTCCCGACCACAAAGGTGTTCACGTCATTGTCCATGCCTAACTGACAACGTGTCAGAAACGAGTGGATCGCCTCCAGCTCCTCGGCATGGTCTTTGACATCGAGTGTGGTGATAAAGAAAGACTCATCGTCATACATAACGGTAATCCTGCTTCTGACGGCTATTCAACATAACGGCTAAAAATATCCCCGCGCGAACGGGGACCGAATTTAATGGGTGATCGTGGCTGACGAGGGATGAACGNCTTCGATGCGGCTTTTGGCCTCGGCGATGGTATTGCTCAGCCGACCAAGATGTTCGATGTCGACCTCGATGCGATCGCCGGGGCGCATAAACAGCGGCGGATGACGTTTTTTACCTACGCCGCCCGGAGACCCGGTGATGATGACATCGCCCGGCGCCAACGAGGTAAAGGTGCTGATGTACTCAATCAGCTCCGGCACCTTGTGCACCATGTTGCGGGTGTTATCGTCCTGCACCTGGCTGCCGTTGAGATAGGTGTGAATATTCAGCACCTGCGGGTCGGGGATCTCATCGCTCGTCGTCAGGTAAGGGCCAAACGCACCGGTTTTCGGCCAGTTTTTGCCGGCGGTGAACCAGCTATGCTGCCAGTCTCGTACGGAGCCGTCCATGTAGCAGCTGTATCCCGCAACAAACGATAAGGCGTCTTCGCGCGAGATGTTCTGTCCGCGGCGACCGATGACCACCGCCAGCTCGCCTTCGTAGTCGAATTCGTCCGTGAACTGGGGTTTCAGCACATCGGTCATGTGCCCGGTCTGAGAGTCGGCAAAGCGTACGAACAACGTCGGCGCCGGGTCGACTTGATCAAATTCTTTGCGTTTATCCGCGTAATTCATGCCGACGCACAAAATTTTCCCAGGATTAACGATGACCGGTAAGAAAGTGACATCCGACTCCGCCACATCCGGCGCTTCATCGACCAGGGCTTTCGCCGCCGCCAAGCCGTCTCCCGCCAGCAATGCTTTCAAATCCGGATAACGCTGACCCAATCTGCTGCGCAGGTCAATAAAGCCAGCCGGTGTATAGATGCCGTAGCTGTCTTTTCCGTTGTGGCGGTAGCTTGCAAGTTTCATAATGATTCCCGTATTAAAAATGACCTATGCTGATTCACTGCTTTACTGTCGTACTGAATTAAATCAGGAAGTTCCCGAGGACCAGTAACGCCACGGAAACATTGATTGCACCGCCAATGCGGGTCGCAATCTGGGCGAAAGGCATTAGCACCATGCGATTGCCGGAGGTCAGGATGGCCACATCGCCGGTCCCGCCCTGCCCACTCTGGCAACACGAAACAATCGCGACATCAATGGGGTACATGCCGATTTTTTTGCCGACGAAAAATCCGGTCGCAACCAACGTGACCACCGTGGTGACGATGACGATCAGGTTTGTGATGGTGAAAGCATGCACCAACTCTTCCCACGGCGTAATCGCGACGCCCACGGCAAACAGAATGGGATAGGTCACAGACGTCTGAAAGAATTTGTAAACCACCTGCGATCCTTCCCGAATCCGCGGCGAAACGCCATGCGCTAACTTTACCAACACCGCAGCAAACAGCATGCCAACCGGCGCGGGCAGACCAATGTATTTATGACCCAGCATGCCCACCATATAGAGCATGATGGCCAGTAAGGCGCCTGCGGCCAGCGCGGTCACATCGATTTTGCCACTCAGTTCGGCCGACAACGCCGTCGTCTTCTTGTCATCGTTCGATTTGCCCGGCAGGAGTTCCCCTTCGCCGGTCAGGTGCGGATAACGCTTGCCGAGCTGATTGAGCATCCCCGCCAGCAGGATAGCGGTCAGACCACCCAGCATGACGATGGGCAATATTCTTCCCAGCGCCACGCCCTGGTCCATATGCAGCAGGGTCGCGTAGCCGATGGAAAGCGGTATCGCCCCTTCGCCCACGCCCCCCGCCATGATGGGCAGCACCAGGAAGAAGAACACCTGGAATGGATCCAGGCCCAACGCGACCCCGACGCCGACGCCGACCAACATCCCCACAATTTCGCCACACAGCATGGGAAAGAAAATCCTGATGAAGCCTTGGATTAATGTGTCCCGATTCATACTCATGATGCTGCCGACGATAATGCAGCAAATGTAGAGATAAAGGATGTTGGTGGACTTATAGAACAGGGTGGTAGAGTCGACCACGACCTTAGGCAGCAACCCATAATACACTAGCGCGGAGGGAATAAAGGTAGCGCAAATGGCCGCTGCCCCCATTTTTCCAATAATCGGCAAACGCTTGCCGAATTCCCCGCAGGCAAAACCGAAAAAGGCCATCGTCGCTACCATGACGACGATGTCGCTGGGCAGTTTGCCGTCCAGACAGTCAAGCCCGATTAATAGACCGATCAGAAGGAATAGCGGCAGAGGAATAATACCAATTTTGTATGTATCCAGTACATACCACCATTTTTCTTTAAGCGAACGCTTCACAGAGATTTTATCCTTTACAGCGATATATGAATCATCTGTCGTACTCATGCCCATTCCTCCTTATATTATTTTATCAGCCATTTTAGGAGGTCAAAAACAATTATTGTGTGATAACCTTCAAATTGAAAAATGAGTTTTAATGGCACTTATGGTTTTTAAAGTTTTAATTATTAATCTGATAAAAAACATATGGTTACCAAATTAACATTATTAAACAATTTTCATGAAGATGCCGTTAACTTTCCTCTCCATATGACTGTCGGATATATCCCCTGATTATGTTATAAAAAGGTAATTAAAATGTTCGATATAAAATTCATTTGCCCATAAATGTCTACATATATGCCTGTCTATATTAATCCTGCGTATAGCTTACCTGTCGCCGCTCACAAGAATGGGTACTGCTTATCCCCTTTCACTCCTTTCATGCTAGATTGAACTTTTAGACAAAACAAACTTGGCGGCGTTAGGTCAACATGGCATTCAGGCTTTCATTTCATCTCAGACTCTTCATTTATTTGATGATTTTTTTCTCCCTGTTATTAGCCATGGGCAGCCTTTATTATTATCGCGCGACATCTCAACGCCTCTACAATGAATTGGGCGGGCGGGCGCAGGTGCAGGCAAAAGAGATCGCCGTGATCCCCACGCTTATCACCAGCGTCAAACAACGCGATATCCCCGCCATTGACCTTCTCGGACAGAAGTTGATACAGAACAGCGACGCCAGCTTCATCGTGATTGGCGACCGTAGCGCCGTGCATCTCTTTCACTCCTCGGACGCTCAGCTGATCGGCAGCCAAATGGTGGGCGGGGATAATGCGGAGGTGCTTGCCGGTAAGACCACGATCACCCTACGCCACGGCGGAACTGGCATTTCCCTGCGAAGCAAAGCGCCGATTATGGATGGCGACGAGGTGGTGGGCATCGTGTCCGTCGGCTATCTGAAAACGCATATCGACAGCCTGTCGCTCAGTAATGTCAGCCACGTTCTGTTAGGGATCGTGGCGATTTTCATCGCGCTGTTCCTGTTTTCATGGTGGTTTTCGCGCAACCTCAAAAAACAGATGTTCGGGCTGGAGCCGCAGGAGATCAAACTGCTTGTCCGCCAGCAGCAAGCGCTGCTCGAGTCCATCGACGAAGGCGTCATCGCCATCGACAAACAGTCGCATATCGCTGCGATTAACCATTCGGCGAAAACGCTGCTGGAACTGAACGATCCCGCCGTGACGCTTCGTGGCAGACCGATAGACGAAGTCATCAAGTCCGTCCCCTTCTTTTCCAGCGATGAGATGTGGACCAGCGATACCCACGACGAAATTTGCCGCTTTAATCATGTCACCGTCATCGCCAGCCGCGTGCGGATCATGCTGGAAGACGAACTACAGGGTTGGGTCATCAGCTTTCGCGATAAAAACGATCTCCACACGCTGAGCCTGCAGCTCAGCCAGGTAAAACGCTACGCCAACAGCCTGCGGATATTACGCCATGAGCAGCTGAACTGGACGGCGACGCTGGCCGGGCTGCTGCACCTGGAACGCTACGATGAGGCAATTCGCTATATCGAAGCCCAATCGCAGGGCGCACAGGCCACGCTGGACTTTATCTCCGCGCGGTTCAGCGCTCCCGCCCTGTGTGGATTACTGCTGGGGAAATACGCCAGCGCGCGAGAGAAAGGCCTGCAGATGCTCTTCGACCCTCGCTGCCAGCTGAAGGCTATTCCCGACGCGCTGCGTGAGACGGAGTTGATGTCGATCATCGGCAATCTGCTGGATAACGCGATGGAAGCCACGCTGGCCAGCCCACGGCCGCACGAACCGATTGAAGTCTATATTCATGATAATGAGCGGGAACTGGTGATTGAAATCGCCGACAAGGGCACCGGCATCGCCCCGGAGATAGCCGACCGCATTTTTGACATGGGCGTCACCAGCAAGACCGCAGGCGATCACGGGCTGGGGCTTCATCTGGTCGCAAACTATGTCAATCAGGCCCAGGGAGTGATTGAGGTTTCCGCCAACCCGCCGCAGGGCACTATTTTTTCCGTTTTTATTCCCCGGCATCTTACCGAGACCCACCAGACAGAGACCAACAGGAACACAGCGCATCATGTCAATTGAGAAACCCACGTCGTCGACGGACAAATCGGTCGAAAACTTCGAGGTCCTCATCGTCGAAGATGAAAAACGACTGGCCGACATCCATGCCGAGTTTATTGAAAAGAATTTCAACCTACGCATCGTCGGTATAGCCTCTACGCTGCAGGAAGCGCGGCGATTACTCCAGCAGCATCGTCCCCGTTTAATGCTGCTGGACAACTATTTGCCGGATGGCGAAGGCATCTCGTTGATTGAAAGCGAACTCATGAAAGGAATGAACTGCTCGGTCATTTTCATCACGGCCGCGAGCGATATGGACACCTGCGCACAGGCGATCCGCTGCGGCGCGTTCGATTACATCATCAAACCGGTTTCCTACCCGCGTCTGCGCTCATCGCTGGAGCGCTTTATCCAGTTCGTGAAGGCGCAGTACACCTACAAATACGTCGATCAGCAGAATGTCGACGTTCTGTATCAGCTCCAGTCAAGCGCCGCCCCCACCGGCTCGACGGTGAAAGGCATCGAGGAAAACACCCTGAATTTGATCCAGCAAATCTTCCATGACGCCCCGGAGACGCTGTTTTCAGTCGATGAGGTAGTCGCCCGAACGGGGCTGAGCAAGACCACCGCCCGCCGGTATCTGGAGCATAGTCTGGAGAATCGTTTTCTCGACGTGCAGATGCTGTACGGCAAAATCGGTCATCCCCGACGCCTGTACCGTAAAAATAACGGCTAGAGAGGCTTTGTCAGTTGAGCGGGATCGTCATCGGGTCTGGATGCAAGTACTCGAATCCCAGTTCGCGACAGATAAGCTGCCCATCGACGAGGCGCGCCGCCTCCGGGTCGCCCGCCAAAAATCGGGGCGGGACCAGATGCAGACGCTGCGCCTGCGCGGTATAGAATACTTCCCGGGAGGGATGCAGCGGCGCGCACAAGTTGTAGAGATGTCCGCCATGAGGCAGCTGCAACAGCAGGAGAATAGCCGCGACCACATCCTCCTGGTGAACCAGATTGACACCGTGACTGCCGTTCGGCACGTCGCGGCGCCCTGCAAGGAAACGTCCCGGATGACGTTCCGCGCCCACCAGCCCGGCGAGCCGCACAATATCCACCTCCGTATTCGGCAACGCGTGCAACCACTGTTCCAGCTCAACGATGCTTTGCGCCGTCGCGGTATCAGGCTTCAGCGCGCTGCTCTCCTTGACGATGCCCTGCGTCCGTCCGTAGACCGACGTCGTACTGGTAAACACAATGCGGGAAACGCCGAGAGCCAACGCGCTGTTGACGATCGCTTGAACCGCCTCCAGATAGCCGGCCCCCTCTTGGGACACCTTGCTCGGCGGCAACGTCACAATCAGCGCATCCGTGTTCAGCAGCGCTTCCAGTTCACGGGCTTCGCACTCAGGCTCCGGCGTCAGACGCAGGCGATAACATTCAATCCCTACGTTGCGCGTCGCCTCTACCCCGTCATCCGTGGTTTTACTGCCGGCCACCTGATACCCGCGGCCCATCAACGCCAATGCCAGCGGCATGCCCAGCCACCCTAACCCGATAATCGACACTTTTTTCATTTCACGCTCCCGCCCTGACCAGCTTGTTTCCACCTACTATCCACGCTCAATTCACCATCGCAACTCCAAATGCCCACGCAGAGGTAAAAAACGGTTGCACAACCGATACGACTTAGTTTAGGTTAAGTCCAACACGAGAATTAAATCATCGACATTAGTGGACAATATTATGTTAAGCGTTCTGTTCAACCACCATCATCACCATCACCCTGACTAGTCTTTCAGGCGATTGGTGCTGGAAGACGGTTAGATCTTCCAGTGGCGCAGAACGTTAAAGAGAGCCCTCGGAAGATCATCTTCCGAGGGTTTTTTTATGGCCCCCCGTTTTTAAAAAAGAAGCCTGCATCAACAGGCGCATCAGACAGGAAAATTGAGGTTTATATGCTGGATAAAACACGTTTACGCATCGCGATGCAGAAATCAGGCCGTTTGAGTGACGAATCTCGCGAGTTACTGGCCCGCTGCGGTATTAAAATCAATTTGCAGCAGCAGCGTCTCATCGCTTTCGCTGAGAATATGCCCATCGATATTTTGCGCGTTCGCGATGACGATATTCCGGGGCTGATCATGGACGGTGTCGTCGATCTGGGCATCATCGGCGAAAACGTGCTGGAGGAAGAATTACTCGACCGTCGAGCTCAGGGCGAAGACCCGCGCTACTTTACGCTGCGCCGGCTGGATTTCGGCGGATGTCGCCTGTCGCTGGCAATGCCGCTGGATGAGGAATATACCGGTCCTCAATGCCTGCAAAATAAACGCATCGCCACCTCTTACCCCCACATCCTTAAGCAATACCTCGATAAACAAGATATCAATTTCAAATCCTGTCTGCTGAATGGCTCCGTCGAAGTCGCACCCCGCGCGGGTCTGGCCGACGCCATCTGCGACCTGGTTTCGACCGGGGCAACACTGGAAGCCAACGGTCTGCGTGAAGTCGAAGTGATTTACCGGTCCAAAGCCTGCCTGATTCAGCGCGATGGCGATATGCCTGCGGAGAAGCAGGAGCTGATCGACAAACTCCTGACCCGTATGCAGGGCGTGATTCAGGCTCGCGAATCCAAATACATCATGCTGCATGCGCCCAGCGAACGTCTGGACGAAATCATCTCGCTGCTGCCGGGCGCCGAACGTCCCACCATCTTGCCGCTGGCCGGAGAGAAAAGCCGTGTCGCGATGCACATGGTGAGCAGCGAAACTCTGTTCTGGGAAACGATGGAAAATCTAAAAGCACTGGGCGCCAGCTCGATTCTGGTGCTGCCGATTGAGAAGATGATGGAGTAATCACTATGGCAAACAGCTTCGAAACACTCATTGATTGGCAGGCGTGTTCAGAACCAGAGCGGCAACAGCTGCTGACGCGCCCGGCTATTTCCGCCTCCGGCCAGATCACCGCCATCGTCAGCGACATTCTGGATCGCGTGAAAGCCGAGGGCGACAGCGCCCTGCGCGACTTCAGCGCGCGTTTTGACAAAGCGCAGGTGGACAGCCTGCGCATCAGTCAGCAGGACGTTGACGCAGCGGCCGATCGTCTGGGCGATGACATTAAGCAGGCGATGGCGATTGCCGTACGCAATATCAAAACGTTCCACGAAGCGCAGCAGCTGCCGCCAGTAGACGTCGAAACCCAACCGGGCGTTCGCTGTCAGCAGCTCACCCGCCCCATCGCCAACGTGGGGCTTTATATCCCCGGCGGCTCAGCGCCCCTCCTGTCCACCGTGCTGATGCTGGCGACGCCGGCGACGCTGGCGGGCTGCAACCGCGTCATCCTGTGCTCTCCGCCGCCGATTGCCGATGAAATTCTGTATGCGGCGCAGCTGTGCGGCGTGCAAGAAGTCTTCCAGCTGGGCGGCGCGCAGGCCATCGCGGCCATGGCGTTCGGGACCGAAAGCATACCGAAGATGGACAAGATTTTTGGACCCGGCAACGCCTACGTGACCGAAGCCAAACGTCAGGTCAGTCAGCGTCTGGACGGCGCGGCAATTGATATGCCCGCCGGTCCTTCCGAAGTGCTGGTGATCGCCGACAGCGGCGCCACGCCGGACTTTATCGCTTCCGACCTGCTCTCTCAGGCCGAGCACGGTCCGGACTCGCAGGTGATTCTACTGACGCCGGATCGCGACCTGGCGCAGGCCGTCACCGTGGCGGTGGAACAACAGCTGAGTCAGCTTCCGCGCCGCGAAATCGCTGCTCAGGCGCTGGCGAGCAGCCGCGTGATCATCGCCCGCGACCTGACTCAGTGCGTTGAGATCAGCAACCAGTACGGCCCGGAGCACTTGATCATCCAGACCCGCAATGCGCGCGATTTGGTCGACGATATCATCAGCGCCGGTTCCGTCTTCCTTGGCGACTGGTCGCCGGAATCGGCGGGCGACTATGCCTCCGGCACCAACCACGTGTTGCCGACCTACGGTTATACCGCCNCCTACTCCAGTTTAGGTCTGGCGGACTTCCAGAAACGGATGACCGTTCAGCAATTAACGCCGCAGGGCCTGCTCGCGCTGGCGCCCGCGATCGAGGTGATGGCGCAGGCAGAACAGCTGACCGCCCACAAAAACGCCGTCTCCCTGCGCGTCGCCGCCCTAAAGGAGCAAGCATGAGCATCGACAATCTGGCACGTGAAAACGTCCGTCAGTTGACGCCCTACCTGTCGGCCCGCCGACTGGGCGGCAGCGGCGACGTCTGGCTAAACGCCAACGAATATCCTCAGGAGCCGGAATACCAGCTCACGCTGCCGACGCTGAACCGTTATCCGGAATGCCAGCCGAAACAGGTTATCGAACGCTACGCGGCCTATGCGGGCGTCCGGCCGGAGCAGGTGCTGACTAGCCGTGGGGCGGATGAGGGCATCGAACTGTTGATCCGCGCCTTCTGCGAACCCGGCAAAGATGCCATTCTATTCTGCCCGCCGACCTATGGCATGTACGCGGTCAGCGCCGAAACATTTGGTGTCGAACGCCGCATGGCGCAGAGCACCGCTGACTGGCAGCTGGATATGGACTCGATCGAACGTCAGCTCGACAACGTCAAGGTGATCTACGTTTGCAGCCCGAATAACCCGACGGGCAACCTGGTCAACCCGGAAGATCTGCGCCGCCTGCTAGAACTGACGCAGGACAAGGCGCTGGTCGTTATCGACGAAGCCTACATCGAGTTCTGCCCGGAGGCGTCTACCGTCAGTTGGCTGGCAGACTATCCTCATCTGGTGATCCTGCGCACGTTGTCCAAAGCATTCGCGCTGGCAGGGCTGCGCTGCGGCTTCACGCTGGCGAACGAAGACGTTATTCAGCTGCTGTTGAAGGTGATTGCCCCCTATCCGCTCTCTTTGCCGGTCGCGGACATCGCCGCTCAGGCGTTGAGCGACGCGGGTATCGCCAAAATGAAGAAAAACGTCGCCGGGATACTGGAAAACCGTCGCTGGCTGGCCGACGCGCTGCGGCCGCTCGACTGCGTGGAATCCGTTTTCCCCAGCGAAAGCAACTACCTGCTGGTGAAGTTCGACCCGACGACCCAGGTGTTTAAATCGCTGTGGGAGCAAGGCATTATTCTGCGCGACCAAAATAAACAGCCCGGGCTGGCCGGCTGCCTGCGAATTACCGTCGGCACCCGCTACGAATGCGAACGCGTTATCGCTGCCCTGCAGGCGCTTTCCGGCATCACCACCGCTTAATCTTGAGGAACGATTGTGGGATTGAAATACCTTTTTATCGACCGTGACGGCACGCTGATCGCCGAGCCGCCTGAGGATTATCAGGTCGACCGGCTGGACAAACTGGCGCTGGAGCCGAATGTCATTCCTTCGCTGCTGGCGCTGCAAAAGGCTGGCTTTAAACTGGTGATGATCACGAATCAGGATGGACTGGGCACCGCCTGCTTCCCGCAGGAAGACTTTGATCCGCCACATGATCTGATGATGCAGATCTTCTCCTCTCAGGGAATTGCCTTCGAACGTGTGCTGATCTGCCCGCACCTGCCGTCCGACAACTGTGACTGCCGCAAACCGAAAACGGCGCTGGTTGACGCGTTCCTGAAAGACAACGTGATGGACAGCGGCAACAGCTATGTCATCGGCGATCGGGAAACGGATATCGAACTGGCGAAAAACCTGGGGATCACCGGTCTGCGCTACCAGCGAGACGGGCTGAACTGGGCTGATATCGTCGCCCAGCTGACCCGCCGCGATCGGCACGCGCACGNCAGCCGGGTGACGCGCGAAACGGCCATCGACGTCAACGTCTGGCTTGACCGTGAGGGAGAGAGCAAAATCAGCACTGGCGTCGGCTTCTTCGACCACATGCTGGACCAGATCGCCACTCATGGCGGCTTCCGCATGCAGGTTGAAGTCAAAGGCGATCTGTACATCGACGACCACCACACGGTAGAAGATACCGCGTTGGCGCTGGGCGAAGCATTGAATAAGGCGCTGGGCGATAAACGCGGTATCGGCCGCTTCGGTTTCGTGCTGCCGATGGACGAATGTCTGGCTCGCTGTGCGCTGGATATCTCCGGTCGCCCGCACTTGGAATATAAAGCGGAATTTAACTATCAGCGCGTGGGCGATCTGAGCACGGAAATGGTCGAACACTTCTTCCGTTCGCTGTCTTATGCGATGGCTTGCACGTTGCACCTCAAGACCAAAGGCCGCAACGACCACCACCGCGTCGAAAGCTTGTTTAAAGCTTTTGGCCGCGCGCTGCGTCAGGCTATTCGGGTTGAAGGCGATACGCTGCCGAGTTCGAAAGGAGTACTGTAATGGACGTGGTGATTCTGGATACCGGCTGTGCCAATTTGTCCTCCGTCGCCTATGCGGTGAAACGTCTGGGCTATGATCCGGTCATCAGCCGCGAGTCGGNCGTGGTATTACACGCCGATAAACTGTTTCTACCGGGCGTCGGTACGGCACAGGCCGCGATGAATCAGTTGAGAGAACGCGATCTGATCGACCTGATCAAGGCCTGCACCCAGCCCGTTTTGGGCATCTGTTTAGGTATGCAGCTTCTTGGCAGCGCCAGCGATGAGAACGGTGGCATCGACACCCTGGGCATCGTGGATGCGCCCGTGTTGAAAATGGAAGACAAAGGCCTGCCTCTGCCGCACATGGGATGGAATCAATTGACGCCACAGGCGGGTCACCGCCTGTTCCGCGACATTCCTGAAGACGCTTACTTCTACTTCGTGCACAGCTACGCTATGCCGGTCTGCGCCGATACCATCGCTCAGGCTCAATACGGCGACGCCTTTACGGCGGCCGTGCAAAAAGAGAACTTCTATGGCGTGCAGTTCCACCCGGAACGTTCCGGCGCCGCCGGCGCGCAGTTGATGAAAAACTTTCTGGAGATGTAAACGGTCATGATTATTCCCGCTTTAGACTTGATCGACGGGCAGGTTGTCCGTTTGCATCAGGGCGATTACGGACAGCAGCGGCAATACGGCAGCGATCCGCTTCCTCGCCTGCAGGATTATCAGCAGCAAGGCGCACAGGTGCTGCATCTGGTTGATTTAACCGGGGCGAAAGACCCGGCCGCTCGTCAGATCCCTCTGCTGAAAACGCTGTTGGCAGGCGTCTCCGTGCCGGTACAGGTCGGCGGCGGTATCCGCACCGAGCAGGACGTAGAAGCCCTGTTGGAAGCCGGCGCCCGCCGCGTCGTCATCGGCTCCACCGCGGTAAAAGAACCGGAATTGGTGCAGTCGTGGTTTACCCGTTACGGCGCCGAGGCATTAGTACTGGCGCTGGACGTGCGTATTGATGCCGACGGCGTCAAAAATGTGGCGATCAGCGGTTGGCAGGAGAATTCGGGGATCACGCTGGAGCAGACCGTCGAGCGCTTTCTGCCGTTCGGTTTGCGTCACGTGCTGTGCACCGATATTTCACGCGACGGCACGTTGCAGGGCTCAAACGTCGATCTTTATCGAGAGATCAGCCAGCAATATCCGCAGGTGGCGTTTCAGGCTTCCGGCGGTATTGGCTCTCTGGCAGATATCGACTCGTTGCGCGGCAGCGGCGTGCAAGGCGTCATCGTGGGTCGCGCCCTGCTGGAAGGAAAATTTAACGTAGCGGAGGCCATTGCATGCTGGCAAAACGGATAATTCCCTGTCTCGACGTTCGTGACGGGCAGGTGGTCAAAGGCGTTCAATTCCGCAACCACGAAATTATTGGCGATATCGTTCCTCTAGCGCAGCGCTATGCGCAAGAAGGCGCGGACGAACTGGTGTTCTACGATATTACGGCGTCTTCCGACGGCCGCGTCGTGGATAAAACCTGGGTCTCTCGCGTGGCAGAAGTGATCGATATCCCCTTCTGCGTAGCCGGCGGTATCAAAAGTCTGGAAGAAGCCGCCCAGATCCTGTCGTTCGGCGCGGATAAAATTTCCATCAACTCGCCGGCGCTGGCCGACCCGACGTTGATTTCCCGATTGGCCGACCGCTTCGGCGTCCAATGCATCGTGGTCGGGATTGATACCTGGCATGATGCCGACACCGGGCGTTATCATGTTAATCAATACACCGGCGACGAAAATCGCACCCGCGTCACTCAGTGGGAGACGCTGGACTGGGTTCAGGAAGTTCAGAAGCTCGGCGCAGGTGAAATTGTTCTCAACATGATGAACCAGGACGGCGTCCGCAACGGCTACGATCTGGAACAACTGCGGCAGGTACGAGACGTCTGTCAGGTGCCATTGATCGCCTCCGGCGGCGCCGGCGCTCGCGAGCATTTTCTGGAAGCATTTCAGAATGCACGCGTCGATGGCGCGCTGGCGGCATCTGTCTTCCATAAACAAATCATTAATATTGGCGAACTAAAACAGTTCCTCAAGCAACAAGGCGTGGAGATCCGGGTGTGTTAACAGAACAACAAAGAAGCCAGTTAGACTGGGAAAAAACCAACGGCATGCTGCCAGCTATCGTACAACATGCCGTCTCCGGCGAAGTGCTGATGCTGGGTTATATGAATCCGCAAGCACTGCAGTCGACCGAAGAAACAGGAAAAGTCACCTTTTTCTCCCGCACCAAAAACCGACTGTGGACCAAAGGCGAAACCTCAGGCAATGTCCTGAACGTCGTCTCCATCACGCCGGACTGTGATAACGATACCCTGCTGGTTCTGGCCAATCCGGTTGGCCCTACCTGCCATACCGGCACAAGCAGCTGCTTCGCACCGGCCGCCAGCCAATGGCAGTTTCTGTTTGAGCTGGAACAGCTGTTAGCCAGCCGCAAGAGCGCCGATCCGGAAAGTTCCTACACCGCGCGGCTGTATGCCAGCGGCACGAAGCGTATCGCACAAAAAGTCGGCGAAGAAGGATTGGAGACTGCGCTGGCCGCAACGGTACATGACAGGGAGGAATTGACCAACGAAGCCTCCGATTTGATGTACCACCTGCTGGTACTGCTTCAGGATCAGGACTTGGATCTGGCGACCATTATAGGCTGTCTGCAACAACGTCATACCCAGTAATCGCCCCTCTACGTGGGTCACCCCTGGAGTCGCTGGGGTGACCCACATCTCGAAATTCGCGTGTACATCCCCGATAGCGACGCCAGCCGCTGTCTGCATGTCACCCAAATCGGCTTAGTTCGCCTTATCACACACCGAGCTAATTGTCCTCGCCGAGGTCCCGGTTTTAAAGCATCCGGCACGTGCGTCAGCCCTGCTCCTCATCATTTCTGAGGATGTTTAATGGTCTACACCTTTGACGTCTCAAAAACGCTGCATATCGGCTATATGATGCCTCAGTACACTGCGCCGTACATTCGCCGCCGCTGCCGCTTTCCCTTTTCCCCTCACAGAGGCTGCCACTCAGACCACGTCGCTTGACGTTGCCATGGCTGGTCGTTTCGCCTGAGTCTTTCTGGCATACCTCTGACGATTAGTGATGACCGATAGATTTATTCAAGTCACTCGCCCCACAATCATTAATAATGATAGAGATAAGCTAGTGGGCCGAATCTCAGATAGAAAAAAGGCGCCTTTTAAGGGCGCCTTTTAGAATTTTTACTTAGCTGTCTGTTGCACGTAATGCCGCGCAAGAGGGCGTTTAACTACAACCGTTAATCAGCCGTAGATATTCGCACGATCGCGCAGTTCCTTGCCAGGTTTGAAATGAGGAACGTATTTACCTTCAAGTTCCACCTTTTCACCTGTCTTCGGGTTACGTCCGACACGCGGTGCACGGTAGTGAAGTGAGAAACTGCCGAACCCACGGATCTCAATACGATCGCCTTCTGCCAGCGTACTCGCCATCTGCTCGAGCATCTCTTTCACCGCGTCCTCGACCAACTTGGCCGGGATATGAGATTGCTGTCCAGCAAGTCTTTCAATAAGCTCAGACTTGGTCATAGTTCCTCCAAGTATATGGTCTCTTAAAAACCATAGTAACTTACTACCGTTTGAGNCCGGGCGGCATGGCGCCACCCGGTCCACCGTGATTATTCGCCTTTAGCTGCTTTGAAAGCTTCAGCCATTGCATTGGAGAAGTTGCTTTCGTCCTGTTTGTTGTTAACAGAAGCGATTGCATCTTTCTCGTCAGCTTCGTCTTTAGCACGAACAGACAGGCTAACTACGCGATTCTTACGGTCAACACCGGTGTACTTCGCTTCAACGGAATCGCCAACGCTCAGAACCAGAGTTGCGTCTTCAACGCGGTCACGCGCGGCTTCAGAAGCACGCAGGTAACCTTCAACGCCATCAGCTAATTCAACTGTAGCACCTTTAGCGTCAACGGCAGTAACTTTACCCGTAACAATCGCACCTTTCTTGTTCATAGACAGGTAGTTGTTGAACGGATCTTCAGCCAGCTGTTTAACGCCCAGGGAGATGCGCTCACGCTCTGCATCAACCTGCAGGACAACGGCAGCGATTTCGTCGCCTTTCTTGTACTCGCGAACAGCTTCTTCGCCAGCGACGTTCCAGGAGATGTCGGACAGGTGAACCAGACCGTCAATGCCGCCGTCCAGACCGATGAAGATACCGAAGTCAGTGATAGACTTGATCTTACCTTCTACGCGGTCACCCTTGTTGTGGGTTTCAGCGAACTGCTGCCACGGGTTGGATTTGCACTGTTTCAGGCCCAGGGAGATACGACGACGTTCTTCGTCGATATCCAGAACCATAACTTCAACCACGTCGCCCACGTTGACCACTTTAGACGGATGGATGTTTTTGTTGGTCCAATCCATTTCGGAAACGTGAACCAGACCTTCAACGCCTTCTTCGATTTCAACGAAGCAGCCATAGTCAGTCAGGTTGGTTACGCGACCCGTCAGACGAGTGCTTTCCGGGTAACGTTTAGCGATAGCAACCCAAGGATCCTCGCCCAGCTGTTTCAGACCCAGAGAGACACGGGTACGTTCGCGGTCGAATTTGAGCACCTTAACGTTGATTTCATCGCCAACGTTGACGATTTCGCTCGGATGCTTAACGCGTTTCCAAGCCATGTCAGTGATGTGCAGCAGGCCGTCAACGCCGCCCAGATCAACGAATGCACCGTAGTCAGTGAGGTTCTTAACGATACCTTTAACTTCCATGCCTTCCTGCAGGTTTTCCAGCAGCTGATCGCGCTCTGCGCTGTTTTCGGATTCGATAACTGCACGGCGGGAAACCACAACGTTGTTACGTTTCTGGTCCAGCTTGATCACTTTGAACTCAAGCTCTTTGCCTTCCAGGTGCAGCGTGTCACGTACCGGACGCACGTCTACCAGGGAGCCAGGCAGGAACGCACGAATACCGTTCAGCTCAACGGTGAAACCACCTTTAACTTTACCGTTGATAACACCAGTAACAGTCGCAGCTTCTTCGTAAGCTTTTTCCAGCATCAGCCATGCTTCGTGACGCTTAGCTTTCTCACGAGACAGCAGCGTTTCGCCGAAGCCGTCTTCGACAGCGTCCAGTGCAACGTCAACTTCATCGCCAACCTGAATTTCAATTTCGCCCTGCGCGTTCTTGAACTGCTCAGCCGGAATGGCGGACTCAGATTTCAGACCGGCGTCAACCAGTACGACATCTTTGTCGATAGCAACAACAACACCGCGAACGATGGAACCCGGACGGGTTTCGATTTCTTTCAGGGATTCTTCAAAGAGTTGAGCAAAAGATTCAGTCATGTTGATAATCTTAGGGTTTCTTAATTTAACGTCCATCTGGCATCCTGCTCGATGGGGCTGTTTCACATACCTCGCTACGCATCCTTACAGCGAGGTGGGATTATTTATTGGTTTGCCGGACCCAGCTTTTGACTTACATAAGCCAGCGCCCTTTCAACCACTTCATTTAACGACATCTCGGTCGAGTCCAGCACCAGGGCTTCCGGCGCCGGCACCAACGGTGCTACGGCTCGATTACGATCGCGATCGNCGCGTTCTTTAATCTCGGATAAAAGACGTTCAAAGTTAACACTAAAGCCTTTCTCCTGCAACTGCAGCATGCGGCGTTGCGCACGCTCTTCCGCGCTGGCGTCGAGAAAAATCTTCACGGCCGCATCGGGAAAGACGACGGTTCCCATATCCCGTCCATCGGCAATGAGGCCGGGCGCTTCGCGAAAAGCGCGTTGACGCCGCAGCAGCGCCTCACGTACGCGGGGAAATGCCGCTGTCTGCGACGCCGTGTTGCCCACTTCTTCAGTGCGAATTGCCAGACTGACGTCTTCACCTTCCAGTACGACTTTCAACTGCCCGTCTTCGGGAACGAAACGGACATCAAGGTGCGTCGCCAGCGGCACCAACGCTTCTTCAGAGTGGATATCCACCTGGTGATGCAAAGCCGCCAGCGCCAATACGCGATAGATAGCGCCTGAATCCAACAGATTCCAGTGCAACGCTTCCGCTAATGCCTTGCATAGCGTGCCTTTACCCGCGCCACTCGGCCCGTCAACCGTAATTACCGGTGCAGTCACCGCCATGTTCTTCTCCTTCACACAGGGAAAATCTTCGTGCCATTGTAGACAATAAAGTCAGCTATTATACGCCGACATAGCGATAAACATTAAATAAAAGGCTTGCACCTGCTAAATATTCGGCGAATTCTTATACAAATAGCGAATAAAACTATTCAGGGAGGTAAGCGCCCCCCCTGAAAGCAGAGGCATTAAGCAAACTGACTCAGTCTGGCCAATTGTTCAAAATAATCGGGGAAGGTTTTCGCCGTGCATTTAGGGTCGAGGATCGTTACCGGCGTATCAGATAATGCCAATAACGAGAAACACATCGCCATGCGGTGGTCGTTATACGTACCGATTTCAGCTGACGTCAGCTGTTTCGGCGGAGTGATGCGGATATAGTCATGCCCTTCTTCTACTTCAGCGCCGGCTTTACGCAACTCGGTGGCCATCGCGGCTAAACGATCGGTCTCCTTGACGCGCCAGTTGTAGATATTGCGCAGCGTGGTAGTGCCTCCCTCCGCAAACAGGGCCGTAGTAGCGATGGTCATGGCCGCGTCGGGAATATGGTTCATGTCCATGTCGATCGCATGTAGCGCATTGCGCTCGCATTCGATGTAGTCATCGCCCCAACGGATAATCGCCCCCATTTTTTCCAGCACATCGGCAAAACGAACATCGCCCTGAACGCTGTGGCGACCTACGCCAGTCACTCGCACCACTCCGCCCCGAATGGCGCCGGCAGCCAGAAAATAGGATGCAGAGGACGCATCCCCTTCCACCAAATAATCACCCGGAGAACGATAGCGCTGTTGCCCCGCAACCTGGAACGTTTGATATCCCTTATTTTCAACGGTGATGCCGAACGATTCCATCATATGCAAGGTGATGTCGATGTACGGCTTGGAAACCAAATCACCCTTGATACTGATACGCGTATCCTGAGGCGCCAGCGGCGACATCATCAGCAACGCCGTCAGGAACTGACTCGATACGCTGCCGTCCACCGTAATATCGCCGCCCTGGAAACCACCGCGCAAACGCAGCGGCGGATAGTTTTCCTGCTCCAGATAGTCGATGCGCGCGCCACCCTGACGCAGAGAATCTACGAGGTGACCGATGGGACGCTCTTTCATGCGCGGTTCGCCTGTCAGGACGATATCCCCTTCGCTTAGGCACAACGCGGCAGCCAGCGGACGCATCGCAGTTCCGGCATTTCCAAGGAACAATTCGAGCGGCTCACTGACATGAAACGGATGGCCTAGTCCCACGATGTCGCACTGGGTACGGTCCGCAGACAATTGATAGCTGACGCCTAACGCCTTGAGCGCATTCAGCATGTGACGTACGTCATCGCTATCCAGCAAGTTGGTTAAGCGCGTCGTGCCTTCCGCCAGCGCCGCCAATAGCAACGCGCGGTTGGATACGCTTTTCGAACCAGGGAGATTGATCGTGCCGTTAACACGTTTTACGGGTTGTAGGGTCAGGGATTCCTGCATGAGAATTGTTGTCTCCAAAATATTGATATAAAAACCCCGGTATCAGACCGGGGTTTTTATATAGAGCGACCACGGCCGCATGATGCGGTATCAGCCGTGGCGACGTTCGAAATCAGCCATAAACTCGGTCAAGGCCTTCACGCCTTCCAGGGGCATCGCATTATAGATGGATGCACGCATGCCGCCAACGGCACGGTGCCCTTTCAACGCATGCAGGCCAGCGCTCTGCGCTTCTTGCAGAAATACGCTGTCCAGCGCGGCATCCGCCAGCAGGAAAGGCACATTCATGCGGGAGCGGTTGGATGCCGCTACATCGTTGCTATAGAAATCACTGCGATCGATGGCGGAGTAAAGCAGCTCGGCCTTGGCCTGATTCTTCTTCTCCATCTCGACCAACCCGCCCTGCGCTTTGAGCCATTTAAACACCAGCCCGGAGAGATACCAGGCAAATGTCGGCGGCGTATTATACATGGAATCGTTGTCGGCCAGAATTTTGTAATCCAGCATAGACGGTAATTCCCGGCGAGATTTACCCAGCAAGTCGTCGCGTACAATCACCAGCGTCAGGCCGGCAGGACCGATGTTTTTCTGTGCGCCAGCATAGATTACGCCGTAGCGAGTCACATCAATGGCGCGGGACAGAATGCTTGAGGAGTAGTCGGCCACCACAACTTTGTCGCCGAACTCAGGCTGCTCTTCGATGGCCATGCCGTCGATGGTTTCATTCGGGCAGTAATGGACAAAAGCGGCATCGTCCGACAGCGCCCACTCGCGCATTGGTTTTACTGCCCGCAGGCCATCCACGCGCGTTTTCACGTCAATGACGTTAGGCGTGCCATATTTCTGCGCTTCATTAATGGCGCTGTGGGCCCAATAACCGCCATCGATATAGTCAGCTTTGTGATTGTCGCCCAACAAGTTCATCGGCACCGCCGCAAATTGCGCACGCGCCCCGCCGTGGCAAAAAAGGACTTTATAGTTGGAGGGGATATTGAGGAGATCGCGCAGATCCTGTTCTGACTCGGTGGCGACCCGGATAAATTCTTTGCTACGGTGGCTGATTTCCATCACTGACGTCCCCAGCCCCTGCCAGTTACACAATTCCTGTTGCGCTTGACGCAATACATCGGTCGGCAGCATCGCCGGACCGGCGCTAAAATTAAAAACCTGAGTCATTTCCCCTCACCACATTCTGTCTAAAATATAAAAAAAATGGCGACCTGAGTTGTCGCTGGTTTTGCTTGATTATTGGTTTTATCACTCGTTATTCGCGCCTGCAACGCTTATTCACCCCGGTTGCCGAAAACGTTGCCAACCGCGAGCCGATGCCGTCCTTCCACCTGTTGCCCGCCTGTTACAGAGAATAAATAGAGTCGGCGCATAAAAGGCCGTATCATGCCTTTTTTGCAAAAAAACAACCGAGTGAGCAACATGACCCAAACGTTTATCCCAGGCAAAGACGCCGCCCTGGAAGACTCCATCGCCCGTTTTCAACAGCAGCTCCAAGACCTGGGGTTCAATATCGAAGAAGCTTCTTGGCTGAATCCGGTGCCTAACGTCTGGTCTGTCCATATCCGCGACCGTGATTGCGCGTTATGTTTTACCAACGGTAAAGGCTCAACGAAAAAAGCGGCGTTGGCTTCCGCGCTTGGCGAGTATTTCGAGCGTCTGTCCACCAACTATTTCTTCGCCGATTTCTATCTGGGCCAAACCCTCGCTCACGGTGACTTCGTCCATTATCCGGACGAAAAATGGTTCGCCCTGCCAGAGGACGATACGCTGCCCGACGGCATCCTCGACGAGCGGCTGCACGCTTTCTACAATCCTGAACAGGAACTGGCCGCGAGCGNCCTTATCGATCTGCAGTCCGGCAACGCCGAACGCGGTATCTGCGCGCTGCCTTTCACGCGCCAGTCCGATCTTCAGACGGTTTATATTCCGGTCAACATTATCGGCAATCTGTATGTTTCCAACGGGATGTCTGCTGGCAACAGCGCTAACGAAGCGCGCGTTCAGGGACTTTCCGAAGTGTTCGAGCGCTATGTTAAGAACAAAATCATCGCGGAAGCCATTAGCCTGCCGAAAATTCCGGCGGATGTGCTGTCCCGCTATCCCGGCGTTGTCGAAGCCATCACCACGTTAGAGCAGGAAGGTTTCCCGATTTTCGCCTTTGACGCCTCTCTGGGCGGAAAATACCCGGTGATCTGCGTGGTGTTGTTCAACCCGGCCAACGGCACCTGCTTCGCTTCGTTCGGCGCGCACCCTAACTTCGGCGTCGCGCTGGAGCGCACTGTGACGGAGCTGTTGCAGGGNCGCGGGTTGAAAGATCTGGATGTCTTTACCCCGCCGACGTTCGACAATGATGAAGTCGCCGAGCACACAAACCTGGAGACGCACTTCATCGACTCCAGCGGTTTGATCTCCTGGGATCTCTTTAAAGACGAGTCCGATTACGCCTTTAGCGACTGGGATTTCAGCGGTACGACCGAGCAGGAATTGGCGACGCTGATGGACATCTTCCGGACGGAAGACGCAGAGGTGTATATCGCTGATTATGAGCATCTCTCCGTTTACGCCTGCCGTATTTTGGTACCCGGCATCTCAGATATTTATCCCGCCGAAGACCTCCTGCTGGCCAATAACAGCATGGGCGCGCATTTGCGCGAGACCTTACTGACTTTGCCTGACAGTCAATTAGAACAGGAAGAGTATCTGGGGCTGCTGCAACAACTCGACGACGAAGGGCTGGACGACTTCACCCGCGTACGCGAACTGTTAGGTATCGCGACCGGCAAAGATAACGGCTGGTTCACGCTGCGAATCGGAGAACTTAAATCCATGCTCGCGCTGGCGGGCGGCGATCTGGAACAGGCGCTAAACTGGGTCGAATGGTCACGGGATTTCAACCAGTCTGTCTTCAGCCAGGAACACAGCAACTATTATCGCTGCCTGCAAACCCTCTTGGAACTAGCGCTGGAACCGGAAAGAGAGGCGGCACAGTATTACGATGCGTTAGTTAAGATGTACGGCCAGAATACTGTTGAAGATGCCAGCGCGGCCATCGCGGGCGAATCCTGCTTCTATAAGCTTTTCTCTGTCGATGCCTCTCTGACCGCTTTGCCAGCTCATCAGTCTCTGCTGGCGGCCTATGAAAAGCTGCAACAGGCCAAACGTAAACACTGGCAGTCTTAACCGTCCTATCAGTACGGCAAGCTTATGCTTGCCGTGTCTCAACATGATCCCGTTTTTTATTAGTTGGGTATATATTTACACTCTGATGGATTCCCATTGCTGCAACAATGCTTTACACTCCCCGCGGCTGTTCACCCCGGTTTCCGTTTTTCATCAGTCAATATTATTTTTGATTGAGCTAGGGTTATTTTTTTCTAACACCTTAATTTAATTATGGATATTATTTTCGATGTTACTGGTTGGTTAAATTTCGACTGATGGCGATGAACTTAACCGCTATAATTACGATATAAGCGCGGTTTTTTAATAAAAAACACCTATTTCAATGTATCCGATTAAACGTTTTTTATATTTTTTAAAAAATATTTTTTCGTTAAAAATCATTCGGTTAACCTAAATTTCATCGCATAACAGACGGTCCAATACCCACNAAGTACCCGCCGTTATGATCCATATCAAATTTCGCATTAATATGCTTTGTTAATATCACTGCGCTGATAAACTTTAAGAGAGAGTTAGTGTGAAAGCTGACAACCCCTTTACTCTGCTACTACCGACAGCAATGGCAAAAGTTGCTGAAGATGCAGGTGTCTATAAAGCGACAAAAAAACCGCTTACTACATTTTCCCTCGCGATATGTGCGGGAGTTTTCATCTCCATCGCATTTGTTTTCTACATCACTGCCACGACCGGGTCAGCCACTATGCCTTTCGGCATGGCCAAGCTGATCGGCGGTATCTGCTTTTCTCTAGGGCTGATGCTAGTGGTGGTCTGCGGCGCAGATTTGTTTACGTCCACCGTGTTGATTCTTGTGGCTAAGGCCAGCGACCGCATTACTTGGCGTCAGTTAAGCTGTAACTGGGTGAACGTTTATTTTGGGAACCTGGTGGGAGCGCTGATCTTTGTTGCGCTGATTTGGTTCTCGGGCGAACACACGGTCGCTAACGGCGCATGGGGCTTGAATGTTCTGCAGACAGCGAATCACAAGCTGGAGCATACGTTCACTGAAGCGCTGAGCCTCGGCATTCTGGCAAATCTGATGGTCTGTCTGGCCGTCTGGATGAGTTACTCCGGCCGTACCCTGCTCGACAAATGTCTGGTCATGGTTTTGCCGGTAGCCATGTTCGTGGCCAGCGGCTTTGAGCATAGCATTGCAAACATGTTCATGATTCCCATGGGAATTGTGATTAAAAACTTCGCTTCGGAAGAGTTCTGGCATGCCATTGGGATGGCGCCGAGCCAATTCGAACACCTGACCATCCACAATTTTATTGTCGATAACCTGATCCCGGTCACTATCGGCAACATCATTGGGGGCGGGTTGTTGGTAGGCTTAACTTATTGGGTTATTTATTTGCGCGGTGGAGACAAGCACTAGGGTGTTATCGGCCGCAACATCGGGTTTTAAAAATCCATACAAAAGGTAGGTGTAAAATGACCGATCTGAATGAAAAATTAGCCAATGCATGGCATGGTTTTAGCAAAGGTGAATGGCAGAATGAAGTCAATGTTCGCGACTTCATCCAGAAAAACTACACGCCGTATGAAGGCGATGAGTCTTTCCTGGCGGGCGCTACTCCTGCGACCAGCGCGCTGTGGGATAAAGTCATGGAAGGCATCAAACAGGAAAACCGCACTCATGCGCCTGTTGATTTCGATACCGATCTTGCTGCCACTATCACCTCACATGACGCGGGCTACATCGATAGCAAGCTTGAAAAAGTGGTTGGTCTGCAGACTGATGCTCCGTTGAAACGCGCACTTATCCCCTTCGGCGGCATTAAGATGGTTGAAGGTTCTTGCAAGGCATACAACCGCGAGCTGGATCCGGAACTGAAAAAAATCTTCACCGAATACCGTAAAACGCACAACCAGGGCGTGTTTGACGTTTATACCCCGGACATCCTGCGTTGCCGTAAATCCGGTGTTCTGACCGGTCTGCCGGATGCGTATGGCCGTGGCCGTATCATCGGTGACTACCGTCGCGTTGCGCTGTACGGTATCGACTACCTGATGAAAGAGAAATTCGCACAGTTCAGCTCTCTGCAGAGCAAACTGGAAAACGGCGAAGATCTGGAATCAACTATCCGTCTGCGTGAAGAAATCGCTGAACAGCATCGCGCTCTGGGACAGATCAAAGAAATGGCAGCCAAATATGGTTGTGATATCTCTGCTCCGGCAACGACCGCTCAGGAAGCCGTACAGTGGACCTACTTCGGTTACCTGGCTGCCGTTAAGTCTCAGAACGGCGCCGCGATGTCCTTCGGTCGTGTTTCTACCTTCCTGGATATCTTCATCGAACGCGACCTCAAAGCGGGCAAAATCACCGAACAGGACGCTCAGGAACTGATCGACCATCTGGTCATGAAACTGCGTATGGTTCGCTTCCTGCGTACCCCTGAATACGATGAGCTGTTCTCCGGCGACCCGATTTGGGCAACGGAATCTCTGGCCGGTATGGGCCTGGATGGCCGTACGCTGGTCACCAAAACCAGCTTCCGTTTCCTGAACACCCTCTACACCATGGGGCCGTCTCCGGAACCGAACATGACCATCCTGTGGTCTGAAAAACTGCCGTCAAACTTCAAAAAATACGCGGCTAAAGTCTCCATCGATACCTCTTCTCTGCAGTACGAGAATGATGATCTGATGCGCCCTGACTTTAACAATGACGACTACGCCATCGCCTGTTGCGTTAGCCCGATGGTTGTGGGCAAACAGATGCAGTTCTTCGGCGCGCGCGCCAACCTGGCGAAAACCATGCTGTATGCCATCAACGGTGGTATGGACGAAAAAATGAAGATGCAGGTTGGCCCGAAATCTGCACCGATCATGAGCGAAACCCTGAACTTCGACGAAGTCATGGAACGCATGGATCACTTCATGGACTGGCTGGCTAAACAGTACGTCACCGCGCTGAATATCATTCACTATATGCATGACAAGTACAGCTACGAAGCCTCTCTGATGGCGCTGCACGACCGTGATGTATATCGCACCATGGCATGCGGCATCGCCGGTCTGTCTGTTGCGGCTGACTCCCTGTCCGCTATCAAATACGCCAAAGTAAAACCTGTCCGTGACGAAGACGGCCTGGCTATCGACTTTGACATTGAAGGCGAATACCCGCAGTTCGGTAACAACGATCCGCGCGTAGACGACCTGGCCTGTGACCTGGTTGAACGCTTCATGAAGAAAATTCAGAAGCTGAACACTTACCGCGGCGCCGTCCCGACTCAGTCCGTACTGACCATCACCTCCAACGTGGTATACGGTAAGAAAACGGGTAACACGCCGGATGGTCGTCGCGCTGGCGCCCCATTTGGACCAGGTGCTAACCCGATGCACGGTCGTGACCAAAAAGGGGCTGTCGCTTCTCTGACTTCTGTCGCCAAACTGCCGTTCGCTTACGCTAAAGATGGTATCTCCTATACCTTCTCTATCGTGCCGAACGCTCTGGGTAAAGACGACGATGTTCGTAAAGCCAATCTGGCAGGCCTGATGGACGGTTACTTCCACCACGAAGCATCCAACAACGTAGAAGGTGGTCAGCACCTGAACGTGAACGTGATGAACCGTGAAATGTTGCTCGACGCTATGGAAAACCCGGAAAAATATCCGCAGTTGACCATCCGCGTCTCTGGTTACGCAGTGCGCTTTAACTCGCTGACCAAAGAACAGCAGCAGGACGTGATTACGCGTACTTTCACGCAGTCCATCTAATTATCATGTCTGCCTGGAAAGGCGTAAAATAAAGGCTCCACTCTGTGGGGCCTTTTTTCACCGCTTCGCCGGAGTATTCCGAGCCTGTTTTGTCAGCCCGCTGTGACCGTTTACCAGGGAGGGCTGCCAAAACAGATTCGACGCAGCGTCATCATGATGTATTCCATGCACAATGACGTCATTCTGCGCCCCAGCTGGCCGCTATTGTTCGGCCCAACCCGGAGAAACCTCGCAATGTCAGTAATTGGTCGTATTCACTCTTTCGAATCCTGTGGAACCGTCGACGGTCCAGGCATTCGCTTCATCGTCTTCTTCCAGGGATGTTTGATGCGCTGTCTCTACTGCCACAACCGTGACACCTGGGATACTCACGGCGGTAAAGAGATTACGGTAGAAGAACTGATGAAAGAGGTGGTCACCTATCGTCATTACATGAATGCTTCCGGCGGCGGCGTGACGGCCTCCGGNGGTGAAGCTATTCTGCAAGCGGAATTCGTTCGCGATTGGTTTCGCGCCTGTCAGGAACAGGGTATTAACACCTGTCTTGATACCAATGGATTTGTTCGTCGTTACGATCCGGTTATTGACGAACTGCTGGATGCCACCGATTTGGTGATGCTGGACTTGAAACAGCTTGACGATACCATCCACCAAAATCTGGTCGGCGTTTCCAATCATCGTACGCTGGAATTCGCACGCTACCTCGCCAAACGTAACCAGAGAACATGGATTCGATATGTGGTCGTGCCCGGTTGGTCCGATGACGATAAGTCAGCACATATGCTGGGAGAATTCACCCAAGAAATGGGTAATATCGAGAAGATTGAACTCCTGCCCTACCACGAACTAGGTAAACACAAATGGGTCGCTATGGGTGAGGAATACCAATTGGATGGCGTTAAACCACCGAAGGCGGAAACGATGAACCGCGTTAAATCCATTCTTGAAAGCTACGGTCATCACGTCGTTTATTAAACAGTCGTCACAAGCCGGTCTGCGTATGACCGGCTCAATGAATAATCCGTCAGGCCGCTGCCAGCGGATTGGGGTGTTGATGATTGGCCTTTTTCAGCAGCATGACGAGATAACAGAAAGCAATGGCGCCAATGAGGACGAAAAGCAATTTGTCGGAGTATGACTGCATCAACATTGCCGCCAAACTCGGTCCCGTCAGGCTGCCTATCGTGTAACTCAACAACAAAGCCTGATTCATCGCTACCAACTCTCCCGCCGCCACTTTCTCGCAGGCCCAGGACATAGCCACGGGATAGAGCGTAAATGCCGCGCAACCCAAAATGAATAACGCCGGCACCATCGCATAGCGACTGAAGCCTAGCATCATGATACAGCCGATGATCACCGCGAACACCAGCACTCTCAGCACCATCAGACGACCATAGCGGTCCGCCATTTTGCCTACCGGCCATTGTCCAAAAATACCGGCGCTAATCAGCAATGCCATCCAGTAACCGACCTGAGCGTCACTCATCCCCTGATGGGCAAGATAAAGCGGCATCAGACCATACATCGATCCCAAGATGATACCGGAAATCACACAGCCGTTAATGCCTAAACGGGCCGTACGGTAACGTAACATCTGCCAAACATTCACCTTATGCGTCATGATTTGTGGCGGGGAAAGGCGGGCAAACAGCATCGGTAATACGCTGAGTACGACCAGCGTCACAGCCCACGGCAAGACGCTGAACACATCGGTTCGGACCATGCTCAGCAAGAGTTGACCCACGACGCTCCCCAGATAGTACGCCATCATGTACGCCGCCAGCAGTTGCCCACGATGAGTGGCGTGACCGCTACAAAGCAGCGCGCTTTCCGCGACAACCCATATTAACGCGCAGCCTACGCCAGCAACCAGGCGCCATACTAACCAACTCCAGAAATCGACAGACAACGCCAGAGCCGCGGTGGCGATTGCCAGCAGAATAGCCGCAAGGTAGTAGGAACGATTGAATCCTAAACGGTGGATCAAGGCTCCAGCCAACAACGTACCAATCAGGTTGCCACTGAAGTAAGAGGACCCCACTAGCCCGACTTGCCATACAGACAGCTGTTGAGCATTCAACCAAAGGGGAACGAGCGTATTGAGCACAGCAATGCAGACCGTTAGCAGCAGGAGACCGCTAAGCAGCAAAATGACCGGGCGTGTATAGGTGAACATGGGTCGATGACCATGAGAGAAGATATTTTGCGCGCATCATGCCACCAGCAAAGTTAAAGTCAATCTGTGTTAAGTGAGTGACAGCACGATTTGTTCATGCTGTTAACAGAGGGTGTCTCAATCACATTCGATCGCATCTCGGCTGGCTGCAAATTTAACGATGACCGCTTTTCACCCATGACCGTTTAACGCCACATGGAATTTATGGGTGACTGCGGCCCTTCCTCACACGGTGTTTAGAGAGCGAAAGTTCAGGCATAAAAAAAGCGCCCCCTAAGGGCGCTTCTCTGGGCTTGAATCGCTTAGCCAATAAACTCCAGTCCGTTCATATAAGGACGGAGTACTTCCGGCACTTCTATACGGCCATCAGCCTGCTGATAGTTTTCCATCACGGCGACAAGCGCACGCCCTACAGCCAGACCAGAACCGTTGAGTGTGTGTACCAGACGGGGTTTCTTCTCCCCCTTGTTTCGGCAGCGAGCCTGCATGCGACGCGCCTGGAAATCCCACATATTAGAGCACGAAGAGATTTCACGATAGGTGTTCTGCGNAGGAAGCCATACTTCCAGATCATAGGTTTTGCACGAGCCAAAGCCCATATCGCCCGTGCATAGCAGTACTTTACGATAAGGCAGTTTTAGTAGCTGCAGAATTTTTTCCGCGTGTCCGGTCAACTCTTCCAGCGCCTGCATTGAGTCTTCAGGACGTACAATCTGCACCATTTCGACTTTATCGAACTGATGAACGCGAATCAGACCGCGAGTATCGCGACCATAGGATCCCGCTTCAGAGCGGAAGCACGGCGTATGTGCCGTCATTTTGATCGGCAAGGACTCTTCGTCCAGGATTTCATTACGCACCAGATTGGTCAGCGGCACCTCCGCCGTCGGGATCAAGGCATAATTGCTGCTGTCCGCTTCTTCAGACAACGGTTTGGTATGGAAAAGATCTTCACCAAACTTCGGCAGCTGGCCGGTACCATACAGAGAGTCCTGGTTAACCAGATACGGGACATAGGCTTCTACATAACCATGTTGCTCGGTATGCTGGTCCAGCATGAATTGAGCCAGCGCACGGTGCATGCGCGCAATTTGTCCACGCATTACGGAAAAGCGTGAACCGGTCAGCTTTACGCCGTCGGCCATACTCAAGCCATTGTTTAACTCGCCCAGATCGACGTGATCGCGGGGTTCAAAATCCAACTGTCGCGGCTCGCCCCAGCGGCTGATTTCCTGATTTTCGGTCTCGTCTTTGCCCAACGGCACGCAGTCATCAGGCAGATTAGGGATCGTCAAAGACAGGTCGCGAATCGCGTTTTGAAGTTGTTCGAGTTCTTTCTTCGCAGATTCCAGCTTCTCACCCAATGCGTTAACTTCACGGCGCAGCGGTTCAATGTCTTCGCCACGTGCTTTGGCCGCGCCGATCTCTTTCGATCGGGAGTTACGTTCTGCCAGCAAACTTTCTGTTTCGACCTGTAGAACCTTGCGACGCGCTTCCTGTTCACGCAGCGCCTCAACGTCCAGTTTGAAACCTCGGCGAGCCAATAGTTTTTCGGCAACTGCGTCTAGCTCATTACGCAGTAAATTGGGATCAAGCATGCTAGTCCTGTGCTTTTTTATGGATGAAATAAATATAACAGCGGGCCTGCGAAGGCCCCTGTAGCAGAAAAACATCGGCGATAACCTTACCGCAACGGGTAGGCTAGCGGTAGCGTTTTGTCGGGCTATTTTGATCCTGAGAGGCTAGCCAGGCGAGCTTTTCACCGATCTTTCCCTCTAAGCCGCGCGAGGTTGGATGATAATATTGCGTAGTCGCCATTTCCGAGGGGAAATAGTTCTCGCCAGCCGCATATCCATTGGGTTCATCATGTGCGTAACGATACTCGACACCTAGCCCCATCTCTTTCATGAGCGCGGTAGGCGCATTGCGTAAATGGTCAGGCACATCGAAATCCGGCTTTTCACGGGCATCGCGCATCGCCGCCTTGAATGCCGTATAGACGGCATTGCTTTTCGGTGCGCAGGCCAAATAGACGATAGCCTGAGCAATCGCCCTCTCCCCTTCGGCCGGCCCCACGCGTGTAAAGCAGTCCCACGCGGCAATTGCGACCTGCATACCGCGAGGGTCGGCATTACCCACATCTTCAGATGCAATCGCCAGCAAACGCCGGGCGACATACAGCGGGTCGCCGCCTGCGGTGATAATACGTGCGTACCAGTAGAGTGCCGCATCCGGTGCAGACCCGCGCACTGATTTATGCAAGGCAGAGATCAGGTCGTAATAGCGGTCGCCTTTGTTATCAAAACGGGCGCTGCGTTCACCGGCGACCTCGTTAAGCAAATCGGGTGTCAGATGACGCTCACCGGCGGCGTCGACTTCCGCCATGTCCGACATCATTTCCAGCAAATTTAAAGCGCGCCGAGCATCTCCGTTCACCAGTTCAGACAGCAGGCGTCGCGTCTCGTCCGGCAAGACGATCTGCTGTTTTCCCAGTCCTCGCTCGCCATCCTGCAGCGCTTGCGTCAAGACCAGTTCGATATCCTCCGCTGTCAGCGCTTTCAATAAATAGACGCGGGCGCGGGATAACAATGCCGAATTCAGCTCGAACGAGGGGTTCTCCGTGGTCGCGCCGATGAAGGTGATCGTGCCGTCTTCGATATGAGGGAGAAAAGCGTCCTGTTGGCTTTTATTAAACCGGTGCACTTCGTCCACAAACAAAATGGTGCGGCGTCCAGCCTCACGATTATGCCGCGCGCGCTCTATCGCTTCGCGAATTTCCTTGATGCCTGACGTCACTGCCGAAATACGCTCTACATCGGCATCTCCATAACGACCGATTAATTCCGCCAGCGTGGTTTTTCCTGTTCCCGGAGGGCCCCACAGAATCATCGAATGAAGCTGTCCGGACTCAATCGCGCGCGGCAACGGTTTGCCCGGCCCGAGTAAATGTTGCTGGCCGATATACTGCGCTAACGTGGCTGGCCGCATACGCGCGGCCAGAGGCTGGAATTCATTCTGGGAAAAGTCGAGTGACAGATTACTCACAGACGCCTCACTGACGTTGGTCGTCCACCGCAACCCCTTTGGGCGGTGTGAAAGTGAATTTTGCCGCGTCTACCGCTCCGTTTTGCTGATCTTTGAGGACATAGCTACTGCGCTGACCGTCCTGTTCGGTGGCGGTAAAACCTTTGATAGTGCCATTGCTGGTGACGCTGATAGAGAATTGGCGAAGATTGCCACTGGCAGACTTCGGCATTAGCTCAAAGTCATCGCCTTTCTGCGTGACATGGTAATTTTTCCAATCGCTCGGGCTGTTACGCGTAATCAGGATGAACGGCGTATTCCCCGTTGCATCTTTCACCCAGGTTGCGGTGACTTGCTCAACGAACGGGTTATAGAACCACAATGTCTTGCCGTCGGAAATCAGTACGCTTTCATCAGGCGAAGTCGTTTTCCAATTGAACAGATTCGGACGTTGGACCCACAGTTCGCCTTCACCATCTTGCACCGCAGAACCATCATTGCCCGTCACCTTTTGAGAAAAGCTGGCATGGAAACTGTTAACTTTGCTCAGACGACTTTGCAAATCGCTGGAGGCGTCAGCATGAACGACGCCGGATACCATGCTCGACAGCAAACAACCGGTCATTAACCATTTTTTTATCATACAAAGATCCTTTTACTATCCTGATGGCATCGGTCAGCGGCTGTATCAGACAGCCGCCAAGTGTACTACTTAACTGTAGATCAGCCAGGTAAACCGAAACAGCCGTCGTTGTCTGTAATCTTGGGCTTTACGCATCTTTGCACAGACGACAGCCGTTCAAGTCCGAGTATTATTCCATGGGCGGAGGAGCGAGAACTTCGCGATTACCATTGTGCCCTGGGGAGCTGACAATGCCCTGCGCCTCCATCTGTTCAACAAGACGTGCCGCACGGTTGTAGCCTATGCGGAACTGACGCTGTACACCGGAAATCGACGCGCGGCGTTTTTCCACCACAAAGGCCGCCGCCTGGTCGAACAGCGGGTCAAGCTCTTCATCCCCATCCAGACCCAGATTGCCGCCTTCCCCCTCATCACCGCCTTTAACGATGCTGTCGATGTATTCAGGGCGACCGCGTGCTTTCCAGTCCTGGACGACGGCATGCACTTCCTGATCGCGAACAAATGCGCCATGCACACGCACGGGTATCGAAGAGTTAGGCGCCATATACAACATGTCGCCCATACCCAGCAGGGATTCCGCTCCGCCCTGATCGAGGATAGTTCTGGAGTCAATCTTGCTGGAAACGGTAAACGCGATACGCGTTGGAATGTTGGCCTTAATCAGGCCGGTGATGACATCCACCGACGGGCGCTGCGTCGCCAGCACCAAATGGATACCGGCGGCACGCGCCTTCTGCGCCAGACGCGCAATCAGCTCTTCCACTTTTTTACCCACGGCCATCATCAGGTCGGCGAATTCATCCACCATCACCACGATGTAAGGCAGTTTTTCCAGCATCGGCGGCTGTGTTTCCATGCTGTCGCCTGGCTTCCAGAATGGGTCGGGAATAGGACGCCCCATCGATTCGGCCTGCTCGACACGTTCGTTGTAACCGCTCAGGTTACGCACGCCCAACGCCGACATCAGTTTATAGCGCCGTTCCATTTCGCCGACGCACCAACGCAACGCGTTAGCCGCGTCTTTCATGTCCGTTACGACTTCAGTCAGCAGGTGCGGGATACCTTCGTAGACCGACAGCTCCAACATTTTTGGGTCGATCATGATGAAGCGAACATCTTTCGGCGATGCCTTGTACAACATACTGATAATCATGGCGTTTACGCCGACGGATTTACCGGAACCAGTCGTCCCCGCCACCAGCAAATGCGGCATTTTAGCCAAGTCGGCCACCACCGGCTGGCCCGCGATATCCTTGCCTAATACGACCGACAGCGGCGACGGATTATCGCGGAAACGGTCGCAATCCAGGACTTCCCGCAGGAATACGGTCTGGCGACGTTTGTTAGGCAACTCCAAACCAACGTAGGGTTTGCCGGGGATCACTTCGACAATTCGGACGGCCACCACAGAGAGTGAACGGGCCAAGTCCTTCGCAAGGTTAGAAATTCGAGCCGCTTTTACGCCAGGCGCCAGGTCCAGATCGAAACGCGTGATGACCGGTCCGGGATGATAATCCACGACCGTCGCCTTAACGCGATAATCCGCTAAACGCGCCTCAATGAGTCTTGCCGTCTGTTCCAGCGCGAAATCATCCACCGGGTCTTCATTGCCTGATGGTGGAGTCAGCAGGTCGAAAGAAGGGAACGGCGTGGTAGGTTTCTGTAACGGCTGGTCGTTACGCATCAGGAACGGGTGGATCAGGCTATCCATGATGGACGGAGATGAGTCGTCGTCCTTATCGTCCGCCGCAGCAGGCGCGGGTGTTGATGCCGCTGCCGCGGGCTGAACAGAAGGCGTAACCGCGCTTTGCGAAGCATGATGATCAATGGCAGCGGCCGCCTCTTCCTCAGGAGATAAAGTAAATATCGGCTCGCTTGGCGTATCGTCAACCAGGTCAGCCAGCGGAGAAATAGCGAAAACACTGTCTAACGGCGGAACACTCGTGGGGCGAGGCGATTGAGATGCTTGCGACGACGGCGCTCCCTGATCGGCGGAGTGCTCTTCCGGTCCATCGTTCAACGTGTCGTGACCGTAACGCTCCTGCTGCTGCTCCGCAAAGTCCTGAGCGAGCTGATGCAACAACGCATCGTCCTCTTGTTCTGCTTCGATACTCTCCACTGGCTCGTCGATGCCATTCGGCTGCGCTTGACGTTGAGCTTCTCGCTCCTGCTGTTCCGCAAGGCGCTGCGAAGGCAGCTTGATACCATATGATGCCAGCTCACGCCGCGTCGGAATACGCACAGGATTCGGACGCGGCAATTCCGGCCCGACCCCTTGCTTGATCTGCGGATTCATGTCATCCGCTGACAATGCCGGTGTAAACGGCAGCGAAGACGCCGCCTCAGTTGTCGATACCGTTGCCGCTGCTGTTGCCGCTACCGGCGTGACTGGCGTCGACGGCACGGGGGGCACCCGGTCGACTAAAGGAGTATGATGCGCCGGGTTTTCAGTCAAAGGCTCGGCAGCCGGAGATTCAGGCACGTCGAAAGAATACAGCGGAGGCACTTCNCTTTTTTCCGTTTCACTGGCGAGCTTAGCCGTCTCTACGGTGACAACCTTCTGGCTGTCAATCGGGGTAGTTGGCACCGTGACGTTGTCATCGGGTGCCCCGGTCGCAGACAGGCCCTTCACAGCGTTCTCTAGCGCTGGCTCGGCAGAGGGTGTCGAAAGAGTCTGTTCTTCAACGGCGGTTGACTGAGCAGCAGGCATCGCAGGGGCAGCAAGCAGCACATCATCTTCATCCACAACTTGTTCGCGCGGCGCAGCTGAGGACGTCATTTCAGATTCATGCACCCTATCATGCGCGAGATCCCCTTCGTCGATTTTATCGATAAAGTCATCACGGCGTTCGCGGTTGGAGAAGAAGGTCAGGCAACCCATCACCGCAGCCCCTATCTTTTCCGCAATTGTCAGCCACGACCAGCCAGTGAACAGGGTCAGGCCAGCTGCCCATACGCACAGCAAAATCAACGTAGAGCCGATGCTGTTAAATCGTGGGATCATAGCACTGCTGAGCAAGCTGCCAAGCACGCCGCCGGAGGCAAAATAGTACAGATCGTCCACATTGACGGCGGCCAGACCACACGAGGTCAAGATGAGCGCCAGAGCGCCAATCAGACGTAGGGAGAAGGTGAAATAGTCGAGCGCATGCTGACGGTTTCGCTGACGAAAAATCAGCCAGCATAGCGAGATCATCACGGGGGGAATGGCATAAGCCAGTACGCCGAACACGAAAAATAGCGTATCGGCCATCCAGGCGCCAACGCCACCGCCCAGGTTGTGAATGGGTTCATGCCAGGCGGTCTGAGACCAGCTAGGATCGGAGGGGCTGAAGCTCAGCAGCGCAGCCGCCAGGTAACAGGCGAACAATCCTGCAACAACAAGCAACGCCTCAATTAAACGCCGCCCCGCGCTGAGTTTTTCCAGCGTAATTTCTTTATCTTCAGTGTATTCCTGGCTCAAGCGTTTCTCCAGGTTCCGGTAAGGGGGTCATGACAAAACGCCGAGAAAGTCCCGGCGCTATAGCTGTATAAATTCACAGGATTGTAGCTGAGTTTGCCGGGCTTTGCACCCATACTGTCAGCGGGTCTTGATGACCAGCCGGTTGCTCTGCTTAACTTCTTCCATCACCACATAGGTGCGCGTGTCGTTAACGCCAGGCAGACGCAGCAGCGTTTCCCCTAACAATTTACGGTAGGCAGACATGTCCGGCACGCGGGTTTTAAGCAAGTAGTCAAAATCCCCGGAAACCAAATGGCACTCCTGAATTTCTTCCAGCTTCTGTACCGCAGTATTGAACTGCTCAAATACATCCGGTGCGCCACGATTCAGCGTTATCTCCACGAACACCAAAAGCGAAGCATCCAAATAATGCGGATTGAGTAGCGCCGTATAACCATTGATGAATCCCTGTCGCTCCAGACGTCTTACGCGCTCCAGACACGGTGTGGGAGATAGACCTACCCGCTTAGAAAGCTCCACGTTAGAGATACGACCATCTTTTTGCAATTCGTTCAGGATATTGCGATCGATACGATCAAGATCTTTTCCCGGACGTTTTTTTGTGTCTACCATTATTATTGTCTCTCTTCACTCTTCCCTGCTCATCGCTCACTCCGGCCCACATCAATGTGCCAAAGTTGCCCCTAAAGAAGACCCCTGTCTCTCTTGTACATTAAAAGTCACGTCTTTTATTCCGCATTTCGCGTACGACAAACAGGTGCATGAGCTATGCTGTCGCCTGTCAATTTAACAATGCAAAAAACGGTTAAAAAGCCGAGCATTCAACTATTCATATACAAAAAATTTCCTCTTCATAGGATGTTTTCGCAAAAGCGCAGCCGATTGTCAAAGCAAAACAATTAAAACCAGAAGAAACTGCCAGATTCGAATCACTGAAACGCTGTCAGGCAGCGTTTTGAAGCTCATCGCCGACAGTATGTTACGGCGTTACATCCCAGTACCAGCCCCGTTTCACTTTTTTCAATGGTTGTTAACGATAAGATAAATAGTTAACAACATACCCTGACGCTTTTTTTAGGCCGGTAATTTCCTTACAATCGCTCCATCGTCCCTCCACAGGAGTTAAGGAACTCATGGGTACAGCCAAACATCGCAAACTGATAATTCTGGGCTCCGGCCCCGCCGGGTATACCGCTGCGGTCTATGCTGCGCGCGCCAACCTGAATCCGCTATTGATTACCGGGATGGAAAAAGGCGGTCAGTTGACCACCACGACGGAAGTGGAAAACTGGCCAGGCGATGCCGATAACCTGACTGGTCCGGCGCTAATGGAACGTATGCACGCCCATGCCGCCAAGTTTAATACGGAAATCGTCTTCGACCACATCAATCGCGTCGACCTACAGACACGTCCTTTCCGCCTGTTCGGCGACAGCGATGAGTACACCTGCGACGCTCTGATCATCGCGACAGGGGCGTCCGCACGTTATCTGGGTCTGCCGTCCGAAGAAGCGTTCAAGGGTAAAGGCGTTTCCGCCTGTGCGACCTGCGACGGGTTCTTTTATCGTAATCAGAAGGTCGCGGTCGTCGGCGGCGGCAACACGGCCGTAGAAGAAGCGCTGTATTTGTCCAATATCGCTTCCGAAGTTCACCTGATTCATCGCCGCGATACTTTCCGCTCTGAAAAAATTCTGATCGACCGGCTGAACGAGAAAGTCGCCAATGGCAACATCGTGCTCCACACCGACCGTACGCTAGATGAGGTGCTGGGCGACGAAATGGGCGTTACCGGCGTTCGTCTTCGCGATACCCACAGCGAAGCAACGGAAACTCTGGAAGTCGCCGGTGCCTTCATCGCCATCGGGCACAGCCCGAACACCGCTATTTTCGATAACCAGCTCGTACTGGAAAACGGCTATATCAAGGTGCAATCCGGCATTCACGGCAATGCGACGCAGACCAGCATTCCCGGCGTGTTTGCTGCGGGTGACGTCATGGATCATATCTACCGTCAGGCAATCACCTCTGCCGGTACGGGATGTATGGCAGCATTAGATGCCGAGCGCTATCTGGATGGTCTGGGCAATAGCTGAGCATCATCGTCTGAGGGAGTTTTCTCTCCCTCAGTCTTTTCTTTCACGAATTGTAAAAATTGATCGCCCACCCTTATTTTCCTCCTCTTTTCGTTTTCATGACCCCTTCGTCAGGGTAACATGACGCCAATCTGACCGAACGCCCTAAAAAATGTTAACCCACGGTTATACAAGCGTTATTTCGCAATATTCCCATAAGAAGACAATCGGCATCTGATGAAAAATTCCCGACAAAAAGAACTCACCCGCTGGCTGAAACAGCAAAGCCGGTTGGCACAACGCTGGTTGCGCCTTTCGCTTCTGTTAGGACTGGTGAGCGGCCTGCTCATCATCGCTCAAGCCTGGCTGCTCGCCGCACTGTTGCAGGCGCTCATCATCGATCACACCCCTCGCGAACAGTTACTCGCGCCGTTTTCGTTGTTGGCTGCCACATTTTGTCTACGCGCTATTATGAGCTGGATACGGGAGCGAGTGGGGTTCCGCTGCGGCGAGGTCATTCGTCGACAGATTCGCAGCCAGGTACTGAATCGCTTGCAGCAGTTGGGACCGGCCTGGATTCAGGGTAAACCGGCTGGAAGCTGGGCGTCGCTTATTCTGGAGCAGGTCGACGACATGCAGGACTACTATGCCCGCTATCTGCCGCAAATGTATTTGGCGGCGCTGATGCCGCTCCTGATCCTCCTCTTCGTCTTTCCTATCAACTGGGCGGCGGGACTGATCCTATTTTTGACCGCCCCGTTAATCCCGATTTTTATGGCCATGGTCGGCATGGGCGCAGCAGAAGCCAACCGCCGCAATTTCCTCGCGCTGGAACGCCTCAGCGGCCATTTCCTGGATCGCCTACGGGGCCTGGAAACCCTGAGGTTGTTCTTTCGTGGTCAGGCCGAAACCGCTCACATCCGACAAGCCTCCGAGGATTTTCGCCGCCGCACGATGGAGGTGTTGCGAATGGCCTTCCTCTCTTCCGGCGTACTGGAGTTCTTCGCCTCTATCTCCATTGCCATCGTCGCGGTCTATTTCGGCTTCTCTTATCTGGGAGAGCTTAACTTTGGTCATTACGGGACTGGCGTCACTTTGTTTGCCGGGTTTCTGGTCCTGATCCTTGCGCCAGAGTTCTTCCAGCCTTTGCGCGATTTGGGTGCGTTCTATCACGCTAAAGCCCAAGCGGTCGGCGCCGCGGAAACGCTGTTCACCTTCCTGTCCGAGGAGGGTGAAAGCGTGGGGCGTGGCCAGACGGATTTTGATGCCGTCGAACCACTGGAATTGGTTGCCAGAGATCTGACGATTCTTACCCCGACCGGGGCCGTACTTGCCGGACCGCTGTCGTTTACCATTGCGTCCGGGCAACGGATCGCGTTGGTCGGCGCCAGCGGCGCAGGCAAAACGTCGCTGCTGAATGTATTACTCGGCTTCCTGCCGTACCGAGGATCTCTGACCGTCAATAACGTGGAGCTGAACACCCTTGCCCCCGATGCCTGGCGCAAGCAACTGAGCTGGGTAGGTCAGAACCCGCATCTGCCGGAACAGACCCTGCGGCAGAATATCCTGCTAGGTCATCCCGAAGCAGATGAACAGACGCTTCAAACGGCGGTAGAAAACGCCTATGTCCACGAATTCCTGCCTTCGCTGCCGCAAGGGCTGGATACCGAGCTGGGCGATGGCGCAGCGCGGCTCTCTGTCGGGCAGGCTCAGCGTGTCGCGGTGGCAAGAGCCCTGCTCCGCCCCAGTCATTTACTGTTGCTGGACGAGCCCACGGCCAGTCTGGATGCACATAGTGAACAACGGGTGATGAATGCGCTGGGCGCTGCCGCAGCGCGACAGACAACCCTGCTGATTACGCATCAGCTACACGAGGCCAGTAGCTATGATGAGGTGTGGGTGATGGCTGCGGGACGTCTGGTACAACAAGGTCATTTTAGTGAGCTGAGCACGTCGCCAGGGCCTTTTGCGAAATTGATGGCACAACGCCGAGGAGAGCTCTGAGATGAAGAAAAAACAGGTCATCCGGACATTGATGCCTTTTCTGGGGCTTTATCGCCGCTACTTTTGGCGGCTTAGTTTGGGAGTGGTGCTCGCCATCGTTACCCTGCTCGCCAGTATCGGACTGCTGACGCTCTCCGGTTGGTTCCTTGCCGGTTCGGCGCTGGCCGGACTCGCAGGGCTTTATACCTTCAACTACATGCTACCCGCCGCTGGCGTCCGAGGCGCGGCGATTACACGCACGGTGAGCCGCTACTTCGAACGACTGGTCAGCCACGACGCCACATTCCGCGTACTGCTGCATCTGCGCGTGTATACCTTTAGCCGCATTCTGCCGCTCTCCCCCGGCGGACTCGGCCGTTTCAGACAGGCAGATCTGCTTAACCGTCTGGTGGCGGACGTCGACACGCTGGACCATTTGTATCTGCGTGTGATCTCCCCGCTGGTCAGCGCTCTCTTCGTAATCGTGGTGGTGGCCTTGGGTCTTAGCTGGCTGGATAGCACGTTGGCGATGACGCTCGCGACCATCATGCTGTTGCTCTTGGTCATCATGCCGCCGGTGTTTTACCGGACAGGTCAGCCGATTGGCGAAGCGCTGACGCAATTGCGCGCGCAATACCGCTTGCAGTTGACCGCCTGGCTACAGGGGCAGGCCGAACTGACCATCTTCGGCTCGTTAGTCGCCTTCCGTCATCGACTGGATCAACTGGAAAACCGCTGGTTATCACGGCAACGTGAGCAGGCGACGCTCAGCGCGCTATCGCAATCCCTCATCATCCTGAGCAGCGGACTTACCGTCACGCTGATCCTGTGGATGGCGGCCAACGGCGTCGGCGGTGATACACAGCCGGGTGCGCTGATCGCCTTGTTTGTTTTCGCCTCGCTGGCCGCCTTCGAAGCCTTGGGACCGGTCGCAAACGCCTTCCAACATATTGGACAGGTCGCCGCGTCCGCCGTTCGAGTCGACCAGTTGATGAAGCTGACGCCTGCCGTCGTATTCGCTGCCGAGGGACCAGCCCCCGCTTCTCAAGCCGCGTTGACGTTAGACAATGTGAGCTTTACCTATCCGGATCAGCCTCTGCCGGTGCTTCAGCACATTTCGCTGAGTCTTCATCCCGGCGAGCACATCGCGCTGTTGGGCAAAACCGGATGCGGTAAATCCACGCTGTTGCAATTGCTCACCCGTGCCTGGGACTGTACCGAGGGCGAAATCAGCCTTAACGGTTCGCCCCTATCCGCCTGGTCCGAAGAGAACCTACGCAACATGATGAGTGTGGTTCCTCAACGTGTACATCTCTTCAGTGACACGCTGCGCGAGAATCTTCGGCTGGCCGCGCCACAGGCTAGTGACGAGGAGCTGGCCCAAACCCTGCAACGGGTAGGTTTGGCGCATCTTTTGGAGCAAGAAGGGCTGAATGCCTGGCTGGGTGAAGGCGGTCGTCAACTGTCCGGCGGCGAACAGCGCCGAGTCGGTCTCGCGCGGGCTTTGCTACATCCTGCTCCGCTGATTCTGCTCGATGAACCCACCGAAGGGCTGGATGCAGAAACTGAACAGCGAATGCTCCAGCTCCTGCGTGAGCACTGCAAAGATAAAACGTTGCTGGTCATCACCCACCGTCTGCACGGTTTAGAAAGCATGGACCGCCTGTGCGTTATAGACGGCGGACAGCTGGTCGAACAGGGCGACCATCAGACGCTGATGGCTCAGCAAGGCCGCTATTGGCAGTTTCATCAACACCTTTAACTGAGGCCATACATGCAACTGATTGAGCTATCGCCCTTTTCCGTGCAATTTCCCGATCCGGAGATGGCGTTGAACGATCCTAACGGTCTGCTGGCGTTTGGCGGAGATTTGGCGCCGTCACGATTGATGGCGGCTTATCAGCACGGCATCTTCCCCTGGTACTCACAGGGAGATCCCGTATTGTGGTGGTCGCCCGACCCGCGCGCCGTCCTTTTTCCTGAGGCATTCCATCTCAGCCGCAGTATGAAAAAATTCATCCGCAAGACCGAGTATCATGTCACGTTGAATCAGGCCTTTTTTCGTGTCATTACGGCTTGCGCCAGCGAACGGGAAGAAGGCACCTGGATCGACGATGACATTATTGACGCATATTGCCAGCTGCATCAGGCAGGACAGGCGCAATCGGTGGAAGTGTGGCATAATGACAGGCTGATCGGCGGTCTATATGGCATCTCTCAAGGCGCCTTGTTCTGCGGCGAGTCGATGTTTAGCCGTGCAGACAATGCTTCGAAGTGCGGTTTACTGGCATTTTTGCGTCACTTTGTCCGCCACGGCGGACAACTGGTTGACTGCCAGATACTGAATGAACATACGGCATCGCTGGGAGCCACGGAAATACCGCGCCGGGAGTTTCTGCAACACCTGTCCCGACTGCGACCCATTACGCTGGGTGAACCGTGCTGGCATAGACAAACGCTGCCGCTCGCCTAACTAAACGACCCACCTGTGACGAATTAATCAAGCGCTGAGTCGCAACGCTTCTTTACATAATGTGGGTTTTTCGGCATTATCTTGCCGGTTAAAAACTAAGGTAGTAAAACCTAGAGGATTCGATGGCCAAAGAAGACAATATTGAAATGCAAGGCACCGTACTGGATACGCTGCCCAACACCATGTTCCGCGTTGAATTGGAAAACGGGCACGTGGTTACCGCTCATATCTCCGGTAAAATGCGTAAAAACTATATCCGCATCCTGACGGGTGACAAAGTCACAGTGGAGCTGACCCCGTACGACCTGAGCAAAGGCCGCATTGTCTTCCGTAGCCGCTAACAGGCCCGCCATCGCTTAACGCGATCCCACGAGGATGTTCGCCCTCCTGCCCTTTCCGCTTGCGGTTAGGGCTTTTGTCTTTTCTGCCCGCCTGCACATTTTTATCAGCTCAGTTTATGACCCCTTGTGCACATCACGCTTCGATTGACGCCTCAGAAAACACTTTGCCCTAAGATAATTGCATTGAGCAATATTTACAAAATTGTTGCTTTTTTATTGCTCAACTTGCACATAATAGAGGAGTAAACCAGCGACGTTAACCCTCCAGGCAATGAGGACATATCCGTTATTGATTATTTTACAGATAACCACAATCCTGACTTTTCCTGTTCTGGTGATGAAAAACGCACACGTAGAACCCCCACAGGCGCAGCGTATCGTCACGGCTCCGCCGGATATCACGATGAGACCGCTTTTCGAAGCGGTACAGAAATCGAAAATGTTTCCGGATCAAAAAACGTTTGTTGACGCGGTTCCCCGGTACTCGCCCTCGGCCATCATGGCGGATTACTATATGCAGCGTCGGTTGAACAATTTTGATCTGCAACATTTTGTCCTGCATAACTTCACTATTCCTGCGGACGGTAAAGGCTATATTCCACCCGGCGGCCAAACGCTGCGGGAGCATATCATCGATCTGTGGTCACACCTCACGCGCAGTACGCCCGACATTACCCGCTGGGACTCGCTCCTGCCGCTGCCCAACGCCTATGTCGTGCCGGGCGGACGCTTCCGCGAAGTCTATTACTGGGACAGCTATTTCACCATGTTAGGCCTTGCGGAAAGCGACCAATGGGTTCTTATCCGCAACATGGTGCAAAACTTTGCCTACCAGATCGACCGTTACGGGCACATACCCAACGGCAATCGCACCTATTACCTGAGCCGTTCCCAGCCCCCTTTCTTCACCAAAATGGTAGAGCTGCTGGCAAAGCATGACGGCGACAATCTGCTGGCGACCTATCTGCCGCAGATGAAGCGGGAATATCAGTACTGGATGGACGGCGAAAACAGCCTACAGCCCGGACAGGCTGACAAACGCGTCGTCCGCCTCGGCGACGATGTGCTGAACCGCTATTGGGACGATCGCAGCGTACCCAGGACCGAGTCCTGGCTCGACGACATCACGACCGCCAGCCAGGTACCGGAAAGCGAACGACCGCAGCTGTACCGCGACCTGCGAGCGGGAGCAGCTTCCGGCTGGGACTTTAGTTCCCGCTGGCTGAAGGACCCGATGAAGCTGTCGACGATCCACACTACCGATATCCTGCCGGTCGATCTGAATGCGCTGCTCTATCACAATGAAATGGCGCTAGCGAAAGCCAGTCGCTTAGCCAACAAAATGGCCGATGCCGATCGTTACGCCCTCCGCGCCGACAAGCGTAAACAGGCGCTGAATCGCTACTTTTGGAACGCGGAAAAGCGATACTATGCGGATTATGATTGGCGCCAAAGAAAAGTGAGCCAACAGTTGACGGCAGCAACGCTATTTCCGCTGTACGTTCAGGCCGCCACACAAAATCACGCCCAAGAGACCGCTCAGGCCGTCCATAACGAACTGGTTCAGGAAGGTGGGATGGTAACGACAACTCTACATTCTCATCAGCAGTGGGACGCGCCGAATGCTTGGGCACCATTACAATGGGTTGCCGTGGAAGGGCTACGTTATTATCAGCACGAGTCGCTCGCCGAGGAAATCGCGATCCGCTTTCTGAACAGCGTTCGGCATACCTATGCACACGAGCATAAGTTGGTGGAAAAATATGCGGTTGAAACCGGCGAACTTGGCGGCGGCGGCGGCGGTGAATACGAACTGCAAGACGGTTTTGGCTGGACGAATGGCATCACTCTCAAGCTGCTAAGTCTTTATCCGCTCCAGCAGGAGCAAGACGAGTAAAGCGCTACAGCTCTCGCTCTCAATAAAACCATCAGCGTCTGTTAAAAAAAAAGGGCATCCATTCGGATGCCCTTAACGTTAGGGTAAACAATAGCGTGTCGTTACGCTATACCGCGCCCTCGGTTTTTCGTTTCTGCGCGCTCTGGAAGCTATAGCTCAACTGCTGCGTCGTGGTATCCAGTACCACGGTGACGGATCCCCCTTCCACCAGCGATCCAAAGAGCAGTTCGTTGGCCAGCGGTTTCTTGAGGTTTTCCTGGATGATCCGCGCCATCGGCCGCGCGCCCATCGCCTTGTCGTAGCCTTTCTCTGCCAGCCAGTCACGCGCATCTTCGCTAACTTCCAGAGAGACGCCCTTGGCATCCAGCTGCGCCTGCAATTCAACGATGAATTTATCCACCACCTGCTGAATAACATCGGTCGAGAGATGGTTGAACCAGATGATGCCGTCCAAACGGTTACGGAATTCCGGCGTAAACACCTTCTTAATCTCTTCCATCGCATCGCTACTGTTATCTTGCTGGATCAGCCCGATGGATTTACGCTGAGTTTCACGGATACCAGCGTTGGTCGTCATGACCAGAATGACATTACGGAAATCGGCCTTGCGACCGTTGTTATCGGTCAGGGTGCCATTATCCATCACCTGCAGCAGCAGGTTGAACACATCGGGATGCGCTTTTTCAATCTCATCGAGCAGCAGAACCGCATGCGGATGTTTAATCACCGCGTCCGTCAGCAACCCACCCTGGTCGTACCCGACATAGCCCGGAGGCGCGCCGATTAAGCGACTCACCGTGTGACGCTCCATGTATTCAGACATATCGAAGCGCAGCAGCTCGATGTCCATGGCTTTCGCCAACTGAACCGTGACTTCGGTTTTACCCACTCCCGTCGGCCCGGCAAACAGGAACGACCCCACCGGCTTGCGTTCATGGCCCAGCCCGGCGCGACTCATTTTGATGGCCTCAGTCAGCGCCCCGATGGCTTTATCCTGACCGAACACCAGCATTTTCAGGCGGTCGCCCAGGTTTTTCAGCACATCACGGTCACTGGCGGAAACGCTCTTCTCAGGAATACGCGCAATACGCGCCACGACCGATTCAATATCCGCGACGTTAACGGTTTTCTTGCGTTTGCTGACCGGCATCAGTCGGCTACGCGCGCCGGCTTCATCAATCACGTCGATCGCTTTGTCCGGCAAATGGCGGTCATTGATATATTTCACCGCCAGCTCGACGGCGGCGCGCACGGCTTTCGCGGTGTAACGCACGTCATGGTGAGCTTCATATTTCGGTTTCAGACCGTTAATAATCTGCACGGTCTCTTCGACACTGGGTTCAGTGATATCGATCTTCTGGAAGCGACGCGCCAGCGCCCTATCCTTTTCAAAGATGTTGCTGAATTCCTGATAAGTCGTGGAGCCGATGACGCGGATTTTACCGCTCGACAGCAGCGGCTTAATCAGATTCGCCGCATCGACCTGTCCGCCTGAGGCGGCGCCTGCGCCGATGATGGTATGAATCTCATCGATAAACAGGATGCTGGTTTGATCCTGCTCCAGCTGTTTCAGCAGCGCCTTAAAGCGCTTCTCGAAATCACCGCGGTATTTGGTGCCTGCGAGCAGCGAGCCGATATCCAAAGAATAGATAGTACAGTCAGCGATCACTTCAGGAACATCGCCCTGAACGATACGCCAGGCAAGACCTTCTGCGATGGCCGTTTTACCTACGCCGGATTCGCCGACCAACAGCGGGTTGTTTTTACGACGGCGGCAAAGCACCTGAACCGTGCGTTCCAGTTCACGTTCACGACCAATAAGTGGGTCGATACCGCCTACGCGGGCCAGTTGATTAAGGTTGGTGGTGAAATTCTCCATACGCTCCTCCCCTCCAGCCTGCTCTTCGTTAACCGGATTTTCCTGGCTGACCGACGGCCCGGACTCTTCTTTACGCGTACCATGAGAAATGAAATTCACCACATCAAGGCGGCTGACATCATGCTTCCGCAGCAGATAGGCGGCCTGCGATTCCTGTTCGCTGAAGATGGCAACCAGCACATTGGCGCCGGAGACTTCGCTGTGTCCGGAGGACTGTACGTGGAATACCGCACGCTGCAGCACTCGTTGAAAGCTCAGCGTCGGCTGCGTGTCGCGCTCCGCTTCACTCTCAGGCAGCGTTGGCGTTGTCTGTTCAATGAAGGTTTNCAGTTCCTGACGTAAAGCATCCAGATCGACCGTGCATGCATCCAGTGCTTCACGCGCGGAAGTATTGCTGAGCAAAGCCAGCAGCAGATGCTCCACGGTCATAAACTCGTGACGGTGCTCACGCGCTCTGGCGAAAGCCATGTTGAGACTGAGNTCCAGTTCTTGATTGAGCATAGGCACCTCCCCCAATATATTGCCTTAAATCAGGCTTTTTCCAGCGTACATAGCAACGGATGCTCGTTATCTTTAGCATAACGATTAACCTGATCGGCCTTGGTTTCTGCAACTTCAGCGCTATAGACGCCGCAGATGGCCTTTCCCTGGTAATGAACCGTAAGCATCAGTTGCGTTGCACGTTCGATATCATAAGAAAAAAACTTTTGCAGTACGTCAATAACAAATTCCATCGGCGTGTAATCGTCGTTATTGAGTACCACGTTATACATGGACGGCGGCTGCAACGCTTCGGCATGCCGAGCCTTAGTCTGGTCCTCAGTGTGCGACCACGTACTATGATTTCCCATCTTTTTTCCAAATCTTTACTGTATCTTGCCCTGGTCTACTGTACCTAACAGTAGCACGTCTGTTTTTTATTTTACCATTGCCAGACCAAAATCACCCGGCAACTAAAGTACATCAACCCATTTCTGCAATAGGCATAGTCTTTACCTCTATTCCGTTACCCAAATCAAAGTTTGGCGACGCCGACGCGCCGCCCACCCCATCGCGCTTGACGACCCCGGCAATTTAAATAGAATCCTACTGAAATTGATTAATCTTTAATCGATTTTATTTTACCTTAACCAATAACCCCACCGTAAAAAAACGCTTACGAAGGATGGAGATGTATGGAGACGGGTACTGTTAAATGGTTCAATAACGCCAAAGGCTTTGGTTTTATTTGCCCCGAGGGCGGAGGGGAAGACATTTTTGCACACTACTCAACCATTCAGATGGACGGCTACCGCACTTTGAAAGCTGGCCAAGTGGTAAATTACAGTGTGCACCAGGGACCGAAAGGCAATCATGCCAGCCTGGTTGTGCCATTCATTAACGAACCGGTGGCCTAACAACTGGCTGGGTGTGGCGCATTGTCGCGCCCGAGAATCTTGCTCCAAGGCTGGTCATCGAGGTGACCAGCCTTTTTATCTTATCTACCGCAGAGGCTTATTAACCCAACAAGTCACCTCACTCGGTTAATAGCGACGACAGAAAGCATTATGTGCGATCAGCCTGCGAACGCGGCGCGAAGTGATTCGCGCTCTTCATCGCTCAGCTCTAGTCGCATCAAACGGTCATCGAGTAAAACAGGAATATTGGCTTCTTTTAGTAAGACCGCCCACGCTCGTTTCTTACTGTCGTCCAGATAAATAGGTTGTTCGTTTCTCTTCAGCAGACTCGCCAGTTTAATTTTCTTTTTATCTTCGCCGATATAGGTATACGGCAGCACTCGTATGAAAAGCAATTTTCTGATCTCGTCTGTCTCGACAGGAACGAGCGTTAATTCCGACAAACATTTCGCTCGGCGGCCGGCACGAAAAAACTTCACGCTGTTAATTAAGCTTAGAGCAGCCAGAATAAGTAAAGCACCGATAAGCCCGCCAGCGGCGATAATTCGGTTATTCAACTTGTCTAATCCCAGCGTTAGCGTCGCTAATTCAGGATGCTCAGACGAGATAACGACATCCGTTGTGTAATTGCCGCGAGAAAGATCCAGAAACAGGATATTAATCTTTGAAGCATGATTTTCATTTTTATACTTATATTTTACATCCGCAGAGCAAAATGTGATGCTGTATTTCATTCGGCATTCCCCGTTGGAAATATCCGAATTCTCGATGACCAATGGGCTTTTATTGATGATGTAGTCACGATAAATATCAGGCACTTCGCTTTTAGCAAACAACAAAGCACCACACAATATTAACAAACCCGCAATAAATGCACCTAGACTACTGGCAATGCCGGGACGGGAAATAAAGATGGGCCGAGAAGAGATTATCGCCTTTGCATTTTCCATCAAAACATATCCTTATTTTTCTGCTTTAGTGAAATGAAGTTTTATATAAAACAGGAACAAAAAAAATCGGCGGGATTATAATGACTTTCCCTTCTCCTGTAAAAAAACATTGGGCCTTGATGTGAAATAATAAATTTAATCCGAAATTTCTTTATATTAAGCAAGGTGAGTTGATGCAATAAAGGTTTCAGTACGAGATAAACGTTAATAGGCTGGCACAACCGGCAAGCCAAGATGTCATCCCTGTCCGCTAATCAGCCAGCCACAGCACACGTGAAAACATAGGACGAATCAGCGCATCACTATTCTGCAAAGAACGCGATTGCCCATGCTCATACAGAAAACTTTGCCGTGTCATGACCGTGTTTAGTTCATCGACCTCGCCTTCCAGGCGATAGATGATCCGTTTTAGGCGGTCGGCGCCGTGAATAAATAAGAGCAACAACTTAAGATAGCGCGCGGACAGATGGTGCCGACATCGGTTTCACAAAACGTGAAAACGACCTGCTGATGGTTTTCGCGGCTGTTCTCGTCGCCGGGGATGAAATGGAAGTTATCCCGCGCCAGAGACCGCCGGTTAATCTCCCGCCCCCCCAATATCAACGCGTTCCCGATACATCTGCCCCCTCATCGGTTACGTCATTACCAACAGGAAGACAAGTCGACATCTCCCCTCGCCACCGCTTTACCCATTTTCTTTTTTTATTTAAAATCACTCAATTACAACTTATCTTGCCTGCCAAACCGCGCCACTCTCCCGAGGAAGGTCTTCCCCATGTATTCAGGATTATTGATTATTTTGCTGCCGCTGATCGTTGGCTATCTGATCCCGGTGCGCAATAAAACTATGCTACAAGGGGTGAACCGTCTACTGAGCTGGATGGTGTATGTGATCTTGTTCCTGATGGGCATCAGTCTGGCATTTCTGGAAAATCTGGGCAGCAACCTACTGGCCGTGCTGCAATATGCCGCCGTCAGCACCGCCTGCATTATAGCGGCGAATCTGCTGGCGCTGTGGCTGCTGGAAAAACGCAGCACCTGGACCGCCACAGCGGTTACCCACGAAGAGACCCCTTCCCGACTAAAAATGATGCTGGAATCTCTGCAACTCTGCATGGTGGTGTTTGTGGGATTCCTGTTAGGGCTAAGCCAGTGGCCTCCATTAAAATTTGCGGCATCGGGAGGGGAATATGCGCTGCTTGTTCTGCTATGCCTGGTCGGGATCCAACTGCGCAATAGCGGTATGACCTTGCGGCAAATCGTGATTAATCGTCGCGGCACGATCATCGCTGGTGTCGTGGCCGTCAGCGCGTTGTGCGGCGGCGCTCTCGCTTCGCTGCTGCTCGGCCTGCCCCTGAAAACCGGTCTGGCAATGGCCTCCGGTTATGGCTGGTACTCGTTGTCGGGCATTTTGATGACCGATGCCTACGGTCCTGTCATCGGCAGCGCAGCGTTCTTTAATGACCTTGCGCGCGAGTTGATCGCCATCATGCTGATCCCGAACCTCATTCGCTCCCGACGCGCCAGCGCACTTGGCCTGTGCGGCGCCACCTCGATGGACTTTACCCTACCGGTACTACAACGGAGCGGCGGCGTCGACATGGTTCCACCCGCCATTGTGCACGGTTTCATACTGAGTCTGTTGTCGCCGATCCTGATTGCGCTGTTCGTCGCCTAAGTCTGTATACCGCTACTGGCCGCCGTATTTCTCTAGCAACGAATCCACAATAGCCTCGGTTTCCGCGTCGGGAACACCGTCGTAACGCTGGGGGCGAAAATGCATTTGGAAGGCGGCGATCACGCGCTGTTGCTGTCGTGGCGTCATCTTGCCATCCACCTCGTAGCCATAGCGGGCCAGCTTATCCAGCAGCGGACGAACAGCGACCGGCTCATCCGGCGCGCGGCCCGCCAGATAAAACTCTACCTGGCCCGCATCAGGCCAGGCGCCGATACCGGCCTCCGCCAGCGCTTTCCAGGGGAATAACGGTCCGGGATCAACCTTCCGTTGCGGTGCGATATCGCTGTGGGCGACCACATTCTGAGGCGCAATCTGGTGGCGTTCCAGAATATCTCGCGCCAGATGCGTCAGCAGCGCCATTTGTTGCGGGTTATACTGCACCCAGCGACATCCCCCCAACAACGAACAACGATAACCCTGATTCTCCAGCTCAATCCCCACGGAGACAGAATTCAGTTGAACCGCACCGCGCCAATAGCTGATCCCCGCATGCCATGCGGACTGAGACTCCGGCACCAGCTGCCATGCCACGGGGACGCCCGCGCTGAGCGGCGGCTTTTCGGGGATCAAATAGTGCGCACTGACCTCTCCCCGCGTCAGGAGACGCAGCGAACTATCAAAGTCTTCCGCAGTATAGTGAATGACCAGTAGTCTGACGCGGGAGGTCTGATTACGCGAAACATCGGCCGTATACAGTTGGTAGTCTCGGCCAATGTGCGATACAGGCTCGTCCGAGACGGGCGCTCTGCATCCGGCCAACATCGTCAGAAACCCGAAAAACAACACGCTACGCATGTGCCAGCCACCGTTAGCGGCTGAGTTTGACGGCAGTACCACTGATCGTGACCATCAGCATACTGCTGTCCTTGCCGACGGTTTCATAATCTATATCAATGCCTACCACGGCATTAGCGCCTAATTCAGCCGCCTGTTCTTCCAGTTCTTTGAACGCAATCTGGCGCGCGCGCCGCAGTTCTTTCTCGTAAGCGCCTGAGCGGCCGCCGACGATATCTCGGATCCCGGCGAAAAAATCTCGGAAAATATTTGCGCCGAGTATCGCTTCGCCCGCGACCACGCCGCAGTATTCAGTAATCACAAAGCCTTCCAGCGTGGGGGTCGTAGACAGTTGCATGGCAATCTCCTAGAAATATGCGGATGAGTCGTCGAATACATCGTTAGGATGTTCGCGCAGCGACAATAAAAAGGTGACGTCGCCTGCGCTAAATCCGAGACGACAGTATAGCCTGCTGGCGCGCCGAATCCTCCGGCGTATTCACCACTGTTTTGCTGTAGAAAGTAGATAAGGCGATGGATAATCGTTTGTTGGATGTGTATATCATCTGAGAAATCAGGAGATGAAGACAGTGAGGCATAATTTTATGCTAATAAGTAGCCAATAAAACGCATGTTTGCAAATTTTAACCCGTGGCGATTGCATAACTATTCTGCCAACGTTACCATTTGCGGCATCAATGTCTATTCAATTATTGCGCATGAGTATTCAACTAAACAGCATCAACTGTTTCTACGGGGCGCATCAGGCGCTATTCGATGTCACCCTTAACTGTCCGGCCGGTGAAACACTGGTCTTGTTAGGCCCCAGCGGTGCGGGAAAAAGCTCCCTTTTGCGAGTGCTAAACTTGCTGGAGATGCCGCGTTCCGGTTCGTTGTCTATCGCCGGTAAACAGTTTGACTTCACCCGCACGCCAGGTGACGACGCTATTCGCGAACTCCGCCAGAACGTAGGAATGGTGTTTCAGCAGTATAATCTGTGGCCGCATCTCACGGTGCAACAGAACTTGGTCGAAGCGCCTTGCCGCGTGCTGGGTTTAGGCCGTCAGGAGGCTCGTGCCCGTGCTGAAAAACTGCTGCAACGCCTGCGTCTGAACGACTTCGCCGACCGCTATCCGCTGCATCTTTCGGGCGGACAGCAGCAGCGTGTCGCGATTGCCCGCGCGTTGATGATGGAACCTCAGGTCCTGCTGTTTGACGAACCCACCGCGGCGCTGGACCCGGAAATCACCGCACAGGTCGTGGGCATCATTCAGGAGCTGAGCCAAACCGGCATCACCCAGGTCATCGTCACGCATGAGGTCGATTTCGCGCGCAAAACCGCCAGCCGCGTAGTGTATATGGAAGACGGACGCGTTGTGGAGCATGGCGACGCCTCGCACTTCACACAGCCGCAAACCCAAGAGTTTGCCAGCTACCTATCACACTGATGATTCAGGAAAGCCCTATGAAAAAGGTATTTGTGGCCGCGCTGCTAGCCGGAGTGAGCCTGTCAGCTAGCGCAGCAAACACCCTGCGTTTCGCCACCGAAGCCTCTTATCCCCCCTTCGAATTTGTCGGTGCGGATAACCAGATTCAGGGATTTGACATCGATCTGGCTAATGCCCTGTGTCAGAAAATGGAAGCGACCTGCACGTTTAACAATCAGTCGTTCGACAGCCTGATACCGGGCCTGAAATTCCGTCGCTTCGATGCCGTCATCGCTGGCATGGACATCACGCCGGAGCGTCAGCGACAGGTCAACTTTACCCAACCGTACTATGACAACTCTGCACTGTTCATCGCACAGAAAGACAGCGTGAAGGATGTTTCCGCGCTTAAAGGCAAACGCGTTGGCGTGCAGAATGGCACCACCCATCAGAAGTACCTGCTGGAAACGCATCAGGACATCACCGTCGTGCCTTACGACAGCTATCAGAATGCGGTGCTGGATCTGAAAAACGGCCGTGTTTCTGCCGTATTCGGGGATACCGCCGTGGTCAACGAATGGCTGAAGCAGAACCCCAATCTGGCCGTCGTCGGCGATAAGGTGACGGACAAAGCGTACTTTGGCGCCGGTCTGGGCATCGCCGTTCGTTTGCATAATGATGCGCTGCTGCAGAAATTCAATGACGCGCTGAACAGCATCAAACAGGATGGGACTTACCAGGCCCTTTATCAAAAATGGTTCCAGCAATAGTCTGATACCCGATGATTGAATTACACCCTTTAGCCAGCGCCGCCGGAATGACCGTCGGCCTTGCCCTTTGCGCCCTGTTTTTAGGCCTGATTTTGGCGATGCTGTTTGCCTTGTGGGAAACGGCGCGCTGGAAAATCGTCAGTGCTGCGGGAACCGCATTGGTAACTTTGCTGCGCGGCCTACCTGAAATTCTGGTCGTGCTGTTTATCTACTTCGGCTCTTCCCAGCTACTGCTGATTTTGGCGGACGGATTTAGCATCAATTTGTATCTGTTCCAAATCCCGGTGCAGCTGGATATTGAGACATTTGAGGTTAGCCCGTTCCTGTGCGGCGTGATCGCGCTGGCTCTGCTGTATGCCGCCTATGCGTCACAGACGCTCCGCGGCGCGTTGAAATCGGTCCCGCGCGGTCAGTGGGAGGCCGGACAGGCGCTCGGAATGACAAAAGGCGCGATCTTCCGACGCCTCATCATGCCGCAGATGTGGCGCCATGCGTTGCCAGGGCTGGGAAATCAGTGGCTGGTGCTGCTGAAAGACACGGCGCTGGTCTCGCTTATCAGCGTCAACGATCTCATGCTGCAGACCAAAAGCATCGCAACGCGTACCCAAGAGCCTTTCACCTGGTACATGATGGCGGCAGCCATTTACCTGGTAATCACCTTGTTGAGCCAGTGGGTCCTTAAACGTATTGAAACCCGCGCCACTCGCTTCGAACGGAGGCCCTCCTGATGCTTGACTACATTCCTGAGCTGCTCAAAGGGCTACATACCAGCATCACGCTCACGGTCACCGCGCTGGTTGTGGCGCTATTTTTGTCGCTGCTGCTGACCATCGTGCTGACGCTGAAGACGCCGCTGCTCTTCACGGCCTCCCGCGCTTACATTACGTTGTTTACCGGCACCCCGCTGCTGGTGCAGATCTTCCTGATCTACTATGGTCCGGGCCAGTTCGACGCCATCAAGCAGATCCCTTGGCTGTGGTCGCTGTTCTCTCAGCCGTGGTTGTGCGCCATGATCGCGCTGGCGCTCAATAGCGCCGCCTACACCACCCAGCTGTTCTATGGCGCGGTACGCGCTATTCCAGACGGACAGTGGCAGTCCTGCTCAGCTCTCGGGATGAACAAACGCCAGACGCTGCGCATTCTGCTGCCTTTCGCCTTCAAACGCGCGCTGTCGTCCTACTCGAATGAAGTCGTGCTGGTGTTTAAAGGGACGTCCCTCGCCTACACAATTACGCTCATGGATGTGATGGGCTACGGGCAACAGCTGTATGGTCGGACTTATGACGTTTTAGTGTTCGGCGCGGCCGGCATCGTTTACCTTTGTGTGAATGGTCTGCTAACGTTAATTCTGCGGATGGTTGAGCGCAGGGCTTTGGCCTTTGAAAGTCATGATGCGTAACGATGCACAATCGTGATTCGCCAGCCCGAAAGAGCCAGACTCTCTCGGGCTTTTTTGTGCACTCAGCATGCCCGCCCGATGAATGAGATGCGTCGCTTATCGGCGAGCGTTCCTCTTCTTTAGTACCGTCAATCGCCTTTTGCATTATTGAATTTACAGTTAGTTTATTTGCATATAAATTCACTCAATGGCAAGGTAAGCCTCTAGGGCGGAACATGATTTCGTCTAACAATAACGATCTGGAGTGAACACAATGAAGAAATGGGTACTTGCCACGCTGTTGGCGGGAATGACCTTTGGCGCGACGGCAGCAAACAGCATTCGGTTTGCCTCTTCGGCGACTTATCCGCCGTTCGAATTCATGGACGCGAATAATCAGATCGCCGGCTTCGATATCGATCTGGCCAAGGCGATGTGTGATCAGATGAAGGCGACATGTACTTTCACCAATCAGGCTTTCGACAGCCTCATCCCGGCACTGAAATTCCGTCGTTACGACGCCGTCATTTCCGGTATGGACATCACATCGGAACGCAGCAAGCAGGTCGCATTTTCACAGCCTTACTATGCCAATTCCGCCATTGTGATCTCGCAGAAAGGTAAGTTCGCTACATTTGCCGATCTCAAAGGCAAGCGTATCGGTATGGAAAACGGCACCACTCACCAAAAATACCTCAATGACAAACATCCTGAGATACAGACGGTGTCTTACGATAGTTACCAAAACGCCATCATTGACCTCAAAAACGGCCGCATCGATGGGGTATTCGGTGATACCGCTGTCGTCAATGAATGGCTGAAAAACAGTCCTGAACTGGGGACGGTGGGTGAAAAAATCACCGACCCGGTCTACTTCGGCATCGGTCTGGGGATTGCCGTACGTCCGGACAACACCGCCTTACTGACGAAATTGAATCAGGCGCTGAGCGATGTGAAGGCGAACGGCACTTATAAAACGATTAGCGATAAGTGGTTCCCGGCGCAGTAAGTCCAACACTCGCTAACGTCATCGGGCTGCGGTGCAGCCCGACTTCATCCCGCCCCATTCATCACCGCTCTCCCTTTTCATGCTTTGCATCGCCTGCCTGATTCAACTCGCAGACGTTTCCCATCGACATTATTTCGGTCTGAAACCCTGCGCTGAATTTACGCTACCCGCTTCAGCAAGGTCAGCACTTCATAATGAGCGGTATGCGGAAACATATCGAACAGTTGGATTTGCTCAACGCGATAGCCCGCGAGCCGCGACATATCCTTCGCCATGCTTTGAGCATTACAGCTGGAATACAGAATATACAGCGGAGCCATCCGACTGAGATACTGACAAAGGTCGTCCCCAATGCCGCGACGAGGCGGATTCACAATCACCAAATCCGGCACCGCGCCTTCTCCGGTGGCAAACCGCGTCGAGTCCAGCGCGTCAAAGTGCNCTTTATTCAGCCCGAGCTGTTCGGCGGAGCGTCGCGCGCAGGCGATAGCCTCGGCGCTGATTTCAATACCAGTCAACGTCATCTCCGGCGTCGCGCAGTGAAGTCCAAATCCGCCAACGCCGCAGAACAGATCCCACAGGCTGCGGACCGGCAGCGCTTGCACCCAGCGTCGGGCGGTGTCGTATAGCGAAGCGGCCACGTCAGGGTTGGTCTGGAAGAAACTTTGCGGACGGATGGCGAGCGGTATCTGATTGAACGTTTCCTCCAGCACCTGCTGGCGGCTGAGCGGAATTTCTTGCTCCCCCTCCATGATCGCCTGATGCACAGGCTGAATGTTGGCGGAGATCACCGCCAGCTGCGGCAGCTGTTCCTGCAGCCACGGCAGAGCCGCGCGCAGCTGGTTCAGCTTGGTTTCCGAGCGCAAAACAAACCGCAGCATAAAATGCCCGTTCGACCGACTTTCCGTGAGCAGCAGATATTTCAGCTCGCCACGCCGACGGGCCACCTGATAAGGCGTTAATCCCGCCCGCGCGATAAACGTTTTCAGTACTGTGAAGACAGGTTGGAAACTGTCGGGATAAAGCGGACAGTCACACAGGTCGACGGGAGTACCGTCGCGATGCAGTACGCCCAACAGCGGGCGCTCGACACTACCGCTCACCACCATCTTGGCTTTGTTGCGAAAAGCGCTATGCGGCGAAGGAAACGCGGGCAGCCACTGACGAATCGGATGGTCTGCCAGCAGTTCGTTGAGATGCTGCTGTTTGTCTTCCAACTGCTGCGGATACTCTTTTTCCAACCATTGGCAGGAACGGCAGGTGCCGTCGTTGTAGCGGGCGCAATCCATCACGGTAAATCTGAAACCTGTTAAGAAACCAAAGGAGGCGAATTGTAGCACCCCCATCAGCGAAAGATTATTTGTGACGCATAAAAAAGCGTTGGCTGCGCTTGGGGACAAACAGGAGCAGCAGCGTGACCACATCCGCCGCCTTGTGCTCCAGCAGCTGTTGAAGCACACCCATCTCATCATCGGCGCTCAGATAAAAGATAGGCGGCAACACATTTGCCACCGATGCGATGAGAATGTAGAGCATCGTCAGACATTGGCAAGCCAGATAGCACCAGCGTCCCCAGTTACGTCCATACAGCACCGCAAAACCGCAACGAACCTCAAGGCAGAACAGCAACCACGCCGCCAGCATCAGTAGCGTGGTGTCCCATTGCGCTGCGCTGTCGCTTAGCCAGCCGCCGAACCCGCCAGGCCCCAGCTCGCCAATCACCAACGCCAGCCCCACGCAGCGGGTGGCGATGATACCGGTTCCCGCCACCATCACCGCGACAGGCGTGCCGCGTCGGTACAAACGCACTACATCTTTTTTTATAGACAGAATAGGTCTCTCCCCCTAAACATAACGCCACCCCGAATGAAGGTGGCGTTATCACGACTAATGAACCGGCGCTTACTCGCCGTGTGACGCTCAGCCCTGACGGGCTTTTTGCATGTCGCGCTGCCGCTGTTTTTCCGCACGAGCCATAAACCACCAGGCGATGATACCAATTATGCCGACCACCAAGAGTATCAACGAAGCCAGCGCGTTGATCTGAGGATTTACACCCATCCTCACGCTGGAGAAGACTAGCATAGGCAGCGTGGTTGCACCGGGTCCAGAGACAAAACTGGCGATCACCAGATCGTCCAGAGACAACGTAAACGCCAGCAGCCAGCCGGAAACCAGCGCGGGGGCAATCATCGGCACGGTGATGATGAAAAACACTTTGAGCGGCGTGGCGCCTAAGTCCATCGCCGCTTCTTCAATCGAGTGGTCCAGCTCACGCAGGCGCGCACTCACCACTACCGCCACATAGGCGGAGCAGAAGGTGACATGGGCCAGCCAAATGGTCAGCATACCGCGTTCCGCCGGCCAGCCAATAGCATGACCCAACGCGACGAACAGCAGCAGCAGCGACAGCCCGGTGATAACGTCGGGCATCACCAGTGGCGCAGTCAGCATGAAGGCAAAGCCGTTCGAACCGCGAAAGGTGCCGAAACGCACCATCACCAGCGACGCCATCGTCCCAATCACGACGGCCATCGTCGCCGACGCCGCCGCAATGGTCAGGCTGAGCACAACCGCACTAATCATCGCAGAGTCATGGAACAACGCCGTATACCACTGCGTGGACCATCCGGCCCATACCGTCACCAGGCGGGAACTGTTGAATGAGTAGACCACCAGCATCAGCATCGGCGCATACAGGAAGGTAAATCCCAGCACCAAAATTACTATACGCCAGGGGGATCGCACTGCGGGTAAATCATTCATGCCTGATCCTCCGCCGTTTTATTTTGGTGTTTATGGAACCAGATGATGGGGACAATCAGTAGGAGCAGCATCACCGTCGCCACTGCGGACGCCACCGGCCAGTCGCGGTTATTGAAGAATTCCTGCCACAGAATACGACCGATCATGATGCTGTCCGGGCCGCCCAGCAGTTCCGGGATGACATACTCGCCGACCGTCGGAATAAACACCAACATCGAACCGGCGATAATACCGCCCTTGGTCAGCGGCACGATCACGCTGAAGAACGTTTTAAACGGCCGAGCGCCGAGATCCAGCGACGCTTCCACCAGCGAATAGTCCAGACGCGTCAGCGCCGTGTAGATCGGCAGCACCATAAACGGCAAATAGGAGTACACCACTCCGATGTAGACCGCCAGATTTGTGTGCAGGATCGTCAAAGGACTGTCGATGACACCCAGCCAGATCAGAAAGTTGTTCAGGATGCCGTTTTCTTTGAGGATCCCCATCCATGCATAAACCCGGATCAGGAACGACGTCCACGACGGCAGGATCACCAAAAGCAAGAGAATATTGCGAGTAGAGGGCTTGCTGTGGGCAACCGCCCAGGCCAGCGGATAGCCGAGCAGCAGACACAGCAGCGTCGAAATCGCCGCGACCTGCAGCGACTGAAGATAAGCTTCGATGTAGAGCGGATCGGACAACAACTGCAAATAGTTACCGATGTTCAGCGCGATATTCAACGTGCCATCGGCCCATGTCATCAGGTCCGTATAGGGCGGCACCGTACGCGCCATTTCCGCCAGACTGATTTTGAAAACAATCAGGAAAGGCAGCATGAACAGACACAGGAGCCATAAATACGGCAGCGCGATCACCNCTTTGTGGCCATACCGCATCCGCCAGCGCCTGAGCAGGCCGACGGTTTTCCCCGTTGTCTGATGTTGTTCAGATAAGATCGTCATTGATGTGTGCTCCCCAGCTACACCGTCAGCACCACACAGCTGTCCGCATCCCAGCACAACCGCACTTCATCGCCCCACGTCGGCGCATTTTTGCGATAGCGGTAGACGTTCTGCAACTGTGCACTGAGAACCTGTCCGCTTTTAAGACGAACGTGATAGATCGATAAATCGCCCAGATAAGCGATGTGCACCACCTCACCCACCGCAAAATTGCAGCCGTCTTCCGGCTCATTTTCGCATAACATGATTTTTTCGGGTCGCAACGCGATGGACACCGGTAAGCCGTCGACCACCGAGACGTCGGAAGCCACCTTGAGCGGATGCACCAGCCCCGGGCTTTGTAGGATGAATGCATCGTCCTGACGTTCCTGCAACAGCCCCTCGAACATGTTCACCGAGCCAATAAACTCCGCGCTGAATCGGGTAGTCGGATTTTCGTAGATCTCTTCCGGCTCGCCGATCTGCACAAATTTCCCGCGATTCATGATCGCGATACGTCCCGCCATCGTCATCGCTTCTTCCTGGTCGTGTGTGACCATTACGCAGGTAACGCCGACCCGTTCCAGAATATCCACCACTTCCAACTGCATCCGGTCGCGCAGCTTTTTATCCAAGGCGCCCATCGGTTCATCCAACAGCAGCAGCTTGGGGCGTTTCGCCAGACTTCGCGCGAGCGCAACGCGCTGACGCTGACCACCGGAAAGCTGGTGCGGCTTACGGTTGGCGAACTCCTGCATGTGAACGAGCGAGAGCATTTCCGCCACCCGATCTTTAATTTCTCCGCGCGACAGCCTGTCCTGCCTGAGGCCGAAAGCAATATTCTTCTCTACGGACATATGGGGGAATAGGGCGTAGGACTGAAACATCATGTTGATAGGACGTAGATAGGGCGGCACTAACGACAAATCCTGACCGTCCAGCATAATTTGCCCCTGCGTCGGCCGTTCAAAGCCAGCCAGCATACGCAGCAGCGTGGATTTACCGCAGCCGGACGCACCGAGCAGAGCGAAGAGTTCACCCTTATAGATGGTCAGGCTAACGTCATCGACGGCCAGTTGCCCGTCGTAGGATTTGGTCAGATTGCGGACCTCCAGCAACGGAGTGGCCGCCTTTTGGGTTTTAGACTGAGGGCGGGAAATCGCTTCGTTCAAAATAGTGCTCTCCGGCAGAAGCAAGATACATCACAGTCAGCTGACTGCGACAAATGAAGGGGCAATCAGGCGATCGTCGCCGCCTGATTGCCGAGGTCAGAAGGTGCGTTATTTACCGCTTTTGACCTTGGTCCACGAACGCGTGATCACGCGATCGATTTTCGGGGACTGTACTTTTAACGTAAACAGCTTGGCGCGAATGTCGGCCGGTGGGTAAATGCCCGGATTATTTTTAACGTCGTCTTTCACCAGCGGCAAAGCGGCCTTGTTCGGGTTAGCGTAATAGACGTAGTTAGTGACGCCTGCGATCACATCCGGTTTCAGCAGGTAGTTAAGGAACGCATAGGCTTCATCCAGATTTTTGGCATCTTTTGGGATCGCCAGCACGTCGAAGAAAGCCAGCGCGCCCTCTTTCGGGATGCTGTAGCCGATATTGACGCCATTTTTCGCCTCTTTAGCGCGGTTCGCCGCCTGCATAACGTCCCCTGCCCAGCCGATAGCAACGCAAATATCGCCATTAGCCAGATCGTTGATGTATTGCGAGGAGTGGAAGTAGCGGATGCTCGGGCGCAGCTTCAGCAGCAGGTCGTTGGCGGATTGGGTGTAGTCGCTCTCTTGGGTGCTATTAGGATCTTTGCCCTGATAATTCAGCACGGTGGCATAAATTTCCGCCGGCGCGTCGAGGAAGGAAACGCCGCAACTTTTCAGTTTTTCCAGGTTTTCAGGCTTCAGCACCAAATCCCAACTATCGAGCGGCGCGTCTTTGCCCAGTACCGCTTTAACCTTGTCGACGTTATACCCAATACCGGTGGTCGCCCACAGATACGGCACCGCATATTGATGACCCGGATCGTGAGGCTCAATCAGTTTCATCAGCTCAGGATCGAGGTTCTGGTAGTTAGGTAGCCGGCTTTTATCGAGCGGCTGGAAAATGCCTGCGCTGAGCTGGCGCTCCAAAAAGCTGGCCGAAGGCACTACCAGATCAAATCCGGTGCTGCCCGCCATCAGTTTGCCTTCCAGCAGTTCGTTTGAGTCAAACACGTCATAAACGACCTTGATGCCCGACTCTTTCTGGAAGTTCTGCAGCGTATCCGGCGCAATATAGTCAGACCAGTTGTACACATGCAGCGTTTTATCTTCCGCCGATGCCGTGACGGACGCGGCCATCAGCACACCGGCAACCACACCCGATAACCATTTTATATGTTGGGTGAACATCCGTTCAGTCCTCCATCTCAGGGGATAAATTAGGATCAACAGTGAATCTATCAATAACGCGAGTGTGTCGAGCTGGGCAGCATTCGCAATGTGTTTTCACCGACTTACGTCAGAATTCAGTATAGCGACTGACCGTCGAAGCACGGCGGACCTCATGCACACCTACCGCTTTAAAGCATAACCGTACTGAACTGGAGGCACCATAGAGGGGAGTTAAAACCGGGGTTTATGAAGGATTTACTTGTATTTGGTTGCTAGTACACATCCAATGTCGCCTAAATGCCGTGGAATATATGGCAAATAGGCGATGAAACTAAAATAAAATCTTGAGGGATAAAAATAAGAAAATGCGATGGTATTGACTGATTACTAACACGATCAATGAAGACTGGGCGCGATAACACGACTAGCAGGACTCTCTTCTTCATCGCCAATAAACAGCAGATTATTGGCGCCAGCTTCCATAATCACCATCGACGTTTGCTCTTCGGCCTGCTGCATGAAGTAGCGGAACTGTTCAAGAGTGATCCCCGCGCCTGCGCTAAAGGTTTGACAAGCGATCAGCTTAGGAAGGTTGTCGTCCTGAATGTCCAAAAATACCTTGGCTGTCAAAGAACTGGCATTGGTCTGGCTCAGGTCTCCCACCAGCGGGATAAGCGCGGTCGGCTTCACTTCGGCCAACGCGGAAAATACGATGACCTTGTCAACGATATCGACCTTGGCATCAAATATGCCGTCAAAATTTTGCATATGGGGTAAATGCAGCGCCTCACAGGAGTCACATTCGAAATAAATGATGCCCAGTTGATCCAGCCACCGCCGTAGCACATTCAAATCAGGGACGATGATTGAATCCATATAAACTTGCCTCATTACTTACCTATCAGTGAAAAAAAACACCGGCCCGCAAGACTATCGTGAGCCTATATCCGGAATAATACTCCCGCAGGTGGAAGCAACGGCGACACCTCTGGGCATGCGCATAAAGCTTGCGGGGAGTGACGAACAGTCACAACGCTGTCGAACAACAACGATAGCGTAAAACAGATTGAACGCCATCGTACCTCTGCTGCCTGACACTGTGCCCGAACGCGAGCCTAGTATATCAATAGCGACGCCGCCGAGTCCCCCTGTTTTTGCTGCCTAAACGGCCAGTCCATTTTTCAAGTGGTCATTATCGCCAACGGAAAGATGGAGTGCGGCTCGACACCGGTATTTATTACGCCATGCGCCGTCAGCGTTTGATCCATCCCTGACGATGCAGATAATCCAGAATGAATGGACGTTGCTCTTTCGCCAGCGCCGTTCTGATATGATCACTCCAGTCACCGCTTCGTTGATTACCGTTGCGGTGCTGGTAATACTCCGCCAGATGCTGGTCGTATTGCGCCAGCACCCTTTTATCCATCGGCTTGTAAGTATTTTCGTGGATCACCAACTCTGCGGGCAGTCTCGGTTTTTGATCCGGCTGAGCGGCCGGATGGCCCAGGCACAGCCCAAATAGAGGCAGCACCTGCTCAGGCAGTTCCAGCAACTCCGTTACCTCTGCGATGTGGTTGCGGATCCCGCCGATATATACGCCGCCCAGCCCGAGCGATTCCGCCGCGACCAGCGCGTTCTGCGCCATAATGGCGGTATCGATACAGCCCAGCAATAGTTGCTCCGCCAGCCCCACTTCCGCCGCCGGGAAGATTTGTAGGTGTCGGTTGAAGTCCGCGCAAAAAACCCAGAATTCCGCTGCCTGCGCCACGTACGCCTGGCCGCCGCTCAATGTGACCAGCGCCTGACGCGCCGCGTTATCGGTAATACGTATAATCGAGCTGCATTGCAACAGGCTCGAGGTCGAGGCACTTCGGGCGGACTGAAAAATGGCCTGACGCTGCTCTTCCGTCAGCGGTTGGTCGGTAAATTGGCGAATGGAGCGGTGTTGACACAGTAAATCGATAGTGGGAGTCACGATGGCAATCCTCACGCGTAATAAAAGGGCTGTCGCGCCGGCAGTCGGCGACAGCGCGACAATCAACGGGTACAAAGGCGACAGCAAACGTCGCTTAGCCCACAATTATAAGACAGCCCGCCCGACTCACAACGTCATGCGCTCGTCATCATTGCGGTATCGATAGCCTTAAGAAATCAATACGACAGGCAATGACTGCTTTTTATTAATTGGTCGAGCGGGCATAGTAGGTGGGTTGGCTAAATTTAAGTTTGAATAAAGGAGTAAGCATGTTTGCTGTAATTTTCGGACGTCCGGGTTGCCCCTATTGCGTACGCGCCAAAGAACTGGCGGAAAAACTGACCGCTCAGCGCGATGACTTCAACTATCGCTACGTGGATATTCAGGAAGAAGGGATCACAAAAGCAGACCTGTCGAAAACCGTCGGCAAACCGGTTATGACCGTTCCGCAGATTTTCCTTGATGAGCAGCACATCGGCGGCTGCACGGATTTTGAAGCTTATGCGAAAGAACATCTAAATCTGTTCAAGTGACAGCGTCACTTGGTGAGCATTGATCCAACAGAAGGCGCTGCCCGCGCCTTTCTTATATCGATCGAGCAGACTGACTCTACGAATGACTTGGCTCTTTTGACGAAATTGAGTAGAACCCTCGAATGTTATTTGTGAAAAAAATGACGGACCACCGCCCTCAGAAACAGCACAAGCAACCCACCCAGTAGAGTCCAGAATACAGACACCACCACATACGCCAGGTCTTGCCAGAATGATCCGCAAGATGCATGGCCTGAACGCAGCAGCCATAGACAAAGAGGAACTGCGATCAAGGAGCCAATCAGGGTATAGCGCATTCTGTCGCAACCCGTCAGATAGCTGGAGATCATACCTGGCAGTAAAAACAGCAACATGCCCGGCTCTCCATTACTCCCTTGTACCGTCGTCACTTTGAACGACATCATCTTCTGACTGAGAAAAACCAGTGTAAACAACACAAGACAACTGATTATCCCAATCCAACCTTTATTGTTTGCCATGCTTCGTCTTCTCACTATAAACAGGTGACAATACCTTCCGGCCTCGTCATACAGCACAGGCCACCCATCATGGTATTTCCCTGATGTGCCAAGACGTTGCTCTTGGCGCGTTTTATCTGCATACACAGCTGGTTGTCACGCAAATAAACTTTTAGAATAGCGACCGCCACACCAATCGTTACAGACACGGCTGATTCCCTTCATTTCATGCAACTCTGCTGTCGACGCCAGCGTCCTTGTGATGGAGTAAATTTAGCCTAAATTACTTTTATATCAAGAACTTAATAGTAAAAAATAAGTTGCATCCCATGAATATAAACGTCGCTGATTTGTTAAACGGGAATTACATTCTGCTGCTGTTCGTTGTTCTGTGTTTGGGTCTTTGTTTAGGGAAGTTAAGGCTAGGTTCCGTACAACTTGGTAATTCTATTGGAGTTTTGGTGGTCTCATTGTTTCTGGGCCAACAACATTTCGCCATCAATGCCGAAGCCCTCAGCCTGGGATTCATGTTGTTTATTTTTTGTGTAGGCGTCGAAGCTGGCCCCAACTTCTTTTCAATTTTTTTCCGCGACGGCAAAAACTATTTGATGCTGGCTCTGATTATGGTCGGCAGCGCGTTGATACTTGCTCTGATATTGGGAAAGGTTTTCGGCTGGGGGATCGGACTGACCGCCGGGATGCTAGCAGGCTCGATGACTTCAACTCCAGTACTGGTCGGCGCAGGCGACACGCTCAGAAACGCGTTCGGAGCCACGCCCATGCTCGGCATCGAACAGGAACACCTCAGCCTGGGCTATGCCCTGACCTATCTCATCGGCCTGGTTAGCCTGATCTTTGGCGCGCGCTACTTACCTAAACTGCAACATCAGGATCTGCCGACCAGCGCTCAGCAAATCGCACGTGAGCGCGGCCTGGACGCCGACAGTCAGCGCAAGATCTATCTGCCGATTATCCGCGCCTATCGCGTCGGGCCGGAGCTGGTGGCCTGGGCCGACGGCAAAAATCTGCGTGAGTTGGGCATTTACCGTCAAACAGGGTGCTATATCGAGCGCATCCGACGTAACGGTATTCTGGCTAGTCCGGACGGCGATGCGGTGCTGCAACTGGGCGACGAAATCTCGCTGGTCGGTTATCCGGATGCCCACGCCCGGCTCAATCCCAACTTTCGCGACGGCAAAGAGGTCTTCGACCGCGATCTGCTGGATATGCGCATCGTCACCGAAGAGATCGTGGTGAAAAACCATAATGCCGTCGGCAAGCGCCTTAGCCAACTCAAGCTGACCGACCACGGCTGCTTTCTCAACCGCATCGTCCGTAGCCAGATTGAAATGCCGATTGACGACGGCGTGGTGCTGAACAAAGGGGATGTTTTGCAGGTCAGCGGCGACACCCGACGAGTGAAAAACATTGCAGACCGCATCGGGTTTATCTCTATTCATAGCCAGCTCACCGATCTGCTGGCCTTTTGCGCCTTCTTTATCATCGGCATTATGATCGGGCTGATCTCGTTCCAGTTCAGCCACTTTTCATTCGGCGTCGGCAACGCCGCAGGGCTGCTGTTCGCAGGCATCATGCTGGGTTTTCTACGAGCCAACCACCCTACTTTCGGCTATATCCCGCAGGGAGCGTTGAACATGGTGAAGGAGTTCGGGCTGATGGTCTTTATGGCTGGCGTCGGTCTTAGCGCGGGCGGCACCATTAACAGCAGCCTGGGCGCCATTGGTCTGCAAATGCTGCTGTCCGGACTACTGGTCAGTTTGGTGCCGGTATTTATCTGTTTTCTCTTCGGCGTTTATATCCTCCGCATGAACCGCGCGCTGCTATTCGGCGCCATCATGGGAGCCCGTACCTGCGCTCCTGCCATGGATATCATCAGTGATGCAGCGCGCAGCAATATTCCGGCGCTTGGCTATGCAGGGACGTATGCCATCGCCAATGTTCTCCTGACGCTGGCGGGGTCGCTCATTGTCATCATCTGGCCGGAGCTGCCGTTGTAACGGAACGCGTATGAAAACAAACCAAAATTGATCGAAAAGCGCAGCGCGGTAAACTCGCCTTTCCGTTTATCTCCGCGCGCTGCGTCTAATAAGTGACACCGCGTCACTTTTGCCGCTGAGGGAAGAAGCAATCCGTCATCCCCGGCTTCTCAGCTTAATTTGCGAACGCATAACTTAAATAGGAAGCTAATTACCTTGAATTGTAATTAGTTATGCTTATTTGAATGCATGTTTTATTAGTTTCTTACCGTCTGTTTGCACCACCGTTAGCTAAACCGCTATATTACTGTCCCGTCTGCCGACTCACCGGCTCAGGCTATTTCCCGCATGAACATGGCTGTTCCTGCTGCTTCAGGCTGCGGTTGTCCGCACCCTGGCACGGCACACAGAACACGCTGTGCGCCACCCTTTAGACCTCTGAACTTGGGCAACCTCGCGTTGGCAACAGCCTATTGCTGTCGATGAGGGCATCGTTAACACGGAGACGGATGCCTTCCGCATAGCACATTATTGACATTATTTACTGGGGACCATCATGGTAATGCGCCGCATCGAACGGCTGAATACACTGGCACGAGCTTTAAAGAAAACCGACAAAATGCACCTCAAAGAGGCGGCGCTGTTGCTGGGCGTTTCTGAGATGACCGTGAGACGCGACCTGAACAGTGAAAAGACCAGCGTGATGTTGCTGGGCGGCTATGTGGTCAGCGATCCCAGAAGCCACAACGTCGGCGGTTATCTCATTGCCGATCGGGAACAGTGTCAGGTGGAAGAGAAGCGCCAGACCGGCGAGCGAGCGGCACAGTTGGTTGAAGCCAACGATATCGTCTTTTTCGACTGCGGCACCACGACCAGCTTCATCATCGAAGCGATCCCGGACGATATCTGCTTTACTGGCGTCTGTTACTCGCTCAATACCTTTATGGCGCTACAAACCAAGCCCTTGTGTCAGGCGATTTTGCTAGGCGGAGTGTTCAACGCGAGCAAAGCCCTGTTTACCCCTATCGGCCACCAGCACGATATGGACCATCTCTGCCCGCATGTCGCGTTTATTTCTGCGGAAGGAGTCGATCTCAAAGTGGGCGCCACCTGTCTTGATGTCGCCGAACTGGCGATAAAACACCGCGCGTTATCGGCGAGTCAACGTAATGTTCTGGTTGTCGACAACAGCAAGTTCGAAAAACGCAGTCCGGCCCGCATCGGCGAACTGACGCTCTTCGATGCACTGGTCAGCGATCGTTTACCGGCCGCCGACTACACCGGCTACTGCGCCGAACAGGGCATTCAATTGCTCACCCCGCCACCGAAGACGCCAGGTCAGTTGCTTACCCCAACAGACCGCCAAACCACTGATTCAGCTTCATCAGCACCGCATCCCACATGCGGCTAAAGAACCCGGCTTCCGGAACGTCGTCCATCGTCACCAGCGGACGCTGAGCGATAGATTTACCCTCAATCTGAAAATCCACCGTCCCGACGGCCTGCCCTTTTTTCAGCGGCGCCGTCAGCGGTGGCGAGCTGATCGTATAGCTGGCCCGCAGATTTCTTCCCTGCCCTTTGGGTATACTTAGCGCGGCGTCTTCAGCCACGCTTAAACGCGCCTGCGCACTCTCGCCGAACCACACGCGTTGCGTCGTCAGCACCGTATCGCTGCGTACGGGCGTGACCGTATCGTAGAATCGAAATCCCCAGGTCAGCAGCTTTTCACTTTCGCGAAAACGTATAGCATCGGTCGGCGCGCCCAGCACCACAGAAATCAGGCGCATCTCTCCTTGCGTAGCGGAAGCCACCAGATTATGGCCTGCGCCGCTGGTATGCCCAGTCTTCACCCCGTCCACGGCCAGGTTGCTGCTCCACAGCAGACGATTGCGGTTCATCTGACGAATATTGTTAAAGGTGAAAGACTTCTCTTTATGCAATGCATACTCCTCAGGCACATCGCGGATTAGCGCCCGGCTAAGAAGTGCCATATCGCGCGCGGTGCTGTACTGTCCTTCGGCATCCAGCCCATGAACCGTCAGAAAATGCGTATTGGTCAACCCCAACACTTTGACGTACTGATTCATCAGTCCGACAAATGCGTCCTGACTGCCCGCCACGTAGTCCGCCAGCGCGATGCTGGCATCGTTGCCGGACTGAATGACGATGCCTTTGTTCAGTTCTGACACCGCAATCTGGTCGCCGGGTTTCAGGAACATCAACGAGGAACCGCGCAGCGCCGGATTACCGGTTGCCCAGGCATCTTTTCCGACGGTCACCACATCGGTCGGGTTGATTTTACCGGCTTTTACCGCCTGCCCGATCACGTAGCTGGCCATGATCTTGGTCAGACTAGCGGGGTCGAGCCGTTCATCCGCCTGGGATTCGGCCAGCACCTGGCCGCTATTGAAGTCCATAAGGATATAGGCTTTTGCCTCAATCTGAGGCGGGGGCGGCGCTTGTTCCGCAGCGGCGGAGGATACCGTTACGAAGAGCAGGCTGGCGACACCAGCCTGTAAGTGGGGAAAACGCTTCATTATTTTCATCGTTTAACCGCTCTGTCCTTACGTCGTTAATGACGGAGAGAAACTCTATGCAGACATATTCTGACACACTCAAAATTAGCCGTTCATGTGCCGTAATAAAACGTCTCAGTGTGTAAAGTTACTCAAACCTTGATAAGAGCGTGGATGCGATGAAACAGCGAGGGTGTCAGTGGAAAAAGCGGGAAGCCACTCGTCACGCTTTTCCCACCGCCGCCCTCGGGCAGTGAGAAAAGCGCTTGAAGGCGATCAGCGGCGTTCGCGTTTATCGGCGCGTTTCGCCAGCCAGTCGCCTAGCGTTTGTACAATCTGCACCAGAATCACCAGCGCGATGACCGTCACGATCATGACCTGAGTTTCATAGCGATAGTAGCCGAAGCGGATCGCCAGATCCCCCACTCCGCCGCCACCGACGATACCCGCCATCGCCGAGTAGCCGATCAGGCTGACCAGCGTAATCGTCAGGCCGCGCAGCAGTCCGGATCGTGCCTCCGGCAGCAACACCGTGCCGATGATACGCATCGGACTGGCGCCGAACGCCTCAGCGGCTTCTACGATCCCCGGATCGACTTCCCGCAGCGCGCTGTCCACCAGCCGCGCATAAAAAGCGATAGCGGCGACGGACATCGGCACCGAGGCCGCAATAGGGCCGATGGTGTTGCCGAGCAGGATCTGCGTCAACGGCAGCAGCAGCACCAGCAAAATGACGAAGGGGATAGAACGGATGATATTCACCAGCACGGTGCTGAGCAGATAGAAAAAGCGGTTCTCCCAGAAAAGATGTCGATCGGTGACGTAGATCAACAGCCCAAGCGGCAAGCCGCCGATTACGGCGAAGAAGGTAGAAATACCCACCATCTGGAATGTTTCACTGAAAGCGGCGATCAAATCACCCCACAATTCATCCATGCAGCACCTCCACGTTAGCGGTTTTATGGCGGATATACTCAACCGCGGCCGTCACCTGCAACGGGTCCGTCGCGTGCGTCAGTAACGCCACCAAAATCCCCAGCGCCCGATTGCCGATATACTCGATTTTGCCGTGCAGAATATTCACGGACACGCCGAAGCGCGTCGCGACATCCGACAGGACCGGCTGTTCGGCGGAATCGCCGACAAACAGGATCTTCAGCAGCGTCCCCCGCAACTCCTCTTTCAGCCGGGTAGGCAGCTCCAGATTCAGCGTATGCGACACCAGCTGGCGAGTGAAATCATGCTGCGGCGTCGCGAAAATATCGAACACTTCACCCTCTTCCACCACGCGCCCGCCGGTCATCACCGCTACGCGATTACAGATCGTCTTAATGACGCTCATTTCATGAGAGATCAGCACGATGGTGATACCGAGCTTCAGATTGATCTCTTTCAGCAACGCGAGGATCGCGGCAGAGGTTTCCAGATCCAACGCCGAGGTCGGCTCATCACACAACAGCACTTCCGGATGGTTGGCGATGGCCCGCGCGATGCCGACCCGCTGCTTCTGCCCGCCGCTGAGCTGCGCGGGGTAGGCTTGAGCCTTATCCGCCAGCCCGACCAACGCCAGAATCTCCGGCACCCGCCGCTCTATCTCCGCCCGGGACTTACCCGCTGACTTCAGGCTGAACGCAACGTTTTGCGCGACGGTGCGCGTCTGCATTAAATTGAAGTGCTGAAAAATCATGCCGACTTTTTGGCGACAGTGCCGCAGTCTGGCGCCGCGAAGGTCGCTGATGCGCACGCCGTTCACGCTGACATGGCCCGAGGTCGGGCGCTGCAACAGGTTGACGGTGCGCAGCAAAGTACTTTTCCCGGCCCCACTCGCCCCGACGATGCCATACACATCGCCCCGGCGGATATGCAATGAAACATTATCCACTGCTTTCGTTTCTCGTTGTTTTCCATGAGGAAAGTCAACGCTGACGTTGTCTATGCGAATCATGGTTCGCGCGCTCCCAACCGAATAACGGAACAACAGAAAGCCGGTCACTGACCGGCTCTATAAAAGGTCACGCAGCCGGACCGTTATGGGGCGGCCGTCGGCGCAGGCGTCTGCGCGTGCATCCATTCCGGTTTCTGGAACTGACTGAACATCGTCGCCGGGTTATCGATAACCGCCGCATAGGCCGGCGACTCGACGGCGGCTTTGATGTCCTTCACGAACGGTTTATCCACGTCCGCCGTCCGAACGGCAATCACGTTCTTGAGGTTTTCATCCAGCGTCTCCTGCTTCAGCGCAGAAGAGAGTTTCAGTCCGGCGGAAATGGCGAAGTTACCGTTGATCAACGAGGCCGTCACGCTATCCAGCGTGCGGGGCAGCTGAGCGGCTTCAAGCGGTTTGAACACCAGCCCTCGCGGGTTGCCCACGATATCTTTTTCCGACGCTTTGGTCGGATCGATGTCCGGCTTGATGGTAATCAGCCCCAGCGACTGTAGGAAACGCAGGCCTCGGGCCAGGTTGGTGGGATCGTTGGATAACGTCACGATGTCGCCTTTCTTCAGTTGATCCAACGAGGTGATTTTGCGCGAATAGAAACCCATGCTGGCGGTCGGCACCGCGATCAGTCGGGTCAGTTTCAGACCTTTATCCGCCGCGAACTTGTCCAGATAAAGAGTATGCTGAAACAGGTTGGCGTCGATGCTGCCGTTCGACAACGCGAGGTTCGGCTGCACGTAGTCGCTGAATTCACGCACCACGACTTTGTAGCCTTTCTGCGTCAGCTCCGGTTTGATGGCCTGTTTAACCATATCGCCGTAGGGGCCAGGCGCGACGCCGAATACGATGGTGTGTGCGTCACTCTGAGCGAAAGCGCCGTGAATACCCGAGGCCAACAGCGCGGCGGCAAACGTCGCTCGCATAGCATGCGAAAATGTCATAATACCCTTCCTGTCTGAGTCATTGTTGTCATTGGTTATCATGATTATTAGGGGAATCAGCGTAATAAATAAATAATAAAAAACCCTATGATTATACCGGCATAACGAGGGACCTGTTTTTGGCGCTTGGCCACCTGGTCTCATCGACCTTGATGGTCAAAACGTAACAGAAGGATAAACACAATGCTAACCCTGTGGGGACGCGAGAACTCGACGAACGTGAAGAAGGTACTTTGGTGCGCGGAGGAGCTGGGACTGACATACCAGCACATTCCGCTGGGTGGGACTTTCGGGGGTAATCACGATCCCGACTATCTGGCGCTGAATCCCAACGGACTGATCCCCTGCCTGCGGGACGATGAGCTGGTGCTGTGGGAGTCCAACAGCATCGTGCGTTATCTGGCGGCACAGTATGGACAAGGTTCTCTCTATCTGGCCGACCCGAAAGCGCGCGCGGAAGCGGAAAAATGGATGGACTGGGCGCTTTCTTTTGCGGCGTTTTTTGGCCCTGTCTTCATCAATATGATCCGCACGCCTCCCGCCCAGCGCGATAAGGCCGCCGTGGAAGCCCATATTGACCGTTGCGAATCGCTGCTGAGCATTGCCGATAGCGCACTGGCGACTCAGCCCTGGTTATCCGGAGAGCACTTCGGCGTCGGCGATATCCCGCTGGGCTGCATCGCCTACGGCTGGTTCGGCATGCCCATCACACGCCAGCCTCGTCCCCATCTGGAGCGCTGGTACCAGCAATTGACGACGCGTCCGGCGTTCAAAAGCAAAGTCATGATCCCCCTCAGCTAAACGCCCCGATCCGCCGTCAAGATTGGCGGCCGGATCTGTTTCCTGCCGTTGATTCAGGTATAATCCGCCGACTTTTCCCGTACAACCCGATGTATGAGACGCTATGACTGTTAACACCTTCGATCCTTCGCAGACCACCACGCTGGCGGCCCCGGAGAAAACGCTGGCCCGGCAAAAGAATGGCGGCGACAAGCCGCAGGGCAATAAAATTGGTTTTGTCAGCCTGGGCTGCCCCAAAAACCTGGTGGACTCCGAACGCATTCTCACGGAGCTGCGCACCGAAGGGTATCAGGTCGTACCGAGCTATCACGACGCCGATCTGGTGATCGTCAACACCTGCGGCTTCATTGACAGCGCCGTTCAGGAGTCGCTGGAAACCATCGGCGAAGCGCTCAATGAAAACGGTAAAGTCATCGTCACCGGCTGTCTCGGCGCCAAAGAAAATCAAATCCGCGAAGTGCATCCCAACGTGCTGGAGATCAGCGGGCCGCACAGCTACGAGCAGGTGCTATCGCACGTCCATCATTATGTTCCACAGCCGGAACACAACCCATTCACCAGCCTGGTGCCCGAATCCGGCGTGAAGCTGACGCCGCGTCACTATGCCTACCTTAAGATCTCAGAAGGCTGCGATCATCGCTGCACCTTCTGCATCATCCCCTCAATGCGCGGAAAACTGGATAGCCGTCCGGTCGGTTCCGTACTGGATGAAGCCAAGCGTCTGGCCGACGCCGGCGTGAAAGAACTGCTGGTCATTTCGCAGGATACCTCCGCCTACGGCACCGACATCAAACACCGCACCGGTTTCTGGAATGGTCAGCCGGTCAAGTCCAGCATGGTCAGCCTGTGCGAGCAGCTGGCGACGCTGGGGATCTGGGTCCGCCTGCACTACGTCTACCCCTACCCACATGTCGACGAGGTCATCCCGTTGATGGCGGAAGGCAAAATTCTGCCGTATCTGGATATTCCGCTTCAGCACGCCAGTCCGAAGGTCCTCAAGCTGATGAAGCGCCCCGGCGCGGTCGAGCGCACGCTGGAACGCATCAAACGCTGGCGCGAACTCTGCCCGGCGCTGACGCTGCGCTCAACCTTCATCGTCGGTTTTCCCGGCGAAACGGAAGAGGATTTTCAGATGCTGCTGGATTTCCTGAAAGAAGCGCAGCTGGATCGCGTGGGCTGCTTCAAGTTCAGTCCGGTGGAAGGCGCCACCGCCAATACGCTGCCCGACCCCGTACCGGAAGAGATTAAAGAGGAGCGCTACCACCGCTTCATGCAGTTGCAGCAGCAGATTTCCGCACAGCGACTACAGGCGAAAATCGGGTTGGCGCTGCCGGTATTAATCGACGAAGTGGATGAAGAAGGCGCCATCGGCCGCAGCATGGCCGACGCCCCGGAAATCGACGGCGCGGTCTATCTGAATGGCGAAACTCGCCTCAAGCCGGGCGATATCGTCACGGTGAAAATTGAACACGCAGACGAATATGACTTGTGGGGCAGCCGGGTCTGATAAGGCCGCACCGGGGAAGACTGTTCCTCCCGTCCCCGGTGTTATTGTCCTTTTGATTGATCCCTTGCACTAAAATTCATCATTAAGCGTTCCGCCGGGACGCTTCGCCTTGCGCGAGCCAGGCAGGTAAAGNAGCCTTGCCGCATGATTTGATTCGTGCTGAGTAAGGCAGACGCATGTGGAAACGCCTGACATTTGGTCTTTTCACCAGCATCCTGGTGCTGGCAGGAGGCGCATTTCTGCTTGATCGCTGCATCAGCTGGCGCACGGCCCCCTACATTTTCGACGACCTGAAAGACCTTCCCGCCCGCCCCGTCGGCGTCGTGCTGGGGACGGCAAAATACTACCGCGCAGGCGGCGTTAACCAATATTATCTGTTCCGCATTCAGGGCGCGCTTAACGCCTATAACAGCGGGAAAGTCAGTTATCTGCTCCTCAGCGGCGACAACGCGCAGCATAGCTATAACGAGCCGATGACAATGCGGCGGGATCTCATTTCCGCAGGCGTAGCGCCGATGGATATCGTGCTCGACTACGCGGGTTTCCGCACGCTAGACTCGATTGTTCGCACCCGCAAAGTATTCGACACCAATGACTTCACCATCATCACCCAGCGCTTCCACTGTGAACGCGCGTTGTTTATTGCGCTGCATCTGGGTATTCAGGCCCAGTGTTATGCGGTGCCGTCGCCTAAGGATATTTGGATGGTAAGGATTCGGGAGTTCGGCGCCCGTCTGGGCACGTTGTTCGATCTGTATATTTTGAAGCGCGAACCACGGTTTCTCGGTCCGATGATCCCGATCCCCGCCCCTCATACGATTTCCGCCGATGAGCCAGGTTATCCGGCCGTGCCGCCCGAGTATCTGCCGGCCTCCCCGACGGAAGCGATCGGCAAGAAGTCCGCCGACGCATTCCATCCTTGAGCAGACCGGATTTATTCGCTGATGGCGACATCGGGCTTGCCCGCGACAAACCGCGTCAGACGACGCCACAACCACTCCATCGGCCCCTGCCGGAAGACCCGCAGCCAGTAATGCGCGAACAGCAGATTGANGAGCCATATCGGCGGCACCAACGCCAACAGCGCCAGCCGGTCGAGCTTCATGAACCAGCCCAGCCTGTAGAACAGCGTGGTGCAGATCAGCGTTTGCAGCAGATAGCTGCTTAGCGCCATCCGCCCGATATCGCTAATCCACTTCGTCAAACGCCAGTGCCGCAGCGTCGGCCAGTAACCATAGCACAGCGCCAGATAGCCGATGGCTTGCAGCGGCGCGCTCAGTTCGCCGGGGATCTGCAACAACAGTCCGCACCAGCGATACTCCCAGTTCAGATGCCACTGCGCCGCCACGCCCGCACTGTCGATGATCAGCGCGGGGACCAGCAACACCAACGCGACTTTACGATAGTGGCTCAGGCTGAATTCGCCCTTCAGCCACCCGCTGCGCATTAGCGCGCCGCCAAGCAGCATCGCCCCACAAAGCAGCCAACCGTACTGCACGCCCATCGACAACAGGCTTTGGCTTAGCATTGAGAGGCGATTGCTCCAGGCTTCCGGGCCGCCGGTCACCAACCAGTGCGCCTCATAGGCGAGATCGGCGGGACCCGGTTGCCAAAATCGGCCGCCGGTTTGGCTCAGTAGTTGGCTCAACACCACCAGTATGGCGATGCCCGCCAGATACATGATCGTCCCTGCGCGCAGCAACATGCTGGGGCTGTCAGCCATCCGCAGCATGCCGCAACACACCAGACCAATTAGCCCGTAATCCAGCAGAATGTCGCCATCCCAGAAGAAAAGGCTGTGAATCAGGCCGAAGATCATCAACCAGAACAGTCGTGCGTGGATCCAGCTCCGCCCTCTCGGCTGTAACAGTTGTAAGCTTGCGCCGAACAGCAAGGCAAACATAGTCAGAAATTTCCCCTGCACAAAAATATCCATGATCGCCCAGGTCCAGGCATCGCGCACAGAGGGCAGACCATTATAGGCGGGATTGAGGTAGGCGGCTTCGGGCAAACCAAAGGCGGAAACGTTCATCAGCAGAATGCCAAGCAACGCCACGCCGCGGACAAAATCCAACGTGGCGATGCGGGGTTGTTGTACTCGGGATGGAGTGACCATAGGCGTAAAGGTAGCTCGCAGTCTAAGTAAATCTAGGGATTGTTCGGTTCATAAATTGTAATGACTGATAGCCTAAAAACCTACGGTTTTACCACCAGGGGCAAAGGGATAGCGCAAACGAAGGGAAAAGAGCGGTGTGAGGGATGCAAAACAACCGGCGTCTTTGCACAGACGCCGGTGAGTTTTTCTGCGAACCATTAGTTGTGATGGCGCACCGCGCGCAGGAACTCCTGACGCGTATTTTGGCTGGACTTGAACAGACCGCCCAGCGACGTGGTGGTAGTGGCGCTGGTGGCGTCGCGGATACCGCGCGCTTTGACGCAGTAATGCACAGCATCGATAGAAACGGCGACGTTATTGGTGCCTAACAGTGTTTGCAGCGCGATCAAAATTTGCTGGGTCAGACGCTCCTGTACCTGCGGACGCTGAGCGAAAAATTGCACGATGCGGTTGATCTTGGACAGGCCGATGACGCCATCTTTAGGGATATAGGCGACTGTCGCTTTGCCGTCGATGGTCACAAAGTGATGCTCGCAGGTGCTGGTCAGCGTGATATCGCGCACCGTCNCCATCTCATCCACTTTCATCTTGTTTTGAATGATGGTGATTTTGGGGAAGTTGGTGTAATCCAGACCAGCGAAAATCTCTTCGACATACATCTTGGCGATACGGTGCGGCGTTTCTGTCAGGCTGTCGTCCGTCAAATCCAGACTGAGCAGATTCATGATTTCCGTCATGTGTTCCGCGATGCGGCTTTTCCGGGTTTCCCGGTCCAGCATTTCCCCGCGCAGCGGCGTTTCCAGTCCGCGCGCCAACAGCGCTTCATGTACCAGGGCGGCTTCTTGGGTCAAAGGTGATGACATTATCGTTCTCCAGCAGGTGTGACTTTATGCGGCGCCATACCGTCTTCAGGCGTTGCCCGCAACAGGCCGTGGAATTGACGACTGCACACACGATCAATACAGTGCCACTGACGGATGCACCCTGCGCGAAAGCGCGCAATTTAACGAGGGACACAGCCTAATGGAGAGTTAGGCGATGATCCAGTGATTGTGTATCGTGATTGATGAAATTGCTGCAAGCAATGAAGGGTGACGACCGCCAACAGGGGAACAACGGTTATCCGGCTCGTTGTAAATAGCCGAATAACCGGGTGCGCGATGTTTAGAATTTTTCCCAGCCGTCATCGCTGTTCGTTCGCGTCGCGGTCAGAAGTTTCACCGCTGATGTTGGTGTCGATTTTACCGTCGGGATGCGGGTTGTCGAATTAGGACAATCGTCATCTTCTAACTGGAAGAGATCGACCACCTTCGCCAGATCGTGCGACTGCTGATCCAACTGCGTGACGGCCGCGGTCGACTCTTGCACCAGCGCGGCATTTTGTTGCGTCACGCCGTCCAGTTCATGTACGGCCTGGCCGACCTGAGTAATCCCCTGAGTTTGCTCGTCGGTGGCGGCATTGATTTCGCCGATCAGATCGCTGACGTGGGCAATCGCCGTGATGATGGTTTGCATCGCCTCGGCAGACTGCTGCACCTGCTTGTCCCCCACCTGCACATTCACTTCCGACTCTGCGATTAACTCCGCGATCTCCTTCGCGGCCTGGGCGCTGCGCTGCGCGAGACTGCGAACCTCACTCGCCACGACGGCGAATCCCCGTCCCTGCTCGCCGCCGCGCGCGGCTTCCACCGCCGCATTCAACGCCAGAATGTTGGTCTGGAACGCAATGCCGTTAATCACGTTGGTAATGTCTGAAATTTTACTGGAGCTGGAGGTGATTTTCGCCATCGTCTTGGCAACGTTGCTGCTGATTTCGCCCCCTTTCTTGGCCACGCCTGCGGCGTCCTGCGCCAGAAGACGCGCTTGATGCACATTCTCCGCATTGTGTTTTACGGTCGAGCTTAGCTGTTCCATGCTGGCCGCCGTCTCCTGCAACGCCGCCGCCTGTTGTTCTGTACGCCGAGACAAGTCGTCGCTACCCACTCTGATTTCCGATGTTCCATGGTCAATGGAACGGGNGGTATCGCGAATAGCGGTCACAGTATCGCGCAGTCGCGATTGCAAAAGTTTGATGTCCGGGATTAACCGACCGGCGCAGTTGCGTCCGAACTCAATCAGTTCGCAACCCAGACGCCCTGCCGTCAGCTGCGCCAGATGCGATTTGATCACCTCAATCGGCTTGACCAGATAGTTGCGCAGATAATATTCGGTAAAGATCAGCACCATGATCCCGGCCAGCAGCACGATGATAATCGTATTGCGGTTGCGAACGTTATGTTCATTGATGGAAGGAATGATTTTGGAGGCCGACATCTCGTCGCTGTATTTTTTCAGCTCATCGCTGAACGTCCAAGCCATCGGCGGAAACACTTCGCGGAACAGCGTGCGGAAACTTGAGATATCGTTGCGCTGAAGTGCGGCATTCATGGGGTCTACCGCATCCGTGATCACCTTTTCCCAGGTGGTGTAAACTCCGCTTGACGTGGTGGGTTCAATCCCGAGGTGTTGGGAATTTTTGAAGTTCTCAAGCGCTGTTTTCGTATTCTGAATAGCGGCCTGCGCCATATCCATCGTTTTTTTAGCGTTAACCTGATCGTTATCCTGCATATAATCCATCGCGCGTTCCAAACGGATCACGGCGCGAAAATATTGGTCATTGCCGTAAATTAAAAAGGAGTAATCTTTTTTCTGCTCCTCGCCCTGCGTCAGTAAATTCGTCGCTTGATTCAGAGAATAAATACTAAATCCAGACGCGATACCCCATATCACGATCAGTGTGCCCACAATGGCTAATACCATCGCATGTATGCTGATGTTTTTCAGAAAATGCATATCCCACCCCATGAGAGTCTTTAATAGGTCCGCGCCCTGACGCGAACAATATTCTTTCTTTTCGTTAAACGAATGTACCGCGATGATTAACCCGGTTAAGACACGTCAAGCGCCGCCCTGCTGCATGCCTTAACTATCTGATTTAACCCCCATCTGAGAAATACGTCCAGGCGTGAACGGCGATGGGACAACCGTCTCAGACACCTGCCGGGTTTTAGTGCACTAAGTATAGGCATGGATATAAAAAGGGGTATTCATCGCCACGCTTTTATCCAAAGCGATAATGAGAGCTGCGAAAAACGACTATTTTTCGCTGTACGGTTTTTTGCCGTCAGCGTTATATGGCGAGCACGGAAAGATAGAGAGGAATAAAGAAACGCACTGGTGAAACCAGNGCGCTTAACGGTACAGATTAACAACCAAAATTAAAACTGCTCCCAGTCGTCATGATTGTTTTGCGTCTTGCTGGCGACGGGTATTGCAACCAATGCCGGCGTTTGGCTCAGCGCTGGGCGTTTTAGCGCCTGACCGTTTGGGACGCGACCCGAGGCCGGACGCGCTTCGTTATCCAGTTTGAAGACCGCCACGGCATCGGTCAGATGACGCGCCTGTTCCTCCAGAGATCCTGCGGCGGCGGTGGCTTCCTGCNCCAGCGCGGCATTTTGCTGAGTCACCCCATCCATTTGCGTCACCGCCGTGCCGACCTGCTCGATACCGCGGCTCTGCTCATCTGAAGCCGAGGCGATTTCCCCAATCAGGTCGTTGACGTGGGTAATCGAGGTAATAATGGTGCCCATCGCTTCGCCGGCTTTCTTCACCTGGCTGGAACCGATATCGATACGCGATACGGATTCGGCGATCAGACTTTCAATCTCTTTGGCCGCCTGAGCGCTACGCTGCGCCAGATTGCGGACTTCCCCCGCTACTACGGCGAAACCACGCCCTTGTTCACCGGCTCTGGCCGCTTCCACCGCCGCATTCAACGCCAAAATATTGGTCTGGAACGCGATGCCGTTGATGACGCTGGTGATATCCGCAATCTTCCGGGAACTGGTCGTAATGTCATCCATCGTCCCCACGACTTCATCCGTGATCTCGCCGCCTTTGCGCGCGACGATAGACGCTTCTTGCGCCAATTTGCTGGCCTGATGGACGTTTTCGGCGTTCATTTTCACGGTCGAACTAAGCTCTTCCATGCTGGCCGCCGTTTCCTGCAACGCGGCGGCCTGCTGTTCGGTACGCGCGGACAGATCGTTGTTGCCCATGCGAATCTCGCTGGAGCCTTGATGAATGGAGAAGGCGCTATCGCGGATAGTGCTCACTGTTGACCGCAGGCTGTTTTGCAAAAAGGTTACGTGCGGGAACAGCTGACCGGCGCAGTTGCGGCCAAACTCAGTCAAATGGTGGCTCAGTTGACCTTCGCTCAAACGTTCAAGGTGCGACTTCAGCTGATTGATCGGTTTCACCAGATAGTTGACCAGATAACGGTCGCTGGTAATCAGAATGATCAGGCCCAGCACCATCGTCACGATCAGTATGCGTTTGTTCATCGAGGTCATCGCATGAACGTCGTCGATAGCTCGGTTGCCCTGCAACACCTCGGCAAAGTGATCCGAATTAGCCGCAAAGCTGACGCTCAGGGAAGGATACGTCACGCGGTAAATCTGCCGGAATTCGTCGATACGGCCAGCCTGCAATGCGGCGAACATAGGGTTAATTCCAGACTCGATAAGCGAAGACCAGGTAGATGCGGTCTGAGTAAACAACGCGGGGTCCACGTCAAGCGGATCGCTTTGGCGGAACTGGTCCAGCGCACCCTGGGTGCTTTTTATGGCAGCGCCGGCTGAATCCAGCAGGGTTTTCGCGGTTGCCGCATCACCCAGCTGCACATAATCAGCGCTTCTCAGCATACGCGTCACGGCACGAAAATAGTGATCGCCCCCTTTCACCAGTAACAGATAGCTTTTTTTCTGCGACTGATTGACCTCAAGCAGAGACTCCATTTTATTGAATTCTGAAACGGTAAATAAGGATACACCGACCCAAAGGACAAGGAATATACCCAGTATGATTAACATCATAGCCCTGATAGTGACATTCTTCAGAAAGCTCATAAATAAACTCCGTATGTTTTACTAACGATTTCATGACCGTACTGATAAACAACACGGGCTATTAATCTGTAAAACGTTATTTTATTAAAAGGAATGACAGGTGCTGTATGTTGTCGCTTGCTGGCGAGGTCGCCTGGCCGTTCCATTTTTCCTTAAATGGACCATACAAGTAACAAATGACGCGGCTAGTATATATCGACCTAGCGATTAGGTTAGTTATTATTTTTGATAGTATTATCAATGATGAAAAAGGATATGAAGGTGGAGGTCAATTGCAGAATTCTCGTGCTGAAACGGGGGTCTTGATACTATTTTTATTCATTATTGAAAAAACAAATACTTACTACCGGTGAATTAAAAGGATAGATTTCCACTTTAGATTAATTTGACCGGTATTTTATGCATTGCGCTTATTACGCACGAGATAAATCCACGGAGTTAGAATTCGCTGAAATAGGTAAAGATAATCACTCACGTTACTGGTATTTTTATCAATCCTCGTAAGATTAACGCGCTACAGCTTATCGCTTCGGAGTGTTTAGTGTTCTCGCCCTATTAATAAAGTCGCAACGTGCCCAGAACCAACCCATGGACTTAATCTTTAACCCACGGCCATTGAAATAAAGACCGTGTCCTATGATGGCGGAAATAAAACGAAGGGGGGAATAGAGGGGATTAACGCGTAGGCTCGTCGTCTGCAATGGTCACGCCCAGATCGGCGATCAACGCCGTCATAATGTCGGATATACGACCTTCGTTACGTTTATAGTAGGTCCAGATGCCGACCTTGGTGGCTTCAACCACGCCCAGTTCCTGCAAACTTTTGAGGCATAGCGAGGTGGCTGGCTGCGATAAGCCCGCTTTTTTCTGAATCAGACTCGCGCATACGCCATATCGCTGATAGTCGTAGAGCTGCGTCTCATCGGCGAATGCGGTATCGGGGTCTTTCAGCCAGGCCAGAATAGCTCTGCGCGTAGGATGAGAAAAAGCCTTGAGCGCCTCATTTAAGCCCATAATTCGTTCACCTTGTTGTCATAGTCAGCGGCATCTCATCAGATGCCGCCCGCTTAATTACTCTTAGCTCGACGGATAGTCAATATAACCTTTATCCGTTCCACCATATAGCGTGCCTGCATCGACGGCATTTAATGCCAATCCATGCCGGATACGGTGCGGCAAATCCGGGTTGGCGATAAAGGTACGGCCGAAGCCGAACAGATCGCCGTATCCCTTCGCCAACATACGTTCCGCTTTTTGTTGGGTGTATTTCCCTGCATACATGATTACGCCCAAGAAGGTTTCGCGCAGCGCCTGACGGAACGTTTCCGGCAACTCGGGATTGTTCTCCCAATCGGCTTCGGCGATAGACAGATAGGCGATCCCCATTGACTGCAGCATGGCCGCCGCTGACACATAGGTGTGGTGCGGATCGTTTTCCACCAGCCCCAGATACACGCGCTCTTCATCTGTGGTTTCGAACAGCGGCGCAAAACGCACGCCGACCCGTGACGCGCCGAAAACGTCGATGACGGCTTCGGTCACTTCTTTCAGGAACCGCAAACGGTTGGTCAGCGAGCCGCCGTACTCATCGGTACGCTGGTTGGTATGGTGAGAGATGAACTGATTGATCAGGTAACCATTGGCGGCATGCAGTTCGACGCCGTCGAAGCCCGCGTCCCGCGCATTTTCAGCTGCTTTGCGATACTGCTGCACTAGCGCCTTGACTTCATCCGTCGACAGGGCGCGGGGCATACTGGGATCCGCCAGCGTGCCGGTGCCCGGCCCGGTTTCAATAAAGACTTTGACATTTTCGGCCCGCAGTGCAGACGGAGCGACCGGCGCTGCGTCACCCGGCTGTAGCGACGTATGGGAAACGCGGCCCACGTGCCATAGCTGGCAAAAAATCACGCCGCCCTCTTCATGCACCGCGTCGGTCACCTTACGCCAGCCCGCCACCTGCTCCGCATTGTAAATACCGGGCGTCCAGGCATAGCCCTGCCCTTGAGGTTCAATCTGGCTGCCTTCCGTCACCATAAAGCCGGCGGTGGCGCGCTGGCGGTAGTAGGTTGCCATCAGGTCGTTGGGGATATCGCCGGGCTGGGTGCTGCGGGAGCGGGTCAGCGGCGGCAGGGCAATACGGTTGCGTAGCGTGAGATCACCCAAGTTCAGGGGAGTAAACAGTGAATGTTCAGACATCATTTTTTTCCAATATCGTTGAAAGAAGTTCGCCACCCTAACACATTTATAGATTTAAATGTAATGATATGACGCCATCTTTTTCACCTTTTGCCTCCCGCCTCGAATTTGGCAATGTATCCTAAATAGTTAAGAAACATTGCAACCATGTAAATCAATCTATACTATTCAGTTTATCAAAACCAATTGGATAGACTTGTTCACGAATAGAGAATATGGACCTTACCCAACTCCGCATGTTTTGTCTGGTTGCCGATAGCGGCTCCATGGCTCGCGCCGCCGAGCAACTACAGCGGGTTCCTTCTAATCTGACAACGCGGTTACGTCAGTTGGAGTTAGAACTCGGCACCGATCTGTTCATCCGCGAAAAACAACGCCTGCGGCTATCGCCAGCCGGACACAATTTTCTTGGGTACGCCCGCAAAATTCTCGCGTTGAGCGATGAAGCGTTAACGATGAGTCACAGCGGCGCGCCAGGGGGGCAGTTAGTGTTGGGCACAGAAGAACCCGCCGCCCTGCTGTGGTTGCCCGAGCTATTGGCACAATTTCACTCTCGATTCCCACAGGTGGCGATCTCGCTGAAATGCGCCGCCGGATCGCAATTGTTGGATGAAGTCAGTCACGGCGATCTGGCCGCCGCGCTGGTCAGTTGTCCCATCGATAACGAAGCGCTACACCACTGTCGGATAGTGAGCGATCGCCTGGTACTCATTACCTCTCGCCAACACCCGGCGGTGAATCAGGCCAAAGATTTGGACGGCGCAGTGATCCTGCAAGCCGCCGATGCCAGCGATTACCGGTCTCGTCTCACCGACTGGAGCCGCGGTCAGAGCACGCTATCAGGCCCGTGGAACACAGTGAACTCGCTCAGCACGCTGGTGGCGAGCGTCGCCGGCGGGACCGGAGCGGCATTTCTGCCTCAGTCTGTATTGAACGCGATCCCCGGCGGCAGCCAGGTTCAGGTCCATTTGCTTCCTGAGACGGTCGCCGATATCGCCGTCGAACTGGTATGGCGTCGGGATGCGTTTGGTCCCAACGTCGAAGCCTTGAAAAAACTGATGATTAAACGATTCTCATAGTAAGCCTTTTCGCGAGGTCGCTGGGCGACCTCATCGTGACCCATAACGACCCCGTGAAATTACCGCGGGTCATTGATACAGGAATTCACCATGCAAACCATTAAAACCCGTGCCGCCGTCGCCTGGGGCCCCAACCAGCCATTGTCCATTGAAGAAGTCGATTTGATGCCGCCGCAAAAAGGCGAAGTCCTGGTCCGCATCATCGCCAGCGGCGTTTGCCACACCGACGCCTATACCCTGTCCGGTAAAGATCCCGAAGGCGTGTTCCCGGCGATCCTTGGTCACGAGGGCGCAGGGATCGTCGAAGCCGTCGGCGAAGGCGTCACCAGCGTCGCCGTCGGCGATCATGTCATTCCGCTCTACACGCCGGAATGCGGAGAATGTAAGTTCTGTCGTTCGGGCAAAACCAACCTGTGCCAGGCAATTCGCACGACGCAGGGCAAGGGCCTAATGCCGGACGGCACCACGCGATTCTCGAAAGACGGCCAGCCCATTTTCCATTACATGGGAACGTCGACCTTCGCCGAACACACCGTGGTTCCGGAAATTTCGCTGGCGAAAATCAGCCCTGAAGCACCGCTGGAAGAAGTCTGCCTGCTGGGTTGTGGTGTCACGACCGGCATGGGCGCCGTCACCAATACGGCGAAAGTTCAGCCAGGTGACACCGTGGCGGTATTCGGTCTGGGCGGCATCGGCCTCTCTGCCATTATCGGGGCGAAAATGGCTGGCGCGGGACGAATCATTGGCATCGACATCAACACCAGCAAGTTCGAGCTGGCGCGTAAACTGGGCGCGACGGAACTGGTGAACCCGAAAGAGTATGACAAACCGATTCAGGACGTCATCGTCGAGATGACCGACGGCGGCGTCGATTACTCCTTCGAGTGCATTGGCAACGTAAATGTCATGCGTTCGGCGCTGGAGTGCTGCCATAAAGGCTGGGGTGAATCCGTGATCATCGGCGTCGCCGGGGCGGGCGAAGAGATCTCAACCCGTCCGTTCCAGTTAGTGACCGGTCGAGTATGGCGAGGCTCCGCCTTCGGCGGCGTAAAAGGCCGCAGCCAGCTGCCGGATATCGTGCAGCGCTATCTGAATGGCGAATTCCCGCTGACCGACTTCATCACTCATACGATGAAGCTGGAAGACATCAACGACGCCTTCGACTTGATGCATGAAGGTAAGTCTATTCGTACCGTGATTCACTTTAATTAAGCTGAGGTCGCCCCATCATGACTGCGCCACTGGAACTTCTTGAGCAACACCGCCTGTTCGGCGGCTGGCAACAGCGTTACCGTCACACCTCTGCCGTTTTGCAGTGCGAGATGACGTTTAGCCTTTATCTGCCGCCGACGGCGGATAATACGCCACCGCCGGTGCTGTACTGGCTGTCTGGATTGACCTGCACCGATGAAAACTTCGCGGTCAAATCCGGAGCGCAGCGCGTCGCGGCCGAGCTAGGATTGGCGCTGGTCATCCCGGACACCAGCCCCCGCGGCGAGGCGGTCGCCGACGACAGCGGGTACGATTTGGGTCAGGGCGCAGGTTTTTACGTTAACGCGACCGAAGCGCCGTGGGCATCGCACTACCGGATGTTCGACTACCTCAGTGATGAACTGCCGGCGCTGATTCAGCAGCATGTCAACGTCAGCGACCGTCAGTCCATCAGCGGTCATTCGATGGGCGGCCACGGCGCGCTGATGCTCGCGCTGCGCCATCCGGGACGCTATCGTTCGGCGTCGGCTTTCGCGCCTATCGTCAACCCCAGCGCGGTGCCCTGGGGGCGCAAAGCCTTCAGCGCCTATCTGGGTCAGGACGAAAAGCGGTGGCGCGACTACGACAGTTGCCACCTGCTGGCCACCAGCGAGCATCCGCTGCCGATACTGATCGATCAGGGCGAGGACGACCCGTTCCTGCCTGAGCAGCTACAGCCGCAGGCGCTGGAAGCGATCGCCCGCCAGCGACAGTGGCCGCTGACGCTGCGCATGCAGCCGGGCTATGATCACAGCTATTTTTTCATCGCCAGCTTCATCGAAGATCACCTGCGTTTCCACGGGAAATTCTTGCAGCAATAAGGTCAGAGGGGTTTAATACCTGCACGGGCACAGACAGGCTTAGCTGTTCTGAGGTCTGGCGGCGTCAGGCCGATTTTCCGGATCCCAGCGCTCTGCCTTGCAGGCCCGTTCCGTAGATAAAATAAGACACACACAGTCACAGCATTGCTGAACGCCCTCGGTTCCAGGCGGTAATGCTGCGCAGCTAACAGGGAGTGACCAATTTGCAACGTAAGCGTGTTTCATCCGCCGATCTGTTTGCCGTCGGCTACGATGCTGAGACCAGCATTCTCGAAATCGAATTTCTTAATGGAAGCCTGTACCAGTATCGAGGCGTCGCGCGCATGATCTATGAAGAGCTACTCGCCTCGAACTCAAAAGGCAGCTATTACTCTCGCTACATCAAAAACTCATTTCCCTACGAAAAACTGCAGTAATCATTCAGGGCGGGAAACCGCCCTGCCTTCATTAATCTCACCCGTTCCCGGACTCCACCCGCCTGAACGCCATCAGCAGACGCGCCTCATCCAGCGCCACGGGTACATAGTAGATGGATTCGCCCGGCTGTAGCGTACGAGCGACAATCGCGTTCATCGCCGCCGTGTCGTTAATGTCTATCGCCAGATCGGCCAGCGTGGTGGGCAACCCCATCAGACGAAACGCCGCGCTAAGCTCAAGCAACGCATCGGTATCATCCAACAGCGCGCACTGCACCAGAATGCCGTAGGCCACCTTGGTGCCATGAAGAAAACGCTCCGTGTGCGGCAACACCGTCAGACCATTATGCACCGCATGCGCCGCCGCCACGCGCGTGTAGCGCTCGCCCAAACCGCCGACCATCCCGCCGCCGGCGATAATCGCTTCGACCACGTCCAGAAAGTTCTGATTGATCGTTCCCGATTCAACCGCCTTCAGCGCGGCTTCGCTTTGTCGCAGCAACACGTTGCGAATGTCCAATGCCGTCTGCAACCCCAGCCGAACGGTCAGCGGCAGCGTTTCCGGGCGGGGGCTGAGCACCACGGCTTCGTACCACTTGGCGAGCGTATCGCCGATACCGGCCAGCAGATAGTCCACCGGGGCAGACAGGATAATACGCGGCTCCACCAAGACCATGTGGTTGGCGTCTTCGAAAATTTCGAACCGTAACGCCTGTCCCTCATCGTTATACCAGACGGACAGCGGCGTCCACGCCGCGCAGGTCGCCGCGATAGTCGGGATCGCCACCAGCGGTACACCCAGACGCCGCGCCACCACTTTAGCGGTATCCAGCACCGCCCCGCCGCCGACGCCGATAACGACAGTACGATCGTCGCCCGCCAAGGTGACTAATCTCTCGACCTCGCTTTCACTGCAATGTGCGGCAAACTGCGCCTGTTTCACGCTCTCCGCCGCAATTTCGGCGGGCAAATATGGCTTTGCGGCGTTCAACGCACGCTCGCCGTGGATCCATAGCGCCCGTTCAAGCATCGGCGTAGGATAGAATTCAGTCAGCTTGTCGATAGCCCCTGGAAAGGAAAAATAATTCGCCGGCCCAACCTGGACGCGGATAGGTGTTGTGCTCATTATCGGTTATTCCTTGCGTTACAGCGTGTTGGCCTTTTATGACGGCGGGGCGGTCACTCCGATGGCGTGGTTTATCGTCAGACCGTCAACACATCTTAAAATCATCCGGTCCTATTCTTAATCACTTTTTTGCTTAAGTTATGCTTTTTCATTTTTAAAGGCGGCGCGGATCCCCGCTATTCTGCATTCTTTATCACCCAAAAGTGTGTTAATTTTCAGCCAGCTAACGCCACTATCCCTTATCGCCGAGACGAGTTGCCGTAGTTATGTCCATAGCTCACCGTTCACGTTTGGAAATGCGCGGCATTTCCATCTCCTTTGCCGGTTTCACGGCGTTAAAACAGGTGCAGTTTGCCCTGGAGGGCGGTTCTATCCACGCTCTAACGGGCGCTAACGGCGCCGGAAAATCCACCCTGATGGCGATTCTGTCGGGGTCGCACGACCGCTATACCGGCGACATTTTGCTGGACGGCGAAGCCGTCTCTATCCACTCCCCGCGCGATGCGAAGCGGTATGGCATTCATCTGGTTCAGCAGGAAGTCGACGCGGCGCTAGTGCCGACGCTCTCGGTCGCGGAAAACATCATGCTGGACACCCTGGCGCAAAACGGCCACGGCCTGAGCTGGGCGCGCATTCGCCGTCAAGCCGCCGCGCTGTTGACTCAGTTGGGGATAGATCTCAACGTGCGTCGCCGCATGGAGTGCTGCACGCTGGCTGAAAAACAGCAGGTCTTGCTGGCGCGCGCGCTATCGCATGACTGCCGTTTTCTGATCCTCGACGAGCCGACGGCGCCGCTGGACCAGGAGGAGAGCGAACGGCTCTTTGCCGTTGTGCGTCGCCTGCAGGCAGAGGGCATCGGCATCGTGTTTATCTCCCACCGCATTCACGAACTGAAAGCGATTTGCGACACGCTGACGGTTCTGCGCGACGGCGAATTCGTTAGCCGTACGCCGATGCAAGGGCTGAGCGGCGAACAGATCGTTGAAAATATGCTCGGCCATCAGTTAACCGACATCTTCCCGCCTCGCTCACCACTGACGCATGACGAGACGCTGTTGCGCGTTGAAGGCCTGCATGACGACATGTTGCTGCAGGATATCTCTTTGACGCTGCGCAAAGGCGAAATTCTGGGCATTGCCGGTCTGGCGGGCGCCGGAAAGACTGAGCTGTGCAAGGCGCTGTTTGGGGCGAGCCGCTGTCGCATTAACGCGGGAGAATATCGGGGAAAGCCCTGGAAGCCCCGTACGCCTGCCCACGCGGTCTCTGCCGGGATCGCACTGGTGCCGGAAGAGCGCCGCAAGGAAGGCATTTTCATTGATGACACCGTGTCCATGAACCTGAGTATCGCCGCCAGCGACAGCTTTTCCCGTTGGGGCGTGTTCAGTGGACGTCAGGCCGCCGCCTGGGCGAAAACATTGATCCGGCAGCTCGACATTCGTACCCGAGGGCCGCAGCAGACCATTCGTCGATTATCCGGGGGCAACCAGCAAAAGGTCGCCATCGGTAAATGGATGCGCAGTGATATGCAGGTGCTGATTTTCGACGAACCGACCAAAGGCGTGGACATCAAAGCCAAGCAGGATTTGTTTAGTTTGATAGGTGAGCTGTCGCGTCAGGGGAAAGGCATCATTTACGCCTCGGGCGAATTTTCCGAACTGGTGGGGCTGTGCGATCGCATCTGCGTGCTGTGGGACGGCCGTATCGTAGCGGAACTGGACGCCGCGACGACGGACGAAGAAACGCTTTTATTGTATTCAACCGGAGGAACTCCTGCGTGAGTCAGCCACATTCATCTAACGGGGATTTCCCTGCCTTTAATCGTCTGTTCGATTTCCTGTACAAATGGGGCATGCTGCTGACCGTTGTCGCGCTGGTGGTGCTGTTTGGACTGGCATCAGATAATTTCCTCGACCCGTACAACATCATCAACATCCTACGCTCCATCGCCATTGTGACGGTGATCGCGATCGGCGTGTCGCTGTCACTGTCTGTCGGCGGCTTCGACCTGTCTGTGGGGTCAACGGCCTCGCTGGCTAACGCGCTGGTGGTTTCGCTGTTCGTCTGGTACGGCTTCGGCACGACGGGCGCGATTTTGCTGACGCTGGCGCTGTGCATGCTGGTGGGATTATTCAACGCCTTCCTGATCGTCATTCTGCGCATTCCGGACATGCTGGCGACCCTGGCGAGTCTGTTTGTAATTCAAGGCGTCGCGATGACCTATAGCTACGGCGGCTCCATCACCCAAAACATGGTTTTACCCAGCGGAGAAATGGCGGAAGGTCTGATCCCGGCGTTTTTCTCCACCCTCGGGCAGGTGCCCACCATCGTCGTGATCATGCTGGTGGTCACCGTCGTCGTACAACTGTACCTCTCACTGACCCAACACGGGCGTCGGATGTATGCCATCGGCGGTAATCCCGAAGCCGCGCGTCTCGCGGGTATTCGCACCGCGCGTTACCGGGTGTTGGCCTACGTATTCTCCTCACTGTTGGCCGCGCTGGGCGGTATCTTGCTGGCATCGCGCATCGGTTCTTCTCAGGTCAATGCCGGCGGCGGCTACCTGATGGATGCCGTGGCGGCCGCCTATATCGGTTTCTCGCTCGCCGGTTCCGGCAAACCGAACGCACTAGGCACGCTGGTCGGGGCCGTGCTGCTGGGCGTGTTGCAGAATGGTCTGGTCATGCTGTCCGTGCCCTATTACGCGATGGACATCATCAAAGGGCTGGTGCTCGCCGCCGCACTGGCGATGACCTACTTCCAAAAGCGGTAAGCGCCGTTCCGGCGTATCAAAAGCCTTTTCAGATTGATACGCCGGTAACCACGCCTGTTATTGCACAAACCGGTTAAATTCTCGTTATAAAGCACACATTTCGCTTAAAAAAATTCATACAAAATTGTGAACTACATCGTATTCTTTTACCTCTTTGTCTAAAATAAGCGCGTCCGCCCTTATTAATCTCGAGAAACATTTATGGAATCCGCCGCTCCATCACGCTCCACAGCCTGGATGCGTGTCATTACGCTATCTGTTGCAGCATTTATTTTTAATACCACAGAATTTATCCCAGTCGGACTTCTCAGCGGCATAGCGCAGAGTTTTGCCATGAAGACAGAAGAAGTCGGGCTGATGATTACCATCTACGCCTGGATTGTCACCCTGGCGTCCTTGATCTGCATGCTGCTAACCAGCGGCATCGAGCGACGCAAACTGCTGATCGGCGTGTTTTGTCTGTTTATCGCCAGCCATGTGCTATCGGCGATGGCCTGGAACTTCACCGTGCTGGTGATTTCCCGCGCCGGAGTGGCGCTGGCGCACTCAGTGTTCTGGTCGATTACCGCCTCGCTGGCGATCCGCATGGCGCCGCCGGGAAAACGTGCGGCCGCATTGAGTATGCTCGCCACGGGTACGGCGCTGGCGATGGNGCTGGGCCTGCCGATGGGTCGTGTTGTCGGCCAGCTGCTGGGCTGGCGCGTGACCTTCATGGTGATTGCTGTCGGCGCCACGATTTCGCTGATCCTGCTGGCGCGACTGTTGCCGCGTCTGCCAAGCGAACACTCTGGCTCGCTGGCCAGCGTTCCCATGCTGTTCAAGCGTCCGGAGCTGGTGACGGTGTATGTGCTGATCGTCATTCTGGTCACCGCGCACTTCACGGCTTACAGCTATATTGAACCGTTTATCCAGAATGTGGCCGGTCAGTCGGAAAACTTCACCACGCTGATCCTGCTGCTATTCGGGGCTGCGGGCATTCTCGGCAGCGTGCTGTATAGCCGCTACAGCGACAAACATCCGACCGGTTTTCTGCTCAGCGCGATTGGACTGCTGGTGCTTTCGCTGTTGCTGCTGCTGCCTGCCGCCGGCTACGAATCCGGCATGATTATTTTGTGTATGGTATGGGGCATGGCGGTCATGGGGATTGGTCTGGCGATGCAGACCAACGTTCTGAGCCTTGCTCCCGATGCCAGCGACGTGGCAATGTCCATCTTCTCGGGCCTGTATAACCTGGGCATCGGCGCCGGCGCCCTGCTCGGCAGTAAAGTCAGTCTCTATTTGGGCATGAGTACGATCGGGTATGTGGCGGCGCCGCTGGCGTTACTGCCGCTGGCGTGGATTCTGTACTCGTACTATCGCCGCACCCGTCCGGAAAGGCATCCCGCCGTCTGACGGCTCACGAACATCCTCCTCCGGCTCCCCGCGGGCCGGAGTTTCTCCTCCCTTCTTTCANCCCTCCTGTACTGATTGTCCGCAGACAGCCCTCCCTTTCTCACGCCGACGCCATCGCTACCTAGCGCCCCCTCAACGCCCATAAAAAAGCCGGTCAACACGAAGCGTGCGACCGGCTTTTTCAGTCATGTTCCCTGACGGGGTTACTTATAGCGCGGAAAGACCATATCGGCGTATTTCACAAAGCGCGTCCGTTTTACCAGCTTGTAGCTGAACCAGATTAACAGGAACAAAGGAATGCCAATGTAGGTTGCCGCCACGCCGTACCAATCAATGTTGTCCGCCAGAAACGCCTGATAGTTCTGTCCCAACGTGATAATCAGGCACAGCACGAACGCGAAGATCGGCCCCAGCGGGAAGAAGCTGGACAGATACGGTAATGCCGTCAAATCACCGCCCTGCTTGATGTAACCGCGACGGAAGCGGTAGTGGCTGATGGCGATGCCGAGCCACGCGATAAAACCGGTCATGCCCGAAGTGTTTAGTAACCACAGATAGACTGTCTGATTACCGAACATGGACGTCAGGAAACACAATGCGGCCACAACGGTCGTCGCATAAAGCGCGTTGCGCGGCACGCCCCCACGGGATAGCTGGCCGAAAATCGCCGGCGCTTTACCTTCCCGCGCCAGCGTGAACAGCATTCGCGTTGAGGCATACATACCAGAGTTCCCTGCGGACAGCACGGCCGTCAGTATGACGGCGTTCATTACCGCGGCGGCAGACAGCAGACCGGCGTTCTGGAAGACCAGCGTGAACGGACTGACGCTGATGTCTTTGACATCGGTACGCAGTAGGTTCGGGTCGGTGTAAGGAATAATCAGGCTGATGATGAGGATGGCGAACACATAAAACAGCAGGATACGCCAGAACACCTGACGGATGGCACGAGGAATATTCTTCTGCGGATCTTTGGATTCACCGGCGGCAATCCCAATCAGCTCCGTTCCCTGGAAGGAGAAGCCCACGATCATCGCGACGCCGATCATCGCCGAGAAACCGCCCGCAAAAGGCGCATCGCCAATTTCCCAGTTATGCAGGCCCGCGTGCTCTCCCCCTCTCAAGATACCGACAATCATCAGCACGCCCACGCCGATAAACACCAGCACGGTGACGACTTTGATGAGGGAGAACCAATACTCTGCTTCGCCAAACCCTTTCACGGAGATGTAGTTCAGCAGGAAGATCACGGTCAGGAATAGCGCGCTCCAAATCCAGCCCGGCACATCGGGATACCAGTAGCCCATCACCAGCTGCGCTGCAACCAGATCGACGGCGATAGTCACCGCCCAGTTGTACCAGTAGTTCCAGCCCAGGGCGAAGCCGAATCCCTCTTCCACATAGCATGCGCCATAGGTCGAGAAAGAGCCGGAGACCGGCATGAAGGCCGCCAGTTCCCCGAGGCTGGTCATCAGGAAGTAGACCATCAAACCAATGAGCACATAAGACAACAGCGCTCCGCCCGGTCCGGCCTGCGCGACCGTGGCCCCGGAGGCCACGAAGAGTCCTGTCCCGATCGAACCGCCAATGGCGATCATCGTAAGATGCCGTGCTTTAAGTTCACGGCGTAGCGTTCTGCCCCCTTGTGATGGGGTCTGAGTATCGTGTTGAGCCATCTTGATTCCGCTTGGCCGATAAAATTGAGGCCGAATTGTAACAAATACCCCCCGGCTGGGTAGTGGGAATCGCTAATCATAAGAGAGGTTAATAACCCATCTCTGATTATAAGAAACAGCTATTTATGCTCCACAGAGACAATCATTAGCCGCCCAGTAGTCCATGAGCGATAACGGCCATTACGCTTTGCTGACCGGCTGACGACAGTAATCCAGAAAACGGCACAGCACATTGGAAAGATGCTTTTGCCGATGGTGGACCATATAGAGTGTGCGATTGAGGTTATGCAGCGGCACCTCCAGCTCCACCAATGCGCCCGACGCCAACTGATCGGCAATGACATGACGGGACAGGCAGCTGATTCCCATACCGTAGCGCACCGCGTGTTTGATCGCCTCCGAATTGCCCAGCTCCATCATCAGTTGGAAATGCGGCAGTCTGTTTAGCAGCAAATGGTCCAGCACTTCACGCGTTCCCGAACCCTGCTCGCGCAGAATCCATGGCGCATTCGCGAGCGCCTCCAGGGTCACCGGCCCCTGACTGGCCAGCGGGCTGTCGGCGGCACAGAACACGACCAGCTCATCCTCGACCCAGGACTGCGTGATCAAGTCCGGATGATGGCACGGCCCTTCGATCAATCCGAGGTCCACGCTGAACTGCGACACCGCATTGACGACGTCCTGGGTGTTGCCGACCTGCAACTCCAGCGGCGTGTCAGGCGCATCGCGGCGATAGCGAGCGATGATCGCCGGCATCAGATAGTTGCCGATGGTACTACTGGCGTAAATGCGTAGGGCGCCGACGTCACGGCGAAACAGCTGTTCGATCTCCGAAGACTGTTCCAGCAGCGCCAATGCCTTTGGGAACAGCAATCGTCCGTGCTCATTGACCACCAGCCGCTTACCGACCCGGTCGAAAAGCTGTACGCCCAGATGCCCTTCCAAATCGGACAGTGCCGCGCTGACGGCCGATTGCGACAACGCCAGCGCGACGGAAGCCTGCGTCGTCGACCCCGTCTTCAAAACCTCGGTAAAGACTTCAAGCTGACGTAAGGTGATGTGCATAGTGCGCTCTTATCGTTAATACTCATAGGTTATAAATATATAATCAATTTCTATTTTAAGCACGCGGCGCATAGGCTGTGACCCCAAGAGATCCCGTCACAAGGTACATGCTATGCAGATATTCCTGGCCCGCCTTCGGGCCGTTCCCGCCACATTTACCGCGCAACAGCGCTTGCCTGGCATTCTCGCAATAGGTCTGATCTCGCTGGCCGTCTTGTGGCTGGCGGATCTCCCCGCGATCAGCCGTTGGGGGCTTGGCTCCCTGACGCTGGCGATCCTGCTGGGGATGGTGCTGGGCAATACGCTCTATCCGTGGGTGCAGGCGTCGTGCGATGCGGGCGTACAGTGGACGAAGCATCATCTGCTACGTCTGGGGATCGTGCTTTATGGATTCAAACTCAGTGTCGTGCAAATCGCCGCCATCGGGCCTCGCGGGCTGATGATCGACATCCTCACCGTGTCCTCTACGCTGCTCTTAGCCTGCTGGCTGGGCCGCCGCTGGTTCAAACTGGACACGCAGACGGTATTGCTCGTCGGCGCAGGCAGCAGCATCTGCGGCGCGGCGGCGGTATTGGCGACCGCGCCCGTGCTAAAAGCCAACGCGGATAAAGTCGCCGTGGCGGTTTCCACCGTGGTGATATTCGGCACGACGGCCATGTTTGTTTACCCTTGGTTCTTCGCGCATTTCCCTTTCAGCCATATCGTGCCATTTACGGCGCAGACGTTTGGCGTCTATATCGGTTCGACGCTGCATGAAGTTGCTCAGGTGGTCGCTGCGGGCCATGCGATTAATAACGAGGCAGAAAGCATGGCGGTCATCGCTAAAATGCTGCGCGTAATGATGTTGGCGCCCTTTCTATTTTTACTTGGCCTGTGGCTGAAACGGCAGCGTCTGGCGGGTGTCGATGCGGAGGAATCCGCACCCATGCTGTTTCCCTGGTTTGCCGTCGTGTTTATTTTGGTCGCGGGGTTTAACTCGCTATCCCTATTGCCCGTCAGTTGGGTAAACACGCTGGTCAAGCTCGACGGAATGCTGCTGACGATGGCGATGGTGGCGCTCGGGATCGCCACTCGCGTCCAGATGCTCAGACAGGCGGGCATCAAGCCGGTGCTGTTGGCATTGCTGCTGTTTATCTGGCTGATCGTCGGGGGCGGCGCGATCAATCTGGGCGTGATGCATCTGTTTTCCTGATTCGGACACGCCGGACTTGCCGTCCCCGGTGGCGATAATGTCATAATGCGCTCGCCAGGCGACGCCCTGCGGTATCCATCCCGCCGGGGCGTTCCGACATAAAGGAGAGAAGAATGAAATNCGTAGGTGCTCACGTCAGTGCAGCAGGCGGCGTTGATCAAGCCGTCATCCGCGCACACGAGATCGAAGCAACGGCATTTGCGCTGTTTACTAAAAACCAGCGTCAGTGGCGCGCCGCGCCGTTAACCCCGGACGTGATCGACCGCTTCAAGTCTGCCTGTGAGCAATATCATTACACCCCGGCTCAGATCCTGCCCCACGACAGCTATCTGATTAACCTGGGTCACCCCGTTGAAGAGGCGCTAGAAAAGTCACGTGCCGCGTTTATCGACGAGCTGAGTCGCTGTCAGCAACTGGGGCTGACGCTGCTGAACTTTCACCCCGGCAGCCATCTGCAGCAGATTGACGAAAGCCGCTGCCTTTCGCGCATCGCCGAGTCCATCAACATGGCGCTGGATGTCACTGAAGGGGTCACCGCCGTGATTGAAAATACGGCGGGACAAGGCAGCAACCTCGGTTTTCGATTCGAGCATCTGGCCGAAATCATCGATCAGGTTGAAGACAAAAGCCGGGTCGGTTTTTGCATTGATACCTGCCACGCCTTTGCCGCGGGCTACGACCTGCGCACAGAAGAAGATTGCCAGCGCACTTTCGATGAGCTGGAAAAGGTGGTTGGTTTCCAATATCTCCGAGGGATGCATCTCAACGACGCGAAAAGCGAATTCAATAGTCGAGTCGACCGTCACCATAGCCTGGGCGAAGGTAACATCGGCAAACCGGTTTTCAGCTACATCATGCGCGATCCCCGATTCGATGGTATTCCCCTGATTCTGGAAACGGTGAATCCCGATATCTGGCCGGACGAAATTGCATGGCTGAAGTCCCAGCAGCGCGCTGAACGCTGAGCCACGTCCCCTTAACCGGGGACGCATCTCAAGATGATTCCGCCAACCCGCCGTCCTGCGCGACGAATGGCGTCCTCACTCATCGTTTCCCCCAAAAAAAACGCCAGTCTACGGACTGGCGTTTACCATCAACATCCTTATTGTCTCTTGGGCCTAACTCAGACGTGTTCACTCTGCGCCGGCACCGACGCGGTGGGTTCTGGCCGTTTCAGCAGTGCGTACAGCACGCCGCTGACCACCGTACCCGCGATAATAGAGAGCAGATACCCGATAACGGGCGTAATCGCTCCCGGAATCAACAGCACAAACAGACCACCATGCGGGGCCATCAGCTTGGCGCCTACCGCCATAGACAGCGCGCCGGTCAATGCGCCGCCGACAATACAACATGGCAGTACGCGCATTGGGTCTCGCGCAGCGTAAGGGATTGCGCCTTCGGAAATGAAACACATCCCCAGCACCAGCGCAGCCTTGCCTCCTTCGCGCTCGGGTGGAGTAAATTTCTTACCCGCCAGCAGCGTCGCCAGCCCCATCGCCAACGGTGGCACCATCCCGCCAGCCATCACGGCCGCCATCGGTGCATAAACCTGGCTACTCAGCAGCGTCGTGCCAAAGACGTAAGCTACCTTGTTCACCGGCCCGCCCATATCCGTACACATCATGCCGCCCAATACCGCGCCGAGAATGACCGCGTTCGCCGTGCCCATTGACTGCAACCAGGAAGTCAGTCCCGTCAGGATTTTAGCGACCGGGGTGCCGACCACATAAACCATGACCAAGCCGGTAATCAGCGTCGCTATCAGCGGGATAATCAGTATGGGCTTCAGTGCCGTGAGACTTTGCGGTAGCTTGACATGATTATTGATCGCACGAGCCAAATAACCGGCCAGGAACCCGGCGATGATCCCACCGATAAATCCTGCGCCAGTGCTCACGGCCAGCATCCCGCCGACCAGACCCGGCGTCAACCCCGGTCGGTCTGCGATGGAAAAGGCGATATAACCGGCCAGCACCGGCACCATCAGCGCAAAAGCGGAACCGCCCCCGATCTTCATCAGCGCCGCAGCCAAGGTCCCTTCCTGCTTGAACGCCTCAATGCCGAACACGAAGGACAGGGCAATACACAACCCACCGGCCACGACCATCGGCAGCATGTAAGACACCCCGGTCAGCAAGTGGCTGTAAGGCCCCGTCCCACCCTTTTTACCGCCAGCAGCCGGGGCGCCGGACTGTCCAGACGGCTGATAGACGCTCGCTTCCGCCAGCGCCTTATCTAACTCCTGTGCGGTTTTTTTCAGCGCCAGACCCGTCGAGGTGCGATACATCTTCTTGCCAGCGAACTTGCTGAGGTCGACTTCAATATCGGCAGCGACGATCACCACGTCCGCCTGGTCAACCTCTTCTGGCGTAATAGGGTTACCCGCGCCAACGGATCCGCGCGTTTCGACTTTGACCCACCAGCCGCGCTTCTTCGCTTCCGTCTCGATGGCTTCCGCCGCCATAAACGTATGAGCGACGCCGGTCGGACACGCGGTGACGGCGACCACGCGGGTCACGCCGGTCGATGCGGCGTTGGATGGCGCCTTCGTCGTTGCCGCGGCGCTCGCCTGATAAGGCGCGGCCTCCGACTTGGCTTGTTCCAGCAACGCCTCCGGCTGACTCAGCGCCTGCGCGACATCCGCGAAAAACACCTTTTTCCCGTTCAGCGCGCTGTCCGCCTGTTGACCGCCAACCACGACGACCAGTTCAGCCTCAGTTGGCTGTTCCGTCAGCGTGAGTCCCGCTTTCGATACGGCGGCGCCAAGCTGGTTGTGCACCAATCTGCTTTTGACTCTTCCTAATGACTTGTCGAATATCAGCAGCGTTTTCATTGTGCTTCTCCTGCTGTTAATTGAAAGGTTTCAGATCTACGCGGGCCATCATCGCCGCGAGCTGCGGCCGGTCCGTCACGCCAACGTTGCTTTGGCTGACCGCCAGTGCCGCCACCGCTGTCGCCAGACGCAGCGTGTGCTCGCTGGACTCGCGCATCAATAAGCCGTAAATCAGTCCGCCAACCATCGAGTCGCCAGCACCGACGGTACTGATCACATCGCAAGCGGGCGGCTTGGCCAGCCAGGCGCCGGAAGCATTGACCCAGAGCGCGCCTTCCGCGCCCAGGGAAATGACCACATGCGCAATGCCCTGTTCACGCAGCGCGTGCGCGGCATCAACCACATCTTCCAGCGTCGGCAATTTACGCCCCGCCCAAATTTCCAGCTCGCGCCGGTTGGGTTTCACCAACCACGGCGATGCCTTCAGCCCCGCCACCAATGCTTCGCGACTGCTGTCGAAAATGATGCACGGACATTGACTACGCAGGCGGGTCATCCAGTCGGTAAACGCTTCAGGGTCGACGCCCGCCGGCAGACTTCCGCTGACCGCCACCATGTCAAACTGCCCCAGCCAGCTCAGCGAATCGTTAACGAAGCGCTGCCAGTCCTGTGGCGTCACTTCAAAGCCCGAGAAGTTCAGATCGGTGACATCCCCATCCTGCTCCGTCAGCTTAACGTTAATGCGCGTGCGGCCGTTGACCACCTGAAAACGGTTGGCGATCCCCAGCTCGCTGAACAGCTGCTGAAACCCATCCTGATTATCTTTACCCAGGAATCCGCCCACCGTGACATCAATCCCCAGGTCCTTTAAAACCTTGGCGACATTTATCCCTTTACCCGCGGCGTGCAGACCTGCGGTTTGAACCAAGTTGACTTCACCACGTTCGACCTGCGGGCAGTACCCCACCAAATCGTAAGCCGGATTCAGCGTAATGGTCGCGACTCTCCTGCTCATGCTCCCTCTCCTAATCCGGATGCAATAGCTTCACCAATGGCTTTCAGCGCGGCTTCCGCATCGCTGCCATTGGCCGTAAAACGTAAGCGATGGCCGGACTTCACGCCCAGAGCCACCACTTTCATCAGGCTGCGGCCGTTGGCCGGTTTGCCCGTCCCATCAAGGTTGGCGACGGTGATTTCACTCGTAAACTGTTTGATGACATTAACCAGCATGGCGCCGGGACGGGCATGCAGGCCGTGCTCGTTACGAATTACGAATTCGGCCACCAGCGCGTTACTCTCTTCCGTCGCTTCGCTGGACAACAGGGTCAGTAGCGTCGGCGCGTCGGCGCTGAGCAGGCTTTCGGACTTGCCAGCGCTCAATAGCTTGCTCAGGTAATCAATTGGCGCATTCACCTGGTCGTCGACAGCTGACATTGTCAGCAGCATCGCCACTTTTTCGTCATCGACGCTGAACGGTTCGAGTGGACGACTGATCGCCAGCGCGCTGATCAGATTGCCTTCCTGACTGTCGCTGACCCAGATGCCGTCGCCTAGATGTAGCGGCTTGCTGGCCACTACATCGCTGACGAAACGGGCATCGACGGCGCCGATCTGCTGCAATTTGCCTGCATTTAGCGCCTGTAACGTGATCAGATTGTCCGTCGCCACGTTCAGGGAAATCAGCGAGGCGTCGAAGCGTAACTCCGCGGCCTGTTGCTCGCCCATCAGCAGACTGCGTAACTCTTCCGTCGACGTGGTCGTCGCCAGACGTTCTGCCACGCTGTCGTCGCTCAAAACGTGCGTCAACTGACGCAGCAGCGCCAGATGTTCGTCGGAACGTGCCGCGATCCCCAACACAACGTAAGCCGTTTGATTGTCTCCCCAGGCGATCCCTTTGGGAAACTGAAACACCTGAACGCCCGTTTTGCGAACCAGGTCGCGCGTATCCGTCGTTCCATGCGGTATAGCGATACCGTTTCCCAGATAAGTAGAGGTTTGCAGTTCACGCTGTAGCATTCCTTCAACATACCCTTCGCTGACGCAACCGGCTTCAGTCAGCGCGGAAGCCACTTGTTTAATGGCCTCCTGCTTGTCGCCGGCGCTCGCCCCTATATGAATATCTTGCTGTGACAACTGGAACATAGCTCTTCTCTCCTGCCAAACTTGAATCGTTTCAGCTTTTAAGGGAAAAAAATGGCCTGGTGATGAAAATCGTTTCATAAAACACGCAACTGAAACGTTTCAAAAATACTGCGTCTTTCCCAATATCTATGCAAGCATTGTCCATAAAACTCAGTGTGATTCTTAGAGGTCACGCACACTTTCGCATCAACAAGGTTATAGTTCAGTTTGAGCGCGATGCCAGCTGAAAACTTGCTGAAGGACACGGAAAAAAACGATTTACCCTTTCACGTCACGCTGGCGTAGAATACGGCGCTCGGTCTCATTTTTACTCCGCAAGAACGTCATGCATACATCAGCCGGTACATCGCGACGACTGCCCGACATTACCGCGTCAGCTTTTCTGCTGATTGCGTTTCTCTCGGGTATCGCCGGCGCCTTACAGCTCCCCACCCTCAGCCTGTTCCTTTCCACGGAAGTCCACGCCCGTCCAGTGCTGGTGGGGCTGTTTTACACTGGCAATGCGATCATCGGCATTATCGTCAGCCAACTCCTGGCCAGTTACTCCGATAACCGCGGCGATCGCAAACGGCTGATCGTGGCCTGCTGCCTGTTCGGCGCGCTGGCCTGCCTGCTATTTGCCTGGAATAGAAACTATGCGGTGCTGTTGTTGGTGGGCGTTCTCCTCTCCAGCTTCGGATCAACGGCCAACCCACAGCTGTTCGCGCTGGCGCGTGAGTATTCCGACCGTGCCGGACGTGAAGCCGCGATGTTTAGCTCGGTGATGCGCGCGCAGATCTCGCTCTCCTGGGTTGTCGGTCCGCCCGTTGCCTTCGCGCTGGCGTTGGGCCTGGGCTTCCCCGCAATGTATATGGCCGCGACCGGCGTTTTTTTGCTGTGCAGCCTGCTGGTCGCGCTACTGCTGCCGTCCATGCCGAAGCACGGACGCGTCAAAACAGCCGAAACGCTGGATTCGCCCCGCCGTTATCGTCGCGATACGCTGCTGCTCTGCGTCGCCTGTACCCTCATGTGGACCTGCAACGGCATCTACCTTATTAATATGCCGCTTTATTTAGTGCATGAGCTCAAATTGGAAGAAAAACTGGCGGGCGTGATGATGGGAACGGCGGCAGGGCTGGAAATTCCGGCGATGCTGATTTCGGGCTATTTCGCCCGACGCCTCGGCAAGCGCTATTTAATGCGTCTGGCGATTGCCGCCGGCCTGCTATTTTATCTCGGATTGTGTCTGCTGGATTCGCCGTGGGCGCTGCTGGCGTTACAGTTGCTGAACGCCGTGTTTATCGGCATTTTGGCTGGTATCGGCATGCTCTATTTTCAGGATTTAATGCCGGGTCAGGCGGGGGCGGCCACGACGCTGTTTTCGAACACGTCCCGCGTCGGCTGGATCATTTCGGGTTCGCTGGGCGGCATGGTGGCGGAGATCTGGAGCTATCATGCAGGATTCATCTTCGCGCTCGGCTTGAGTCTGGCCGCAGGCTACTGTATGTGGCGCATAAAGGATGTATGATCCACCGCCAACGTTCAAGGCGCCGTGGCGTTTTCTAACTGGATAAGATAGAGGAGCGCCTCGTCCCGGTTTTCGCCACACATATCCCGCTGGGGCTGTAGGCTGGCGCACACGGCAGGCCGAAGCGGAGAATGGAAAATGCCACAGCGCATTCGCTCGTCAAGATGAATGCAAGGCGTATTGGCGGGCTTTCCCTCAGGCATGCCGGGCAGCGGACTCGATATTGAGGGTGCAATGCAGCAAGCGCCGCAGCCGGGACGACAGTCCATCAAGATGTTCCTGTGGGTGATGAGGCGCTAGGCGCACAAAGGCGGACCTTATCAGCCCTCAACGGTAATGACTACCGATTTTCCCGGCGTTGACGCCGCGTAACGTAAATCCTGCTTGCCTGAATCCGGCCGCGCGAGTAACTTGTCGCCACAAAAATTTATCTCACCCTTTACAAGGTATGTCTTCCATGGCAAGAGCTAACGAAATCAAACGCGGTATGGCCGTCAACTACAACGGTAAACTGCTGCTGGTCAAAGATATTGATATTCAGAGTCCGAGCGCCCGCGGCGCCAGTACGCTGTACAAAATGCGTTTCTCCGACGTTCGTACCGGTCTAAAAGTCGAAGAGCGCTTCAAAGGCGACGATATCCTCGACACCATCACGCTGTCCCGCCGTCAGGTGACCTTCTCTTATATTGATGGCGACGAATATGTCTTTATGGATGATGAAGACTACACGCCGTACAACTTCAAAAAAGAGCAAATCGAAGATGAGCTGCTGTTTATTCCTGAAGGCGGCATGCCCGGTATTCAGGTTCTGACGATGGATGGACAGATTCTGGCGCTGGAACTGCCCCAGACGGTCGATCTGGACATTGTCGACACTGCACCTGGCATCAAAGGCGCTTCCGCCAGCGCGCGCAACAAACCGGCCACGCTGAACACCGGTCTGGTGATTCAGGTGCCGGAATACCTCAGCGCCGGTGAAAAAATTCGTATTCATATCCCGGAGCGCCGTTACATGGGCCGCGCCGAGTAAGGCTGACTGTGCCCGCGCCCGGTTCCCGCCGGGCGTTTTGGTTCACTAATTTCTGTGGGAGACGCCTGTGCTAACCCAAGTCAACGTGATTACCGGCTTCCTCGGCAGCGGCAAAACCACCACCTTGCTCCATCTGTTGTCTCAGAAACCGACTGATGAAATTTGGGCGGTGCTGGTCAATGAATTCGGCGAAATAGGCATCGACGGCGCTTTGCTGGCTGACCGCGGTGCCGTGCTGAAAGAGATCCCCGGAGGTTGCCTGTGTTGCGTTAACGGCTTGCCGATGCAGGTCGGGCTGAACATGCTGCTTCAGCAGAAGAAACCGCATCGTCTGCTGATCGAGCCCACCGGGCTCGGGCATCCGAAGCAAATTCTGTCGTTGCTGCGTTCCTCGACCTACCAGCCTTGGCTGACGGTGAAGGCCACGCTGTGCGTCCTGGATGCGCGACAATTGGCGGAGCCACGCTACACGGAAAACGAAAACTTTCGCGACCAGTTGGCGGCGGCGGATGTGATTATCGCCAATAAGCAGGATACCTACGACGATGGCGATCGCGCCGCGTTAAGCCGCTGGTATGACAAGGTTGGGCAAGCGCGCAGGCTCCTCTCCGTGAGTCAGGGAAACATTGATGCTGCACTGCTGGATCTGCCGGGAGAACGCGGCGCCGATCTGCCGTCCGCCCGTCATCNCCATCCTGGCGAACCGGTGCGCAACGGGCTGGCGGCTCTGAGTCTGGACGGGCAGACGACCTGGAGACGTGCGCTTAATCACGGACAGGGATACCATTCCTGTGGCTGGATATTCGACGCTGAAACCGTATTCGACACGGCGAAGCTGTTGGACTGGGCGCGTTTGTCCCCGGNGAGCCGTGTCAAAGGGGTGCTGCGTATTCCGGAAGGGACGCTGGTGGTCAACCGTCAGGGCAACGATCTTCATATCGAAACACGCTCGGCACCGCCCCCTGATAGTCGTATTGAGATTATTAACGAGGCTGAAGCAGAGTGGAATTCACTCCAGCGCACGTTGCTGCAAGTTCGTTTAACCACAATGCGATAATTATTTTTTATTCTTTTTAATTGAGCCGTTCTTATGTCCAAACGAAATATTCCTGTGATTCTTTTATTCAACGCGATTGGCATTGCGTTATTTCTTTCTTGGTATTTACCAGCCAATCACGGCTTCTGGTTTGCCATAGATGAATCCATTTTCTTTTATTTTAATCAGCACCTATCGACCAACCACGCCTTTTTGATGCTGGTCGCAATGACAAACAACCGCGCGTTTGACGGCTGCTCACTGTTGGCGATGGGTGCGCTATATCTGAGTTTTTATCTCAAGGCCGCTCCCGTCGAGCGTCGTCGCCTGCTGATCCTGGGGATCGTCATGCTGCTCACCGCCGTGGTGCTCAACCAGCTCGGTCATCTGCTGCCGGTGCAGCACGCCAGTCCGTCCCTGTTCTTCGAGAACATCAACCGCGTCGGCGAACTCACCGGCATCCCGACCAAAGACGCCTCACGCGACAGCTTCCCTGGCGACCACGGTATGATGCTGATGATTTTCGCGGCCTTTATGCTGCGCTACTTCGGCGTTAAAGCCTTTTTCATTGGCGTGCTGATTACCATTGTCTTTTCACTGCCGCGAGTGATGATTGGCGCTCACTGGTTTACCGATATCGCCGTCGGCTCACTGTCCGTCGTGCTGGTGGGATTAAGCTGGTGGCTGCTGACGCCCGCCAGCGACGCGTTGCTCAATGCCCTCAACCGTCGGCTTCCCGGTCAATACCGCCCGCAGTAAGGCTTCGCCGCAGCCGGATATTCTGTTTTTTGGCTGCGGCTCTCCCTTCTTTTCCCCGCGTTTTCATCTGTAAATACCTTGTTCTGCTATCATTATTCCTTCCCGTAGGGATTTACATGAGTTCTTTGTAAAATTTCATCACGAATTCATATAAATAAAAGGGGGGAAAGTACTCGCAATATTTTTTTCATTCCGGTAGTCTCGACAAAATCTGTTATTTATGAACGATTGTCCGCCACGCGCGAAACGCTATAGATCCTGTTGCTATAGAAAAAAGTGCCGCACGGCACGGTTTGGCGATCCGGTTGTTGTCCCTAAATAACGATTCGTGAGTCTTATTTCGTTTGGCAAATACAGCATATAGCGATCGTCTCGTTCGCTAAGGACACGAAGGGAATATAACAATAATGGTCAAATCTCAACCGGTACTGAGATACATCTGGCGGGCAGTACCTGCCGTCGCGGTGGCAATTGTACTCACCGCCTGTAGCAGCAATCACAGTAATACAGCAGCAAATTCTCAGACTGATAGTCGTGTGGTTAATGGTGATCCTTCACTACAAGCCTCTCAGGCTGAATTCGAAACGATGGTCCAGAACGTGGAAGTGAAAACCAAGTTGCTTGACCAGTACGCAAGTTGGAAAGGCGTTCGTTACCGTTTAGGCGGTCAGACCAAGAAAGGCATCGACTGTTCCGCCTTTGTTCAGCGCACCTTCCGCGAACAATTTGGCATGGACCTTCCCCGCTCCAGCTACGAGCAACAGGAAGTCGGTCAGAAAATCCAACGCAATAGATTACGCCCTGGCGATCTGGTGCTGTTCCGCGCTGGTTCGACAGGACGCCATGTCGGCATCTATCTCGGCAGCCAGCAGTTTGTCCACGCGTCGACCAGCAGCGGCGTCACTATCTCCAATCTGGACGAAACCTACTGGAAGCACCGTTACCAGGAAGGGCGCCGGGTACTCGAGCAGGGTCCGCACAGCTGATCCTTTTATTCCCTGTTGATGCCGACCAATTGCAATCTGAAACGCCGCTCGTTCATCGCGGCGTTTTTTATTGGCGCGCACCGGCTCCTGCCAACGTGGAAGGAATACGCTAAAATGCCTCTTTGTGCCTAGCGCCATCGCTTTTCACATGGCAACGCAACACGCCATATCAACACGTTGGCCAGCATTACTTGAACGACGTTATTCAGGAGTCAGCTGCCCGATGTTTAAATCCGTCGCTTTCACCTTACTGCTTATCGCGTCCCCGCTATCAGGGCTGGCGGAAACGCTGCAACAGCCTTTTGCTTTCACTATGTTGGACGCTCCGAAGTACGATAAAAACTTCACCCATTTCGACTATGCCAATCCCGACGCCCCGAAAGGGGGGCACATCACCCTCAGCGCGTTAGGCTCGTTCGATAACTTCAACCGTTTTGCCTCGCGCGGATTGCCTGCGGTCAGAACAGAAGCCCTTTATGACTCGCTGTACGTCAACTCCGATGATGAGTCCGGCAGCTATTACCCGCTGATTGCCAACGGCGCCCGCTACGCCAGCGACTATCGCTGGCTGGAGGTTGACCTGAATCCCCACGCCCGCTTTCATGATGGCTCGCCGGTCACCGCCTCAGACGTTGCTTTCACCTTCAATACCTTTATGACGCAAGGCGTGCCGCAGTTCCGCGTGTATTACAAAGGCACCGCCGCCCGAGCGATCAGCCCTCACACAGTTCGGTTCGACTTCGGCGCGCCGGATAAAGACAAGATGATCGGGCTACTGACGCTACCCGTTATCCCAGAAGCGTTCTGGCGACATCACAAGTTTAACGAACCGCTAACACGGCCTCCTCTGGCGGGCGGCGCTTACCGGATCTCCGACTATCATATCGGCCAATACGTTGTATATTCCCGCGTGAAGGACTATTGGGCCGCCGACCTGCCGGTCAATAAAGGGCTGTATAACTTCGATTCCATTCGCTACGACTACTATCTGGATGAAAGCGTGGCTCTGGAAGCCTTTAAAGCCGGCGCTTTCGATATGCGCATCGAAACCTCGCCCAAACAGTGGACGACGTTGTATCAGGGCGGCAACTTTTCCAGAGGTTATATCGTCAAAAAAGACGAGCTGAACACGGCGGCGCAGTCGACGCGATGGCTGGTATTCAACACCACAAGACCGCTGTTTCAGGATCGACGGGTGCGTCAAGCGCTAACGCTGGCGTTTGATTTCAACTGGATGAACAAAGCGCTGTTCTATAACAGCTATCAACGCGCCAACAGTCTTTTTCAAAACACAGAATATGCCGCGACGGGAAGCCCGAGCGCCAGCGAGTTGCAGTGGCTAACGCCGCTGAAAGATCGCATTCCCGCGGAAGTTTTCGACCCCGCCTATCGTCCGCCCGAATCCGACGGTAGCGGCTATGACCGCACTCATCTGCTACAGGCGCTCGACCTGCTGAAGCAGGCCGGCTGGGAGCTGAAAAACAATACGCTGATTAACCCGCAGACCGGCCGTCCCTTCCGTTTCGAACTGCTGATCTCCAACGCAGGCAACGCCCAGTTCGTGCTGCCGTTTCAGCATAGCTTGAAGCGGCTTGGCATTGATATGCAGGTGCGTATGGTGGATGCGCCGCAGTTCAATAACCGTTTGCGCAAACGGGATTTCGATATGCTATCGCGGCCCTATGTCACCGAACCTTATCCCAGCGCCAATCTGGCGATGAGCTGGAGCAGCAAGTATCTCGACTCAAGCTACANCTCCCCCGGCGTGCAAGATCCCGCGATCGATCATCTGATCGACGAAATTATTCGTCATCAGGGCGATAAGTCAGCATTGCTGCCGCTAGGACGCGCGCTAGACCGGGTAGTGACCTGGCATCAGTTCATGATCCCCATGTGGTTCAGCAATCACGACCGCTTCGCCTACTGGAACAAGTTCGGCATGCCTGCCGTGCGCCCAACCTACGCGCTGGGATTTGACAGCTGGTGGTACGACGCCAAAAAAGCCACCACCCTCCCGGCCGAACGGCAATAAGGACTGTTTATGGGAACTTACCTGTTACGACGACTGCTTTTCGTGATCCCAACGCTGTGGGCGATCATCACCCTCAATTTTTTTATCGTGCAAATCGCGCCGGGCGGACCGGTCGACCAGGCTATCGCCGCGATTGAGATGGGGCAACTGAGCGGCTACGGCAGCGCGGGCAATGCCAATGGTCCCAGCGGTAAACCCTCGGTAGAGAATACCTACCGCGGCGGTCGAGGATTGGACCCGGAAGTGATACAGGAAATCACTCAGCGCTATGGCTTCGACAAACCGCTGCACGAACGCTATTTCAAGATGCTGTGGGACTACGTGCGTTTCGACTTCGGCGACAGTCTGTTTCGCGGCGAGTCGGTGATCGGCCTCATCAAGGATCGTATGCCGGTTTCTATCTCGCTGGGACTCTGGAGCACCTTAATTATCTATCTGGTCTCGATCCCGCTGGGGATCAAAAAAGCGGTTCGCGACGGTTCAGCCTTTGATACCTGGAGCAGCACCCTCATCGTTGTGGGCTACGCCATCCCGGCATTTTTGTTCGCCATCCTGCTAATCGTGCTATTCGCGGGCGGCAGCTATCTGGATTGGTTCCCGCTACGCGGGCTGGTATCCAGCCACTTCGATACCCTGCCCTGGTACGGGAAAATAACCGACTATCTATGGCACATCACTCTGCCCGTGCTGGCACTGGTCATCGGGGGCTTCGCTACGCTGACGATGCTGACCAAAAACGCCTTTCTGGATGAAATCCGCAAGCAGTACGTCGTTACGGCTCGCGCCAAGGGATTGAACGAGAAAAGTATTCTGTACCGTCACGTGTTCCGAAACGCCATGCTGCTGGTCATCGCCGGTTTCCCCGCCACCTTTATCAGCATGTTTTTTACCGGTTCTCTGCTCATCGAAGTGATGTTTTCTCTCAACGGGCTAGGACTGTTGGGCTATGACGCGACTCTGCAACGCGATTATCCCGTTATGTTCGGCACGCTGTATATTTTTACGATTATCGGATTGTTGCTGAATATCATCAGCGATATGACCTATACGCTGGTCGATCCGCGTATTGATTTCGAGGAGCGCCGATGAGCCGACTTAGCCCTCCTAACCAGGCCCGCTGGGCACGTTTCCGACACAACCGCCGGGGCTACTGGTCACTATGGATTTTTCTGGTCTTCTTCATCGTGACGCTGTTTTCGGAGCTGATCGCCAACGATGCGCCTCTGCTGGTGCGTTACGACGGTCATTTTTATGTTCCTTTCATGGCAAACTACAGCGAAACCGCCTTTGGCGGCCAGTTCGCCACCACAGCCGACTATCGCGACCCGTATCTGGTCAAACGGCTTGAGGATCACGGCTGGGCGATTTGGCCGCCGATCCGTTACCACTACGACACCATCAATTACGCTACGACCACAGCATTCCCTTCTCCGCCGTCCTGGGATAACCTGCTCGGCACTGACAGTCAGGGCAAGGACGTTTTGGCGCAGGTGCTGTATGGATTTCGTCTATCGTTCCTGTTCGGCTTATCACTGACGCTGCTGTCCTCCTTTATCGGCATTGTCGTGGGCGCGACGCAGGGTTACTACGGCGGACGGCTCGATCTGTGGGGTCAACGCTTTATCGAAGTCTGGTCGGGAATGCCGACGCTGTTTTTGATTATTCTGCTCTCCAGCGTGCTGCAGCCCACGTTCTGGTGGCTGCTGGCGATCACCGTTCTGTTCGGCTGGATGACGCTGGTCGGTGTGGTGCGTGCGGAGTTCCTGCGCACCCGCAACTTCGATTACATCCGGGCGGCTCAGGCCATGGGCGTCAGCGATATCATGATTATTTTCCGCTGTATGTTGCCTAACGCGATGGTGGCGACGCTGACGTATCTCCCCTTCATCCTGTGCGGCTCTATCATCACGCTGACGTCGCTGGACTTTCTGGGCTTCGGCCTGCCGATGGGATCTCCATCTCTGGGAGGACTGCTGCTTGAGGGCAAGAATAACCTGCAGGCGCCGTGGCTGGGGATCACCATTTTCATGGTGATGGCGATCGCCCTTTCACTCCTTATCTTTATCGGCGAAGCGGTGCGCGACGCCTTTGACCCGAGCAAGGTGTATTGATATGACCACGACTCCCCTGTTACAGATCAAGGATCTTAGCATCGCTTTTCAGCACGGTGACATGGAGAGGCGCGTGGTGGACGGCGTCTCTTTCGATATCAACGCGGGCGAAACGCTCGCGCTGGTCGGCGAGTCCGGTTCGGGGAAAAGCGTAACGGCGCTATCTATTTTACGCCTGCTGCCTTCCCCGCCGACACGCTATCCTCAGGGTGATATCCTGTTCGAGGGCCAATCCCTGCTGCATGCGCAGGAAGAAATGCTGAGGCGGCTGCGAGGCAACCGTATCGCCATGATTTTCCAGGAGCCGATGGTTTCGCTCAATCCGTTGCAAAGCGTGGAAAAACAGCTGGCGGAGGTGCTGTCGCTACACCGTGGCATGCGTCGAGAAGCCGCACGCGGCGAGCTCGTCGAGTGTCTGGAACGCGTCGGCATCAGGCAGGCTAAATCCCGCCTGGCTGACTACCCGCATCAGCTTTCGGGCGGAGAACGCCAGCGCATCATGATCGCCATGGCGCTGCTCACTCAGCCCGACCTGTTGATTGCCGACGAGCCGACGACGGCCTTGGATGTCACCGTACAGGCGCAAATCCTGACACTTCTGGCCGAGTTGAAGCAAGAACTCGGGATGAGCCTGCTCTTTATCACGCACAACCTAAATATCGTCCGGCGTCTGGCGGACAACATCGCCGTCATGCAAAACGGCAAATGCGTTGAACAAAATCAGGCCAGCGCGCTGCTGACCGCTCCTCAGCATCCCTACACGCGCTGCCTGCTGGACGCCGAACCGACCGGCTCGCCNCCCGCGCTGACGACCGAACACGCCCCGCTGTTGACGGTGAAGCATCTGAGCGTCAGCTTCCCGGTCAAAGACGGGTTGCTGAGACGTAAAAAGGCAGAAAAAAAAGTGGTGCAGGACATCAGCTTTACGCTGCGACGGGGAGAATGTCTGGGAATCGTCGGCGAATCCGGTTCCGGCAAAAGTACGACAGGGCTAGCCTTGCTAAGGCTACTGGCCTCTCAGGGGGAAATCTGGTTAGACGGCCAGCCGCTTCATCAGTTTGGTCGCCGTCAGATGCTGCCAATGCGGCGACGCATACAGGTGGTGTTTCAGGATCCGAACTCCTCGCTCAACCCGCGCCTGAACGTGGAACAGATTATCGCCGAAGGGCTGACGGTGCATGCCAAAATGACGCCCGCAGAGCGCGAAGCAAAGGTCATTGCCACGCTTCAGGAGGTGGGACTCGCCCCCGACAGCCGCCACCGCTACCCGTCAGAGTTCTCCGGCGGCCAGCGCCAGCGCATCGCTATCGCCCGAGCGCTGATCCTGAAACCCGAACTACTGATTTTGGACGAGCCGACATCTTCGCTCGACCGTAGCGTGCAGGCGCAGATATTGACGCTGTTGCAGGCGCTTCAGCGCAAACATGGGCTAGCCTATGTATTTATCAGTCACGATCTGCAAGTGGTACGCACGCTATGCCATCAGGTCATCGTGTTGCAACAGGGGAAGGTCGTGGAGCAGGGAGACTGCCGGGACGTCTTTACCCAGCCGCAGCAACCCTATACACAAGAGTTACTGCAATTATCGATGTGAGCGACGGGATGCCGTTCAGAAGGGATATTGCGGACTGATGGGCTCGGCAATAGCCACACCCAAATTTTTCAGCCGGCACAGGGCGGTGCTTTCATCTTGACGGTGCAGAAACAGGCAAGTCTCCCCTTCCCATTCCAGCACGCTGCACTCCACCTGAATTTCGTCCAGCGATCGTTTAAGCTGCGGCATAATACGGCGGGCATCCTCTTCATCATGACTTAACATCTTGAATCCGATGAGGTTATCGTCATCTTCGCTGCCGTTGAGGGGGATCGGTTCCACTCGGATACCCGTGCAACCGGTTAACCAACGGTAACTTTGCGGCAAACGATGAACCACCGAAAGTTGAAGACTATTCACAGCTGTTTTCCTCGGTTAAGCAAAAATGAAAACTTACAAAATAACAACATAATAAAAATATCGGNGACGCAGGCTTCCTGCCTAACACCCGCCTTCCGCTAGGGTGCCCGTGGCGGTAAAACCGCCCGGCGACCTGTTCGTGATAACCCATTCTGGCGGTTATATTTTGTTAAGGCGATCACGAATGAGGGGTAATTTTTGTTATATGTAACCTTTTACCCCCGTTTTCTCAACTGTTATTTTCATATTATTCACTTTTTAGAGCAAAATATTCACAATTAAGGAACATTTGTGCCTCTTTGTTGTGGCGCATTGCAATCCGCTCAGGCGCGACGAGGACGGTTGGCATAGAAATAGAGCGCCAGCGCGCCGGCGGAGCATGCCACCATACTAATCACCATTGGCCAGGCAGTATGGAACGCCGCCACCGACAACGAAAAGCCGACCAGAGACCCCAATCCGAAGCGCAGCGTACCTGCAATGGACGAGGCGGTTCCCGCCATATGCGGAAAATCGCCCAGCACCACGGCCAGCGCATTCGATGCAACCGTCGCCATGCAGCCGACGTAGACGGCCACACCGACGACCAGCGGTAGAAATCCCAGATGCAGGGCGCAAACCGCCACCAGAAAGATCCCCATGACAAACTGAATCAAAATACCCAGTCGGAACATGAATAACGCGCCCATTCTCGACACAATGCGACTGTTCAACAATGTCATCAGGAACAAAAAGATGATGTTAAGCGCAAAATAGTAACCAAAATTCTGCGGCGATACGCCGTTCAGATCGATGTACACGAACGGCCCCGCACTGAGAAACGAGAACATGCCGGCGAACGACAGGCCGCTGGCAAGCATATAACTCATCACTCGGCGATGGCGGAACAGCAGCACGAAATTGTTTAGCGTCGTTTGCAGATTGAACCGCTGTCGGCGTTCGGGGGGCAGCGACTCACGCACATATTTCCAGACCAGCACCGAGGTCAGAAGCGATGCGGCGGCAATGGTCCAGAAGATGGCGTGCCAATTCAACCAAAACAGCAGCGCCCCGCCCAAAATAGGCGCCAGCAGTGGAGCGACGGTCATGACCAAGATGACAAACGACATCATCCGCGAGAACTCTTCTTTGGAGAACAGATCCCGCATTAGCGCGTTGATGACAACGCTGGCGGACGCGGCGGACAGGCCGTGGAGAAAGCGCATCGCCACCAGCTGCTCCACCGTTTGCGACAGCGCGCAGGCGACGGCTGCAATCGTAAACATGATCACGCCCCCAAGGATCACCGGGCGACGTCCAACGCTGTCCGACATCGGGCCGTAGAAAATCTGGCCGATGGCGAAGCCGAAGATATAAGCGCTGAGCGTCATCTGCACGCGTCCAGCGTCGACGGCGAACTCTTTGGCGATGACCGGGAGCGCAGGAAGATACATGTCGATCGCCAGCGGCATCAGCATGGAGATCAGGCCCAGAATGACGATCAGGCCAACGCGGGAAGGTAGTTGAGCTTGCACTGAAAATCATTCTCCTGGTAGACAACATACTCCCACGACGACGCATCGCCTGGCCCTGCCCCCTCTCACCCGCCGCGCTGACAGACGCGGCGAATGACGAAACGCGGGTCTGAGGGACCTATACCGACGACGCCCCGACCAAAAACGGCTAAAGCCCGACGCTGGCCACTTCTTCCGGCGTGAGAGGACGGTACTCCCCCTCATCCAGCGCGTCATCCAGGACGATGCCGCCAATACGCTCCCGGTGAAGCGCCACAACGTGGTTACCCACCGCGGCGAACATTCGTTTCACCTGATGGTAGCGGCCTTCGCTGATGGTCAACCGCACCTGCTGGTCGCCGACCTGCTCCAGCCTTGCGGGCAACGTCAGACTTTTTTCATTATTTAACTGGATCCCAGCGGCGAACTGCGCGGCCGTTTCTGGCTGTAGCGGCTGTTCCAGCGTCACAAGATAGGTTTTCTCGCAGTGATGTTTGGGCGAGGTGATGCGATGAGACCACTGCCCATCGTCCGTCAACAGCACCAGTCCGCTGGTATCGATATCCAGACGGCCTGCGGCGTGTAACTTGTGCGCCATCGGCTCATCCATAAAGTATAGGATAGTCGGGTGGTCCGGATCGTCGGTAGAGCAAACATAGCCCTGCGGCTTATGCAGCATGAAATATCGCGGCCCGTGCTGCTGCTCGAGGGGACGACCGTCAAACTCGACGACCTGGTCCGGCAACAGCTTGAAAGCGCCGGTTTTAACAATTTCGCCATCGACCGTCACCCGCTGCGCGCGCAGTTCGCGCGCCACCAGAGAACGGCTGAGTCCTAACTGCTGAGATAAAAATTTGTCCAATCGCATTAACGGTTTACTGCCTATATTGCATATGTGGCTGGTNAGGGCTTGGCCCTGCGTGCAGGAGCGATCCATCGTGTCGCTGTGTTCGCCGCGTCGACTGCGAATGTTGCAGTCCAACCGACTCAACGCCTACCGTTGCTCGCTCCTCTCCTGAGTAATAGGCATAATAGAAGCAATTTCGCCCCTGTCCAAGCGGCCTAACCCCTCTACACGGCCGTGAGCATATTCCAAAGGAGCCTTATTATGTCATCAATTCAGCGTCATGAAGTACTACAAATGCTGATTGCAACCAGGCGCTCCATCGCGACAACCCTTGAGTTCACCACCCTTGCCGCCGTTTCCAGTCAGCGCGTTCGTCTTGATACCCCCGCAGGAGCACTTAAGTCCAGCCAGCATTCAACTCGTTTTCGCTATCGCTAATGATGCCGTTTACCCTACGTCCCTACCAGCGCGAGGCCGTCGACGCCACGCTGGACTACTTCCGTCATCACGCATCACCCGCCGTGATCGTTCTTCCTACCGGCGCGGGCAAAAGCCTGGTGATTGCCGAGCTGGCGCGACTGGCGCGCGGACGCGTGCTGGTATTGGCTCACGTTAAAGAGCTGGTGGAGCAAAATCACGCCAAGTACCGGGCGCTGGGGCTGGAAGCCGATATTTTTTCTGCCGGGCTGCGTCAACGTCAAAGCCAGGGCAAAGTCGTCTTCGGTAGCGTTCAGTCCATCGCACGTCACCTCGCGGATTTCGATCAGGCTTTTTCGCTGCTGATCGTCGACGAGTGCCACCGCATCGGGGACGCCGACGACAGTCAATACCGCCAGATATTACGCCATCTGCAAACCGTCAATCCCCGGCTACGTCTGCTGGGTCTCACCGCAACGCCCTATCGGCTAGGCAAGGGGTGGATCTATCAATACCACTACCATGGCATGGTGCGAGGAGGCGAGAACTGCCTGTTTCGTGACTGTATCTACGAGCTGCCGCTGCGATATATGATCAAACACGGCTTTCTGGTGCCGCCTGTTCGACTGGATATGCCGGTCATTCAGTACGACTTCAGCAAACTGAAAGTTCAGAGCCACGGTTTGTTCAGCGAGGCCGATCTGAACCGGGAACTGAAACGTCAGAAGCGCGTCACCCCGCAAATTATCCGTCAAATTCAGGATTACGGCGTCGACCGCAAGGGCGTGATGATCTTCGCCGCCACGGTGGAACATGCGACCGAAATCACCGGCCTGTTGCCGGAGGGCGAAGCCGCGCTCATCAGCGGCGAAACGCCACCTGGTGAGCGCGATACCTTGATTACGGCGTTCAAACAGCAGCAGTTACGCTATCTGGTTAACGTGTCCGTGCTGACCACGGGTTTTGACGCGCCTCATGTCGATCTTATCGCCATTCTGCGCCCCACCGAATCCGTCAGCCTGTATCAGCAAATCGTCGGGCGCGGCCTGCGTCTCTCTCCGGGAAAAACCGACTGCCTGATTCTGGACTACGCGGGCAATCCCTTCGACCTCTACACACCGGAAGTGGGCGCCAGCAAGTCGCACGCGGACAGTCAGCCGGTGCAAGTCTTTTGTCCACAGTGCGGCTTTGCCAACCTGTTCTGGGGAAAATGTACGGAAGACGGTACGGTGATCGAACATTTCGGCCGCCGCTGTCAGGGATTCACCGAAGACGACGACGGCCGACGGGAGCAGTGCGATTATCGCTTCCGCTTCAAGAGCTGCCCGCACTGCGGCGCCGAAAACGACATCGCCGCCCGTCGCTGCCATCAGTGCGACGCTGTGCTGGTCGACCCGGACGATATGCTCAAAGCCGCGTTAAAGCTCCGCGACGCCTTCGTGCTGCGCTGCAGCGGCATGAGCCTGACGCCTGGTCAAGATAGCAAGGGCGACTGGCTGCGCATCACCTATCATGACGAAGACGGCGCGGAGGTCAACGAACGCTTCCGGCTGCATACGCCCGCGCAACGGAACGCCTTTGAGTATCTATTCCTGCGCGTGCATCAACGCGCCCCTGGCGTTCCTTTCGCGNGGAAAACCAGTGCCGACATCCTGCAACAACAGGAGCGACTGCGCGCCCCCGACTTCGTGGTCGCCCGCCAACAGGGAAAATTCTGGCAAATCCGTGAAAAACTGTTCGATTATCAGGGCCGCTACCGACGCGCCAATGAGCTACGCGGCTGAGCGCGCGGCGGTTTTATTTGCCCGGAGCGCCAGATTCCGCTAGAATTCCGCCCGCTTTTGCTTCGGCATAAGCAGAATCATCCAACCTGTTGCTGGGTCGCCTGTAGCAGGATCACTTTTATATAAGTAGAGAAAGCAATGATTACTATCAACGCAGAAGTTCGTAAAGAGCAGGGTAAGGGTGCGAGCCGCCGCCTGCGCACTGCCGGTAAATTCCCCGCTATCGTTTACGGTGGTACGGAAGCGCCGATCGCTATCGAACTGGATCACGATCCGGTTAAAAACCTGGAAGAGCGTACGGGTGAGCCGTTCTACACCGAAGCTCTGACTCTGGTTATCGATGGCAAAGAAACTAAAGTGAAGGTTCAGGCTGTTCAGCGCCACGTGTACAAACCTAAACTGGCTCACATCGACTTCGTACGCGTTTAATTACGTCTCGAGTCATCCCGCTGTCTCAGCGGATAAAAAACGCCGCCTCGCGGCGTTTTTTTATGGCCCCAGCTCAGCCGCCCTCCCCCGTTATCTCCCCCCTCACCGCGCACGCTAACCAGTCCACGTTTCGCATCATTGCTCCTTCCTGAGCGTCGCTTTGGTTATGTGCTGACGACGGCGAAAGCGCCGTCGCCGACATGAGGTGGGCAGAAACCTCGTTGGCAGCATGTAAGCAGACACAAAAAAGCCTCCGGCTGGAGGCTTTGAGGAAGTGTGAGACGAAGCACACGACTTAGGCGTTGCTGCTCTGCGTCACCAGCTTGGCTGACTGCGAAGGCGTTGACTTAGGCGGTCTGATCACCAGCGTAATCAGCAGAGAGATGACCGACAGCACGGTGATAGCGATGAAGGTGCTCTGAAATCCTCCCAGCTGCGCGGCGATGAAGGAACCTGACAACGCGCCCAGACCAAACCCCTGATAAATCAACCCGTAATTTTTGCTGTGGTGACGCAGGCCGAAGAAGTCGCCCACGATAGCCGGGAAGACCGTGATGTTACCACCGAAGCAGAAGGCGNCCGCGCCAGTGCACAGGAAGAAGGTCAAGTGGTTCATCGGCAGGAAGGCCATGACGGAGACAGAGATCGCCGTGACCAGCAGCGTAAAATTGATCACCCGCAGGCGGCCGACTTTGTCGGACAGCGATCCCAGTATCAGACGCCCCGCCGTGTTGCAGATCGCGATGGCGGAAACGGCGTTAGCGGCGGTGACCGCATCCAGGCCCACCATGCGTACGCCAATATCTTTGGCGATACCAATCAGATACAGACCGCTCATGCAGGCAGTGAAGAACACGACAAACAGCATCCAGGACTCTTTGACCGCCAGCATCTCGCTGACGGTAAAGTTGATGTTACCCGCGCCAGTCGCATTGGGCGCGGAAGGCTGTACCTGCGCTTCTTTGAGCAACAGAGACCCTGTCACGATTAGCGCCATCGCCATCATGCCCCACCAGAAGAACGTCTGGGAGATGCCGACATGCCCCAACAATGCGCTGTTGATGTATTTGAACAGCAGGCTGCCGGTACCGTAAGCACCGACGGAGACGCCGGCAATCACGCCCTTACGATTGGGGAACCATTTGATCAGGTTCGACAGCGTGGTGATGTAGGCCGTACCGTCGGCGAAGCCGACCACGACCCCGACCAGCAGCCAGATCGCCGTCAGCGAGGTGACGTAGGCGCTGCACATCAGAGCCAGCCCCAGCACCAGGCCGGAGATCAACGTCAGTTTGCGAATGCCGATGCGTTCCTGAATGCGGCCGGCAAACAGGGTGGCGAAAGCCAGGAAGAAGCTGGTAATGGAGAAGGTCGTGGCGACAGAACCCAGCGACCAGTTAAATTTGTCGACCAAAGGCTGGTTGTAGAGGCTCCAGGTATAAATAGTCCCCAACCCCATTTGCGCCAGGATAGTCCCGACCACAATCACTGCACGATTTACCGGTTTGGCGTTCATTCCGGATCCCTCATTAATTTTCTGGTGTTGAAATGAGCAGGTAAAGGCACCTACTGAATGACACCATTATAAAGAGGTGGCTCATCCATGAGTTTAGACAGGGCATGAACTGCTGCGTGGAGGGAATGAACTGCCGTTAAAGGCGCATCAACTGCCGGAACTCTTTGACCTTGCCCCGGCTGACCGGCACCTGGAAATCCAAATCGCTGAGCTTAAGGATGTAGGTATTGTTGAACCACGGCTCGATTTCGCGGATTTTACTCAGGTTGACGCAGTAAGAGCGATGGCAGCGAAAGAAGTAAGCTTCGGGCAGTCGGCTACAGAACTCGGTGATGTTCATGGACATCACATATTCGTCCCGCTTGGTGTAGACGAACGTCAGCTTTTCGTGCGATTCCGCATAGTAGATGTCGTGAATATTGGTCACGATAATGCGCTTATCTTTCACCAGATTGATGGTCATCGGCGCCGACCGCCCTGCGCCGCCCACGGCGGTCGTGGTTTGTTGCTGGTGCCACGCCGTCTCAAGCTTCTGAAGCATGCTGACGATGCGCGTTTCGTGATAGGGCTTCAGGATGTAGTCGAACGCTTCCAGCTCAAAGGCTTCGACCGCATGGTTTTTATAGGCGGTAATAAAGACGATCAGCGGTTTGTGGGCGAACTGACTCATATTTTTCGCCAACAACACCCCATCCAGCGAGGGAATATTAATGTCGAGGAAGACAACATCCACCTTGTGGTGCTGAAGGTATTTCAGCACGTCGAGGCCGTCATCAAAGACCCCTTCCACTTCAATCTGACTATGCTCTTTGATTAGCCAGCTTAGCTCTTGCTGGGCAAGAAACTCGTCTTCAACAATAATCGCTTTCACTAAAATATCCTGATTAACTCTGCTCAGGGAGGGAAGGCTACCGCGCTTTCCGGCAGCGACGCCCCGTTTTTACTGATGTAGAACTCGATTTCCGTACCCGGATGCAACTGCCGGATGTGCAGACCGTCGCCATACAACAGCTTGATACGGTGATGCACATTGAGCAGCCCGATTTTATTACCCGGCATTTCATTCTTGGCGACCCGTTCAATCACTTCATCGCTGATGCCGCTGCCGGTATCGCGCACCGCAACGCGAATGCGGTCGCCCACGTCCTGGATACTCAGCACGACCACGCCGTTGCCCTTACAGGGACGGACACCGTGCACGATGGCGTTTTCAATCAGCGGCTGAATCAGCAAGCTGGGAATATGACAGCTGACGTCCTCATCGATGTCGTAAATGACCGTGAGCTTGTCCCCAAAGCGCGCCTGCTCGATGGCAATGTAGTCTTTGACCTGATAAAGCTCGCTTTTGATGTCGATGAGTTCGTCGTCGTTACGCTCCAGGTTGTAGCGCAGATAGCGCGACAAATTGATAATCAGCTGACGCGCCGTATCGGGGTTTAACCGAATGGATGTGGAGATGGCATTCAGCGCGTTGAACAGAAAATGCGGGTTGATTTTGCTTTGTAAGGCTCTCAGCTCCGCCCTGTCCGCCATTTCTCTTAGCTGCTCGGCGCGAGACACTTCCAACTGCGTGGAGATAATCTGCGACAAGCCGATCGCCATCTCTTTCAATGACCAGGTGATGCGGTAGGCGTGGCGATAGTAAATCTTTAACGTCCCCGTCACCTTGCCCTTTTCCCGCAGCGGAATGACGATCATCGAGTGGATTTCCGGCGTGCGATGCGCCTCATCGTTATTTTTAATGATGATTTTTCCACTCTTCAGCGCATGGAGCGTGGTCGGGCTCAGGTCGCGATCGCCGCTGTGATACTTTTCCTCGCCGACGCCGACGTAGGTCAGTACCTGTTGGGTGTTGGTCATCGCCACCGCGTCCGCGTTGATGTCAGTGCGGATGATGTCGCACACTTTGCGCAGCGACTCGATATTCACATGCCGGAACAGCGGCAGCGTTTTATTGGCGATATCCAGCGCCAGCTTGGCCTGTCGGGCGGCGATGGCCTCTTTCTCCCCTTCTACGCTGCGCACCAGCAGCACGATCAGTCCAATGCTGACGGTGCCAAGAATCATCGGGATCGCGATATGAGCCACGATATCTAATCCTAGCGCAATCGGCCGCGTCCACAGCACCACCAGCAGCATGGTCAGCGTTTCACACAGCATGCCGCCGACGATACCGATGCTCCAATGCTTGTTGCGGGGAATACGCTGGTGGATCCAGGCGGACATAAAACCGGCTACGATGCTGGTCACCAGACAGGGCACCGACGTAATGCCGTGAATATCGATAAGGTAGCGGTGTAACCCAGCGATGATACCCGTGGTGATGCCGNCCCAGGGGCCGAACAGAATCCCCCCGGACATCACGGCCACCACGCGCACGTTCACCAGCGAACCATCGACATTAATGCCCGACCAGGTGCTGAACAACGCGAACAGGGAAAAAATCGCCGTGACCACGAACAGGTCGAATGGCGAGTGCTCATCCTGCTGCAACAGCTGCCGGAAATGGCGTGTTCGGGTCAGGAAAAAGAGGCAAATCAGCATCAACGCGGCACGATCGTACACCGCCAGCAGCATATTGAAGTTAGATTGCACGGGAATCTCACGCAATGAAAACGGATGCAGAGCCGCCATCATAAGGCAGTCTGCATCCGAGTGACAAATACCATCAAAAGACCAAGCGCGACGCCGCGCCAGGCGATGAACAAAGAGGAAATCACGCCTTCAGTACCGAAGGCGAATATCGCCAGCGAACGAGGTAAGCCTTCGCCCGCCGTTCGGCTCCGTTAGCGATCGCCGCCGCTCAGTCGTCGCTGTAGCTGGTCACGTAGGTTCGGTGGCGTGCCCTTGATGGTCAGCGTGTCGGTCGCTGCATCCCAGAAAATACGTTCGCCTAAGAGCAACGCATCGAAATTGATGCTAAGACCGCCGCCGCTACCGGCGAACTTGGTCAGCTGACGTAGCGTACTACGATCGGCCGGGAAGCTGTCTGCCAGCTCATACCCCTGCTCTGTCGTGAAAGCTTCCAGCGTCTTGTCGCCCAGGGGCGGCAGTTCCTGAGACAGGGAGGACAGTGCGATCTCTTCCCCCGNCTGCAACTGTTCGTTGCAGTAGCTGTAGACCTGCTGACGATATTCCTGACGCTCATTCTTATCCAGCGCCGCTTCAGCACAATATTCATCGACCGCCTTCAGCAAACCACGGTTCTGCGCCTTGGTGTCCAGCCCTTCCGCCGCGCCGAGAAAATCCATGAAGAAGTCGGAGACTTTTCGTCCCACGCGGCCTTTGAGGAACGTCAGATAGCGCGTGGACTCAGGATTGGTGTCCCATTCGGTCAAATCGATGCGCGCCACGATGTCGGCGTGATTGATGTCCAGATAGTGGGTATTGCTGATATCCAGTTGTTCGTTGACGCGCAGGCTGCTGCAACTGTTCAGGACAGTCACCAGCAGGTACTCCACCGCCAGATAGCGATACTGGCAAAAAAGCACGACGCCGCCGTCGGCGAACGGGTACTTCGCCAGTTCGTCGCGCAAACGGCCGGTGGCCGCACGGGTAAATGCCAGGAAGTCCTCATCGCCTTTGCGACAGGCCCGCAGCGCATCCGCCAGCTCGCTTTGCTCGTTAAACAGACCGTAAGCTTTGTTTTTGGCGCTGTATACCCGGTGCAATTCGGCCATCATGTCGTTCACGGCGTCGTTGGGGGTCAGCAGCGAGTCGCGGAGCACTAAATCCAACGTTTGCTCATCGCGCTTGATTAACTGATGCAGGGCAATCTGGTCGATATCCAGACTCATGTTAGACTCTCCTTTTAGCAAGGTGCGTATTCAAGCACCTCAGCGTAGTTGCTGCAACCTTATCCGCCGTGGTCGCATCGTCCCGTCACTGACATTGCCTAAAGCAATAAAAGTGCGGAAAACGGTGCCTCTATACGGTAATATGTTCGACTTTAACCGTCTGAGAATCACCATTTTATGCCACAATCATCCCGTTATAGTGACGAACAAGTTGAACAACTGCTGTCAGATTTGGTCAATATTCTGGAAAAACATCGCGCACCAACCGATCTTGCTTTGATGGTGCTGGGAAATATGGTCACGAACCTGCTGAATACCAGCGTCGCCCCGGCCCAACGTCAGATTCTGGCGCGTTCCTTTGCCGAAGCGCTGCAGTCTTCGGTGAAAGCTGACAACACACATTGATGTCGATCTCTTTATGGTAACCAACCGCCCGCGCTACCGCGAAAAAGTCTCCCAGATGATTAGTTGGGGACACTGGTTTGCTCTTTTCAATATTCTCCTCAGTCTGGGACTGGGTAGCCGCTACCTGTTGGTTGCCGACTGGCCTGCCTCGCTGACCGGGCGTATCTACGCGCTGGTCAGTTGGCTCGGCCACTTCAGTTTTATCGGGTTCGCGATATACCTGCTGATCCTCTTTCCCCTCACGTTCTTCGTGATGTCGCAGCGACTGCTTCGGGTAATCTCCGCCACAGTGGCGACGGCGGGACTGACTCTGCTGATCGTAGACTCCGCCGTCTTTACGCGTTTCCACCTACACCTCAACCTGACGGTATGGGAGCTGGTGACCAATCCAGACCAGAGCGAAACCGCCCGAGACTGGCAGTTGTTATTCATCAGCGTCCCCATCATTTTTATGGTGGAAATGCTGTTCGGGACCTGGTGCTGGCAAAAGCTGCGCAGCCTCAATCGGCGCAGTTTCGGCAAACCGCTGGCCGGGGTATTCATCACGGCTTTTTGCGCATCCCACATGATGTACATCTGGGCGGATGCCAATTTCTATCGCCCGATTACCATGCAGCGCTCCAATCTGCCGCTTTCCTATCCCATGACGGCTCGCCGTTTTCTGGAAAAACATGGCCTGCTGGATGCGCAGGAGTATCAGCGTCGGCTGACGCAACAGGGTAATCCGGAGGCGTTATCCGTCGAGTATCCACTCAACGACATCACTTTCCAGGATGCGGGCAGCGGTTACAACCTGCTATTGGTGGTGGTCGACAGCTTGCCGGAAAACACGCCGCAGGCGATGCCGAATTTGGCGCGCTTCGCAGAAGAGAACGTCCGCTTCAGCCATCACCTCAGCGCGGGCAGCGAACCGAATGCCGGGCTGCTCAACCTGTTCTACGGCATTTCCAGCACCTACATGGACGGCATCCTCGCCAGCAGTAAGCCGTCCGCGCTCATTAGCGCGCTCGGACAGCAGGGCTATCAGTTCAGCCTGTTCTCGTCCACCGGATTCAACAGCCCGCTTTACCGACAAGCCTTGCTCTCCGACTTCTCGTTGCCGGTAGCTTCGGCGCAAAGTGCCGACGCCATCGCGACCCAATGGCTGAAGTGGCTGGACGGACACCCGTCAGGCGCCCATTGGTTCTCCTATGTCGAGCTGAATCATAACGTCAGCGCAAATCAATCCGCCTCTGAGCAGCAGCGTCGCTACTGTCAGGATAATGCGACGCTGGACCGCCAGATTGGGCGGATGCTCGATGGCTTACGCGACAAAAACCTGCTGGATAACACCGTCGTCGTCGTGACCGCCGCCCAGAGCACGCCCGCCAACCTGATGGACAACATGCCGAAACCGATGTCGCGTTCGCTTTATCAGGTACCACTGGTGATTCACTGGCCGGGCACGCCAGCGCAGACCATCAGTAAAATGACGGACCATAAGGACGTCATGACCACGCTGATGCAGCGTTTACTGCACGTACAGACGCCGGCGAGAGATTTCTCTCAGGGCGAAGACCTGTTCACGGCAGAAAGACGAAACGCCTGGCTGACCAACGGCAGCGACAATTTGCTGTCGATTACAACGCCGGAGCAGATCATTTTGTTGGGGACGCACGGCAGTTATCGGACGTTCGATCAGGAAGGTCGAGAGCTTACGTCGGATAAACCGCAGCTGGGNCTGCTGTTGCAAGTGCTGACGGACGAAAGGCGATTCATAGCCAACTAACTGCCTAAATCTAAAGCAGTCGTGACGTTCTACTATTGCAATCAGATCTGGAAACGGTAATATGTGCCTCCACAACGTCGGCACGTAGCGCAGCTTGGTAGCGCACCGTCATGGGGTGTCGGGGGTCGGAGGTTCGAATCCTCTCGTGCCGACCAAATACATATTCCGTTAGTACCAGTTATTAACGGAAACCCCACAGAAACCCGCATTCTCTCTGAGTTTGCGGGTTTTTTGTTGCCTGTTATCTACCGGGATACCCCGTTTACAGCCGAAAGGTTAGTTATACGCTTAGTTATACCGCCCCATATAACTATAAGAGCGCACAACTACCCCTCTGACAATACCGAGATCAAAGCGCCAAACCTGCCGAGAAGGAATACACGCTACAGGATGGGGATGGGTTATCTCTGCTGGTGAAACCGAGCGGTTCTAAAATCTGGCGATTTAATTATTACCCTCCCGATACGAAGAAACGTGCATCAATCAGTTTTGGTTCATTCCCTGCGGCTTCTTTGGCAGAAGCCCGACAACAGCGTGAAGCGGCAAAGGCAAACCATGCGCCATAGTCAAAGATATTTTGACAATACTAAACGTAGTTCACGCCAATTACTTTCATAGCCAGGAACGCCAGCATCTTTCAATGTCGCAATCAGTTCATCAAAATCGACACCTGTAATCCTTATCTGCTGATCGTTGTTTTTGGCAACCGCAACGACCTGCTTTTGTGAATCGTCAAAACTAACTTCAATACNCCAGCCGTTCTCCATGTTGTAGACAATGCACATCAACACCTCAGATTCAGATAACGTACGACCAAATGCTATATCCTTTTAATCAGTCACACTGTAACAGAAGGAACGACGCCCACGCTTCATGCAGTCAAAGGTAACAATTGGCTGATTCTGTCAGGGCTTAATAAACGATAAAAAATCGTGTTCACGGCTGCCATTTTTCAGAGTGACTTTTCATTTTAGTTATATGATAAAAACCAAACTCAAAATCAAGTCAATACAAACAAATAGTTAACCTACAAATTATACTTTTCTCGTGTAATCCCAGAAAAAAACCAACCAGTGACGGTTGGTTTTTTTCGCCTGAAATTTGCCGGCGAAAAAACTCATTGACGGTTTAGCCCTCAATGCTCAGCATTCGTCTTTATCTGCACGCCATCCCCCCAACAGCAATTGAAACAGTCTTGTCGCCAACGACGCGGTATCCTCCTCTGGATTTACATAAGTTAGTCCGAGTGGATTCCGGGTTATGATTGGCGTAGCAATACCTACTCAAGCGTATCGACATTGAGTGATTGCAGGTAGACCGTCGCTTACAAATGAAGTAATGATGGTTTCCTCTCCAATGGAGCGGGTCTTTCGGTGGTGAGATAGCGAAGAAAATTATCAACGGTGGGAATGTGAAATTTATTTATGTTATTACGTCTATAGCCCTATTCGAAACGCTCTTGTACCTGCACGGGCGCATGATTCCGGTGAACTGTCGTGGGCTGCCCCGTCCACGACAGCCATATCCCTTCGTAATTGAGACAGCTCGCGCATAGGCAGCCCTTTCTATTTGATTTGGACCCAGGCGCAAGCCTGACCTAAAAACTCCACTTGTGACCTTGCATTGAAGATATCTTCTTGCAACGATGCCAATAGCCTCGCAGGGTCCATGACCTCTCCATCTGCAAACACAATCCGCTCAGGTTGGTCGGATAAACTGCATAAGGTTTCAACAGCCCAAAGACAGAGATCTTCAGCATGCCCCCCCGCGACAGGGATCTCATAAGATACATTCGGTGTTGGCAGCCCGGCTTCGTCGAATGCCTGAACAAAACGTTGTCCTATATCGTACTGTGGACAGCCGTTTCTCAAACGGAGTAGAAGCTCTGTCATCGTTCGGTCCCAAAGCGCTACCGGTGGCTTAGATTGACATTGCCTACTACAGTCAATTTCATGGAATGCCAGGTACCCCCCTGGTTTGACCCATTTCACAGCTCTCCTGAGGAAAGAAATGACGTCATCCTGAAAAAGTAAAACCGTTCGCCCCACCACGATATCGAACTGTTTTTCAAATTCATATTTCTCAAACCNCCCCTGTACGAACGAGACATTCTTCAGGCCGGTGCTGCAAGCAAAGTTTAGCGCCGCCTCGCTCTGTTCTATACCAATGACAGCCCCCCCGTCGCCAACCAATTTGGCAGCCAATTGACTGACATACCCTGAACCACAACCAATATCTAAAATATCTTGTCCATCCCTTATTTCGGCGGCTTGCAACATACGTTTGGTAATAGGGTCAAGCATTCCGGCTTGAAAAGCGATCCTTTGCATTTCTCGTTCTGAATAACCCAGAACATAGCTTTTGCATGGCATAAATACCTCCTATTTTTTATTTAAAGGCTCAATGACCAGAGTGAATCAATAATTCATTGCTGATTAATTAACAGCGTTAGTCATTATCAACCTCAAACAAATGAAACGATACCCATCTCGATTTTTATTTTGTCAGATAAAATCGAGGATTATCTAATTGCACACTCCCTTGTCTTTACTATATATCATCGATTTTTTATGGCTAGTTGTTATGAATATTTCATAAAACTTGCGAGCACCGAAATTAATCTAAGTGTGAATTATTGCGTCATTACACAGGTGTGGAGATGACGTCCTGACAGCTAAGTATCACCTGCTGTGAGACAGGTACCCCGGCCCCATCATCGTACCAATCGTCTTAAACCACGCAAAGCGCTGGTAGTGTTTAGTTAAGAGTCATTATTCGTACAGTTGAAAATTGTCCCCCTCATAATTACAGACATGATTGGAACGAGCATCTATAAAAATGACGTTCTTGGTTAAAAGAGTCATTAAACTTCGAAAAGAAGAATCTCATCCAATACCAGCGCTATGACAAACCCTCATTCGAGTTTGTTATAGACCGCTGCAGTTAGCCAGCCTGAATGGCAATAAAGAGGTCGTGGTCTTTCTTTTAAAGAAAGGCGTTGATGTCAATGTCACCGACCGTGAGGAATATAGCCCTTTAGTCAGAGCGGAAGCGAATAACCATCACGATATAGTCGCGATCTTGGATAAACATGAGGGTAAGGCGCTAAAGCGATAGGCCTATAATTGGCTCAAAACATGATGCTTCAGTAAGGCTCGCTTTCGCGGGCTTATTCCATGCGCCGGTGGTCGATATTTCTGACAGGATGAGGGGAGTATCCAAAATATGACCAGCGGTGAGCTGTTGATAATGCGCCGACGGTAGATTATTCATGCATAAAGCCCACTAAGGTGAGCTTTATGTCCTTTTTCTCTTATTAACACACGGCTTATCAGGAGCGTTGCATGTGAGACTTATTTATCCGATTCAGTGGCAAGAATTTCGCATTCCGCTTCTCTCAGACGATGCAACGTTGCTAAATCTTGGTCGTCACAATAAGTCACAAGATCTCTTAATGCCAACTCAGCATAGTTATAACCTTCATCACGAATCAGCTGGCTTTGTTTTTTAGCTAATGAGGTTATTGGCGTATCCTCGCCCATTGCGTCTAAAGCCGCCAGGCCATCAGCCTGCTCTTTAATGGCCTGCCTCGTGTATATGTTTTCGTAAAGTGCAGGATGTTCAGAAAAGAAGTCTTTCATTGTTTTCGCCGAAACAGATGACGAAAAGATAACTATCGCGGCGAATACAACTTTCTTAATCATTACTCATTCCTTTTAACATTATTATTCGTTTTCCCAGGGATATCTGTACAGCACTATCATAGTTTAACCACAGCAATGCGCTGCCGCCAGCAGGACTTAACCGCCTGGTTCGAGGAACATTAATGTAATTCACGGTCAGCTCGGACGATTGCTTGGGCACAAGAGCGCATTGTTTATGAGTTTATGATGGAGATAGCTGCCCGGCACCTCTCCCCAGGCCGGATTGACAATGATGCTCGGGGCTTTTCAAAGCAAAACCGTCGGACGATTAAGGCGTTGGTTGCAGCTTTTCTTGTTATACTTCCAAGCATCCTCCTCTTCCCCCTCTTTGACTTGAGTCGCCCCACTAACCTGTTTAGCCTCACTGAGACTTCATTCCAGCCGTTATGGATAAACTTAGTGGCCCCGTCAGTTATCACCCGTGGCTGATGCCTTTGCCTATTAGAATTATATCATTGAGACTTGGGCCAAAGGCGTAGTCTGCGTAGTCATTGTGCTTTACACTGCGCGCTGCAAAAATAGCGTAGATTAACGATCAAATAGGCGGTAATGGCGATGAATGGAACAATCACAACCTGGTTCAAAGATAAAGGCTTTGGATTTATCCAAGATGAAAATGGGGACAACCGTTATTTTCATGTCATCAAAGTCGCCAACCCTGATCTCATCAAAAAAGATGCGGCAGTGACTTTCGAACCTACCACCAACAACAAGGGGTTGTCTGCCTACGCGGTGAAAGTCATACCAGAAAGCAAATATATCTATATCGCCGGCGAGCGAGTGAAGCTCGCGTCCATCAAGTCTTTCCTGGTTTACAGTGAAGAAGTCCCTGCCGATACCCGCATCGATAAAGAAAATACGGTGCTGTCTGTCGGTGCGCTGATGGGATGTATCAGGCCGAAATCAGAAGTTAAACCGGGTGAGATGCGTCCGTTGAGAAAACTCGCGATCACTACCTTCCAGGGTTCAACGTTAATCTTCACGGAAGATGAGATAGATATAGATGCCACGGTGAAATTGCTTAAGGTCTGAACCCTCTTGCCGAATCCCTCGGCATCCGTAGGCAGAATTTCGGTATGAATGACAGCCTGAGTGGCATCATCGTCGGCACGGTGACAAACTCAGCTATCCCATAGTTTATAGTCAGGGGAAGGCTTTTATCGTATTNGGCGACCCTTTCCTCTTCGAATATATGCTGAACAGAGGCGACTCATCTCAAGGTTCGCCCCCTGCGTCCCCTGAATCTGCGGTACTCTTCAGGACACCGTGCAAGGTTGGTATTCTGCATTTTCACCCCGTTAAGGCGTAATAATCGGAAAGAGGGTATTCGACACCGCCAGCCTTCATCGTTCCGGCCAAGCTCAAGCCAAGGGGGATGAAGTCCTGCAACCTGATACAGCCTCCGAAATTACAGGTATAATCACAATATTATTTAATGGATTTAGAAACGAAGATGACCAAACTGACCTTACAAGAACAGATGCTGAAAGCGGGATTAGTGACCAGCAAAAAAATGGCCAAAGTCCAAAGGACGGCTAAAAAGTCACGAGTTCAGGCGCGTGAGGCAAGAGCGGCAGTAGAAGAAAATAAAAAAGCGCAACTGGAGCGGGATAAACAGCTAAACGAACAGCAGAAACAGGCTGCATTATCCAAAGAGTATAAAGCTCAAGTGAAGCAGCTGATTGAAATGAACAGAATCAATATCTCAAGAGGCGATATTGGCTTCAATTTCACAGATGGTAATTTAATCAAAAAAATCGTGGTGGATAAGCTGACGCAAACTCAGTTGATCAGCGGTCGTCTTGCCATCGCTCGTTTAGTCAAAGATAACAATGGCGAGAGCGACTATGCCATTATCCCCGCCAGCGTGGCCGATAAAATTGCTCAGCGCGATGCGAACAGCATCGTGTTGAATAGCGCGCTCAGCCAGGAAGAGCAGGATGAAGAAGATCCTTACGCCGACTTCAAAGTACCTGATTACTTGATGTGGTAATTGATGTCGATGAATGAAAAGCTTCTATGCGCTTTTCATTCATCCATTGAGACAGCAACAAACGCCGTGTTCTTAGGGAATAAAGTCCTCATTGTTGACCCTATCCCGTATGGCCTACCCCATTTTTACGAATCGACAAGTGATTGAATCCCCCTCCTCCACCATCAATCTCACCGGCACATGTTGCAGTTAAAACGACGGACTTAACGACAAAGAAGGCCAGTATTTCACCTGACGCCAGCGCCTGTTCCTCAAGAATGAATGAGCGCAATGTGTACGCGTGACATCGCCAGCAAAATGCCGCAACGGCGCAGCCATTTCCAGAATAGGACTTTGGTCGGCACTGATAAGAAGGGAAAAGTGAGTTTGCTTTGATCGCAGCGCCAGTTTGGTGACCTAATCGTTATCGCGCATGACATAAAGCCAGCCCCCATATAAGGAGCGGCAAGTTAACAACCTTCAATCTTCAGCTTTTTGGCATCAATCCTTATACCTTCTCCGCCGAGGGCTATGAGCACGCAGGGTGATTTCGCTTTTGACCTAACGATATATGAAATTATGACTAAAATGGCATGTAGATCTGTCGAAAGAGTTCGAATGGAGCCTCTTCTTCGCCATCAACCCTCAGGAGGATGTATGTCCCGATTATTCGCCAATAAACACTGGAAGATGGTTCTTACACTAATATTGATTATTATCGTTCTGCTGTTGTTCCGCTGGGCAGCGATCGTTTGGGGATAATTGACGTCATTCGATTCGAGAAATGCTATATAATCAGCTCACCGACATAAGCATACAAAAAGCATAAAAAAAACGCCTCATGACAATGATGACATGAGGCGTTTTTTGTGAAATTAATCAATAACGCTGGGAATATTTTTATTAATATTTATGCGTTATTCATCATTTCAGATGATGCTGATTAACCGCTCCGGGCATTCCCTTCTTCGCTATCGTAACCAACATCAACATTAAAAAGATTATTCAGCAACAACGTTGACAGCTGAAGGACCTTTTGCACCGTTTTCAACGGAGAATTCAACTTTCTGGCCTTCGTTCAGAGTCTTGAAGCTATCACCCTGGATGGCAGAGAAGTGAACGAACACGTCTTTGCTACCATTGCTCGGAGTGATGAAACCAAAGCCTTTATCAGCGTTGAACCATTTTACTAAACCAGTCATTTTATCAGACATAAATACTTCCTTTATTTTCGAGGTCGCGTTAGAGCGACAAACATGGTCTGTTAGCAGAATTTATTTATAGGCGCTTAGGAGGAGACTCACGGAAAAGAGGTATCTATGTAGGATAACGCTTGAACTGAGAACTGCTTTACTAAAATGCTTTACATAAGGTCTGTATGCCAAACCGATGAATACATTAACGCATGTACCAAAAAGTTAAGCAAGGGTTATTTTCAATTGATTGTTCACAGCATGTATTTCATCACCGAAAAATAGTCTTTTTTTGGGGGGTGTCTACTTTACACAGTCAAACTGCTTTTCTTTTCTTAACAATCAAAAAACAGCTAGCCAACCTAAAGCAGGAATAGCGGACTGACTACCTCCCAGAAGAACGTCTTCTGATACGCTATACATGACATAGCGCGGTTTTGATGCGCATCATGATGAAGAACGAGAGGTAAACAATCATGTCATTGAGCGACTGGCTGTGGAGAAAAAAATTGATTCTTTTACTGATATTCGTCGTCTTAGCAGAAGTCATCATATATTTGATGACCTCTGAGTGGTTTCCCTGGGAGTGGTAAAAATCCCCCTCCCCTTGTTCGCTCTGTTGACGGGCTACAAAGCGTGATACCAGCTCCAGATCTTGATGAGTATTGCTGCGGAAATACACCAGCAGACCACGGCGGCCGCTAGCGCCTGCGCCAACTTCATCGAATCCGTGAAATAGTAGAGCGAAATGAGATAAATCAGGTAAGGGATAACAGACCAAATGCCAAACAAGATGGTCGAGCGCAGCGCATCTAACCCGCGTTCGCTGCCAACAATATAGTGAGCAATCAGGGCGAAGGTAGGGAAAAGCGGCACGAGTCCGGCGATATAATAATTACGTGTCTTTGCTAACAGTCCAATCAGCACAACAATCAGTGCGCCAAGTACAGCTTTTAGAAGGAGCCCCATTATTATTCTCTTTTTCTTTGTATTCTAGCACGTTACCTCGAATACAACTCAACGTGAAATAGGCAAAAACAATGGCATGACGCCTGAGTTCATCCCTTAATCAATCCGCATGCACTGGCCCAGTCTATCGTTCGCGATTCCACGGCATGCGCATGAGAGCACGCGCCAAACCGCAATAGCCACTGATCCCAGCAAACAGCAGTCCAGCCCCGAAGACCCCCGCCAGCCAATAAAATGCCGGATGCATCACCTGGCCCAAAATTACCCCCGCCAACACCGTGCCGCCCGCAACGATTTGAACTTGCCGCATGATATCGACCGACGGTCGCTCGCCTTTAACAATGGGTAAGCCAGCCCGCTTCCATGCCTGCAATCCGCCGGAAAGCAAATAGGTCTGAGCCGTTCCCGCCGCCTCGGCCAGCTGTGCGCGATGCTGATGAGATCGCATCCCCGAAAGGCACAAAAAAATCACGCTGTTCGCACCTGAGAGGACTTCTCGCAGCTTATCGGCATTCAATGATGCCATCGGGCAAGACACCGAATGAGGGATGTGTTCGCGCGCGTACTCGTCGATTAGACGGATATCCACCAACACCGCGCCCATCTTTAGCAATTGTTGCGCAATTTGCGGCGTCACAGATTGAGGCGAAGGCATGAGACTCTCCTTAAAGAAGTAGGCCGTAGTACCAGTATAGGCAACAGCCAGACGGCACGATACGTGTACAAAACGTAACCCCTCTCCACTCACGAGAAAAGAGATTGGTTGGGCAAAACAAGTCAAAATAAACGGAACGAAACGCCGATGAGGGGGTCAATTTCTGTAATGGGCGGACAAAAACCGGCATAAGCTATGATACTGAAGCATAAAAAAACCCGCTCCGAAGAGCGGGTTTTACAGATACATTTACCCTAAAAAGAGGTCAATGCTTCGATACGATTAGAAACGGTAGCCTACGCCAACGTTCCAGCTGCCAATATCCACACTGCGGATACGGCTTTGTTCGTAACCTACATCCAGCGCAATATTCTGCATTGGGTTGAACTGCAGACCGGCACCGTATACAACGCCAACATCATCGTTCTTGGCGTTGGCAGTACCGTTATCAGCGTTGTGGGTGTACTTACCGCTGCTCATACCGACAACACCATAGATGCTTGCCCAGTCATTGAAGCGGAAAGCAGGACCAGCGCTGAAGCCGTAATAAGTCCCTTTCTGATAGACGTTATTTACGGTTTGGCTATCTTGCAGGTAGGTGAATGAACCGATCACACCCAGCGGTGAGTTGTCGAATTCATAACGGTATTTCAGGTTGAAACCCGGGAGCTTGTTCATAACGCCTTGAGCATCGCCCTGGGCATAACCTGCAGATACAGTACTCTCGCCAGCCATCGCAGAACCGGCACTTACGGCTAAAACACAAGCCAAAGCTGAAAGACACGCAATTTTTTTCATATACAGCCTCGAATCACTCTTATGAAAGAATATTAAAGCGCTATAAATATAACAACAAATCCGCGTTGTTGCTGAGCCACAAATACTTTTCAATTAGGTTAAACATGTAACAAGGATTTTCTTAAACAAGGTAACCTCTTAAATTTCATTGAGTTAACAATGGAAACTTTGTCATGAAAACATAAAGTGCAAAGAATTAAAAATGCAGAAAATTCTGAATCATGTCTCTCACACAAAGTTAGTCTTTAGTACACAAACAATACGTAAATTAAAGTCAGCAATGGTAAATGATTAGCAAATAATTTATCCATTAATGATTTTGTTTTTCTTTTTGAATATTTATGCCCATTCTTTATACAGTTTCTTTCCGAAAGTGACTTTTCTGACAAAGAAAGATAGCCAATGAAAAGAATTATAAGAAAAATAAGGCTTAAAACTGGCAAGCTTTTAAATTTATGCTAGCGGGTGTCTAAACAAAGTTGACTCAAGTTTCGCATGCCAAAATATTTCCCTTACAGCTAAAAGTCATGCTATCAAAAATCAGCACGAGATTTTGCTATCATTAGCACGGCTCGAGTCCTTCGACAATCGGTCAAAAACCTGCTGTTACATTCCGTACGATTTTCTAAAAATTAATTCGTCAGGGCGATTTTATTCGAGATATCGGCCTAAATCGTTGTCGGATTGGAAGCTCAATTATCTACCGGTTAAAATGTCATCTCTAATTCAGGGGCATACATCCACCGCTAAGCATACTGTCGAAACGGAAGCGGTTACTTTTAAACGGACCGTCGGCTGACAAACCACGCCTTGGGAATGACGTGCCTTATATTCACCCTGAGTCCTTATTCTAACGTGAGTGGAGGAAGAACAAAGAAAATAGCTAATGAAAAACAGGCTGTTTAGCTAGACGCACTGCAAATGATAATGTGTGTAATTTGCGATAACATTATGATGTCATTAAACTTTAACGTTAGTGTCTATCTGTTCGATAGGCAAATTTATACAACTGCTTTCGGTGGAGCTGCTATAATTACCCTCGTTGAACATCAAATCTAATGATTATTGAATTAAGAGGGCAACACTTATGCGTACAGCTAAACTGGTAAAATCCACCTCTTCAGAACTACGTTACACGCTTAACGATCAGGATGATGAAATTAAAGTTTCCACCATCAAGCTGCTGAACCAATTGGTGGTTGATTTTACTGACCTATCTCTGATCACGAAACAGGCTCACTGGAACATGCGTGGCGCGAACTTCATCGGTGTTCACGAAATGCTGGACACCTTCCGCACCACTATCGTCGACCATCTGGATACCATCGCAGAACGTGTCGTACAGCTGGGCGGCGTCGCACTGGGCACCACTCAGGCGATTAACGCAAATACGTCGCTGAAAAGCTACCCGACCGATATTCATAACGTTCAGGACCACCTGAAAGCGCTGGCGGAACGTTACGGTATCGTCGCCAACGAAACCCGTAAAGGTATTGTTTCGACCGAAGACGACGATACGGCAGACATCCTGACCGCCGCTTCGCGTGACCTGGACAAATTCCTGTGGTTCATCGAATCCAACATCGAATAATCCTTAAGGATTAATGATGCTGTTGCAGACCGCCCCTATGGGCGGTCTGCTTGTTTCTGTCGCACCCTTTTCCCCGCCCCGCAGACTTTTCGCTTCCTGAAGAATTTCTCGTCAGGATGTACAAAAAAAAACCTCAAAGCCCGAATATTTAGCCTACAGGCGAATCAACAGTTGTCACTCCAAGTCAATTAAGTTAATCATATTGGTGCAGTGTGCACATAAAACGTCTGTGACAAAAACACAGGCGGTACCGCTCCAAAACTGCTGTACATGCTGTGTGGATCCCATTCGCAGCGACAGTATTACTCCTCAAAAGCAGTGAAATACAACTGTGTTTATAGGAAACAACCAATGAAGTCATTTCTCAAAGCTTCGGTAGCCGCACTTGTGCTCGCCTGTAGCTTCAGCAGTCATTCAGCTGATAAGCCGCTGATCGTAGCAACCGATACCGCGTTTGTGCCTTTTGAGTTCAAGCAAGGCGACAAATACGTTGGATTCGATATCGACTTGTGGGACGCCATCGCCAAACAGTTGAATGTGAACTATTCCCTGAAGCCAATGGATTTCAGCGGTATTATTCCGGCGCTGCAGACCCGCAATATCGACGTCGCGCTAGCCGGCATCACCATCACCGATGCGCGCAAACGGGCGATCGATTTCTCTGACGGCTACTACGACAGCGGTTTGCTGGTGATGGTGAAAGCCGATAATCAGGCAATCAAAGGCGAGCAGGATTTGACAGATAAAGTTGTCGCCGTGAAGAGCGGCACCGGCTCCGTAGACTACGCGAAGGCCAATATCAAAACCAAAAGCCTGCGTCAGTTCCCTAACATCGACAACGCCTATATGGAGTTGGCCACGAATCGCGCCGATGCGGTGCTGCATGACACGCCCAACATCCTCTACTTCATCAAAACCGCCGGCCACGGACAGTTCAAAGCCGTCGGCGNCTCCATCAAAGCCCAGCAGTACGGCATCGCCTTCCCGAAAAACAGTGAGTTACGCGAACGGGTGAACGGTGCGCTGAAAACCCTGCGTGAAAACGGCACCTATGCAGCCATCTATCAGAAATGGTTCGGTACTGAACCTAAATAATCGCCGTTAGTTTGTGGAGAAATTTCATGCAGTTTGATTGGAGTGCCATTTGGCCTTCCCTGCCCCTTCTGATGGAAGGGGCCAAAATGACCCTGTTAATTTCAGTGTTGGGTCTGCTGGGNGGCGTCATTATTGGCGTATTCGCGGGTTTCGTGCGCGTTTACGGCAACTGGATATCCAGCCGTATCGCGCTGGTGTTTATCGAAATCATTCGCGGCACGCCGATTGTCGTACAGGTGATGTTCATCTACTTCGCATTGCCGATGATCCTGACCTCGGTTCGCATCGACCCTTTCGCCGCCGCCGTCGTCACCATCATGATTAACTCAGGCGCGTATATCGCGGAGATTACCCGCGGTTCGGTCTTGTCGATCAATAAAGGCTTCTCTGAAGCTGGCATGGCGCTGGGGCTGTCTCGCCGCGACACCTTGCGCTATGTCGTTGCTCCGCTGGCGCTGCGCCGGATGCTGCCGCCGCTGGGCAACCAATGGATTATCAGCATCAAGGATACTTCGCTGTTTATCGTCATCGGTGTTGCTGAACTGACCCGTCAGGGGCAGGAGATCATCGCGGGGAACTTCCGCGCACTGGAAATCTGGAGTGCGGTCGCCGTGATTTATCTGGTTATTACGCTGGTGCTGAGCTTCCTTCTGCGCCGTCTGGAAAGAAGACTTAAAATTATATGATTGAATTTAAAAACGTTTCTAAACACTATGGGCAAACACAGGTTCTCCATGATATCGACCTGAAAATCAATCAGGGCGAAGTCGTGGTGATTATCGGCCCGTCCGGCTCTGGGAAGTCCACCCTGCTGCGCTGCATCAACAAACTCGAAGAGATTACCAGCGGAGAGCTGGTGGTCGACGGGCTGAAAGTGAACGACCCCAAAGTGGACGAACGCCTCATCCGTCAGGAAGCCGGCATGGTCTTCCAGCAGTTCTATCTATTCCCACAGATGACCGCGCTGGAAAACGTGGCTTTCGGTCCTATTCGCGTCCGGGGCGCCAGTAAGGAAGAGGCCGAGAAGCAGGCGATGGCGCTGCTGGAAAAAGTGGGGCTGTCCGAACGGGCGCATCACTACCCGTCCGAACTCTCGGGCGGTCAGCAGCAGCGCGTGGCGATTGCACGTGCGCTGGCGGTAAAACCGAAGATGATGCTGTTCGATGAGCCTACCTCGGCGCTTGACCCGGAGCTGCGTCACGAAGTACTGACCGTCATGAAAGATCTGGCGGAAGAAGGTATGACGATGGTCATCGTCACCCACGAAGTCGGTTTCGCCCAGAAAGTCGCATCGCGCCTGATCTTCATCGATAAAGGCCGCATCGCGGAAGACGGCGAACCGGACGCGTTAATCAGTCATCCCCCCAGCGAACGTCTGCGAGAGTTCCTGCAACACGTGGCATAATCGCCAAAAACAGAACGTATCCTCGCGGATACGTTCTGTTTTTATCTCACTTATCCCTACGTCTATGCGCCACAGGCGTCCCTGTTTTATCTCTGTTTGCTGGCCAGCACGGCATCGTGCAAGTTCACGCGCTGCCAGAAGTTACCCTCGCTGCTGCCCGACAGCGGATAGCCATCCGCCTCCGCCGTTTTCAGCATCAGCGCGCGACGCTGCTCGGCGCTTAGCTCCGGCAACGGTCCTTCCAACAGGACTTCAGCGCCTTTTGGCACGCTGACCGGACGCGCGGCCACTTTGGAGGCGGGCAGTCCATAGCTCATCGTGAAGCGATAAAGCTGACGCATGGCGGGGTGAGTGTAAGGATCGTCTTTACCCTGCGGCTGCGCGCACTTCGCCAGGCTCATACCACAGGCCTGTTCCAACGCGGTACGCATCTGAGCTTTGGCCTCTGTGAACAGCTTCTTGTACTCCGGATCGTTCATCAGCGTGGCAATCTGATTCTCCGCCGTCATACGGCCGCCCATCACATCCAGCGGATAATGCACGCCCAGCACAACGCGGGAGTAACCGTAGGTCGCCGCACGGTCAATCAGCGGAACGAAGCGCTCAGGCAACATTTCCGCCAGCAGCAACGCATCATTGTAGCCGCTATTGGTGTGGCCGCTCGGGAACGCATCGCCCGAGGCGGTGTAAGGTACGGAATCATTGACGACCGCCGTATCCGGCACCAGATGGACCGCGTTTCCCGGCCGTTTAAACGGACGTGGATAATGGTAAAACTGTTTCGCCGGAGACGTGCTGACGGCGCTGGCCTTGATCAACGCCGCGGCTTTGCCCATCTCACCACGCTGATAAACGTCGATAAAGGCATTGCCTAGCCTCGGTCCAAGCGCTTCCGCCAGCGCGTAAAAATAGCGGATGTTCTCCGCATCGATCAGCGCCTTTTGCCGCAGGGCGTCTGAGGCATCCTGATTGATTCGCTCCACCGTAGCGCGATTTTGACGCAGCAACGTCGGCGTCAGCGAGTGGAACGCCGACAACAATTTGATACTGTCTTGCTCCCGCGCATTCTTCTGGAAGTCATAGTCTGCGGTTTTCAGCCACGCCATATCTGCCTGCGGTGACTGCTGTTGCGCACTCTCCAGCTGCGCCCGGGTCAGCGCCTGCGCGTTGCCGCGCAGCATGTCCTGCAAATGCGTTTGCACCCGCTTTTCGAGCGCGACGTATTCCGAGCTGGCGTTGGCTGCGGTGGTGGATTGAACCTCTATCTTCGCCACATGCAGCGTAGGTTCAGGTAAGGCGGCCGCCGCCTGAGAGAGCGTTAACGCACAGCCAACGGCGACGAAGAGAGAAGAATAGCGCATGTTATTTCCTTGCATTTCAAATAGAAGGTCAGCCGTCTTTCCCGGCATAGAAAAAACGACGCAGAAAATTTACATGGCAAACAGCCTAGATCGTCATTGTGACCGTCCCGTGACAAGGCCGACATTTCGGCCATCTGCGATACGCCGTCATCGCGTGGCGCGGCTTGGACAAAGTCTCACAAAAAGGCCAGCCTTACGGGTTGTAAGGCTGGCCGACACGACGGAAATGACGCCGGGGAGGATGGCAATAGCCACGCGGGGGGACCGTTATTTCACGACCGGGTACTCGCGTTCAATTTCAGCGGCAAATGCCTGACACATCGTCGCATCGCCCTGGCGATTATCCGCCAGCACCCGCTCGCCGTCGACGACGCGGATATGCGCCTGCAAATCGAAATCCGCCGCTGGCTGCGGACGCGCCGCTGCTGATGTCATCATCTCCTGCGCCTCCTGCCACGCCTGCTCCACCGTCATGTTGCACGCCTGAGCCAGATAGTCAGGGTTGAATCCCTCGCCCGTCAGGCTGCGCAGTGTCTCATCGTGGCTGACGCTGTTGCCCGGCTGCCAGTAATGGCGGGCCAGATCCGGGCCGATAGCGGGGNTATCCGTCAGGTAGCCATCGCGACGCAGGAAAAAGGCCCGCGTCTGCTCGACGGCCATCAGCGCCAGCAAATAGCCCTGATACGAACACGCCGACTCCATCGACAGCAGATGCGGAATGGCTATCGTCGGACGCGGACTGCCTTCAATACCGATGATGCGTTGTTCCGTTTCCCGCGCCAACCGGGTGATGGCCTCCGGCGTCAGCTGCGCATCCTCCCATTGATAAAGCTGCCACTCGAAGTAAGGCACCAGCAGGATGTGACGCTCGTTGAAGGCGCGCATCGGCTGGCGCGTGCGGATGTCTTCCTGAATCAGCGCGTCGGGGATCGTCTCACCGCTGCGGCTGCGAGCATAACGTTTCAGCCAGTCGGCATCCTGCAACAGACTATCGCAGAACATGGACTGAGTTTCCGCATACGCCATAGACGTGGGCGGGTACTCCTGCGCGAAGCACGGCGCGTTTTGACGGATATTGGCGAAGTGCGCGGCGTGCCCGCCCTCATGAAACAGCGTATTGATCCCGTGCGCCCCGCTGCCGATCTGATCCGGTTTCGCCAGGCTGGTAAAATTGATACGCGCCGGGATCCACTGTCCCTGATTCACGAACGGCGGCACAGGCTGATGCATGAAGCCGTTCTCATACTTGCCTTTTCTCACCAGCAGGTCGAGGTTCAACACCGCACCGTTGAAACCGATATGCAGCCGTTTGAAGCTGTCGACCCAACGCGCCAGCGAAGCGGCGAAGGGGAAATAGGGATCCAGCTGACGCGTCACGTCGCCTGCGCTGGCGTAGCGTATGTTCCACGGCGACAGCGCTTCCGCGCCCTTTTCCGCCGCCAGCTGTTCCAAACTGCGCTGATTGGCGTCACGCGTCTCAGCTTCGAAACGGTCGAGAATAGTGAACAGCTGCTCCGGCGTCATACGCTCGGTTTTGTTCACCTTGTAGTCGAAATAGTTGCGATAGCCCATCTGTCGGGCAAAGCGGTTGCGCAGCCGGACCAGTTCAGGGAACCCATTGTTCAGCAGCCACTGCTCCAGATCGCGCAGCGCCTCCTGCGAGCTGCGGCGATAGCTTTCGTTATCATTCGTCGCCTGATTGGTCAGCAACTCGCCCAGCGACGCGGAGACACGTTCGCCGTCGGCGTTCAGGTGAGTAGGTTGATAGGTCTGACGACGCGCGTACAAATCGCTTTCCGCCGCGATCAGCGCCTCCATCAGCGACTGGGCTTCCGGATCTTCAATCACGTTGCAGTCGAAGAAGCGATACCACCCTTGCAGTCCGTGAAGCAGCGCCTGCTGCTGCGCTGATTCAGGTAGCGCCTCCAGCGCCGAGATCTGTTCACGCAGTTCCGCCAGTTTCTGCGGTTGGGCGATAAATCGCTTATAGGCGCTTTCTGCGGCGGAAAATCGCGCCGCCNCCTCATCGTCGCCAATGCCCATATATAGCTGCCAAAACAGGTCTTCTTTCGCCTGATGGACGGCGAGGTAATCGCTATTCAGCGCGTTGAAATAATCCACTATCTGCTGCATGGCTGCTCCTTAACGTCAATGCAGGTTCGGGCGCGGCAGCCGCTTTCCGCTACCGCGCCGCCCTCATCCAATTACTGTGATTGAACGGTCGTTCTCTTCGGAATGAATCTTTCAAGCATAGGACACGGTGGCGGCACGGGCGCGAAGACCCGAGTCGTTCACGACCGNCGGTTACNCCGCCAGCCGCCGTACAACTTCGTCCACGCCCTGCGCCAGTGAATCGATTTCACCGCAGCCGACCAGGCAACAGGCCAGCTGCATGATGATCGCTTGCGGCACCGGTTGCTCGCCCGTCAGACAGGCGGACGTCCACTGCGCTGTCGCGACGGCATCGGAGGAGGCGGGCAATGCCGACCGCTCGATGATCATATCCTGGCGGGCTTGCAACAGGTGCCGCTGCTGGCGATGAATAAAATAGGTTTCAGGAAAGCGCCGGGGATTGGCATAGACTTCGCCCTCAGTGCCCGGCATCAGCAGCGCGCGTCCGTCGATATCTTCAAAAAACGTTCCGACGCGCGCGATATATTCAGGGTGTGACACGCTGGCCAGCCGCAGCGCGGCCGAAGGCGCAAACGGCGTGGCGACTTTCGCCAGCGTATGTGCGCTATTACGTACGCCCATGCGCCAGCGCATATTTAGCTGCTGTTCCATCGGCGGACATAGCACGTCGATAGGCAGGAAAACCAGCTCGCCGCGATCCAACTGCCGTTGCGCCGCCTCCCGAGACTCCGCCGGCGCTAAGCCCATCTCGTGCAGGATGGAACAGGTCGTCACGCGCGTGGGATCGGTTTTGACCCCATGCACCACCACCGGCAGACCCAGCTTATGCAGCAACAACGCCAGCAGCGGGGTCAGATTGGCCTGTCGCCGTGCGCCGTTGTAGCTGGGGATCACCACCGGCAGCGGGCGACCGACCGGCGGCGTCAGTGATAACGTCCGTGCCGTCATCGCCTGATAGAAACCGCGCATTTCCGCTTCCGCCTCGCCTTTGATACGAAAAGCGATCAGCAATCCGCCCAGTTCCAGCTCCGGAACGGCGTCGTTCAGCATCGCCTCATAGAGCGCGCGCGCCGTCTCCTGATCCAGGTCGCGGGCATGATTTTTTCCGCGCCCGACCTCTTTAATGATTTTGGTGTAATCCATGACGTTTCTCAGCGTTAATACGACTCGTTTGCAGCGAAAATAGCATGTTTTGACCGCGTTGAGCAGCGTTTGCCGCGCGACGCACAAGCGAATGCGCGGCGGCTGACCGGCGGCGATGACAGAGAAAATCAGGGCGCGGGCATATCCCGCTGTTCGATAGGGAAGACCGGCAGCGCGGCCAGCAGCTGGGCGCCGTAGCCCTTGGTCAGCAGGCGGCGATCGTAGATGATGATTTCGCCGAAGCAGGTATGGCTTCGAATCAGACGCCCCACCTGCTGGATCAGGCTGAATGACGCGCTCGGCAGACTCTGTACCACGAACGGGTGCCGCTTTAGACTTTTCAGCCATTCCCCCTCGGTCAGGATCACCGGGCTGTCGATCGGCGGGAACGCAATTTTGTGAATATGCACCTGCGAGAGCAGCTCGCCTTTCAGGTCCAACCCTTCGGAGAAGGACTGCAGCCCGATCAACACGCTGGTGTGCCCCTCTTCGACCCGTTGACGATGGAGTTCCACCAGCCGATAACGCGGCTTGTCGCCCTGCACCAACAGCATCAGCCGCAGATCGGCGACCTGGGTCAGAAACTGCTGCATCGCGCGCTGGCTGGCAAACAGCATCAGCATCCCTTTATGCGCGTCGCGCTTTAGCTCGGCGCGGAAAAAACGCGCCATTTCGGCAATATGATCCTCTTCCTGCGCCATCAACGGTTCATAGCTCATTTTGGGGATCACCAGCTTGCCCTGATCACGATGATTAAAGGGCGAATCCAGCGCGATGAACGTATCGCCGTCCTCCTCTCCCAGCCCCGTCAGTTCTTGCAACCGGGAGAAACTGTTCAGCGAACGCAGCGTGGCGGAGGTGATCACCACATGAGACAAGTTGCGCCACAGCAGGCGGTCAAGCTGATCCGAGACGCGGATGCCCGCGCAGTGCAGGTAAAGATGAAGCTGGCCGTCGCGCACTTCCCGCACCAGCCACTTAGAGACCGGCGCCTGTGAGGCCTGTTCCAGCGCGGCAAGCCGCCACAATTTGCTCTGCGACTCGAAGTATCCCAGCAGCCGACTCATGCGCAGCATCGTCTGATGCAATCGCACGACATCATGCTTGCCGGTTTTTTCAGCCAGATCGTTCAGCATATACTCCGTCAGCCCGCGCAGGCTGTCGGTCAGTTTGAACAGGCGGGAACAAAGCTCACGCATCTCATCCGGCAACTTGCCCATCGGGAAGCGGTAGTCCGCCGACGGCGAAGCAGCCGGTAAAAACAGCGTGCTCATACGCTCAAAAGACTGGATCAGCTCGCGGATCTCGGCACAGTGTTCGGCCAGCCGGTCCGGCTGGCTCAGCCGCGGCGGCGATTTGGGAGCAAACTGCGCCAGGCAAACGCCCATCTGCTGGATGAACTGGTCCAGCTGGTGCTGCACCGCGCCAATTGTCACTTCGCCCGACATCTCCAGCGCGTCGCGGGCGACGTCTGGAATATGGTGGCCCTCATCCAGCACCAGCAGCAGGTTTTTAGCGCTCGGCAGGACCGAATCGCTCTCCATGGCCGCCATCACCAGCGCGTGGTTGGTGACCACGACATCCGCGTCTTCAATCTCGCGTCGGGCCAGAAAGAAAGGACAATCGCGATAATAGTGGCAGTTGCGTCCCAGGCAGTTGGCCTTGTCGGTGCTGAGCCGACGCCACAGCCCATCGCTGAGCGTTTTCTGGTGGTGGTCGCGCAGGCCGTCCCACTTGCCGGTGTGCAGATCTTTCTCCAGCTGCGCGCAGGTCTCCCGTTCTTCACGGCTGGACGGCGCCTGTTTTTCATCCAGAAACAGCAGCAAATCACCCTGCGCTTCAGCGTCGGTCGCGAGCACGGACAGGTTGCGCGGGCAGACGTAGCGGCCCCGGCCGAAAGCCGCGGTGAAGGTCAGATCGGGGATAAATTTACGCAGCAACGGCAGGTCTTTGCTGAAAATCTGATCCTGCAACGCCACGTTGGCGGTGCTGACCACCAGCGTCTTCGTCTCCGCTCTTCCCACCGCAATACCGGGGATCAGATACGACAACGTTTTACCTACGCCGGTCGGCGCCTCTATCGCCAGATGACGCGGGTAATCGCCCGCCAACGTGCGTGCGACCTCCGCGATCATCTGCCGCTGAGGCGGGNGAGAAACGAAGTCGGGGATCTGTTCCTGCAAGGCCTTGTACCACTGGCCTATCTGCTGTTTGATTGCGGGGGAAAGGGTCATGCCTGCTCAACATCTGATTTCATTCGGCCCGTATTGTCCCACAGACCTCCCCCCTACGTCAGCCTGTAATGCCGCGACGCGGCTCGACAAAAACGCCAATACGGATTAGGTTGATGAGCCGATTCATTTTCCCTGCCGACCGCCATGCCCCCCATTCGAACCCTGCAACAGCGCTATTGGTTTTCTCCCCAATTCCCGTTTCTGGAATGTCGTTCCACCTGGCAGAGCCGGCAGCCGTATAAAGTGCATAGCCATGCACAGCTGTCCGTCGGCTGTCTGGAACGCGGCAGCACACAATGCCGCGTGGGAGAACAGACTTGTTTGCTCAACGCGGGCGACGTTGTCGTCATTCCGCCGGGCCTGCCGCATAGCTGTAACCCGCTGCCGGGGAAAACCCGCCGCTATCATAGGTGTACCTCAACGCACAATGGTGCGACCATCGGCTCAAAAGAGGTGATAATGACAGCGGATCGCTCATTAGTGACATTGTCACTTACTCATCTGGAGTGCTCTTTCAGCAGATTATGCAGATAATCAGCCGTCTTCACGCGTCACCGTTGGCCGGGATTGAAAGCGCGCTGATGTATTCACAAAACAGGCGGTTCTCTCTCAGCATGACGACGCCTCTCAGCCCGCAGGCGATGAGCAGAACGTTATAGGGTGCTGAGGGTACTGGTATGGGATGTGTCTATCGCCATGCTGATTGCGCGTCCATCGCTGCAACGTCGTCTCGCGGGCTCGATACATTGGCTGGAACGCGGCGCGGGCGTCGTGCTGTTTGGGTTGGGCGCGTACCTGCTGCTCAGGTAAAACCGCGCGCTCAAACACGCTCGCCAAACGCGTCGCTGTTTGAATGTCGAGTGATGACCCCACAAGCCGTCAGCTTGTATCCCCGGGCTGAAAATCTATAATCGCAGAGGACACATAAAAGGATAAGCGGATGAAGTTAAGCAAGCTGTGTGCAATCGGCGTATTTGGGCTGTGTGCGCTGGGAGGGATTGGCGGGGTCATGCTGGTCGGTTATATCGTCCTGACTTCCGGCACCTGACGGTCAGCCGAATGGCGTTTTACGCCCCCTCCTTCCATCACGACGCTGCCCTGAATCCAGAGAGGCATTCAGGGCAGCAGTTTTGACGGCCGCGATTTCCGGCCGCCGCGCTCTAGGTTACAGTAGCGTAAAGCGTTGGCTTTTCACCCGCTGCGAATCTAAACCAATCATCACATCGACATCGCCCGGCTCGACGACCTGTCGCAACTGCATGTTGTAGAACATCAGGTCCTGCGGCGTCACCGTAAAGCTGACGGTCTTCGTCTCTCCCGGCTGCAACATCACCTTGCGATAGCCCCGCAGCTCCTTCACCGGACGGCTTATCGAAGCGACGACATCATGCAAATAGAGCTGTACGACCGTCTCCCCCGCGCGCTTACCGGTATTTTTCACGCTGACGGAAGCCGTTACGGTGCCGTTGCGCGGCATCACCGGACGAGACAGCCGCACGTCGGACACGTCAAACGTGGTGTAGCTCAGCCCATAGCCGAAGGGATAGAGCGGCCCGTTGGCCTCATCATAATAGTGGGACGTGTACTTGCCGGGATTTTCCGGGGTATAGGGACGTCCCGTCGGCAGGTGATTGTAGTAAATCGGGATCTGCCCCACCGAACGCGGGAACGACATCGGCAGCTTGCCCGACGGGTTGTAATCGCCGAACAGCACATCGGCGATGGCGTTACCTCCCTCGGTGCCGCTGAACCAGGTTTCCAGCAGCGCATCCGCCTGCTGGTCCTCGCGCACCAGCGACAATGGCCGCCCGTTCATCAGCACCAGCACCAGCGGTTTGCCGGTCTTTTTCAACGCGTCGATCAGCATTTTTTGGCTGTCCGGCAGCGTGATATTGGCGCGGCTGGAGGCTTCATGCGCCATCCCTTGCGCTTCCCCGACCACGGCGACGACGACATCGGCCTGCTCTGCGGTTTTCACCGCCTCATCCAGCATGACCTGCGGAGTGCGCGGGTCCGTTTTCACCGCCGCTTCATACTGGTTGAGATACTGGACGATCCCCGCATGGTCCGTCACATTGGCGCCTTTGGCGTACAGCAAGCGCGCCCTGTCGCCCACGACGTTGCGCATTCCCTGATATACCGTGACCGACTGTGCGGCGACGCCCGCGGCAGACCAGCTCCCCATGATGTCGCGTTTGCTGTCGGCCAGCGGCCCGATGACCGCAATGGNGCCGCCCTTCGCCAACGGCAGCGTGTTGAGCCGGTTTTTCAGCAGCACCAGACTTTTCCGTGCGACGTCACGCGCATCCCGCCGATGCAGACGGCTTTCCGCGTTGGTGTCGGGCGGGTCAGACTCCGCCGCGCCCAGATGACGGTACGGATCCTGGAACAACCCCATATCGTATTTGACGTTCAGTACCTGACGGCAGGCGTCATCGATATCCCGTTGGCTGACCGCGCCCGTTTTCACCAGTTCGGGCAAATAGCGGATGAAATACTCATCGCTCATGCTCATGCCGATACCGGACTGCAACGCAATGCGCGAAGCGTCGCGCGGGTTGGCCGCCACGCCGTGTTTGATCAGCTCTTTAATCGCGCCGTGGTCGCTGACAGCGATCCCCGTAAAGTGCCACTGGTCCCGCAGTAACTCTTTCAGCAGCCAGCGGTTGGCCGTCGCCGGTACGCCGTTGATGCTGTTCAGGGAGACCATCACGCCGCCGCTGCCGGCATCAATCGCCGCTTTGTAGGGCGGCATATAGTCCTGAAACATGCGCTGCGGGCTCATGTCGACGGTGTTGTAATCCCGTCCGCCCTCCACCGCGCCGTACAGCGCGAAATGTTTGACGCTGGTCATCAGCGAATGGCGCGACGTGAGATCATCGCCCTGAAACGCTTTGACCATGATCCGCGCGATGTCGGCCGTGAGCCAGGTGTCTTCGCCAAACCCTTCGGAGACGCGTCCCCAGCGCGGATCGCGGGTGATATCCACCATCGGCGCCCAGGTCATGTTCAGGCCATCCTCCGTCGCTTCATAGGCGGAAACGCGCGCGGACGTGGCGATGGCGGCCTCGTCCCAGGTAGAAGCCAGCCCCAATGCGATCGGGAAAATCGTGCGCTGACCGTGCACGACGTCATAGGCGAAAAAGAGCGGGATCTTGAGGCGACTCAGCTGCATCACCTGATCCTGCATCGCACGGATATCCTGGCGAGTCACGGTATTGAAGATCCCGCCGACCTGCCCATTGCGGATCATCTCGCGGATGGCGGCCTTGGGATTATCCCTACCGACGCTGATCAAGCGGAGCTGACCTATTTTCTCCTCCGGCGTCATTTTCTTCAGCAGATCATTGACATAAACATCACGTTGTTGCGAAGAGGCGGTTAACGCCGTTGGGGGTGTCGTCGCCGTCTGTGCGGCGGCGGGATGGCAAGCAATTCCTATTGCAATCGTCAGTGAAGTCAGCCATTTCATTATGTTTACGGACCTAATCAATCCCGTTTCAGTCACGCGTGCCAGAACTCAGGATACAGTTGGGGACAGAGGAGTCATCGGCTTTTCCTCCCGAACGACCAGAGGCGATGTTCCAACCTAGCTACCTTGCGGACAATGCGGTTTTTCCGCGCTTAATGATAGTGGATTTCAATACGAAATTTTATCGGGTTGTAGGATAAATAGGAAAATTTACCTGAAAAAACAACGTGTAATAACCGGGAAAGCAGGTACGGGGAGAAGGTAAGAAAGTGTGTCGCCCAACCAAAGCCGGGCGACAAGCTGAAAATGAAAATCGCGTGAGGTTAACGACGGGCGCGCGTCAGCGCCAGGTCCAGCGCCCCCACCAGCCAGTCAATGTCCTGCGTCTGGAATGCCAGCGGCGGACGCAGCTTGAGGACGTTGCCGTACGGCCCGGCGACCGAGGTCAGCACCCGCGCTTCCCGCAGGTGTTCAATCACCGCCAGCGCCAGCGGCTTATCCGCCGCTTTCTTCTCCCGATCGCTGACCAGTTCAAAGCCGATGAACAGCCCCGCGCCGCGTACGTCGCCGACGCACTCGTGACGCTGCGCCAAGGCAGCCAGCTCCTGCTTGAGAAGCGCGCCGACGGTTCTACTGTGCTCCTGCAACCCTTCGTCGCGAATCACTTTCAGCACCGCCTGCGCGGCGGCCATCGACACCGGATTGCCCCCGAAGGTATTGAAATACGGGATCTCGTCGCTGAAGGCGGCCAGCACATCAGCCTTCGCAAACAGCCCCGAGACAGGAATGCCGTTCCCCATCGGTTTCCCCATGGTCACAATATCCGGCACGATGCCGTGACGCGCGAACCCCCAGAACGTGTCGCCGGTCCGGGCGAAACCCGGTTGGACTTCATCCGCGATAAAAATACCGCTGTTGGCATGCACGACGTCGATGGCCGGCTGAAGGAAACCGACCGGGNCCGGCAATACGCCGTCCGATGAAAAGATGGAGTCGGCCAGAAAGCCCGCAAATTTGATGCCATGCGCGGNCATGTCATCGATCTGTTTTTGAATCTCGTTGGCGAACCAGACGCCGAGATCCGGCGCTGCCACCCGGTATCTGTCCGGCGCAGGCACAAGGCGCGTGGTGGCTGCCAGGGGCTGTCCGCTGCCGAGCGCGGGAGACGCGCCCGAGGTCAGGTCGCTGGTGCCGTGGTACGCCTCCTGACTGACAATGATGCCGGTGCCGCCGCTGTAAGCGCGCGCCACGCGGATCGCCAGATCGTTGGCCTCGGAGCCGGTACACATGTACATGGCTTTGGTGATCTCAGGCGGCAAGGTGGTCAGCAGATCTTCGGTGTAATCCAGAATGCGTTCGTGCAGATAGCGGGTATGGGTATTGAGCTGGCTCATCTGCTGTTGCACCGCGTCGATCACGGCGGGATGACAATGACCGATGCTGGCGACGTTGTTGTAGACATCCAGATACTGTTTGCCGCTCGCGTCCCATAGGTACTGGCCCTCGCCGCGCACCAGATGCACCGGATTGCGGTAGAACAGGCGGTAGGATTCACCGAGCACTTTGCTGCGTTTATCGGTAAGTTGGCGGATATCCTGACTCAGCGCGTCGGCGTGTTCCGCTCGAAAGCTGTTGGTATCCATGATGGTTGAACGTGTCGCCATAAAGACTCCCCCTGAGAAATGAGCTGTGGATCAGGTCTACGCCGCCCGCAGGAGAGCCGCACTGAACGATCCGGTAGAGACCACTGTATACCAAAAGCAATAAATTACACAAATGCAAAAATATGCACTATTCTGGTGCCCTCGAATTCACAGCGGCAACTTACCGCGTCTTGCATTTATGCCTTCTTGGCAGAGGAAAACTACGCTTGATTTGTGCTTTTTCCTAAGTCAGGATCAACATATAGAATTATCTATGGCTATATGATTGATACACAGGGGCGTTACGCCGCGTATCCGTCGTACGAAATCCATAAATATGCACAAAAATGCACAACCCAATTTGATAAACTCCTCATTGCGCCTTTGAAAGCCCGCAGAAGGCCGCAAGGCCCCTGTCATAAGGGAGTGCAAANCGCGCCTTGAGTGATATTGTGCGGCCGCCGGGTCCGCGCTTCATTCCGAGGTTCAGTACGGTTTATCCGGCGCAATGGCGGAAGCTCTCCGCCCATTGTCAACACCATCAGTAGGTGCATTACTCTCAGGAAAAGAATCTCATGTTAGAAGAAACGCGGTTGCACCGTATCCGTGCATTACTGTCGACGTTAAACCAGGTCAGTACAGAGCAAATTATTCAACATCTCGGCGTTTCGCGCGAAACGGTACGGCGGGACATTCTTAAACTCGAAGCCCGGGGAATGCTGCGACGCGTACACGGAGGGATCGTCGCCACCGGTCCCGAGCCGGAACCGCCGTTATCGATACGCCGCACGGTACAAGAGAAAGAGAAACAGGCGATAGCCCGCGCCGCGGTGCAGCAACTTCAACCGGGACAAACCATTTTTGTCGATGCGGGAAGCACCACCACGCTGCTCGCGGACGAACTGCTGTCCATGCCGGGGATGACTATCATCACCAACAGCCTGAACGTCGCGCTCAAGCTGACCGCGCAGGAAGCCGAGGACCGTCTGCTGCACGACGTGATTCTACTTGGCGGCCACGTAGAGNCCGCCATTCAAGCCACCAACGGGGCGCAAACGGCCAACGAGCTGCGTCGCTACCGGGCAGACGTCGCCCTGATGTCGCCCGTCGGCATTTCCAGCGCCGCCGGCGCCAGCAGCTTCTCCCACACCGAGGCGGCCATCGCCAGCGCGATGATCGACTATGCCAAGACCTCCATCCTGCTGGCCGATCACACCAAAATCGGAGTCGTCAGCCGTGTGGTCTATGCGCCGATGTCGCAAATCGATAAGGTGGTGACTGATGCCGCGGCCGAGTTCAACCGGGACTTTTCCGCCCTGCAGGCGAGCTGCCAACAGGTGATACTGGCCTGATACCGCGCACAGCAAAATTGGCGCGTTGTGTTGTCAGCGGTCGTAAGGCATAGTGATTTTCCACCCGTGACACCCTATACCCGAATGCTATCTGCTAGTGAGGTTCCGTCATGTATCAGCTGTATATCGCCAATAAAAACTACTCGTCATGGTCGCTACGCCCTTGGGTGCTGTTGCAAGCGCTGGATATTCCGTTTGAGGAAACGCTGGTGCCTTTCTCCCCCGGCATCACTCAGCCCGCTTTCAAGACCTTTTCTCCATCGGGCAAAGTGCCCTGTCTCGTCGATGGCGCGCCGACCGTTTGGGATTCTCTGGCGATCGTGGAATATTTGGCGGAACGGCATGAAGGCGTATGGCCAGAAGACGCCGCCGCTCGGGCATGGGCGCGGTGCGCCTCGGCGGAAATGCATTCAGGATTTTCCACCCTGCGCGAAGTGTGCGGGATGAACTGCGGCATTCGCGTCAAACTGCATGAGTTCACGCCAGCGCTGCAACGCGACATTGAGCGATTGAATCAGTTGTGGGAAGAGGGATTGACCCGGTTCAAAGGACCGTTCCTGGCCGGAGCGCAGTTCAGCGCCGTCGATGCGTTTTACGCGCCGGTGATCTTTCGCGTCCAGACCTATGGCCTGCCGCTAACGCCGCTGGCAAAGCAGTACTACGCGACCCTGTTAAGTCTGCCAGCCCTGCAGGAGTGGCAGGAACAGGCCCGGCTGGAACCGTGGCGGGAGCCGCAGCACGAATCGACATGGGCGGAATACGGCAAGCTAGAGCAGGACGAGCGCAAGGCCGACTGAGTACGACGACCATGAGGCGACGACGACTACTCCTTCTTCGCCGACGTCAGCGCGATGTTCGTTGAGGAACGCTGTGACGAATTTTGTGCAATCGCCTTCTGTTTCTTATAGCTCAACGCGGCGGGCGGCACAGGACTGATCTTGCCGCTCTCCAGCCAGTTGCGCAGCCGGTTGGCATCGGCGAAGTGGGTATATTTGCCGTAAGCATCCAGTACCACCAGCGCGACAGGCCGTTGATTGATGACCGTCCTCATCACCAGACAGTGACCCGCCTCATCCGTAAAACCGGTTTTGGTCAGTTGGATGTTCCAGTCCCGACGGAAGACCAGATGGTTGGTATTACGGAACGGCAGCGTGTAGGCCGGGTTGGCGAAGGGCACCATTTTCTCATGCGTGATGCTCAGTTGACTGAGCATCGGATACTGTCGGCTGGCTACCAACAGCTTGGTCAGATCTCGCGCCGTAGACACATTTTCCGTAGACAGCCCGGTGGGTTCTACATAGTAGGTATGCATCATACCCAGCGAGCGGGCTTTAGCATTCATTGCGGTAATGAACGCCTGATAACCGCCGCGGTAATGATGGGCTAGCGTGGCGGCCGCCCGGTTTTCGGAAGACATCAGCGCCAACAGCAGCAGGTCATGACGGCTCGCTTTGCTGCCGAGACGCACGCGGGAATAGACCCCCTGCATCTCTTTCGTTTGACTGATATCCACCGTCAGCATTTCGTCGAGCGGCTGATTGGCGTCCAGCACCACCAGCGCCGTCATGAGTTTGCTGACGGACGCGATGGGCACGACGACGTCCGGGTTGCTCGAATACAACACCTTGTTATTCAGTAAATCGACCACCATCGCGCTGCCGGAGGCGATCTCCTGATGCGAAGCGGCCGATGACGCGACGACCGTTTTGGCCGCCACCGGCGAGGCGACCCAGACCGATGCGGACATCAGCACCAGACTTAACAGTGAAAGCTGTATTTTTTTATTCATTATTCAGTAGCTTATAAATTGACTTGGCGGAAAAGGTTGGGACGACCCGGGCATTATAGTGTCGGCCCTCACCCTGCGCATCCGGACAGCGGTAAAAGCTTTGTGACAAAGTTTGACAGGCCGCGCGCGGCAGTTCGCCGTATTCAGAGGCAGATTACGCTGGCATGCCCGGACGCATCCCGATAACATCATGCCCGGCTAAACGTCGCCCCGGCGACATCTTCATTTTTCGCCCGAGATCGTCGCTGACGATCGATTGTAATTGTTATTGCGATAGTTAATAATTTATCTCAATAAGGTTAATTTCTTCTCATTATTAGTGGATTGCTTTATGTCCAATGCGCACCCCGTCAAAACCTTTCAACGCCCGAAACTGGAGCTGCCCAATGAGGCGGATAAGCTACTGCTTCACTCCTGCTGCGCCCCCTGCTCCGGCGAAGTGATGGAGGCATTGAGCGCTTCCGGCATTGATTACACCATCTTTTTCTACAACCCGAACATTCATCCTCAGCGGGAGTACCTGATCCGCAAAGAGGAAAACATCCGCTTCGCCGAAAAACACGGCGTGCCCTTCGTTGACGCCGACTACGATGCGGATAACTGGTTTGAACGTGCGAAAGGCATGGAGTGGGAACCGGAACGCGGCGAACGCTGCACGATGTGTTTTGATATGCGCTTTGAACGCGCGGCGCTGTACGCGCATGAAAACGGCTTCCGCGCCATCAGCAGCTCNCTCGGCATCTCCCGCTGGAAAAACATGCAACAGGTCAACCAGTGCGGCATCAACGCAGCGCAGAAATACCCTGACGTGGTGTACTGGGATTACAACTGGCGCAAACAGGGCGGTTCGGCGCGCATGGTCGAAATCAGTAAGCAGGAGCGCTTTTACCAGCAGGAGTATTGCGGCTGCATTTATTCGCTGCGCGATGCCAATAAACACCGTAAATCACAGGGCCGGGATATTATCCGCATCGGAAAACTGTATTACGGCGACGAACCCACTTCCTGATACGTCTGGTACTTCTCTTTATGCTGGCAGACATGTGGACAGAGGGGCAAAAGACTTCGCGCTGCTCGAATGAGAGCAGCGCGCTTTCACTTTGATGAACTAATGCCCCAATAATTGGCGATAAGAGCGATATTCAATATTATCCAACTGCAATCCCAACCTTAGCGCACAATCCTGACATTTCTCGCCCAGACGATCTAAATCCAATTCGTTCTCCGTCATGCAGGATATTCCGACGTAATGCCCCAGCGACTCGATATAATCCAACGTGATTTGAAAAGTATCTAAAAAATAAATACTCCGTGTTTTATTCACTTCGAATACCTGCTGAAATCCCAGTGTTTTCAGCATACTGTCCGTGCGTTCAAACGACTCTACGTTAACCGTCTCGCTGCAGCCGGTACGCGGCCCCCTGACAATCCACAGCTTGATGCCCGACGGCACCATACTTCGTAATAACATGCTGATATTTCTACGACTTAATGATTGTTCCGCCGTATCGTAATAGATATCGCTTTCTTTATTTTCAAACACGAAAGACTCAGGATGGTGGCTAAATAACCGTTCTCGAAACGCGGCAATATCCTGAATACTGAACTTTAACGCAACCTCATATTTTCCTCTGAAATGTTCAATCACTGGCTTCCTCCGTTACAGGCAATCCTGGCTAGAAAATCATTCCCAGAAAGAAACGTGTTTTTTAGTTAATTTGTTCATTGCGGCATTGCCATGAATAACAGCGGTATTTAACCTCAAACGCCTTATTGCAAGCTAAACATCGACGAAAAAAAGCGGCGCTGACCTCCGCGCCGAATAAGGCATGGAGACAGGCTGCTGTGATGGCGCATTTGTACGCGCTATGAATATCGCGGCTATTATCAACAAAAGTCTGACTTTGCGCTAATGACGTCTGGATATAACGATCTAGGTAGAACGCCTATCACGAGAAAAAGCGAATTTAGGTCATCTTTGGGGAAACACCTTACAACGGGGTTGAAAAGACTCGCTGACAGGTTAGAAAAGATTAGTGTGCGGCATCGATAACGCGAGCGATGGCGACGGAGGACGTCAGCGCGCGGACTTCGGCAAACAGTCCGGCGGCTTCGTCGTACTCTTTGCGCAGGTAGCCAAGCCACTGTTTAATCCGCGCGACATGATACATGCCGGTATCGCCCTGCTTCTCCAGTCGCACGTATTTTTGCAGGAGCCGAACCACGTCCGGCCACGGCATGCGGGGTTCGTTATATTTGATCACCCGACTCAGGTTCGGTACGTTCAATGCTCCGCGGCCCAGCATCACCGCGTCGCATCCCGTTGCCTGCATGCAGGCCTGCGCGCTGGCATAATCCCAGATTTCGCCGTTGGCGATCACCGGGATGGACAGCCGCTGGCGGATTTCGCCAATCGCGTCCCAGTTGATGCGTTCCGCCCGATAGCCGTCCTCTTTGGTGCGCCCGTGCACCGCCAGTTCAGTGGCCCCCGCCTGCTGCACCGCATCGGCGATTTCGAAGCGGTGGCTATCCGACGCCCAGCCCAGCCGGACTTTCGCCGTCACCGGCATCGTCTCCGGCACCGCGGCGCGCATCGCTTTGACNCCCTGATAAATCAGTTCCGGATCTTTGAGCAACGTGGCTCCGCCGCCGCTGCCGTTCACCAGCTTCGACGGACAGCCGCAATTCAGATCGACGCCGTAGGAGCCTAGCTCCACCGCACGAGCCGCATTTTCGGCCAGCCACTGCGGATACTGCCCCAGTAGCTGAACGCGCACCCGCGTACCTGACGGCGTGCGGCTGGCATGTTGCAGTTCAGGACACAGGCGATAAAAGGATTTAACCGGCAGCCGTTGATCGACCACGCGCAGGAATTCCGTAATACACAGGTCGTAGTCATTCACTTCAGTCAGGAGTTCGCGGACCAGAGAGTCCAACACCCCTTCCATCGGGGCCAGCAGCACGCGCATAGATATCATTCAGCTCAGATCAATTCGGCCCGCAATGGTACTGTCAGCGGACAAGACAACGCAACGGAAAACGCAGTCCCTCACCCGCTATCACCCTCAGCCTCATTGCTGCATCACGGAAGGTGTGACGCCGTACGCGGCCCCGAAGCATTAGCTGAAGCGGCTGGGGGAACTGAACCCGCACGCCAGCGCGGTATCGCGAACCAGACGCTGCGCACGCTCGAGACGCTCCGCATCACAAACTGATGCGGCGCCATTCCCTCGCCGTGACGAAACATGCGCGCAAAGTGAAACTCGCCCAGCCCGGCTTCGGCGGCTAACGGCTGGGGCACGTGCTACGGCGCGTTAGCCGTGGGGATAGTCGGCGGGATAATGGGCTACGACTTCACGCCAGAATCGACAGCGCGCTATCTGGGATCGCTGGGCTATCTGGCCGTCGTCGGCTCGGTCATCGGCTTCGGGGCCTATTTCCTGCTGGTGGGGCGTATCGGCGCGAGTCAGGGCGTATGCCACGCTGTTGTTCCCGCTGGTGGCGCTATCGCTTTCGACGATATTCGACGGGTATGAGTGGCGAGTGAATGCAGCGATCGGTCTGGTATTGATTCTGGCGGGTGATGCGGTGATATTTTATCGTCCACGCCGTAAAACGACGCTGACGTCCCGCCCGGCGCATTGAACAGACGCGCGAACGTACAGGCGACCCGGAGGGCCGCCTGTCACACAAACTAGGCCTTGGACGCCGGTTTGTGACTCGGACGAGCGCGACGAGCCTGACCGTCACGCGCGCCGCCGGAGCGAGGCGCGCCCTGACGAGCAGGGCGTCCGCCCTCACCTGCGCCGCCGCGGTGGTTCCCCTGACGAGCACCGCCGCCGCCACGCGGAGCCGACGACGGACGACCGCCCCGGCCGCCCTGACGACCATTCTGAATCGGATCGGCCTTGATAGTCGGGTCCGGCTCATAGCCCGGAACAGCCATACGCGGGATCTCACGCTTCAGCAGGCGTTCGATATCGCGCAGCAGTTTGTGTTCGTCCACGCAGACCAGCGACAGCGCTTCACCGGTAGAGGCGGCACGCCCGGTACGACCGATACGGTGAACGTAATCTTCCGGCACGTTCGGCAGCTCATAGTTGACGACGTGCGGCAGATGGTCGATATCCAGACCACGCGCCGCGATATCGGTCGCGACCAGCACACGAATGGAACCGTCTTTGAAGTTAGCCAGCGCACGGGTGCGTGCGCCCTGGCTCTTATTACCGTGGATCGCCGCTGCGGTGATGCCGTCTTTTTCCAGCTGTTCAGCCAGATGGTTGGCCCCGTGTTTGGTGCGGGTGAAGACCAGCACCTGACGCCAGTCGTTCTGACCAATCAACTGAGACAACAGTTCGCGTTTGCGTTTTTTGTCGACCATATGCACATGCTGCGTCACCAGTTCTGACGGCGTGTTGCGACGCACCACCTCCACAGAGGCCGGGTTGTTCAGCAGGGAGTTGGCCAACCCCTTGATGTCATCAGAGAAGGTGGCGGAGAACATCAGGTTCTGACGTCGGGTCGGCAATTTCGACAGCACGCGACGAATGTCGTGGATGAAGCCCATATCCAGCATACGGTCGGCTTCGTCCAGCACCAGAACCTCGACCTGAGACAGGTCTACCGCATTCTGGTGTTCCAGATCCAGCAGTCGACCCGGGGTCGCCACCAGAATGTCCACGCCGCCGCGCAGTTTCATCATTTGCGGGTTGATGCTGACACCGCCGAACACGACCAGCGAACGTAGGCTCAGGTACTTGCTATAAGACTGGACGTTTTCGCCAATCTGCGCCGCCAGTTCACGGGTCGGCGTCAAAATCAGCGCACGAACCGGGCGACGTCCTTTCGACGTGGGTTTCGTGCTGAGCATCTGCAGCAGCGGCAACGTAAAGCCTGCCGTCTTGCCCGTACCGGTCTGAGCGCTGGCCATCAGGTCGCGGCCGGCTAATACCAACGGGATTGCCTGACTCTGTACCGGCGTCGGCTCACGATAACCCTGCTCTTCCACGGCACGTAAAATATCGGCGCTCAGGCCGAGAGATTCAAAAGACATATTGAGAACAACTCCAGATCGACCCTGACCGGACAAACGTCGGCGTAGTTTCCAGGGCGATAACAAGATGGGTTTCGGCGCGACGTTCGGTGTGCGTACGCGATGCGCTAACCCAGATGAATGGGCACAAACTACGGTGCATAACTGCCAATGATTGTATCAGGAAATGATGACTATAAGGGATTTTTCTACCTGCATCACACTTTGAGGAGGAAAACCGGCCGCCCGCCGTGTTTTTTGTTCATTAACGCTATCTCCACCCGCGCTCTCAGCGCCATTTTCCCTGTTTGCCGCACCGGACCTCCCCCGCGTCGGACGGTTGGATTATCGCCGCCTTCCCGACACCTGACGACACGCCGGAAACCGTCCGATCCTACTGAATTTAGGATGGATCTGGGCACGTCGTCTATGCCAAAGTCTATACTTTGTCACGGGCAAGCTCCCGCTCTCGACGGTTTGCCTTCCAGCTCTACCAGGAGATAAATGGATGAAAGCGACATGGCGTGATGACAATCAGTTCGAGCTGCTGATCAACGGCGACGCTTTCTACCCCAGCGTTTTTTCCGCTATTCGCCAGGCCCAGCGCCACGTGATATTGGAAACCTTCATCTGGTTCGAGGATGAGATCGGCACCGAGCTGCGCGACGTGCTGGCCGAGGCCGCGCAGCGGGGCGTCAGCGTGGATGTTCTGGCGGACGGATTTGGCTCGCACGATCTGTCCGCCGACTTTCTGGCGCCGATGATTGCGGCGGGCGTCCAAGTCCGCTTCTACGACCCTCGTCCGCGACTGCTCGGCATGCGCACCAATGTATTTCGTCGCCTGCACCGTAAAATCGTTGTGGTCGATGGCGCGGCTGCCTGGGTCGGCGGCATCAATTTCGCCGAGGACCACATGACCTATGCCGGTCCGGAAGCCAAGCAGGACTACGCCGTCAAAGTCCGCGGACCGGTGGTGCAAGACATCTATCGCTATGTAATGGATGTTTTGGTGCATGAAGAGCCGCCGAAACGCTGGTGGCGAAACCGCTTCCGACGCCCCGTCCGCAACCGCAATCCGGGCGACGCGCAGGCGCTGTTCGTCTATCGCGACAACGCCTCCCACCGCGATGACATCGAAAAACACTATCTCTCGATGCTGCGTCAGGCCAAACGTGAGGTCGTGATCGCCAACGCCTACTTTTTTCCCGGCTATCGTCTGCTGCGATCGATGCGTAAAGCCGCACGCCGCGGCGTGCGCGTGCGCCTCATCGTGCAGGGACAGCCCGATATGCCGATCGTCCTGGTCGGCGCTCGCATGCTATACCACTACCTGTTGCGCGCCGGCGTGGAGATCTACGAATATCGCCGCCGTCCGTTACACGGCAAAATCGCGTTGCAGGACGATAAGTGGACCACCGTCGGCTCCAGCAATCTGGATCCACTGAGTTTGGCCTTGAATCTGGAGGCCAATCTGATAATTCATGATCGGGCCTTTAACCGACAGCTGCGAGAACACCTGCAAGAGCTGATGACGCACGACTCCCTGCGCATCGAGGCAGACCAGTTGCCTAAACGGTCTTACTGGCGCCTGATACAGAACGTGCTGGTGTTCCACTTTTTGCGCCACTTTCCGGCATGGATAGGCTGGTTGCCTGCGCATACGCCGCGACTCAAATTGCTCAGCCCGGAAGAGACGTCGCCGACCGAGGCGACGACAAAGGAATTACCCACCCAACAGGAGATCACGCGATCATGAAGGTCAGTCGCCGCAAAAAGAAAACGCTACTCAAGAAGAGTATCGCCGCGCTGTTTCTCATTGCGGTAGTCGTGCTGCTGGTCAGCTTTGCGCAGAACGTGGATTGGACAGAGGTGCTGCATGCGATCCTGGCCTACAACCGTCAGGTGGTCTATCTCATCACTGGTCTGGTGGCAATAAGCTACCTGCTGTACGGCGTTTACGACCTGCTTGGGCGCGCCTACTGCCGCCACCCGCTTCCCCGCCTGCAGGTGCTGCTGGTATCCATGATTTGCTATGCGTTCAATTTCACGCTTGGCGCGTGGGTCGGCGGCGTAGGAATGCGCTTCCGGCTCTATTCCCGGCTGGGGCTGAAGAGCAGCACTATCACGAAAATGTTTTCCCTCAGCATCGCCACCAACTGGCTGGGTTATATCCTGCTCGCGGGCGGCGTATTCGCCTTCGGCCCGTTGCATATGCCGGGGAACTGGGTGATTGGCGACGTCGCCCTCCGTCTGATCGGCTACACGCTGCTGCTCGTGATCGTAGGCTATCTGTGGTCATGCGCCTTTTCTCACCGTCGTCGTCTGTCGTTTCGCGGCATGAAGTTCTCGCTGCCGTCGCTGAAAATGGCCTTCCTGCAACTGCTGGTTTCGTCGCTGAACTGGCTGATTATGGGCGGGATTATCTGGCTGCTGCTGGGGCAAAAAGCCGATTTTATTATGGTTTTCGGCGTCCTGCTGATCGCCAGCATTGCCTGTCTGGTCGCCAATGTCCCCGCGGGCATTGGCGTGCTGGAAGCGATATTTCTGGCGCTGTTGGCGGGCAGGCCGTTCACTCACGGGGAGATTATCGCCGCGCTGCTGGCCTATCGGGCGCTCTACTACATTGCCCCGCTGATCGTCGCGCTCGGCCCTTACCTGTGGTTGGAAGGCCGCGCCAGAAAACTGCGGACGAAGAACCTGCAAGCGCTGGCGACGCTGCCGGAAGAAACGCGCTAAGCGGTAACGCGACCTCAAGCTTCAGCACAAAAAACAGGGAGCTTAAGCTCCCTGTTTTCGTTTCATTCGCCGTGCCGTGCGATTAGCGGCGGTTGCCCAGCAGACGCAGCATCATCAGGAACAGGTTAATGAAGTCCAGATACAGCGTCAGCGCGCCGACAATCGAGTATTTACGGAAGCCGTCTTTGTCATCAGGGGACAGCTGCTCGCCGATATTTTTCAGCTTCTGCGTGTCGTAGGCAGTCAGCCCGACGAACACGATCACGCCGATGTAAGTGACAGCGCGCGTCAGCGCATCGCTTTTCAGCCAGAAGTTGACCAACGTTGCCAGCAGGATGCCGATAAGCCCCATGAACAGAATGCTGCCGAGACCGCTCAGGTCACGTTTGGTCACATAGCCGTAGAGACTCATCGCACCGAACATTCCCGCGCTGATGACGAAGGTGCTGGCGATAGAGCCGCCGCTGTAGACGATAAAGATGCTGGATAGCGTTAATCCGGTCAGCGCCGAGTAGAGCATGAACAGACCCGTCGCCACCGTTCCGCTAAGACGGTTCACCATGCCGGAAATCACGAAGACCAGACCCAGCTGCGCGATAATCAGTCCGTAAAAAGTGATCTGACTGGAGAAAACCAGATTCAGCACGGCGGGCGTATTCGCCGCATACCAGGCGACAAACGCCGTCAGCAGCAGGCCGCAGGTCATCCAACCATAAACCTGCGCCATATAGGTCTGCATGCCGGTGCCGGCACGCTGAACAATCGAGTCATTGGAACGCGGATATCGATCCATGAAGCTTCCTTTGTGTTGAGTAAACGATCCCAGGCAAATAATTGCCCTCCGACCTAAAGTTTACCACAAAATCGGCGCGCAACCGCCCAGTCTCCTATCGCCGATGAGGGCTTGTCACCGCATCCAGCGCTTGGCGGCCAGACGATCGCTGTCCCGCGAGGCTACCCACCGCTCGCCCTCGTCCGTTGACTCACGCTTCCAGAACGGCGCACGGGTTTTCAGCAGGTCCATGATGAACTCAGCGGCGTCGAATGCCGCCCCCCGGTGCGCGCCCGTCACGCCCACGAACACGATTTCATCGCCGGGATAGAGCGCGCCGATGCGATGAACGACGCTGATGCGTTGCAGCGGCCAGCGTTCACGCGCTTCCTCGACGATCTCCGCCAGCGCTTTTTCAGTCATGCCGGGGTAATGTTCCAGGGTCAGGGCGCTCACGTTCTCGCCCAGATTATGGTTGCGCACCTTGCCGGTGAAAGTGACGACCGCGCCGTCCTCATCACAGGCGGCCAGCCAAGCATACTCGTCGCCCACGCTGAATGCCGCTTCTCCGACCCGAATGCGGGTAGCTTCCATTTTCATCCCCCTGTCACCGGCGGGAAAAAAGCGACCTCGTCGCCGTCACGCAACGGATGGTCCATCGCCACCAGCGTCTGATTCACCGCCGCCAGCAGCTTGCCGTCTTCCAGCGCCAACGCCCAGCGGTCACCGCGTGCGCACAACGCCTGCCGCAGCGCGGAAACCGTTGGGAAGGTCGCTGGCAGCGTCTCGCGCTCCCTCCCCACCTGCTCCCGTACCTGAGCGAAAAACAGGACCGTGATCATGCGTCCTCCGCCCGAAAGTCGCCGGATTTACCGCCGCTTTTCGCCAGCAGCCGGACGGGGCCGATAACCATGTCTTTCTGCACCGCCTTACACATATCGTAAATGGTGAGCGCCGCCACGGAGGCGGCCGTCAGGGCTTCCATCTCCACGCCGGTCTTGCCAGTAAGACGGCACAGCGACGCGATGCGCACGCGATGGTGCGCCGGCTGCGCTTCCAGCTCTACCGCCACGTTGGTCAGCAGCAGAGGGTGACACAGCGGGATCAGGTCCCAGGTCCGTTTCGCCGCCTGAATACCGGCGATGCGCGCCGTAGCGAACACATCGCCCTTGTGATGGCGGCCTTCGATAATCATGGCCAGCGTTTCAGGAGCCATTTCTACAAAAGCTTCAGCGCGCGCTTCGCGCACCGNGTCTGCCTTGGCGGAGACATCCACCATTGCCGCTTCGCCCGCGGCATTTATGTGCGTCAGTTGCGTCATGATGATAGCTATTTTTTCAGATGTGGGTGGACATTGCAGGGCTTCTGGCGCGCATCCAACTGCTCCTGAATCACGCGTTCCCAAGCGGTGCGGCAGGCGCGAGTAGATCCGGGCATCGCAAAAATCACGGTGCCGTTAGCCAGCCCCGCCAGCGCGCGCGACTGCACCGTCGCGGTTCCGATGTCTTCATACGACACCATGCGGAACAGCTCGCCGAACCCGGCCATTTCGCGGTCAAACAGTACGCTGATGGCCTCCGGCACTTTATCGCCCTCGGTAAACCCGGTGCCGCCGTTAATCAGCACCACCTGCACGTTCTCGCTGGCGATCCAGTCAGCAACCCGGGCGCGGACCTGATACAGATTTTCCGGCACGATGGCGCTGGCGACGATGTGGTGCCCCGCTTCCAGTGCGGCTTCGCGCAAATAGTCGCCGGAGGTATCGTCGGCTTCGGTCCGACGCGAAGACACGGTCATCACCGCAATTTGCAGCGGGATAAATTCTTGACTGGGCTTACTCATACTCACTCCTTACTTCTTGGTTCAACACGGTCTCATCCGCCGATAAAAGATAAATTGGGCGTGATGCCGCTGTCGCCTTCATGCAGAAAATGCGTCTCTTTTTTCAGCCTCAGGCCGCCCGAAATGCGGTCTTGCAGCGCCGCCAGCTGGCTGTCGTCCGTCAGTAAATCCCGCAGCGGGATCCCCTGTTCGCCAAACAGGCACAGATGAAGGTTGCCTATCGCCGATACGCGCAGCCGGTTGCAACTCTGACAAAAGTTTTTCTCATACGGCATGATCAGTCCCACTTCCCCCTGATAGTCAGGGTGGGCGAACGTCTGGGCAGGCCCGTCGCTGCGCTGACGCGCCTGCGGCTGCCAGCCTTGTTGCAAGAGGCGATCGCGGATCGTCTGGCCGGAGACGTGGTGACGGCGGAACAGGTCACGCCCTTCACCGGTTTCCATCAGCTCGATGAAACGCAGTTGTATCGGGCGGGGCTTAATCCAATTCAGAAAGGTGTTCAGGCTGCCGTCGTTGACGTCCCGCATCAGCACCGTGTTGATTTTGACCTTGGGGAAGCCTGCGGCAAACGCGGCGTCGATGCCCGCCATGACCTCGCGGAACTTATCCTGTCCGGTAATGGCGTGAAATTGTCGTGCGTCGAGGCTATCTACGCTGACGTTGATGTGGCTCAGACCGGCTTCGCGCCAACGCGCCGCCTCACGCGCGAGCCGATAGCCGTTGGTGGTCATGGCGAGCGTTCGGATCGACGGGTTTTCCCGCACCGCCGCGATGATGTCGATAAAATCACGGCGTAGCGAAGGTTCGCCCCCCGTCAGCCGCACCTTTTCCGTCCCCATTGCGGCGAACGCCCGACTGACGCGGCGGATTTCATCCAGCGACAGAAAGCGAGGCGGCGGCGCGCCCTGGGGGCGGTATCCATCGGGCAGGCAGTAGGTGCAACGAAAATTGCAGACGTCCGTAATCGACAGGCGCAGGTAATAGAACTTGCGCGCAAATGCGTCGGTCAGTTGATTCACCATAAACACCTTTCCAAATACGGGAGATGCGGGCATTTCTACCGCGCACCCTGGTGGCCGAGCGGGCCACGGCCTGAACGCCCTATTACGCGACCGAGCATAACGTAGGCATTCAGGCTAGGAGTTTGGGTTTCGCTGCCGCTATGAGTGAGGCGTCAGAAAAACCGTGATTTCAGCATAGAGTCTATCGCTACTATTGGCGAATAGTCACTGAAAATGCGATGTATATATTTGTATATAGCGGGATTTCACCCGATTTCGACGATGTGGCCTGACCGGTCGGAATCTCCCCCTCGTTGCTTGCCCGACTTGCTGCCGATGTCGGGCGGCGACGCATGCGTAACGCCGCCCGCTTGCCTTTTTCTGCCCCATTTTCCTCGTGTGTGATGCGCGACTGACGGGCAGTGTGATATATATCCGCTACGTTTTTTATTTAATTTAATTGGGTGAGGCATCTATGCGTAATCTCACGTTGACCGACCTCCAGCGCGTGGTGGCTTTGGGAGGGGGGCACGGTCTGGGACGCGTCATGTCATCGCTCTCTTTTCTCGGCTCGCGCCTGACCGGCATTGTCACCACCACCGATAACGGCGGCTCGACCGGACGCATCCGCCGCTCCGAAGGCGGTATCGCCTGGGGCGATACCCGCAACTGTCTCAATCAGCTCATCACCACGCCCAGCACGGCCTCCGCGATGTTCGAATACCGCTTCGGCGGCAGCGGCGAACTGGCTGGCCACAACCTGGGTAATCTGATGCTTAAGGCGCTGGATAATCTCAGCGTTCGGCCGCTGGAGGCGATCAATCTCATCCGCAACCTGCTCCAGATTGACGCCGAACTCATCCCGATGTCCGAACAGTCGGCCGACCTGCTGGCGACGGACGCGCAAGGGCTGCCGGTGTACGGCGAGGTCGCCGTCGACCAGTTGGCGACGTTGCCGCAGGACCTGCGCCTGTTTCCCGCCGTCACCACCACGCGTGAAGCGGTGGACGCCATCGCCAACGCCGATTTGCTGCTCATCGGCCCCGGCAGTTTCCTGACCAGCCTGATGCCTTTGCTGCTGCTGGAGGATCTGACCGCCGCGCTTCACCACAGCAACGCGCCGATGGTGTATATCGCCAATCTGGATCAAGAACTCAGTCCGGCGGCCTCGCAGCTCACGGTATCGCATCAAATTGAGATGATTGAGAGCAAAGTCGGCCGCCGGATGATCGACGCCGTCATCCTGGCTCCGCAGATGAACACCACGTCCCTGACGGATCGCCTGGTGGTGCAGCAACCGCTGGCGGCGGCTGACGTTCCACATCACCATGACCGACAATTGCTGCGCGAGGCTATCGCTCAAACGCAGCGACAGCTGGCCTTGAATCTGCATCGCCAAACCGCTTGACGGTCGTTCCTCCCGTCTTCGCGCCCCCCCTCTCCGAATAAAGGNCGCCGTTATCCCGACGGCGACGGTCTTATCGCCCCGTGCTTCTCTCGCTTTCAGCGCGTACCCCTTATTTTTTTGTGCAAAAACCGTCACGGGTCCTGCGGAGGACGGGCCGCTGGTCACGTCCTGTTGATTCCGAACGGGTCTTTATCTGGGCTGCTCAGTTAAGACGTTATGTGCATATCTATCGCCATATTTCTTAGTGGTGGTTCTATTTTCCGCTTCATAGACTGGCCCTCAATTAAGCGTCCCAACACCGCGCTGTGAGCTGCTCACAGTATCCATTGAGGATCTCCAGATGGCGATATCGCAGGCGAAAGACGGCGCACCGCAATCTCAGGCCGATAGCGCGTGGGAGCGTATCCGACGCGATGTGCTGTGCTGCAAATTGCTGCCGGGCGCCATGATCACCGAACAGGCGCTGATGGCGCGTTACGACATCGGCAAGAGTACCTGCCGGGTGGCGCTGGCGCGGCTGTGTCACGAAAATCTGATCCGCTCCCGTCCGCGTAAGGGGTATCAGATTGCGCCGGTCACCGTGCAGGACGTGGAGGAGATTTTCACCCTTCGCGCTCAACTGGAGCCACTGGCCGCCCGGCTGGCGGNGGGCCGGGTCGATATTGATGAACTGCGCCGTCTGGAGGCCGCGTGTCGGGAAGAGATCCGCGCGCCGCTCTCCCGTCAAATCGACGTCTTTATGAACGCCAACAAACGCTTTCACCTGACCATCGCTCAGGCCTCCGGCAACCATCATTTAATCGCCATGCTATCGATCCTGTTGGACGAAATGGCCCGGCTGGTGGCGCTGGGTTTCAACGTGCAAGGCACCAAGCCGGAAATCAAGCACGACCATAACGCGATGATCGAGGCGTTGAGTCAGGGCGACGCCAAACGGGTGGAGCTGATCGCCCGCCGCCATATCGACACTTTTCAGGCGATGACGCTGGAAAAAGTCTACGCCACGCTGAGCCGCGACGGCGCGGTGCTTCCTCTCCTTGAGCGGAAACTTCTGTGATGAACACAGGACGGCACGACATCGCGCGCGCCTCTCCGCTTGAGGCGCGCGGCATCTGTAAAACCTTCGGCGAACTGCCGGTGCTGTCCGACGTGTCGCTGACACTCGGTCAGGGAGAAATTCTGGCGCTGCTCGGCCCCTCCGGCTGTGGGAAAAGCACCCTGCTGAACATTCTGTCCGGACTGGAAGATGCCGACAGCGGCACGCTGATGATTCAGGGCGAACCCGCCGCGCGCTTTCGGCACTGGCAGCGCATCGGCTATCTGTTTCAGGAAGATCGCCTGCTGCCCTGGCGCACCGTTCAGCAGAATGTGAATTTCGGCCTGGAGACGCTGCGCCTCCGTCCGGAGGAACGGCGTCGTCGGGTCACCGAAGCGCTGGCGCTGGTGGAGTTGTCCGCCTTCGCCCGCTACTGGCCCCATCAGCTCTCCGGCGGCATGCGCAGCCGGGTCGCGCTGGCGCGCAGTCTGGTGACGCAGCCGGAAATCCTGCTGATGGACGAACCCTTCTCCAAGCTGGACCTGCAAACACGCAGCGCCATGCACGGCGAAATCCTGCGGATCCAACGCCTGACCGGGATGGCTATCGTGCTGGTGACGCACGAAGTCGAGGAGGCCGTGGTACTGGCGAATCGGGTCATGGTATTCAAACCCAACCCCGGCCGCATCCACCATATTCAGCACATTGCGCTGTCGCGTCCGCGTCTGCCAACCAGTCAGGCGGTCAGCGAACAGGTTCGCCTGCTGCGGATGGAGGTCTGACATGATGCCCACGCGTACGCTGTCCACGCTGATAGTACAGCGCGTCATTCTGCTGGCGATGTTTCTGCTGGCGTGGTGGTTAGTGGCGCTGCGACTGCCCGCCTTCATCCTGCCGGGTCCGGAAAAAACCGCGCAGGCGCTCGCCCTACTGTGGCGGAACGGCACGCTGCCGGAGGATGTCGGCATCACGCTATCCCGCGTGGCGATGGGCTTTGGTTTCGCGACGCTGGTCGGCACGCCGTTAGGGTTGGCGCTCGGCGCAAGTCGACGTCTGGCGCAGTTCTTCGAGCCGCTATTGTCGGTGTTCAACAGCGTGTCTTCGGCCATCTGGGCGATCTTCGCCATCATCTGGTTCGGCATCTCCAACGCGACGACGGTGTTCGTGGTGTTCATGACCGCCATGCCGCTGATTCTGACCAACGTTTGGCAAGGCGCGCAAACGGTGGAGTCGCAGTACCTCGAACTGGCGCGCAGCTTCCGTATGAACCGCTGGCAGACGCTGCTGAAAATCTATCTGCCGACGATCCTGCCTTACTTCTTCTCCGGCGCGCGACTGGCCTTCGGCTTCGGCTGGCGCGTCTCGCTGGNGGCCGAGACGCTGGGGGCGTCGAACGGTATCGGCTATCGCCTGCGACAGGCGGGCGATCTGGTGCAAACCGATCAGGTCTTTGCCTGGACGGTACTGCTGGTCTCTCTCATGCTGCTGCTTGAGGGGGGCATTCTTAAACCGCTGGAACGCCGTTTGTTCCGCTGGAAAAAACTGACCCGGGAATAACAACATGAAAATTAACGTGGCCGCGGCTGTGATAGTCACGGGGGCGCTGTTCGCCCAGGCCGCCTCGGCGGCGGAGAAAGTCCGCATCGGCTACTGGACCAGCGGCGTTAGCCTTGGGTACGGCGCCGTGTTGGAAAAAACCGATTTTCTGGCGCGTCACGGCATCGACGCCGAGTTCATTCACTTTCCCGACGTGAACGCGCCGGTGAAGGCCTTGGCTTCCGGCTCTATCGATCTGGCCTTCGGCGCGCCGCTGGCCGGGATTTTCAGCACGGCCGCCGAGGGTGTGCCGGTGAAGATTTTCGCCGCCACGCAGCCCGCTGACGTGCAATTTGTCGTCCCTGAGGACTCCCCCATCAGCTCGCTTGACCAGTTGAAAGGCAAAAAGATCGGCATGTCGCCCGCCGGCTCGTCGGTGGCGGTGATCGCCAGCGCCATCCTCAGCCGCAACTACGGCATCAAACCGGCGGACTTCTCGCTGGTCGGGGGCAACGAATCACGTCTGGCGCAGTTCCTGTCGCAAAAACAGGTGGATGCCGCCGCGCTTCGTTCGGTGACGATTGGACAACTGGACGACCTGCATACCCGGTCGCTCGGCAGCTTTGCGGACGAGTGGCGAAAAATCACGCACAGCGACGCCGTGCCTTACATCGGCGTCGGCGCCGTCCGCAGCGACTTTATCGAACGGCATCCCGAGGCGGTGGCCCGGGTGATTGCCTCGCTGCGCGATACGCTGAGCTGGGGTCAGGACCATCCGCAGCAAGTGGCGCAGCTGCTGCAAACCCAGGCCAACCTGCCGCGTAAAGACGCCGAGGTCTACGTCGGCCGCTGGCAGAGCATGAACCGACTGTCGTTCGAACCAGCGGATATCGACACGCTGAAATTGCAGCACAAGGTGTTCCTTGAAAGCGGCGCCATCAAGGGCGCGTTGAAGGACAACCTGTTTGTGACCGGTCCTTATCAGCAGTCAAAAACCCTTGCCTCTCAGGCTAACTAACCGCCGACAGGAGACCCTCCGTGAGCAAAACCATGAAAGCGCTGGTGCTGGCACAGCACGGCGACCTCGACCGGCTACAGATCGTCGACACGCATCCGCGGCCGACGCCGCAACCCGGCCATGTCGTGCTGCGCGTCGGCGCGTCGTCGTTTAACTATCACGATGTGTTCACCGTACAGGGCATGCAGGGGATCTCCATACCCCTGCCGGTCGTGCCCGGTCTGGATCTGGCGGGCACGATCAGCGACATCGGAGACAACGTTGAAGGCTGGCGCGTGGGCGACCGCGTGCTGGTCAACCCGCTTAAGCCGAATGTCGGACTGATGGGCGAAATGATCGACGGCGGCATGGCCGAATATGCGCTGGCCGACGCCGCGCAGCTGATCGCCCTGCCCGACCGCGTCAGCTTCGCTCAGGCGGCGGCGCTGCCGGTCGCCTATGGCACCGCGCATCGCATGCTGATCNCCCATCGCACCGTCAAGGCGGGCGACCGCGTGCTGATCCTCGGCGCCAGCGGCGGCGTCGGCTCCGCCTGCGTGGTGCTGGCGAAACAGCTGGGCGCGGAGGTTATCGCCTGCGCGGGCAGTGACGAAAAAGGCGAGGCGCTGCGGGCGCTGGGCGCCGACCACGTTGTGAATTATCGGGAAACGGACTTCTCCCGCTGGGCGATCGCCACCTACGGCAAGCCCCAGCGACGCACCTATGAAGGCGGCGTGGACGTGGTCATCAACTTTACCGGCGGAGAGACCTGGCGGCCGTCGTTGCGCTGCCTGAAACGCGGCGGCCTGCTGCTGGTCTGCGGTGCGACCGCCGGATACGACCCGCAGGAGGATTTACGCTATGTATGGAGCTTCGAGCTGAATATCAAAGGCTCCAACAGTTTTTATAAAGAAGATTTGGTCGCCCTCATCGATAAAGTCGCCCGCGGCGACATCGACCCGCTGATCGACCGCATCGTCCCGCTGGAACAGGCGGCTGAAGGATTAAGGCTGATCCGCGATCGCGAAGTCCTCGGCAAGGTTATCGTCACGCCCTGAGGGCCATTTTCTTATTCACTATAAAGGTCATGCCCATGACGCAGTCCTCTCCCTCCTTAACGCTCGCCAACGTTCAGACCCGTCTGCTGGCCGGCCCCTACCATCAGTGGCTCGGCCTGAGCGTCATCGCCGTCGGCGATGGCGAGATTGAACTCACCGCGCGCTGGCGTGAAGAATGGGTCGTGAATACGGCGGGCGGCTACACCCACGGCGGTATTCTGGCGGCCCTCATCGACCTCACCGCCGACTGGGCGCTGGTGGCCTTTACCGGTCGCGGCGTACCCACGCTAAACCTGCACGTGGACTATCACCGTCCGGCGCGCGGCGACCTGCGCGCACGGGGTCGGGTGATCAAGCTCGGCAAACAGGTCTCCTGCGCCGAAGCCGAGCTATTCGACAGCGAGGGTCGTCTGGTGGCCAGCGGCCGCGGCCTGTATTCCACCGCAACCGCGTGAGGCCCTGATGATGACGCTCACCCTCGACCATGTGGTGCTCAACGCCCGGTTCGACACCGACCGCGCGGCGTTCCTGCTGCAACAGTTAGGCTTCACGCTCACACCGCGCGGTCGCCACTCGCTGGGGTCGATCAACCATCTGCTGATGTTCGACGGACACTATCTGGAAGTGCTCGGCCTGCCGCCGGATGAACCGCCTCAACGACGGGAACTGCTGGACGGGCCGGGCGGTCTGGACGGACTGGTGTTTGGCAGTCAGGACATCGAAGCCAGCGCCGCCAGCCTACAGCAGGCGGGGTTCGCCACCCTGCCGGTCAGCCACTTCTCGCGCCCCGTCACGCTGGACGGACGCGNACAGGCCGCGCGTTTCAGCACCGTACACCTCGCCGCTGGCCGCTTCAGCGCCGGACGCCTCTACTTCTGCCAGCACCATACGCCGGAGCTGGTCTGGCGCGACGACTGGTTGCGGCATCCGAACGGCGTCTCGCGCCTCGGGCAGTTGACCGTCGTGGGCCGCGATCCGGACGCGCTGACGCAGCAATACCGAGCGCTGGGCGCGTTGACGCCCAAATTTTCGCTGACCTTTCTAAGTCATGACACCTTCGCGCAGGGCTATTCCTCCCTGATCGCCCTCGACGTCCAGCGCGACAGCCAGTTTGCGGTGCTCCGCTTTCACGGCGGCGATCGCCGCCAGATCGCCGCAAGCGCGCGGACGCTCGGACTACCGCTCAGCGAACGGCCTGAGCAACTTGTCGTCTCGCTCCCGATGTTCAACACCCTCTTCGAGTTTCTGCCATGACCGCTCGCAACCTCGGCGCACTGAACACAGACTTGCGCGACAGCCCGCTCCCGGCGCTCATCGCCCCGCAGGACGGAGGACCCGCCCTCGCCTGCAACTATGCGCAGCTTAATCAACAGGCCGACGCGATCGGTCGCGCGCTGCTGGCGCGGGGATTTAAGCCCGGCAGCCGGGTGGCGATAGTGGCGCTGAACTCCGTGCCTTACGTCGCTGCGCTGCTTGGCATTCTGCGCGCCGGGCTGGTGGCGGTTCCGGTTAACATCAAACTGCCGGCCGACACCTTGCACGCCATTCTGCAAGACAGCGGCGCCGTGCTGGCGTTCGGTGACGACGCGCAGCGAGGCCGCCTTCCGCCCGCGCTGCCGCGTATCGCTCTTAGCGATGATGCGCTGCGCGCATTTGCCGACCCCGGACCCTTAACGCCCTATCAGGCGCGACCGCAGGATCTGGCGCTGCTGCTGTACACCTCCGGCTCCAGCGGCATGCCCAAAGGCGTGCGTCTGACGCACGACAGTCATTTGTGGGTCGTCCAGACCCGCCGTGACGCGGGCGAACTGCAAAATGAACGGCTACTGATCGCCGCGCCGTTCTACCATATGAATGCGCTGGCATTGATCTTGTCGTCTCTGGCCAGCGGCGTCAGCGCGGTGATCCTGCCGCAGTTCACCGCCCCGGCCTACATCCGCGCCATTCACGACTTCCGCTGTAGCTGGCTGACCGCCGTGCCGCCGATGATCGCCATGATGCTGCGCGAAAAAGCGCTATTGGCGAACAGCGATTTGACCTGCGTGCGGGTGGTGCGGATGGGATCGGCGCCGGTCAGCGCCAGCCTGCTTGCGCAAATTCGCCGTTTGCTGCCCGCCGCCCGCATCATCAACGCCTATGGGACGACGGAGGGCGGCCCGGTGGTTTTCGGCCCGCATCCCGAGGGGCTGGAGCCGCCCCCGCTGGCGAACGGTTATCCGCATCCACGGGTGAAAGTGCGATTAAGGGCGGCGGATGGCGCGCTGTCCGACTACGGCGTGCTGGAGATTAACAGTCCCGCGCTGATGCAGGGTTACCACCAGCGACCGGACATCACCCCACCGTTCACCTCGGACGGCTACTACCGCACCGGCGACGTATTCCGGCGCGACGAAACAGGTTTTTACACCTTTGTCGGTCGTCATGACGATATGTTTGTCTGCGGAGGGGAAAATATCTATCCGAGCGAGGTGGAGCAGTTGCTGGAGCGTCACCCGGACGTGCAACAGGCCTGCGTGGTGCCGGTGGACGATAAGATTAAAGGAGCCAAACCCGTCGCCTGGGTCATTTTACGTCAGGGCCGACAGTGTGACGAGGCGTCGCTCAAGGCCTTTGCGTTGACCCACGGCGCGGCCTATCTGCATCCCCGCCGTATCTGGCTGCTCGACCGCTTTCCACTGGCGGGCACCAACAAAATCGACCGCAGCGCGCTGAAAGCGGAGGCCGCCCGACGCATGCAAACCAATGAGCGGTAGGGGGAGCGTTAACCTTCGGTATCGTCAGGCTGACGCAGCCACAGCGAAGTCCTTCACCTTGAACGGCAGCCAGCTCTGGAGAATCGAGTACTGATCAGGCCAGCGTTCGTCGCCGACGTCGTGATCGGATTAAAGCCTGCGATAAACAGCGCATCCGTACCTGACGTTATCTTATCCATCGCGGGTCCTGTTAACCGTGCGGGTGTCATGCCCCGCTATCACGAGACCGCGATAAACTGCGCCCGCAGCGCCTGAACCTCGTCTCGCAGGCTGGCGGCGTCCTCGAACTCCAGATTCTGCGCGTGCTTAAGCATTTGCGCCTCCAGCTCGACGATTTTCTGCTCCAGCGCCTTTGGCGTCAGCAGCGCGTAGCGGGCATCCGGCTCGGCGGCCTGACGGCTTCGGCCCTTGCCCTTATTATTGGGCGACTGCCCGATCTGTAGGATATCGCCGATTTTCTTGTTGAGCTTCTGCGGCACAATGCCGTGTTGCTCGTTGTACTCTTGCTGTTTTTCTCTGCGCCGCTGCGTCTCCGAGATCGCCCTTTCCATCGACGGAGTGATCCTGTCGCCGTAAAGAATGGCTTTACCGTTCAGGTTACGCGCCGCGCGGCCGATGGTCTGGATCAGCGATCGTTCGGAACGCAGGAAGCCTTCTTTGTCCGCATCCAGTATCGCCACCAGCGAGACCTCCGGCATATCCAGCCCTTCTCGCAGCAGGTTGATCCCGACCAGCACGTCGAACTCGCCAAGCCGCAGGTCGCGGATGATCTCCACCCGCTCTACCGTGTCGATATCCGAGTGCAGGTAGCGCACGCGCTCGCCGTGCTCTTCCAGATACTCCGTCAGGTCCTCCGCCATCCGTTTCGTCAGCGTCGTCACCAATACGCGCTCGTTGATGGCGACGCGCTTGCGGATTTCCGACAGCAGGTCGTCCACCTGCGTGGCCACCGGCCGCACTTCGATAATGGGGTCCAGCAGACCCGTAGGACGCACGACCTGATCGATGACTTCGCCGCCGGACTTCTCCAGTTCATACTTGCCCGGCGTCGCCGAAACATAGATGCTCTGCGGCGCGAGGGCCTCAAACTCTTCAAACTTCATCGGCCGGNTGTCTAACGCCGACGGTAGACGGAAACCGTACTCTACCAGCGTTTCCTTGCGCGCCCGGTCGCCGCGATACATCCCGCCCAACTGCGGGATAGTGACGTGAGATTCGTCGATCACCAGCAGGCCGTCCGCCGGCAAATAGTCGAACAACGTCGGCGGCGGCTCGCCGGGACCGCGGCCGGACAGGTAGCGGGAGTAGTTCTCGATGCCGGAGCAGTAACCCAACTCGTTCATCATTTCCAGGTCGAACGTGGTGCGCTGCATCAGACGCTGTTCTTCCAGCAGTTTGTTGTTGGCGAGCATCACCTTGCGGCGGTCGGCCAACTCTGCCTTGATCTCTTCCATCGCCTGGAGGATGCGCTCGCGCGGCGTGACGTAGTGCGTCTTGGGATAAATGGTAAAACGCGGCACGTTACTGATGATCTGACCGGTCAGCGAATCAAACAACGACAGCCGCTCCACTTCGTCGTCGAACAGCTCGACACGCAGCGCTACGTCGTCCGACTCCGCCGGATAGATGTCGATGACATCGCCACGCACCCGGAAGGTGCCGCGCTGGAAAGCCTGATCGTTACGGGCATACTGCAATTCAGCCAATCGACGCAAAATATCTCGCTGACCGATCAGCATGCCTTGCGACAGGTGCAATATCATTTTCAGATACAGCGCCTTATCGCCCAGACCATAGATAGCCGAGACGGAAGCCACCACCACGACATCGCGCCGCTCCAGCAACGCTTTGGTGGCGGAGAGACGCATCTGCTCGATATGTTCGTTCACCGACGCATCTTTCTCGATGAACGTATCCGAACTCGGCACGTAGGCTTCCGGCTGATAGTAGTCATAGTAAGAGACGAAGTACTCCACCGCGTTCTCAGGGAAGAACTCCTTCATTTCGCCATACAGCTGCGCCGCCAGGGTTTTGTTGGGCGCCAGCACCATCGTCGGCCGGTTAAGGNCGGCGATGACGTTAGCCACAGTGAAGGTCTTGCCAGACCCGGTCACGCCGAGCAATGTCTGGTGTGCCAGGCCGTCTTCCAACCCCTCTTTCAGTTTGCGAATCGCTTCCGGTTGGTCGCCTGCGGGTTGGTAGGCGGAATGCAGTTTAAATTCTTTACTCATGAGCAGGGCTACCTGATTGGAGAGATGAAAAAAAGACGGTCGGTCACAATGTCGACATTCTCAGTATGGAAAGCGATCGGGATGAATGCCAGCCGCATGATACTGGATATAACAACAGCCTCAAGTCCCGTGTGCCGCTTTAGCATACTGAGATGCCCTTAGCCAGCGCGCAGTCGCATTTTATCCCCAGCTGTCATCGCAATGACATCAAAATGTCTTGAACGTTGAACGGAATATACACAACTCTTCAATGGCCTGTTAAATGACGCTTGATTTTAGTTAATTTATTGATTTATATGGTTTTTGATAAAAAGCCGAGAATACCGTCAACCCGAGTAAAACCCGCGCCAGCTCTCGGCTGAATGAGCTTTTCTAATCCTCATGCACACAGTTATCCACAGAAATGGTGGATAACTCCCACAACAGCCCGGCGGTACTGAGTTGGAGATAACGACCCAGACTCACTGTATGAAGACGCAATCATTTTTTTTAAGTTTATTTTGCCGCGTGATGGTGATCTGGCATGAGAAAAAAAGGCGCTTGAGTGTTGATTAACGTCAAAAAAAACACCCAAGCTCACCGTGAAAATATTTTTTTCAAGATGATTTTCCCTATCAATCTTTTAGCGCCTTTGGTCTTTCGGTTGCCGATTAGGCGCAAAGTACTGAAGGGTCCAGATATTGCCCCAGATTCTGCAGAGGGTCTGGATGAGTCAAATGCGGGATTTCTCCCAGCATCGGCGCGGAAATGAGCTGCTGAAGCGCCTGCAGATACTCCTGATGACGTTTCCCCGGAGGGGCGACGTCATTGGCGATCCACCCCGCCAGCGTCAGCCCGGCCTGCTGCACCGCCTGCGCGGTCAGCATGGCGTGATTAATGCAACCCAGCTTGACGCCGACGACAAGAATGACCGGCAGTTGTTCTTCCCCCACCCAGTCTGCAAAGGTCTGCCGTCCGGAAAGCGGCGTGAACCACCCGCCAGCTCCTTCCACCAGCACCCACTCCGCACGGGCCGTCAGCGCGCGCAAACCTGCGCTGAGCGCGTTGAACGCGATCGGGCGCCCCTCTTCCGCGCTGATGATATGAGGCGACGTCGGCTCGGCGAAAGCCAACGGGTTGACTTCGTCATAGGCCAACGCCAGACGGCTGTTGGCCTGCAACCACAGCGCATCCCGGTTACGTAACCCTTCCGGCGTCATCTCGCAGCCGGAGGCCACCGGCTTATAGCCCGCGGTGAGATAACCTAGGCGTCCTGCCGCCTGTAATAGCGCGGCGCTGGCGACGGTTTTGCCTACGTCGGTGTCCGTACCGGTCACGAACCAGCGCTTAGTCATGTTCTATCACTCCCAGAATTCGTTGATACGTTAGAGGGTAGCCCTGCGGCTCTCGGGGATAGACCTCCGCCAGCGCCCGCAGTCGTTCCCGATTGATCGCGCGGGAAGGTCTCCCCTCGTGCAACCAGGTCGCGCCCACGCCTTTCAGCGAACGCATCAGGCTCAGCACATCGGGGAAATAGCAGGTCAGCGGCGCGCTGACCAACCGATAGCGATAGGGCTGACAGGCCGCCTCGATCTCCGGCGCCGTCAAGAAACGATTGACCCGGCGCGAGCCATCCAGACGCAGCCATGCGTCCTCCAGCTCCGCCAGCGTGCCTTGAGCCAGCGTACAGAAAGCGACTGCGCCGCCGGGCCGCGTCACGCGGTATAGCTCGCCCAGTCCGCGAGACAGATCGTCGCACCACTGGATCGCCAGATTGCTGAAGCTCAGATCCACACTGGCCGTCGGCAACGGCAGATGTTCGATATCGCCCAGCACATAGTGTGATGCCGACGCCCGCTGCCGCGCTGCCGCCAGCATCTGCGACGACAGATCCAGCGCGGTCACGCGTTTGCCCTGGGCCTGCCAGCGGCGGCTGAAATAACCCGTCCCACAGCCTGCGTCCAGCAATTCCCCCCCGGCATAATCACCCAGCAGCGACATCAGGCGCTCCCCGCTATCACGCTGTAGTTCGGCAAAACGATCGTAGCGCGTGGCGGCGCGGCCAAACGCTCGCGCAATCGCCTGCTTATGGGGAGACTCAGCCGGCGTCATGCAACACCTCCAGCAGCCGGTCGATATCCTGCGGCGTATGACTCGCCGTCAAGGTGATACGCAGGCGAGAGGTGCCCGGCGGCACCGTCGGCGGTCGCATCGCGCCGACCCATAATCCCTGCTCCCGCAGCGTCTGAGACAACGCCAGCGTCTGACGATTGTCGCCGACGATCAGCGGTTGAATCGCGCTTTGGGACGGTTGCAACTGATAAGCCAGCCCGGCGGCGCCGCGACGAAAACGGGCGATGTTGTCCGCCAGTTTTTGTCGCAGATCATCACCTTTGCGCACCACCTCCAGCGCCGCGCTCAATGCGCAGGCCTGCGCAGGCGGCATAGAAGTGCTGTAGATAAGATGGCGAGCAAACTGAGTCAGATACTCCGCGACGTCGTGGCGACAGAGAACCGCCGCCCCGCTGGCGCCGAACGCTTTGCCAAAGGTGACGATCAGCAGCTCAGGCTGTACGCCTTGAGTCCAGCAGCTGCCGCGCCCTTGTTCGCCCAGCACGCCGATGCCGTGAGCGTCGTCGACCATCAGCCAGGCGCCGTGCCGACGACTCGCCGCCTGAAGTTCAGGCAGCGGCGCCGCATCGCCATCCATGCTGAAGATTCCTTCCGTCACCGCGAGCGTCTGCCCGTCGCACGGCGCGCGCAACAGGCGTTCCAGCCCTTCCGGCTGATTGTGCGGGAAGCGGCGCAGCGTGGCCGGGGACAACGTGGACGCCTCCAAGAGCGATGCATGGCTGAGTTTGTCGGCCAGAATGCGATCTCCCGCGTCCGCCAGCGCGGCGATCACCGCCTGATTGGCGGCATAGCCGGAGACGAACAGCAGCGCGCGATCGTAGCCGAGCCAGTCTGCCAGCTGCCGCTCCAGCGCTTCGTGTGCGACGCTGTAGCCGGTGACATGTCCCGAACCGCCGCTGCCCACGCCGAAACGCTCGGCGCCCTGCTGCCATGCGCGCACCATGCTGGGATGCCGGCTGATGCCAAGATAGTCGTTGCTGGAAAAATTCAGATAGCCGCGGCCGTGGGTCTCCAGCCAGCGCCCGCCGCCACCTTCATTCACCTGACGCTGACGGTAGGCGCCCTCCTCGCGACGCTGCGCCAGCGCCCGTTCGATACGTTGCTGCCAGCCCATTTAGACCGCCGCGTTGTAGAACTGCTCGGTGTCGGCGTTCATCAGCTGCTCGGTCAGATGTTGCTGCTGCTGGTTGTCGCCATACTCGGTGCTGGTCTGCTGCGGGTTGAGTCCCAGCTTGCGGAACAGCTGCAGGTCTTTGTCTTCCTTCGGGTTCGGCGTCGTCAACAGCTTGCAGCCGTAGAAAATCGAGTTCGCCCCGGCCATAAAACACATGGCCTGCGTCTGCTCGCTCATCTGCTCGCGCCCGGCGGACAGACGGACGTGCGACGTCGGCATCATGATGCGAGCGATGGCGATGGTACGCACGAAATCGAACGGATCGACGTCCTCGTTTTCGGCCAGTGGCGTGCCTTTGACCTTGACCAGCATGTTGATCGGCACGCTCTCCGGCGGCGTCGGCAGATTGGCCAGCTGCACCAGCAGACCGGCGCGGTCGCGCACCGTTTCGCCCAGACCGATGATCCCGCCGGAACAGACTTTGATCCCCGCCTCGCGCACTTTGCCGAGCGTATCCAGACGTTCCTGATAGGTTCGGGTGGTGATGATGCTGCCGTAGAATTCCGGCGAGGTATCGAGGTTATGGTTGTAGAAATCCAGCCCCGCTTCCGCCAGTCGCTCCGCCTGATCGCCTTGTAACGTCCCCAACGTCATGCAGGTTTCCATTCCCAGCGCTTTCACGCCGCGCACCATTTCTTCCAAATAGGGCATGTCGCGCTCATGCGGGTTTTTCCAGGCGGCGCCCATACAGAAACGGGTCGAGCCTGCGGCCTTGGCCTGACGGGCGGAAGTCATCACCTGCTCCACCTGCATCAAACGCTCGGTTTCGATGCCGGTACGATAACGGGAACTCTGGGGGCAATATTTGCAGTCTTCTGGGCAGGCCCCGGTCTTGATAGACAGCAGCGTGCTGACCTGCACCTGGCGCGGATCGAAATGCTGCCGGTGAACGGTCTGCGCCTCATACATCAGCTCCAGAAAGGGCTTATTAAACAGGTCTTGTGCCTGTTCCAACGTCCATTGAACTCGTTCTGACATCACTACAACTCCGGGTGAAAAAGATTTCGTCAGTGTAATTTATGGGGATATACTGTCAACCAAATTGAATTAGATTTAGTTGACAAGTTATGATCACTCCAGACGATCTCCAGTTTGACCAACGCCATATCTGGCATCCGTATACGTCCATGACCCAGCCCCTGCCCTGCTATCCGGTCAGCGCCGCACACGGCGTGGAGCTACAGTTGGAAGACGGCCGTAAGCTGGTGGACGGCATGTCCTCCTGGTGGGCCGCGATCCACGGCTATCACCATCCCCGCATCAATCAGGCCGTCACGGAACAGCTGGGCCAGATGTCCCACGTCATGTTCGGCGGCATCACCCATGCGCCCGCCATCGCGCTGTGTCGTCGGCTGGTGGCGATGACGCCGGATGCGCTGGAGTGCGTCTTTCTGGCGGATTCCGGCTCGGTAGCGGTCGAGGTCGCCATGAAGATGGCGTTGCAGTATTGGCAGGCGCAGGGACAGTCGCGTCGCCAGTTTGTGACGCTGCGTCACGGCTATCATGGCGATACGCTGGGCGCGATGTCGGTGTGCGATCCGCAAAATTCGATGCACAGCCTTTATCAGGGATATCTGCCGCCGCACCTGTTCGCGGATGCGCCGCAGTGTCGCTTTAATGAAGAGTGGCGGGAGGAGGACGGCGATTCGCTGACGGCGATCGTCGAACAGCACGCGGAGCGCATCGCGGCCGTGATCCTGGAGCCGATCGTACAGGGCGCTGGCGGCATGCGCTTCTATCATCCCCAGTATCTGCGTCGGGTGCGCCAGCTATGCGACCAGTACGGTATTCCGCTGATCGCCGATGAGATTGCGACCGGCTTCGGCCGCACCGGCAAACTGTTCGCCTGCGAACATGCGGGCATCACGCCGGACATTCTGTGCCTCGGTAAAGCCCTCACCGGCGGCTATATGACGCTGTCCGCGNCGCTCGCCACCCGACACATCGCCAACACCATCAGCGACGGCGAGGCGGGCTGCTTTATGCACGGACCGACCTTTATGGGGAACCCGCTGGCCTGCGCGGCCGCCAACGCCAGCCTGGCGCTGTTGGAAGAGGGACATTGGTCGTCTCAGGTCGCGGCGATTGAAGCGCAGCTGCGCGCTGAGTTATTGCCTCTGGCCGCTTCTCCGCGCGTTGCTGATGTCCGTGTTCTGGGCGCCATCGGCGTGGTGGAGACCGTCGCGCCGGTGAATATGGCGCGGCTGCAACGCTTTTTTGTTAACAAAGGTGTCTGGATACGGCCGTTTGGCAAACTGATCTACCTCATGCCTCCGTATATTATTTCAGCAGAATCCTTATCACGACTCACGAATGCGATCGCCGAAGCCTTGTCGCAGGATGAATTGTTCGACTCAACCGCGGTTTAGCGACGAAAACGCCTGGGATTCCAAACGGGGGAACCGGTGCTGCGCAACCCGTAGCACCGGCTTTCGGTTAGCGCTATCATAAATCCCCCCAGATAATCAGGAATCCTTCCATGCGTAATACGATCACACTCTGCTGGCAGTATTTACGCGCTTTCGTATTGATTTACCTGTGCCTTTACGCAGGCAATACGATATCCGCGTTACTGCCTATCACTATCCCCGGCAGCATCATTGGCATGCTGATCCTTTTCGCCCTGCTCTCTTCGCAAATCCTTCCCGCCGACTGGGTGCGACCCGGTTGTCACGTGCTGATCCGCTATATGGCATTGCTGTTCGTCCCTATCGGCGTCGGCGTGATGAGCTATTTCGATCTGTTGCGCAGCCAGTTTGGACCCATCGTCGTCTCCTGCCTGATCAGCACGCTGATTGTGATGGTGGTTGTCGGTTACTGCACCCAAATCATGCACAGAGAGAGGACGCTGCCGGGAACCCGAACCCCGCAGGCAGCTAAGGAAAAAGAGCAATGCTGACCTATTTATGGTGGTCCTTGCCGCTGACGCTGCTGGTGTTCTTCGGCGCGCGCCAGGTGGCGATTAAACTGAACATGCCGCTGCTCAATCCGCTGCTGGTGTCCATGCTCATCATTATTCCCGTCCTGCTGCTGCTACGTATTCCTTACGAACACTATTTCAAAGGCAGCGAAGTGCTGAACAACCTGTTGCAGCCCGCCGTGGTCGCGCTGGCATTCCCACTTTATGAGCAGATTCATCAAATTCGCGCCCGGTGGAAATCCATTATTACCGTCTGTTTTGTCGGCAGTCTGACCGCGATCGTCAGCGGCACGCTGGTCGCCCTGTGGCTGGGCGCAACGCCGGAAATCGCCGCGTCGGTCCTGCCGAAGTCCGTCACCACTCCCATCGCGATGGCGGTGGCCAGCTCGATAGGCGGCATTCCCGCCATTAGCGCCGTCTGCGTGATTTTCGTCGGGATCCTCGGCGCGGTGATGGGACACAGCCTGCTCAATCGGCTCAAGATTACGGTGAAGTCGGCGCGCGGACTCTCGATGGGCACAGCGTCCCACGCCCTGGGCACCGCCCGCTGCGCGGAAGTCGACTTTCAGGAAGGCGCGTTCAGTTCTCTGGCATTGGTGATCTGCGGCATTATGACGTCGCTGCTCGCCCCGTTCGTCTTCCCGCTGCTGTTGCTGATGGCGCACTAAGGTCAGGCGCGCTGACCAACCGTTGCGGGTGAGCGCCCACGAGAGTCATATCTTGATGAATATTGTCGCTCATTTTTTCATTCTATTTCATGCCATTGTGCTAATGATCACAATTTTGCGATTCAACTTCGGCTGTCCGCTATGCTTGAAAAAAGAACAATGAAAAGGGGGACGTACATGCAACCACGGTTTCACGCCGCACTCAGCCAGTTGCCCGACGCGATGCAGGCGGTGATCACGCCGATGCTCAACCGGGGAGATTTCGCCGCGTGGCTGTCCGCCGCGGACGTTGGGCGTCTCTGCCTCGCCGGTCAGGTTGATGAAGCACAGCTTGCGCTGATGCTGCTTCCGCTGGCGGCGGCCTGCGCCCACGCGCCGATCTCGCGTTTTCAGGTCGGCGCGGTCACCCAGGGTGCCAGTGGCAATCTCTATTTTGGCGCCAATATGGAATTTCCCGGCATGCCGCTGCAACAAAGCGTCCATGCGGAGCAAAGCGCCATCACCCATGCCTGGCTCCGTCATGAGCGGGCACTGCGCACGTTGACCGTCAACTATTCGCCCTGCGGCCACTGCCGTCAGTTCATCAACGAATTGAACTCCGCGTCGACACTGAGCATCAGCCTGCCCGAACGCACGCCTCGGCCCCTTTCTCACTATCTGCCCGACGCCTTCGGCCCGCGCGATCTGAATGTCGCTACGTTGCTGATGGACCCGGTTCATCACGGATTGAGTTTGTATAGCGAAGACACGTTAGTGCAAGCCGCGCTGGCGGCGGCCAATCGTAGTCATGCGCCGTACACGGAGGCCTACAGCGGCATCGCTTTGCAGACCTATTCGGGAACGATCTACATCGGCTGTTACGCTGAAAATGCGGCCTTCAACCCTAGCTTGCCGCCGCTACAGGCGGCGCTGAACCTGATGAATCTGTCCGGGGAAAAATTCGGGGATTTACGTCATGCTGTGTTAGTGGAACGTCAACAGGCCGCCACCAGTCAGCGAAGCGCCACTCAGGCCATGTTGGGGGCCTTGGGAGATGTTGATTTACGGTACGTTGTTATTGCGTGATTGTTGCCCAAGGCCAAACAGGGTGTGACCTTGCTCACTTTTTAGTTGAATGCAAGTCATATGTAATTATTTTAATTAACATTGCCTGTACATATTCAGTGGGTTCTTTAAGATTTTAAAGACACTTCATTTCGTTGCTGCACCTGAACCCATTTCTGTTACCCCTAAAAAAAAGAGCTAAAAGTCATGGAATTAGAATACGAAAGTAAACGCCCCCTCTATATACCTTATGCTGGTCCCATCCTCCTCGAATTTCCGCTACTGAACAAAGGCAGCGCTTTTACCGAAGAAGAACGATCTCATTTCAATCTGACCGGCCTGCTGCCGGAAGCGGTCGAAACCATTGAAGAACAGGCCGAACGCGCCTGGCGTCAATACGAAGGCTTTAAAACCGACATCGAAAAGCATGTCTATCTGCGTAACATTCAGGATACTAACGAGACGCTGTTTTACCGACTGCTGCAGGGTCACCTGAGTGAGATGATGCCGATCATCTACACCCCGACCGTCGGCGAAGCCTGCGAACATTTTTCCGATATCTATCGCCGTGCGCGCGGTCTGTTTATCTCCTATCCGAACCGTGAACACATCGACGATATGCTCCAAAACGCCACCAAACAGAACGTCAAGGTCATCGTGGTGACCGACGGCGAGCGTATTCTGGGTCTGGGCGATCAGGGTATCGGCGGCATGGGCATTCCTATCGGTAAGCTGTCGCTGTACACCGCCTGCGGCGGCATCAGCCCGGCCTACACCCTGCCGGTGGTGCTGGATGCCGGTACCAATAACCAACAGTTGCTGAACGACCCGCTCTACATGGGCTGGCGTCACCCGCGTATTTCCGGCGATGAATACTACGCCTTTGTGGACGAATTCATTCAGGCGGTAAAACGCCGCTGGCCGAACGTTCTGCTGCAATTCGAAGACTTCGCGCAGGGCAATGCCATGCCGCTGCTGAACCGCTACCGGGATGAAATCTGTAGCTTCAACGATGATATTCAGGGCACCGCCGCCGTGGCGCTGGGCAGCCTGATTGCCGCCAGCCGCGCCGCCGGCAGCCAGCTGCGCGACCAGACCGTCGCCTTCCTCGGGGCCGGTTCCGCCGGGTGCGGCATCGCCGAACAGATCATCGCACAGATGGTGGCCGAAGGCCTGACCGATGAAGAAGCCCGCTCACGCGTCTTCATGGTCGACCGTTTCGGCCTGCTGACCGACAAACTGCCGAACTTGCTCAACTTCCAAAGCCCGCTGGTGCAAAAGAGCGAGAAAATCGCGCATTGGGATGTCAGCAGCGACGCGATTTCTCTGCTGGAAGTGATGCAAAACGCCAAGCCGACCGTGCTGATCGGCGTTTCCGGCCAGCCGGGGCTGTTCACGGAAGAGATCATCCGTGAGATGAACAGCAACTGCGCGCGTCCTATCGTCATGCCGCTGTCCAACCCGACCTCACGCGTGGAAGCGCGTCCGGAAGATATCTTCAACTGGACCGACGGTACCGCGCTGGTCGCGACCGGCAGCCCGTTCGCGCCCGTCACGCATAAAGGCGAAATCTACCCGATCGCCCAGTGCAACAACTCCTATATCTTCCCCGGCATCGGTCTCGGCGTGCTGGCAAGCGGCGCGCGTCGCATCACCGACGGTATGCTGATGGCGGCCAGTCGCGCGCTGGCCGACTGTTCACCGTTGGCGAACGACGGCAAAGGCGGGCTGCTGCCAGAGATCGAGAAAATTCAGGAAGTGTCGCATCACATTGCGCTGGAAGTCGCCAAAATGGCGCAAGAAGACGGCGTCGCGGAAGTGACCTCCGAAGAAGCGCTGATCAAGGCGATCGAGCACAACTTCTGGCACCCGCAGTACCGCACGTACAAACGTACCTCGTTCTAATCTCACCTTGTCCGCGCCGCATTCCCGCGCGGACGCCAGACACAAAGACGCCGCGTCATGTTCGACGCGGCGTCTTTTTTTCATCTTAAAAGTCCGATGCAAACCGTTGAAAGACGTGGCTACGACTTCAGCTTAGGATCCAACGCATCACGCAAACCGTCGCCCAGCAGGTTGAATGCCAGCACCGTCAGAAAGATCGCCAGGCTGGGGAAAATCGCCACGTGAGGCGCCAGCACCATATCCGACCGCGCCTCGTTAAGCATCGCCCCCCACTCCGGCATCGGCGGCTGCGCGCCCAATCCCAAAAACGACAGGCTCGCGGCGGCGATGATCGACATCCCGATGCGCATGGTGAAATACACGACGATGGACGACACGGTGCCGGGCAGAATATGGCGCAGTACGATAGTCCAATCGGACGCTCCGATGCTGCGCGCCGACTCAATAAACGTCTGATGCTTCAACACCAGCGTGTTGCTGCGTACCAGTCGGGCAAAGGCCGGAATGCTGAAAATCGCGACCGCCGCCACCACGTTCGCCATGCCGCTGCCCATTATCGCCACGACGGCAATCGCCAGCAGGATCCCTGGGAAAGCGAACAACACATCGCAGATGCGCATGATGACGCGATCCCACACCCCTTCGTAGTACCCCGCCAGCAACCCCAGCGCCGAGCCGATCACCATACCAACCAGCACGGAACACACCCCGGACACCAGAGAAATCCGCGCGCCCAGTAGAATCCGGCTGAAAATATCCCGCCCCAGCGAATCCACGCCCAGCCAGTGCAGCGCCGACGGCCCTTCGTTCAACCGGTCATAGTCAAAGTAATTTTCCGCGTCGAACGGCGCCAGATAAGGGGCGAACACCGCCACCAGCACCAGCAGCACGACAAACAGGCCGGCGACCAGCGCCACCCGCTGTTGACAGAAGCGCCGCCAGAATTCCCGCAGCGGCGTCCGGTTTTTCTCCGCCGTCGCCGTCGGCATGGCTGATATCGCGGCGTTGCGTCGCCAGTTTTTCATTCTATCCCTCACTGATAACGAATAGCCGGATTGATGGCCGCATACAGCATATCCACCAATAGGTTGATAAGAATAAACTCCAGCGAAAACAGCAGCACTTCCGCCTGGATCACGGGGTAGTCGCGCATCTCCACGGCGTCCACCAATAATCGGCCCAATCCCGGCCAGTTGAAGACCTTCTCAACCACGATGGAGCCGCCCAGCAGAAAGCCGAACTGTAGCCCCATCATCGTCACAACGGGGATCAGCGCATTGCGCAATCCGTGTTTGACGATGACCAGCGACTCCCGCACCCCTTTGGCGCGGGCGGTGCGCATATAGTCTTCCTGCATCACCTCGACGAAGGACGCGCGGGTAAAACGGGCCATCACCGCCGCCACGGCCGCGCCCAGCGTGATGGACGGCAGGATATAGTGCCGCCAGCTGTCGGCCCCGACGGTCGGCAGCCAGCCCAATTTCACAGAGAAGACCTGCATCAACAGCATGCCCAGCGCGAAAGCCGGGAAAGAGAGTCCCGACACCGCCAGCGTCATGCCAACCCGATCCGGCCAGCGGTTGCGCCACACGGCGGAGACCATCCCCATGCTCATGCCAAACAGCGTCGCCCAGGCCATGCTGCATACCGTCAGCCAAAACGTCGGCATGAAGCGGGTGGCGATCTCTTCCGTGACCGGCCGTTTGGACACCATCGAGTGGCCGAAGTCTCCCTGCAGCACATTAGCCAGAAAATGCAAAAACTGCTGCGGCAGCGGTCGATCCAACCCCAGTTCCTGGCGCACCATCTGCACCACTTCGGCATCCGCATCCTGTCCGGCCACCAGACGCGCGGGATCGCCCGGCAGCAGGTGAACAAACAGAAACACCAGCACCATGACGATGAATAAGGTTGGGATGAGTCCCAGTAAACGTTTGAGAAAATAATTCAGCATTGACGCCTTTCCACATACGGTGTTTCGCCGCCCGGCCGATACGCCGGTCGGAAAAGCCGCCGGTCTGAAGCCGGCGGCGCAGGTTGATTATTCAGTCAGGTCGGCGTTATCAAAACTGAACGAAGTGTCCGGCATCATGTAGAAGCCGGTCAGTTTCTTGCTATTGGCTGACACCAGTTTTTCCGTCACCAGGAACGCCCAGGGCGCATCGGCCCAGATTTTGTCCTGCGCGTCGGCATAGAGTTTTTGCTTCTCGGCGCGATCCGTCGTTTTCAACGCGTTGGCGAGATCGGCGTCCACCGCCGGGTTGCTGTAGAACGCGGTGTTGAACTGCGCGGGGGGCCAGGCGGCGGTCGAGAACAGTGGGCTTAGCGCCCAGTCGGCTTCGCCGGNGGAGGCGGACCAGCCGGTGTAGAACATTCTCACCCCGCTCTCTTTAACGCCTTTGCCTTCCACTTCCGCGGCGCGCTGTCCGGCGTCCATCGCCGTTACCTGCACCTTGATGCCCACCTGCGCCAGCTGCTGCTGGGTGAACTGTAAGACTTTTTGCGCCGTGCTGTGGTTATGCGACGACCACAACGTGGTGGTGAAACCGTTGGGGTAACCGGCTTCTTTGAGCAGCTCGCGCGCCTTGGCCGGATCGTACGGCCACGGCTTATACTGCACCGCATAGTCGATGCCGGCGGGCAGCGGCCCCTCGGAAGGCACCGCATAGCCCGAAAACGCGACCTTGATTAACGCGTCCTTGTTGATGGCGTAGTTGATCGCCTGACGAACTTTAGGATTGTCGAACGGCTTTTGCGTCACGTTGAAGCTGATGTAGCGATGCAGGATCGACGGCGACGCCACCAGCGAGATAGCCTTGTCCTTTTCCAGCAGCTTGGCCTGCTCGAAGGGGATCGGATAGGCGAACTGCGCCTCGCCGGTCTGCAACAGCGCCGCGCGCGTATTGTTATCAACGATGGGACGCCACGTGATGCTGTCCAACTTCGGTAGACCGGACTGCCAGTATCCGGCGAATTTTTCCACCTTCACAAAGTCGGTCTGATTCCAGGTCACAAAGCGATATGGCCCCGTTCCGACCGGGTGGAAGCCAATCTCTTTGCCATACTGCTTCAGCGCCGCGGGCGAGATGATGACCGCCGCGGGATGCGCCAGATTGTTGACGAACGCGGAGAACGGCGTTTTCAGCGTGATTTTCACCGTCAGCGGGTCGACCACTTCAGTGCTGGCGATACTCTTGAACAGGTTGTAACGCTTAAGGTGGTTGTCCGGATTGCTGGCGCGATCGAAGTTGACCTTCACCGCTTCGGCGTTGAAGTCGCTACCGTCATGGAATTTCACCCCCGGCCGCAGTTTGATGGTATATACGGTGCCGTCGGGGCTGGCCTGATAGCTCTCCGCCAGAACGTGGGTGAGCTTCATCTCCTTATCGAAACCGAACAGCCCCTGATAGAACGACTTGGCCACCGTCTGGGACAGCGTATCGTTAGCGTCGTAAGGATCGAGCGTCGTGAAGTTGGAGGCGACGGCGATGACCGCATCCTTCGCCGCCCATACCGGCGCGGCGGTCATTGAAGCCGCGATGCCCGCCGCCAACAGCCAGCGATGCGTCTTAACTGTTTTCATGTTGTGCATTCTCCTTGTATTCCCTATCAGTAGGCGCCGGCGATACGGTGGCGGGCGACGAAGTGTCGCTCTCCCACCTGTACCAGCGGAGTCGTCGCGGGCTCATCGCCCAATGCCCGGATCGGGCTGGGTATTTCATCAATCTGTAGCGTCGATTCCTGACGACGTCGGGCAGGATCGGGGCTAGGCACCGCCGCCATCAGCTTGCGCGTATAGGGGTGCTGAGGGTTTTCGAAAACATCCTGACGCGTGCCAATCTCGACAATTTGCCCCATATACATCACCGCCACACGATGGCTGATGCGTTCTACCACCGCCATGTCGTGGGAAATAAACAAAAATGCGGTGCCGAATTCGCGCTGAATATCCATCATCAAATTGACGATCTGTGCCTGTATGGAAACATCCAACGCCGAAACGCACTCGTCCGCGATTACCACCTTAGGATTGAGCGCCAGCGCCCGTGCGATGCAAATACGCTGCCGCTGACCGCCGGAAAACTCGTGGGGATAGCGCTGCGCATGCTCCGGCAGCAGACCCACTCGCTCCAGCAGCGCGGCAACGCGCTGTTCCGCCTCCCCCCGACTGGCGACCTGATGCACCAACAGCGGCTCCATGATGGAGTACCCCACCGTCTGGCGCGGGTCCAGCGAGGCATAAGGGTCCTGAAAGATAAACTGAATATCTCGGCGCAGATGCTGCAACGCGGCCCCTTTCAGCTGGTTGATACGTCGTCCGTTAAAGGTAATCACGCCATCCTGACTGTCGACCAACCGCAGCAGCGAGCGGCCGGTGGTGGATTTACCGCAACCGGACTCGCCGACCAATGCCAGCGTTTCGCCCGGATAAAGCTCGAAGCTGACATGTTCCACGGCATGAACCTGACGGGTGATGCGGTTCAAGATCCCTGAACGAAGGGGGAATCGCGTCACCAGATTCTCAACTTGCAGAACTGGTGGCGCGCCGGCAGGTATGGTGTCCTGCGGAACCGGGGCAACTTCCTGCGAGTGCCCCGGCAACTCGAAAGGCAGTGGGAAAGGATGTCCGTTCATGGCCCCCAGGCGCGGAACGGCGGCCAGCAAGGCCTGCGTGTAAGACTCCTGCGGCGCGGAGAACAGAGGAGCGACAGCGCCGGATTCGACGCAGACGCCGCGATGCATGACCAGCACGCGGTCCGCCATTTCGGCCACCACGCCCATATCGTGAGTGATGAAGATCACCCCCATCTCCATCTCGCGTTGCAGCGAACGAATCAACGCGAGAATTTGCGCCTGAATGGTCACATCCAGCGCCGTCGTCGGCTCATCCGCAATCAATAGCTTCGGCCGGCAAGAGAGCGCCATCGCAATCATCACGCGCTGGCGCATGCCGCCGGAGAGCTGATGCGGATAGCGCTTCAGAACGTTGGCGGCTTCCGGGATCCGCACCCGATCCAGCATGTGCAGCGCCTCGCGTCGGGCGCTGGCTGTGTCCAGCCCCTGATGCAGACGCACCGACTCGGCGATTTGTTCGCCGACGGGAAAGACCGGGTTCAGGGACGTCATGGGTTCCTGAAAAATCATCGCCATATCCGCGCCGCGAATATGCCGCATCTGGGACTGGGGGATTTGACGAAGGTCGACGACCTGGCCGTCGCGACGGCGGAACAGCAGTTCGCCGCCGGAGAACGCGCCGCCCGCCTGCTCAATCAGGCGCATCAGCGCCAGTGAAGTGACCGACTTGCCGGAGCCGGACTCACCGNCGATCGCCAGCGTCTCGCCGCGATCGACGGTGAAAGATAAGTCTCGAACCGCATCTATCCGGCTTTGATGATGCATAAAATTCACGCCCAACCCGTGAACGTCGAGTACGCGCTGTGGGGGCAGCGTCCCTGCGCTACCTGCCTCGGAGGTAGGTGATCGATCTATCTGAGACGACAGTGTCATGTACGCTGAATCTCCCATAAAACTCGCTTCCCGCCGCTGTCGTTACGGGATCCTCATCGGTTTTCGACTATATTTAGCGCTGGCGTCAATGTAAAGCACAAATCAATCGGCTGGATGATAAAAAGATCTTTTATAACAAAAAGTTACTACACATAATTACGCGCTATAAGGCCAAAGAAGCCCTCTCATTCACATTTTCAACCTGCGGCGTAGCGCGCACTCATCCACTGCGTTCTCCCCTCAGGCGTTCTCTGACATAATGATGGCATAGGAACCCTGTTTTCGCCTGCGCTCCAGCCTGCGGCGCAACCCTTTGTGGAGTATTCATGAACACATCCGGCCTTATTTCCCTCGACCAGGCGCTACAGCGCATGCTGGCGCACATGACGCCGATCGCGGATACCGAGACGGTATCGATTTATCAGGCCGACGGTCGCATCGCGGCAACGCCGCTGACCTCCCCGATCAACGTGCCCCATTTCGACAACTCAGCCATGGACGGCTACGCCGTGCGCGGCGATGAAGACTTCCGCTACCCGCTGCCATTGGCGGGAAAAGCCTTCGCGGGCGCGCCGTTTGAGGGCGACTGGCCCGCAGGCAGCTGTATTCGGATTATGACCGGCGCCCCCCTTCCCTCGGGCGCCACCGCCGTCGTGATGCAGGAACACACGGAGGTGTCCGACACTGGCGTACGATTTATGCATCCGATAGCGCCGGGGCAAAATATTCGCCGCGCTGGGGAAGACATTCGTGAAAATGAGCCGGTTCTGAGCGCAGGTACGCGGCTCGGCACGGCCGAACTGCCGCTGCTGGCTTCCCTCGGCATCGCGGAAGTGAACGCCTATCGCCGACTGCGCGTCGCCGNGTTTTCGACCGGCGACGAGCTACAGCCCGTGGGGCAGCCGTTGCAGCCGGGGCAGATTTACGATACCAACCGCTTCGCGGTGCGATTGATGCTGGAACAGTTGGGTTATGACGTGGTCGACCTCGGCATTATCCCGGACGATCCGGCGGCGCTGCGTCAGGCTTTTACCGACGCCGATGCCTGCGCGGACGTCGTCGTCAGCAGCGGCGGCGTCTCCGTCGGGGAGGCTGACTACACCAAGTCGATGCTCGATGAGCTGGGCGACATCCATTTCTGGAAGCTGGCGATCAAGCCGGGTAAACCCTTTGCCTTCGGCAAGCTCCCCCACGCCTGGTTTTGCGGTCTGCCGGGGAATCCCGTTTCCGCCGCCGTGACGTTTTATCAACTGGTGCAACCGCTACTGGCGAAGCTGTCCGGCTATTCGCAGTGGCGATTGCCGGCCCGTATGCGGGTCAAAACCGCGACTCCGCTGAAAAAAACGCCGGGACGCCTCGATTTCCAGCGCGGCATCTTCTCGCGTAACGCGGACGGCGATATTGAGGTGCGCAGCACCGGTCATCAGGGATCGCATGTGTTCAGCTCGTTTAGTCAGGGCAACTGCTTTATCGTGCTCGACGCCGAGCGCGGCCCTGTCGCCGCCGGCGAGTGGGNGGAGATCGAGCCGTTCAGCCGCCTGTTGGGAGACGTGTAATGGCGACGCTGACGGATGGCGAAGCGCTGCGCTATAACCGGCAGATTGTCTTGCGCGGCTTTGACTTCGACGGCCAGGAGGCGCTGAAAGACGCCCGCGTGCTCGTCGTTGGTCTCGGGGGGCTGGGCTGTGCGGCGGCGCAATATTTGGCCGCCGCGGGCGTGGGGCACCTGACGTTGCTCGACTTCGATGCCGTCTCGCTGTCGAACCTGCAACGGCAGATTCTGCATCGCGACGACCGCATTGGTATGGCGAAAGTCGCCTCTGCCGCCGTCGAACTACACGACATCAATCCACACATCGCGGTGGAGCCGGTGGATGCCCGCCTGGACGACCCCGAGCTACAGGAGCGCATCGCCACGCACGACGTCGTCGTCGACTGCACCGATAACCTGACCACCCGCAACCAGCTCAACAGACTCTGTTTCGGGCTGAAAAAGCCGCTCGTCTCCGGCGCGGCCATTCGTATGGAAGGACAGCTCGCCGTCTTCACCTACCAGCCGGAAGCCCCCTGCTATCAATGCCTCAGTCGGTTATTCGGCGACAACGCGCCCACCTGCGTGGAAAGCGGCGTCATGGCCCCGCTGGTCGGTATTGTCGGCTCTCTTCAGGCAATGGAGACCCTGAAATTGCTGACCCACTTCGGCACCCTCAACCCGGGGAAGTTGATCATGGTAGATGCCATGACGCTACAGTTTCGCGAACTGGCCCTACCCAAAGATCCATCCTGCGAGGTGTGTGGCAGCCCGTCTTCCTGCTCTCCCCGTTGATCCACAAAATTTCGCCGTGGCGTCCTCACAGGCTGCGTACATCTTCTATCATTAGTCAGGTATCTATCCCACGGCCGCTGACCCGCATCGCACCCCCTATTCAGCGGCGCCAGAGAGATCAAGGGAACTCGTCCCTTGCAGAGAGGAATGACCTATGAGTAATGCATTTCTTGAGGCCATCAAGGCCCGTCGCTCCATTTACGCGCTCGGCCCTACGCTGCCCTTGTCGGAAGATCAGGTCACGCACACCATCATGGACGCCGTCAAACTCAGCCCATCCGCCTTTAACTCGCAGACCTCGCGGGTCGTGATTCTGTTTGGCGAGCCGCATCGCAAGGTCTGGGACATCACCCGACGACAGTTGCAAAAGATCGTGCCCGCCGAGTCTTTTGAGCCAACCGAAAAAAAGTTGGCCTCGTTCGCCGCAGGCGCCGGAACGGTTCTGTTTTTCGAAGACACCGAGGTGGTGAAAGCGTTGCAGAAGAAGTTCGCCACCTATGCGGACAACTTCCCGGTCTGGTCGGAACACTCGACCGGCATTGCGCAATTTGCCGTGTGGTCGGCGCTGGCGCAGGAACACATCGGCGCATCGCTGCAACACTACAACCCGTTGATCGACGACGATATCAAAGCCGCCTGGTCCCTACCGGAGAGCTGGCACCTGCGCGCCCAGATGCCGTTTGGCGCGATAGAACAGCCCGCGGGCGACAAAACGTTTATCCCGGATGACCAACGTTTCCGTATCTTCAAATAACGGATCGGCGCGTCGCAGGCGATCAGGCCCGCGACNTTTTTTTCACGTCCACTTTCGTCATTTTGCTCCGTCCTCCGTCTTACCGCCGACACGCCGTGAACAAAAAACCACCGATTGTGTTGTCTATTCGTGAGGACTAGTATCAATGCGTTCGTTTCTGAACATCCTGCGTATACAAAGCCTGTGCGCGTTCTGGTTTTCATTGACTGAAACAGAGAGGCAGACACATGAGTAAGATCGCTGTAGTTTATTTTTCCGGCTACGGTCACACCAAGCTTGTTGCTGAAGTGGTGGCGGAAAGCGCCGGAGCGACGTTGATTCCGATCGACAACAACGGGGAAATCGAAGAGGCGGACTGGCAGACGCTGGCGAATGCCGACGGCATCATTTTCGGCACCCCCACCTATATGGGGTCGGTCGCCTGGCAGTTTAAGAAATTTGCGGATGCGTCATCCAAAGTGTGGGCCGAACGCGGCTGGCAGGATAAAGTGTTTGGCGGCATTACCAATAGCGCCAGCCTGAACGGCGACAAGGAAGTCACCCTGATTTATCTGCAAACGCTGGCCGCGCAGCACGGCGGCATTTGGGTCAGTCTGGGACTACTGCCCGCTAATACGCAAGCATCGACTCGCAGCGACGTCAATCATCTCGGCGGCTCAGTCGGCGTGCTGGTGCAGTCTCCTGCGGACGCGGGTGCGGACGCCATCCCGACGGGCGATTTGGAAACCGCCAAACTGTATGGCGCTCGAGTCGCGGACATCACCCGCCGCCTCCACGGCTAGTCACACCCTCAACAGTTAAAACAGGGACTCCCGCTCGACGGCAGTCCCTGTTTTTTTNGGCGGCGCACGTCACTTCGGTGACGATGGCGTCGGCCCCGCGTCGGACGTCGGGGCAAATACCCGCACCGCGCTTCGGCGAATACGGAATCTCGCGGGCGTGGTGCCGACAATCTCTCCGTCGGCATTGATATCGTGTGGCCGCGACGTCTGCAACGTCAGCGCGGTGGTCGAAAAAGCGCGAACCTTACGCCAGCGGCCGTGGGTGCCGCGGCGGAGAAATGGGATCAACGCAATCATCTCCCACCAGTGGTCGATTTCGAGACTGTAGACATCGAACAGCCCATCATCCGGTCTGGCGCTTTGCTCCACCGTCATCCCCCCGCCGTAAAAACGCCCGTTGCCAACGGACACTTGCACGGTTTTGACCCGTTCGCGCTGACCGTCGTGGTCGATCTCCACGGTAAACGGCCGGCTCTGTTTCAAGAGTCGAATGGCCGCCAGCGCATAGCCCATCGTTCCCCAGCGTTTTTTCGATTTGGCCGACAGTCCGCGCGCCATTGCGGCGGAAAAGCCAATGCTGGAGACGTTGAAGAAAGGATGACCGTTCACCTCGCCCAGATCGATGGCGCGCACCGCGCCACGGGCGATGACCTCTACGGCCTGCTTAATATCGCGGGGGATCCCTAACGTCCTCGCCAGATCGTTCGCCGTTCCCAGCGGCAGAATTCCCAGCGGCAGACCGGTTTCCATCAGTGCATTAGACGCGGAGTTCAGGGTTCCGTCGCCGCCGCCGACAATGACCATATCCACATGACCGGCATGCGTGCGAATGACATCCCAGTAACGGCTGTGCTTGTCCATTTTCGGGATAACGGGATCAATGTGCTTATCGCGCAGCCATTGAGCAATGTCTTCAATTGACGTATCACCGTTACGGGCTTTTCGATTGATTAATAACAACGCACGGCAGCGATAGGTGTCCGACATCTCTTGGGTATTCGTCATAAAGCCTCTCTGACCCGCCACAGGGGGGAAAACTCGCAGAGTTAACCACAGTAAAAATCGCCGGTACAGGCTTTAGCCTGTCGTGAAAGTGATATTAGACAAAACATTACATTAGCGGATAGGACGATGACGAGGCCAATGAAAAAAGACGTCTAAGGAATCGGGGAATAATGGTGGAGAGGAAGGCATCCTTATCACATCAGGGGAATATCAGGCGTGAGCCTGTGGCAAAAAAAACGTGGCGCCACTGACGCCACGTTGGGTAAATCAAGGTTCGATTAACGGCCTCGATATTCAGGCATCCGATTTAGTCTGCACCCAGAATGCGTGAATCAGGCCCGGTATATACCCCAGCAGCGTCAGGATAATATTAATGATGAAGGCCCCGCCTAGCCCTTTGCCTAATAGCACGCCCAGCGGGGGTAAAATAATCGTGAAAACAATTCTCCAAAATCCCATTCGCTTTCTCCATTCGAGGATAGTCAAGGTAACCATAGTCGCACGACGTTAATATGCCAAATATGAGTATATCGAAGGCAGGGTTATTCGTACCGTCTTCTCACCCAGNCCTTCCGGAATAGTTAACGGACCACGGTAAACGTGGGCAAAGGTCGAAATCCTTACGGTCATATCCTGTACCCCGCTCATTGTGCCCTGCCCGTGGCCAAATTGGCGTTGCCCACCATTTTGTCGGGGCCAGGCGCCCAAACAGATTGGGAGATGAAAGTCGAAAAACCCATCCCGTCGATAAGCCCCACCCGAAAACAATCAATTTCTTTAAACATTGACTATTAATATTGATAAANCCCACTAATCAAACAATAGTTAATAGTGGACTCTATAACTGAACATTTTAGGAGGATCAATGGGTCATTACGTTATCAAGAAAAGCGCGAAGCAAACCGACCAACCTTACTACTTCACGTTAGTTGCCTCTAATGGCGAACCTATCGCCACCAGCGAGATGTATGCCTCGAAGCAGAGCGCAAAAAAAGGGATTGAATCGGTACAGAAAAACGCGCCGACGTCCGACATTCGCGACGAAACGAGCGCCTGAGTACCATACTTAAAGGCCTCTCGGGGCCTTGATCACTCTCCGTACTTTCCCGACACGCCCCCTCTTCATCATCCATTGGCATAGCCAAAAAAATGTCCGCACGATCTGCGAAAGATCGTGCGGACAGCGTCAGAATGCGCATGGCTATATTCTGATAATTACCCCATTAAACAGCGGTGTGTTTGAGATTCGTTTTCACGCCCCACAGGCCGCCAAGAACGCTAACCACCGCGCCGACCAGCAGTGCGAAGAAGGACCACAATGCGGCTTTAGCCATCATGCTGGCTGCCTCTGCGGCCTTGTCAGCGGCTTGCTGTTTGAATTCAGCGTAATGCTGTTTAGCCTGATTGATCTGCTCCTGAGCCTGGCTCAGACGTTTGTCCACTTCCTGAGCCGCTTTTTCACGGGCCTGAATCATATTGTCGACGGTTTTATCCACTTCTTGCGGCGTCATTGAGGTATTTTCAGTCAACGCTTTCTTCAGGTCGTCGCGGTTGATCCCCTTGGAAATGGTGTCCGCACGCGCTTTCAATTTATCCGTCAGCTCCTGAATCACGGCATCGCTGTTACTTGGCGCGGAAGCTAACTGTTTCACCGCCTGAGTGATTTCGTCTTTCGCTTCCATCATTTGCTGTTTCAGATAGTCCGGCTGCAACGTCGGGATATTGGATTTTTTCAGCGCGGCGGCAACGTTGTCCTGTACCTTATCGGACTGGACATCTGTATTCAGGGTGAACTGATTGAACGCGGATTTGCCCATTTCGCCCAGACCTGCGGCACCATGGCCCAGCATATTTCCAGCACCGGAGATAACCGAACCGGAGGCAGAAGCGATAGAACCCAGCACGTTTCCAGCAGTACGGACAGCGGAGCCGACCAGCATCGCGCCCAGGATCGCCGCGACGATTAGCGACGTGGCCCAAACCAGAAAACCATGGATCATACCGTCGTTACCCGCCAGGCGCCCCGCGACAAAGGCACCGACCAGCAGGCTGATGACGATCGAAACCGCGGTCCACAAACCAAAGGCCATACCCGCGCCGTTAGTTGGATTTTCAGCGTTGGGATCGACTATTGCAAACCCCATGCTGGTGCCTAACGTCGATAACAGCATAGACACGGCGAGTACCGTGACCACGCCACCGATAATACTGCCCCACGATATTGTTTTATACGGTCTGATTTCATTGGTAACGTCCATCATGACTCCTTAGATTGAAGATACGTAAGATTACAATTGCTAATGAGTATAGACATAGAATCGCTCAGTGAGTCTTGATATGTTTAACAAAATTAAACCCTCATGCATGAGGCAATACAGATAAGGAGGCGTGAGTTTGAACCACGGGGCGCAGAAGCACGAGGGACCGGCTGGAGTAATCACGGCGCAATACAGACACATCGGGCTTCAGCTGCTCAATAAGTCGATAGCGACACATTTACGACAGGTTATTTATTTTCATTTCATACGCCGTTACACGCTTGTCGATAGGTGAAATATCGGTGTTCTATTCTCTTCCTTAATGGCTAAGTTACTCTCGATATTTGTCAGGTATCGATTAATAAAGCGAGTCATTATTGCTATACAAGGATTGCATCAACATGGAAACGTTCATTCCAGCGGTCGATTCGATCGCAATCAACAGTCCGGATGATTTTGAGCTAATCGCGCTTATGGAGTTGTTGAGTTTCGAAGATATTGCATTCTCATCAATGAATTATTATCTATCCACTATGTGTCACTCAGAAGAGCCGCCGCCACCATTATTAATTTCCTCGACCGGTAACCGCCGTCTCTTTATCAATTATCAGGGACCTGTGGATAATCTTGAACCTCATGATGTCGTTTTCAAATTTGCTCATCAAATCCACTCCGTCGCCATCAGCGCCAGCGACAGAATTCAACGAATGAAAGCATTCATGCGCAGAAATATTCCTGTGTTTATTATCGAGCGTATTATTTCACCCCAAACGACCTCCCCTATAAACGTCATTGAGGGAAAAATTGAATGGCGTATTCCCTCCAGAAAAATCGGTTACAAGAGTCGCCTCTCTATTTCAAATAACTGGAAAGCAGGGGCGCTTAACCACGTTAAAGAAGTCATCAATCGTTATATGTACACCTGCTATTCTGAATATGAGTGAGGATCACGCCATGGACACGACATTACACCTCATCTGGGGACCAACAAGTACAGGGAAAACCGCGAGATCGGTTGCGATCGCGGAAAAGACCGGCGCGCCGGTCTTGGTTCTTGACCGTATTCAATGCTGCCCTGAAGTGACGATGGGCAGCGGACGTCCGACCGAACAAGAGCTGCGTGGCACCGAGCGCGTTTACTTAAGCTCTCGCCCCATTGAACAAAGCATCATCTCCGCACCACAGGCCGTCGAGCGGCTGCATCAACTGGTGGATCACTTCGCCAAGATACATCCGCTGATCATCCTTGAAGGAGGCTCCGTTTCCATATTGCAAGAAATGGTCAAACACCAAACCTGGGGTCAGCAATACGCCTGGACTTTCGAGCCGATTCCCATGCCTTCCGCCGAGCATTTCCTGAATCGCGCCAGAAAACGCATATGGGAGATGTTTTACCCCGGTGGCGGACTGAAATCGTTGCTAGATGAGATGGTACAGATCTGGGCACACCCCGAGTACCGTGACACATTGGCGGATATTGATGGCTATCGATGCATTATCAGCTATTTGCGGCAACGAGGACGCCGCGTGGATGAAATCCCCCGCATGTCACTTCATGAGCATAAACAGATGGCGGAAGACATCGCCCAGGAGTATTGGCAACATGCCGTCTGGCAGACGGACAACTTCCCTGAGATCCCCCCCTGCTGGCGCTAGGCCGTCGCCNCCGTCATTCATTTGAGGTCACCGAGCACTGCGCATGCCGTGCCCGGTGATTGTGTGCTTCACCCATACTCTGCTCTGCATTTATCTGCCTGAACCGCGTCAAAAACGCGATAAAGGATAATTAAGATGTTTCCTCCAGCATTCCTGCCAGCCTTTGCTACGCTTAATGTGACATTTAGCCACAAGTTAAGGAGCTGGTATGTTCGGAAAAGCAGAAGATAAAGTAAACGAAGCGGCTGGCGCTGCTCAGGAAACTTTCGGCGAGGCCACTGACTCACACGAGCATCAGTTCAAAGGGGCGGCAAAAAAGTACGCTTCCCAGGCCAGCTATGCTGCACGCGATGCAGCTGATGTTGTCAAAAGCCAGGTTAAATCCAACCCGATGGCAGGCGTCGCGATTGCCGCCGCGACCGGGATTGTGCTGGGATTTTTACTCGGCCGTAAGTAACGCGTCGCGTTCCTCGTCTTAGCCGCGCGCGCGGCCCGCTCAAAGGCTCTTAACAGAGCCTTTTTTAGTGGGCAAGATCAGTCTGCCGCGTTATCTCGCTCACTCCCCCAAAAGCGACATTTTGCTCAGTTTTAAATGACGTATTTCAGACCACCCGCCCCGACGTGGACACCGCCAGCCTTCCGTTGCGCGCTCCCTATAGATCGCGGAACAGATCGTCTGCGCATCGCAAATCCAATCCCTGGGATGAGGACGCCGACACCACTAGGCGTCAGACGCCATCACCCGATGTCCGGGGCCGACCTCGAGATACACGCGGGGCGGCGGCACATAGCCCACAGGTCGCACCGGGCTTTTCAACTCCTCGATCGCCGCATTGCGCCGCATGCCGCGCCGTACCGGATCCGGCACCGGCACTGCCGCAATCAACTTCTGCGTGTACGGATGCTGCGGGTTGGCAAAGATCGCCTCGCGCGGCCCGATCTCGACGATTTCGCCCAGCCGCATCACCGCCACTCGGTGGCTAACGCGCTCCACCACCGCCATATCGTGAGAGATAAACAAGAACGCGATGTTGAACTGCTCCTGCAAATCGAGCAGTAGATTGCACACCTGCGCTTTTATCGATACATCCAGCGCCGAGACGCTTTCATCCGCGATGATGACCTTGGGGTTCAACGCCAGCGCCCGGGCAATCGCCACTCGCTGACGCTGCCCGCCGGAAAACTCATGCGGGAAGCGATCCATCATGGATGCCGACAGCCCCACTTGCTCCAGCAGTTCGGCGACCTTCTGCCGCGCCTCCGACGGCGTGGCCAGCCGATGTTTAATCATCGGCTCGGCGACGGCCGCCCCCACCGTCATACGCGGGTTAAGGCTGGAGAACGGATCCTGGAAAATCATCTGCGCGCTGCGGCGCATCGTGCGCAGGCCGACGACGTCAAGGTTGAGCACATCGTAACCGTCCAGCTGAATGTCGCCGCTTTGTGGTTCGATCAGGCGAATGATGGAGCGACCGGTGGTCGATTTGCCGCAGCCGGACTCGCCCACCAGCGCCAGCGTCTCGCCCTGAAACAAATCGAACGACACATTCTCGACCGCATGTACCGCGCCGCTCGACCGCCCGAGCAGCCCCGAACGCAGAGCGAACCGCGTCACCAAATTTTTTACGGACAGCACCGGCGTCTTGCCGCTTTCCACCGTATTGGGCACGTTACCCGCAGGAATGACTGCGCCACTCTGCATGTCGATGCGAGGGAAGCGCAGCGGCCAGGGTTGCCCCACCATCGACCCCAGCGTCGGCACCGCGGCGAGCAGCGCTCGCGTGTAGGGATGTTTGCCGTGCCGGAACACCTCCGCCGTCTCGCCCGTTTCCACCTGTTCACCCCGAAACATCACCAGCGTCCGATCGGCAATCTCGGCGACCACGCCCATGTCGTGCGTGATAAACAGCACCGCCATCCCCTCCTCTTCCTGCAGGGTTTTAATCAGATCCAGAATCTGGCCCTGAATGGTGACGTCGAGCGCGGTCGTCGGCTCGTCGGCAATCAGCAGTTTGGGCTTCGAGGCCAGCGCCATCGCAATCATGACGCGCTGGCGCATACCGCCCGAGAACTGGTGCGGGTAGTCGTCAAAGCGGGCGGCGGGATTGGGGATGCGCACCTTGTCCAGCAGCCGGAGCGTTTCGGCCCGCGCGGCGACTTTGCTCATACCTTTGTGCTGCCGTAACACTTCCGAAATCTGCCGCCCGATGGTGAACACCGGGTTGAGCGACGTCATCGGTTCCTGGAAGATCATCGCGGCGTCGTTGCCGCGCACCGCGCGCATCGCCTTCTCCGGGAGCGACAAAATCTCTTTTCCGTTTAATAAAATGCGGCCTTCGATACGGCTCGAACGCGGATCGAGCAGACGCATCACCGACAGCGAAGTGACGCTTTTGCCGGAGCCGCTCTCGCCGACGACGGCGACCGTTTCACCGGCGCTGACCTCGAAGGAGATCCCACGCACGACGGTTTTCCACACGCCGTCCACCCGAAAAGAGGTGGTGAGATTCTGTACGGAAAGTACGCATTCCCGCAGCGGTTTTTGCTCATTCATGGCTCTGTCTCCCCGTGAGTGGCGGCCGTCTCCGCACACCGTATTGACCCGATTGTCTCGCTGCCTTTCACGCCGCCGGGCGTCGCACGTCATCGCCCTATCGCATACGCTTGCATCAAACGCGGCGTGGCGGCGGCGCGCAGCAGCCCGTCTTCGTCCCGGCGCGCGGCCGTTAAACGACCGATCGTCCAGGGATCGGACGCCACAATGTCATGACCGCGCGCTTTGAGGGCCGAGAGCGCGGCGTCGCCGATACTGCTTTCAATCATCACATGGCCCGGCTGACGCGTGCGCGGGTAGAACGAGCCGGGGAAATGCGCGGTGTGGAATAGCGGCAGGTCGATGGCCTGCTGCAAGNTCAATCCGTAATGGGCGTAGCGCAGGAAGAACGCCAATTGCCACTGATCCTGCTGGTCGCCGCCCGGCGTACCGAACGACAGCGTCGGCCGACCTTCATAGAGGGCGATCGACGGCGTAAGCGTGGTGCGCGGTCGCTTGCCGGGCGCCAGCGATGTCGGCAGGCCCGGTTTTAGCCAAAACATTTGAGCGCGGGAGTTCAGGCAGAAGCCCAGTCCTGGGATCACCGGCGACGACTGCAACCAGCCGCCGGACGGCGTGACTGACACCATATTGCCCTCGCGATCGATGACGTCGATATGCACCGTGTCTCCTCGTTTTTCGGTCAGATGCGACATGGTCGGTTCATACACGGCGCCGCTGCCGCGCTGCGCGGCGAGCATGCGCAGCGTCAGATCGTGTTGATCGGCGAACCCCGGCAGACGTCCCGGCCGCAGCGCCAGCGATGCCTCGGCGGCGATCAGTTTGCGGCGCTCGGCGTTATAACCGTCGGACAACAAGGTCTGCATCGGTACCGCGGCAAAGTTCGGGTCGCCGTAATAGACTTCGCGGTCCGCATAGGCCAGCTTCATGACTTCCACCACCGTATGCACAAAGTCCGGTCCCGCCGGGTCCATCGCGGCAATGTCGATGCCCTTCAGCAGCGCCAGCGACTGCAACAACACCGGCCCCTGTCCCCACGGACCGGTTTTGGCGACGGTCCAGCCGTGGTAGTCATACGTGGCGGGCGCTTCGACCGTCNCCTGCCAGTTCGCCATATCGTCGGCGGTCAATACGCCTTTGTGCCGATGGCCGCTGGCGTCCATCACCTCCGCCGTGTGCAGATAGTCCGCGATAGCCTCGGCGACAAAGCCACGATAAAAAGCATCTCGCGCCGCGTCGATACCCGCCTCGCGTCCCGGCCGGGCTTCAGACTCCCGAATAATGCGCTTCCAGGTTTCGGCCAGCACCGGATTGGTAAAGTTCGACAGCGCGGCGGGCGCCGTACCGCCGGGCAGCCATGTGTCATACGACGTCGGCCACTCTGTACGGAAGAATTCAGCCAGATCGGTGATGGTCGCCGCCACCCGCGGCAACAGCGGATGTCCATGCTCCAGATAGCTAATCGCCGGTTCCAGCACCTCACGCACGGTCAGCGTACCGTAGTCGCGCAACATCAGCATCCAGCCGTCGAATGCGCCGGGGATCACCGTCGCCAGCAGGCCGTCGCCGGGGATCAGTTCCAGCCCCTCGGCGGTGTAGTGTTCAAACGTCGCCGCCGCCGGGGCGGTACCCTGCGCGCAGATCACCTCGACCTTGTCCTTTTTCCGCGAATAGATGACGGCGGGCATATCGCCGCCGGGTCCATTCAGATGCGGTTCGACCACCTGCAACACAAAGCCGGTGGCGACGGCCGCGTCAAACGCGTTGCCGCCTTTTTCCAGAATGCTCATGCCAACCGCCGAGGCGATCCAGTGGGTGGACGTGACCACCCCGAAAGTGCCTAAAATCTCCGGACGCGTGGTAAATGCGTTCATGACGCTCTCCTTCTGTTATGAGTTTTCACGCGGGTCGAGCGCATCTCGCAAGCCATCGCCCAGCAGGTTAAAGCCAATCACCACCAGGAAGATGGCGGCCCCCGGCCACAACGCCATCCAGGGCGCCTGCGTCAGGAAGTTTTTGGCGACGTTCAGCATCGATCCCCAGCTGGGGGCAGGCGCCTGCTGACCGAGGCCGAGGAAGGACAGGCTGGCCTCCGCGATAATCGCCGTCGCCACCGTCAGCGTCGCCTGAACGATAATCGGCGGCAGAATATTCGGCAGGATGTAGCGCAGCAGAATATCGCCGTGGCCCAGTCCGATGGAGCGCGCGCCTTCGATGTAGTCCTCGGTTTTGACCGCCAGCACCTGCGAGCGCGTCAGCCGGATAAAAATCGGCATCGCGGACAGGCCGATGGCGATCATCGCATTAGTCAGGCTCGGACCGAGAAAGGCTGCCAGCGCAATCGCCATAATCAGGAAAGGCATCGCCAGAAACGCCTCGGTCACGCGGGAAATCACCTGATCGACCCAGCCGCCGAAGTAGCCGGCGATCAGACCGAAAGGGNCGCCGGTCAGCACGGCGATGGCGACGGAGATCACCCCCGCCATCAGCGAGGCCTGCGCGCCCCACACCATACGCGACAGCACGTCGCGGCCGATGTCGTCCGTCCCCAGCCAGTGCGCGGCCGACGGCGCTTTGCGGATGGCGCTCCAGCTGGTCGCCAGCGGATCGGCCAGTGGCAGCAGCGGCGCCAGCAGCGCCAACAGGGCGAAAAAGACGATGATGATGAGACCGGCGATCGAACTGCGGTTGCGCTTCATCTTCTTCCAGGCGCGGTTGCCGACTGCGGCCTGCGGCGCAACGATGACGGGTTCAGTCAGGCTCATAGCGCGCTCCTCATTCGCGGATTCAGCAGCATGGCGGCGACGTCCGCCAGCAGATTCATGACGATAAAGCCCACCGCTGTACACATCACCACGCCCTGCACCACCGCGTAGTCGCGGTTGAAGACCGCATCGACGATCAGCTTACCGAAACCGGGAATGGTGAAAATCTGTTCGGTCAGCACCGCGCCCGCCAGCAGTTCGCCGAACAGCAGCGCCGTGAGCGTGATGATAGGCGACAGCGCGTTGCGGAAAGCATGGCTCAGCACCACCTCTCGGTTGGATAGCCCTTTGGCGCGCGCCGTGCGAATGTAGTCCGCTTTCATGACCGACAGCATCGCCGAGCGCGTATGCCGCATCAACGTGGCCGCCAGCGCGGTGCCGAGCACGAAGGCCGGCATGAGCGTGGTTTGCAGGGAACGCAACGGGTCGGTGAACAACGATTCGTAGCCCGACGCAGGCAGCCAGCCTAACTGTACGGACACCAGCAAAATCAGCATGATGCCGAGCCAGAAATTGGGGATCGACAGCCCCGACAACGCCACCACGTTAGCCAGATAATCCAGCGTCGTGTTCTGCTTCACCGCCGCCAGAATACCGACCGGCACACCGATGATCAGTGCGAAAAACATCGCCATAACCGCCAGTTGGAGCGTAACCGGCAGTTTTTCGCCGATCAGATCCAGCACCGGCTGATTGGTGCGCAGCGACACCCCGAAGTCGCCCTGCGCCACCGCCCCGAGCCAGTAGAAGTACTGATACACCACCGGGTCGTTCATGCGATATTTTTCACGCAGCAGCTCCAACACCGCCGGATCGCGCTCTTCACCCGCCATCGCCAGGATCGGATCCCCCGGCAGCAGCTTTTGCAGCGAAAAAACGAAAATGGAGATAATCAGGAGCGTCGGTATCGCCACCAACAGGCGTTTGCCGATATAGATGTGCATTCGCGCGTTTCCTTATTCAAAGAGTGCCTCAACCGGGTCCGCCGAGGGGAGAACGTGCCTCCCCCGGCGACGCACGTCGGATTAGTCGCCTTTTTTGACGCCCGTCAGGCGGATCATGCCGTCGGCGGACGGCGTAAATCCGGCGATCTTTTTGGAGTAGGCATAGAGGTAGGCCTGATGACCGAGATAGATCAGCGGCAGATCGTCGTCCAGAATCTTGGTTGCGGCGTCGTACCGGGCTTTGCGCACCGCATTATCCGTGGATTCGCGCGCCTCATTCAGCAGCTTGTCGACCTCAGGATTGCAATATTTGGTGTCGTTGATGCCGCCGTCGCAGGTCACAAACGGGTGAATATTGCCGTCCGGATCCGAACGGCCGGACCAGTCGGAGCGCGACAGCACGTAGTTCCCCGCCGTCTGTTCGGACAGCAGGGTGGCGAACTCGGTCGCTTTCAGTTTGACGTTGAAACCGGCTTCGGCCGCCATGGACTGGATCACCTGCATCATCTGGGTCTGCGTGGTGTTGTTCGCGTGTTGGAGTTCGATATCGTATGTCTCATAGCCCGCCGCCTTCATCAGCGCCTTGGCCTTCGCCACGTCCCGCGCCGGAACCGGCAGATGCGAGTTATACCAAGGGCTGGTGGACGGCCACGGCTGATTGCCGGCGAGCGCCGTGCCCTCGAAGACCACCTGATTGATGGCTTCACGGTCGATAGAGAGCGAGAAGGCCTGACGCAGCCGTTTGTCCTTGCCGAAGGGGTTGTTGGCCTGCGGGCCGTTGCCAATATTGACGTACAGCGCCATATAGCCCGGTCCGATCACCTTGCCGTCGTTCAGGTTCGGGTTCTGCTGCACGGCAGCGACATCCGACGCCGAGATGCGCTCGGCCAGATCCAGCTCGCCGGACTGCAAGTTGGCTAACCGTACGGTCGTGTCCGGGATGGGGAGGAAGGTGACCTTATCGAGAAAGATGTTGCCGGCATTCCAGTAGCGGGGAAATTTTTCGAGCACGATGCGGTCCTGCTGGACGCGCTGCACGAATTTAAACGCGCCGGAGCAGATGGGTTCCGAACCAAAATTGGCCCCGAGCCGTTTGCCCGCCGTCGGGGAGATCATCGTGCCCGCGCGGTCGGACAGCTGAGCCAGCAGGCTGGCGTCGGGGCTTTTCAGCGTGAATTTCACCTGATATTCGCCGATCGCCTCCACGCGGGCGACGGAGGCCAGCTCGCTTTTGCGGCGGGACTCCGGCATCGTCATATAGCGTTGGATGTTGTACACCACCGCTTCCGCGTTAAACGGTGTGTCATCGTGGAACACCACGCCCTTACGCAGATCCATCGTCAGCGTTTTGCCGCCGTCGCCCCACAACCACTGCGTCGCCAGCTGAGGAGTGATCGACAGCGAGTTGTCGACGTCCACCAGCCGGTCGCACAGGCTGGTGTAGATAATGCGCCCGACAAAGGTGCGTGACTGGGCCGGGTCCAGTACGTCAGGGTCGTCTTGCAGGCCGATGCGTAATTCTGCCGCCTGCGCCGTCGTCGCCATCACTGCACCGGCCAGCAAGAGCCCGGNCTGTTTGATAAGTCGGTTCATGTCATGTTTCCTCTGGTCGATAGCAAAAGCCGAGAGTCGGCGCAATGAATGCAGGTCAGACGGCGCTGGCCCGCGGAAAAACTTAGCGGCGGAGCGCTTCCGCGTCGGCCGGGTCATGGCCCAACGAGGTATGGCGAATGAGCCTATCCTCCAGCGTCAGCAGATGCTGGCGCATCGCTTCGCCCGCCCTCACCGGGTCGTGGGCGGCAATCGCCTCGATGATTTCCGTATGATCGCTGTGCGAGTCGGTGGGCGACGCGTTGTGACTGCGGGCCAATGCGCGTAGCGCCTGCCAGGCCGGGTACTGCCGCACGCGGTTTACCACGTCGAACAGCGACAGGAACAGCTGATTGCCCGCACTCTGCGCAATCAATCGATGCAAAGAGCCGTCCCACAGTTCGCGCCAGTCGGCGTCGGTGCGCTCATAGATTTTGTCGCGCAGCGCCCGCATCCTTTCGATGTCCGACGGCTTGGCGCGCAGCGCGGCTAACTGCGCCAGCTGTGGTTCGATGCGCAACCGCACCTCCATGATTTCCATGAAATTGGTTCCTTTGATCAGGTTGGCCGCGTGGGTTCCCCACTGGTCTGGCTTTTGCCCGAGAAACGTGCCGGAACCCTGCTTGCGCCAGATCAGCCCTTCCGCTTCCACTACCTCCAGCGCGCGCCGCACCTCGCGTCGTCCCACCCCCCACAGCTCGGAGAGCGCCCGTTCCGTCGGCAGTTTTCCATCAGGCTCCAACGCGCTCTCGCGCAGAAGTTCACGCAGTTTCTCGAGCGCATAATGCGAATTTTCCGTTTTCCTGACGCGGGCCATGTCGCTCATTGGTTCACTCCAATTGGTAATTGGTTCAAAAAAAGCACGATGGCCGGGTCAAGTCAACACAGGAAAAAGGCGCCAAACGTGCGGCAAATAGCCGCGAAATCACTGCAATTGAGGTGGATTAGGTACAGATGATGCGGCACTGAACCGGGCGACCGGTTGAATACGTGGCGAGCGTGTATTTTTTAAGCGTTTTATATCGAGACATTTCACGCCTTTTTTTCGTTAATACATGAAAAAAACCGGCCTGCAGCGCGACGCGTTGATACCACAGCGCTGCCAAGCGGATGATTAGCAATAAGAAATGATGATGGATAGACGCGGCCGGGACCTCAGTCAGCGTCTCTGAACTCTTAGAGTTTTGCGGATGCGAGTCTTTAAGCGGACGGGCGGAAAACGCCGCCGTCTGTCGACGACGGCTCAGACCGGTCATGCGGCCGCGCGCGGCGTCGCGGCAGGCAGAAGGCGGTACAAGACGAAAGCGGTAATGAACGTGGCGGGCGCAGACCAGGACTGCCATGCCGCGTCCGCATACATCAACAGGATGCCGACGGCGACGCTCNCGCCCCAGGCGGTCAACCCTGAGAGGTTCATGTTGCGCTCCTCGTTGATGCCCGGCGCCTGACGCGAGGACATCAGGATGTAGCTCAGCGCCACGCCCACCCAGGCCACCACGAAGATCCCCTGCCAGGCTAACGCCTGCAAGATGTAGCTAAACACATCCGCCAGCATCAGCACATAGACCACCACCCCGACCAGACAGGCCCAGATAATTCGCCGGAAGCGCAGCCGGAACAACAGCCGGAAAAAGTGCTGCATATTGACCGTCGCCAGAAAATAGTTGGCGGTGTTGATGCGGGTTTGCGTCACCCAGACGAAGAACAGTCCCCACAGCCCCAGCAGGTTGAGGATCGCCACCACCACGCCGGTTTCGCTGAGTCCGTCGCTTTCCGAAAACCCGCTGACCAGATAGATGCCCGCCACGCCGTTGAGCAGAAAGGTGATGAGATAAAACGGCATGCCGAAGTTAATGCCCGCGTGGTAATCCGCATCCTTCGCCTTGCCGTAGCGAGCGTAGTCGAAGGTATACATCATCAGGATCCACACGCCCATGTAATAGGTGAAGCAGTGCCACCAGCCATAGGCCGGCGGATCGGCGGGACCGAACGCCAGCCACTGCGGGTTATAGCCGTTTTGCTGAATAGACACCGCCACGGTCAGCAGCAGCCCAAACAGGTAAAACGGCAGCAGTACACCGTTAAATTTGTCCAGCCAGTGCTGCACGCTGCCGAAGATCAGCGGCACGCTGTACAACACCACCACCAGCGCAGCGACGGCATAAGGCAACGCCGGGAAGAGGTGATTCAGCGCGAAGGCGATGACCGATCCTTCGAACACGGCGTAATAGATGGCCGTAGAGAAGAAGATTAACGTGGCGAGCGATGAACCGAGCCGACCAAACAGCGCCTGCGAAAACAAGGAGACAGACAGCCCGGTTTTTATCGCGAATCGGCTGATGAACCCATTCACCACGCCGTAACAAACGACCGACAACACCATGCCGATAATGGCGTTTTTCGCGCCCCAGCTCTGCGCGAGCGACGCGCCGACCACGATGTAAAATAGCGCGCTGCATACCGCCCACCACGCCATGGTGAGCGAGAGTTTGCCCATGCGCTCGTTGGCGGTGACCGTGCCGAACTCGGTCTCCGGGGCGGTCAGCTTCACATCAGAAAGATCTGCCATAGGGGTAACTCCTGAGTGCAAAAGAGGGAAAAACACACCTGACCGACGAACATCGGAAAAGGCCACGTTATCGCGATGAACCGCGAGTCGCAGGCAGCCCCCCATCGCCCTGCGGACCGTCGATACCGCGTGGCCCGTGACAGGACGATGAGGACGACTACGCTACCGTCACCGGCGAAGGCCGCCGGGCGGGATCAGACCGTCTGAAGGCCAATCCAGTCTCTTAACTGCGCCAGCCGCTGCTGATACTGCCGCCGGGCGGAGAGCGCCTCTTCCAACGACACCGGCACGAATCGCACCTGATGATGGGGCTGGAGCTGCGCCACCCGATCCAGATCGGCGCTGATGACCGTTCCCAGCGTCATATAACCGCCGCCGGAAACCGCGTCGCGCAGCAAAATTATCGGCTCCAGCCCGCCCGGCACCTGGACCGAGCCGATGGGGTAGCAGGCGTCAACGATATTGGACGGGTCGGAACCTGCGCCGAACGGCGGCGTACGCGGCAGGTACTCCAGCGGTTTACCGCCTTTCAGGCGATAGCCAATACGGTCCGCCTCCGTGCCGACCCGCCAGGTATCGGCGAAAAACTGTGCCGCCGCTTCATCAGTCAGGCGGTGAATGTAGAGGCCGCGAACCAGCCGCAGCGTGACCGCCTTCTCGAAGCGCGGACACAACGCTTCGGGCGCCTGCGCGCCTTCGGCTCCCACGCCGGTCGGTGCGCCGATCGGCAACCGGTCGCCCTCCTGCAACCGTCGCCCTTCCCATCCACCGAGCGCGCCCAGCGTGTAAGTGGAGCGGCTACCCAGCGCCAGCGGAACGTCGATGCCGCCCGCCACGGCGAGGTAGCTGCGGCAGCCCGCCTTGGCGAAATCAAACGTCAACACCTGACCGGGACTGACTCGAAAAGCCGTGTCCAGCGGCATTTCCGCGCCGTCCAACCTAGGCGTCATCCGCGCGCCCGTGACCGCCACCAAAACCGCTTTACCAAACGCCAGCTCCGGGCCGATCAACGTGATTTCCAGCACGGCGGCAGACTCATTGTTGCCCACCAGCAGGNTGGCCATGCGCAAGGCATAGTTGTCCATCCCACCCGAAGGCGGTATGCCGAGGTGGTAGTACCCCTCGCGGCCGGTATCCTGTACCGAGGTCGCCAGTCCGGGCTTGATAACCTTAATCGGCATACAGCACCTCCCGCAGATAGTGGGTGTAATGCGCGGCATCCGCGCTGAATTTTTCCAGTTCGAACGTCACCGGCCGGATGCGCAGGCTGAACGTCCCCGCCTCGACCTCCGCTACGGCGCGGTCGTATTCAGCGCGATCCATCGCCCGGAACTGGACGATATCGCCCGCGCGGAAAAACACCATCGACGCTTGCAGATAGTCGAGACGCTGGCTCGGGTCGTAGATCGGCGCGGGCGTAACGCCGAACAGCTGATAGCCGCCCGCGCCGCGTACCGAATAGATGCAGCCGAAGCAGCCGCCGTGGCCGAGTGACTGGCGCGGCGTGTCGGTGCGCGGCCGCAGATATTTAGGCACTTCCAGCTGTTTGGCTTCTTCCACCATCTGAAACATGAAGGGCAGCCCCGCCACAAACCCCACCATCGAGACAAACCACGGCGTGCCGCTGTGCGCGGCGATAAAATCCGCCACCTCGGCATAGCCGTTAATCGCGGCGGCATACTCCAGATCGGTCGCCTGCGGATCCTGGTGACGGTCGCGAAACCGCATCAGGGTTTCGTGCGTCCACGGGTCATTGTAAAGCACCGGGATTTCGATGATGCGCGTCGACAGCGAGGTGCCGGTGGTGGCCTGCGCCTCGGCGTTTTTTACCTGCTCCAGCACGGTCTCCGGCGCGATGATGTCGGGATTGAAGCNCACCTGAAACGACGCGTTCGCCAGACAGATATCCAGCACGCCGGGCAGCGCCTGCGACGCCAGCGCGTGCGTGATCGCCAAGCCGCGAAAGAACGCGTCGAGCGACATGGCTTCGTCGATTTCCGCAAATAAATGTTCGTCGCCACCAAAGCTGTAACGAATGGCTTTTGTCGTCATGTCATACCTCCTGAGCGGCTGCGGCGGCCCGTTCAGCCAGCCAGCGCTCCAGCGCCGTCGTGGTAAAATCAGCCGCCTGCAGGCGCGCGTCCGCCAGCAGCCATTGATGCAACGACTGGGTGGTGGTGATACCAGAGATGCGCAGTTCCGCCAGCGCGTCGGCCGCGCGGGACAGAGCCTGTGCGCGATCCTCGCCGTGGATGACCAGTTTCGCCACCAGCGAGTCGTAATACGGCGGGATACGATAGCCGGCGAACAAATGGCTTTCGACGCGTACGCCCGCGCCCTGCGGCCAATTGACGTCCGTTACCGTGCCGGGACAGGGGAAGAAATTGCGTTCCGGATCTTCTGCATTAATGCGCATCTCGCAGGCCGAACCGTTCAACGCGATCGCTTCCTGCCGTAAAGTCAGCTTTTCGCCCCCGGCGATACGCAGCATCCACTGCACCAGATCGACGCCCGTGACCATTTCCGTCACCGGGTGTTCAACCTGAATGCGGGTGTTCATTTCAATGAAGTAGAAGCGGCCGGTGGCCGAATCGAAGAGATATTCCAGCGTGCCCGCGCCCTGATAAGACAGGCTCTGCGCCAGCTTCACCGCGCTGTCGCACAGCGCCTGGCGCTGCGCGTCGGTCAACGCGGGAGACGGCGCTTCCTCGAAGAGTTTCTGGCGCCGCCGTTGCAGCGAGCACTCCCGGTCAAACAGATGCACCACCCGTTCGCCGTCGCCGAGGATCTGGACTTCAATGTGGCGGGNGTGTTCGATAAACAGCTCCAGATAGACCCGGCCGGAGCCGAAGGCGGCCTTGGCTTCCTGCTGCGCCAGCGGAAAAGCGGCTTGCAGCGCTTCCTTTGACGGCACGATGCGAATGCCTCNCCCGCCCCCGCCTGCCGCTGCTTTGATCATCAACGGATAGCCGATACGCTCGGCGGCCTGCAATGCGTCGTCGAGCGTGGTGATATCCTGCTCCGATCCCGGCACCACCGGCACGCCCGCCGCTTGCGCGGTACGACGGGCGGCGGCCTTGTCCCCCATCGACCGGATCACCGCCGCCGTCGGCCCGACGAAAATCATGCTGGCTTCACCGACGGCGGCGGCGAACGCCGCGTTTTCCGACAAAAATCCATACCCAGGATGGATGGCATCCGCGCCGCTCTCCCGCGCCGCTTGCAGCACCGCCTGCGAATTCAGATAGCTCTGGTCGGCCCTGGCCGCGCCGATGATGCGGTATTCGTCGGCCAGTTGCGCCGGCAGCGAGGCAACGTCCGCCTCGCTGCACGCCGCCACCGTTGGGATCCCCAGCGCCTGAGCGGCGCGAATGATCCTGACGGCAATTTCCCCTCGGTTGGCAATCAATAATTTATTTATCGGCATCAATATCTCCACTTCCGCGGTGATTGAAATAAACGCTCAGCGATAATAAAAACTTTTATTTAGCGATCCTTTTTAATAATGGCTATAACCTGTCCGGGTTCGACCGAATCACCACTTTCAACTTTGAATTCAATTAATTTTCCTGAATGTCCCGCCACCATTTCGGTAAATTGTTTCATGACTTCAATCAGGCCAATCACCGTATCTTCCTGAACATCATCGCCCTCTTTCGTAAAAGGCGGCATTTCGGGCGCAGGTTGCCGGTAAAAAACCCCCGGCAAAGGAGAATAAACTTCATCATTTTTCATATTAATCACTCCTGATACGGCATTATTTTTTAAAACACGCGTTGTTTTTCTGGTGCTGTAATTTCAATAGACGACGCCTTTAATAATTCGCAGGTCGCCTTTAACAACGTTTGCGCGCCCGGCGTATCGCTATGCATGCAGACCGACTCGAAAACGATAGGAATATCTTGTCCCTCGACGGTACGCACGACGCCGTCTTGACACGCGCGCAGCACCTTTTTCGCTACCTCGTCCGGGTCCAGCGCGCCCACCCGACGGGTAAAGACGATAGATCCGCTCAGGTCATAGTCGCGATCCGCATAAAACTCACAGATAACAGGGTGTTGCAATGCCTGGGCCACTCGCCATACGGCGCTGCCGTGCATGCAATACAGCAGTAAATCCGGCGCAATGCGATGCAGCGCGTCAACAAAGCATTGCGCCGAGGCCTCCTCTTTAGCCAGATGCATATAGAGCGCGCCGTGCGGTTTTATATGCTGTAACTCCATCTGATATAACCGCGCCAATTCCCGCAATGCGCCTAGCTGATAAACGATATCGTTAACGAGTTCATCCGGTTGCATGGCAATATTTCGGCGGCCAAACCCAATTAAATCGCGGTAGCCGGGATGCGCGCCGATGGCGACGCCGTAATATTTCGCCATCTCGATGGTTTTACGCATCACGGTGGGATCGCCGGCATGAAACCCGGCGGCAATATTGGCAGAACTTATGAAAGACATAATTTCTTGATCGATATTGCCGTTAATTACCCAGGACCCGAAGTCTTCGCCCATATCAGAATTTAAATCGATGTGTTTTGTCATACTATTTTATTATTGGTAGCTCATTGATTTAAAAATAATATAGGGGAAGTTTTTTACAGACGAATAGCATTATTTTCTGATAGCAAGCCATCGAAAAAAGAGATCGCTAAATGAAGCCCTATCCCGGTGACGACGCCGGACGGATTTCAGCCCCTCATACCGGAGAAGAGCATGTTGACGCTACGCCAGATTCGATACTTCGTCGCCACGGCGGAAATGGGGCAAATATCACAGGCCGCCATACATCTGAATATCTCGCAATCGGGCGTGACCAGCGCCATTCAGGAGCTGGAAGGCCTGTTGGGGAAGCCGCTGTTCCGGCGTTCGGTGCGGGGCATGACGTTGACGGAGACCGGCACCCACTTTCTGCACCATGCCTACTCCATTCTGCGCAGCGTGGACGATGCGCTGCATATTCCTTCGACGGACGACCAAATTTGCGGCCAGTTGAATCTGGCCGCCTCCTACACGGTGATGGGGTATTTCCTTCCCTATCATTTGCAGCGGCTCTCTTCCGCCTTTCCCCATCTGAATATCAATCTCTACGAGCGGGAGCGCATCGATATTGAGCGCGGTCTGCTGGATGGCTCGCTGGACATCGCGTTGGTGCTGACCGCTAACCTCACGCTCCCGGGCATCACCTCGGAAACGCTGTTTAATTCAGAGCGCCGTCTTTGGCTGCCCAGCCGTCATCCCCTGTGCGACAAACCGCATCTCACGCTCGCGGATGTCGCCAAAGAGCCGTTTATCATGCTGACCGTCGATGAAGCCGACCATAGCGCGATGCGCTACTGGGAAGAAAGCGGGCAGCGTCCCAACGTGATGCTGCGGACCAGCTCCGTCGAAGCCGTGCGCAGCATGGTAGCCGACGGGCTGGGCGTCGCCATCCTGTCCGACCTGGTCTATCGCCCGTGGTCGCTGGAAGGTAAAAGGATCGAAACCCGTGCGCTGACCGACAATCTGCATCCCATGAACGTTGGGCTGGCGTGGCGTAAAGACGCGACCTTCACTCCGTCGATGAACGCTTTCCGACTGTGGTTCCGCAGCGCCTTTCTGACGCCGCAGCTTAATTTGAACCGCCGCTGACCACGGTACAAAGTCGCCACGCCTGTGGAAACGGCGGAAGTGTGACCCGTCTAACAGCCGCGGCACGGCAATTTACGTAGCCTTCCTCCATCTCCGTTGGATTGTCACTGGCCGCCGGCCAGGCAAAACCTGAAGGGTGCTCTTACCAGAGGCCGTTCAGGTTTTTTTTTTGCGCCATCACCGAGGTGTCTATGAAAAAAATCAGGTTAACAGGAATAATGAGCGNCACGCTGGCCGCGCTGGCCCTACCGTTCGGCTCGCCGTCCGCCGCCGACCATAGCCGAATAGAAGCCACGTTACAGGCCGACCATCCCGGGCCGCCGATTTCTCGCTACATCTATGGTCAGTTTTCCGAGCATCTGGGACGAGGCATTTATGATGGTATCTGGGTCGGTCCCGACTCGCCTATCCCCAATACGCGCGGCATCAGAAACGATGTGGTCGCCGCGCTGAAAGCCATCAAAGTGCCGGTGGTTCGCTGGCCTGGGGGCTGCTTTGCAGATGAATATCACTGGCGCGACGGCATCGGTCCCCGCGACAAACGCCCGGTGCGTAAGAATAACTGGTGGGGCGGCACGCCGGAGACCAATGCGTTCGGCACGCATGAGTTCTTCGATTTCGCCGAGCAGATCGGTGCGGAGGCGTATATTTCCGTCAATGTAGCCTCGTCCACGCCGACGGAGATGCGCGAATGGATCGAATATCTCACGTCCAAAGACCGGGATAGCCTGGCCAACGAACGACGCGCTAACGGTCGGGACGCGCCCTTTGACGTGCCGTTTATCGGCATTGGCAATGAAAGCTGGGGCTGCGGCGGCAACATGACGCCCGAATACTATGCGAACGAATTACGCCGCTTTGGCGCACTGTTCCATAAAAACGGCACCAACTTCCATAACGATAACGACAATACGGCAATGCGCGTCGGGTCCGGCGCGAATAATGACGACACGAACTGGACCGACGTTGTCATGAAAAACGCCAGCGCGCATCTGGACGCCATTTCTTTGCACTTCTATACCGTGCTCACCGGCGACTGGAAGAACCGCAATCAGGCGTCCGCCACCGGTTTCCCCGATGAACAGTGGAATGCGATTTTCCAACAGACGCTACGCATGGATGACATTCTTCGCCAGCATATCGCCGTCATGGATAAGCGCGATCCGGAAAAACGCATCGGCCTGTTCGTCGACGAATGGGGTACCTGGTATAACGTCGAGCCGGGCACCTACCACGGCCATCTTTTCCAGCAGAATACGCTGCGGGACGGCATTTTGGCGGCCGCCAACTTCAACATTTTTCACCAGTATACCGACCGCGTGCGGATGACCAACATCGCGCAGACCATTAACGTGCTCCAGGCGATGATCCTGACAGCAGGCGATAAAATCGCGTTAACGCCAACCTACTATGCCTACAAAATGTATGTGCCGTTCCAGGATTCGACCGCGATCCCGTTAACGGTGAAAGCCCCTCAGCTGACCTATGGCGGGCGCACATTCCCGGCCTTTAATGTCTCCGCCGCCAGAGGGAAAGACGGCAAAATATACATCGGCGTCGCGAATATGAACCAGCACGCGGGCTACGGTCTGGCCATCAAACTGGGGGCGCTGAACGTGAAAACAGTGTCGGGAGAGGTGCTGACCAGCACGGCGTCGGATGCGCATAACGTCCCCGGTCAGGCTGAAGCCATTCATCCCGAGGTCTTTCACGGCGGCAAAATCGACGGGTCGGTACTGAATCTCACCATCCCCGCGAAATCCGTGGTGGTGGTCAGTCTGGAATAGAAGGTTAACAAGGAAGTGAGACGTCGCGGCAGACAGGACGCTAACCAAGAAAGCCTATTACCGAGGAATACGGTAATAGGCTGCCCTCGGGCACGATAGCGGCCACCCCCGGAGAGTCCTCACGAGGCGGGTAAATATGAACGCCTGAACTCGCCTCAGAGAGAACCGCGAGACCTCTCGCCCTGGATTTACGCCCTTCTCTTCGCAAAGAGGTGGTGAATAAACCTTCGTCTACGTCTCCCAGGGATGAACATCCGCAGGCTTGATGCTTAACTTCACGGTGATAACTGATTTACAGCGATTTGACGGCGTTTTGTCGTCCCAATACCGGCGGCAGCACGTCCCTGTCTATGCAGACATCTATGACCGTGGGAACCGCTTGGTTGATCGCCGTACGTAGCGAGTTTTCCAACTCGGCACGACTCGTGACACTGACACCGTTGGCCCCTAGCGCATGAGCGAACATAGCGAAATCCACCTTTGGAATCACGCAATCCAGCGCCGGATAACCAACCGAGTTCAACCCCTGCCTGCACATGTTGTAGCCGCCATCATTTAATACCACCCAAATCGCCGGGACTCGGTGATGCACTGCGGTACTGATTTCGTTATTCATCAGCATAGAACCATCGCCGATGATGCCGACGGTGACTTTCCCCGACATCGCCAGCCCGACAATGCCGCAGGCATAATGCCCCATGGTTCCCAACGCGGAATTGACCCGATAACGATTGGGCTTTTGAAACTGCAAATATCGGTTTGCCCAAACGTGCGAGTTGCCGGCATCGGACGCCACCAGACAGTCGTGTTCATCAATCGCTACTTTTTGAATGGCGGCCATGACATCGACTGGACTGACCACGCCATCGTTGCTCTTGACCGGGACTTCACGTTGAGATGATTCAAGCGGGTGAAGAGCGGTTGACCGATGAGCAAGAGGCAGCGTTTTTATTTTCTCGTAGACGCCCTGTAGAAAGGTTGTCAGTTCGGCATGGATAACTTCAGTTTCTGGAGGCAGGTTATTTTTAATATCCGCATTTTCCAGGCTGACATAAAAGACTTTAATCCCTTTTATTTTATTTTGGAGATAATGCGCGCTGGATTCCCCCAACCGCGTTCCCAAAATAACCATTGATTTTAACGACAGCTGATTAATGGCAGAAAGAAGTGCTGGCTCATCGCAACCTAAACCGGTGGAGCCCAGGTATAACGGATGGTTTTCAGGGAAGATACCTTTACCACGAGGCGTAGACATAACCGCCGTCTGGGTTTCAATGGCGAGTCGCGTTAATACATCCGACGCGTCGAGACATCCAAAGCCATTCCAGATAATGGCATCGCCCGCAGCCAAAACTTCTGCTATTTTTTGCTGATGCGCGGCCAGAGCGCCCGTATCTTGGCGAACGACCGGTGGGGGCGTATAGGATGATTTTTTGTTGTATTCCTCTTCTGCAATATCTGACTTCTGAATATTGGGAAGAATGAAGATTCCAAGTACATGGCCCTGAGAAACGTTGAAATGATTGATGGCGTCAATCGCTTCACTCAATTTTGCTTTTTCATCGATACACACGACACGATCGAAGTATCCCGAAATCCCTTCTCCTTGCAGGGCAAAGACATCCTCTACCGTCGTTTGCTGCAACCCCCACAATCCATTACTTTGCGCCGTGGTAATCGGGGCGATGAATATTACTTTAGCGCCATCAAGCTTTGCCGTTCGCGCTGCCGTTAATGCGTTGGTGATACCCGGTCCCGCGGTGGTGAAGACGGCGGCAGGCTTGTGATGATACAAGCTGTATTCAGAAGCACAAAACGTCGCGCCAGTTTCATGTCGGCAATGAATGGTTCTGATCGATGACTCTGACAGAGCCTTCCATACGGGGGATATATAAGCCCCTGAAACACCGAAGGCGACATCCACCCCGACAGTCTCTAAATGTCTGACCAGGATTTCCGCCACTGTCTTCTGTGATTTTCCTTCCATAGACGATCCTCATTTGTCGCATAATTTAAACATTACAGAATATATTTCAAAAAAAATAATTAGGCGAGGCGCACTTTATTTATTACCGCTCATCCGTCGCCAATACGCGAGGATAGGTAATAAATGCTGACGACGATCGGGAGATCGCTGAATTCCTCCTTGTTTTCAATAATCTCATTAATGTTGTCGTTTTTTCTTGTCATTAAGAAACCAGATAACTTAATTTTAAGCGAGAAAACAATGCAACAAAAATAACCGGCTGAAACTCATGGTCTAATCCACCCAAAATCTCATAAAGGCGAATATACAAATGAGTCAAAAACAGGAGTCCTCAATATATATATCTATGCCCTAATCATTCAAGTCTAAAGAGAACATAAAATCATGGCTTAATTATAATTACTCATTATTAGCGAAAACCTTTCGTAAAATGCTTAGGCATTGAAACATTCCGCAATCAAAAAAATGAAACAGGCGGAGAATTATTCGTTGTCCCCGATAGCCCAAGCCTAATACTTCTATTTTTCTGATTCACTCACTCCTGCCCGGGCAACATCTACAGAAAAAGGAGCTTAGTCATACAGATGGCTCCGTGTTGAAACCTCGATCATGTGGCTCTGCGACAGTATTGAGGTTGATTGACGTGGTCGATCGCCTATTTAGCCCCTCTGAGGACATCACGCCTTGATTCAGACGACCGCCCCAAAGAAGCGAAGCGCGATGAGAATGCGCACGCATCAAGGCTGACGTCTGTCGGTGAAAAAACTGGGTTTAGCCCAGACTGGGCAGAGGTGAAAAGCACCGAAAGGTGGGATTTAAAGGTTCTAAATATTGGCAAATTCGCCCTCAAAATACGACAAAGTTTCCACAAAAAGGACGTTTTATATGCGCACTGGCTCATCAACCCCAGACGTAGGTTATACCGACGCCGTCGCTTAAAAAAAAAAGATGTTGATGACTGAGTTGCCCATGCTCACCGACGAGATTGCAGTAAACATCGGCATTATTGGCGTGGTGTGACGGCGCGCGAAACCGGGATATAGGGGCAGCAATCCAGGGCAGGTTCCTTTACCGGGGCGGGAGCAGTCCAGGACGGCTTCTCTGAATCCATGAATATCTTCTTAGAAAAAGTCACCACAGCAACATTCAAGAGTATGCGAGAGTATGAAGGCAGCGAAACGGACATCACCGGTCCTCGGGTCCAGAAGTTTACGTTTGACGCTGCCATCAGCGTGAAAACCAAAAACTGTTCATTAACGCGTCTGGTGAACAATGATATTTACTACATGGGGTGCACCGAGAAGGATGCGGCGGCGAAGAGCGTCTAACCCTCTATTTTAACTATATTTTTCATGGAAACAGATGAATACTGAAACAGGCCGCTACTTAACCCCGGTCGAACAGGGAACCGTTTTAAAAGCCTGCCAGGCCGAGGGAAGAAACATCGCCTGATGTAATGCAAAAAGCCCGCTTAAGTTTCCTTAAGCGGGCTTTTCTCAATATGGCTCCTCTGACTGGACTCGAACCAGTGACATACGGATTAACAGTCCGCCGTTCTACCGACTGAACTACAGAGGAATCGTGTGAACGGGGCGCATAGTATCTGGGTCACTCTGGGCTGTCAACGCCAAAATCGCGTTTATATCCCAACTGATTAGCCTCTGTTCAATTCCGCGTTTTTATGCTCAATAGTTATGCGATGAGGCGGCTTTAGCTCCTTTTCGCCAGCGCTGTAGACGCTCCAGTGGCGTCTGTCGGTAGAACCGCGTGAACACGTCATAGACCACGGGAAAACGCTCATAGAGCAGTTCGGGCGCGCTAAAAAAATACTCGGACAGCACGGCGAAACACTCCGCGGGATCGGTCGCAGCATAGGGATCCATACTAGCCCCCTCTTCTCCCACCAGGTCAATCTCCTCCAGTAGTTCGCTCATCGCCCCATGGAGCGCCTGCTCCCACCGCGCTATTTCACGCAGCGGAAGCGGTGGAACGCCGCTGACTTCACGTCCGCCACGCAGATCCAGCTTATGCGCGACTTCATGGATCACCAGATTGAATCCCGACAGATCGAAGGAGTCCTGGATATCCTGTCCGTTGAGCACGATCGGCCCCTGCTCCCAACTTTGACCAGACTGGACGCTCTCCCCCGAGNGGACCAGGCCAATATCGTCCTCCCATTCGTCCGTCACGATGAACGGCGAAGGATAGATAAGGACGTCATGAAAGCTGTCGAGCCAATGGATGCCTAGCTCCATCACGGGGAGGCAAAACAAAAGCGCGATGCGTTGCCGCATCAACGCATCCAACTCAAAATGCTGCAAGGGCACCAGTCGCTTTCGCCGCAGAAACTGCTGCGCGAGGTTGACCAGCTGGCGCCGCTCGCGTTCGTCCAGCGGCGCCAGCAGTGGGATAGACAGTGCTGGCTGCCACGCGGCCCCCTCTTCAGGCGAAGGCGATGAGGTTTTCCAGTGCCACTTCATGCATATTGCTCGCTATGTCGTCACTTAGGTCTAAAGACGTGGATAGGGCTGTTAAAATGCGCCGAAAACGGGCATCATAGTCGCCCTCCGTGGAGAGATGCCGGAGCGGCTGAACGGGACGGTCTCGAAAACCGTTGAGGGAGTCATCCCTCCGAGGGTTCAAATCCCTCTCTCTCCGCCATCATTCAAGCAGTTATCCCAATCCCTTTCTGTGATAAAAATCCCGCGGAGTTAGTCCGAAAAAACCGGCGCATCGTCTCTAACGAAGCTACGCCGGCTCTTTCTGCTTATCAAGGCTTGGTTAATCGCAGTTACTGCGTACGCCACAGCCGGTACTGGCCCCAGATACCGACTTCCGTCAGATATTCCTGCTCGGTGCCGTCGGCAAGCACATCCACGGTCCGTCTCATACCCATTGACGCTACTGTGCACTCGTTACTCACTCTCAGTTTGTGCAGGCCGTTATTCAGATAGGCGGTGACGTACTGATTTTGTCTTAACAACGCAATTTCTTTGCCATCAACCGCGACCACGAACTTACAGTGACCGCCACTCCCGCTACCGATAAACTGTTTATTTCGAGTCACGGTCACTTTGGTCTGCTTGACCTGATTATTTGGCGTGATGATGGTTTGATCCAATATATATTCTGCAGGGCCATGCGGTCTGGAACATCCACTCAATATTAATACGAAAAATAGAAAAAATAGTTTTTTCATTATCATTTACCCAACATAGATGGAGAGCAGTTCATGCGCTGCTCTTATTAAGGATTTATTATTGAAGCCTATCGCAAGAGTGCAAAAAGACTTTATTGCGCTTGAGGNGTTAACTGGGCATTGGCGGCTTTGGGGTGAAGCGTATACATACCGCCGTTGAAAGGATCCACCAGCAAGTAGCCGATAAGACCGCCAAATAACAGGTTCCCGCCGATATACCATCCGTTCGCAGATGATCGAACAGGCAACGTCAGCGGCTGATAACTTTCTTTTGTGAATGTAATTAGGTAGTTTTTCCCACCAAAATAATGTCCGTTAGATTTATCCAGAACTACGTTTTGAGGCGTATTACCGGTGACGACGACTTGCCCGGTTTCATCCTGTATCGAGAATTTTGCGCCAGTGGGATGACTATCAACGTTGACCACCTGAGATCGTTCTCCAACGATAGTTGCGCATCCAGAAAGTAATATTGCTGCAGATAAAGCAAAGACTGCTAATTTTTTCATTTGCGAATGACTCTTTAACTGGTTTTATATTTAGCCTGTGTTGGCTAAAAAATATTACCAAATATTTCATGGCGAGTCATCCTAAAGCGTCACTGATATTTATTCACAATGGCGGAGGGAGTGGAAAATAATTATTGCGATATGAATCCAGCCATGATCATATTTCACAAAGAGTTCACTATGATAATTTGCGCAATTTATCGCCATTGCGTTTTCTTACAGCACCGTTAATTCCTCTTATTCCGCCTGAATCGCTCATTGTTTTACCGCATCGACGTTTGCATTGAATACAGTAACGAATTCATCCCGGCCGCCGCATTATAACAGTAACGCTTTTAGCCTTGTCGCGCTCATAGGTCGTCCATAGTACCAACCTTGTCCCACGGCGTCCTGGCAATGTTCTTTGACATAGGCGGCCTGTTCGGCCGTTTCAATCCCTTCGACAATGACGCAGGTCTTCAGCATCGACGTCATCGTAAACAGTAAATCCACCATGCGGGCGTTGACGGAGTCGGTGCCGATGGCTTCGGTAAACATTCGGTCGATCTTCAAGGCATCAAACGGCAGGCTGGAGAGATACGAAAAATTAGAGTAACCCGTACCGAAATCGTCGATGGCAATACGATATCCCTGCGCACGCAGCTCTGATAACCTTTTCGCCAGCGTCGCATAATTGGCCGTCGAACGCTCCGTGATCTCCAGAATAATTTGTTTCGGCGTCACACCAAAATGCGCGACCTGCTCATTCAGGTACGTCTGATAATCGGTGTCCAGAACGTCGGAGATATCCAGATTGATGCTGAGGTAAAACTCCGGGTTACTTAATAAAACGCTTTGCATCTCGGCAATCGAGCGCTGGGTGATATGCCGCGTGATATCACCGATAATTCCTTGTTTTTCCGCTATGGGGATAAAGACGTCGGGAGACACGAGCTGCCCCTGTTTATTTGTCCACCGGGCCAGTGCTTCGACGCCGATAATTTTTTCATCATTAAGATAAATGATCGGCTGGTAATTCACATGAAGCTTTTTACGGCTGACGGCCAGACGCAGCTGTTTGGTCATAGAACGATTAATGTCGAGCAACAGAAAAATAACCAGCGTCAGCGAGCCGCCTAATATAGCGCCCAACAACGAGATAGCCGAGATCATATAGGCAGGCATCTGTAATACGCCGGAGGCGCTCAGCCGCGCATGAATACAGATTTCATACAGTTTACTGCACAGGTAAGACTGGCGATATTGAGCGAGCCAGGAGCTTTCATAGCGGGNCGGCGTCACGCTTTTATTGCCAAAAGTCTGAAACACGTGGCTATCGTCCGCCGACGTTAACACCGCGCCGTAACCTTTCAGGGGATAAGAAAAGCTACGAAAGGCATCGGGCGATGTGAATACCACCACGTTTTTGCGGCTGGCGATATCTGTCTGAATGCGGGGATCAAAGAGGCCTCTTACGGCGGTCCAAAGCTGGGTGCCGTCCATTTTTTGAACGTCTGTTTCAGGTAGCGTGATGGGCGTTGACAGCACGCCTCGCCCGGCGGTACATAACAATTCGCCGTTCTGTATTCGGCCGAGGTCGATAATATAGCGGTATTTATAAACCATGTAGCGAAGCTGAAATAAATCATCTTCAGAGCAGAGAGGATACTTCAATGCGTAGGCTTCATTGATCGCGGTATTGGATTCCGTGACGACGTCATCGGAACGCTTCATTATGGCTTCGGCAAAATCTTGCAATTTTTTTTGATCGTTTTTTGCTATCACCCGCTGGCTCAGGAGCAACAAAATCAATATCCCCCCCATAATCCCAGCGACAACCATCGCTAGTATCATTTTATTGATTGACTTCATGTTGACTTCCCCGGCCTTGATAAATCCCAACTCGTCGCCCTTTAATCGGCATCACTTCATGGAAGTTTATTGATATATCTTTAAATCAATCCCGCGAATATCACTGTTGATGTCGCGTATTTACGGGAAATTTCCAATTTCACCGCATATCTTCACGACATATTGACCAAACGTGATCAAACGTCACAGCCGATATACTTATCAGGACAGGGGGAGTGACGCGAGGCAGCCGATGCCTCGCATGCTTCAGACTAGAGATACAGCGATGGCTCGCCCGCCGGACGCGTTTTGAAACGCCGATGCAGCCAAAGATATTGCTCCGGCGCCTTCATGATTTCACGTTCTATAGCCCGATTGATATAGGCCGCGGCGGCCAGGCTATCGTCATAGGGATAGTGCTCGAGCGCCGGGGAAACGACTAGCTGATACCCCTGCCCCGCCGGTTTACGAATGACGACGGCGGTCACCAGTTTGGGCTGAGCCAGACGCGCGATGGTGAAAGTGCCGTTTGAGGTCGCCGCCTTCTCTACGCCAAAAAACGGGACGAATACGCTGCCTTTCGGCCCGTTATCCTGATCTGGCGCGAACCACACCGTGCCACCGCGTTTGAGCGTGTGTACCATGCTGATCAGATTTTTGCGGTTCACCAGCACATTGCCCGACCGGGACCGCCCCCACTTCTGCACTCGTTCCAGAATGGCGCTGTTGTGCGGACGGTACATAACCATCATCGGTTTACAGAGGCCGAGAATACGGAAATGCAGCTCCAGCGTCATGAAATGTACGCCGATCACCATGACGCCTTTGTGCGGATCCTGCGTGTTATACAAATGCTCCAGTCCGATGATGTCGAACCATTTTTTTATGCGTTTATCCGGCCAAAACCAGGCCATCCCGGTTTCCAGCAGCGCAATGCCGAGCGACGAAAAATGCTCGGTCAATTTGATTTGTTTCTGGCGCTCGTCAATGTCAGGAAAACACAGTTCAAGGTTACGCCGGGCAATGCTGACCCGTCGTTTCAAAAAACGCATAGAACGCCGCCCCAACCAGTCGCCAAGACGCACCAGCAGGGGATAAGGCAATAGCACCAGCAGATACAACACCGCCAGACCAAACCACAGCGGCCAATGTCTGGGGTGCGCGTAACGGACGAAAAAGGGCAGTCTAGAGCGGGTCACCATAAACGCTATATCCTTCACGATCAGAACATGACAACATCATTGAATATCGGTGGCTCCAACAACTCGGACCTCTCGGTACAGAACCATCGCGTTGCATCATCGAATGTTTTGACAGTCCTGCAAGATGTTAATTCCGAGCTGAATGCGCGCAACGACACATTTCATACAACGGTCAAATAAGCCGTGGTGGCAGAAGGGAAAACACGCGCGGAGTTGTTCTGCGCGGTAGAAAGCTCAGCTTAGGTCACGACCCCACGTTGCTGAGTGATTAACGTAAGGACAGGAGAGAATGTGGGCCGCAGGAAATCCACGGCCCAAGGAAGGCGGTTCGGGCGATTAAGGTTTTAGTACGGATTCAAGCTCCGCCATTTTCGGACCATAAGGCGCGCGCATCCGCAGATTGTATTCGCCGCCGTGGCTCTGCACCACCACCGCTTTGGCATGACTAAAGCGGCGGAAGCCGTAGATGCCATGATAGGCGCCCATGCCGGACGCGCCCACGCCGCCGAACGGCACGCTTTCGATTGTGGCCTGCGTCATGATGTCGTTCACCACCAATGCGCCGGACGTCGTGCGCTCGCTGAATTCACGCTGACGCACCGGGTCCTGACCAAAGTAATAGGCCGCCAACGGACGCGGATGCGCGTTGATATAGGCAACAGCTTCTTCCGGATTAACGTAGGTTTTCAACGGTAGAATCGGTCCGAAAATTTCTTCCTGCATAACCAACATATCGTCAGTCACGTTTAACACTACCGTTGGCGGCAGCTTACGCTGCGGAAGTGCGACGCCCGATTCACCTTCAGCGGAAAGTTCGATGATCGTGGCCCCTTTTTCACGCGCATCGGCCAGCAGCTGCTGCAACCGCTGAAAGTGACGATCGCTGATGATGCCGGTGTAATCGGGGTTATCCGACAACGTTGGGAACGTTTCAGCGATAAAGGCACGCGCATGCGTCACAAATGCATCGCGAGCGGACTCTGGCAGCAGCACATAGTCCGGCGACATGCAGATCTGTCCGGCGTTAAACGTCTTGACCGTCATCACGCGCTCGGCCGCCGTCTGGATATCGGCATCGGTATCGACCATCACCGGTGACTTTCCGCCCAGTTCCAGCGTCACAGGCACCAGATTCTCCGCGGCCGCTCGCATGACGTGACGGCCGACGCTGGTGCTGCCGGTGAAGATCAGGTGATCAAAGGCCTGCGCGCTAAACGCCTTGCCGACGTCCGCATCACCCAGCACGGTCGTCACTTCCAGCGGGTCGAAGTAACGCGCGACCAAGTCCGCCAGCCGTTCAGCCGTGCGCGGCGTTAGCTCAGAAGGCTTGATCAACGCACGGTTACCGGCGGCAAGGACGCCCGCCAGCGGACGAAACGCCAGATTCAGCGGAAAGTTCCACGGACTGATAATGCCGACCACCCCAAGCGGTTGATATTGCACGCGCGCGTGCATACCCGGCCCCGGCGCGGGTTGTTCGTCAGGCTGCATCCACTGAGCCAGATTTTCGCGGGCGTAGTTCAGCGAGTTCACGGTTCCCAGAATATCCGCCATGACGGTCTGATAAGGGCTACGGTGGCCGTAGTCGGCGCGAACCGCCGCTTCCAGCTCCTGATGATGGCGAGTCAGCAACTGAATGGCGCGCTCAATACGGTCGCGGCGCAATTCACTACTGGCAGGCCCGTCCTGCACGTGCGCACGTTTCATGTCTGCGACGGTGGCGGCCAGAGAGGCCGCAGTTAATGAAGAACTCATGATTCACTCCGAAATAAAAATGCGGGTTAGGCCAGCTGCTTGAGCAAAGCCTGGGCGACCCCTTCTGAACTCGCCGGGTTTTGGCCCGTGGTCAGGAGGCCGTCGGTGACAATATGGGGCTGCCAGTCGGCGCCTTTTTCATAGCGCCCGCCCAACTGCTTAAATTCGTCTTCAATCAGGAACGGAACCACCTCAGTCAGCTGTACCGCGGCTTCTTCGCTATTCGAGAATCCGGTTACTTTGCGGCCTTTGATCAGCGGTTCGCCGTCGGCACTGCGAACGTGACGCAACGCGCCAGGCGCATGGCAGACCAGCCCCAGCGGTTTCCCTGCACGGTCGAACGCTTCAAGCAGCGAGATGGAGTCGGCACTTTCCGCCAGATCCCACAGAGGCCCATGTCCGCCGGGATAGAACACCGCGTCGAAGTCGGCCACATTGACTTCAGCCAGTTTCGCCGTACAGCTCAGCGCGTTCTGAGCGTCCGTATCCTGCCTAAAACGTTCTGTCGCGGCAGTCTGCGCTTCCGGTGCGTCGCTGACCGGATCCAGCGGCGGCTGCCCGCCCTGTGGGGACGCCAATGTGATTGCCGCACCCGCATCCTTGAAGACGTAGTAAGGGGCCGCAAACTCTTCCAACCAGAAACCCGTTTTCTTGCCGGTATTACCAAGGCGATCGTGCGACGTTAATACCATCAGAATGTTCATACAAGACTCCTAAAAAGAGGATAAAGATACGCCGCTAACCTTTTCGGCGTCCTTAAGGCCCCCTGCGGGGGGAAGTAATAATTCGGTAGTTATCAATGCCTGGTACAACGGCGCTTTATCCTTGCCCAGCTTGGACAATAGCGCGGCGCCCAGCCACAGCTGATACAGCGTTTGCGCAGTTTCCGCAGGCGGCAGGGACAATCGTAACGAACCATCCGCTTGCCCCTCGCCCACCGTCTCGGCGATACGCGCCACCAGGTGTGACACGCCGTCGCACAATGTCCGCCGCATAGCTTCGGAGAGATCGGCGACCTCCGCAGCCAGCTTGACCACCAGGCAGTGTTCAGCCCAGCCGCCCAGCAGCGGATCGTCTATCCACGCGGTCCAGTAACGCATTAATCGCTCGCGACCGCTTCCCGACTCTGCGCTGAGCAGCGTATCCAGACGCTGCTGATATTCATTGACATAATCCGCGAGCAATTCGCAACCGAACTGCTCTTTGGAAGCAAAGTAGTGATAGAACGATCCCTTAGGCACGTGGCAGGCATCCAGAATCGCTTTGAGGCCGACGCCGACAAAACCCTGACGCAACACCAATAAACGGCCGGTATCGAGGATTTGTTGACGGGTCTGTTTCGTCTTGCTTATCGAAGTCATAACACTAAGTTAACATTAAATAGACCGGTCGTCTAGTGATGAGTGGAAGTGAACTGAGAGGGGCGGATACCAGCGGACAAAGCGCCTGCCGGCTATACGCGTTAGGTTTCTGAACACAGGCGGAGTACCGCGGAAGATAGGTGGGCAACGCCAGATGATGGCAAAGGGCAAGGAGCAAATAGGCTTTGGGCTTTGGGCTTTGGGCTTTGGGCTTTGGGCTTTGGGCTTTGGGCTTTGGGCTTTGGGCTTTGGGCTTTGGGCTTTGGGCTTTGGGCTTCGGG